>JQIS01000015.1 GCA_000830175.1 Sulfurovum sp. FS08-3 | reverse complement strand
GGCTACTTGATCGATGGATAGATGAAACTCTTTTATCATCATAATAGCCATATTGAGCGTAGTTTCCACTATTCCCTCTTGTTTGCCCAAAGAAATCCCTCTCTCAATTCCTCTCTCAAGGACCATTTTATAGCTTGGCAACTCTTCTAATTTCATATCTCGTATCATTCTCTCTGACTCCTCTACAACTTTTTGTAAATCTCTATTGATTGAAAGCTCTTCTAGTATCACCATATATTTTCCCCTTTGGTGGGTATTGTCTTTGGTGAGTTCTTGTAGCCTTTTGATGATGTAAGTTACGACATCTCTCTCATCTCTTCCTTTGAAATCACACAATATAGCCAACACCAAAGCATCGGGAGTGTCCATCTTTAGAAACTTCTCACAATCGATGGTGTGCATATCAATGATATTATAACTAAACTTTAGGTGTTCTTCAATGATAGTGCTTTTCATTTTGAGTTTGGGTTTGCCGATATAGACGACGTATTGAAACAAAGGTAAATGTTCAAAACGCATTTTGATGTCATTATAATACCTTAGCATTCTACGGTGCATGGTTTTGTCGTTGTCGTTTTGAATCTCTAAGTGTAAAATAGCTTCAATGCCGTTTACTTTGCAAAGGGCTACAATATCGGCTTCTCTTCTTTCTATGCGTTTGAGTTCTTGTTCGACAAACTCTATATCGGTTACTTCAATTTCTAAGATATATTTGGCTATATCTTGGGTGATGGTTTTGATGGTATCTTTGGTGGTGATGTCTTTTTTCATGGGGTGGATTATAGCGTAAAATGATAAAGGTTTGTCATTGGCAACGAAGTAAAGCAATCTCAAACATTGTAGATTGTTTCGTGCCTTGTAATGACCTATTTTAATGGAGTATTTTGTGAGTGCGTAATATCGGTTATATCAAAAGATAGAATGGCTTTGCCTAAAGCTAGATTAAACTTTTATTGGAGTAGAATTTAAAAATATTCTCTTATAAGGGAGGGGTTAGATGTTGCGATACTTTTGGTTTATCTTTTTGGTTTGCACCGCAATGGCACAAACGCCTCAAATGGTGCGATTTGCTCCGTTGCCTATGGTCAAATCCCAAAAACTTCTTGAGCAGTACCTTCCTATGCTAGGCTATTTGGAATCCAAAATAGATGTTAAGTTTGAAATCATCTATACTCAAAACTATGCCGATTTAATTGATAAGCTTGGTAATGGCATAGTTGATATAGCCTTGCTAGGTCCTTTGCCCTATGTCGAGGCTACCCATCGCTACCCCCATATCAAGCCCCTTGTGCGTTTTTTGGATGAGAAAGGCAATCACTCCTATACTTGCTCACTCTTTGCGTTAAAGACCCACAATACAACGCTTAATAATCTTCGCAATGCCTCCTTTGCCCTCACCCAAAAGTACTCTACTTGCGGTTTTTTGGCGACTCAAAAGATACTCTATGACCACAATAGCTCTTTGCAAAACAACCAATACATCTTTGCCGATAGCCACACCAATGCCATTTTGCAGGTCATTTTGGGCAATGCACAGCTAGGAAGTGCCAAAAGTTCTATCGTAGAGCAATACAAACATTTTGATCTTCAAATCCTTGCTACAAGCCAACCTTTTGCGGGTTTTTTGCTTGTCTATCAAGCCCAAACGTTGCCTATTGGAGTTATAAACGCCATCAAGGAGGAGCTTTTGGCTCTCAAACCCCTCTCCAATCCCAGCCATGCCCACATCACTCAAACATGGGGCAACAATCTACGCTACGGTGTTGTCCCCGCAAATGATAGCCACTACGATGATATTCGCACCCTTTTACAAACGATAAAGTTGCCTCTATGAAGTATCTCAAACATCTAGCCTCCAAAACCAATTTGATGACCAAAATAGCCATTCCCATTGTGATATTGGGTGTTTTGAGTGCTTTTGTTATATCGCAAGGTATCACCCATTTGCTCTATGGCTACACCACCCAATCGCTCAAAGCCCAAACCCAAAGCATCTCCAACAAGGTCTATTACCTCATCGAATCGGAGTTTAAAGCTCTCTTTTTTACCTATGGGCAATTTCAAGAGGGATATGCCAAAGCCAAAAAGCTCTCGCAAACCGAACTCATTGGCTCACTGCGAAATATCTTTAAACAAAACATATACGATATTGCTATTATTACGCCCACCAAAACCCATTGGATTAGTCGCAACCATGTCGATAAGGGCATACTCAAGAGTATTGACCTAGAGACTCCCACACACGCCTTTCTTGCTAGTAACTACGTCATTAGTACGCTAAGGTTTCGCCCGTGGGAGTGGTATATTGTGACGATTCACGATCGCTCTTCGGTGGTTGAACTTATCAATCAAAACCGTTACCTTGTCATCAAAAATATCTCTTTGTTGGTTGTTTTGGTCATTTTAGCCCTCATCATTATCCTCTATTTCACCATCGAACGCCCCTTTGGAGTCATTTTTGCCCACCTTAATCGTATCAAAAACAACGACATCGTCTCGCTTGAACTCTCCTCATCCAAAGAGGTCGTTAAGCTCGTAGAAAATATCAACACCATGAGCAACCAAATCCTACACAATCAAAATGAGTTGCAATTCCAAAAAACAAAACTTCAACGCATCATGGATATTCAACCCGATATTCTTATCCTCACCAACGGCAAAGTTATCCAAAGTGTCAATGCAAGTTTTTTTAACTTTTTTGATCAATACGCCAATCTCGAAGAGTTTATCCAAGAGCATCAGTGTGTTTGTGATTTTTTTGAAAAGGTAGAAGAGGAGGACTACATCTACGCAACAGACAAACAAGAGTGGGTTAGCAAAGTATTGCAAAACCACCGTCTCTACAAGGTCAAAATCCTCAAAAAAAATCAAGCCTATATCTTTAGCATCAAAGTGGAGCGATTTGATACCGAAAACTACGTTATCAATCTAAGCGATATTACCCAACTCGAAGAGTACAAAAAGGAGCTTGAACGCAAACAAGATAGGCTCATGCACCAGCTCTATACCGATTCACTTACCCATCTACCCAACCGCACCAAACTCACCGAAGATATCAAAGCCTACAAAGCACCTATGATTATTTTGATTAATATCGATGGTTTCAAAGAGATTAATGACTTTTACGGTATTGATATTGGAGATTTTGTCTTGATTGAGTTTGGCAAGATTATCAAGCGTCACCTCCCCTCCAAAGGTGCAAAACTCTACAAAATGTCGGGCGATGAGTATGTGATTTTGGACTCTATGCATCTAAGCCGTATGGAGCTTATCAAGCAACTCAATCTTCTCTCTCATTCTATCAACAACCAAACTATCTTTACCAACGGTTATGAGATTGATATGAACGCTACCATGGGTATCGCACTTGATACGCACGATCTCCTTATTAGTGCCGATGTGGCTTTGCATGAGGCAAAAAACTCCAAACTTCGCTTTGCCATCTACGACAAATCCTTTGAAACGCTCAAAGAGTACAAAAACAATCTCCTTTGGAGCAAAAAGATCAAAGAGGCGATCGAAAACAACAAAATTGTCCCCTATTTCCAACCCATAGTCGATAATCAAACCCACCAAATTGTCAAATACGAATCCCTCGTACGACTCATTGGTTCCAACAATCAAATCATCGCCCCTTTTGTCTTTTTGGGTATCGCCAAACAATCACGCATCTACCACAACATCTCCAAAATCATGATAGAGCAGACTTTTAAATATTTTGCCGACAAAGCGATGGATTTTTCTATCAATATCTCTATCAACGACATCGAAAACTTTGAAACCCATCAATTTATTTTTGAGCAACTCAAAACCTACGATTTGGGAAGCCGTGTTACCTTTGAGATACTCGAATCGGAGGGCATTACCAACTACGGTATTGTCGCCTCCTTTATCGCCGAAGTGAAACAATACGGTGCAAAGATTGCTATTGATGATTTTGGTACAGGCTATTCAAACTTTAGCCATATTATCAATTTGCACGTTGATTTTATCAAAATTGACGGCTCACTTATCAATACCATGCTCTACGATGAGAATTTACGAGTCGTGGTTGAAACCATTGTCGCCTTTGCCAAAAAGCTGGGCATCAAGACCGTTGCGGAGTTTGTTGATTCCAAAGAACTCTACGAATACGTAGCATCTATCGGGATTGATTACTCCCAAGGCTTCTACATCTCCAAACCCAAACCCAATATCACAAACGTATCGTAGGTTGGGTTTTGAGCATCACATAGGCAAAGATTGTAAGGTTATCACTCTTTTATAGGTGTTATTGCTTAGCCCACAATCTCACACAAACATCTTTGAACTTCTCTAAGTTCATTGACGCTCACAGTAGAGAGCTTCTCTTTGACTCTTGTTTTGGATAATGCTCTTATCTCATAGATACAAGCATCGCTATTTTTATTGAGTTTGTCTCTTTGAGTAATAGGGTAGCGATAAGGGATAGCATTGGCTTCAACGACACTTGAGAGGGGAATGACAATAATAGTATCGAGTATTTCATTATCGTCATTGCTACTAATGATAATGGCAGGGCGATATTTGCCTATCTCTCCACCTTTGGCGGGGTTAAAATCAACTAGGACAATATCCCCTCTATACAATGCCATCATCAATGACTCCATCGCCCATGGGGTCTTTTTTACTTGCCTTGACTACTCTTTGGAGCAGTTTGCGTTTTTTCTTTTTTTCTATCTCACCAACAAAGGCTTCAAACTCTTTTTTTAAAGCTTTGGGTACAAAAAATCCCACTTCCTCTTTTTTGCGTCCATTTACAATTTTTGCAATATCATTAATATTAAAAAACTCTTCATTGTTGCGTAAACTTGAAAGTGTGATATTAATCATGTAAATCCTTTTTACATATCTATTTGCTAGATTATAGCACATAAGTCTTGCGAAATAACGATAATTTTTTTGGAAGTGATGCTTTGGCAAAATAGCTTGATTATTTATGAACCTTTTTTGCTTTGGCTTCATCCCAGTAGCGTTCCATCTCCTCAAAGGTGGCATCTTTCCAGTTTTTGCCCTCTTTTTTGAGTCGCTCTTCGATATACTCTATGCGTTTAAGGTATTTGTATGTAGCTTGATGGATAAGCTCTTGGGGATTGCAATCGCAATGACGAGCAAAGTTAATGAGAGCAAAAAAACCATCGCCTATCTCTTCGAGTAGATGCTCTTTTTCGATTGTAGAATTATACAAAGCCTCTTCGATTTCAAAACACTCTTCTCGTACTTTGGAAAACGCATCTTTGGGTGAATCAAAATCAAAGCCCACTTTGCCTGAGAGGTGTTGAGCTTTGTGAGCTAGATGGAGGGGGTTGGTGCTGCTTTGTAGCTCATCAAGTAGGGGTTGGACGAAGTAATCATTATGCATACATTGCCTCTTTATTGATACGTTTTTTAAAAAATATTTGGCTTTTTTATTGTTTTGCCCCATAGAGCTAGATTGTAGCGTATAGAGGGTCGCAAGGGACACAAGTCTCCTTGCCAAAAATAGGGACTCTACTCCTATTTTTGCGTAACATCAGCTACTAAAACATATCGGTACGCAATACCGCTCCGCTACTGGCGTTGGTTACGAGTGCACGATACTGTTTGAGCCAACTTGAATGGATGGTTTTTTTGATAGGAGTAAAGTTGGCTTTACGCGCAGCTATCTCTTCGTCGCTTAGATTGACGCTTAAGATATAATTGTCCACATCAATATGAATCTCATCGCCATCTTCAAGCAATCCTATCATGCCTCCCTCAGCGGCTTCGGGACTCACATGACCGATACTCGCTCCCCTTGTAGCCCCGCTAAATCTCCCATCGGTAATCAAAGCCACTTTATCACCTAGTCCCATGCCCATAATCAAACTAGTAGGTGCCAACATCTCTTGCATACCTGGCCCCCCTTTGGGTCCCTCGTAGCGAATGACGACTACATCACCTGCTTTGACTTTGCCCTCAACTATCCCTGCAATGGCTTGTGGTTGCCCATCAAAACAGACCGCTTTGCCCGTAAAGACACGGCTTCCTGTAATCCCTGCGGTTTTGATAACAGCCCCTTGTGTGGCTAAATTGCCGTACAAAATTGCCAATCCGCCCACTTTGGAGTAGGGATTTTCAAGGGTGTGAATAATATTGGTATCTTTTATGAAAGCATTAGCGATTCGCTCTTTGATGCGTTCACCCGTGATCGTTGGATTATCAAGTAAAATATCGCCTCGTCTATCCATCTCGTGCATTACGGCATTTACCCCTCCTGCTTTGTCAATATCTTGCATGTGTACCGTCGTCAAAGAGGGGGAGATTTTGGCAATATGGCTCACTCTTTGGCTAATCTCATTAATATCTTTGAGTTCAAAATCAACCTGTGCCTCTTTGGCAATAGCCAACATATGCAAGACGGTATTGGAGCTTCCACCCATTGCCATATCCACAGCAAAGGCGTTACGCACGGCGTTTTCATTGAGAATAGAGCGAAGGTTGTACTTTTGTTTGCTCTCCCAATCAAGTTTGGCAAGTTCGCAAATGCGTCGTGCAGCTTGCCTATAAAGCTCCTCTCTAGCACTGGTCAAAGCCAAAATAGTGCCGTTGCCACTTAATGCTATGCCCATCGCTTCCATAAGCGTATTCATGGAGTTTGCTGTAAACATACCGCTGCAACTTCCTCCGCTCGGACACGCATTACACTCAATATCGTAAAGCTCATCGGCAGAAATTTGCCCCGCTTCGTATTTGCCTACTGCCTCAAAAGCGGTTGCAAGGTCGATGGGCGTACCCTCTTGGGTGTAGCCTTTTGCCATGGGACCACCGCTGACAAATACTGTCGGAACATTGACGCGCAACGCCCCCATAATCATCCCTGGTACAATCTTGTCGCAGTTGGGAATGGCTATCATGGCATCAAATTTATGGGCATTCATCATCGTCTCAATGGAGTTGGCGATAAGTTCACGAGAGGGGAGACTAAAAAGCATCCCATCATGCCCCATAGCGATACCATCATCGACTCCAATGGTATTAAACTCAAACGGTACGCATCCGTTGGCTCTAATCTCCTCTTTGATAATATCGCTGACTTTGTCTAAGAAAAAATGCCCTGGAATAACCTCAATAAAGGAGTTGGCAACCCCAACAAAGGGCTTCTCAAAATCCTCATCTTTTAATCCTGTCGCTCGAAAAAGTGAGCGGTGTGGGGCTCTACTATGCCCCTTTTTGACTTCATCACTTCGCATCTAGTATCCTCTATCGTGGTTTGTTGTGGATAAGATTATAACATATTAAAGCGGGTTCTTTGAGGTTTTTTGCTCGTTATAAAGCTTCACGCAACTATCTTTTCTCCTTTTGATTACTCCTAACGAGGAAAGCTTAACGCCAAACTTGATACAATAATAGTATGTCTTTACAATGCCCAAAAAGGAAGAGTCTATGCCCAACCCATTTAAAAACCGTTTTGCCTACAGTGCCAGTGCGGGGAGCGGAAAGACCTTTAAACTCAGCGTTCGTTATGTGGCGTTGCTTTTTATGGGAGAGTCTCCCGCTTCGATTTTGGCAGCTACCTTTACCAAAAAAGCAGCACACGAGATGCACCAACGAGTCTTTGGGTATATCAAAGAGATTGACCATGAAAAAAATCGCTTTTTTTTAGAAGAGGTTATGGCTCTTACAGGATTGGAAGACCAAGAGATAGTGGCAAAAAAAGAGGCGGTGCAAAATCTCTTTTTGTCGCAAAGTGGATACATTGTCACCATTGATAGCTTTTTTGCTTCGATTGTGCGTTCGCTTTCGTTTGAGGTGGGATTAGAGCCTACTTTTGAGATGGGAGAGGGTGATTATGAGGAGATACTTGAACGCTTCGTCTCCAAAGTGGCAACTTCGGGGGATATGCCTCACCTTATGACACTTTTGCGATTGCTTGATGATAGACATTTGGGCAAAGCACTCCCTTTGATGCAAGATTTTTACAAGATTGACCCTATTTTGCCCACGATTGAAAAAACCTCTCTTGATATTCAAGCCATAGAGAAAACCATAGAGAAAAAACGTTTGGCAATGATGGAGGCACTAGAGGCTACGGGGGCGAGTAACCGTGCCATTAAGCAGTTTGAAACACCTTCGATACAAGAGTTTTTCAAAAAGGGGCTTTGGGGATATGAGCATCTAGGAGAGCATTCGTGGTTCAAAAAATACGCCTCCGTCTCCGTTGAGTTGCTTTTTGATGAGCTAAAGGCTCTCTTGCTTGAGTGGGTAGAGTCCAAAGACTCTTTGGTTATTACCCATCTCTTTCGCCTCTACAGTGATTTCAAAAGTGCAACACTCTTTTATGCTATAGAGAAAAACCGCCTTACTTTTGACGATTTGGCACTTATTGCCTATATTTTACTCACCCAACACGAGAGAGCTTACGTCTATTTCAAACTTGATAGCCAATTCAAACACATCTTGATTGATGAGTTTCAAGATACCTCTATTTTACAATTTTCGCTCTTTGCTCCCCTTATTGAAGAGATTTGCTCAGGAGAGGGGCAAAACGGCTTCAAGAGCTTTTTTTATGTAGGTGATACCAAACAATCTTTGTACCGTTTTCGTGGAGGGATTGAGGAGCTTTTTGATACGGTAGCTAGAGCTTACGATGTCACGATTGAGAAGATGAACACCAACTATCGAAGCTCCAAAAGCGTGGTGGAGTTTGTCAATAGCGTTTTTGAGGGACGTATGCAAGGCTATCTTAGACAGCTTACCCGCCCAGATGCCCATGAGGGATTTGTAGAGCTGTACCGTAGCGATGAGGTGATAACAAAAGCCGTTGAAGTAGCCCAAAATCTACTGGCTCATGGAGCGAGTGTGAGCGATATTGCTTTTTTGGTCTTTACCAACAAAGATGGGCTATTGATACAAAATGAACTTTTACGACACACCATCCCTAGCATCCTCCAAACCTCCTCATCACTCAATAAACTTCCCAAAATTGTGGCTATTGTAGCGATGGTGGAGTATCTTTTTTACGATCAAATCCTTGATGCCAAGGCATTGATGCTCAAATACAGCGTAGAGCATTTTGATAGAAGTTGGTACTTTCACGCCCTAGAGCCTTTTGCGGTGTGTCATAGGCTCATAGAGCTTTTTGGAGCTTTTCACCACGATCCCAATGTGCTTAAACTCCTAGAGTTTGCCGCTCTCTACCGTGATATTCCTACCTTTTTGGAGGAGTTTTACGCCGCTTCGATTGAGATTTCAAGTGCGGTTGATTACGGAGCCAAGATTATTACCGTACACGGTGCTAAGGGATTGGAGTTTGAACACGTCATATTAGTCGATAGAAGCACCAAAAAACCACCCGATCGCAGTTTGTTGCTCTACAACTACAACGAAAAATTGAAAATAGACAACATCTATTTACGCCATGCCAACCGTGAACATTTTGATAGCCTCTATGCCCTAGCACTGGAGCGAAAAAAAGCATTGGCTCAAAAAGACCACATGAACCTCCTCTATGTCGCCATGACACGAGCGGTCTATTCGATGAGTATTATTATCAAAGAAAAAGAGTCTGTTTTTGATGGACTCGATATGCACCCTTTGGGGCATTTTATCATCGAGAGACAACCTCAACCTACTCTCGAACCCCAACCCAACTTTTTGCCGATCTCGCACTACGGACGAGCCGACAAAGAGACTCAATCCAAAGAAGACTCAAGCCAAATTGATTTTGGTAATGCGTTGCACTACACCCTTGAGATGCTTTATGGTTTCAAACCAGAGTTTTTGCAACGTGCCATGGGGGCGATGATCAATCAATTTGGCAATCTACTCAACCTCCAAAAAATAGAGGATATCGAAGCTAGAATCAAGCGACTCATAAGCAACGCACCCTTTTTGGAGCTTATTGAAAATAATCGCTACTACAAAGAGATAGCACTTGTTTACAATCAAAGGCGTATGGTCATTGATTTGCTTATAGAGGAATCTAGTGGTTTTGTAGTGGTGGACTACAAAAGTTCCAACGCCCACAAAGAGGAGCATATCGCACAAGTCAAAGCCTACCTACAAGCCATCAAAGCGACAACCCTTCAAGAGGCTAGAGGAGCTATCTTCTATCTTCTTGCCAAAGAGATTGTTGTGGAGCGGGTTGAACTATCCAACCCCTAAACCTCCACACACCCCACCATCTCCCAACCCCAAAAGACAATCACGACTTTGACAACTTTTAA
>JQIS01000014.1 GCA_000830175.1 Sulfurovum sp. FS08-3 | reverse complement strand
GGTTTTGTTCACCTGATTTCATAATAGGCGTTGGGTCGGATAGGAATGTCGTATTATTAGCATCGCTATCGTTGGTATCGTCACCGCCTTGATTTCTTTGGGTGATTTTATAATTGGTGCTATTGGCGATATTGTATGCGGTAATATCAAACTTCACATAGTAACTATGATTTGCAGGGAGGTTTTCAAAGAGATAAGTACCGTTTGTATCGGTTGTCACTGTACCAAATGATGCACCATATACATTTTGCGTTATTTCCGTATGTGTCTCATTGTAGAGCTTAACGGTAACTCCCGAAAGATTACTCTCATTGGCATCTTGAATACCGTTATAGTTTTTGTCTATCCAAACTCTATCGCCTACTTTGACGGGAATATAAAATCCTGCATCGACGCTTCTGTTATCTTCGCCTGAGCTTAAGATATAATCGCCCGTTTGTCCTGATATTTGTCCTGTGGTGTTGGTATCGCTGTCGTTATCATCTGTTTTGGTCGTGTTGTTTTCTACCGTAATGACATATTGGCGACCCGTTCCACTCTCTGTTGGGGCTTGGAATTTGACAAAGTAGGTATCGGGCTTGAGGTTTTTGAAGAGATAACCACCCGTAGCATTTGTCTCTATAGTACCCAATGTACCAAAAGTAGTACCGTTTAAATCTTCGGTTACTTGCAAACCTGTAGTTTTTGACCATAGGGTTACATTCACATCGCTTAGATTGTGTTCTCCACTCTCTTGGACACCGTTACCATTAGCATCTATCCATGCTCTATCACCGATAGAGGCGGGTTTAAAGATACCTGCATCAAGGCTTGTATTGTTTTCACCCGATTGCAAGAAGAGGCGTTGGGTTTTGCCTGTGGTTACATTGGCATCGCTGTTGTTCTCTTGCGTAGCACCCGTGACATTTGCCTCGGTGAAGCGATACCCTGCATAGAGTGGATTGGAGGTGAGATTAAACTCTACATAGTAGTATCCAGGGTTAAGGTCTTTGAAGCTATAGCTACCATTACTATCGGTTTTGACGGATGCTATGGAGATATTATTCTCATCATAGAGCGTTACATTAATATCGCTCACATTAGCCTCACCGCTATCTTGTATCCCATTGCCGTTATCGTCAAGCCATACACGATTGCCCAAAGAGGCTTTGCGGTAGATACCTAGGTCAAAAGTGTGATTGGTATCGTTAGAGTAGAGTCTAGTCCCTCCTGTATAGCCTGTGCTATTGGCATCACTATCTTTGTCGTCACTCCCTTGATTTTGTTTGGTCACATACCAATCACCCACTATTGTTGAAAAATCAAAATAGACGCTGTAGTTGTGGTCTGGCGGAAGGTTAAGTCCTCTATGGAGATAGTATTCACCGTTATTAGCTGTTGTAGCGTTTTTGTCAGGTAGCACTGCCCCATCTTTGACGGCATAGGCAACCACATTTTTCACTTTGGGTTCACCTGAGTCTTGTTTCCCATTGTAGTTGAGGTCTTCCCAAACATAATTACCAATCTCGATAGGCATATAGACCCCTGCATCAAGCGTTAGATTGCTATCGCCTGAATACATCATGGGTGTATTAGCGGTATAGCCCCCATCCTCTGAAGTAGTTGTACTGCTTAAGTTGGCATCACTGTCGTTGTGGTCTGCATCGGCATTGGGCGTGGTGAAGTGATACTTGCGGGTATTCCCCCATGCGTTAGATACGGGTCGAGTAAATTTCACTCCATAAGTATGCCCAGGAGCCAAATTGTCAAAAAGATAATATCCATTGTTATCTGTCATGGTAGTAACAGAACTCAAAACATCATCAATTACGAGTGTCACTGTTACACCTGCCAAATCATTGACTCCTTGACCCGTTCGACCAATATCCCATTTTTCATCATCTATAAACGTATTATTGGCATCATCTTTTTTACCGTTGCCATTTTTGTCCCACCACAACTGGTCACCAATCTTGACGGGGATATAGATACCTGCATCGACACTCATGTTATTTTCACCTGAAACTAAAATAATAGTATCTGTTTTTTTAGTAGTGGCATTGGCGTCGCTATCGTTGGTGTCGTCACTTCCTGCATTTTTTTGTGTGATACGGTAGGTGTTATTAATATCAAAAGTGACAATATAGGGTCCAGGGATTATGTTTTCAAATAGATACGTACCATTCTCATCGGTCGTCGTTGTAAGCTCTTGGTTTGTATAGGTATTAAGAGCCTTGACAATGACTCCCGCTACTCCTTTTTCACTAGCATTATGGTCTTGAATACCATCACCATCATAATCAAGCCAAACGGTATCGCCCAAATTTACCCCTGCCTTATAGACACCTGCATCGAGAGTAGTATCTTTTTCGCCCGATTCCAAATTCACACTGGGCGTTTTGCCCGTCGTACGATTGGCATCGCTGTTGTTGGCGTTGGTGATTCCAGCTTTGCTAAATTGATAGAGTGTAAATTCATAAGTAGCATCAGAGACATTAAACTCCACATAGTAATTTCCTGGGATTAAATCTTTAAAAAGATAACTTCCATTATTGGTAACATTCGTCTCTTGCACGGTAGCATTACCCTCTTTGTAGAGTTTGACCGTAACGCTTCCTGTGTAGTTGCCCTCACCGCTATCTTGCTTGCCGTCTCCATCAATATCAATCCAAATTCTATCTCCTAGCTCGGCAAGGTCATAAAACCCTGCATCAAGGCTTAGATTATTGTCGCCATAATCTGCAAAGAAAATTGGAGTAGATTTGTTGCTATCAAATATATCGCTATCAAGATTATCATTAGTAGTGTTTTTATCTTTGGGTGAAATGGCATCGTAACTTTTGTCTCCATCGGGAGAGTTATGGGTGACATTGGAAGCATTGAACTCTACATAATAGTTACCCGAAGAGTTCACATCAAATCCATACTCTCCACTGCTATTCGTCTCTGTAGTAGCTACCAAATCTCCATTGGATTTATAGAGCCTAACAACTACTCCTTCTATGCCACTCTCTGCTCCGCCATCTTGCACCCCATCAGCATCTCTATCGTGCCACACTTTATCACCGATATGGATAGGTTTATGGACTATTACGCTTTCGTTACCATCATTGTTGCTCGTATTGTTTTCGAGTTGTTTCCACTTATCCGTGCCATCATCGTTGGAGCGTACCCATGTGCGGTTGAGGACGGTTGTATTTTTATCAACGCCACCCGTATAAGTTGTGAAGCGTACAGGTACGGTAATACGACGCCACTCATTGCTACGCATCACTCCATCTTTGTCATTAAGGTTACACTCCAGTGTAGTGTTGCTATCTTTGACCAAACAGCTTCCATTGTCACCTGGAAAATTGGTAGAATTTCCCTCCACCACAGGCGTGCCTACAATCTTCATCCCCGTAGGCAAAAAATCTTTGACTTGTGTATTGGGAGCATATCCAGGTCCGTCGTTTTCGACATAGAATGTGAAGTTAAAATCCTCCCCTACCTCTACGGGGCTTTTGGTCGAAGTTTTGGTAATATTCAAATCAATCGCCGTTCGTACCGTTGTCTTCTCATCCTCTTCGTTGTTTTTAGCCTCTGTCTCATTTTGATCACAAGTGACATTGACCTCATCGTGATAGACATCCCCTTTGATTTGGTGTGGAGCCGCATCAACATGAAAGACCAAATAGCGTTCATATTTACCCTTGCTTTGCAAAATTCCTGGTACGCTACAGTTTATTTCAGGTGGATTATCGTTGGGCTCGAACGTTGCAGGGCTAGGGGGCGTACAGTGTCGGCTTAAGTTATAGTCGCTTCCATTGCTATTGTTCGTATCCCCCAAAAAGGTCATGTTGTGATCATCAGGAGAGACATTGACGACTTTATCGATGTATTTTACATTGGTAGCTTCGGATGGTCCAAAGTTGTTGATAGTAATCTTATAGACGATAATATTACTGGCATTGTTATCGGGGTCATACTTGACAGGCTCAATGAAAATCTCCGATTCATCCTTTTCGATAGAGATATCCACCTCGCCGTAGGTAATGGGCAGGGTCTCATTAAGCTCATCATTGGTATGGTTCATATCAAAGGTACTTGTCTCTACGCTCACACTATTATTAAGCTCCCATGGTGTTTTGGGTGGTGTATTGTAGTGAATAGGGCGAAGTTTTAGGGTAATATTGGCGGTCTCTTTGGGGTCAAGCGTTCCAATAGCACATTCAAGTGTCTTATTGCCATCGGTTGAGCTACAGGTATAAGGACCATCATTAATCTCAAGCAGTCGATAGATAGTTGTATCAAAAAGATTGGTGAGATTGACATCCTCCGCAGGGGCTGGACCGTTGTTTTGGATTTGGATATAGTAGAGTGCATCCGTTCCTGCTTTGATTTTGTTATCTCGTACCTCTGAGAAAACAACCTCATTACGAATCACCTGCACATCGGCTTTGGGAGCTACCGTGAGGTTGGTATCGTCTTGGTTGTTGCTTCGGTTGGAGTCCCCTACATTGTTTGAAAAGGCACTAGCGGTGTTGGTTTTAGTGCCGTGAAGCATTGCACCACTTACAGTAATATTGACCTCTACACTCTTATTGGCTTCAAGCGTATCAATCGTACATCGCACCTCACCGCCATTGATAGTACATCCACCCCAATGGCTACTATTATGCTCTACCGATAGGCTTGTTGCTCCCAAAGAACCATACCCTGCATAGTATTGGGGTATGTTGTCGCTTACAAGTATATTGGTTGCCGTTCCTGGTCCTTTGTTTTGGATAAGGAGTTGATAGGTTACATTGTTCTCGCTTGTGAGTACTGTGGCTTTATTGCTGGTTTTGGTGACGACAATATCGGCATCGTTATTGGTAGCTGTAGCATTGATTTCAGCTACTTTATCATCGTTGCCACTATTATGATCCCCTGGAGTTCCCAATGAAGTGGTATTGACCTCTACCTCATTATCCAAAACACCCGCTTGTAACGCAGTTGTTTCGATTTTAAGATCAGATGCCGTTACACCATTGGCTAAAGCTGCGTTGTAAACACAACTTACTATCCCACTACTGTGATTACAATCCCAATTCGTTCCGCTAAATCCCACATAGCTCTCATTGACATCGAGTCTATCATTGACACGGATTTGACCCGAGGTGGCATTGCGAGGACCGTAATTGGTGACACTAATAGTAGAGATAATATTATCCCCCACCGTGACAGGGTTACCTGATATTGGGTTGTTTTTGGTTACTTTGACCTTATCGACTCCTATATCGAGTTGATCGACTCGTACCTTGTAGCTTATCGATGAAGCATTGTTGTCGCTCAAATCAGCATCGGCTAGAGTAGTAGAGTTTATATCCGCCCAGTTTTTATATTCTGTGTCGCTTCCTGTTGTGGGCGTGGTGGTTTTAATAGTAATCGTTTCGTTAGTCCCTTTGCTTAGATTACCGTCTCGCTTACACTCTACATATTGCCCTGCTACGGTACAGTTCCAATCAACAGGGGCAGTGATATTGCTTTCAACAAAAGTGTGTCCCATGGGGATAGTATCTCGCACCACTACATTGGGGGCATCGACATAGCCTGTATTGCTTACGTTGAGTGTAAAGGTAGCCACCTCCCCCTCAATAAATACCGCCCTATCGACACTCTTTTCCATCTTGAGGTTTGTACCCTCTAGTATCGTGACATTAACATCGTTGAAGTTGTTGCTGGTGTTGATATCAAAAATATTATCGACTGAATCAACTTCACCTATAAGCGTAACATCTCCAAAGTAGTTGGTAGCCTTAAGACGGAAATTAAACGTAGAGTTATGATCTACAGGAAACTCACTTCCATTGTTGTAGTTGCAGACAATATCGGTACCCACTTGACTACACGCCCACAAGCTATCGTTATTATCAGGCGTTGCGGCATCATCATGCTCAAAAACAAACCCACTAGGCAAAACATACTTCACCGTTACCGTGTTGGTGCCATAGGGTCCATTATTGGTTACTTTGGTGGTGTAGGTCGCAATCCCTCCACTAATCACCTCAGGCGTGGGATCGACAAGCACCGTGACAATCTCCATATCAGCACTGGGAATAACGGTGGTTTTGGTATTTTCTTGATCGTTGGCGAGGTTGGTATCTTTTTCGTAACTCACCGTGGCGTAGCTCTTAAAGACACCCGTCACAGGTCCTGCTTTGACAGTAATATTAAGCTCTTGGTAACTATTGCCAGAAAAAGGAGGTGCAAAAGTACATTTTAATTGATCATTTGCTCCGCCCACACTGGGTGTTGCACCACCATAGGTACAACTGTGTCCACTATTGACCCTCTCGTAGGTAAAGCCACCAGGGATACTAATGTTGAGTTCCACATTGGCATCCGTTGGAATACCCGTGTTGTTTTGTAGCTTGACATAATAGTCAAAACTCGTACCCGCAGGGACTTGTTCTTTGCTATCTTTGAAAATAGCAGGTTGCATATCGGTCTCGCCTGATGCGTAGAGAGTGTTAGCCAAAATCATATTGAAAAACAACACCATCATCAAAAAGCGTAATTTCATCGTCTATCCTTTCTATAAGGGTTTTTTATTGATTGTATGCAACTCAGCCATCTCAAAGAGATCTGTAGCTTTCCGCCTTATCCTCGCAGATAATTTGGCCTTATACTTGTCGAATTGTTACAAATACAACACATCTAGCAAATAAATTGAAATTAAAAAAGGATAATTTTTATTCTTTTGGATAGTTTGTTGTTAGACTGTAGCAAAAAATACTGAAGAAAACAATACTAAAGAGATTTAGTATATAGTATAAAAGATTTAACTTTTTATTATACCCTAGAAAACTTTAAAAACAAAGCAAAAAGTACCAATCCTACAACAATTAAAAAACTGTTACCAATGGTATCATGTGCAAAGGCAAAGTAACCAGAGTCTAATTTGACGGCATACACGACAAACACAATGCGTAGAAAATTGGCTACTATCATGACAATGTAACCAATTGCTATCCACAAAAGTTTTTGTCGCACTTGGGCTTGGTGTGCTGCAATCGAAGCAAAAAATACCCATAAACCTACCACTCCATTGCATGATTTGTCAATCGTAATGTGATAAAAGGGAGTAATTACAATATGATAGGCATCTACTTCAAAATGCAAAGCAAGTGCCTCTATCAAAAGATTTTGATGAAAGTGATTGAGTTGTATCGCTAAGGCGTTATTATCAAAAAAGAGAAAATAGAGCAGTCCTGCAACATAAAGAGGATAGAGGAGCAAAAAACGTTTCATGATTTTATTGCTCCGCAAAAATTAAAAGTCGTACGTAACACCAAACGAGATCATATCCATATCAGGTCGCCCATCTTTTTCGAGGAGTTTTTGATAATCCACAAAGAGTCCCCAACCCTTCTCTTGGTCACCTATACCATCAAAGACTCTCTCGTAACTTCCCTCTTTTTTAGTATCCTTAGAGAGGTCGTACTCCAACCCCACGCCCCACGAAAAGCCTGTATCATCAAAGCTTACCACTGGATTGTCGCCAATCTCAGTGTAGGCATATCCTGCCAATACATAAACATTGATATCGTTAGTGATATGGTATTGAGGTTTGGCAAAAATTCCGTAATGGGCTTTGAGTCTTGCCCCCTCATCCTCTATCCATGTCGTAGCCCCACGCAACTCTACGCCAAAATAGGGATTAAAATCATACCCTACACGCAACAATGCCCCATAGGTATAATCCTCAAAGACACCATTGGCACAAGGACATGTTCCATCAAAAAAGAGTCTTGATACTCCAACACCCACATACAATCCCGATACATCAACGTTCTCATCAAGTACAGGCACAATAGGGGGGACGAAATCAGCTCCTCCAAAACTCTTACTGCCCAAACTAGCTACTATAGCCAACAAAATCGCTATTTTTTTCACGGTTGAACCTTTATTTTAAATTTCTTAGTATCCTAAACAAAAAAATTCATAGATTATAGCACAATTAAGTTCAAGCTTGGATAAAACCAACTTCAGTTAAAATACTTTGGGGTATAGTTTTGTTAAACATAATATTTTATACTCATACATTATAACAATTAAATTTCTATTATTTTAGGAGAGTATCATGCTTAATCATCCCCTTAGTACCGCTCAAAAAGCCAAAATTATTCTCTTTTTTATTTTGCTTCTTGCTACTTTTATTTTTGCTATCATCCCTGTTGTTGTCATTGCTCTTGCGACAAGCCAAATGCGACGCTATCAAAATTTTGCTCCCATGGAGAGTGCAAGGGTTATCGTTAGTATCTATTATGCTATTGTAATGATAGGTTTTGCAATATTGGGGATACTCAATAGTCTCTACGTCAATGGCGACGAAGCTACTGCCCTTTTTGTACTCTCTGCTATGGGTGGTGTGATGTTGTTGCTAAGCAATATTCTCTATTTTAACACCCTCAAAAATCATCAAAATTGGATCGTAGCGTATGGGATTTTTGTCGATGCGACGGATATACATCCTTATGAGTCTTTGGACAATGAGGTCTCCACAAGATAAGCTTATTGGATTTTTGCAAATGCCCAACAGGCTATTGTCTTGTTTTGTTCAAACGTACAATCATCCATACTCCAATAATCGCTGCGATAAATGAGGCGACAAAAACACCTAGCTTAATGGCATCGATAATGGCTTGGTCGCCAAAGGCTAGATGGGTAATAAAAATCGACATCGTAAAGCCAATACCGCCCAAAAATCCTACCGCAAAGACCTCTTGCCACGAGAGAGCCTCGGGTTTTTGGATAATGTTGAGTTTGGTTGCAAGATAGGTAAAGCCAAAAATACCCAACGGTTTACCCACTATCAAACCAAAAACAACCCCCAAAACAATCATAAAATGTTCTTGCACCGATGCAAACTCAATCACCACTCCTGCGTTGGAAAAAGCAAAAAGGGGCATGATAAAAAAAGCACTGAGGTTGTGGAGTCGATGTTCGAGTTTGACAAGTGGATTTTGGACACGGTCGTAACCGTAGGCGATTTGCTCCAACGCTTCGACTTGATGGTGATTGAGCATAGGGACGCTATCTTTGTGTTGGGCAAATACCTCTAATGCTTCTTGCGACTCACGGATAAATCGCTCTTCATCAATGCGTGATTGAATAGGAATCGCAAACGCAAGAAGTACCCCCGCAATGGTAGCGTGAATCCCTACAGCATGGATATAGACCCACAACGCAATACCCAAAATCAAATAGGGCAAGAGCGATTTGAAGCCCTTGAAGTTCAAAAACCAAATCAAACCGTAAATCAAAGCCACATGTTGCAGATACTCCAAATGAAGCTCTTGAGTATAAACCGTTGCTACGACAATCACCGCACCCAAATCATCCACCACCGCCAAAGCGACTAGAAAGATTTTGACCAAAGGATTGACTCGCTTACCCAGTAGCATCAATATTCCCAAAGCAAAGGCAATATCCGTCGCCATTGGGATACCAAAACCCATGGGATTATCGGGATTAAATCCTACATAAATCAAAGCAGGAATCAGCATACCGCCCAAAGCCGCTACCAATGGAAAGGAGGCCTTTTTGACACTCGAAAGCTCTCCTAAAAGCAACTCACGCTTGATTTCAAGCCCCACCATCAAAAAAAACAGAGCCATCAATCCATCATCAATCCAATAGGTTAGCGTCATCGAAACCGTGTGCGACCCTAGTGTAATCCCCAGTGGCAAATGCCATAGATTGTAGTAGAGTTGCGATAATGGAGAGTTTGCAACTATAATAGCCAACAGTGTAGCAAAAAAGAGAACAATGCCACCCAATGCCTCTTTGGAGACAAATCCTTGAAGATTATAAAAATAATGTAACACTCTTTGCACCTTTGTTGATTGATAGGTACAAAATTATAACGGTTAAAAATAAATCTAGCAACAAATAAGAGAATAAAAAGAGAAAAATAGAAAATAACTATTGGATTCCAAAGCGATAAAAACTAGAAGCCGAACCGTCTCCACGCAGTTTGATTTGATAGACTTTGAAGGGCAGTTCTTGATCTTCACCTAGTTCAAGAGGCTCGGTGATAAATATGTCACGCTTAATATTTTCAAGTTGCTCTTTGCTTTTGAAATCATCAAATTTAAAACTATTTCCGACGATGGCGTAGGCATCTTTGTTGGATGCGTGATATTGCTGGACACTATCAAGCGTAAAAAGTGTATTGGAGAGTTGCGACTTGGCACGGTGGGAGATATAAAATGCCATATCACGGGTTTGGGATTGGAGTTTGAGAATACCCATGACGACAATAGCAATAAGCCCTACTGAAACAAGGAGTTCGATAATCGTAAAGGCTTTGCGTGATTTCATGGTGAAAGTCATTAGTAAAAATCGCCTCCGCTCGAGATGATACGGTTGTGTTGTATCCATAGCTCTTGTGCCTCTTCGAGAGTCGCTACCTTTTGAGGCTCTCCAAAGTAGGAGGGGAGATAGAAGACCCCGTGGGTGTTTTGAATGACAAGTTTGGTAGAGCTTTGATTGAGATAGAGGCGAAAACGCAAACAGACTTTGGCATCATCGATGCGACCAAACTCTTGCTTTTGGAGGCTGTTTGAGCGGTCAAGTGTATAGACTTCAACCTCTTTGCCCAAATCAATTTTGCCCTCAAAGGAATGTATATCGCCATTGGCAAGTGCGTAGTAGCAAGTTTGGCATTCGTTGATACAAAAAAGCTCCCCCTCGCTCTCAAGGAGTTCTTGGGCGATAGAGGGAAGGGTAAGGGGGGTGAGGATCTTCTCCTCTTGATTTTTGTCCATTGCAACATTGCTCAAAACAAAGTAGTAAACCAGTGAAATTAAAAAGACAACAACAAGCAGTTCAATGAGTGAAAATGCTCTATGTTTCAAGTGTTGCTACTTTAAGCATTTGCTTAAAAATATATCTTCTCCATCACCGCTTCCGCCCTCTTTTCTATCCGAACCGAAGCTAATAAGCTCATAATTGTCATCATTTTTGATGTAGGTAATAGGGGTTTTCCATGAATCTTTGGGGATACGTTCGATATAACCATTGTTAAGATAGTTGGGGTACTTATCGCTATCGGGATTGGTTACGAGTGCGGAGAGTCCCTCTTCGGTATCAGGAAAAGCACCATTATCAAGTTTAAAGGTCTTAAGTGCCTCTCCAATGGTTTTCATTTGAGTACAAACAAGGTCACGTTGCGCTCTTTCGCCTTGTGCAATGACACGAGGAGCAACAAAAGCTGCCAAAAGACCCAAAATCAAGATAACAACCAAAAGTTCAAGAAGAGAAAAGGCTTTGGTGTGGTGTTGAGTATTCATAAAATTTCCTTACGTTTAGAGGTTTTATAACTTTATTAATAAAAATTTGGATAATATTTTACTCACTTAGAGCTTTTAAAAGCATAAAAATGCGGTTGAGCAAAGGATTATCTTCAATTGGAACTTTACCCAATTGAGGTTAATATAACGCACTTTGAGAGAAAAATTGATATTTTGCAGGGTGGGTGCTTTTCAAAACCTGATGTTACACACGTTTATCGGAAGTGGGACTTTAGTCCCACCAAAAGCCAAAATTTGATTGTCATTACTATCGAAGTTAATAAGTGGGACTAAAGTCCCACTTCCAAAAAGGTGCGTAAGGTCAGTTAAGACAACAGCATTTTCTCGCCAAAGGCGAAGCTTTAGTGAGATGAATGGAAGATGGGCGTGTTCATCTTCCAGAAGAAATACATTAAATAGAAAAAGGAACAAGATTGAGAAAAGCCATTGCACTGCTTATTACATTGACGGTTATTGCTGCGCTTTTGGCACTCATGGGGGTAGCTTTTTCCTATCTTGAAAGAGCCAAAAAAGATTCGCTTCACACTCTAGCGATTGTTCAAGCCAATATCTATTATGCCGATATTGGACGCACCCTAGATGGACTTCTTAAGGGCAAAAATGCCTCGGATATAATCTCGACTTTGTACCTAGCACCCCAAACCATCCAAGAACAAGAGGGGGAGTTTTATCTCTCTATTGGGTGCGAACCACTCAGTAATGGTGTCGATATCAATTGGTTTGGGTTACAAAACGATACCAAAAATCAAAAAAAATACGCCATTGTTGCCAAACTTTTTGATACTATTGCAACTCAATACAATCTTGAGAATGATTCTAAGCTGTTGGAGTTTATTATGGAAGATATTGAGGGAAGAAATGAGTCTATTAGATTAAAACAAAAAAAAGGTATAATTTCGCCCAAACAGTTCAACACCATTTTAAATCGTTACGTTGTAGAGACGGGGGATACCAAAGCTTTGGATATAAATTGGAAACGATACTTCTCTTTTGTATCACCCCATGCCAATGTCGATAGCAAATATGTCTCGGCTGAGCTTATTGCACTGCTTTTTGATTTGGATATCAACAGCGTATCGGAGAGCTGGATAGAGGGTGAAGATTTGGCAACCTTTTTAAACGATAACGGTGCAAACATGGAGATGTACGATAAAACCATCTTCTCCAATGTCTTGTCAAAACAAATGCAGTGTAACGCTTCGTATATTTACAGTAGCGAGATATACAATTTTAGTTTTAATTATTTAGATGGAAAGGCGCAGCATTTTGAATTTTATTCGAAACAATAAGCGGGATTTGATACTCCTAAACAACTCTGCAACAACCCTACGTTTTGAGGGTGAGAGCGTTGATATTATGCTCTCCCCATCGCTTTATACACTCAAACGAGAGGCTCTTGAAATCAACTACCACTACCAAGCCAAAAAGTTAGCTCCTTCGGTGCTTGATGAATTGCTAGGTGCAGGAGAGTATCAATACATTGTTTTTAAAGATGATCAAGGATGGGTCTTTGTCGCTTATCAAACACGCAAGATTGTAGAGATTTTGCACAAATGCGGGATTGACCCTATGTATGTCGAAAACCTCTACGTAGCCCAACAAAGTGCAAAGATGTTTGCCAATCCTATTGAACTCGATAGTACAAACGCACTGGGATTGATTGATGATGTTGTAACCGTCATGCCCAAAGCACTCTTTGGAGAGCGACGCTTTTTGCGTTTTGATGAGAGCTTTCGTCCTCCTAGCGGTGGGGTATCGTTTGGTGTCGATAGAGGTAGTGCGATAGCCAAAAAAGATGCCATACTCCTAGCCTCTTTGTTTGCACTATTAGGAACTATCTTTTGGATCGAGGGGTTTGGATACGCTTCGATTAAGTCCAAACAGGGTCAAAGCGTAGAGGCGTTGCTAGAGGATTATCCCACACTCCAAAGCAAATACTCCCGTGATAGCATCGCCAAAAAATACAGCTCACGAGATACCATGGAGCGAAAAAAGCGAGAGTTTTTCAAGGAGATTGACTCTGTGGTGCGTTATGGCGGTGTTGTGGAGAGCATTGAGATAACAAGCGTAGTTATGAAAGCCAAACTCAAAGTACCCAATACGAGCAGTTACAATATGTTGGCTAAATCTATCACTATCAAACCCATTGACGCTACAACGATTGAGTTGGAGGCAAAAATATGAACATCAAACGATACAAATTAGAGATTATTGTAGCCTCTGCGATGCTTTTTATGCTTTTGGGTTTTGGCTACAAGATGGTTTCGCATAGCTCCCTAAAAGAGTCCAAAGTAGAGCTTAGCCAAGCCCAAATCGAAGTGAGTCGCATTATTGCCCTCCAAGAGCTTTGGGGAGATAAGGCACTGAGCAAAAAACTTAATGCTTTAGAGAGTACGGTAGCCAAAGAGAAGATAGAGAGCTTTGGAATCAAAAGCCAAAAACTAACCGCTACCTTCAAATCCCTAAGCATCGACGAACTCAATCGTCTAAGCAACAAAATAGCAACACTAGCCGTTGTCATTGATAAGTTTTTGCTCACCAAAGAGGATAAAACCTATCGATTGGAGCTTGTATGCAAATGGTAAAAAAGATACTTATTGCTCTTGTTGTGATTTGGCTAAGTGTGGTTATCTTTGCCCCCAAAGAGCGTCTCTTTTTTCTTATGGAAGAGGAGTTGGCTTTGAGTGATACGGTTATCTCCAATGAAACACTCAACGCAAAGCTTTTTGGCATTGAGGCAAAAGATGCAACCCTATCGGTCAAAGGCGTTACAATCGCTACGATTGGGGAGCTTGATATTTCAACGCTGTTGCTTTTTAGCTCTGTTGATGTTAGCCGTGTAGTGTTGGATGCTTCAAGTCGCTCACTGCTCCCTTTGGATGAGTTTAATCTAAGCCTAACCCATTCGCTTTTTGCTCCCAAAGGGCTAGGCATAAAACTCTCCTATCAAGATAAGGTGCTTCATGCCAAACTCACCATGACCCAAGAGGGTAGAGTGCGTATTGATATAGCCGACATCAATGGAAGCGAGTGGCTCAAACCCATGATGCAACAAGATGAGAATGGATGGTACTATGAAAACGCTATTTAAGAGTGAAAATATCCAATCTATTCTCTTGATTTTGGCTTTGATGGTAGGAGTCAAGGCGGTATGGTTTGTTGCAACGCTTATCTTTTTGCCCTCTCAAACGCAAGAGCTTCAAAGCAAAAGCGATGTCAAACCCCTCTACTATCGCTTCAATCTTGCCAAACAAGAGGGGCAAAAGAGTACGCCTGTGCCTATCGAGCCTATCAAACAACCCGCTACGCCCATTAGTGCTTTGAGACTCATAGGTATCTATGTCTCACCCAATACGGTAGTTGTAACCGTCCAAAAAGGTCCCAAAAGCTATGTACTCTCAAAGGGTCAAAATGTTGATGGATTTGTTTTGACAAATGCCTCGCGCGATGAAGCTTTTTTTGAAAAAGAGGGCAAACGCTATGCGTTGAAATTTACCTCCAAAAACCCCTTAGCAAACCCCCAACCAAGCATCACCACCGCCTCCATGCCCAAAGAGGAAGTCAAAGAGGTGGGCGATGTGATAGATAGAGGGAGTGTCAAAGTCGTCAAGCGTGATATGCTTGAAGGGTATATGAAGCAACCCAAAGATATATGGAAAGATATTGGCATTAGCGAAATCAAAAACGGCAACGAGATTACAGGCTTTATGGTGCGATTTGTGCGTCGTGATAGTGGCTTCGAGAAGCTAGGGCTTGAACGAGGCGATATTATTTTGGCTATCAATGGAGAGCGACTTGATAGCTACCAAGATGCGTTTGATGCCTACAAAAACATTCAAACGGTTCAAGGCTTAACTGTGACAATAAAACGAAAAAATCAGGAGATGGAGTTAGATTATGAGATTAAATAAAATGGCAATGGTATTGATGCTTATTGTATCGTTGGTATGGGGGGAAAACAATGCTACCTCACAAGAAGAGACGATTAACGTCAATTTTCAAGATTTGGAACTTGCCGATTTCATTCAAAATATCAGCAAGATTACCCAAAAGAATATTCTAGTCGATGAGAAGCTTGTCGGGAAGGTCAATTTTATCACCCAAAAGCCTATCAAAAAGAGTTCACTTATTCAATTAGCCAACTCTATTTTGGCGACACACAATCTTGCTTTGGTTGATTTGGGGGATTTTTACAAAGTCGTCAAACACAACGAAGCCGCAGGTGAGGGACTAGCCGTAAGCGAATCGGTTATGGGTGATACGATGCGTACCGTTATCTTCCCTTTGAAATATACCAATGCATCGCTTATACGGGCTCAAATTCGTCCACTTTTGCACAAAAACGCTCAGGTACTCTCTTTTAAAAACAACAACGCCATCTCCATTACTGCCAATCCTGTCACACTCAAAGCTATCAAAAAACTTATCGATGCCATTGAGGAGAGCGGTACAAAAGGTTCTGTTTTTGTCAAGCTCAAAAACGCTTCGGCAAAAACGGTACAACAAAACGCCGATTTGATGACCAAAAAGCTCTTTGATCAAACCATTGAGAGCGAAAAAGTCGATGTTATGGCGGATGAGGCTACCAATACGATTATTTTGGTAGGACAAAAAGATAACGTTAATCGTATGGTCAATTATGTTAAAAAGCTTGATATTGAGGGTGAAGGTACGGAGCAAAAGATGTACGTCGTCCCGCTTAAAAACTCCAACGTTGAAGAGATGGAGAAGATTCTCTCTAAAGTCATAGCCCAAATGAACGGTGTAGCCGTCGCCAACTCCGCTGTCAAAGGCAAAGGAGCCAACAACGCCGAAGCTCAAAAGGCGATGGTAGTAAGCGATGTCGAGCGAAACGCTTTGATTATTCTAGCTACTCCCGAACAAATCAAAAACATTCGTGATACGATTGCCAAAATCGATGTCGAAAAGCCTCAAGTCTTTGTCAAAGCCAAAATTGTTGAAATTAACAACAACATCGCACGAGAGCTAGGGATTCGTTACGGATTTGAGGGGGGCAGAATTACCTCCAATGGTCTCTACTCTATAGCAGGTGGGATGCTAGGAGGCTCTTCGATGATGGTATCGCAAAATCTCTTGAGCTTCCTCAATACCCAAACCACAAGCTACGATGCCAACGGAAATGCTATTACCAATACCGATACTCCCTTTAAATTTTCAAGCGATATAGCCGAACTCTTTGCTTTGGGGGCTAAGATTGACCTATTGGCTCAAAACGGCGGAGCGCAAATTTTGAGCGAACCCTCTATTTTGTGCACCAACAACAAAGAGGCCTCTATCTATGTAGGACAAACCCAATCGATTTTGACCAGTACCGCTCAGGGCAACAACGTTCAAGATATGACACGAAACACCTACAGTCGTGAAGATATTGGTATCACGCTCAAAGTCAAACCCAGACTCTCAAGTAACAACAAAGTCAATCTAAACGTCGAGACCGTGATTGAGGATATTTTGGGTACTTCAGCTACCACCGCCGATAGACCCACCACAACCAAACGAAAAGTGCTTACCAATGCGATTGTCGATAACGGCGAGACGATTATTATCGGAGGGCTTATCAAAAGCTCTACGGGCAAATCGATTACCAAAGTACCTATTTTGGGCGATATTCCCATCATCGGAGAGCTTTTTAAATCAACAGCCAACTCCAAAAGTGAAGTCAATGTCGTTATCTATCTTACTCCCTATATCGTCAAGCGAAGCGGTGACCTTAAAAAACTTAAAACCTTGCTCGTAGAACTCGATGGATTGCAAGAGAAGTACAATCAGCTCATCTTTGAGGGACTTGAAAAGAGACGTACAGGCGATACACGGATTAAAACAACCCATTCAATGACTACGACAACTCCCCAGTCCCTTATGACACATCCTGCGAGTAGTCGTATCCGACACGATGAGAACAACAAGATTTTTATACCAGGGAAAGATGACTAATGCAGATACCAAAGCTTGTCGATGTCAATTTGGAGCCGTTGTGGGAAGAGGAGATAGATCACAAACTATCCACCAAACACGCTCTTTTGTTTTCGATTGTAGAAAATCAAAAGGTAGCCATTACCAAAACCTCTACACTCGCCTCCGCCCTCAACTATCTAGCGAAGCTCTCCATTAATTATCCGCTCAATCTCGTCGATGATGAGAGCTATGAGCGACTTTTGAACAAATTTCAAGAGATACAAACCAGCAGCGATTTTGAAGAGATTAGCTCCTCAACCTCCGATGAGTTAATAGAGATAGAGTCCGATTTGCTAGAGTTTATCCAAAACTCTCAAGACCTACTCTCAAGCGAAGGCTCAGCTCCTATTGTAAAGCTTGTCAATTCTCTCTTTTTTCAAGCTATCAAAAAAGGTGCAAGTGACATTCACATCGAAAACAACGAAAAAAAGGGTGAAGTGCGTTTTCGTATCGATGGAGCGCTCAAAAAGCATATCGATTTGGACAAAAAAGTAATCGGGCTTGTCACCAACCGTATCAAAGTTATCTCCAATCTTGATATATCCGAAAAACGTGTTCCGCAAGATGGACGAACGCAAGTGACCATATCGGGCAAAACACTCGATATTCGTGTCTCTATTTTGCCAACCTATTACGGTGAGCGTATTGTTATGCGGATATTGATGCAAAGTGAGCATATTCCTACGCTTGAAAATCTAGGCTTTACTGCCGAAATGACCCAGCGATTCTACTCTTTGCTTCGTCACTCTCACGGGATGATATTGGTTACGGGTCCTACGGGAAGTGGTAAATCAACCACGCTTCACGCCTTTTTGCAACACATCGCTACGCCCGATAAAAATATCATTACCGTAGAAGACCCCGTGGAGTACAACGCTCAAAACATCAACCAAATTCAAGTCAATGCCAAAGTGGGGCTTACCTTTGCTTCAGGGCTTCGTTCTATCTTGCGACAAGACCCCGATGTGATTATGATAGGGGAGATACGAGACCATGAGACGGGTGAAATTGCACTCCAATCGGCTCTTACGGGACACCTATTGCTCTCAACGCTTCACACCAATGACTCTACCTCCTCTTTGACACGTCTTATGGATATGGGGATTGCCGATTATCTCATCTCCTCAACGCTTTTGGGGGTATTGGCTCAACGGTTGGTGCGAAAACTCTGCGAACACTGCAAAGCCGATACGCAACTAAGCGATGTAGTCAAAAGGGATATTAGCCTCTCTCCTCATGCCACAACCAAACACGCCGTGGGGTGCAAAATGTGCGACTTTACAGGCTACAAAGGACGTGTAGCAGTAGGTGAGCTTTTTATGGTTGATGATAGCGTCAAAGAGATGATCAAGCAAAACTTCACCGATCATCAAATCCGAACCCAAATGAAAAAAAAGGGAATGAAAACCATCGCCGACCAACTAAGAGAACTCGTAGAAGAGGGATCAACAAGCTACGAAGAGGCTTTGAGAGTAGGAATTATGGATGGATAGAACCCCCACTCTCAAACGTAGCAAAAATGGAGTTGGGTGAGATAAAGATGGTGTGCAATGATATTTGAATAGGATTTTGGCTTCTTAACACACTTTTAATACTTTTTAGATAGAGTTTTGCAATAGTTTTTAAAGGGCAATAATGGATAGTGAGATTTTAAAAGAGATGGTCGATTATGGCATCATTGGGGTGCTGGGGTTGATGAGTTTTTTGACGGTATGGTTTTATATTGAGCGACTGCTCTTTTTTCGTAGCATCAATCTTGAGCATTACCTCCACAAGCAAGAACTAGAGATTGAACTAACCAACAACATTACTATTCTCTCCTCTTTTGGCTCCAATGCTCCCTATATTGGGCTACTAGGGACGGTATTGGGTATTATTTTGACCTTTTTGGAGATGGGAAATACGGGCAATATTGATGTCAAAATCATCATGAGTTCACTCGGATTGGCACTCAAAGCTACGGCAATGGGACTGCTTGTGGCTATTCCTGCTATACTCTTTCATTCGCATTTGGTACGCAAGATTGAAGTGTTGCTCTCACGCTGGGAACTGCTCCAAAAGAGAACATAGAAATGACTATCAAAAAATTTGACACCATTAATGTCGTTCCTTTTATTGATATTATGCTTGTTTTGCTCGTAATCGTGCTTACAACGGCTACGTTTGTCGCCAAAGGCTATATCCCTGTCGATTTAGCCAAAGCCAAAAGCGCTACCAAAATCGAAAAAGTTGATAAGCTTGTGATTACTATCGACAAAGAGCAACATATTTTCTTCAACAACGAAAAAGTAGCCAAAGAGGATGTAGCCTCAAAACTCAAAAGCTACCCCAAAGAGACCCCTATCTCTATGAGTTGCGATAAGAGTGTCGCTTTTAGTGAATTTGTCTTTTTGCTAGACCTTATTAAATTGGGTGATTTTAAAAATCTGGGCATTATTACGCAGTATGAATAGATACTTTAGCTCTTTTGTCGTGACGGCTTTGCTCTACGGTGGAGTTTTTGCAGCGTTTGTATGGACAAAGGGGCAAAAAATTCTCTACAACGACCAAACCAAAGAGCTTCAAACCATCGAAGTAAGCCTTGTGAGTTTGCCCAAACCTCAGCCTACACAAGAAGAGCCAAAACCTATTGAGGAGATTAAAGAAGAGCCTCCAAAAGAAGAGCCAAAGCCCATCGAAAAAATCAAAAAAGAGACTCCCAAAGAGATACAAAAAGAGCAAGTTGTTATCAAAAAAGATACGCCAAAGCCCAAAAAAAGAGTACCCAAAAAACCCATTAAGCAAACCAAGCCCCAACCAAACGTCCCAAAAACGCCCAAATCCAAGCCAACCCCTGCCCAAAAATCGACTATTACACACACAAGCAAAACCTCTGCCAAAGAGGTAGCTCAAAAGAAAAATCTCTACTTCGCTACGCTTAAAAACAAAATAGAACGCCACAAAAGCTATCCCGCCATGGCAAAGCGTAGAGGCATAGAGGGAAGCGTGAGGGTTCAATTTACACTCACCCCTAGCGGAGCATTAAAAACCATTACGATTTTAAGCGGTCCAAAAATTTTTCACAGCTCAATCAAGAGTGCTATTGGCTCTGCCCTACCCTACTCACCACCCCAAGGCGTTACCATTGGCAATCAACCCATTACGCTCACCATTGAGTACTCATTGGAGTAGAGATGATTCCATATATTTCACACTCGAGAGAGGTGGAACGAGTAGGAAATGAGAAGCGATACCCTTTTTTTAACGGCTTTTTTAGTTATTGTGAAATCTAACCAAAGCGTCGGTAGCTGCGATTTTTGCGGTTGAAGCAACTCTCGCAAATTGAAAATTTATAGGAAAAATCCAAATCTTTACCGCATTTGGTGCAGCGTTTGATAAGTTCTCCTCGTTTGAGCGACTCTTCGATAAAGCGGTTGAGTTTGATACGCGCTTCAATGGCTTTGTGTGTATCTTGAAAATACTCTGGGAATTTAAACGAAAGCCAAAGGTAGAGCGATATTTCTCGCACCCTATCTTCGGCATCAAGCATCATTTCGTTGGTGAGTGCGTATTTGGGCAATTTGCGAGGAGGGATATACTCAATCGCCTCGCCCTTTTCAAGGTGGCGGATGTAGTAGTGAAATTTGCTTTCGATGTAGGGAGAGGAGATACTAGCAGGAGCGCATGCTAAGTGGTAGCGACTGATGAGATCAAGCTTATAATCGCTTACAATTTGAGCAATTTCAAGCATCGAATCGATATTGGCGGCGACAAAAGGACCATCAAACTCCATGTTGTCGGCAAAAAACTCCAAAATACTCACTAGGTTGTCAATATTGAGAATCTCACCGATGAGCAAAACGTGTTCCAAACTTGCCATTACGGCAAAAGGAGGTTTGATAGGAGGGAGGGGTTTTTTGAACATTTTTTTGATGTGTGCCAAAATGGATGAGGAGTTTAATGCCCCCACGTATCCCCTCTCTTCTATCCCGTAACGCCCCGCACGACCTGAAATTTGCAACACCTCTGTGGTGGTAATCTCACGGCGACGAAGTCCGTCAAATTTGTTGTCTTTGGCAAAGAGCAGGGTTTTGATAGGCAAATTAAGTCCCATGGCAATCGCATCGGTGGAGATTAAAATATCGCTCTCACCCTCTCTAAAGCGTCTAGCCTCTTCACGGCGTACTTCGGGAGAGAGATTGCCATAGACGACGGAGATTTTGTATTTGTGGGCTAGTTGTTGTTTGAGCGAAAGCACATCACGTCTTGAAAAGGAGACAATAGCCGTCCCTTTTTCGATTTGACCCATATCGGTGGGATGGGGCAAAAGCGTGAGTTCATTTTTGCGTTGAAACTCTATTACGGTGAGCTTTTCGTTTAGGTATTCACAAATTCCTTTGACAGCTTCCAAAGCATCGCTTGAACCTGTGAGATAGATTTTTTTAGCAGGAGCGCCAATAAGGGCATTGGTCCACGCCCAACCCCTATCTCTATCGTCAATCATCTGTATCTCATCAATCACACACACATCGACATCGACGGAGGTATTGAGCATCTCGATAGTGGAGCAGATATGCGTCGATTCTTCATCGATAATCTCCTCTTCGCCTGTAATAAGCGAAACATTCACCCCGCTTGCACGCAAATCCTCATACCCCTCAAGGGCTAATAGTCGTAAAGGTGCTAGATAATAGCCCGTAGTAGCCTCTTTGAGGGCTTGCATGGCTTGATAGGTTTTGCCGCTATTGGTAGGACCTACATGGAAGATAATCTCACGCTTTAGGCTTCTTGCTACCAAAAAGAGCGATTTAAAATCTCGAATCGATTTTGCCAACAACTCTTCTCGTTGTTTTTGCTCTTTGATGGGCTTGATGTACTCCAAAAAGTTGTTACGAATGGTACGAAGATGTTTCTCTTTGATTTTGAGTTCTCTTTTGCTCTCAATGATGGGCGTGATGGTTTCAAGAATAAAGTTTTCTATCGCAAAAGCATCCACCGATACCTCTTTGGAGAGTTCTTCAAGCTCACCGTAGAGAGCATCAATCCATATCCTAAAGGCACGCACCTCCTCTTCATAAACATTGCTAAAATCGACATGAAAAGGGAGCTTGTCGCCTCTCCATACCACACCAGAAAGAAAGTTTTTGGTATAAGTTGTTTCTAGTGTAAACTCCAGCGTGGTGTTGAAAAGTTGGTAGCTTTCATCTTTTTTGACGATGATTTGATTGGGTTGATATCCGCTCTCAAAACGATACTGTACCTTGGAAGAGCTTTCTTTAACTAAGCGTTTGAAGATTTCTACATCAAGAGGAATATGGTAGAGTTCGCTATCAACGGGGGCTTTTTTGATATGCTCGATAATCTCATCGTGGGTTAAATAGGGGTGGTGCTGCATGGAGTCGATAAACTGAGCAATGCTTTTGGACTTTTGGTCGTAGGCGTTTTGTTTGGCTTGGTTGATTTGATGGGTTATGGCTTCATCGCTTAGGCTAAGGAGATTGTCGATGGGTTCAAAACCGCCCAACAACTCCTTTTCAACTACCACGCCAAAGAGTTCAAAGGGGTATTTGGCATAAAATTCAATCTCATTGGGAGCAAAGATGACATCGAGACGTTTTTCAAGCTTGTGAATACGGTCTTGATTTTGAATATGAGCAAACTCGTGGGCAATCGCTTCAAGTGAGAGCGATGAGGGGGGAGTGTGAGCAAAATGCTCAATCAAAAGCTCTTCGTCCAATTTTGTATAGGCTCTCCCACCAAGAGCCTCTTTGATTTTGTCTCTCAAATCTTTTTTGATTTTTTTGGAGACACGATTGGGGTGATAGTAGGCATCAAGATATTTGACGATTTGGTGACGTCTAAGATAATCCCCCTCGCTCCACACTCGCCTAAGAGCCTTAATCATCCCTGCTCGTGTAGGCTCTAGTGCTATATCTAGCAGTGCCATCAAGCCCTCCAAAAGTGTTGTATCCACTTCCGCAATGCCCTCATCAAAGGGTAATTCATTAAATAAAGAGCGTACTTTGGTATTGAGCTTGACGATATGCTTTTTCTTTTTTGCCATGGCGTTCCATTAAGGTGCATTTAGTGGGATATTATACTTATCAAAGATTAATATGGATTTAAAAATGAGGTTTTGATTTTTCCATAATTTTTATAGGAGCAGATAATAAACCAAAAAACACCAAAAAACAACAAGAGGTAATTGTAAATGTTTATAACCATTTACAAAGGATTGGAGTACTTGAAAATATCAAAAAATACCAAGCATAATACCCAAAATTCAGGCTTTGCCCGAGGCTGCACATTCAAGGTCGTTGCTTGTGACAAAAATCAAAATAGATTACTTCGTGCCTCGCAATGACCAACTCAAAGATGATTTGATAGGCAAAGTGCGTAACATCAGTGACTTATGGGAAAATTTCACAATTTTTTCATACTAAAAGCATAAGATTGCACTATTAACACGAACTTTACAAAGTTTGTGTATGATTGGATACTTACTACAACAAGGAAAAAAGATGAAAAAACTATTAACTATCGCATCTCTAGCACTGCTTCTTGCAAGTTGCGGTGGAGGTAATGGCAACGGCGGTGGCGGTGGCAACCAACAAGCGGGGCTTGATAATGCACTCACTCAACTCACCCAAACAAGCGATACAACGGTTGCACTCAGTCAAGAGCAAAAGTACGCTCTAGCTTATATGTGGCATGAGGAGAAGTTGGCGTATGATATCTATCATGTGCTTAACACTCTCTATCCTACCAACCAACTTGCCAATATCCAAAACTCCGAAACCACGCACATTCAAGCTGTGGAGAGACTCGTAGCCTCGTACGATATTAACATTACCAATTTGGAAGATTACACCATCAACTACTCCGAGGAAGCGTTGCGTAATATGCCCATAGGTGAGTACGCCGTACCTGAAGTTAAAGCTCTCTACGATATACTCTACGCCAAAGGCAAAAACTCTCAAAGAGATGCGTTGGAGGTGGGATGTATGGTAGAGGTGACAGATATTAATGACCTTGATGAGTATATCGCTATTGCTGGGGACAAAGCCGATTTGGTAGAGACCTTTGGATTTTTGCGAGATGGTAGCTACAATCACTATTGGGCGTTTGACAAAGGGCTTAAAAACATAGGTGTCAGTGAGGGGTGTTGTGCTTTGGGAAGCCAGTGGTGTCACCCTGAATATCCTCAAAATACGCAAAAGGGCAAACGATGAGAAGTGCATTACTCTTTGTGGGAGTTACTCTAGCTTTGATGGCGGAAGTGCCTAAAGTCCTAAGCGATAACGGTTGTCTAAGTTGCCATAATGTCATGGGTCAAAGCGATAAAGCCCCCTCATTTACAGGAGTGGCTCGAAAAAATAGCCGATGGTACGATGAGAGTGCAAGAGCCAAGATGATAGAGAGTATCCAAAAGGGAAGTCAAGGCAAATATCCTCGCTTTGGCACGGCTCAAATGCCACCCTATCCCAACCTTACCCAAGCACAACTTCATGAGATAGCCCAATGGATACTCAATCAATGGAATCCAAGCAATGGCATGGGTGGCGGTATGGGCAATGGAAAAGGTAATGGCATGGGCAACGGCAGAGGCAATCAAGGCGGTATGTAGGCGATTATGAAAATTCTCTATTTGGAAGATGATATTACGCTAGGTTCTACCATCGGTGAGTTTTTAAGCGATGAGGGGTTTGAGGTAGTGCTTGTTTACAATGGCATACAAGCACTCGAACGACTCTACAAGGAGAACTTTGATTTGCTTCTTTTGGATGTCAAAGTGCCAAAAATGAGCGGTTTTGAACTCCTTAAAGCCCTAAGAGAGGCTCATATTGCTACTCCTACTATCTTCACGACTTCGCTTAATGGTATAGATGATTTGGCTAAGGGCTACACGCTAGGGGCGGATGATTATCTCAAAAAGCCTTTTGAATTAGAAGAGCTACTCTTTCGTATCAAAGCCTTACTCAAACGAGAGTATCGGCTCGATAACGATACGATTGAAATAGACAATGCAACGCATTACAACACCAATACCAAAGAGCTACACTGCGGCATCTATCGCTACACTCTCAACCCCAAAGAGGATAAACTTTTACGCCTTTTGCTTCAACATCAAGGGGCGTGTGTCTCTTTTGATACCATTTTTGAGCAAGTGTGGAGCTTTAGCGAAACCCATTCGCACGAGAGTCTAAGAACCTATATCAAGAAGTTGCGTCAATATCTAGGCAAACAGAGGATTGAGAGTATCAAAAAAGAGGGGTATCGCCTTGTCTAATGCCCACAAAAAGACCATTATCAATGTGCTTATTCTCTATTTGACTTCGACGCTATTGCTTTTGGGAGTTTTGGTCTATGGCTACTACCACTACTATCAAGAACAAGAGCAACTACGCTACCAAACCAACATGAAAGCAAACGCCAAAAAGCTCCATGTCAAACTTCAAGAGATACACAACACCTTAGCAACAAAGGCTTCCTATCCCCAATGTAAAGGAGTCCAAAGTGCCATCTACGATAGAGACAAAAATCTCCTCCACTCCACACTCCACACCCAACTATCGCATTGGGATAGGGAGTTTTTTCAAAAAAACGGCTATTTCTATCTTGTTTATGAAGTGACTCCTTACTATATGGGTGCTGCCTTTATTGTGATAGAACAAAAAGCCCCTAAGTTTTTGGATAGTATAAGCACTACAGCAATAGCGTTGGTTGTTGTGATAGTCATTGTGCTACTGGCTACCTCTATCTTTTTGGCAAAGCTCATTCTTAAACCCTTGCGTGACAATCTGAAACTTCTCAATCAATTCATTCGTGATACCACCCACGAACTCAACACTCCCGTAGCTACCATCTTGACCAATATTGAACTGCTCAAAGCTCTTCCTATCGAACCCAAAGTCCAAACCAAAATCGACCGTATCAAAATAGGAGCTTTAAGCATATCCAACATCTACGACGATTTGGTTTTTTTGTTGCTCCATCATCAAACCTCGGTACAAAATGAGAATCTTTTGCTTAGTGGTATCATCAAAGAACGATTGGGCTATTTTGATATTCTCTTTCGTGCCAAATCGCTTAGAGTCGTTTACGAACCCCACAATGAGTTTGAAGTGAATATGGATAGAAAAAAATTGATTCGTTTGATTGATAATATCCTCTCCAACGCCATCAAATACACCCAAGTGGCTACTACGATTACGATTAGTCTCCACAACAATCGCCTTAGCATTGCCGATGAGGGTGGGGGAATGACCCAAGAGGAGATTGGCAAAATTTTTGAGCGCTACACACGATTTAACACTTCGCAAGGGGGTTTTGGTTTGGGATACAATATCATCTACAATATCGCCAAAGAGTACAATATAGCCATTACGATCGATTCAAAAGTAGGAGAGGGAACATGCGTCATATTGGATTTTTAGTCATTTTAAGCCTTTGGGTGGGGGCTAATAACTTTGAAAGCCATTGCAAAAGTTGTCACGGCATGGAGCGTCAGCTTCATATCTTTATGCACCGCTACACTCTCAAATACAGCTCAAAAGAGCGTATCGAAAAAGCGATGTTTGAGTATATAAAAAACCCACAAGCCTCAAACTCTATCATGCCACTAGGATTTATCACCCGCTGGGGCGTCAAAAAGCCTACAACACTAGACGACAAAACCCTCAAAGAGGCAATCGGGGAGTATTATCGCCTCTACAATCTCTCCAAAGTGTGGGAGTAAATCACTTCCATGGTCTCAATAGAAACAAAACCCCCAAAGATAGCTCCTTGCGGTCTATTTATCCAAATGCTTTTTAAGTTCATCGATAGAGATATTAAGCTTCGAGGCTACTTGATCGATGGATAGATGAAACTCTTTTATCATCATAATAGCCATATTGAGCGTAGTT
>JQIS01000013.1 GCA_000830175.1 Sulfurovum sp. FS08-3 | reverse complement strand
GAAAACCTCAAAGCTTATGTGATAGTAAGTGATGGGTTTGAGGTGGAGGTGGTGGGGGTTTGAGCCGCTAAACGCAATTTAAGCATCCAAAAGATGGTATAATATCAACAAAGAGAATAAGGAAAATTTTGAGAATTAATAAATATATATCCCACAACTCCAAATATTCACGCCGTGATGCCGATAAGTTTATCGAAGAGGGGAGAGTGAGCGTCAATCGCCAAGTGGTTAAGGATTTTGGTTATGAGGTGCAAGATGGGGATTTTGTCTTTCTTGATAGCCGTCCCATCAAAAAACGAACCGAAACGACGGTGATTGTTTACAACAAACCCAAAGGAGTATTGGTCACCAAAAAAGATGATAGAGGACGTGCGACTATCTACCATAAACTTTCGGGTAAATTTAGACACTTCATTCCCGTAGGACGGCTTGATTATGCTTCAGAAGGGTTGCTTATACTCACCGATTCGCCCAATGTTGCTACGGCTTTGATGGAGAGCAATTTGCCACGAACCTATAATATCAAGATTGATAAGCCTTTGAGTAATGAGATGATGGAGGCGATGAAGAGCGGATTGGTGCTTGATGATGCCCGTGCAGGAGCGCATGAGAAGAGCAAAATTCGCTCTATGGAGTTTGCCCCTTTTGATAGCTATGAGGTGCGAGGAGTCAATCAAAGCTATACCAAATTGCGTGTAACGATTCGTGAGGGACAAAACAGAGAGCTTCGACGCTTTTTTGGACATTTTGAAGCCAAAGTGTTGGATCTTAAACGAGTAGCTTACGGCGAGATTGAGCTTAACAATCTCCCTACCAATAAGACACGCTACTTTACAAGGCGAGAGTATGATGACCTTCATAAGTTTCTTAAGAAGGAAAAAAATTGAATTTTTGGTTTAAAGTGTTGAGTATTTTGCCTCTTTATGCTTATTTAAAGTAAAAAGATACTACAATATAAGACTTTTTTAAAAATTTAAATTGTGGTAAAGGGATGGTTTGTTAGTTAGTGTACCTGCTACGAGTGCCAATTTGGGACCTGGGTTTGATGCTTTGGGGTTGGCGATTGATTTGCGTAATGAGATTATTGTAACACCCTCGAAGTTTTTGAGTCTTTCAACGACTGGCGAGGGGGCTAATAGCCCAAAGATCAAAAAAAACACTCTCTTTTTAAATATATTTTATGATAATTACAAACGTCTAACAGGCAAAGAGGATCCTTTTCGGTTTGAATTTATCAATCATATTCCTATTTCAAGAGGGTTGGGAAGCTCATCGGCAGTTATCACAGCTTCCATTACGGCTGCTTATGCCGCTTCAGGAACGAAGTATAACAAGCGTGAAATTTTAAATTTGGCACTCAAATACGAAAGTCACCCCGACAATATCACTCCAGCGGTTATGGGTGGATTTAATGTGGCGTGTGTGGAGGGCGATAAGGTCTATAGCAAAAAGAGACGTTTGCCCAGTTATCTAAGAGCGGTTTTGGTCATTCCCGATAAAACCATCTCGACAGCCAAATCTCGTACGGTATTGCCCACCCAATACACTACCGAGGAGACCGTCTATTCGCTCTCACGAGCGGCATTTATGACATCGGTTTTTATGACAGAATCGTGGGAGCTTTTGCGTATCGCTTCCAAAGATAAACTTCATCAAACCAGACGTATGAAAAATATGCCCGAACTTTTTGAAGTGCAAAAGATAGCACTCAAATACGGAGGATTAATGAGTACACTTTCGGGAAGTGGCTCAACTTTTTTTACCTTGTGTTACGAAGAAGATAGTGTAGCGATTGCCAACCGATTGCAAAAACGGTTTCCAAAATTTAGAGTACTTGTAAAGCCGTTTGATAATTACGGCGTAACAACAAAGAGTTAAACTCTTTTAAGGTATAATACAGTGCTTAAAAATTCGCCTACTCGAATGTGTATCGCTTGTCGTGGTAGATTTGAGAAAAAATCATTGACACGGTTGCAACAAAAAGAGGAGCATATCGTCCCATTTCAAGGAGTTGGACGAAGTTTTTATCTCTGTAGGGATTGTATTAATGACACCAAAAAAATCAAAGGTTTAACGAAGCGTTTTAGACAAAACGAAGAACATTTTGTTAAGTTTTTAAAGGAGCAAATAGAGAATGGATAAAATTAAAATTCTAGAAATCGCTGCGGAGGCGGGACAGTCCAACGCAGTCTTACTAGAAAAAGCCAAAGAGTTAGGGTTTAATGTCAAGGTAGCCAATTCAACGCTAAGTATTGAACAAGCAGAGATATTGGTGCAGTATGCCATTGATGGAACCTTGCCACAAGGCTTCACAATACCAGAAAAAAAATCGAAAATAACGGCAAGTAAGAAGATTAAAGCCATTAAAAAAGAGACTCCCAAAGAGGAAACAACTCCCAAACAACCCAATGAGAGTAGCGTGTCGCCAGAGGAGTCTAAATCGCCAGAGGAGTCCAAAGAGGAAGAGGATGGCAAAAAATCAACTTTACGCAAAAAGTCTCTTTCACGTGGCGGTATAACAATCGTACGAAAAGCCAAACCAGCTCCTACCAAAGAGGAGTCAAAGCCCAAAGCAGAGGTTGTCAAAACTCAAAACAAATCGCCTCAAGAGACGATACAAACAGCCCAATCCAAAAAGAAAAAGTCCAAAAAGAACGTAACAGCCAAAGAGAGCGGTATTAGACTTGAACTTATAGGCGAAGGAAACTTTGGAAGCGATATAGAGCTTTTTGAAGAAGAGGTAGTATTGCTTGATTTTTCAGACAAAAACATCTACGAAGAGATGAAGCGTCAAGAGCAACAAAAGAAAAAAGAGACTTCCAAACAACGAGCGCTCAATAATGCTTCCAATAAGCATCTTCAAGCAACCAAAACCATTCGACGAAGCACCAAAAAGAAAAAGCACTACACCAAAACCAACGACAACGTAGAAAAAGTTACCTCCATTGAGATTCCCGAAGATGTACGGGTTTATGAGTTTGCTGAAAAAGTGGGCAAGAGCGTAGGAGAGGTGGTAAAAGTCCTCTTTACACTCGGTACAATGGTAACCAAAAACGACTTTTTGGACAAAGACGCTATCGAGATACTCGCTGCTGAATTTGAAGTAGAGGTAACGACAATCAATCCTTTGGATGCTTTTGATTACACCTCTACTTATGACGCTCAAGAGGTTGAAGAGGAGAATCTTCAAGAACGTCCTCCTGTTATTACGATTATGGGACACGTGGATCACGGTAAGACCTCATTGCTTGATTATATTCGCTCCACCAAAGTCGTCGATAAAGAGGCGGGAGGCATTACCCAACACGTGGGTGCTTATCAAGTAACCAAAAACGGCAAACCTATTACCTTTATTGATACCCCAGGACACGCCGCATTTACCGAAATGAGAGCTAGAGGGACACAAGCTACCGATATTGTTATTATCGTTGTCGCAGCCGATGATGGAATCAAACCGCAAACCAAAGAGGCAATTGCACACGCTAGAAGTGCCGATGTGCCTATTATTATCGCCATTACCAAAGTCGATAAAGAGAGTGCCAATATTGATATGGTCAAATCGCAACTAGCCGATAATAATCTTCTAACGGTTGATTGGGGTGGAGCGTATGAATCGGTCAATGTCTCATCGCATACAGGTGAGGGAATTGATGAGCTTTTGGATGTCATTTTGATACAAGCCGAAGTGATGGAACTCAAAGCCTCTCCCGATCGAAAAGCCAAAGCAATTGTCATTGAAAGTTCACTTGAAAAGGGATTTGGGGCTGTTGCTAATGTCATTGTCAAAGATGGTACGCTTCGAGTGGGCGATAATATCATTGTCGGTACGACTTACGGAAGAGTACGAACGCTTATCAATGATTTGGGAGAGACGGTTAAGAGTATTGGACCTAGTACTCCCGCTGCGGTCATGGGACTCAATGAAGTGCCTACGGCAGGTGAGATGCTCGTGGCTATGGAGAGTGAAAAAGAGACCCGTGAATTGGCTCAAAAACGCTACGACCACACGCGTGCCAAAGAACTCTCACGCAGTACCAAAGCCACACTTGATGATCTATCTTCACTTATAGCCGAAGGACAACTCAAGTCTTTGCCCGTCATTATCAAAGCCGATGTACAAGGAAGTCTTGAAGCTATCAAAGGGAGTCTCCAAAAGCTTAAAAATGAAGAGGTCAAAGTTAATATCATCCACGAAGGTGTGGGGGGTGTAACCGAGAGCGATGTGGCATTGGCAAGTGCAAGTGAGCATACCGTCATTTTAGGATTTAACGTACGTCCCACAGGAAATGTGAAAAAACGTGCCAAAGAGTTGGGCGTTGAGATACGCTCTTACTCTATTATTTATGAATTGATTGATGAAGTCAAAGCTTTCTTGGGCGGTATGATGTCGCCTATTATTAGCGAAGAGGTCACAGGTCAAGCCCAAGTACGTGAGACATTTATGGTTGATAAAGTCGGTACTATTGCAGGGTGTAAAGTAAGTGATGGAAGCATTGTAAGAGGTGGCGGAGCGCGATTGATTCGTGACGGTGTGGTAATTTATACTTCAAAAATTAGCTCACTCAAACGATTTAGCGATGATGTGCGAGAGGTAAAAAGCGGATACGAGTGCGGTATTATGCTTGAAAACTACAACGACATCAGGGTAGGTGACTTTATTGAAACCTTCAAAGAGGTAGAACAACAAGTAACGCTATGACCAGTGAAGAGATTAAACGACACCGTATGGAGTCTATTTTAAAAGAGATTATTCCTCAAGCATTGGGGACGTTGGATGATAGTCGTATCAACGCTTTGCTTGTGACCGATGTAGTCTGTTCACGAGGAAGGAGCGATGCCAAAGTCTATCTTGACAAAGCCTTTATGGATGCTCAAGAGCAAGATGAAGCACTCAAACAGTTGCGAAAAGTAGCACGTTATATCCAAAACCACTGCAAAGCGAGTGAGGGGTGGTTTCGAGTCCCCAATCTCACCTTTGAGTTTGATGAGCAACTTGATCAAATCACCAAGATGGAGCAACTTTTTGCACAAATAAAACAATCCAAGGATAGTGATGAACCTAGAAGCTGAGATTGCCAAAATTGTTGAGGCAAATGGAGCCTCCTTTTACGATACCGAGACGGTCACGGAAGAGGGGCATACCTATTACCGTATCTATATTACTTGTGAGGGTGGAGTCAATCTTGATTTGTGTGCCAATATATCGCGTGAACTCTCTCCCTTTTTGGATGTCTATCCGCCCATGAGTGGCAACTACTTTTTGGAAGTAAGCTCTCCTGGGATTGAGCGAAAATTGAGCAAACCCGCCCACTTTCAAGCCTCTATCGGTGAAAAAATCAAAACCAAAGCCTTTGGCGAGGGGAAAATTAGAGGCACACTTATAAGTGCAAACGATACAAGCTTTGTACTCGAAGATAGCAACGCCCAGCAAAAAGAGTACCAATACTCCCAAGTGGGCATGACTCGAACCTACTATGAGTGGGAATGAGTCTCAACGATTCTCTCTTGATGCAACTTGCTATCAACAAGGCATGGGAGTATCAAATCCTCACCTATCCCAATCCCGCAGTCGGTGCATTGGTAACCAACCGCTACGGAGAAATCATCGCCCTTGAAGCCCATCAAAAAGCAGGGAGTTCTCACGCTGAAGTATTGGCACTCCTCAAAGCCTACGAACACCTCACCTCTCAAAAAGTAGCCATTAACCCGCTTGATTCTCATAGCGTTCACGATTTTTTGCTCACCCATGCCAAAGAGACTTTAGGGGGTTGCTCTATTTATGTCACGCTTGAACCTTGTGCGCATAGTGGCAAAACTCCCTCGTGTGCCCTACTTATAGGAGAGCTAGGACTCAAAAAAGTTGTTGTTGGAGTATTGGATCCCTTGAGCGGACACACGGGAGGCATAGAGATACTTAAAGCCAAAGGAGTCAAAGTCGTGGTGGGCGTTGAGTCCAAACTCACTAAGCAACTCTTAGAACCTTTTGAGATTTGGCAAAAACGTGCCTTTGTGCTTTTTAAATTGGCTCAAACGCACAATGGCAAAATTGGAGGAGGCTATCTAAGCTCCCAAGAGTCACTTACCCACACCCATCAACTGCGTAGTCGTGCAACCAAAATGATGATTGGGGGCAATACCGTAAGAGTCGATCGCCCCAGACTTGATTGCCGATTGATAGATGGGGCAAAAGCACCCGATATTGTAATCTACTCCCATGAAGATACTTTTGATAGAGATATTCCCCTCTTTGGTATCCCCAATCGTAACGTTGAAATAGGCAATGATTTAAGCTTTTTGGATAGACCCTCTTTTGTTTTGGTCGAGGGAGGCGAAGGGTTGCTTAATGCCCTACAAGGCAAAATCGATTGGCTACTCACCTATCAAACCCCTACAATTGGCGATAACCGTGTCGATTACAAAGCCAACATCGCACTCCAAACGCTTCATGCTCAATACGGCGGAGTCGATTGCAAAATATGGAGTCGCCTCATTGGCTTGTGAAGGCTTCCTTGCAACCTACAAAAATTGACAACCCATAGAGAACTATGCTAAAATCTAACCACACATACAAAAGGAGCAACCATGCCAAGAAGATTGATAAGTTTTGATTGGGCGCTTAAAAGACTGCTAAGAAGTAAAGCAAACTTTGCCATACTGGAGGGTTTTTTGAGTGAATTGCTCTTTGAGGATATTACCATACTAGAGATACTAGAGAGCGAAAGCAATCAAGCCATAGAGAGTGATAAATACAACCGAGTTGATATCAAAGTCAAAAATCACAAAGAGGAGATTATCCTCATAGAGATTCAATACGGAAGAGAGCTTGATTATATGCAAAGAATGCTCTATGGCACCTCCAAAACCATAACCGAACACATCAAAGAGGGGCAACCCTATGCAAAAGTTGTCAAAGTCATCTCTATCAACATTCTCTATTTTGATTTTGGCAAAGGCGATGATTATATCTACAAAGGCACAACCATCTTTAGAGGGCTACACAACAACTCTATTTTGCAACTCAACCCAAAACAAGAAGAACTCTACAAAACAAACCAAATTGACAAAATCTACCCAGAGTACTACGTCATAAAAATCAATAACTTTAATGAAATCGCCAAAGATACCCTAGATGAGTGGATATATTTCCTCAAAACAGAGGAGATACTAAACGAGTTTAAAGCCAAAGGATTAAAACAAGCCAAAGAGACACTAGATTACCTCAAACTCTCCCCTCAAGAGCAAAAATCCTACGAAAACTTCAAACAACACCTACACGACCAAGCCAGTACATGGGAGGGTACTTATGTCATTGGCAAAATAGAAGGATTGAAGCAAGGAATCAAACAAGGCATAGAACAAGGCGTAATGCAAACAGCTATCACCATGATACAAGAGTTTGGACTCCCTATCGAAGAGGTAGCCCAAAGATTAAGTCTATCTATTGATGAGCTTAAAAAGCATTTGAATGAATATCTAAGTTGCCAATAAATTGCTAGGAAAAGCAACATATTTTGGTTTATTTTCATTTTCAAGCAAGGCTGTATTCTCAACGGTGTTGTGTTTCCACCTCCCCCACCGCTTGAAAGAGGCGATAATCATCTATTGTATCCATCATCCTTTCACACAAAACATTCTCTTGATAGTTACGTTCCCAATCATCCCAAATCCCCAAAACCCTTAGAGTGTATGGGGCAATTTTCAAGCACCTAAGGTCAATTATAAGTTGATTTGATATAATAAGATTACCTAAGGTGCTATAGAAGCTAATTGATACACATCAACAAAGGTCAAACGATGAAAAGCGTAACACTCACAGACAATCAAAGCGGCAAAACGGTTGAGTTTCCTCTATTGGAATCGGTACTGGGTAGTCATGTCATTGACATCTCCTCACTCAATAAAGAGTTGGGTTATTTTACCTACGACAATGGATTGGGTATGACGGCAAGTTGTACTTCGGCGATTACCTATATCGATGGGGACAAAGGGGAGTTGCTTTACCGTGGATACGAGATTGAAGAGTTGGCAACCAATCACAACTATTTGGAAGTGTGCTATTTGTTGCTCAATGGCGAATTGCCAACCCCCCAAGAGTACAGAGTCTTTGAGGATGATATGCGTATCAAGCGTTATCCCAATGAGGGAATCAAAAAAATCTTTGAAGCCTTCCCCGACAAAGCTCACCCCATGGCGGTACTAAGTTCTGCTGTTTCGGCATTGAGTGCTTTTCATTTTCAACACCTCAACATCAAAACGCATCAAGAGTATATGGAGATGGCACGGCGTATCATTGCCAAAATACCCACACTTGTCGCCTATACCTATCGCCACTCTATGGGTTATCCCTATATCTATCCAGACCCCAATCGATACTTTAGCGAAAACTTTCTCTATATGATGCGTGCTTTTCCCAATGGCAAGGTGAAGATTTCACAAGTAGAGATTGATGCACTTGATGCTATCTTTACGCTGCATGCCGACCATGAGCAAAACGCCTCGACTTCGGCTGTGCGGCTTGTTTGTTCTACAGGTGCGCATCCCTACGCTGCTATTAGTGCGGGTATCAACGCTTTGTGGGGGAGAGCACACGGTGGGGCAAATGAATCGGTGGTGGATCAGCTTGAAATGATAGGTGATGTATCAAAAGTCGATGAGTTTATCGCAAGAGCCAAAGATCCCAATGATGATTTTAGATTGATGGGCTTTGGGCATAGAGTCTATAAAAACTTCGACCCCAGAGCAAGAGTACTCAAAAAGATGCGTGATAAACTTCAAGCCGAGCTTGGCATTAGCTCCAAAATCATCGAAATAGCCAACCGTATCGAAGAGATAGCCCTCAACGATGACTATTTTGTATCACGCAACCTCTATCCTAATATTGATTTTTATTCAGGTACACTCCTTTTGGCATTGCAAATACCCCGTTCGATGTTTACTCCTATCTTTGTAATAGGGCGAACGGTAGGGTGGATTACCCAATGGATGGAGCAAAAACAAGACCTCAAAGGCAAAATCATACGCCCACGCCAACGCTATATAGGCAGTGCTAGACGATAAAATCGACACCAAAATAGGTCACACCCAATGCCTCTACGCTACTAGGTAGGGGTATCTCATATCTAGGACACAATGCGTTCTATTTTGAAACACCCCCCCCATTAACCACTCTATTTGCATCAATCAAAGCACAAATTTATTCTAACTATTGGGCGTCAAAGAGCTATTATGATAGAATCAAATAACCTCTATAAATGAATTGTATAAGGAAATAAAAAAATGAAAATTTTAGTGACAGGAAGTGCTGGTTTTATCGGTTTTCATGTGACCAAAGCACTGCTTGAACGGGGCGATGAAGTGGTGGGGCTTGATAATATCAACGACTACTACGATGTGAAACTCAAATACGCACGGCTTTATGAACTGGGTATTGAACCAAAAGAGAACAAAGAGACACTTTCGACCCGTTATCCCAAGCATCGATTTATCCATGCCCATCTTGAAGATGATGTTTTACTCAATGAAGTGTTCAAGCAAGAGCGTTTTGATGGTGTGTGTCATTTGGCGGCACAAGCGGGGGTACGCTACTCACTTGAAAACCCCAAAGCCTATATCCAAAGCAATATTGTAGGTTTTTTAAATATTCTTGAAGCGTGTCGCCATTACGGAGTCAAAAACCTCTGCTACGCCTCCTCTTCAAGCGTCTATGGACTCAATGAATCACAACCTTTTTGCACCCACCACCACACCGACCATCCCCTCTCGCTCTACGCCGCTACCAAAAAATCCAACGAGATGATGGCACACACCTACAGCCACCTCTACGGTATCGCCACTACGGGGTTAAGGTTTTTTACCGTTTATGGTCCGTGGGGACGACCCGATATGGCACCCATGCTCTTTGCGGATGCTTTGAGGCACGATAGGGCTATCAAAGTCTTTAACCACGGCAAAATGAGTCGAGATTTTACCTATATTGATGATATTGTCAGCGGTATTCTCAAAGTCATTGACCATCCCGCCATTGCTTCATCGCATTTTGATACCCATCATCCCAATCCCTCCATTTCATTAGCCCCCTATCGTCTCTACAATATTGGCAACAACGCTCCCGTGAATCTCATGGAGTTTATAGAGACACTCGAAAAAGCCATGGGCAAAGAGGCAAAAAAGGAGTTTATGAATATTCAAGCAGGTGATGTCGAATCAACTTACGCCGACACAAACGGACTGATAGAGGATTTTGGCTACGCCCCCCATACACCACTCCACAAGGGCATTAGGGAATTTGTAGCGTGGTATGAGGCGTATTGCAAGAAGATTTGAGTTGGTCATTGCGAACCCTTTAGGGTAAAGCAATCTCGAACATTATAGATTGCTTTGTGCCTCGCAATGTTCTGTGCTAAAAGTCAAGGGTTTTTAGTAAACTTTTGCTATTTTTTTATCTCCGCAATAATCTACACAAAAGGGTCTATTATTCTTTAAAACACCAAATGCAATTCTAAGCAATTTATGAGCTACTGCAATAAGAGCTTGTTTCTTGCTTTTGCCTTTTTCAAGCAATCTTTCATAGGGTGGCTTAAACAATGCGTTGGATTGTACTCCACTTAGTGATGTCCTATAGAGTAGTTTTCTAGCTAAGGTATTGCCTTGTTTGGAAATCGAACCTTTTCTTTTGACCGACGTGCCAGACTCATAAGGTACAGGGGTGATACCAATAAAGCTTGAAGCTTGTTTTGCATTCTCAAAGTGTTCAAAAGAGTCAAATAGACTAATAATCATAGCACTACTCATAATTCCAATCCCTTTGATACTATAGAGAAGTTCATATTGGCTTTTAAACTCTTCTTGAAGCAGTAGCTTCATTTTCTTCTTGAGTGCCACAATCTCTTTGCTAATACACTCAATAGATTTATCATAAAATGCAAGTATATCTTTTGGGCAATGTGCTTGATGTTTAAGAGCGTGTCTTTGGGATACAAGGATACTCTTTTGGGCTAAAAAATCCTCTATTGTTTTGAGCAACAAGCCCAATTGCAGGGTCTCTTGGCTTTTTGGTTTGAATAAGACAAGTTCTTCTTTATATCCATACTCAGCGATAATAGTGCAATCAAATTTATCTGTCTTTACCCTTGACATTCTCATTTGAGCGTATCGAATGAGAGGATTGATAATAGCCACACTCAATCCACTACTGTGCAACCAATAAGCAAGGCGTGTATGATAGATACCTGTAGCCTCCATGACAAAGACAACGAAGCCTTGAAAGTTTTTAAATCTTTGAATCAGTTCTTTTTTGATTGTTTTTTCATTGTAATCTAACAAGAGATATTCATGTTTGCCTCCATCGAATATACTTATCGAGAGCGTATCTTTTGCAACATCAATACCAACAACGGTTTTATGATTTGTTTCCATAGTTCATCCTCTGTTTTAGCTTATATGTGCTATTATAAGTTCTCTTTTGTAGATTATCATCGTAGGGAATGCAGGTTTAGACCTAATGTTCTAGTTCAATCTTAAAAGAGGAGAGGATGGAGACAACATTGCGAACGATCTTTAATGATCAATGACGATTTGGTCTTTTTTCATCCTCTCATTTTTAACTTATTGTGCCTTGTGATTTTATACTATCTTTTTGGCACTTTGAATTATACGATGACTGGTTCAAAGATGATTTGTCACACAACCAATAGAGCCAATACCTTTTTATCGACTCCGCTTAGTGCTAAGGCTTCTATCTCTTTTAGGCTAAACCAGTGTTTGTGTTCAATCGCATCACTGCTCAATAAGACGTTGCATTTCAATCCAAAATGGGAGTAGTGGTGCGTTATCTCTCCTATCTTCTTGCTTTTGGAGGGTTTGCTATCGCTTTGTTTAAATCCCCATAAGCCCCCCAAAAATCGCTTGTGGTTTTGAAAAAGGGCAAACTTTTCACCGTGTTGATAGACTAAGATGTAGGGGGTTTTGATGGGTTTTTGCTTTTTGGGTTTTGGGGTGGGGTAGTCGTGGGGACTCCCTACGCCTTGACACGCATCTGCCAATGGACAAAGGGGACACTGAGGATTTTTGGGCGTACACACCATCGCACCCAAATCCATCATGGCTTGATTGAAATCGTAAGCGTTTGAGGCATCCAAAAGCTCATAACTCTTGCTCCATAGCTCACTAGGCTTAGCCTCCTTGAGGGCAAAATAGCGATAGAGAATGCGTTTGACATTGGCATCTAAAATAGGCAAAGCCTCACCGTAGGCAAAAGAGGCGATAGCGTGAGCGGTGGATGTGCCAATACCTGCCAACAATTCAAGCTCTTTGGCACTTTTGGGTAACTCTGTGCGACACATTTGGGCAGCTTTGTGGAGATTTCTAGCCCTAGAGTAGTAGCCTAGCCCCTCCCACATCTTAAGCACCTCATCAAGTGAAGCATGGGCAAGGGCTTGAAGCGTAGGAAATTGTTGCAAAAAAGGAAAATAGTAGCGTTCGAGTACTGTTTTGACTTGCGTTTGTTGTAGCATAATTTCGCTAATCCAAATCTTATAGGCATCGTTTGTATTACGCCATGGCAAATCGTGGCGACCCTCCAAAGCGTACCATTGGTAGAGCTTAACGTAATCTATAGCATCTCCTTGTAGATTTTAAGATACCGCTCACACATTGCCTCCGCACTAAAATCACTGCTTTTTTTGAGTGCCTCTTGGGCAAGTTGTGTTCTTAAATGAGGCTCTTCGTAGAGTGTAATAATAGCTTGATAGAGTGCATCGCTATCTTTGGGTGCTACCAAAAGTCCGTTTTGATTGTGGGTGATAATATCGGGAATGCCCCCAACATTGGAAGCAACAATCGCTACACCATGCTCCATCACATCAAGCAAAATAGAACCTAGCCCTTCATTGAGAGAGGGGAAAACAAAGAGTTTAATGGCATGAAGATAATCCCCCACATTATCCACAAACCCCTCAAATGCAATGTTTTTTAATCCTTTGGCTTGTGCCTCGTAGTCGATTCTATCCTCGCCTTTGCCAACAAGGAGCAGATGAATATCGGGGTGGGTGGTTTGCAATCTTTTCATCGCTTCGATAAGGTAGTATTGCCCCTTTTGCTTGTTTTGAAGCTCGGCGATGTTGGCTATCAAAAACTTACCTTCAAATCTTTTTTGAATCTCTTCTACCTTTTGAGCGTCACTTTTGAGACCGCTTGAAGCACTGGGGATAATCTCAATAGCAATTTGCTCACTGATTTTCATTAATTCGTGCTTGATAGCCAACGAAAGAGCTGCTGTGCGAAAACTTTGCTTATAGATTTGACGATTAAAAAAGTTATTGCTTATAGGATTATCAACACGTCTTGTAATAATGTAAGGGATTGCATAAAAAAGATGAGCAAAAAAAGCAAATTGAGCCGCTTTTGTCTCATGGGCATGGAGAATGGATGAACCTTTAAGCTTGGATAGATGCCCAATATAGGGCTTGGAAATAGGGATAATCTCCACATTTTCAATACCCTCTAATCGTTTGATAAGCAAAGCATTGTGACGAACGAGGACTCTTTGGCGGTAGCCTCTTTGGGAAAGCTCCATGATTAACAACTGCGTTTGACGCTCACCCCCTCGAAATCCTTTGGCAAAATTGAGATGGGTAATCACTCTATGCTCCTTGGTGCTTCTATCCATGTTAAAAACTCCTCTTCCAAACGCTTACCGACTCGAAATCCTTGTGTTGTGGCTTGATAAAAAATATCTACAATATCTTGGGCTTTAAGCAGATTGGATTGATAATTGAGGATTAAAAGTCCCACAAATCCAAAGATATTAATCCCCAATCCTAATGCAATTTTACGCCCCTTTTTCTCATCGATAATAAGCGATAGAGTCCTCTCTTTGGCAAGTGCTATCGCCTCGCTCTCCCCCTCATCCAAGCTTTTGCCTAGCAAAGTAGCAAACTCTTGATCTTCAACCTTGCAAGTGATAAAAAAGTTGCTATCAATCACAATCTTCTCATGCACTACTACCTCATCATAGACCTTTTGAGGGATACAAACCTGCCCAAAAAGATTGCTCAAAACATCGATACGGTTGATGTTTAAGAGTGTGATAATGGTTGTGGCATCACTCACAATGATACTCATGACAAAAAGTTCTTGATACCTTTGATATCCTCTGAGAGTGGATACTCTGTGATGGGGATATTGTGTATTGCCAAGAGTTTCATGGTCTGGGTTTTGGTGAGTTGAAGCGATTTGGATAACTGACCTAATGAGATATCCCCTCTCTCAAACGCTAGTAACACCATACTCTCTAAAAATCCATGCTTTAAAATATCATCCTCAAATGAGGTCGCTACACCTAGGGGCTTTCCTCGTTTGGTAATCATTACAAACTCTTTGTTTTCAAGCCAATGGGTAAGCACCGCTGGATTTGTCTGTAAATCTCGAATACCAACTGTCTGCATACTATTCTCCTTGTACTATTAACTATAAGTATATTATAATCAGTTTCAATAAAAAGGAGCTTTGGTGTAGAGCAATACAAATCTCTCCTCGTTTCACCTCAGAAGAGGCGGAATTATTACAATATAAAGTGAAAGCAGTCGCTTTTTTCACTTCATTTTTTGCAATTGATATACCTTTTGGTGTAGCGAAAAAATTTACCTATAAAGTTGGCGATAGCAATCACAAAACCTCTCCAACCGTCCAAAAATCCCAATTGAAAAAAGTAGCTTTTGAAAAAGGCAAATTTGGCTTTGGCGATGACGACTATAAAGGAGCAGGTTTTTTTATCGTGCGATGCCAAATCGGAATAGCGTATGATTTTTTGCAAAAATTGGTTGATGTCGGTAATGGCGTAGTGTTTGAAAGGGTTTTGAAGCACTACTTTGATGCTCTTATCATCCATTGCAATCGCTTCGTGTACCTTGTTGCTATTAAATTGGTGCGTTTTTCTGTGGTAGAGCCGTGCCAAATAATCCTTGCCCCAACCACTGTGCTTGATGTGTTTATCCAAAAAGTAGTTCTCTCGCTTGATAATGTAGAGCTTTTGGGGATTATCAAGTACCAAAGCGGTAATCTCCTCAACCAAAGGGGGCAAAAGCTCCTCATCGCTATCGAGTGAGAGTATCCAGTCGTGCGAAGCAAAAGAGGCGGCGTGGTTTTTGGTATCTCCAAACCCCAAAAAAGCCCCCTCAACGATTTTGACATTGCCAAAGCTTCGAGCAATTAAGCCTGTGTTGTCGCTAGAGTCGTTGAGATAGAGTATCACCTCATCAAAAGCACTCAGGCTTTTAAGCGTGGTTTGGATGGTATCTTGTGCATCTTTGGCGATGATGACGACGCTAATAGAAGATTTCATTAGGCTATTATCTTTTTTAGGGTTTTTTTGAAATTTTTTTGCCTTTTGTGGGCTTTTGAGTATTGTATCGCAATTTGTTTATCATTTGGATTATCGCTATAGTATCCAATAATAGATTGCAAATCATCATCATTTGCCCAAAGTTTAGCAAAATTTTGCAACCTATCGTTTCGAGAGAGTGGCTTAAAACGCATCCGATTAATATCGACGATTTTAAATGTGTATTGATTATCCTCTTGTTTGATTAATATATTGCCAGGCGAGTAGTCGTCGTGTAGAATGCCCTGTTCGTGCAACGTTTTGGTAAATAGTGCAAAGGCTTTGAAGAGAATTTGGCGATGGGGGAAATGGTGGTCAAGCAACACTTCTCGAATAGTAAAGTCGTATTGACAATAGCGTGCAATAAAATAGCTTCGCTCTAAAAACCCATAACGATAAAACTCAACATAGCCAATAGGTTCAGGAGTAAACTCACTGATTTTAAGTGCGTATTGATAGGATTTTTGAGCTTTGGAAATTTTGCCTAAAGCGTAAGCCATTTTAGTAATGAAATTTGGTTTTTTAAAAGATTTGATTGCCAATTTTTCACCTTTGAACTCTACAACACCTATTTCATTACGGGCTTTATGGAGTATTTGAGTGCTTTGTGTGAAATAGCTCTCAATGTTTTGTGCCAAATCTTCATAGCCTTTGAGAATAACTTGACGCATTATCGTTTGCCCTGTTCGATGAAATATTGGGCATGAAGCAGAGCAAAAAAGAGTACAAACAAAGCAAGGCTAAATTGTTTCATCATAAAAGGCTCAGCAATGAAGCCTACCAAAAAAACGCTCACAAATACCACCTTAATGCTCTCAAACTCTCTATTTTCAAATCGCATCCGCACCAAAGCGTAAAAAATGCTCAAAAAAATCACAAGCCCCACAAGCCCCAATGAAGTAACCACTTCGGCGTATTGATTGTGGTAGTGTTCAAACCAACTCAGGCACTCCATTTGCGGGTATTGGTGGGCTATGATTGCTCGAAGTCTATCGGTATGGTCAATCACTCCGCTCCCCAAAAGTGGCTCTTGTGCGACTATCTCTTTGGCAATGATAAGTGCACCCATGCGATTACCCCATGAGGTACAGTAGTCTTGATGATAGTAGAGTTTTTGAAGATTATCAAGCGAGACATTGACCCGCTCATGAAAGGTGTTACTTAGGTTAAAAGCTAGGCTTACAATCACAACCAATGCCCCCATGGCAATACCAAAAGCACGCCAAAGGTAGCCAAATCGGTGCATCCAAAGCATAACAAACCCAACCCCAAACGCCAAGTAGCCAATGCGTCCTGCGACAATAAAGAGATTAATCGTCACACTAATAAAAAAAAGCAGGTAAAAGAAGCGATATTTCAAGGACTCTTCGTAGAGTAAACGACTCAATATCAAAAGCGACGTAAAAGCCAAATAGAGTCCATAATCAAGATGATTCATAAAAGGCGTAGGATTATCGGGTGAACCGTGATTGAGTGAAATAAGCTCAAAAAAGATACCGTAAGAGAGCAGTTCACTCACCAACATCCCCACAACAAAAGCCGAAATGGTGCTTAAAATCTTCTCTTGTTCGATGGTGGTAGCTATTGCAACAATGACTAAAAAATACCAATAGGTAAAGACATACTCTATCGCATCCATCCAATTGTGCGACTCCACCCATACAAGCGAAACAAACGTATAGAGCCAAAAGAGCATCAGCGCTTGAAAGGCATGGCTTTGGGCAAGTTCTTTAAGTCTCTTGTACTTTTCGTGACTCAAAAACCAAACAAGAATAATCAAAAGTGAAAAAAAGACAATCCCTGCACGTGAAAGGGGCAATACAAAGGCAAAGGCGACAAAAAGTAGATTAAGCAGTTGGTTTATGGGGATCATGAGCAGTGTTTTCAAATCGATAATAGGCATGAAGCAGTGCAAAAAAGAGGGCAAACATCGCCATAGGAAACTGTTTGGCACTCAAATAGGGTTCGGCGATAAAGCCAATAAGATAGACGCCAACAAAGACTATTTTGAGGAGTTCAAACTCTTTGTTTTGAAACTTCATACGTGCTACAAAATAAAAAATGGATAAAAAGAGCAAGAGTCCCACTAAGCCTCCTTGTGTAAGAATCTCAAGATATTGATTGTGATAGTGCATAAACCAACTCAAACACTCCATTGTTGGGTATTGGGTAGCGATGATGGTTTGAAGTCTTTCAATATGGTCACGATTGCCTACGCCAAAAAAAGGCTCATGCACCACAATATCTTTGGCTACCACAAAAGCCCCCACTCGCATCCCCCATGAGGTACAATAGTCTTGCTGGGAGTAGAGTTTGCTGATACTCTCAACGCTCATATCGGCACGGTGCTTAAAGGGGGGGCTAAAGTTGTAAGCACCAATCAAAACGATGCTCAAAAGAGATAGTGTAATCAAAAGAGCCTTAAGGCGTTGTTCAAAATGATAGAGAATCACAAGCAACAAGGTAGGAACAAAGATGATATATCCCACTCTACCTCCAATGATAAAAATATCCATCGCCGCAATACCAAAAAGAGCAAAATAGAGGAGTTTGTATCTAAGATGGGTTTCATAAAGAAATCGTATCAAAAGTATCAACGCACCAAAAGCCAAAAAGAGTCCAAAGTCCAAATGACGCATGATGGGAGTAGGGTCACTAGCAATGCCGTGTTTGGTATTGAAAAATTCAAAAAAGATACCGTAAGAGAGTATAGCACTCAACACAACGCCTATCAAAAAAGTAGCTATCAAAGGAAAGATATGCTTTTGTTTGATTGTGGCAATCATAATAGGTATAACCAAAAAGTACCAATACTTTGAAAAAGCCTTGAGTGCTAAGAGTAAATTATCCGATTCAACCCACAACAAAGCGACAAAGCAGTAGAGAATATAGACAAAGAGAGCTTGGAGGGATCGGTACTCAAAAACACTCTTTAGCTCCAAACGTCTATTTTCTCCCAAAAAGAGCCAAACGAGGATAATCAAAAAACCAAATACCACAATTCCCGCACGGCTAAGGGGTACTGATAGAGCGTAGAGAAAAAAGAGTCCATTAAGGATAGGGGTGATAGTTGATTGTGAAAACACTCTGTGACCTTAAAGCCTATTGTAATTGTGACGCAGATTGGCTTAAAATTTAGTAATTTTTACATTGTAAAATTATATATTTAATATGATAGTATTTTCTTGCTTAAATTCACAATATCATTGGGGCAAATACTCTCGATAGAGAAATCATTTTTATTGAGTCTAAGTGCATTAACGTTGCTATTGGATTGAATGGTTTGATTGATAGAGGTAGCAAAGCTGTTGCGAAGGGCGGGAGTATTGCCAAAGAGAGCAACAGAGGGGATATTCATCGCCCATGCTAAATGGGTAGGTCCCGTATCGCCACCGATTACCAATTTGGCACTACCAATAAGGGCTTTGAGTGCTTCCAAATCGCCTTTTGGGGATAGGGTGATATTGTTGCAACGCTCTTTTAGCCACAAAGCACTCTGTTTTTCGGTTTCATTGCCCCATACTACAGTAATCTCTTCATTGAGGGTTTTGGCAAGTTCTAAAAACTTCTCTTTGGGATAGATTTTGTTGGCTTTTGATGCCCCTACTACAAAAAGTATATAATCTTTTTGTTCAAATGTACTATCTGTATATAAAAAGGGTTCTTTATCCAAAATATCTTGAATCGATAGATTGATACTAAGAGCTTTTGCAATCAATGTCATATTGCGAATAATGACATTTTGCTCATAAGCAATAGAGACTTTGGTATCGTAAAACCAACTCGCCATTTTTTCTCGAATGGAGTGCTTATCAAATCCTACAATCACGCTTGTTTGAGAGGCGATGAGTTTGGCTACAATGGCGGATTTGAGCAGTCCTTGGGCATCAATCACCACATCGTAACCCTTTTGGGCGTAGGTTTTGACTTTTTTGATTTCGCTTAAGAGATTGCGTTTGTGTTTTTTGATGGATTTGAGATTGAGCGGCAAAATGGTATCGATATGGGGATTGTTTTGCAAAATTTGCACAAATGCCTCTTCGACCACCCAATCAATCCTAGCATCGGGGTGGGCTTTTTTGATAAACTGCAACACCACCATAGCATGAACAATATCCCCCAAAGCCGAAAGTTTGATAATAGCAATACGCACACGTTGTCCTTGATGTTTTGTAGATTTTATTATAGTCTATTTATGGTATAATTGACTTAAAAGGAGACCCAATGACCCTAGCCCACAAATACGACTACACACCTATCTACAGCTACGAGGATTACCTTCATTGGGAAGGGAAATGGGAGCTTATTTACGGCACTGCCTTTGCTATGTCACCCATGCCTATGCCAAAACACCAAAAGATAAGCAACAAAATTGCACGTTATTTAGATGAAGCTTTAGAGAAGTGTCAAGCGTGTCAAGCCCTGCTTCCTGTAGATTGGAAAATCGACAACTCCACTGTGGTGCAACCCGATAATTTGGTGGTGTGCAACGAACCACTCGATAAAAGCTACATACAAAAAGCCCCAAAAATCATTTTTGAAATCCTCTCTCCCTCTACGATGCAAAAAGATCTCCATCTTAAATACGAACTCTACCAGAATGAGGGGGTGGAGTATTATGTCATCATCGACCCAAATGATAGTTTCGCCAAAATCTATCGCCTTAGAGAGGGAAGATACATCAAATACGCACAAGCCCACGATGAGAGTATTGCTTTTGAGATAGAAGAGTGCGGTAGTGCTTTTGAATTTAATTTTGGGTTGATTTGGTAAGATGAAGATACTTATTGAGCTACCCACATGGCTAGGCGATGCTACGATGGCGACACCTGCGATTGAAAACATTGTAGCTACCTATCCCCATGCGAAGCTTACTCTTTTTGGTTCATGGGTTGCTACGCAACTTTTTAGTGAGCATCCCAATGTCGAAAAAATTGTCGCAGATGAGAGCAAACAAGGGAAGTTTCGCTTTTTTAAGCTCTATCAATATGCCAAAGAGTTAGGGAGTTTTGAGTTGGCGTTAAGCTTTCGACGCAATTTTACCACCAAATTTTGGCTCTTTTTTGTCGATGCCAAACGCAAATCGCATTATCGTCGCTATACTACCAATCCTCTTCATCAAGTCGTGCGCTACAATGATTTTATCAATCAAGCACTCAACATCAACACCGCCCCATCAACACTTAAAATCCATACCCAAACCTCTCATACTCCCAAAACAAAACCTCTGTTAGGTATCAACGCTGGAGCCTCGTACGGTAGTGCCAAACGGTGGTATCCTCAAGAGTTTGCCGCTTGTGCCGTAGCCTTATCGCAAAGGTACGATATTGTTTTGTTGGGTTCTTTGAGCGAAAAGGAGATAGTGGGGGATATTGAGCGTATATTAATCCAAGAAGGTATTACAAATTTTCACAATTTAGTAGGCAAAACAACCATTAGAGAACTTATCAACAAGGTAGCCTCTCTCGATCTTTTGATTACCAACGATTCAGGACCCATGCACCTAGCGGCTGCTTTTGGGGTGCCAACTGTAACCATTTTTGGACCCACACGGTACGATGAGACGAGTCAATGGATGAATGAAATCTCTATCATTGTAACGCAAAATCTCCCTTGTTCCCCCTGCATGAAACGCACCTGTCCGCTCAAACATCATGAGTGCATGAAGCTTATCGGTGCCGATAGGGTTTTGAGCCGTATCAAGGAAGCGGGGTTACTTTAACTCCACCTTAACAAGCTTTGAAAACTCGTCGATTTTGGGATTATCCAATACAATCCACGCTTTATACAAAGAGATAAACTTCTCATCGCTTACACTCCAGACTCTATCAAGGGTGGCGTTGGTTTTTTTGTCGTTGATGTAGATTTGCTTAGTGTCAATACCTTCCATCTCCTCTTTGTCCAAAAAGAGTACCAATTTGGCACGACTAAGATCGGCAATGGTAGCAATGGGCGAGGAGGGATTGACAAAATCTCCGCTGCGTACATGAAGATGGTAGAGGTATTGATTATCAAGCACAATGCTCTTTTTGGCGATGCTATCTTCAAGCTGAGCCTTTTTGAGTTCTAGCGATAGAAGCTTCTCTTTGGTAGAGAGGTATTGGTTTTTGGATGCGATGTATTGATAAAAAGCAGTATCTTTTTGGGTTTGCGATGTAGTAGAGAGGGCATTGACGCTTTCAAAATAGCGTTTTTGTTTGAGATGGGTTGCTTTGAGTCCGATAAGCATCTCTTGAGTAAGAGCTAATGTCTCTAGGGTGTTGTTAAGTTCTACACGGTTGAGTGCATCATCAAGATGGACTATCTCTTGGTTGTTGATGGTGTGTCCTTGTGCCTCAACATCGGCTTTGAGTACTGCTGCACTTACGGCTGATTTGAGGATAATGGTATCGTAGGGTTCAATTTTGGCATAATGAACTTTGCTCCATACCCATAGAGACAATAGAGGTATTAACAGTAGTTTTTTCATCTTTTTTCCTTTTAGAGTGTTTTGCAGATATTGATATTACCGCTCTCGAAGCCCTTTTTGAACCATGCCACTCGTTGAGCTGAGCTTCCATGCGTAAAGGCATCGGGGACAACATGACCTTGTGAACGTTTTTGCAATGTATCGTCTCCGATAGCACTAGCAGCATTGATTGCCTCCTCTATATCCCCTTGTTCTAGGATATTGAAGCGTTGATTGGCATGATACGCCCATACTCCCGCCAAACAATCGGCTTGAAGCTCTACTTGTACCTGCACGGCATTTTTATCGGCTTTGGAGTGAAGCGTCATTTTGCGTTTGTGAGCAATCTCCAAAATACCCAAAATGTGTTGGATATGGTGTCCTACTTCGTGGGCAAGTACATAGGCTTGAGCGAAATCTCCTGCGGCGTTAAATTGTGTTTTGAGTTCGTCAAAAAAACTCAAATCAATGTATATCTTCTCATCGGCAGGGCAATAAAAAGGTCCCGTTTGGGCATCGGCATTGCCGCATCCACTGTGTGTAGCTCCTCTAAAAAGTACAAGGGTAGGATTGGGATAGGGGCGGTTGTGCCCTCGCAACACCTCTTCCCATACAAGTTCGGTATCTTTGAGTACGGTAGCAATGAAACGCTTTTGCTCATCATTTTGAGGCTCATTAACAATCGTTTTGGTTGTATTGCCACCTCCCAAAGGTGAAAATCCAGCCAAATGTGCCACAACCCCTATGGCAATAATCGCCCAACCCAATTTGGTACGCAAGAGCATCTTGATAAGAGGCCAGAAAAAAAATGCCATTGAGATGAGGTTGCTACCCCCACCCAAACTGCCCATTTCACCTCGTCTATCATCAATATTGGAACTCTCATTTCTGCCTTGCCATCGCATAGTGACTACTCCGTTGAATGAATTTGGTAATTATAGCAAAATAATATATAATGAGTCACTTGCAAATTCAAACAACAGCAATTAACACTTTTATGCTATACTTTATAAAAAAAGGAGTCCCCAAATGAAAGCACAAAAGTTATCCTATCTTGATGGAGTGATTACAATTGATTTTGATATATGCAATGGAAAACCAACCATACGGGGACAAAGGATTACTGTAGAGAGTATTTTGGAATTTTTAAGTGCAGGAAACTCTTTTGAAGAGATACTGGGGGCTTATCCTACATTAACCCAAAAGGATATTCAAGACTCTCTATCATTTGCCACACAAATGATGGCAAATCGATACACTCTACAGAAGATAGCGTAACCGTGCCAAAATATATTGTTGATGCTAATTTGCCTTACTATTTCTCGTTATGGGCTGATTTTTCTCATTGGGTGCTTTTTAATAATCCTCCTCCTAGAGTTATACATATTAGGCTTGGCAATATGAAAATCAAAACTCTGCACCAAACTTTAGCCAATATATGGGATAATGTATTGCAGATGAGTGAAAACCATAAACTCATTCGTATCTATAGTGATGCTATTGAAGCAATAGACTAAAGAGTGTCGCTGTTTAAAAATTTAATACAAGGAATCCTATGGCGAAGGCTTATTTTATAGATGTACAAGGCACACTTATTGATGATATTAATGAAAAGCCTATTGTGGGGGCGTTGGAGTTTGTAGAGTATCTCAACGCCCATGCTATCCCCTATGTGCTTATCACCAACAATACTCAAATCCCCTCTAAAGAGTTTTTTGCCTATCTCAAAAGCTTAGGCTTTGCGATTGCTTTTGATGCCTATATCGATACGTTTGGGGTGCTTCAAGAGGTTGTGCCGCTGGGAAGAGTTGCACTCTTTGGTACGCCTATCTTTCAAACCAATATTAAAGCGTTGGGATATGAGGTTGTCGCCCATAATCCCGAGGCTATTATTATCACCCTTAATAAAAACTACACCAATGAAGATTATGCTCAAATGATAGGCTATGCCCTAGAGGGAGCTAAAGTCATTGGAATGCACGGTACATCCATTTATGCCAAAGATAACAAAAGCTATCCAGGTGTGGGAGCTATTGTTGCTATGATAGAGTACGCCACCAAAGCCACCGCCCAAATCGTAGGCAAACCCAGTCCAAACTTCTACCAAAAGGGGCTTAGAACACTTCAAGCTATTGACAACACTTTGCGTTTTGAGGATATAGAGATTATTAGCGATGATGTTATTGGCGACCTTGTGGGTGCTAAGGCGTTGGGGATGCGTACAAGCTTTGTGCTTAGCGGTAAATACCCAAACGCCGATATTGTCCACAAGCTCCAACCCCACGAAAAACCCGATGCTATTTACGCCCATATTGCAGAGATTTTGGAGACGCTAGAGTAGCACTTTGGAGGCTACGGCTAAAGCTGCACTTTGGCTTTTGAGAATCAAGGGGGTATCAAATCCTACGATTTGCCCATCGTAGAGTCTCATTTCGTTTGGAGTAAATCCTCCCTCGCAACCAATCACAAGCGTATCAATCAAAGCGTTGTGTCCTAAGTGTGTAGTGGAAAAATTGACCATCAAGCTATTGGGGTAGGTGCGTTTGAAATCCTCCAAAGTAGGGGAGTGTTCAAGGGTGATAATTGAACTTCGTCCGCATTGGCTTGAAGAGCTTATGAGGATTTTTTCGAGGCGTTCAAAGTCAATTTTGAAATTTTTTTGACTTCGGTCGCAGTAGATAAAGGTAATCTTATCGACACCCATTTCGTTGAGCGAAGCGATAGATTTTTCGATACTTTTGGGATCAATCACGCACCAGCCAATATGAAGCTTGTGTTTGGCTTCTACCAATTGGGTTTCGTAATCGACAAGGGCTATATGTGCCTCTTTTTTGGTAATGGTTTGGATTTCGTAGCGGTAGAGATGCGTATCGCTAAGATTGCGTAAAAATATCCTATCGCCTAGCGTGTGACGACGTGCTTTGATGATGTATTTGTAGTCGTTTTCAACCAGTGCCAAAAAGCTCTCTTTGGCGTGAGGGTGGTAGAGATAACGCATTGTTAGTTATAAATAAGAATAAAAGGCAAGATGATAAGCAATTGAGCTACCACAATAGCCATATATCGACCCTGATAGGCTTTGAAATCTCTCGTTTGGCTCAATACAAAACGTTTGAGTTTGTAGCCTTTGAGTATCTCACCCGCTATCAACACAACCAGTGCTGCAACCATCAAAATCATATTGATAGACCAACCACGACTTGAAAGCACCATCACCACCAACCCATCAAAAGCAATCATGGCTAGTAGCGTGTAGTTTACAAGAGTCACAATGCGACTGCCACGAATCAATTTAAACGGTTTTTCAATCCACACAAGAGGAATCGCAAGAGAAGCTAACAATACAAAAATGTAGAGATAGATAGTCATAGCATGATACCCTATCATTTGAGCAATCATATCAATAAATCCTTTTTTTAAAGGATATTATACTATAGAAATTTGGAAACAAGCTAACCTACTCTCCAATATACCTTTTGTGTTTATCCTCTTTGACTTTGCTCACATCAACGACTATAAATCCATCGATGCAATCTGAGAAGTTGGGGTCGATGTTGAAGTCGCAAAATTTAATCCCGCCCTCATCGGTCAATTCGGAGTATTGTTTGTAGAGGGTAGGGACGGTGACATCAAAACGGCTTAGCATAGTACGCAACGTTTTAAAGTCGTTTTTGTAATCATCCCAAGTAAAATTTTCACCAAACTCATCAAAACGTGGCGTAAAGGGCAATTTTGCCTCCACCAATTGCTCACGGCTCCCAAAATAACGCATATAAAAATAGGTAATCATATTTTTGGCATCAATAGGAAAAGAGGCACTTAGGCTTACAGGACCAAACATATATTGGATGTGAGGATTGTTTTTGAGATACGCCCCAATACCAAACCAAAGATAATCCAACGCCCGACTTCCCCAATATTTGGGTTGCACAAAGCTTCGTCCTAGTTCAATGGAGTTGCCTAGATAGCGTTCAAAATCCTCTTTGAAATCAAAAAGCGTCGTGGTGTAGAGTGCCTCTTTGCCGTATTGGGCTATGATTTTTTGGGTATTGCCCACACGGTATGAGCCTACAATCTCCAAATCCTCCTCATCCCACAATACAATATGTTCGTAGTATTGGTCATACTTGTCACGGTCTCGCTTTTCGTTGATTCCCTCTTGCACTTTTCTAAAAGATATTTCACGCAATCTTCCAATCTCTTTGAGTACGATAGAATCAGGCTTGTGGTGGTAGAGATAAATCGTTTTGCCATCTTTGGTTTGTCCCAATATTTGAGCATTTTTAAGCTCTTTTTTGAGCTTTTGCCTATCTTCGGGATGGGCGATGGGATTTTGAGTCGCAAAGTAGCTTCGTTTACCTTTTTTGAGTGCGTAGAGATGCTTTTTGTAGGTGTTTACGATGTAGTCGCTATCAAGCCCTTGAGGTTCGATATTCTCATAAGGGATAAGTCGTCCGATTTTGATATTGATGCTTTTGTTTTGTTTTTTGAACATCTCATCGGAGAGCAAAATAGTCGAAAAGGTCTTATTGAGAATCGAAAGCGTATAGAAAGTTTTGGAGTTTTTGGCATCGACTAGTATCGGCAATATGGGCGAATGGGTACGTTTGGCAAATTTTAAAAACCCTTTTTGCCACTTGCCGTCTCGAATCCCTTTGGGGGTGATACGGCTCACTTCTCCTGCGGGGAAGATAATAACCGCCTCATCGTTGTTGAGGGCATCGTATATCTTTTGAATATTGGCTTTGTTTTGACGTGTTTTGAAGTTATCGACTTTGATAAAGAGCGATTCGAGTCCATCAAATCCTGCCAAAAAGTCATTGGCTACAATCTTTACATCGCTTCTAATCATGCTTACAAGTTTCAAAAGACATAGAGCATCCAACGCTCCCAAGGGATGATTGGCGACAATCACAACCCGTCCGCTTGAGGGAATGTTGAGCATTTCGTTATTGGAATAGGAGAAATCAAAATTAAAAAACTCCAATACCGCTTCAACAAAATCAAACCCCTCTAGGTGTTCGGAGCGATGCAAAAACTCATTGATTTTATCTTCATGGATAAGCTTTTTGGCGACCTTGAAGAGAGATTTTTTAATCATGGGTGCACGTTTATCGACTTTGGGAAATTTTTTGAGAATCTCTTTTTCTATATCTATCATGGATTTATACCTTTGCGTACATTGAAAATATACTATTTTAATTTAATAGGGTTTCATATTGATTACAAATTTTTAGGATTCACTTTGAAGCCTAATAAGCTTAATGCAATCGCCTATCTCCTCTATCGTCTGGGCTTCCAAATCGACCAAGTAGATGGGAGCTTTGGGATAGATATGCCCGACATTGCTAAGCGTTGCCAATCCACTCAAAGGGGCAGCACTAAGATGACGAATGCCCAATTTGTAGGCAATTGGACTCCCTGTGGTGTTGTAAAAGAGGGGATGGGGGAAGTTTTTGATTTGTTCTTCAAAGGCTTTGGTCATGGTTGGCTCCTCTCTTCAAGCTTTTTGAGATCATCTTTAAACGCCTCCAAAGGGTTGCTCATGGCGTAGAGGGAGTAGCCAATAAGTGCTACCATCCATGGCGTAAAAAAACCTAAAATAAGTCCAAAAAATACTCCAATAGCCACAAAAGCTTTGAAGAGCCAAGCCCCCATAGTAGCACCCACCAATGCCATGGCAATGCTAGTAAGGAGAGTTATTTTCATATATTTTTGCTTTTTTTGTTCCAAAGTGTTCCTTTAAAAAAATTAACCCACCTTACACACTTTTATTGGAAGTGGGACTTTAGTCCCACCAAAAGCCAAGATTGGGTTGTCATTACTACCAAAGCTAATCAGTGGGACTAAAGTCCCACTTCCAAAATGCTAAATATATAGCAGGTGCGTCATATTAAAATCTAATTATACCATTATCCAACCCACAATCCCATAGAGCAAAGAGGTCAAAAAAGCAACGATGAGGGCGTAAGGCATTTGGGTTTTGACGTGTGCAATGGGTTCGCATCCACTTGCCATGGAGGAGATAATCGTCGTATCGGATATAGGAGAGACATGGTCGCCAAATACTCCGCCTGAAATCACCGCTCCTATGACAAGCGGTAAATAGAGTTCAAAATTGCCCCCCAGTGTCAAAGCAATGGGCATCATAATCGAAAAAGTCCCCCAACTCGTCCCCGTAGCAAATGCCATAATAGCACTTACAATAAATATCATCATAGGCAAAAGCATAGGAGAGATATTTCCCTCTAGCAAAGAAGCAAGATAGTGTGCTGTGCCTAGTTCTTTGATAACGCCTCCTATCAAAAAAGCCAAAAGCAAAATCAAAGCGATAGGAATCATATCGGCAATACCTCCGTAGAGGGCTTCAAAATAGGCTTTGTGGGTTATGGTTTGGGTTAAGCGGTAGTAGAGATAGATAAAAGCCAACGTTGCTAAAACCGCATAAAATACTGAAGTTGAACCGCTTCCCTCTAAAATATTGCCTTTGCCTGTATAATAGAGCGATAGAGGTACCATGGCAATCATAACCACAATAGGCACTACCATGGGCCAAGGAGATGGATTGTCGTGGCTATAGGCTGAGGGTTCGATAGGGTGGGGTTTGGTGTGTTTCATAGAACCTATATTGATGTCAAAAACAATCACCATCAAAACCAGTACCACAACCATAAGCGAGTAGAAATTAAAGAGTATCGAGGTAATCAAAAGTGTAAGGGCATTGGCACTTTGAGTTGAAGCAACAATAAGTCCTAGTAGCAACGCTCCCCAGCCGTTAAAGGGGATAAGCGAACAAATAGGAGCTGAAGTGGAGTCGCATACGAAGGCAAGTTTTTCACGACTCACTCCGTTTTTGTCGCACAACGGTCGTGCTACACTACCCGCTACCAATGCCGTAATGGAGGATTCAATAAAAATCACCACGCCCAAAAAATACGCCAAAAGCAAAGAGCCTTTGGGTGAATCGATGGATTTGTGTTTTGTGTTTAAATAGCTTACAAATCGACTCACCGCTGCGCTAACATGAAGCAAACGGATAATAGAGCCTACGAGCAGTGCAAACAGTATCGTTTTGGTAATCCATCCCTCACTAAAAAGCCCCACAAATTTATCAAGCGTCGAAACGATAGAGGTTGCAATATCAAAATCATTAAGAATAAGTCCAGCAATCCATATCCCCACAAGCAACGACACGACGACATCTTTGGTAACGATAGCCGTAGCGATAATAAGCAAGGGTATAAGCAGGGATAAAAAGCCGTAGTGTTCCATAAAAACGCTCCTTTGGTTGAAGAGCAATATTATAGAGTTTTTGGGCTTAAGAGAACTCTCTATCTCAAGAGTTCCTCAAATGCCAAAGTATTAACAATATTTATCTAAAATAAACATATTTAATTATTTATCTATTAGCTTATTGGCAGTATAATGCTTTGAAAATAAATTTGCTTTATTTGACATTATTTTATCTAGGAGTTTATTGTGTTTAAAAAAATTATAAGTGCGGTCATTGTCTTGGGAGCATTCTCTTCATCACTTTTTGCTAAAAGTGCTATGTGTACGATAGAATCCAATGGCGTAGTAGAGTTTCACGGCTATTGCGAGTTTGAATCAGAAAGAGGCGGTAGCTTTTCGATAGCCGATTACGATCCCGACAAACCGCTATTTGGTACTATAATGTCCGTATCTTTGTACGTTGTAGAAAAAGGTATCGGTGAAGTACGAGGCTTGACACGTGATGGTATTAACTCTCGTTGGGGTGAGGCACAACGTTCACGACATGACCCTGCTTGTTGGGTAGGAAGCGATTTTAAAATCTGTGCTAGATAACATCAAGGATTTCCTTAATTAAAAGAGTGCGATATTTTAGATAAAATAGTACTACTTTCATAAATTAAGGAGAGACGTGTGCGTACCAAAAAGTTTTCGATAAAGCTTAGTGAACTCTTTACTGTACTTCTAAGCACGGTAGCGGCTATATTGATTGTCTATAATTTTTATAAATCTTACGATTTGTCTTATATTATGCTCGACAAAGTACAAAAAGAGATTACCGCTAATATCGTAAACGTTACCAACAAAACGCTTGAAATCTCCTCCAATCATGTCAAGATTCTTGCCAAGCTCAACGCACAAGACAAAGATATTTTGCAACATAAAAGTATCTTAAGCAATCTTATGAAAGAGCAATTAGGCAGTTACGATTATCTCAACAGCATCTATATCGCCAATATCAATGGGGATTTTTTGCAACTGCGTCGCTATCCACAGCTCATTTTGCGTACTATCTCCAACGATACCAACGGCACGATTGAGGATTGGGAGTATCTTGATGAGCAATTTAATACCATCAAACATGAAGTGCGTCCCAATACCTTTGACCCAAGAGAACGTAGCTGGTTTTATTTAACCAAAGCCACTCGTGATACCTACTGGTCTAGCCCCTACAAATACGCCTCATCCAATGAAATTGGCATTACGATTAGCAGTCCCTATTTTGACCCACAAGGGACAAAAATCAAAGTCGCAGGTGCTGATATTACCTCGACAAAACTGCACGATTTTTTAGTGGAACAAAGTACCAAAGTGGAGGGCAATATTGTCATGTTTGATAGCGACCAAAACATTATTGCCACCTCTTTCAAAGATGATTTTTCCCAAGATGTAGTCAAATTGGGTGATTTTGCCCCCTCTCCCATCGTACGCAAAGCCACCGTTCAATACAACCGCTACGCCCAAACAAGAGGCTCTATCAAGGATAAAAGAGGAGAGGAGCATCTCTACTTCTTCTCCAATTTTCCCAAAGACTCTAGCGGTATGAATTGGCGTGTGCTTATCATCATCCCCAAAGAGGTGATTTTGGGCAAAATTACAGCTACCATGTATGAGACTATTGCTATCTCTTTTGTGATTTTGTTGCTTTTTATTGCTATTGTGATTTACGCCTCCAAAAAGCTCTCAAACCCCATCATCGAAATCGCCAACCAAATCAAAAGCATCGAAAAACTTAAGCTTGATATTGATATCCAAGACAACTCTCAGGTATCTGAGATTCGCAAAGCCCAATCCTCGCTCAAATCGCTTCAAATAGCCCTCTCGTCGTTTATCAAATACCTCCCCGTTGAGCTTATCAAAAAACTCATGATAGCAGGACAAGAGGCAAAGGTTGATGGTGAGGAGAGGGAGTTGGCTATTATGTTTACCGATATAGAAAACTTCACAACCATCTCCGAAGCGATGGCTCCCAAAGAGGTTGCTTTGCAACTTTCGGAGTATTTTGAGGCTATCAATAAAGCGATTCATATTACAGGTGGTACTACCGATAAGTACATTGGCGATGCCGTTTTGGCGTTTTGGGGAGCACCTCAAAGTGTCCTAGAGCCTTGCCGTAGAGCGATGGAGAGTGCTTTGATGGTACAACGCTTCACTTACGAACTCAATCAAAGATGGATAAAAAAAGGCAAACCTATCTTCAAAACTCGCATTGGCATTCACTACGGCAAGTCACTTGTGGGCAATATTGGCTCTAATGAGCGACTAAACTATACCATCATTGGCGATAGTGTCAATATCGCTTCACGCTTGGAGGGGATAAATAAAGAGTACGGAACCTATCTTATCTTTAGTCAAAGCGTCTATGATGAGATTAAATCCTACTATCCTATAAAGTACCTTGATACCCTTTGGCTCAAAGGCAAAACGCAATCAACCAAACTTTATACTATAGAGAATATGGAGCATTATGCAACACAAAAATCATTTTCGACAACACTGCCTTGGAAGACTTCAAAAGATAGCTCCTCATAGCTACGGTATTGACAAACGTATCACAAAGGCTCTCTATGATGCAATAGGTAACGCTCAAACCGTTATGCTCTATATCCCTTTGGGTATCGAAGTCAATATTATGCCACTTATTGGAATACTTAGACGACAAAAGCGTACTCTTTATGTGCCGTTTATGGAAGGTAAAAGTTTTAGATTGGTAAAATACAGATTGCCCTTACAGGTAAAAAAATTTGGTATCAAAGAGCCAAAATTTTCAAAAGAGCATATAAAAAATATAGACGTAGCAATCGTTCCCATCATTGCCACCGACTCGACACTAAGAAGAGTGGGCTTTGGTAAAGGAATGTATGATAGATTTTTTGAAAAAAATAGAAAAAAGATTAAAAAAACGATTTTTGTCACACGAACACTTTGCTACAGCAAGAGCATTATGACTCAAGAACACGATATAAGTGCCAATATGCTTATATCCAAAGAGGGAATCATAGATCAAGCATAGAGCGGTTGTTCGTTTTGGATTACAAGGAAATGCAATGTTTGAGATAATTAGCGTAGGAGCTATGGGTACACTTGTGGGTGCGGGTATCTCCTATGTGCTTTTAAAAAGGGAGAATGCTAAGCACATCAACCTCTTTGTCCTAGAGGGCAAAGCAAAGGCCAATGCCATTGAGTTTGAAGCCCAAAAAAAGCTTCAAGATGCCCAGATTAAAATCAAAGCCAATGAGCTAGAACTTGAAAAGAAGTTTCAAGAAAAGATTAACGAGTTGGAGAAAAAAGCTCGTATTTTAGAAGAGAAGCGTCAAAATATAGAGGCTCAAAGTCAAAAAATTCAAGGCATCAAACGTCGAGCAATAGAAAAAGAGGAGAGCTTAGGGCGACTCATAGAGCAAAAAGAGCAAAAGATTCATGAGATTATAGAGAAGATGCAACACATCGCCTCTATGACCAAAGAGGAGGCAAAAGCCTATATTCTCCATCGAGTCGAAGAGCAAAGCAAAGCCGAAGTAGCAGCCATTGTGCGTAGATACGAACGCCTTGCCAAAGAGGAGGGTGAACGCAAAGCTAACTATATCATAGCCCAAGCCACTACCCGCTATGCAGGAGATTTTGCAGGAGAGCGGCTCATTAATGTCGTCAATCTTCCCAGTGATGAACACAAAGGACGCATTATTGGCAAAGAGGGACGAAACATCAAAAGCCTTGAGACGCTATTGGGAGTTGATATTATCATTGATGAGACTCCTGGAGTCATTATTGTGAGTAGTTTCAATCTCTACCGTCGTGCCATTGCCTCGCGTGTCATTGAATTGTTGATTGAAGATGGTAGAATACACCCCGCTCGTATCGAAGAGATTTATGAGAGCGTTACCAAAGAGTTTGAGAAAAAGATTTACGAAGAGGGAGAGAATATCCTTATCAATCTAGGACTCTTCCCGATGGAAAAAGAACTCGTACAGCTTTTGGGTAAACTCAAATATCGAGCCAGTTACGGCCAAAACTCTCTAGCCCATACCCTTGAAGTAGCCAAGTTGGCTGCGGTGATGGCAGCTGAGATGGGAGGAGATGAGAAGTTGGCGTTGCGTGCGGGATTGTTGCACGATATTGGCAAGGCTCTCACACAAGAGGAGGGTGGTTCACACGTCGAAATCGGAGCAAAGTTGTGCAAAAAATACAACGAACACCCTGTTGTCATTAATGCCATCTACGCCCACCATGGACACGAAGAGCCAAACTCCATCGAATCGGCTGCGGTTTGTGCTGCTGATACCATTTCGGCAGCTCGTCCTGGGGCTAGAAGAGAGGTATTGGAGAACTTTACCAAACGTGTTAAGGAGCTTGAAGTGATTGCACTATCCAAAGCAGGAGTCATTAGTGCCTATGCTATTAATGCTGGGCGTGAGATTCGCGTGATTGTTAATTCTTATGAGATTAACGACAACGAAGCGGTGGTTTTGAGCAAAAGCATTGCAAAAGAGATAGAAGATAAGGTACAATATCCAGGAGAGATCAAGGTCAATGTCATTCGTGAAGTGAGAGCTGAAAGTATGGCACGGTAGGCAGTAAGAGCAAGGAGTTGAATGTGGACTTTGTTCAAATTCAAGGAGAACTTCGCAAACTCTTGCCAAAGGCAAAGCTTTAGTGAGAGGAATTAGGGATGGACTTTGTTCATCCCTAAGGAGACATATTTTAGGGTTCTTGCCAAAGGCAAAGCTTTAGTGAGAGGAATTGAATTTGGACTTTGTTCAAATTCAAGGAGACATATTTTAAATTAAAAAAGAAGGAGAGAGAGATGAAAAACAGAGTATTTAAAGGCATCAAAGCCTATGTACGCATGGAAGAGCGGTATGAGGGATTAAATATCCTCTTTGAAACCAATAACGATTTGAAAGAAGATATTTACAATGTGATTGATGCCGTCAAAAAAGAGACGGGACTCACCCCCTTTATTTTTGAAAAAATCTCAACCGACCGCAAAGATATTCAAGCTATCTATATTGAGTTTCACGATGATGTCCACCGAACAGGGGGTGATTTTTTTGAAATGATACTTAAACGCCTCAATGTGGATCATTGCGAAGACAATATCTGCGAACCCTATTAAGGAGAAAATATGAAAAAATTACTATTAACACTCACTTTGGCGTGGACAACGCTTATGGCTAATCCTATTGTTGTATTAGAGACCAATGTGGGCAAGATTGAGCTTAAAATGTTGCCTCAAATTGCACCCAAAGCGGTAGAAAATTTTACGACACACGTTAAAAACGGCTACTACAATGGACTTATTTTCCATCGTGTGATTCAAGGTTTTATGGTTCAAGGCGGTGACCCTACGGGTACAGGACGTGGAGGCGAATCGATTTGGCAAAAGCCTTTTGAAGATGAGTTTGCACCCAATGTGGTTTTTGATAAACCTATGATTTTGGCAATGGCAAACGCTGGACGCAATACCAACGGAAGTCAATTTTTCATCACTTTAGCCCCCACACCGCATCTTAATGGAATGCACACCATTTTTGGCGAAGTAGTAGCAGGGCAAGAGGTAGTCAAAAAGATTGGCGACGTGACCACAAGCGGTTCGCAAGGTGGTGATAGACCTTTGTTTGAACAAAAAATCATCAAAGCCTATATCAAAAAGTAGTCGTTCGTTGGATATTGAAGCAATTAGGCGTGAGCGACGTGAGTGGCTCACATGGAAAAATATTATCCCACGACAAGAGAGCCTCAAGGTCTTGCCTCACTTCAAAGAGATTAAGGTGCGTTTGGGTGATGTGATTGAGATTGAGATTGCCGATGCAACGCCTAAGGATATGGCCCACATCGAAGCTCTTGCCAAAGTCAATATTCCGTGGAGAAAAGGTCCTTTTGCTATCAATGAGCTTTTTATTGATACGGAGTGGCAAAGCTCTATCAAATACAATCTGCTCAAGCCTCATTTTAATCTCAAAGATAAACTAGTAGGCGATATTGGTTGCAATAATGGCTACTATCTCTTTAGGATGCTAGAAGAGCAACCCAAAAAATTGGTGGGATTTGACCCTTCGGCAGCTTTTTATACGCAGTTTGCCTTTATCAACCATTTCATCCAAAGCGATATTGTCTATGAACTATTAGGCGTTGAACATGTTGAGTTCTATCCTCACCGTTTTGATGTGCTTTTTTGTTTGGGAGTTCTCTATCATCGCAGTGACCCCATTAGTAGCCTCAAATCACTCTACAACGGACTCAACAAAAACGGGGAGCTAATTTTGGATACCTTTATGATAGAAGGAGAAGAGGAGATAGCTCTCACGCCCAACAAACGCTACTCTCAAATTCCCAATGTCTATTTTATCCCTACCGTTTGCGCTCTACGCAATTGGTGTATCCGTGCGGGATTTTCACACATTGAGGTGTTGGCTACCATGACCACTCAAACCCATGAACAGCGTGTCACCCCTTGGACATTTGCCCAAAGCTTGGATGATTTTTTGGATCCCAACGACAAAACCAAAACAGTTGAAGGCTACCCCGCCCCCAAACGAGTCTATATTAAGGCGTATAAATAACTATCTGACCTTACGCACTTTAAAAATTACGTCATTGCGAACCCTTTAGGGTGAAGCAATCTAAGATTTA
>JQIS01000012.1 GCA_000830175.1 Sulfurovum sp. FS08-3 | reverse complement strand
TTTACTGGTTCCATGGGTTACATTATAGCATATTTAGGAGGAGCTAACCGACTAGCCTGTTAGTTTAAAATATCTTGCTTTTGCATTATTCTATCTCCTCATCTTCATCAAATGGTATAAAATGTTTTTTACAATATTCTTTAATCTCTGAATCATTTTTAAAATATTCATCGCAAAAGTTACTGAGTTCATTTTCTACCGATTGGTAGTTTCTTTCATCTATGGTAAGCATTCGCTCCGTCATCTCTATAAAGTTTTCATACTTGTCATTTACCTTGCATAGTTTATCTATCGTTTTGAAATCCAACTCTTTAAATTTTGATTGAAAGAGTATTTCGCTTTCATAAGGATTTGATTTAAGTTCTATTATGCCTATTCCAAAAGATTCATTAAGCCTTTGCATCTCATCTTTGAGATTGTCATTGATTTCCAATGCAACCAAATAGCCGTAATTTGCCCAACTTGAATTTGATACGGCTTGAAAATAGTACTTTTTTAGTTCATAGTCGGTATTTATCTCTTTTTTGATTTCGTAAGAGGTGAGTTTAAAAGTATCCGATTTATTGAGTATTTTCATAAATGCTTTATTGACTTTTGAGGTAAGATTCAAAAACTCTATCCCAATCATATCGGGATGTATCCATTTTTGGTGGTCATCTTTTGAGTTTTTTGACTCCTCGTGTAAAATTGTTTTTGTATATATCTTTTTATTTTTGAGATAACTGCTAAGCAATTTATGCAAATCTCTTTCGCTATAGGTTTGTTTTTTACCCTGCTGTTTGGGCCCAGATTTTTCTGTAATTTCAGAAGCAATTTCATTGATATTTAAATCTTGTTCAAATTTTGCTAAATAATATAGATATGTAGATTTTTCACCTTTTATTCGTTTAACTCTTTGGTCATTATTTCTAATAAAATCACCCAGCAATGCAGAAATTGTTGATGCAGGTGTTTTTGCTTCCCCAAAATCATAATATTTTTGGCTAATGATATGTTCATATATTTCGTTATGAGTTAAAAGCTGTTTTAAATCTTCAAAACTTTTAAGTATGGCTTCTTTTATTGTCATTTTCTCTCCTGTTTGTACTAAAAATGGTGCGATTGGCAGGGTAGTGGAGGGGTGGGGTGGGGTGTTACTTTGGCAAAGGGGGTGATGGGTAACTCTCCTGCTAGGGCTTGAATAGTAGCTAAATGTTGGGGGTCAAAGCCTATTAGCATCTCATACTCCTCACCGCTACTGCTAAGGGCTTCATCTATTGCTTCGATAAGTTCGCACCCTAGATTATTGGCTTCGAGGAGTTTGTTGGTATCGCAAAAGAGACCATCGCTTATATCCATGCCCACACGCAAATACTCTCGTGAGCGATAGATAAAATCTTCTCTCAAAATAGGAGCGATGAAGCGAGAGGTTGGAGCGACATTTTTGCCCTCAAAAAGTGCATTTAAATCACGCTTAGAACCACCCAATACACCCGTATAGGCCAAAATATCTCCTGCTTTTAGTCCAGTTCGATACAAAGGATTGTCGCTTTTACTAATGATGGTAATGGTAATATCAAGCTTCTCCCCCCCAATCGTATCACCTCCGATAATCTCGCATCCGTAGTGATGGGCAACGTTTTGAAAGCCTCGTATAAGCTCATCAATATGACCCTTTTCGATGAAGTGAGGCAAGGAGATAGAGATAAGGGCGTAGAGGGGTTTGGCGTTCATAGCAATGGCATCGGAGATATTAACCAACATCGCTTTGGCTGCGATTTGTTCAAGACTCATCCACTCTCTTTTGAAATGAATATTCTCGCAAAAACTATCCATGGAGTAGATAAAATCACCCACCACCGCCCCATCGTCTCCAATGTAGGGACTTTTTAGTTGTGAAATATAATAGGCTTCAGCATCCATTGGTTACTCCTGTAGCATCTCGGCGTGCATTTGACACGCTCTTTTGATTTCGCCATCGCACGCTTTTTTGAAATAGCGTTTGGCTCTTCGATAGCTTTGTTCTACGCCTCTACCTTCAGAATACATCATGGCGATATTGTAGCACGATTCGTAGTGGTCGTTTAGACAGTTGTCTTGATAGACGGCAAAGGCTGCGGGAAAGTCTTGCGATACAAGACGCAGCATATTGCCCTCATTTTGACATCCTTTTTTGCTACCGAGTTTGCATGCACGGTGAAAAAAGGTTTGGGCTTTGGTGAGGTCTTGCGTCAAAAAAGTGCCTTTGTAGTAAAATTTACCCAATCGGTTACAACTCTCTCCAAAACCCATATCGCAATTTTTTTTGTGCAGATAGATAGCACGGTAAACATTGTCCTCTTTTTTGGCATTAATAGCCTCTTGATAGATAGCCACAGGATCGACAACGGGCGTGGTGTCGGCACTCTCTCTTGCTAATCTATCGGTTTTTTTAACGCATCCACTCAATAGTGCAACCAGCACAAGCCAAACTAGCCATAGATTTTTCATCGCCTATTCCTTCTTCTCTTGCTTTTGACTATTTTATAATAGATTTGCTTTGATATTATTAAATATAATATGATATAATGACTTAAAATGCAAATATTTCAAAAGATGAGGTAGAGTATTATGGCCAATCCACCACCAGCACCACCTGTCCCACCCGCACCCGAGTATTCAACCGTTACGATTGAGGGAAAATGTCCACCTGTTCCTGAGTGTCTTAAGCTAAAGCCCAAACCCAAACCTAAGGGCAAACCGCCTATTTTGGAGATTGTTGCAGGTGTTGGATTGTTTGTCTTTCTCATTTTTTCTACCAATCTAAAAATCAAAAAAGAGAAACAAGAGGCACAACAAGATCAATACATCAACGCCATGAAGCACGAAAGACCTCAGAAAACACCAACCTATTCATCACCCAGTAGCGACACGATTGATATTTCCAACTTTTCAGACCTCGAACAGCAGTATATTCACGATAGTTGCAAGGGGCAAAAGGGAGTAGCTAGGACACAATGCATCAAAAAAAGTATTAATGAACTCTTAGATTTATATTAATCTGTTAAAATTGTATCATTTATTTTAAGGATTATATATGTCAATTAAATGTGCATTTTTATTCCCAGGACAAGGCTCACAAGCTACAGGTATGGGAGAGGATTTTTACAACCACTCAGAGGTGGCCAAGGCGATGATAGAAGAGGCTTCAAAGCGATGCGGTTTTGATTTTGCGGAGCTTTTGTTTGTTCCCAACGATAGACTCGAAAAGACACAATTTACCCAACCCGCTATTTTGCTTGTAAGCGCTATAGCCCATCAACTCTTCGCCAATGAAATGCCCATTAAGCCCTATTATGCTTTAGGTCACTCATTGGGTGAATTTAGTGCGTTGGTAAGTGTGGGCGCAATGGATGCAATGGACGCCGTAGAGCTTGTACACCTAAGAGGCAAACTCATGGCACAAGCGTGTGAGGGGCAAGATGTGGGGATGCTTGTGGCGTTGGGGCTTGAAGATGAAACGGTTGAGGAGATTTGCGCAGCACAAAGAGGGCTAGGCAAGAGAGTGTGGGCAGTCAATTACAATGCCGATGGGCAAATTGTCATTGCAGGTATCAAAAGCGACCTTAAAGAACTCGTCGAAGTACTCAAAGCCCACAAAGCCAAACGGGCAATGTTGCTCAATATGTCGGTAGCAAGTCACTGTCCTTTGCTTGATAGTGCCAAAGAGCCGCTCAAAGCCAAACTTACAGAGGTACTCAAAGATGAATTTACCGCTCCTGTAGTATCCAATGTCACAGCTAAGATGTATCAAACCAAAGAGGAGGCATTGGGACTTTTGACCGACCAACTCACTTCGCCCGTACTCTACAAACAATCCATTGCAGCTTTTGATGATGAAGTCGATTGCTACATCGAATTTGGACATGGAGGAGTACTCAAAGGACTCAACAAAAGAGCCACCGCAAAGCCCCATTTTGTCGTAAGCGATAGAGCCTCATTTGAAGATACCATTGCTCACATCAAAGCATTGAGATAGCGTATGAAAATAGCCATTATGGGAGCTATGCCCGAAGAGATAGAGCCGCTTTTAAATCAAGTAGAGAATATCAAAGAGACAACTTACGCCAACAACAAATATTATGAAGCCACCTACCAAGGCAAAGAGGTCGTCATAGCTTATTCCAAAATTGGCAAAGTCTTTGCCTCTTTGACCGCTACGATTTTGATTGAAAAATTTGGATGCGATAGGTTGCTCTTTAGCGGTGTGGCGGGTGCTATCAATAAAAATCTCACCATTGGGGATTTGATTGTAGCCAATAAGCTTTGCCAACACGACCTTGATATTAGTGCCTTTGGACACCCCTTTGGTTATGTCCCTGAGGGAAGCCAATTTGTCCATAGCGATGAGGGTTTGATAGATATTGCCAAAGAAGTAGCCTCTAAGCTCACTGTTCATCTCTACGAGGGCATTATCGCCACGGGTGATCAATTTGTCGCCGATTCGAGTCGCAAAGCATGGATAAGCGATACCTTTTGTGCCGATGCACTGGAGATGGAGGGAGGCAGCGTAGCGGTGGTTTGCAATGCGATGAATGTACCGTTTTTTATCCTTCGAGCCATTAGCGATAGTGCAGACGACAACGCCAATGTCGATTTCGATACCTTTTTACAAAACTCCGCAAAAGTAAGTGCGAATTTTATATTAAATATGATAGAGGCGATGGAGTAATAATGGTTAAAATAGTGCAGGATGCATTTCAATGCACCAAAAAGCCAATTTTTTAAAGAAAACGGCTTCAAAATAGACAATTTTAAGCTGTAGGTGCGTTTCTTTCGCACAAAAAAGTGTGTGACATGGTCACACCTACCGTTATTTCACACTTTCGGGAGAGGTGGAGCGAGGAAAGAGAATTTTGTGCCATATAAATCTATCTTTTTCATAACCATAATTCATATTTTTATTTCCTTTCCTAAATACTAAATTCTTTTAATTTTGCTTTTTTTAATTCTTCAGGTAAAAATTGCAACCATTTAGATAATCCATCAATCTGATTAGTTGTTAAACTACAATAATCATGCAATCCTTCAAGTATTCCATTTATATATTTTATTCCATCATGATTATCTTTTTGCTCTAAATAATCTAATGTTCTCTCAAGAATATACTGATAGGCATAACACGTTGAAAGATTTTCTAATGACATTTTTTTCTTTGTGTTTTCTGATGATTTTTTTTCAATGTTTAAAATATGTTTCACTGCATCATCTGATAGATCATTATTGTCTTTATAGGTTTGATAATATTGATTCAGTATAGAGTATGATAATGATTTATTTGCATATTTAAATTCTGATAATTTTTCTTCTCTTAACAGAATATATGATATCGCTTTAGATTTACTTGTGTCATTTTTAGTACCGTTAGCACCTGTATTGTTGCCACCAGTAGTAGTTGTTCCATCATGCCTAGCAATTAATGATTTAGTCAAATCAGGTATTTGACTTAAATCAGTATCTGAATGTTCTTCCGCACATTGTTTACCACCATATACTATATCGCCATTATCTTTCTGCAAATAATATGCTGTACCAGAAGATAATCTTCTTCCTCTACAATATGATTTTTTATTTTCATTTACAAAATCTTTTTTTAATGCAATCACATTTTTCCTTTCAGGCTAATTTTGAGATATAACTATTTATCCAAAGAACATCATATCTATATTTAACTTATTTTCTAAAATATATATAAATATGCCATTTTGAAATATTATTATAGATTTTTTCTCGTTCCACCTTGGGAGAGTTTGTGAAATAATAAACCCTTCGACTAGGCTCAGGGTGAACGGATAGCGTAAAATCGTTCGTGTCTAGCCTGTCGAAGCACTTTTTTAGCAGTTATTTCACACTCTCGGGAGAGGTTGGAACGAGAAGTAGTTTATCCTACTCAAACCGCTCTTTTAAAATATCTTTAGCTTGTATCATATCTTTGTCGCCTCTTCCTGAGAGGTTGATGAGGATGGTTTGACCCTCTACGTTTTTGAGTTTTTTGAGATAGGCAATGGCGTGAGAACTCTCAAAGGCTGGGATAATCCCCTCTTTTTGTGATAGCCACACAAACGCCTCCATCGCCTCATCGTCGGTAATATGGTCGTAGGTTACTACCCCTTTGTCTTTCAAAAAGGCGTGTTCGGGTCCAATACCTGGATAATCAAGCCCCGCCGAAATAGAGTGCGCCTCCTCTATCTGCCCATCTTCATCTTGCAACAAATAGCTTAGTTGTCCGTGGAGTACCCCAGGGCTTCCTTTTGCCAAAGAACAGCCGTGTTTGCTATCAAGCCCCAATCCCCCTGCTTCTATACCGATACACTCGACATCTTTTTCGTTTAAGAAGTGGTTAAAGATACCCATGGCGTTGCTACCACCTCCGATACAAGCAATGACTTTGTCGGGAAGTTTGCCGTGGGTTTGCATCATTTGAGCTTTTGCTTCCCATCCAATGACTGATTGAATATCACGAACCATCATAGGGTAGGGGTGAGGACCCGCCACCGTACCAATGACATAAAAAGTATCACGAGCGTGAGTTACCCAGTGGCGTATGGCATCGTTCATAGCATCTTTGAGCGTTTTGCTTCCACTTTCGACGGCGTGAACCTTGCTACCTAGTAGCTTCATTCTAAAGACATTAAGCTCTTGACGCTTGACATCTTTGGCTCCCATAAAGACTTCGCATTCGAGTCCAAAGAGTGCTGCTACTGTAGCCGTAGCTACTCCGTGTTGTCCCGCACCCGTCTCGGCAATAATCTTTTTTTTGCCCAGTTTTTTAGCAAGTAGGGCTTGAGCGATGGTGTGGTTGATTTTGTGAGCCCCTGTGTGGTTGAGGTCTTCACGCTTGAGATAGACTTTGGCACCTATCTCGTCGGATATGTTTTTGGCATAGTAGAGCGAGGAGGGGCGACCTACATAATTTTTGTAGTAGTAGTGTACCTCTTCCCAAAACTCCTTATCAAAGCGTATTTTTTCGTAGTCACTTTTGAGTGCTTCAAGTACAGGCATAAGCGTTTCGGGTACATAGCGTCCGCCGTAAATACCAAAGTGACCTAAGTTATCGGGGTCAAAATCGCTAGGGGAGGGGATATAGATATCGTTGGGTGTATAATCAATATTCATAATGACTTCTTTGTAAGTAAGGTAATGTGTTGGATTATATCCAATGAGTATTTAAAGCAAAATTATTCCTCTTTGGCATCGCTTAGTGTGAGTGCAAAAAGGACATTGACGTTGTGTTTTTTGAGCGTCAAATAGGCTTCGTGAAGGGTTGCACCCGTCGTAATGGTATCGTCTATCAATATAGCGTCCACTCCTCCTTTGCCACGGTAGAGAAAGTTTCGGGGATTGCTTAAGCGATAATCGAGCGATTTTCCTGCATAATTGACTTTGGTTTGGGCGATGAGTTGGCGGTGGAGTGGGATAGAGAGTGGGGTTTTCATGGAGTGCGATAAGATGGCGACATTGGAGTAGCCTTGACGTATCTCCTCATCAACGCCAATAATAGCGATAGGTTTATCAAGCCCTTGGATAAAGTTTTGAATAAAAGGTTTGGTGGTAAGCTGGGCAAAAGCACGGTAGGTAGGGTATCCAATAAGTGAATATTTGCTTTTGATGTATTTGGCGATGTGTTGGTATTTGTAGAAGCTATAGACTTCGAGTGAGCCAATTTTACGCATAGTGATGGTGGGTTGAAAAAGGGTTTTGGCACAATGAGGACAGATAAATCTCCACGACCATTCATAGCAACCAATACACCGCACTCAACCCATCCTTAAGCCAAATCCAAACCGCCCGAACCAAAAAGAAAGGTACTTAGAAGGTAAAAAAGCAGTGTAGCAAGTGGGGAGAGATGGATTGCTAGAAAGTATTTGCCTTTGAAGATATACCACAAAAGGCTTAGCCATGAGGCTATCACGAGTGCCGTATGCACCCAAAAAACAATCACCATCGGACGCACTATCATGCCCAATACTCCAAATCCCCCAACCATTGCAAAAAGTACCAAAGCCGCAAGTGCTTTGCGAATATCACGCTCTTTTTGATAGACAAAAAAGATAAACGCCAAAGTGGCAAAAATCAATACAATCAAAAGAGCTTTCATGGCTAGGGAAGTTTGCTTTGAAAGTTGTCGTGATTTTGGAGTGCTAGGGCAGGGGTTTGCCACAATCTCTTTTGAATGCTTAGTACCGCATCAATGACCGCTTCGGGGCGGGGTGGACATCCTGCGATATAGACATCGACGGGGACTATCTCATCAATGCCTTGAAGTGTGGTGTAGTTGTCATAAAAACCCCCACTCGAAGCACATGCCCCCATGGCAACGACCCATTTGGGTTCGGGCATTTGATCGTAAATTTGTTTTAAAATAGGGGCTTGTTTGTAGCTAATAGTCCCCGCTACCAACAACAAATCGGCATGACGAGGCGAAAAGCGTAGCACCTCAGCACCAAAGCGAGAAATATCGTAACGACTAGCAGCCGTCGCCATAAACTCAATCGCACAACACGCCGTACCAAAAACAAAGGGCCACAACGAGGATTGTCTCCCCCAGTGAATGACCGCATCGAGTTTGGTAGTAATCACAGCATCACCCAAAAGATGCCCCTCTTTGAGTTGGCTTACGTCCATAGTATTCTCCCCTAGCTATAAATATAGACAATCATAGCAAAAAAGCGATTATATCTTCCTCTATGCCCTATAGATTTTGGTTTATAGGGCAAATGAATGCTACTAAAGCGTAGGAATTTGAGGTGGCTTTTTGGCACTATCGTCGATATTGGGCGATGGTGTGGTTGTTGATGTGGGTGTGGGCGTGGGCGTGGGCGTGGTTGTGTTGGTTTCGCTCTTTTTTGCGGGACTACCGCAACCTATCAACAAAAGGGTAACACTTAAAAATAGTACTCGTCTCATAGTTTCTCCTTATTTAGTCGTAGTTAAAAGTTGCGTGGCTACAGCACCGTTGCAAAAATAGGCTACGTAACTGTTTGCTTCGTAGTCAAAAACAATACCTCTTGAACTCCAACTGCATTGATTGTAGCCCTCATTGGTGGTAGAGAGTTTGGCGATGGATTTAAGAGTGATTCCATCGACTTGATAGAGACCAAAGTAGCTCATGTCGTAGCTATTCCAACTGTTGTAATCAAACCCAAAGAGCTTATCGCTCTCTCGGTAAACAAAGGCTTTGTGGTTGGTAAGGGCTTGGCTATAATAACTGTTGTCTCCAATGGTGAGCTTGTCGGCTAGTTTGGGATTGGCAAAATCGCTAATATCAAAAAGCTCAATCATAATGCCTTGTTGTACTCCCTCGCTATTGGCATCTCGTCCGATAGTAAGAAGCCGATTTTCATCGACTAGGTGCATGTATTGCGAGAAACCATCAATGGACAACTCACCCACTTTAAGGGGATTGGCGGGGTTGCTAAGGTCAAGCGTATAGAGCGGGTCGGTTTGGCGAAAGGTTACTACAAAGCCCTTGTTGCCCACAAATCGAACCGATTGAATCGTTTCACCCTCTTTGCCCAGTGATCCCAAAAAGCCCAACGTATCAAGGTCGTAACCGTTTTGTTTGAGCGTAAAGATAGAGTTTTGAGTATTGTTTTCCCATGAGTTGCCTTGTGTGGTCGCTACTCGCAAGGTTTGATTGTATTCGCTAAGGCTAAATTGATTGAGGGCAAAGCCATTAACAAAGCCCATAGCTTCAAATCCCAAATCTTGCTCAATGTCAAATTTATAAATAACACTTCGCTCTTGATATTCATCGTAGTTGTAGTAGATAGGATACTCATGCGACAAGATATATAGCGAGGATGTGGAGGCGTAAACGATATGGCTATTGCCCACAATGGCACTGCTTTTGATAAACTCCACCTTGTCAAGGTCAAAAGTAGAAACGCTCGTAATGGTTGAGGTTTGGTTTTGTTTGAGTGGAGCGTAGAAGCTTTGATAGTTGAGCAAATCACCGCTAAAATCATTGTAGCTTAGCTGAGGTACAAGGTATTTTTGTGTTACGATTGGATTGTCGTAGTCGTATCTAAACGCCTTGCCGTTGCTATCAAAAGCGACATTGTAGCACTTTGGATTGTAGTAGTATGGATAAAGCATATCGGTCGTTGAGGTATTGCTTGTAACTGTATCACCACTCTCTATTGGCATATCGGGAATTGGCATACTAGGATAGGATACGCCACCACCGTTTTGGCACTCCTCCATACCATCAAGATAGACAATAGGATACTCAATATCAGCATAAGGAGTAAAGCTACTCACAACGATAAGTCTATTGTTGAGGATTCGAGAAGCACTCATATAGCCATCCAAAATAAAGCTTTGGGTTTTGGTGATGTTGTTTATGTCGTTTAAATCATATACATCAACGACGACTTGGGTACTCTTTTCGTATTGATGCGAGAGTACTATTAAGCTATTGTTGTAGAGATAAAAAGAGTCAATGTTTTTGTAGCTGTTGTCGCTTAGGTCTATTTTGCTCACTGGCGTTTGATTGTCGCTTACAAGATGAGCAAAACTGTATATCTCAATAGCGTTGGTGTTTGCATTGAGCGTATAGATGTATTGGTTATCACTTTTGAGCGTATTGGACTCATCGACACCCTTCTCTTGAAGGTTGGTATTGGTGACATTGGTAGCTTCTTTATCCCCCGTTGAGCCTTCTTGGGGGGCGGATGTGGGTGCGGAGGTATCGATGGGCATAGAGTCCACTTGGTTTGAGACCATACTATCGGTCATAGTCATACCGTAGAGTATTGGATAGGGGTTATTGACTACCAAAAGTGTTTCGATATAGGTTTTCATCTCCTCTTGGGAAGCAAAGCTTTGGAGCGTGGCACTCTCTTTGGATAATTCTACGCTTCGATCTTTTTGAGCTTTGATCCACAATCCATCGCTCTTTTTGATGCTTTGGATGGGTTGAAAGTGTTGCGTTGATTCTTTGTCAAAAAGTTGCCACTCTTCGTTGCTGTATTTCCAAATAAGCGTCTCATTATCATCAAAGACTTTGGGCGAGAGGGTGCTATTAAGAGGAATAGCAATCAAATTCCATCCCTTTTTGAGTTCTACGCTATCGATAGGTGTATCGCTTTTGATGGGGTCTTCTTGGGTAAGATACCACTCTTGGGAGCTTTTAATCCAAACACCTTGCCATTTGCCAATTGTGCTTATGGTATTGAATTTGGCTTCGATTTTGGCTAATGTTTGGCTATTGGGTGAATAACCGCTCCAGCTTTGTGTAGCACCATCGTATATCCACACCTCCTCGACGTTTTGAGCTGTAAAAATAGACATATCGGTTACATCACTATTGAGACCTACCAACTGCCAACCGCTTTTAATAACCGTCGTAGTAGCACCCCATGCAAAAACACAGAGCATCGCAAAGACAACAAGAACTTTTTTCATGTAACATTCCTTAAGCGTAATTTTGAAATGATACAATGATATAACCTAAAAAAAACTAAAAGTTGCATTGAAAACGATCGCCCAATGGTGACGCTTTGTTGCCTACTTTTAGGGGAGCGGATGGTGCTTTGGATGCACAGCATTGTGATGAAGCATCAAGGACTCCTCCTCTTCGATTTGACACCGTGGACAGATGGTTTCGCCTCCACGGTAGGTAAAGGAGTTACCGCACTCATTGCACCTGCGTATATCAAAAGCAATCAGTGTGCGTTTGCGTGGCTCAAAAAACTCTTGATTTTCAAAACCAATCTGGAGTTCGATAGCATTGGGTTCGCACACATCATGGCAAAGATGGCACTTGATACACGCCAAAGTATCAAAGTGGATAAGTGAAAATTTCGCATTGCTACTCAAAGCCCCCGTAGGACAGATACGGTAGCAGATTTGGCAATTGGTGCAACGCTCGTCGATGTATTTTTGAGAGATAAAGCTTATCTCTTTTTGAGGTAGGATTTCGTACTGGGCGGGTTTTTCGACCCTTTTGAGCAGCGTCAAAAGCAATTGGCGTTTGAGGGGAATCGTTTTTGTTTTGAGTTTGGCAACGTGAGTCGAGTCAATCGCAAAGCTTTTGAGTTCCTCCTCTTCTATTCTAGCCTCAAACTCCTCTTTGGCTTTCAAGGCTTTTTGGAGTGTGATATTGCTTAAAAAATTTCGTCGCTCCTGAGTCTCTCTATCGCTAGTCTCAAAGCTAACTTTTAAGGTCTTGTCGCAAAAGCTTGAGAGTACAAAGTTTGCCTCTTCAATAGTGGCTACAATGTGCGTGTAGAGCCTCTTGCCAATTTCGCACGATTTGCAATATCCTAGTTCTAGTACAATCTCTTTGCTTAGTGCCAATGCCATAAGCTCCTCCACTCCAAACCACGCCAAACAAGGTACGTTTTGCTTACAACTAATAATAGGTGTCTCTTGTTCCAAAAACTCGAAGAAAAAATCAACGCCACGGTATTGGCTAAGGCTAAAAGCACTACTAGGGCAAGCCCCCACACACGCTCCGCACTCGACACAAGCACTCGGGGAAAAAGAGGGGATATTATCGACCAAACCGATAGTATCCACAGGACAAATATCAACGCATTGTGTGCAACTCGAAAGCTTACTACTGGCTCGAACGCACGATGTTATTTCAAAGTTGAGACTCATATTAGCGACAAACTTCCAAAGTTTGGCTAAGGTACTCATAGTCGCTTAGCAAAAACTCTAATGAGAGTTCCGAGGTATCGTGATAGAGCGGTGTGCGTGATTCTCGTCGCATATTGATCAAAAACATCGGCGCCCATTGCAATAGGTGGTCACGCAAAAAGCCCTTTTGGACATTGAGTAGCTCACACACTCCCTCGCTATCCTCTGCTTCGATCGCCTTATCAAGGGCGTTGCACAGCATATAGACAAACTCCAACTCCACACCAATATGATCCGCCGAGACAATCCGTGCTTTGCCCAAATCGACTCGAAAATCAAGCGCGTTGTAGAGTTCAATCACGGGATTATCGCCCCCACTCTCTACCATTTGATCCTCTCGCACATAAAAGCTCTCATAAGGTACCATGTGCATCAAAAAAAGCGAAGTAAAATCGACATTAAGGTACTCATTGATAAGTTTTGAATGCGCGTGTTCTTTGCGTTTGTTCCAATCACGATAATGGGGCAATAGCTCCATGATAAGCTCATCGCCCTCAATGGTTTTCAAAAAATCCTCATCGACTTCAATAAGCATAAGTCGTGAAATCAAAGCGTAGAGATTGGTTCTACTGATATTTTCTTGTTTTAATTGTGCAAAATCCATAATAGCCTCTTTTAGCAAAAGTTTATTATCTTAGCACTTTTTGATAAAAATAGGATTAATAGAGACAAAAGCACTCCGATTTGACTCGAATATGCTTCATTTTCTCTTGAAATTTATTGGTGTGTTTTGGGATGAAATGGGAGAACAAACAACTACTCTCCTCCCAAAGCATCAAGAATTTGAGGAATATACCCCGCCAATTTCACGCCCACTTCACCCACCGCTTTGGTGGCTTCGAGGAGTCCCTCTTTGGATACTTTGAAGTATTTATCTAGCTTATTTTCTTGAGCGTTGGTCACAAAGGTCTCTACATCGCTTTTAAACTCCTCTTGTTTTTCGATAGGTAGAGCCTCTATCACCTTATTGGCTTCTGCTTTTAGATTTTCCAATAGCTCTTTTAATTCATTG
>JQIS01000011.1 GCA_000830175.1 Sulfurovum sp. FS08-3 | reverse complement strand
GTCGTGGGCGTAAGAAGATTAAAAATCTTTCGTTTAAGCCCTCTATAGTCTCAATAAAATGTGTTTTATCAATATAGAGATAGTCATTATCTTGAACCATTTTGTAGTTACTAAGTCCGTAGATTATTTTTTTCATCTTGAGCCTTTCTTTCTTGCTTAAGCTATTATAACCAAAGTAGGGTTTTAAGGAGTTTCAATAGCCTCTTTTATCGACACAACGGATGAGCCGCTAAGTAGTCTTGGAGTTTTTTGGTACTGGCCAATTGGGTATAGATTTGCGTTGATGCCATGGTTGTGTGTCCCAAAAGCTTCGAGATGTCGCTTAGTCTTGCATCGTTGTTGAGTAGCTCCGTAGCAAAGGTGTGGCGAAGTTGGTGAGGGGTAACCTTAATGCCTTTGGATTTGAAGAGTTTGGTAGTGGCGTGGCGAATTTGGTTGATGCTCATCGTTTTGCCTTTTTTTTCAAAAAGATAGGTTTTGGGTTTGGCAAAGGCGATATACTCCTCCAATGTTTTGGATACTATCTCTAGCAACGGCAATTGTCGCTCTTTGTTGCCTTTGCCGTGGACAATAAGCCACTCTTTGGAGATGTTTTGTAGCTCAATCGACGCTACTTCACTGATACGTAGCCCCACACCGTACATCAAAAAAATCAACGCTTTTTCTTGCAACGAAGCGATAGAGAGGGCTTCATCAATGTAGCTTGTAGCGATAGGTTTGGGGAGTGTTTTGGGTATCTTGATAGCATAGTCACCTATTAAATCAAAGGCGTAGCCCTTTTGTGCGTTTAAAAATTTGACAAATCCTCGCACGGCGGAGAGCTTTTTGCTAATGGTTTTGGCCGCTTGTCCTACGAGTATCAAACGAAAGGGTTTGATATCCAAACGATTATCCTCTATCGTATGATTGGAGCTAAGTTGGGCTAGAGCGATACGATAGGTGGTAAGTGTTGCGGGAGAGTAGCCTCGAATCTCTTGAAGATAGTCCACATATTCACGCACCAAACTATCGTAATTAGGCAAGTGCATACTCTAACATCCTTTGACGAAGATAGCTTTTGGCTTCATCGAGTTCCATATCGTAGAGGTGTACCACTTGATAGTAGATATTCACCGTGCTAAAGGGTTTGGGAATAAGAAATTGATCCCATGAACGCAGTTGCCAATAGGAGTGGGGTTTGTAATTGACCACGACAATAGGGAGTCTAAATTTAATCGCCAAAGCCACCACCCCATCGCTCATACTGTATCTAGGACCTTTGGGGCCATCGGGGGTAAAAGAGATATTGTGATGTGCTTTTAAGATTTTGATAGCATTCATCAACGCTCCTCTTGCCCCTTTGGCACTAGAGCCTCGTATGGCGGTAATGGAGAGTTTGGCCAAAAGTTTGGTAAGTATCTCCCCGTCGTGATGTTGGCTTACGATTGAGAACTTTTCACCTTTAAGTTTGAGTTTTTGATAGACAAGCAAAGAGACAAAAAGTTCTGAGTGCCATCCTACAAGCAAGGCATTGTCGTTGCACTCCTCATCCAAATAGTGAAAGTTTTTGCGATAACTCTTCCAAAACATTACCATCAAAAAATGGAGCAAAGAGGGCAAAATCCACAAAGAGATTTTACGCACAATAGCTTTTTTTAGCTTTTTGATACCAACTCTCCTATCAATTGTGTACGAAACGCTTGGGTAATCTTGACCTCTCTAAACTCTCCCAAAAGCTCCTCTGAACCCTCAACCAATACACTTCGCCCCCCGTCGGTACGACCTGCAATGCGGTTATTTTTTTGAAGCTCATCAAAATAGAGGCTCTCTACTTTGCCTATTTGGGCCTCCATAATCTCATCAAGGATTTGTGTGTGCCGTGCTTGAAGCAGACTAAGGCGTTGGGAAGCAGTAGCATCATCGACGGGATTGGCGTAAGCAGCCGCCTCGGTATGGGGGCGAGGGGAGTACTTAAATGAAAAGAGCTTATCAAAACGCACCGCCTCTAGCACCTCCATGGTATCGGCAAAATCCGCCTCACTCTCTCCTGGAAAGCCAACGATAATATCCGTAGAGATAGCCGCATCGGGGAGAAGTTCTCTTATTTTGGCGCAACGATCCAAAAACCACTCTTTGGTATAGCCTCGTTTCATGGCTTTGAGCAACGTCGTTGAACCGCTTTGTAGGGGGATGTGAATCTGTTTGCAAATTTTGGGATTGGAGGCAAACTCTTCTAGGAAGGCATTATCCATATGGAGCGGATGGGGAGAGGTAAAGCGAATACGTCTAAGCCCCTCGATTTGGCTCACCTCTTGAAGCAGTGCCGTAAAGTCCATTTTGGCTTCATTGCCGCTAAAGCGTCGTCCGTAGTTATTGACATTTTGCCCTAGTAGCATCACCTCTTTGGCCCCCTTATCAACGGCACGTTGTACCTCTTTGATAATAATATCACTGGGGATTGAGATCTCCTCGCCTCTTGTGACGGGTACAATGCAAAAACTGCACTGCTTATCGCAACCGATAGAGATATTGACCATCGCACTAAAAGGATTGGAGCGGTACTCACCAAAATCAAAATGGCTCTCATCATGCCCCGTATCGATCTCTACGGCGTGTTTTTTATCGACTACCTCGTTGATTTTGGAGACGTTTCTAGCTCCTAGTACAAAATCGACACTGGGGGCCTTGCGGATAATCTCATCTCCCAAATGCGATGCCGTACAACCGCATACTCCTATCTTAGCACCCTCTTTTTTGCGTTTGTTAAAGACTCCAATCTCCGAAAAGAGTTTGGATACAGGTTTTTCACGCACACTACAGGTGTTAATCATTATCAAATCCGCCTCTTCTAGCGAGGTGGTCAGTTCATAAGGCTCTTTTTGGTTGAGCTGGGCAATCAAATGTTCGCTATCACGCACATTCATCGCACACCCAAGCGTCTCTAAAAACAGTTTTTTCATGGATTAACGAACAATATGCACTTCATAGATATACTCACCCTCATCGAGTCCATATTTGACCTCACGCATATAGACAGAGTAGCCTTTGTTTTCGTAGTATTCTAGCATCTCTTTGAGTTCTTTGTGGGAATTTTCATTGTCAAAATACAAAATAGTATTTTTCTCCAACTCCTCTTCGATTTTCTCCAAAGCAACGGTTTTTGGTTTGGATTTTAGTGTTTTTCTTGCAAGTTTAAGTTCCATAACTCTTTTTTTCCTCTATTACAAATTGGTTATATTATAGTCAAATTACAATAAATATTGATTGAAAGCATCCATTAATTTAATTTAAAGAAAATTTGGTGTATAATTGACTTCTTCAAACGAGGACTTCTAAAAACTCCAAACTAACTAAAACTTTTTGATACATCTTGTACCGATATTAGTTGGTTTTTAATTCACACATTACCTAAAGGAACATATTTTGGAAAAGATATTAGACATTGTTGAGGCGATTGCGCATGAGAAAAATATATCAAAACAAGAAGCAATAGAGGGCTTCAAAGAGGCTATCATTAATACAGCCAAAAAAATTACATCCTCCTATGATGGTGACTTTGAGGTAGTGATTGACAATGTGAAAAAAAACTACTCCCTCTATCGAGTCATTACGGTTGTTGACGACACCAAAGAGACCCAAGAAAACGGCAACACCCTAACATTAAGCCAAGCCAAAGAGTTTGATAGCTCCATCGAAGTAGGCGACAAGCTCAACAGCGAGATAGTACTCGAAGATTATGGGCGTACCGCATCTTCTAGCCTCTTTCGAGAGCTTGAATACCATATCCAAAGACGTATCGAAAAGAGCATTTTTGAAAAGTACAAAGCCCAAATTGGCAACGTCTTGCACGGCATTGTTACACGAGTTGATGCCAGTAACAATACCTTTGTAGAGATTGGCGAACTCAAAGGATTGCTTACCCAACGCAACCGTATCAAAGGCGAAAAGTTCAAACACGGCGATAGCATCAAAGCACTTTTGCGTTATGTATCGATTGACCCTAGCTACGGGATGATTTTGGAGCTTACCCGAACCGCTCCCAAATTCCTAGAAGAACTCATGGCTCACGAAGTACCTGAAATCCAAGATGGGATAGTAGAGATTGTAGCGTGTGCTCGTATCCCAGGTGAAAGAGCCAAACTTGCTCTTAAGACTGACCAACTCAATGTTGATCCTATCGGAGCGGCTGTGGGTGTCAAAGGGGTGCGTATCAATGCCGTAAGCAAAGAGCTACACAATGAAAATATCGACTGTTTGGAGTATTCTAGCGTCCCCGAAATCTACGTCACTAGAGCCTTATCCCCTGCCATCGTGCAAAACATCAAAATCGTAGGCACCAAAGCCACCGTCGATATTACCAGTGACCAAAAAGCCAAAGCAATCGGGCGAAGCGGTATCAATATCCGATTGGCCTCCATGCTTACGGGATATACTATCGAACTCAACGAAGTCCAAGGCATTACGGATCGTTCAGCACAAGCCTCACTCAAAGAGTTTCAAGAAAACAACAAAACCACCGATACATCAGCACTCGAAGAGCTCTTCAAATAAAATGTTTGCAATAAAAAAGCCAAAAGGACTCAAACCTCTCTCAAGTTACCATCCCAAGCTCTTAGGTTTGGCGATTTGGCTCAAACAACAAGAGCGAAACGTTGCGTTTCTTTTAGATAAGCACACCTACGCCACACAAAAACAGAGCCACCCACTCCCCTATCGCATCATCAAACACCAAAGCACACTTTTGCGAAAATTGGGTCAAAGCCAAATGTATCTTCAATACAACAAAGTAGAAAATCTCAAACTTGTTGTCGAGGCTCTCAATGGAGCTATTATTCAACCCAACGAAACCTTTTCCTATTTTAAACTTTTGGGTCGCCCCAGTGCCAAACGGGGATTTAAAGAGGGTATGGAGCTTTCGCACGGCGAGGTTAAACCCGCTATTGGAGGAGGTATTTGTCAATCTTCAAATCTTATCTATTGGATGGCTTTGCATACTCCTTTGGAAATCATTGAGCGTCACCACCACAGTTTTGACCCCTTTCCTGATGAGGGGCGTGTGCTTCCTTTTGCCAGTGGGGCTACGGTGATGTATAACTATTTGGATTTGCGATTTAAAAACACGACACCCCATACGTTGCAACTGTTGCTTTGGATGGATGATAAATATTTGCACGGGGAGTTTCGTATCGACGGTACGTTAAACCAAAGCTACAAAGTCTATGAAGCCAATCACTACTTTGAATGCATCAACGGCATCTATTTTCGCAACAATGAACTCCACCGCAAAATCATCGACAAAACCACAGGCAACAAACTCGAAACTCAATTTATCGTCCGCAACTATTCACAAGTCAAATATATACCAACCACAGAACAACTCAAATCAAAACAAAGCACTCAGGGCATATAAGCCAAAAATAAAAAGTCATATTTCAACGAAATAAGTCCTATTTTTATAGAGATATTTCGTTACAATAATTATTTTAACGAAATAAGTATTGTTTTTATATAGATAATTCGTTACAATAAACTTATCAATGCAATGGAGATAAGATGTTCGTAGCACGAGAAAATGAATTAAAAACACTGGGTAGTTTATTAAAAGTTGATAAATCAAGTTTATGTGTAGTGTATGGCAGAAGAAGAATAGGAAAAACTGAAACTATACGATATTTTATAAAATCGAATAATCTTCAAGCTTTAGAGATTACAGGAGTTTATAAAGAGGCAAAGAAAAATCAAATCAAATCATTTGTAAGAGCAATCAATAGATTTGGTTTACAAAAAAGTGAAACCTCAAATCTACCCTTGAATGATTGGGGTGATGCTTTTTATCTTTTAGAAGATACTATCGAAAAACTTCAAAGGAAAGAAAAAAAAGTTATATTTTTGGATGAATTTCCTTGGCTTGATAGTGCAAAATCTGGCTTTTTTGAAGCATTTTCCCATTTTTGGAATAATTTTTGTACAAATAGAGATGATTTATTGGTAATCGTTTGCGGTTCGGCTGCTTCATATATGATGAATAAAATTATAAAAAATAAAAAAACACTTCACAATAGAATTGCTCAAAAAATATCTCTCAACTCTTTTGATTTAAAAGATGCAAAAAGACTTATCGATTCAAAAGGTTGTCATTACTCAAATAAATCGATCGTAGATATTTATATGGCTCTTGGTGGTGTAGCAAAATATTTGGATGATATTGATTGTTCACTTACTCCAAATGAAAATTTGCAAAATATGTGCTTTTCAAAAGATGGTATTTTGGTAAATGAGTATGAAGATTTGTATGAATCTTTATTTGAAAGAGCAACAATCCATAGAAAAATAATGAATCTTCTTGCCCTAAAATGGAGTGGATATTCGCAAAAAGAGGTAGCAATACTCCTAAAAACTTCCCCTTCATCGGTAACTATTCCACTCAAAGAACTCGAAATCTCTGGATTTATATCCTCTATGACAAAGTTTGGACAAAAATCAAGAGATAAGGTTTATAGAGCAACAGATTGTTTCTCATATTTTCACAATAAATGGATGAAAGATATTAATAATGACTGGAATACTATTTTTCTATCTCAAAGCTATAAAAGTTGGGCTGGATTTGCATTTGAAAATATTTGTCATATTCATACTGATACAATCAAAAATATTTTGGGAATATCTGGTGTTGCTACACAAACACACTACTGGAACTATAAAAGTGAAAATGAATCGGGTAGTGGAGCACAAATCGATAGGATGCTTGAATACACAAATGGAAGCAAAAATATTGATATCATAGAGTGTAAATATCATAATAGTGAATATACAATTACAAAAGAGTACAGAGATGAATTGATAAATAAGCTCAATATTTTTAATCAACAAACAAACAATAGATACAATATTCGACTAATATTTATAACAGCAAATGGATTGGTAAAAAATCAGTACTACAATGAAATTGTCCATAAAGAGCTAACTATTGAAGAGTTATTGATAGGAGATAAGAGACAATAGGCTATTTGAGACTCTTTGGAGCTTCGTAATTTCTCGTTCCACCTCTCCCGAGAGTGTGAAATAACTGCTAAAAAAGTGCTTCGACAAGCTCAGTACGAACGGTTTTACGCTATCCGTTCACCCTGAGCCTAGTCGAAGGGTCTTGGATTTGATGTACTTCGACAAGCTCAGTACGAACGATAAATTAAATATGTCGTAGAGTGAGAATTTGTTTCAAAACAGTTTGTAAATTTTCTATCAAAGCAATAACTATCTCTGCATCAATATCGCTATTTGCATTGGCTTCTTGAATAGAAAAAAGATAGTCTATTGAGTGATAAAATTATAGTTGGTTGTGTCAAAAATGTCAATAGGAGAAAATATAAAAGAGAGATAAACCCCTACGCCAAAGCGTAAGAGTTTAAGAGTTTAAGAGTTTAAGAGTTTAAGAGTTTAAGAGTTTATAGAAAATCTATAATTAGAAGTTCCATTTAGCCCATACACGAACAATATCAGTATCAATTTCATTTGTACCAACAGCTAGGCTATTGTCTTGAGTTTGATTGACATAAGCAGCCAATACTTCAGCACCACCAAGTTTAGTTGTAGCTACAACATCCAACTCAGCAAAATCGTTCTCGTTAATAACTGCAGCCAATGGAGCAGCACCAGTGATACCATTTACGATTTCTGTAGTTGAGTAAGCAACAGAAAGACCTACGTTTCCAAGAGCAGGAAGATCATAAGTAGCAGAAGCTTTGATCATCATAGTATTTGCTTCACCGAAGTTAGACATTGCACCAGAAATATAGTTTTGGTTTGCTACCATTTGTGTATAGAGTGGAGTTTTTACACCTGTACCTACGTTTGTGATTGAAGCATTAATCATACCGCCCATATCTACACCTGTGTAAGCACCGCACAATGCAACGTTTCCAAATGCTGGGAAGTTGAATTTACCCATAGCTTTTGCACCGTAAGCGATGGTAGGATCTGTGTTACCTGCATCAATCATACCACCTTGAACACCAAATCCAATATCATGACCCGCTACTGGCATCATAAATTTAGCATCACCCCAAACAGCCATTACATCTTCAGCGTCACCTAGACCACCAGCCCAAGCTGCAAGTGCATTGTTTTCACCAGCCAATGGGCTTGATTCTGCAATGTAGTAGAAAGAACCTGTAAGCTCAAGACCTTGAATAGATTTGTTTTGTGCTGTTACTAGAAAGGCACCATCATTGCCTGGTCTAAGACCGCCGTTTACACCAATTTCATTCCATACGCTCAAGTTACCAATTTGGTTAGAGTTAAGCACGTATGCAAGTACCAATGTTGTATCGGGTAAGTCTGTATTTACAAGAAGAGCAGCATCAAATGTGTTGGCAAATACGTTCCATGTTTCAGAGAATGCAAATGGAGAAAGAGATTGTGGAAGCTCCATTCTACCTACTTTAACCGTTGTGTTATCTATTGTATAAGAGAGGTATGCTTGTGTTAATTCACCACTATCAAGCTCACCAGTTTCACTTGCAAGTTGCATTACATTTGACACATAATCATTTATGATACCATCACCACCACCATCAACGAAACCTGCAGCTGGAACACCAATTGTATCACCATCATTTTCAAGACCAAGTGAAGTAAGATAAACAACTTCTGCACCAAATCCAAGACCTGTACCAAGAAGATTAGAGCCTGTTACGCCCAATTTAAGACCAACGTTTGCTCTTGATACGTCACCATCAAACAATTCGTTATCAGCTACTGCATTGATGTTCTCTGCTGTTTGGTAATATAATACAGTTTGACCATACCATTTGAGGTTAGATGTTGCACATGGTGTAGCTTCTGCTATTGGAGCTGGCTCGACGATGTCACCACCAGCAAAAAGTACTGCTGAAGCAGCGATTGAAAGTAAAAGTGTTTTTTTCATAATTTAACTCCTTAAAATATTTTGATTATGATGATGAGATTATAACATAGCGTTCTTTAAAATGTCAAGTTTTTTGGCTTTAAATTAACAATTGGTTAATGATTTGTTAATAAATGCCCATTTCATGGGGGTTTTGATGGATAAAAAAAGCGTTCAATCCATCGAAAATTAACCAATAATTACCCCTTTTTGCTATAATTAACCAAAAATTTAAGCGAACAATCCATGAAATTTGGTTCCATCGAGTATCTCAACCTCCTCCCTTTTCGTCTCTTTTTGAAAAAATATCTCAAAGGAGGTGCTGCCTATCAAGCCTTGCATTACAAAAGCGGCGTACCTTCAAAAATCAATCGTGATTTTCACGCTAGACGTATCGACAGTGCCTTTATTTCGAGTATCCACTCTAGGGGCAAAAAGTGCAGTGATATAGGCATCGTAGCCTACCAAGAGGTGCGTAGTGTTTTTGTCATCCCTTATAATGTAAGCAAAAGCGATAATGCCTCGGCTACTTCCAATGTATTGGCTAGAGTTTTGGGGCTTAGGGGTGAGGTGATCATAGGCGATAGAGCGTTGAAGTTTTTTCTTCAAGGGGGTGAAGCGATTGATTTGGCGACACAATGGTATCAAAAGTACCAATTGCCCTTTGTTTTCGCACGGCTTTGCCACAACCGCCTCACACCCCCAACGCAAAAGCTTGTGCGTACTTTTGAACAAAACCAACCAAAGATACCCCAATATATCCTCAAAAAAGAGGCCGCTAAGCACGACATTACTTCCAAAGAGCTTCAAGAGTATTTGGAGTGTATCCACTACGCCATGGATTGCAAAGCCAAACGCTCTTTCAAGCTTTTTTTGAGACTTGCTCGAAAATCTCAAACCTCGTCATTGCGAGACACGAAGTAATCTACAACATTTGAGATTGTTTCACTTCATTACCAATGACGAAGCTTTATTATTTTATGCTATAATCCCCTCCATGAAAAAAGACATCACCACCAAAGATACCATCAAAACCATCACCCAAGATATAGCCAAATATATTTTGGAGATAGAAGTAACCGAAATAGAATTTGTCGATAAAGAGTTACAACGAATAGAAAAAAGAGAAGCCGAT
>JQIS01000010.1 GCA_000830175.1 Sulfurovum sp. FS08-3 | reverse complement strand
TTGATTTGATTTGATTTGATTTGATTTGATTTGATTTGATTTGATTTTAAAATTTGGAGTTTGATTTGGATGGTGCGGACGGGGGGATTTGAACCCCCACACCTGTTGGCACTACCCCCTCAAGATAGCGTGTCTACCGTTCCACCACGTCCGCATTTGTCGTAGGAATAAAATTATAGCTAAAAATCTTTAATCGAAGTTTAAAAAGTACCCATTCTAACAAATTTTTTTGTATAATCCCTATTATTTTTTGAGGATTTTAGATGAAACGATACGCCATAGCCTTTACAGGTCCCTCCAATAGCGGTAAAACCACTTTGATAGAAAAAATAGCAAAACAACTCGTCGCAACCCAAAAAGTTGCCATTATCAAAAATGACCCCAAAGACAAAGCTAGGTTTGATGTTGAGGGCAAGGATAGTTACAAATTTTCACAAACGGGTGCAGAGGTGATGGTTGCCTCTCCTACTCGTACTACCTTTTTTTCCCAACGTGAAAAAACGCTTGACGAGATGATTGTCATGCTAGGAGATTTTGATATTTTGCTTGTCGAGGGACTCAAAACCTTGCCCTTGCCACGCATTGCTATCTTTCGCCATACCATTGATACAACCTATTTTGAGTACTCTCAAGCATTGGCGATTGACGATACCATAAAGATAAAAGAGTATAATATACCTCAAGATATTGATATACTCGATTTGAACAATACACACCAAATCATAGAGTGGATCAATCAAAACGCAAAGGAGATATAGATGCTAATCATTCTAAAAGCCATTGAGGATATCGCTTACAAAATAGAAAAAGCCATTCAACACGAAGACCTTGGATACTCAGAGGGACAAAACTCTTCGGGAGAGAGTCAGCTCAAACTTGATGTGCGAAGCGACGCTATTATCGAACATCGATTCAAAAATGTTTCCGTTATCAAGGATATTATTAGCGAAGAAAAAGATGAAATTATGCACTTGCATGATAAGGGTAAATATACCGTTTGCTACGACCCACTCGATGGTTCAAGCCTAGTAGATGTCAATCTCTCAGTGGGTTCTATTTTTGGTATCTACAAGGGGAGTTTGGATGGAGAGGGGCTTGTGGCGGCAGCTTATGTCGTCTATGGACCTAGAGTAGAGTTGGTATGGGTACAAAAGGGTCAAAAACCCAAACTCTACTACGCCAAAAACCAAAAAGAGTTCTCTTTCGTAGGTGAAATAACCCTCAATGAAAAGGGCAATATTAATGCCCCAGGGGGTACGCAAAAACATTGGGAGCCTCACCACAAAGCTTTGATTGATGGACTCTTTGAAGAGGGGTATCGTTTGCGATACAGTGGAGGTATGGTACCCGATTTGCACCAAATTTTGCTCAAAAAAGGGGGGCTTTTCTCCTACCCAGGCACATTGGATAAACCCAAAGGAAAGCTTAGACAACTCTTTGAGGTACTCCCTTTTGCTTTGATTTACACTATGGCAGGTGGGGAAGCGGTGGACTCCAAAGGGGTTTCATTGCTCCAGCTCAAACCCGACCATATCCACGACACATCGCCTTGCTTTTTGGGTTCACGGTATGAAATTCAAGCGATGAGAGAGGCGTATGGAGTCTAGCAGTAGTATTTGGCAACAAAAACTTGATAGTGCCAAAGCCAAACTTCAAGAGTGCCAACACAAAGAGCAACTCCCAAGCTGTTTGAAGTGTCCCAAACTATTGGGGTGCGAGGTGCGTGAAAGTTACGTCAAAGCCGTCTATGAGAGCATGAACAAGGGGCAAAGTGGTGGATTTGAGTTTTGAGTCATCAAAGTTTTTCGATGCCAAAAACAAAATTTTCATTGGTTGATTTTTTCTAATGGAATATGCTATAATCTTGCTTAAAAACATTTTAGGAACATAGGGCATGGCAAAAGAGTACAAGGTAGTAAAATACAAAGAAAATATCCTCAAAGCGATACTCTTTGGACAAGCTAGAGTCAGCCCTAGGGGTTTTACAAAATTTCTTAATCACTACTCTCGCGAGGGTTGGGGTGCGGTGACTATCGATAGAAGCATAGAGAGTGTCTTTTGGCTCTTTTCAAGAGAAAACTACGTCATTGTATTTGAAAAAGAGGCAAACTTCTCTATGCCCAAAGCTCCCAAACGTGAAGCTCCTAGCATGACAGAGAGTCTGCTCTAGTGGGCTATCCCACAAGGTGAAAATCCTGTATCAAAAAATCGTGCCGTTACAGTATCCATACTAGCGATATGATTGGTAAGCCATAAGGGTACTATCTCTATCAAATATATTTTCAGCACCGATGAATCCATTGTTTTTTGCCACTCTTGAAATATCCGCTTCATCTCATCTAAGGCTCTATCGTGTTCGCCTTTGTGCATCGCATAGGGTGGAAATCCTTTTTCAATCATCATCACCTCTTCACCTCTAAAGTGTTCAACCGTGTGCGCTATCCACTCTTGGTATTTATCATTAATGGCTTCAATACTGCTTTTGCCTCTATCATAAGCCACAACTAAAGCAAAAAGTTCATTGATAATCCCTATATCCTCCGAATGTACCGCATTCATAAACTCCATAGCGACAAGTGGCATCTCATCTTGTGATATCAACATCTTCTATTCCTTTTTGGATGCAATAGTAACACATTTTAACAATTTGGCTCTTGACCCACATCAAGACAAGGAGGCTTTATGCAACCCCCTTATTGAACCCTTACACTATCGCTCTCTTTGGCATAATCGCTTATGCGACTATCGTACATCGCCTCAATCACAACGGCAGGGAGTTGGCACTCACCTTTGGTGGTAATGACGAGTGGCGTATAGAGCGTAGCGTAGTTCATGGGAACACTGCCTTGATTGTTATCAGCTAGGGGGGCGGGTAGATTGGCAAAATAGAGAACCCTATCGTCACGAATATCGCTTTTGGTTAGAGTGATATTTTCGTTTTTAAACTTCGCATTGATGTTTTTGCCCAGTCGCATATTGTCAATCTCCATACAAGCAGGAATACGATGATTGATAAGCATATTTTGAAATGCTGTTTCATTGGCAATAGTGAGTTTGGAATAGACCCTATCGCCTTGTTTGAGATTGAATAAATCGACTATTTTGCCCCCAGCATCGACAAAATCACGCTTGATATTGATGCTTTGAATAGGATAGAGTCTGTTTTTAATCTCTTGGGGTAGATGTTTGTAAACCTCCACAGTGTAGTTGGCTACCCCGCTTATAGGCTCTATTTTGAGATGATTGGATTGAAGATTTTCTATCTCTATGACAGTTGGCTTAGTATAGAGCTTGGATTGATTCTCAACATTCACATTCACATCCATTTTTTGCGAACCTTTACCCTCAAGATAGGCATCTATGGCTCTTAGTGCCATCGCTTTTTCGTGCGTGGAGTAGAGTTTATCCAGACGCTGTTGCATGGTATCAAAATCGGCTTGATTTTTCTCAAAGTATTTAGAATTGAGATAGAATACCAACGCCATATCACGACTCATAGTGGTGTAATCGCCATAGACTTTTGAGAAATTCTGCTCCTTGAAATCCCTCAAACGAATATTTTGCACCTTTTCATAGAGCTTTTGCGAAACATCAGCCATTCCCAATTTTTGATAAATAGCACTTAGATAGTACCACGAGATGTAGTAATCTTCATACATTTTATTATCATAGAGCATATTGGCACTTGAAAGTTCAAGTTGATTGTATTGTGCCAAAACAAACGCTGCATAGATGCGGTGGCGATTGAGATAGGTTGTGCCGTACTTTTGCTCTACGATTGATTTAAGACCCATATAGATTTTGTCTATCACCTCTTGTTTGAGCAAATAACCTCGCCCATGAAGCTCAAGAAGCGTTTGGGCTGCATAGATTGAGGCATAGACATCGACATAACTATCCCCCCAGTAGCTAAAAATACCTGTGTTTTGTTGCATACTCACCACTCTATCAATCCCTTTGGTGATAAACTTTTGGACGTTTCGTAGCAACTTATCATCTTTGAGATAGTTTTGGGCATAAAGCATGGCATTGAGCTTGGAACTCGTCTGTTCGACACAACCGTAAGGGTAATCAATAAGATATTTAATATCGTTTCGCATGACTCCTAGTGGATTGTCGCTTAGATAGACAAACCCTTGAGCGTTGCGGTAACTATCGGGGATAGTGAGCGTTGTGGGAGTTGTCGTTGAGCCTTTAAACGCCATGGTAGAGAGTGCATGGGGACTCATAATAGCAAACTCAACTTCGTGAGCATATTTGGCTTTGCCATCATCAAGGCTAAGTGAAGCTTTGGCTACTCCCTCCTTATAGGCAAGAAGTTTAGCCTTAATCACCGTAGAGCTTTTGGCAGGTATGATGAGTTTATTATTGGGCAACTCTATAGCAATATGAGGAGTTGTGTAGCGTTCCAATACAATAGAAGTTTCATTTTCACTATTGTTGAAGATACGAATAGGCAACTCAACGCTATCACCCACAAGCATAAAGCGTGGATAAGAGGGCTTGATGATAATATCGTCTCGTACTGTAAACTCTTGCGAAGCTACGCCAATAGCATCCGAGGTAGTAGCAATGACGACGATGCGAGAACGACCATTAAATTGGGGTACATCAATCGTATAGGTAGCCTTATTGGCATTTGTTTGGATAAGCTTTGACCAGAGCATAAAGGGCTTCACACGCTCCACTTTGGGCGGGAGGTGTTTTTTCTTTTTCATATCTTCCGCATCGCCATCGCTACCAAATGCCAAAAAGCTTCCTTTGACAAGATAGCTCATGACCTGCTCGTAAATATCAAAATAGGCAATACGTTGCAATGCTTTGTCGTTGAAAAAGTCAAATATTTTGGGTATCTCTTGGGCTACCATATCCAAAATACCCACATCCACGACACTTACTAGCAAAGTTGCCTCTCTATCGGTAGTGATGGTTAGGGCATTGGAGGTGTGCGATTTGGTAAGAGGTGTCATGTTTAGTGCGACATTAATTTTGTGTTGATTACGATTGGATTTAATAAAATCGTAACTCGAAGCTCGATAAGGAAGAATTTTAGAGCTTGTATCGCTTTTGCGTACGACGGTTGTGTGCAAATAAGCCCCTCTTCCCAAATACTCCTCAATAGGTATCTCAACTTTTGCTACACCTTTCTCGATTGTGAAGGCTTTATGCCAAAGCACCCTATCTTTTTCGAGTGTCACCACCATATAGCCATCCAAAATAGGAGATTTAATCGTAGCGCTCACTCTATCGCCCTTGGCATACTCTCTATCTTCAAACTCCACCTCTACGCTTTTGAGATCATTTTTGGGAGAGAGTGAAGCGTAGCTCCAACCCCACACATCAAGGTATTGCGTCGCCGAATGACCCCCTAGAGTATCGACTATTTCGATAATGTAATCACCGTATTCGTTCATATTTTCGACAAACTTCTCATTGGATGCAATGAGCTTGGAGGCTACAAGCTCCACCTCTTTGTCCCATTTGTAATAACCATCGACATAGCGATAGTGCCATGTAAGTTTTTTGATATTGAGTACAACGTTTCGATTGACAAGCTCCGAAGTAAGAGGGTCAATGAGCAAAGGTGTAATCTCTACACTGCCACCCCGCTCCATTTTGGTATGGTCTAGCCCTACGCCCACCATTGCCTTGTAGGGATAGATAGTTACCTCTTTGTAGCTTGATACGGGTTGGGTATCGTCAAGTATCTTTGCCCCTATGACACCTTTGAGGATGGAGGGTACTTTTTGGGTCGGTTTTGTACCTATGAGCAGTGTGGTTGTACCGTTTTCATCAAGCTCAATGGTATCGGTTTGGGTAATGTAATTGAGTTCATTGGAGGTCGCAAGCTCCTCGTTGCTAAAGCTAAAGTTGGGATATTTGGGATGCGTATAGGGCTTATGCGTCGCCTCGAAACTTACCGTCCCGCTTAGATTGGATGAGGGCATACCAAAGAGATAGTTTGAAGCAATCTTAGCCTCGATAAACTCATCGCTAAAGTAGCTCTCTTTATTGAGTGTGATACGATTTTCTATCTTAGGAGGAATAAACGCCTCAACGGCAATAAGTTGTGAGCCTATTCGCACATCTCCCAAATAGACATCGATACGGTAAGAACCCGTCGTTTGCGTTTGCTCGAAGGTGAAATTAAAATCAACCAAACCCAACGCATTGGTGTTGTATATCTTTGAAAAGATGGTTTTGTAATCTTCGACGCTAAAAATCTCTACCTTAATAGGAATGCTTTGAGCCGATGCAAAATCTCTATCTTTAACGACAATGAGAGCATTGAGAGTACTAGCAGGACGGATAATCTCACTTTGGGCATAGACGTAAGCTTTGTAGGGTTCCTCTTTTTTGGTTACATCTTCAAAGGTTAGGGCATTGTTGCTCTCTTTGAGTAGCAAAAAGTTTTGATCCTCTCCTTTGGTCACTATAATCATATTGGGATTTTCTTGTAACAATCCCTCTTTATCAATCTTGGCTATACCCTCGCTATCGCTTGTCGTTTGAGCAATCAATGTGTTGTTTTTGGAGTAGAGTTGGACGTTTGCCCCCTCGATAGGTGTAGCGTTGGAGAGCGATAGAAGCGATACGAAGGCTTGATTGGTAGCGATATTTGCCCCAATGGCTATATCTGAGACAAAGAGTACTTTGGATTTGCTTTGCTCTTTGGTTTTGCCTTTGTTTAATCGCTCTTCGTAGTTGAGTGTAATTTTATAAACGCCACTTGAAAGCCTCCCCATCAAATCCTTGACGCTAAACTTATGAAGCGTTGGTTCGTTTTTGGGATTGTTTAATACAACCTCTTTGGAGAGTATCTCTTGGGTATAGTCTGAAACTTTATCTCTATCGAGTTGGTTGTAATTGACAAAATAGCGGTAGTTGTCGGTTGTGACTTGTTCGATAATGAGCGTAGCTTTGTCGATATTGACGCTGGTAAATCCTATCTCGCCGATATTGGATAGGTAGGGTTTATCTTCGCCAAAACTAATGCTTGATTTCATATCGCCCGATTCTATGCGGTAGCTCACGCTCTCTTTGAGTTCTTGATAGTGTTTGAGTCCTTTGTTGTAAACCACGCCGTAGCTTTGATTGGGTTTAATATCGTCGCTGTTGATGTCGATAAAGTAACTTGAGGTAATATTGCCCTCTTCTCTATCATCATAATAGATATATTGCCACTCTCCTATCGTATAATCTTCAAGCTCTAGCACCTTGACGAAGCGTTTGAGATTCTCACTTTCAATTGTATCATCAAAATAGAGACGCAAAGCAAACTTCCCCTCATCAAGTGCTACAACACGAGGTTTGTCGAGTATCTGCATCGCTTTGGCATTGGCATCAAGCTCTACTTGAGTCTCTATCCCATCTTTGGAGAGAACCTTGACCACCTCTTGTGTGAGAGATGAGCCGCTAAGAGAGGTAAGTGTCTCAAAAATCCTAACTTCAAGGCGATACCCTGCATCTTCATTGAGTTTAAGTACCAATCGGTTTTGGTCTTGTGCTACAAGAGTGTAGTTGAGTTTGCTTTTGGAGAGGTTGCTTAGCTTATTGATTTCGATACTTTTGAGAGCATTTTGGGTATCAATGGGTGCATTAAACTCAACCGTTACCAAATTGCCACTTTGAGAGTAGCCTATGTCCACGACACCAAAATCTTTGCTTTGGTACTCAAAGTAGCTCTCTTGTGCAAGATACTTTGGATTGGTTTTGCAACTATAAAGCGTCGAGGGCGATAGAGGCTTTTGAGGCAAAAGAAGTATCTCGGTTTGGCTTATGATTTTGTAGTAGGCATCTATAGAGGGAGAACACTCAAAGAGCGGTTTGTGGGTATAAGTCGTGGTTTGTTCGACTATCTTGTTGTTGGCTACTATCTTGATGGGTGCATCAAGTCCTCCCGCCTCGCTTGTTGCTCCAAGCTCCGTCCAATTTGCCTCCAATGCAAAAAGCACCGTACTTATGGCCCAAAAAGATACCAAAAATCGTCGCATACGCTTACACTCCCACTTGTTGAATTATTGCTATATTGTAGCATGAATACTCTATGGAGTCTATTAAAACGCACTCAAAGTGCATAAAACCTTGTCGTACTCCCACTATGCGGATAGTGCAAGGGAGACTTCTATCTCTGCCCAAAATAGCGGACTTTGCTCCTATTTTACGTAACATCAGTTAAAAAAGTGACAATTGCAATCCCACTACTCTAGCTCCAATTGCATAAGCATCATCTCTTCACCATCAATAATCGCAATATCGGCACTGCGACAAGCGGGACAAAGGTACTCATTTTTGGAGAGTTCAGACTCCTTGTGGCAACTTTTGCATTGGATTTTGACCCTTTGGATAGTGACTACAAATTCGCATCCCTCGCACACCGTAGCCTCTTTGAAGGTATCAAAAGCCACTTGAAGCAGATGCGGTTCTACGCCACTCATTACCCCGATTTTAACTACTACTTTGACAACCCTTGAAGCACCATGCTCCTCCACATACCCTTCGCAACTGTTGATGAGAGACTGGACAATTGAATATTCGTGCATTGATTACCTCCAACTTGGGAATGTATATTTTATCTCTTTTTCATTTTTAACGATCAACAAATCCGTGGCAATAGCTCACCGCTGGGCATATCCAAAAATCGAGCTGTTCCCCATGCACTCCTTAGTACTACTCGCTGAGGATAGTGTTGGCTTGTATGACCTATGATTGAAGCGTTGGTGTTGAATGATTGCAAAATCTCCAAAGCTTTAGAGGCATCTTGGGGATGGGTAGCTAGTACAAAAGTTCCTTCATTAGCAAGAGCGGTCGCCTCAAACCCTAGGAGTTCACACAATCCCATCACCTCATTGACAATTGGGATTTTATCCTCTTGAATTTCGATACACAAAGAGGATTGTTTCGCCCACTCATTGAGTACCGCCGCCAATCCCCCTCGTGTAGCATCTCGCATCGCTTTGATTTGGATACCACTCTCTATAAGTTTTTGCACGATAGGATAGAGCGAAATGCAGTCGCTTTGGAGTGTGCTACTCATCTCCATTCCCTCACGAGCCGCAAAGATAGTCGCTCCATGACAACCAATATCACGACTCACAAGGATAACATCCTCATTCGCAATACCACTCGCACTAATCCCCTCATAACCTATCTCCCCAATCCCCGATGTATTGATAAAGAGCCTATCAACACTCCCTTTGGGTACGACTTTGGTATCTCCGCTTACAATCACCGCCCCATTGATTGCCAACTCTTTTGCCATAGAAGCGACAATGCTTTGAAGCTCTCCCCTATCCAATCCCTCTTCGATAATAAAGGCACAGGTGAGATATTTAGGCTTTGCCCCCATCATCGCTAAATCGTTGCACGTCCCACAAACAGCCAATTTGCCAATATCACCCCCCGCAAAAAAGAGCGGTGTCACCGTAAAGCTATCGGTAGTAAAAGCAAGTTTGCCACCCTCAATTACCGCTGCATCTTCGCTTTTGGCAAGTATTGGATTATCAAAGGCTTTGTAGAATATATCCTCAATGAGTCTATTGTTTTCCACCCCGCCGTTTCCGTGAGCCAATTTAATTTGGGGCATTTTTTCTCCTAGCGTTTGGGCTTTGGTCTACAAATCAAAAATATCTTTGAAGCTAAACTCTATCTCGCAATCTTCGAGATGAAAGGTGTAGCTTTGTGTTGTCAATTCCCCCTCAAGCCTATATTTATCTTTGTAGAGCCTATAGACCTCTGCAAACATTCCAGCGGGTTCTACGATGATGTAGTAATCGACCCTATTGTCTTGATAGAGATGATATTTCAAATCCCTATCTTTTCGTTTGGTTGAAGGGGATAGTATCTCAAAAATGATATTGGGCTTTTGAGACAAAAATTGTTTGCTTGAACCGATATTACAAATCACCGAAGTATCGGGTCTCACCACCGTCTCTTCATCGATTTTCCAATCAATTTCAGGCACAACTTTGCAATGTTTGCAATGGGCGATTTTGTTTTTGAGTTCATGGATGATATTAGCATTGAGTTCTTGATGGGTGATATTGGGTGAGGGAGACATAGAGTAGGCGATACCCCAAATAAGCTCCCATTGCCCCTCCCACTCTTTGTAATCCTCATAGGTGTATTGCGGTAGATACTCTTTTAAAGCCAACATTTTTTACCCTTTGATTGATATTTAGAAATTGTATCATATAGTATTGTTTATTCCCCTAAAAAAAGCTTGTTTGCATTGCAGTCACTCATTCAACCAATCGCCCCTACAACTTCTCCTTAATCGTCGCTAACCACTTTTTTGCATTGAGTAAATAGGGATGATGAGCAGGTAAAACCCTCTCCCAAATATCCACCGCTTCTTGCATATACCTAGCCGACTCTGAGTAGTTTTGTATATTATAGTACACAAAAGCAATATTATTGTAGTTTGCAGCAGTATAAGGGTGCTTTACGCCTAAAACTTCTTTGTATATTGCGAGAGATTTTTGATAGTATCGAAGTGCCTTGCTATGCTCTCTTTTGGCATCATAAACCAATCCGATATTGTTGTAGCTTGTAGCGGTATCGGGGTGTTGTAAACCTAATACTTTTTCTCTTATGGCTAAAGCTTTATGATGATACTCTAGTGCCTTATTGTACTCCCCTTTAGTATTATAAACCCCTCCAATATTGTTGTAACTTGTAGCTACAAGTGGGTGTTCTTGTAAGCCTAATACTTTTTCTATTATATTTAGAGCTTTATAATAATACTCCAGTGCCTCATCATACTCTCCTTTGGTTTTATAAACCAATCCTATATTATTGTAGCTTGTAGCGGTAGAGGGATGTTGTAAGCCTAATACTTTTTCTTTTATAGCTAAGGTTTTTTTTAGCCATAAAATGGCTTTAGAGTGTTCACCAAAATGCCCGTAAATACTTCCTAAACGATTATCTAAATTAGCTACCGTTTCATTTTCAATCGTTAGCCTCTCCATACTTATCGCTACACCATCAAAGTAATTCAAATCCTCTCGCACATTGATAGCGGTTTGAGCATCGGCACTGTTGGCGATACGGGTGGCAAAATACTCTATTATCCTCTTTGTTTCTTCAAAAGTGGGAGTATAGTTATCAAAAACAAACTCTTTTAAAATTTGATGAAACTTATAATGCTGTTGTGACTCTATGAGCCATCCATTATCAATAAGCTCAATCAAAAAATCTTCGAGTTGTTCTTTATCATTGCACACCAAAAACTTATAGAGATTATCAAAAGAGATTTCAATGGAGGGCAGAACTGATAATCTCTTCAAAAAAAGTAGCGTTTTTTTTTGCGTTAAAATAGTGCTATCGTACGAGAAATTTTTGAGAAACTTATTGAAACTTTCGCTTTTGTTTTTTTTGATAGCTGTAAACTCACCTTTTTCAAATTTCTCTATTGCAATGTCGAGTGATAGTGTATTTTTGCGTTTTTTGAGAGTCTTGGCAGTGATTTCTATGAATAGTGTATGATAATCAAGATACCCTAATATCTTATCAACCTTATCCATCTCATCGGTTGGAAAGTGTTTGGTAAATAGCTCTCTAGCATCGGCTATACTCATAATGTCAAGTATATATTGAGGGATATACTCTTTTGTCTCTCGTGAAGTAAAGAGGATTTTAAATCCACTGTTTTTGAGTGTCATTAAGGTATTCATCTCATCGAGTTGATTGTCCATCTCCTTGACATCATCAATAATGAGGAGTTTTTTGCCCTCCAAATTGTGGAGCTTATTCATTGTCTCTGCAAACAAATCATCTATCTTTTCAGATTGCAAATTGAGCGAATTAGAAAAAGCAGAAGCGAGGCTTAGTTTAATATCCTCATTGACTTGTACAAAACCGTAGTAGTCGTAGTTGTCTTTGTTTTGATTGAGGTAATAGGATGCTAAGGTACTTTTACCAATCCCACCGATACCATTGAGTAGCAGTAGCATAGAGTTTAGATTGAGCAATTCATCAACTTTTTGTAGCTCATCTTTTCGCCCTACGAAGTCACTATCGTTTGCAAGTCCTAGTTGTTTGGTGAGGATTTTGGGGACTTGGTGGGGAGGTAAATAGGTATCCCCCGTATTGATAGGGGCAGTATTGACACCAAATATCTTTACACTTCTATCCTCTTTTGGCATTGTTTTATCCTATTGATTGCTGATGATAGTGTTGTTATCACCTGTGTTGATTGTACCTGTGTTGTGTCCTTTGACCGATACGCTACTATCTCGTTCGCTCTCTTTTTTGACGGTTATATTGGTATCGCCTGTATTAATCTTGCCCGAGTTGTAGCCACTGATATCTACACTACTATCTCGTGATGATTTATCTTTGCCTAGCATCTTGTAAGCTAATATAAAGATAAAAATAAATGCTACTAATAGCAACGCAAAAAGAAGCTTTGGGTCTAAAATATCGGGTTTGTCAATAAGGCTCTGTGTCAATAGATACAAAAAAGCCACTCCCGCACCCGAAACACCTACTGCACCTAAAACTGTTTTCATATCACTCATCTCAATCCTTTTAAAATTATTTTCTTAATTCTACATACATTTGACTAATAGCTTGGCAATCGATTAAATCACCCCCTATAAACCCTCTCATTGGCGTATTTGTCGAAAAATCCGACCTCGGTACATGCCATGCAGCCGTGTCCTGCTTGGACGGGCCAGCTTGTGGCGTTGTTAAATTTCATGGTGGGGCAATTGACGTTTGCGTAGGGGCCTTTGCAACCCATCTCGAAGAGACACCATCCCTTTTTAGCCCCATTATCGCCCCACTCTTTGACAAACTCTCCTAGTTCGTAGTGTCCTCGGCGTTCGCAATTGTCGTGGACTCTTCCCTCGTACGCCCATTTGGGGCGGTTGAACTTATCAAGCTGAGGCAACTCTTCAAACATCAAATAGGATAAGAGTGTCCCTACGATGTTGATGGGATTGGTAGGGCATCCAGGGAGATTGATAATGTCGCTACGATTGAGGGCTTGGGCTACGCCTACTGCCCCCGTAGGATTGGGAGCGGCTGCAACCACTCCGCCATCTAAGGCACAACTTCCTACAGCGATTACCAAAGCCGCATCTTTGGCACTCTTTTGGAGCAACTCCAACCCCGTCTCACCTTTGGGACCTATGCGTAAAAATTTCCCCTCCATTGCTAGAGGAATAGCCCCCTCGACTATCAAAACATACTCCCCTTTTTTCTCTCGTATCACACTCTCCAAAACACTCTCGCTTTGGTCGCCACTAGCACTCATAAGCAGTTCGTGATAATCAAGCGAAATGTAATCAAAAATCAAATCTTCGATAGAGGGATGGGTGGATTTGATAAAGGCTTCGGAGTTTCCGCTGCAATCGGCAAGTTCGAGCCAAATAATAGGCACACGATTGAGGGCTTTGACACCTTTGTCCACCACCTCTTCAAAGTTGGGATGCAAATTCATAGAGGCCGTTACCATCGAAACCCAGCTATTGACTTCATGTTTGGATATTTCAAGCATCTCTAGGGCATTGTCGAGATTTTGGGTGCTTACGGGGTGGTTGGGATGGAGGGCGTTAAATTTATCGATACGTTTTTGCGCCTCTTTTATCTCTTTTTCTCTGGCTATTTGCTCTGGGCTTTTGCGTGGCATATTGGGGTCGATGAGGGGTTGAGCCTCTTCAATCACTTTGGCTACCATGTTTTTGCATCGGCCGCACACCCGTCCTGCTTGACTAAAAGCCCCTAGCGTTCCAAAATCTCCTATCCCACTCGCCACTACCCAATCGACAATATCTTGATGATAGGTGTGTTCGCAACTGCAAATGAGTCGTCCCCGTTCACCAATGAGACGGTTTTGATAGAGATAGTTGATATCCACCGCCGCGCCCTCGTTCATAAGCGTCTCAAGATAGCCCACATCGACATTGGAGTTGATGCCTATAAATCGGGTGAGTGTGTCGTTTTGGATATAATACTCATCGATTCTCCCCTCTTGCTTAGAGGCAATGACAATCTTTTCAAAATCGTGACCAAAGAGCGGACTGCGTACCTCTACCAAATCAAACTCACCCACTTTGAGCATATCGATACTCACATCGATGCTAAACTCTTGGGGGCTTTGGGGATTGAGCAAATGGGCAATAGCTGTATCGGCTTGGGCGCTGCACTCCTTGACGTGTCCCGCTACAAAATTGAGCGTTTCTACTTGTGCTGCCTCTCCTACGGCGTAAATATCGGGATCATCGGTTTGCATAAAGAGATTGGTGAGGATACCTCTATCGATGCGTAGCCCATGGTTTCTAAAGGTATCGATATTGGGCTTGATACCCACACCAAAGACGATAAAAGGATTCTCAATCGATAGTTTTTTGGTATCAATACGGCTGATGCGATTGCCCTCAACGACTTTTTTGACAATCTCATCATCGTAGCTTATACGCACCTTGCCCCCTTGGGTGTAGCACTGTTCAATGGCTTTGATAGCATCGAGCGAGAGGGTTTTGTCGTAGAGATGCGAACCCCTTACGAGCAATGTAATGCTTTTGACACTCTCCATAGCATTGAGCGTCTCTAGGAGTTCAAGCCCAATAGGCCCGCTCCCTACAACCACTATCTCCGACTCCTCGCAATAGGCTTTGATTTTGTGACAATCGTTTGCATTGCGAAAGAGGGCAACGTTTTCATACTCCTCATCAAAGAGCGAAATGGGCAACGAACCCGTAGCGATGATAAGTTTGTCGTAACCAAAAGCACTTTGGTGTGAAAAGACCCTTTTGGTGCTTTTGTCAATATCGACAATCTTTTGATTAAGCTCCAAACGCACCGTTGGGTCAAGCGGGAGTCTAATATCGCCAATATCGCTCTGCCCATCGACCAATTGACACAAATGAATACGATCATAGGGAGGATACTGCTCATCACTAAGTATCAACACCTCCACACTGCTATCTTGCTTTTTGATATTATTAGCTAGATAGACCGCTGCAATACCACCACCCACAATGACTACTCGCATACTCTCTCCTTGTTTTGATGAGAATTATTATAACCAAAAATGGATAAAGGAGACTTCTAAACCATAGGCAACCACAAGGGATTGTCCCTACAACTTCGCCTTAATCGTCACTAAACCTTTTTTGGCATTTATTAAATTGGGATGATTAGCAGGTAAAACCCTCTCCCAAATATCCACCGCTTTTTGCATATACTTAGCTGACTTTGGGTAGTTTCGCATCTTGTAGTACAAAACAGCGATATTATTGTAGCTTGAAGCGGTATCGGGGTGCTTTATGCCCAAAACTTCTTCTCGTATAGCAAGAGCCTTTTGATAAAACTCCAGTGCTTTATCGTATTCTCCGATGGAGTCATAAACCAATCCGATATTATTGTAGCTTGTAGCGGTATCGGGGTGCTTTATACCCAAAACTTCTTCTCGTATAGCAAGAGACTTTTGATAAAACTCCAATGCTTTATCGTACTCTCCTTTGGCTTGATAAACCTCTCCGATATTATTGTAGCTTGTAGCGGTATGGGAGTGCTTTATGCCCAAAACTTCTTCCCAAATAACAAGAGACTTTTGATAAAACTCCAGTGCTTTATCGTACTCTCCTTTGGCTCTATAAACCTCTCCGATATTATTGTAGCTTGTAGCGGTATCGGGGTGCTTCTTGCCTAGAGCTTTTTCTCTAAAAGCTAGAGACTTTTGATAGTATTTGAGTGCTTCGTTGTAATTGCCCACTGTATAGTTTATTAGTGCATAGAGGTCTATGTAGGTATCGGTTTTTTCTTCATCGAGACTGAGAGCTTTTTTTATCTCTTTGAGGGCTTTGTCGTAGAGCAATCTATCAAAATACTCTTTTGCACTCAAATATTTTAATTTGGCACTCTCTTTGTCTTTGGTGTAGTTGTCGATAATATCGTGATACTCTTTGTATCGGAAGTTTGCCAATGCCTCTTCGAGTTGGGTTGTAATCGTCTCCATATTTGGGTTTGATTTTCTCAACTCTTCTAGCTCTTTTTGGAGTGCGATTCGTTTGTTTCGCTCTTCAGCCAAAATCTCTTCGATAGTCGTTTTGCCATCGAGTTGTTTGAGTAGTCTTTTTATTTCCTCTTTTAGCTCATCGTTCTCTTCTTGCGTTTTGGTGGTTTTGGTGGTGAAAAAAAGATCTAACTGTTTAGCAATATCATATCTTCTTTCTTCGGGTGTATTTTCGCCAAGAGTGATATTGACAATGTGTATTGTTGAATTGTTGTTGTCTTTAACGATATTATTATTATCGGCGTTTAAGCTCATAAGCACTATACAAAGGAGTAGTAAATATCTCATCATTTAGCCTTTAGTTGTTGATGATAACAACTGTGCCATCTTCATTGCCTCTCGCCTCATTGGTATTGTTTCCACTCTTGTTGGATATGTTTGCATCGACTCGTTTATTCTCTTTATAGATATTTATATTGCCACCCTTTGTAGCATTTGCCTCACTTTTACCATTTGGCTTCAAAAACATCGCATAAAGCCCTATTAAAAACAGCATCATTCCGACAAATACCATACTTAGCATGACATAGCTCTGTTTTTGATTGAGTTTGATGGTTTTGCTTAGGATAAGTGTCATACCTAACGCAAATACAAACATTATTGCAATGGGCATTACTCCATCATTGCCCTTAACTACCCCCAACGCCTTGCCAAAAAACTCTTCCATAGTTGCTCCTTGTTTTTGATGGGATAATTATAACTAGATTGCTATTAAAGCCTTGCGAAGGTGTGTCAATAGCCTTACAAGCAAATTATGTTAAAATAACAAATCCATTACAACAAAGGCAAAATTTTATGCTGCACGATACCATTACCCCCTACATCAAAAAACTCTCCTATCCTCTCAAAGAGGAAGAGGAGCTAAAAATCGTACTCAAACGACTCCTCACCAAAAAAGAGTTTAAGATAATTGAGTATAATGATGCCCATCTCTCCATCGACGAAAAGTTGCTCAAACTTCGTGTGGATGCTCAGCGATTGGATGAGATGCAACAAAACCTTATCAAAAAATTAAATTATGAAAAAAATAAACATCAACTGATGCAAATTTAGGAGTCACTATGTCTGTAAATGTTGTCTGTCCGCATTGTCTCAAAGTCAATAAGATTCCCGCAAAAGAGGCTTATGCCAAAGCCAACTGCGGTGCGTGCAAAGCTTCACTGCTAGGAGTCGACGCCAAAAGCGTAAACCAAAGCCAATTTGAACGCTTCCTTGTCAATAGCGATATTCCCGTAGTGGTCGATTTTTGGGCTTCGTGGTGTGGGCCTTGTATGCAAATGGCTCCTGTTTTTAATGCCGTATCCAAAAAGCTCTCGCCTCACGCCACGCTTCTCAAAGTCAATAGCGACGAAGAGCAAAATCTTAGTGCCACATACGCCATTCGTTCTATTCCTACGTTGATACTCTTCAAAAACGGCGTTGAGGTCGATAGAGTAAGCGGAGCGTTAAACGAAGCACGGCTTATCAATTGGATAAACCAATACCGATAATGTCCAAAGCTCACCTGCTCATACTCGAAGACGATAGCAATCTCAACGATACCATTGCCGACTTTTTGGAGGATAATCACTACAGCGTTGAAGCAGCGTTTAGTGGAATGGAAGCACAAGATTTGCTCTACGAAAAACGCTTTGATTTGCTTTTGCTTGATGTCAATGTCCCCTCCCCCAACGGGTTTGAGTTGCTTCGATGGGCAAGAGAGCAAGGGATAGATACCCCCACCATCTTCATCACGTCGCTTAATAGTGTCGATGATTTGGAGATGGGTTTTGCAAGTGGGTGCGATGACTATATCCGCAAACCTTTTATCCTCAAAGAGTTGCTTATCCGTATCGAAACACTCCTCAAACGTAGCTTTGCAAGTCGCAAACAGACCATCCTTGCCATTGATGAACGTATCGGTTACAATACCCAAAGCAGTGAGCTTATCATCGACGATCGAGCCTATGCTTTGGGCAAAAAAGAGTCACAGTTGCTTAAAATCTTTGTCAAGCACACCAATGAAGTCTTAACCCACGAGTATATCTTTAGCCATTTATGGAGCTTTGATGAGACCCCTAGCGATACGTCACTGCGTACCTACATCAAACACTTGCGTAAAATTTTGGGCAAAGAAAAAATCGAGAGCATCAAGCGTCAAGGGTATCGATTGCGGATAGATTAAACAATCGATAGGCATTTTGAGTCGTGAGGGTTTCCATCTCCTCTAAGCCTATGTGGCTCAAATCCGCCATCTTTTGGGCGATGATACGACAATAGCTAGGCTCATTGCGTTTGCCTCGATGGGGGTGGGGAGTGAGATAGGGAGCGTCGGTTTCGATGAGAAGTTTGTGGGGCGGAATGTGCGGATAGACCTCTATCAATTTTCGTGCATTTTTAAAAGTAATCACTCCTCCAATACCAAAATAGAAGTTATGCTGAGCCAATGGAAGCAACATAGCATCGGCATTGTAGCAGTGCAATACTCCCCCCACTTCTCCCGCCTCATGCTCCAATAGCAATGCCATACTATCTTGCGAAGCCTCTCGAATATGCACAATCAAAGGCTTTTGGTACTTTTTGGCAAGATTGATGTGATCAACAAAGACCTCTTTTTGCAACGCTTTGTAGCTCTCAATTGCACTTTTGTCTTCGGGCAAACGGTAATAGTCAAGTCCGCACTCCCCTACCGCTACGCATTTGGGATGCGTCACAAACTCCTCCACAAAGGCTCTATCGTAGAGATTGGCATCGTAGGGGTGGACTCCTACGCTAAAATAGATAGAGTCATAACGCTGCGACAACTCCAACGCTCTTTGCAAGGTAGCAGGATGGGCGGCGGGGATGATAAATCGCTCTACCCTAGCCTCTTGGGCGTCTTGCAACACCTTTTCAAAATCATCAAAGTAGCACGCATCATCAAGATGACAATGGGTATCAATTATCAAATATCTCTCCTCGCATTTTGAGTTCTCTATGAAATCCCCAATCTTTGCGGTGGGCAATGGTGATATTTTTGGAGATGGTTTCAATAAGCATTGATTCTTTGTCTTCAAGCATCATATCGACATGCCCTTTGGGATCGACTATCATCGTATCGCCGTAGAAGTTCCAGCTAAATTTTTTGTCGATGTATTCGCCTACACGATTGGCTCTTAGGATATAACATCCGTGCAAAAAGGCTTTGGTTTTGAGAATTTCACGCCATCGATTGTGCGATTCAAAGGTTGAAACGGTAGGCAAAATAACCAAATCGACCCGTTTTCTCATCACCACTTGCCAAAAGTAGTCAAAATGCAACTCAAACCCTGCAAAGACGCACACCTTGATACCCTCCACATTGAAAATCATCGGCTCTTGTAGGGGCTGTGTAGGATTGGAAAAAAAGTACTTCTCATTCCAATGACTGTAGGGAATAAGGATTTGTTGGGTGTAATAAGCAATCGATTTGGGGGCGATTTTAGCAATCTCTTTGTAAAACTTTCGTCGCTTGACGGTGACAATGGGAGCAATAAAGGTAATATCGTACTCCATGGCGTAGCGTTTGAGTGTGCCGATGTTCTTTTGGGTCTGCTCTTTGATCATCGCTTGGGGCATCGATTCAAGCTCTTTGAAGAAATGATTGAGTACATACTCTCCAAAAACAATAATTTTTGCCCCTCTTTTGTGGGCGTTTTGGATATAAAATTCCAATTTCGTAGCATTCATCCCCAGCGTTGGGAGTTGGAGTGCGGCGACTTTAATCTCTCGGGTCATTATCTTCTCCAAAATGTTTTTGTTCGATGATTTCAATCTTGGTTTTGGCCTTTTCTATCAAATTTTGAGCCTCTTTGATATTTTTGATTCCCTCTTCGTAGAGCCTAAGCGACTCTTCAAGGGTAATTTCTGGATTCATCAACTTCTCTAGTATCTCCTTGGAGTACTCTAGCTTCTCTTCAAATGTTTTGGGTTTCATTCTCAATCTCTTTGCCAAATAGTTTAATGGATATTGTATCTTATTTGCCGTTAATTATTAATTGAAAAGAACCCTCCCTTGTATCCTCTTGTACTATTTATTCTACCTTAGAAGAGTGTGAGGGCATAAACAAAATAAGATATAATCATTAAAATATTTTTTGTAGTCAAAAAAGAGGGTTTTATAGCAAAACACAATAATGATTTTTATTTCAAAATCAATAGACTTAACAATATGAGTTGGCAAGTTTTAGAAGCAACCATTGCCAATGTAACTCGTAATAGAAGATGAAAAACAACCCCCACCGCAAAAAATCAGAGCGATACAAATAGGAATGAATCAAAAAGGAGTGAGCCAAGATGAATAATAAACTGCAAACAATAGACCATCAAAACCTACAAACCAAAATCCACACCATTCGTGGGCTTCAAGTGATGCTAGATCGTGATTTGGCAGAGCTTTACAATGTGGAGACAAAAGCACTCAATCAAGCCGTAAAAAGAAATATACATAGATTTCCTATAGACTTTATGTTTCAACTCTCACAAGAGGAGTTTGAAAATTGGAGGTCACAATTTGTGACTTCCAATTCCGATAAAATGGGCTTAAGAAGACCGCCGTATGCTTTCACAGAGCAAGGCGTTTCGATGCTTAGTGCGGTGTTAAAAAGCACCGTAGCGGTAGATATAAGCGTCAAAATCATTCGAGCTTTTGTGGAGATGCGAAAAATTATTGGTTCAAATAGTTTGCTATTTGCCAAGATGGAAGCTTTGGAAAAACGACAAATAACCTATGAGCTTAAAACAGATGAAAAAATAGAACAAATCCTAAATGCACTTGAAGAGAAAAACAAAAAACCAAACGAGGGCATCTTTTATGATGGGCAAATTTACGATGCTTATGCTTTTGTAAACGGTTTGCTAAAGAGTGCAAAAAAGGAGGTAGTGTTTATAGATAATTACATCGACGACACCGTTTTTACACTCTTTAGCAAATACCCAAACATTAGGTTTAAAATCTATACGACAACCCTTTCCAAACAGTTGAGTTTAGACTACCAAAAATACAAAGCCCAATATAAAAACATAGAACTTCAAGAGTTCAAAAAAGCTCACGATAGATTTTTGATACTTGATGGTGTGGAGATTTACCACATCGGAGCGAGTCTCAAAGATTTGGGCAAAAAATGGTTTGCATTTTCTAAGTTTGAGATGGAGGCTTTGGAAGTTGTGGGGAGGTTGAGATAGCACTTATTGCAGCACCTCTCGCACAATGGTGTCAAACTTCTCAATCTCTACCAAAAAAGCATCATGTCCGTAGTCGCTGTCGATTTCGTGGTAGCTTACCTTTTGTTTGTTGCGTTGCATCATTTTGTAGATATGCTCCATTTCGGCAGGGAAAAAGAGGTAATCGGCTTTGAAACTGATCAAATGAATGGAGGCTTTGATACGCCCAATAGCCTCATAAAGCGAGTCGTAACCTCGTGAGAGATTAAAGGTATTGATAGCTTTGATGATGTAGAGGTAGCTAAGAGGATCAAACATCTTGGCAAAATTGGCGGTATTATACTCCATATAACGCTCCACTTCGTAGCGTCCAAAAAGCTCAAAGAGTCCATCGTTATTGACGTAATTGCGTCCAAATTTTTTGTCCATCGAAAAGGGCGAGAGGTAAGAGATGTGTCCCGCTACCCTACCGATTGCCAAACCATCCAACCCCTCCTCTTTGAACGCATCTTTGTCGTAATTTCCATCTTTGAATCGTGGGTCTTTGCGAATAGCCTCCATGGCGACTTTGTTAAACGCTATCGTCCACGGGCGAGTGGCGTAGGTGGTCGCCATAGGGATAATATCATCGGCAAAGTCTGGAAAATCCACAGCAAACTGCAACGCTTGCATTCCCCCCATCGAACCTCCCACAATGGCTCTAAGGTGATAGATTCCCAATGTCGCCAAAAAGTTTTTTTGGGCTTTTATCATATCTTTGATTGTCACAACGGGAAACTTGAAGCGATAGGGTTGCTCACTGGGGTAATTTTGACTCATAGGTCCCGAACTTCCAAAACACGATGCTAGTGTATTGGTGCAAATGACAAAATATCTATTGGTATCAATCGCTTTGCCACTGCCAATCAAACCATCCCACCAACCCGCTTTGCGGTCATTTTCATAAAACCCCGCTGCATGGTGCGAACCGCTTAGTGCATGGCAAATTAAAATGGCGTTACTTTTATCAACATTTAGCTCTCCATAGGTCTCATAGGCGATATCGTAAGGTTCAAGTATCCGCCCACTCTCAAGATACAAAGGGGAGGTAAAGTGTGCAATATCGGTCTTAATTTTCATTGTATTCCATTTCTCTTCATAAACCTGAATTATCCCCAATTATCGTTTAGAGTTAGCTTTTTTGTTCCCATCAATAAGCCGTGCGGGGGATTTAAGCAGTCGTTCAATCATGCCCAATGGAAGCGAAACCATATCTTTGATAGCGTGTGATTCGACTTTGGGATTGTTTAGTGAGCCTCGTACTGTGATTCCCGTAGCGACACTCTTGCCATCGCCTACCAAAATATACCCCACAATAGGAATAGAACCCACTACTTTGCCAATCTCTCGTGCGGTTTGTATAGCCAAATCTATGGATACCAATTGGGTAGCTACATTGATCTCCCCTGCTCCCACAATCGTCGATGAGCCTCCTATAATGCGAATCGATTTGAGTTTGATAAGGTTTTGGTTGATGATGCTATACTCTATTGCACCCTCTTTTATCTCGTAGCCTTTGTCATTAAATCCTGGATTGGAGAGGGCGACAAGTGCGGGAATGGCGTTGAGAAACGCTACGACATTGTTGTAGCCTTGAAATCTCTCAAGTGTACCACCCTCAATCACTATCTTGCCCTCTATTTGCTTTGGGGTGTCTCCTGCTAGATGAAGCGTGTATCTTCCGCCCTTTAGAGCATCGAAGTTGATAAGGGGATGGAGCATCGCATCATCAATATTGACCGCATCAATAGCAATCTTGTCGCCTACTTTTTTGAAATAGAGATTAGCAACGCCGTCGTTGCTTTGGAAAAGGAGTCGATTGCCATCTATATCGATAGAGTAGTGAGGGGTTTTGAGCCGATAATTTTTGTAGGAGATGATAGAGTTTTTGCCCAAAATGGTGAGATTATGAATCTTGGATGAGTCGGTTTTACCATTGCCATTGCCACTGCCACTGCTCTTGCCGTTTGGCTTTTGGAGCAATTTGTGCAAATCGATATGCAAATCCTTGACATAGACGGTATTATTATAGGTAGAGTAGTTGATTTTGTTGCCAAAGATTTTGAGCTTAAGCTCCCCTTTTGTGATACTTCCCTCAAAGGGCAAACGGGTATGGCACACATCTTTTTGGGAGTACAAAAAACACTCTCTCCACTGGGCGTAACCGCTTAGGGTAAAATCATGAAAATCATGCGTATTTAATGTAAGCTTTCCACCATCAATATCGGAGGGTAAAACTTTGAGATAGGGTTTGATACGGTTAATATCTTCAAAATCCATCACAACGCTCGATTGTTTCGTATAGATAACGGTTTGAAGAGCGGGAATACTAAAGCGTACCCCTTTATCGTACTCCAGCGTAACGGGGAGCTTCATATCGGAGGCATCGACAATCCTCTTTTTGCCTTTGGTGACACTAAAACGCTCCAAATCGACATCCAAATCCGCCTTTTTGTGAGCCAATTTCACCTCTCCTGTCACTTTGCCTTTGTAGAGTGGAGTCTCCAAATAGACCTCTTTGAGAGTGACTATTTTGTTGGCGTAGCTAATTTTTGCCTCGTTGATAGGCAAAGGGGCTTTGGCGATGTGTACTTCTCCTTTGGTGAGATTGAAATCACCCTCAAAGGTGGCTTGATGGGTTTTGAGATTGACCCCGATACGCAACAAAGCCTCTGTGACTCCACGCTTTTGCACGATAGGGAATTGGAGTTTGTAAGCATCAAGTATCTCTTTGATGGTGCTATCGAGTTGAGAGGTAAGGTTGAGTTGGACTTTGAGATGTTGTACACTTTCATCCAAATCCTCAATGGCTACAAACGCAGAGGTGATGTTTTTGTCTTTGTAGGTGGCGTGGCGTGGGTAAAAGTATAAATTGCCCTTTTGGTAGCGTATGGCTACCTCTGGAATATCAACCGACTCATTGAGATCTTCTTGAAAATAGACCTTAAGTCCTTGGGCGTACGCTTCACCGTAGAGCGAATCCATATCAAGCTTAAACGCACCATTGACAATCTCCCCTTTGGCTTCAAAGTGATTGACTCTGTAGCGTTTGGCTAAGGCACGTTTAAGTATCCACTCATTGGTTTTGGGCTTTTTGATAAAGCGATGGATGATACGTTCGATAGAGCCTGTCTCATTGGCATCAATCTTCAACGCTACGAGATTTTTGACTTTGCCAAAATCAAACTTCCCCTCAATGTCGTAGGCTCGATACCCTCCTTTGCTCTCTATCGTGCCGCTTTTTAAATGATAAACCACTTTGCCCCAGAGTGTAATATCCTCTTGTTTGATATAGAGCAACGATACATCGGCGTGGAGTTCTTGACCATGACGTTTGATATCGACTACGCTCTCGTACTCATCGCTCACAACGTGCAAGAGATTATTGACGTAGTTGATGGCGTAGTGGTTGTTTTTGAAGACAACTTTTTCAAGCTGTACCAACTCAAAAAAGGTAAATCCATACTTGATACGATCAAATATTTGGTCAATATTTTCAATTTTTGGACTCTGTTTGGTTTTTTGAAGCACCACCTGTTTGGCTTTTAGAATAAGTTTTTTATCTAGTTTTAGGTATAATCCATCCACACTGATGTTGTAGAGTTTGAATTTCTCAATCGAAATACCTGCATAGAGCCAAACGACAAGGGATAGAATTAAAGCAATGATAAAAAGCACAATATTACGAATAATAGCGTGGATAGTCGATACGGTTTTGATAATCACTTTTTCACTCCTTTTTTACCTCTCCGTGCCTGTCACCACACAAAAAACACTCTATATCCCCAAGGGATCGATTGGCAAAATTATAACACATCTAACTAAAAACGGACACAATTTATCACTAATTGATACCTATTTGATGCGTCTTATTGGCTCACCCAAAAGCGGTCATATCCAAATGCCCTCTACCACCATGAACCGAATAGAGTTTTTGATGGCTCTTACCAACGCACGTTTTGCTATCCAAAAAATCACCCTCATTCCAGGCGAAACCACCTATATTTTTCTCCAAGAGATAGCCGCTCAGCTTAGACTCGATGAAGCCAAACTCTTAAGTGAGTACGACAAGCAATCCCCCTACAAAGAAGCGGGAATCTATCCCGACACCTACCACCTACCCCACGGTATCAAAGAGGAGAAACTCATAGCCTTTTTGGTAGCCCAAAGCAACAAAAAATACGCCACAATCTACACCCAAGAGACCAACCAAACGCTTGATATTTATACCTTCAACACCATCTTAACCCTAGCTTCGATTATCCAAAAAGAGGCCGCCAATGAAGCCGAGATGCCTATCGTCGCCTCTGTAATCTACAACCGCCTTGCCCAAGATATGCCTTTGCAAATGGATGGCACACTCAATTACGGCAAATACTCCCACATCAAAGTCACCGCTAAGCGTATCAAAGAGGACACCACCCCCTTCAACACCTACAAAAACAAAGGCTTCCCGCCCTACCCTGTCTCATCGGTATCCGCCCCCGCTATCCGTGCCGCCCTCAAACCCGCCACCACCGACTACCTCTACTTCGTCAAAAACGCACAAGGCACCCACGACTTCACCCAAACCTACGGCAAACACATCGAAAATATCAAAAAGGGGTGGTAATAATTGTCAATAAAAAGTCCAGAGATATTAGAGGAGATAGAGTATCAACACTTTTTAAAACGCAATCTTGCCCTTGCGTCCCAGCAAACCCAAGAAGATGATACGCTACTTGATGGACTTGATGATATAGATATACTAACCACCCAAGAGATAGAGAGCATTGAGAATATTCTTTATAATCTACTGGGGTGTAGCAACAAAGAGTGATTGTTTGGTGATACGATTATGATTGCTCCTATGGTCTATCAAGAGGTGTGTGTCCAGAATGAGTAGATTTTCAAACCGTAAACTCTGTTTGATAAATATAGTGAACATTTTAATGACCCTCAAAAAATCACAAAATGTCACCCAATCCACCACTTACCATTTAGCAAACTTAAACACCTACCAATTAACACTACTTTAAACTACTTTTAAATACAATAGGCTTGTTTAAAATCCCTGCTGTGCCTGTGTGTTTGGTTTGTTTGTGTAAAAAATATTAAGGAGTGCGTTATGAGAGATAGGTTTAGGCTTTTGAGGGGCTTTTTGGTTTTGATTGCATTAAATACAGTTTTATTATCTGAAAATAAAACTGTATTTAAAAAAAATAGAATCACTTGACTCATATAAACCATATGATAATATTGAACATAAAGATGTTGAATATTATACAAAAAATATGTATAGCTTAACAACTGAAAAGTTTATTGGCTTAATAATTGAAGATTTTAAAATTGAAAATCTAAAAGATAATAAAAAAGTTTCTTTTTCTGTTTTCACCTATAGTAATCTTAATGCGGTAATTGAGGTTATAGGCAAAGATGAAATCAAGGAAGTTTATATAATTCCAAAAGCAGAAGCAATACCAACATCTATTTTGGATGGAAAATTGCCTTATTATTTTATTGTAGATCAATATGAAAGAGTATCTAATACAATTCAATATGGCTCTACAAACATAACAGGAACTGTTCCATACAAAAAAACTACAATAAGTTTTTCTACGGCATCAGAAAATAATCTACTAAAAATTTCATACATTAGTGAAAATGCTCTAGTAGCTAATTTGCTTGAATCGGCTATTGAAATAGCGGTAAAAATTCTTGGGGAAAAAAATCTCACAAAAAAATTAAATTATCCTGTCAATGCAAGACAGCTTGAAGCTTTAATAAAAACTTTTATAAAAACAGAGGTTTTTAGAAACTTTAAAGAGACACTATTGAAACAAAATACCGAAACAATGAATGAAGTTATTTATAGTGCAATTGGTTCTTTAACTGAAATGATTTTAAATGGTGATAAAAGATTTGCAGTCACAAAAAACCTTGATAAAGGTGCATTTTATGCTAAAGCAGTTGACTATATAGGCACAGCGGTATATGAAGGAACACGATTTTATAATTTACAAGAATACTTAAAAGAAAAAGAATTTGGCAGAACAATATATATTGATTTAGATAATAAAAATGGTTACTGGGCAAAAGAAAGTTATGCAAATCAATTTATCGACCTGAATTATAAAGATTGGTGCGGTCCTGTATTTATTGACACTTTAAGAACTGACTGGTTTACTGGATACATAAACTATTTATATTTTCATGAAGAAGAATATGAGGATAAAATACTTCATGGCTATCAAGATAAATTTGAAAATTACTCATACTTTGGTCCTGATAAAGATATAACACGTGCAGAATTTATTAAAATATTAAATAAAATTTACATTGATGTGACTGGAAACTCAACAGATAAGTATGACAAATTTTTCACCTTTGATACTTGGTTTGCAGAATATTTAAACAAAGCAAGATCTTATTTATATATTAGTATATGGGACGAGCATAAGGATGAAGAAGGGTTCTTCAACGAAGCAATAACAAGAATTGAAGTTGTTAATATATTAAAACCATTGCTAGAGAAGACGAAACGGAAAAAAGTTTGCACAGTTTTTACAGATATATCAAAATTAAATGATGTAGAAAAAAGTAATCTTCTATTTTTATGTGAGCGAGAAATAATAAATGGATACCCTGGAGGAGAATTTAAACCTTATAATAAAATCAATAGAGCCGAGCTTAGCAAAATGATGGTATATTCATTTTATGCAAATCAGATAGAAGTCATTGGTAAATGTAGCAAAGGAGCAAAATAATGATAACTAAAAAACTAAAAATTGCATTAGTAATACTTTTATTACCAATCATGGTTTTGGCTACAGAATGCACAACATTTACCGATATTGACGGTAGTAGCTACAAGAGTGATATTTTGGTAGCGAGTGATGAAGGGTGGATTAGCTGTAGAGATACATTTGAGCCTTATAGGGCGACCAATCGCATAGAGGCTCTTAAGATGGTAATTGTGGCTAGTGGGGTTAATCCACCTGCTACGACCGAGCAGTGCTTTGATGATGTGCCAACTGGTGATTGGATGAATCCCTATGTCTGTTATGGCAAAAATAGCGGTTTATTGGTAAATCGTAGTAGTTTTTCACCTGCTGATAGTGTCAATTTCGCAGAGGCTTCCAAGCTCATACTTCGCACTCTCACCCATGAGAGCTATAGCGAAACATCAACCAATTGGTATGATGGCTATTTGGCTAAAATGTCGCTTTATGGCTTCAAACTAGCACCGAGTGCGACTATCAATCGTGACTACTTTGTCTATATGGTACGCACGATACAAGCCGACCCCAATAAGCAACCAGCAACAGAAGAACCGCAAGTAGAAGAGCCAACCACTCAGGAAAATGAAACGCCTACAGTGGAAGAGCCTACAAATGAGCAAAACAATACCACCACCCAAGAGAGCAATAGTAGCAATGAAGATACCACAGAAGCAGTCAATGAAGTAGCACAAGGTGGTTTTGAGCATTGGTTTGAACCCTATCGATGTTTTGATACCACTGCACCTGCTTTGGATCTAAAGGTAGAAAATAATACACAAGATAGCAACAACAATCGTATTTTGGATTTGGAATACTTCACAAGCGGTGGCACTCAAAGCTGTATCGATACAGAGGGGGAGAGTCATGAATTGTCCTTTGGTACGATGTGGAGAGGCGATGGGGTAGAGTTTGGTGATTTGACCTCTGCTGAGGATAAGAGCATATACAAATACAAAAAAGTGCGTGTCACAATTCCCAATGGCAAAGCCACTACTATCAAACTAGCCGTAATTACAAGCTTAGGCAAGGTAATGGTTACAACACTCTCAATCAATGAAGCAGGAGAGATTATCCAAGGCGAAACGATTGTCTATGGACTCAACGGCAAAAAGATTACCAATGAAACCATCATTAGCAAAATCAAAGATGCCATTGCCAAACTTGAAGCAATCAAAAAACGACTTGATGCCCTGCTTGATTTTAATACCAATCTAAGAGCCAATGATAAATTAAAGCAAGAATTTGATGCAATCAAAAAAGAGCTTGACGATGCCAAGAAGTCAATCGATGACATCAAACAAGCTATCGATAACACTATCGCTGATAATGATGAAAAAGATGCACTCAAAAAAGAGGCGGATGGTATCAAAAAGGCGATTGATGATATTAAAAAGATGATTGATGGCTACAAGCAAGATGAGGACAACTCACAAAGTGCTATCGATAGGCTCAAAGCCGAGATTGACAAGGTCATAGCGATGATGCGAAGCGGTGAGGTGATAACGGCTATTGAAAATAAAATTGCTATCCCCAAAGGACGAAGCCTCATTAGCGGAAACATTGCGATTGACAATCTAAGCGATGCAATCTATGCGATTTGGATAGTCGATAACGCTAAGTGGTACGGCTACTCTCCTCACACCGATGTACAAGAGCAAATCAAAGCCAAGTATCGACTCATAGAGGGGAGTATCCCACCGCACAAAGCCGTGCTTGTTTGGGCTACAGAGGATACGACGATCGATGTAGGGGATGATACGCCCATAGAAGCGACGCATATTTACGGCAATAGCCTATCAATGCACGGAGCGGACAATATAGGGCTAAGCATTACAGGCGTGGAGTGTAGCCAACCCAACTACACGATGATTGCAGCCATTAAGCTAATGGGAGATATGCCCACTCTCTTTATGCCCGATAGAGTACACGAGACACTAGAGAGCTTTAGCAATATCTATCAAAACGATGGATACTTTGTATTGTGTGAAAAGGAGTAAGCCATGAGAAGATTAAGTACATTGGTAGCCATTGCGGTTACAGGTTTGATAATGGCAGGATGCGGGGGTGATAGCTGTGTCAATACACCACCTCTTGTCAATAATGATACCAACAACACAGCCCAACAACCCGACAACAACCAAACCCTAGCCCAAAACGAGGCTCAATTTAGAGTCGTGGGCAATGCGGTCGATGGGGAGATTGCAGGAGCGGTAGTAGAGATACTTGATATAAACGATACGCTTCTTGCTACGACTACCACCGATACAAACGGAAGCTTTGAAGCCAATGTGAGCGATTTGCCCAAACGCTACAAGCTCAAAGTCACAGGCGGAAAAGACAAAGGAGTCGATCACGAAGCCAACGCCAACGATGAGGAGCTAGGCTTTGAGATGGGGGCGATTGTGGAACGAGAAGAGAGCGATAGCAATACCTCTATGGCATTTGTAAACCCCGCTACGACATTGGTGCAAAATATTGTCGAGGAGGGTGCAATACCACTTGAAGAAGCAGAGGAGCAAGTCAAAGAGAGCTTTGGCATAGATGACAATCGAAGCCTTTGCAAGATAGATACCCAAAAGCACCATACGCTTAATCGTGTGGGGAATTTGATTGCACTACTAGCCAAGATTACGCCCGTAGAGGATAAGAGCATTTCTATCAAAGCCATTGCCAAAGTGGTGGTCAAAAAGAAAATCAAAGTAAGCATTGGAGATATGGGAGTCGATATGGATGACCTTAACCTTAGCCATATCTTCGATGAGATTGAGGGTATCTCAGACCAAGAGGTAAGTAAACTCGCACTATCCCAAGAGATTGTCAAAAAACAGATAGTCAAAGTCGTAACCAAAATCCAAGTAAAAGCTACCATGAGCAACGAAGAGCAAAAAGATGTAGTATCAAGCTACGCAACCCTCCAAGAGCTACTCAGAGCCATTGAAGAGAGTAGTAGTGATGAGCTAGATAATGAAAAGTTGGCTTTAATCGTTGATAACTTAGAGAGTTCTATCCAAGCGATGCTTGATAGCAGTGACCTCAATAGCAGTGATAGTGATACTATTGATTTGGTAGCCAAGATTATCAAAGCCAACCTTAGCGAAGATGTCGATAGACTCAAAATCAAAGTCGTTCAATCAACCAAAAAGTACCAAACAATTAAAAAGCTCAAAATCAAAAAGCTAGTCAAGCTTATCTACAAAAATGCTCGATTAGAGGATTATGATAAAGTTGGTGAGATGCTTGATGATGAGAGTAGCTTAAATGAGCTTGAAAAGAGTGCCGATGATATAGCCTCCAAGGTAGTCGAAGAGGGAGAGATTCCAACCCAGCTTGATGATGAATTAAGCGATACTTTGGCTTCAAACATCGCCCAAAAGGTAGAGAACAATCAAACCACCCCAACAGCAATCAAAGAGGCTAATGAAGCAGTAGTCAAAAATGACCTACTCATCGATACGCTCAAAACACACATCAAAACCAAAGTAACCCTCAAAGCCAAAAAAACAAAACTTAGCCACGAAGAGCGAGTCCAATACGTCGCCTCTGCCAAAGTCGTAAGCTCTATCAAGCTAAGCATCCACATCAAAACCTTTGATGAGACAACCAAACAAAGCAGTGAAGCACTCTACGCTACCCTTATGCAACGCATCAACGATTTGCAAAACCAAATCAAGGTGCTAGAGTTGCTTTTTGTTGATCTTAGCGACTCCTTTGAGGCGACAAAATTTGATCAAACCTACGACGAAGCTCAAACAATAAGCCAAGATATTGCCCTAGACGATACCATCGATAGAGTCAAAACCATAGCCAAGATTAAGATTGAAATAGAGATCAAAGTGGTACAAAAAAGCTCTGTGGTCATTAGTGTAGAAGACAATAGAGTCACCCAAACAACCACGCCTCGAACCATCACCTTGCCCCAACCCAAACTCCCCGATATGCCCCAAGAGTTTGCGACACCTATTACGATTGGACTCTAAAAGCTCCCTTTTGGGGGTGCTTTGGTATCTTTTTTTGTTTCCATCACGATATTCTCCCCAAAGGGTACGTTGATGGGTTTTGGGGAGACCCAGAGTACATCGTAGGGGGGTTGATGGGGTGGGAACTCTCCCATGCCGTCGCTAAAGTATAGCAAAAGTGTAGGAGTATCCAAATGCTCATCGATGTAGTCAAAGGTGGGGGCGAAGTGGGTCGCTCCTCGTCCTTTGATGGTGTAGCTAAGCGTTTCGCCTGTGGTGAAGACCTCGTGCGATTGGATTTTGTGGTCGGCTTGAATAAGGTCGATTTGATAGTGGGGGTAGTTTTGCATGATCGCTTCTATCTCACCCAAAAAGAGTGCCAAAAGCTCATCATCAATCGACGCAGAGGTATCAATGGCCACAACGATGCTAAGCAAATCACTGCTCAAAGAGGGGATATAGACTCCACGATAGAGATATTTTCGATTGGGCGGGAAGAAGCTAAATTGCGATTTGTCGTACGCTGATATATGTCGATAGAGCTTATCTCTCCAATTGATAGCGTGGCTTTGGCGTGGTTTGAGGATAGAGTGTAAATCTTTGGGCAAGGCTAAGGTATCTTCAAACTTTGTGTAGAGTTGCTCCAAAAACTCCTCATCGAGGCTCTCATCGTGGATGATTTGCTCTTCATTATCTAGCACATACTCATCCTCCATCTCATCGCACAATACCCGATAGACCTCTTCGAGATACATCCCTCGAAACCTATCTTGATAGCTCATCTCCAAAGGAAGCTCAAAGCCGTTTTGCACCACTATCGCATTGGCTACAAGCTCTGAAGCCAATTGCCACACTTTGGAGTAGCCCTTGAAGGCTCGGTGTTGATGTTGTAGTACCCTTTGCGTCGCCACACTCGCCAAAAGAGCCTCTACCTCCTCGTATTCAAGGGTGTTGATATACTCCTCATTGTACAAAAGTTTCGCACCTTTACCTTTGTAGGTCGCAAGTGTGGAGTCGTGGCAAAGCTCCAATGTAGAGACAATAGAACCAAAATAGGGATTATCAAGCATCAATTTGGCTTTGGCGTGTGCTATTTTGAGGGGTATAGTGCGGTGGGACATGGTTTGACCTTGGAAATAAAATCATTATAACAAAAAATCCTAAAAATGCTTTAATATCGCCAAAAAAAGGAATAAGAGTTGTGTTATAATACACTAAAAACAATGGAGGGCAAATTATGCAATTAGCTATTGATATACCCGATAATATCTTTTACGGTATTAATCAAACTCCACAGAGTTTAACAAAGCTCATGAAAGAAAAGTTGGTATTAGAGCTTTATAAATTGCACCAAATATCACTCTCACAAGGAGCAAAAATGCTCTCAATGGATATTTATACCTTTATGGAGTTAGTGAGTCAAAACGGTATTGCAGTCATTGATGATTATGATATTTTAGATGAAGTAGCTCGTGCTAAGAGTATTTTAAAGTGATTATAGGGGATAGTTCAGCTCTTGTGGCTTTGGCTACGATGGATAGATTGGAGTTACTTGAAAAGATTTTTGATACCATCTATGTACCACAAGCCGTTTATGATGAAGTGACCATTACACAAAAACCACAAAGCAGTAAACTTAAAATATTTTTAGCCAATAGAGTCAAAAAAGTAGAACTCGATATTAGTAAAATGGGTTTGGGGCAAGGCGAACTTGAAGCCATACGGCTCTATAAAGATATGAATGCCGACTTTTTATTGATTGATGATAAACGAGCCAAAAGTTTTGCACAGCTTAATGGTGTAAATGTGATTGGCTCATTGGGTGTTTTGATATTGGCAAAAGAGAAAAATTTCATCTCATCCATCAAAGATGATTTAGAAAAACTACAAAACTCAAATCTATTTATATCAAAACATTTACTTGAGACAATTTTACGAGAATTTGGAGAGTAGATTTAAAACAATATGAGTAAAATCAACCAAATTGAAAAAACTTTAATTGAAATGGATGCTACTAAGTTTCATAAACTTGTTGATAACTATCTTAATAAAAAATATGGTTATATAATACAGTCAAATGGGACAAAGCTTGGAGAAGATAAATCAACTACTGGTACTCCTGATAGTTTTGCTATACTTGACAATGGTCAATATCTATTTATGGAATATACAACTAGAGAAACGGGAATATTAGAGAAGTTATTAGAAGATTTAGATAAATGTTTTAATGAATCCAAGACAGGCATAGCCGTATCACAAATAGAAAAAATTATATTGGCTTGTAACAGAAATTTGAAACTATCCGATATAGAGACTCTTCAAAACAGATGCAAAGAGCATAGGGTTAATCAATGTGAAATTTTGACAAATTCGATGATGAGCATTGATATTAATAATAACTATGCAAAAGTAGCTAAAGACTTTTTAAATATAGAAATCGATACCAATCAAATTTTAGATTATGATGATTTTATAAAGACTTATGATGACAGTAGCAGATATACAACGAAACTAAATAATCAATTTAAATTTAGAGAGGATGAAAAAAAACAATTCTATGAGTTGCTAGATAGCAATCAAATACTTTTTATAACAGGAAAGGCAGGAGTAGGCAAAACAAAATTTGCATTAGAAGAGTGCCAAAGTTATGCTAAAAACAATCAATATATTTTTAAAGCTATATTCAATAAAAGTGTGGATTTATTTGATGATATAAAAGCCTATTTTGGGGATGATAAAAAATATCTTATTTTGATTGATGATATTAATAGAGTCTATCAAGTTTTGGATTATATTTTAAATTATCATAAACACAAAATCAATAATCATCAAATTAAAATTGTAGCTACGGTTAGAGATTATGCTCAAAAAGCAACTTTTGATAAAATCCCCACACTTATTAGTAAAGCAGAGATAGAACTTAAACCATTTGACGAAAAAGAGATAACAAGTCTCGTAGAAGATATATATCAAATCAAAAATCCTGACTATCATGAACAAATTTGGCGGGTTTCTCAAGGTAATCCAAGACTTGCTTTAATGGCTGCTAGGGTTGCTAAAGAGACAAAAAGTCTAAAATCAATCTACGATGCTACTAAAATATATGATGAGTATTTTAAAAGTGTCAAAGATGATATAGATATTTTAAATAACCATAATCAAGTTGTATCTCTTACGGTTATCTCATTTTTTAGAGCTGTTGATAAATCTCACGACGAACAGATGCAATTAATTGAAAAAGTTTTTAGCATATCCTCCAAGGATTTTTGGGAGCAAGTAGTAAAACTTAATCGTTTAGAGATAGTGGATTTGTACCAAAATGAAGTTGTAAAGGTATCTGACCAAATTTTATCTACTTATCTTTTTTATAAAATTGTGTTTGTGGAGAAGCAAATTAATTTTTATCTTTTATTGGATAACTTCTTTCCTAAATACAAACAACGATTTATTGATACTTTAAATCCAATTATTGAAACTTTTAACCATGATACCATTAAAGAAGTACTACAAAGCTCTATTGATAACCTATGGAGTAAATATTATAACGATAAAACAAACTTATTAGAAGCTATAAGGCTCTTTTGGTTTATGAAAAAAACTGATACCTTGGTCTATGTGAATGATAAAATAGAAAAAGTGCAACAGCAAGTTGTTGACGTAGATTCATTGGATTTTTGGAAAGATAAAAGTAGTTATTTAAATAATGAAATTTTAGAAATATTATCTTTTTTTGGCAATGATAATGAAAATATTTCATCTGCAATAGAACTAATTATTAAATATTTAGAAAAAGAGCCTTTACAGTTATCTGCAACTATTAGCATTTTAACAAAAAATTTTACCTACAAGAAAGATAGTCATCATTATGAATATTCAAAAGAGAAGCACTTAATAGATACTTTATGGAATTTTACTCAAAATGGAGAAAATATTTTAATAACGAAACTCTTTATTAGAGTATCTAGTGAGCTACTAAAAACAGAATTTCAAGATACTCTAGTAAAAAAGAACAAAAATACAATCCAAACAATCCACTATAAACCTGCTCAAACAGATGAATTAAAAGAACTACGCAAAACTGTTTTAGATAGAGTCTTTTCGTTGTATGATAAGAAAAACTACAAAGATGATATTTTTACACTTATTTCAATATATCCCAAAGGAATAAGTATTCATATTGGTATTACAGAGATAGAGCAATGGGATAGCGAACAAATACTCAATTTTATGCAAACAACTTTTGATATAACTAATTATGAAGAGTGTTCAATCATGCAACACTTTTTAGATTTTTTGGACAACCGCAAGATGGAATATCAGCAAGAAATTCGTAATATATTTAATCATAAAGATTATGTAATTGAAAAAGTATTGCTCTTAGATAAAGTAAGTATTGCTCTCGAAAAAGAAGAAGAAAAACATGATCGGAAAGCTATTGAAGAAGAATTGAAAGGAAGATTATGGAGTTTCTTTAAAGAGTATAAATTTAAAGATTGGAAATATCTCTTGAATTTATCAATAAGAATAAACGATAGAATAAGAACAAATAATATAGAGTATGCACTTAGTGAACTCGTAATTTATAACCAAAAATTGTATATTGAAGTCATTAAAGAGTCTTTAAAATCAGGTAACAAACTCTCCCTTGATATCAATGTTTTTCATTTAATAGAAACTTTAGGTAAAGAGGAAGCCTATAAACTTATCAATCAATACGATTGCCAAAACAAAGATGCATCTCTGTTAAACTTTTTTTATTTATTATCACAAGAGCAAATAGGCGAATATGAAGTCAAGCAACTGTTAGATTTTTATCGTTCTACACAATCAATACTTAATATTCCATCTTCTGACTTCATTGAAAAATATATGCATATCAAACCAACGATATTTCAAGAGATTGTTGATATTGTATATAAGCGAATTAAGAACGAAGAGGAAAGCTTTATTAGCCTATTAAGTGGTATCTTTAATCCAAATACAAATATCTATAAAAACTTAGAAATGTATTTTGAAAATAATATCGACTTACTTAAAGAACTCTATTTTTTACATACAGCGAACCACGAATATGATCGTGATTATGACTATACTATTTTTAATAAAATACTCACTATGGATGACTTATTTATTGAAGATTACATCTATCACCATTATGATAAACAAGGCTTTTCATCTTCTAATCACAGTGTTAATCGTGAATTTTCCATAATTTGGGAGAGAGAAGATTATGAGCGTATTATCTTTAGATTAGTAGAGACTTTTTTTAAAATTTATCAAAAAAATCATTATATTGATAGTAAAGAGCTTAAATCCTTTTTTGAAGATAAAGAAATAGGCGAGGAAAAGGTTAATACAACAATCAAAAAACTTATCCAAAAGTATGCTACAGATGAAGAGCGTAGCAAGTTTATATTTAAGTTTATTGATGAATACCCATATGAGCAAAAAAAGAGTGGATACCATATTTTTTAGAGTGTAATGACTCATTTGAACTATTTGATAAAGTTTTTTATAAACCCTATTCTTGGAGTTGGCGTGGCAACAGTATGGTTCCAAGCTTAGAACAATACAAAGAGTATCTTCAATCCTTTGAAAGTCTTTTATCGGGGGTGACATTTATTCGACACAGACTAAAAGTACAAAATATCATTAAAGAGATAGAAACAAAGATTAAAAATGAAAAACGAAGAAACTTTATGGAAGATTATTAAAAAAACGGCACGGCTTAGGTGTTGAATATTTTTTTCTTATTCCCACATCGCATTTGAGAGCATCTGCATTGTGCAATACCATTATGGAACGAGAAAAATCCTCAACTCTTATACAACTTTAAGTAAGCTCCTTTTATAATGACAATATACCCATCCTAATGAGCTTGATTATCCCAACCAAAAAATCTATGTGGTAGAGGCGTTGGGATATGTTTATCTTGTGCCTTTTGTCATTGATGGAGATAAACGCTTTCTTAAAACCATAATACCCAGTCGAAAAGCCAAGAAAAAATATAAAGGATAGCCGATGTTTGACAAAGAAGAGTTAGAGATATTAGAAGCCCTCGAAAATGATACAATCAAACGCTCAATAGATGCCAACGGAGAGATAGCATTAGCCAAAAGATACGCCAAAGAGCATCTATCCAAATCCAAAAATATCACCATTCGTATCAATGGAGTCGATTTGGAGGGAATCAAAAGCAAATCACGAGAGCTAGGGATTCCTTATCAGACATTGATTAACGCACTGATTCATCAATACGCTACGGATAAGATTAAATTGAGTGTTTGAGGTGCTTTAGGTGCAGGTGCAAAGTTATTGAATTGTTTGAATTTAACTTTGTCGTTTGGCAGTGCCAAACCTACGAAAACCTACAAAATATTAAAGCTACTTTGATATAATATATAATTATTAATTGTAAAAGTTTCTTCTCATTGCATCGTCTGACAAGGCGGAATGGTTGGGAGAGGTTGAGGGTTTAATAGGTATTACGCAATTTAATTTCGTAACGAGAGAAGGTAAACGGTGAAAATTCAACAAAAAATTAATAGCATAAAGCATAAAATAAAAAAACAGATTTCTGAATTATATAATAAGTATAAAATATTATTTTTATTTATTTTAATTTTTATACTAATCTATTTATTAGGACAATATATTGATTCAAAATATTTTGAACTAGAATATTGGGGTGATAAAGATAATTTGAATCGTGCAGAGACTATAAGAAACATAGGATTAGTTTTGCTTGGTATAGGAGCTATTATTATTGCTCTTTGGAGAGGAGTCATTGCAAATAACGAACTACAAAACTCTAATTTGAAAATTGATAATGAAAAATTTCATAAAGCTGTTGATTTATTAGAATCGGATTCAGAACCCAATAGAATTTCTGCTCTTGTAATGCTATCCGAATTGATTGAAAAAAATGATAATTTTAATGAGGTGATTTTTCAAATTTTATCTGCATATCTCAAAGAGAATTTGAATATAAAAAAATCGTTTGAAGCTTTTGATAAAAAAACAAAAAAATTAGATTTAGACGAAAAAGTAAAACAGTGGTATAGTCGTGAACCTATTACATATTCTCAAAATCTCTGTTTTCAACACTATGTATCACTTTTGAAAAAACATACAATAAAAGATTTAAATCAAGTTGTTCTTTTTAATAACTTAGATTTGCACGGAGTATTGAAATTGGATATGCCAAATGGTTTAATTCAAAATAGTGACTTAAGTTGGAGTATTTTATATTGCCAAGAACGAACGAGTTTTTCTAATTGTGATTTAAGTCATTCACGAGTTATTCCCTATAAAAACAATACATTAATATTTAATCATTGTAATATATCTAATTTGAGATTAGAAGTATCAGATGATATAGAGCCAATTATTAATGGTTGGCATTGGGAAAATGAAGTACCTGAGATAGATCATTATTGGGGATTTCCATCATTTAAATCACAAAGAGTCATTATCTTATCGCCCGAAAGAGTTATTGATAGTAAATTAAAAAAAGAATACTATAGTAGTCCTTATGATTTAAAAAAGCCAAATGAAAATTTTTTATTGAGTTTTGGTTCAGATGAATTAAAATATGATTCAAAAAAACAATATATTATTAGTGAGGCAGAGTACAATAATCTTAAAAATAAAAAAGAAGTTTCCAATAAGAAACACCCCAATGACCCCCTATAAACCACCCTGTATCATTACCTCCAAAATGGTACACCTAGTATCTGATTTGGGTTAGGGTTTAGACATTGCGAACCCTTTGGGGTGAAGCAATCCATAGCATTTGAGATGATGCGTTGTAGAGTATATAGTGAAATTTTGATACAATAACGATAATAGACACTACACAATACAATTGAGCCAAAGGGCAAAATATGAATCAAATCAATAAAAACAACTGTTTACAAATCATTAGAGAGAAATTATCGCAATGTGTAGAGGTTGATAAAGTGATTGTTTTTGGCTCTTTTTTGAGTTCTTCCAGCCCTCACGATATTGATATAGCCATTATTCAAAACTCCAATCAAAACTTTTTGACACTATCGCTCAAGTATCGCAAAGTGTTGCGAGAACTCTCCCAAGATATTCCTCTTGATATTATACCCATCAAAAAAAATACACAAGGGGTCTTTATGCAAGAGATTAATGAAGGTAGAGTCATCTATGAAAGATGAAACCAAACTGTGGCTAGAGTATGCAGATGAAAATTTACAATCTGCTAAAGTACTGCTCAACAGTATGCTCTTTAATCCATCTCTACAAAACGCCCAACAAGCAAGTGAAAAATACCTCAAAGCCTACTACATAGAAAAGGGAATTAGATTACAAAAAATACACTCACTATCATCGCTTGTGCAGACTTTAAAAGAGCGAAAAGTCTTTGTTGATATTTCAGAAGATGAAATTGACTTGATGGATTCAATCTATTTGGTTTCCAAATATCCATTAGGTTCTGTATTGCCTGATTTCTCTCCTGATGAAACAATCTGCTATGAATGCCTTGATATTGCTAGAAGAGTAGGCGAAAGTATTAAAGAGCTTTTATAAACCGATATTACGCACTTCGCCCATCAAATCATCTTTGAACTAGAATATGTAGCCTCGACTTTAGCTGAGTTTGTTTATTTCCAAATATAATACAATTGCAAAAAGAGAAAAAAATCACAAAAACGCTATAATAGCACCAAAAAAAGAGAAAACCATGCAAAAAGAGAATTTGCTTATAGTAATAGCTACCGATGATCGTGATTCTATCTTGAAATTTCCCTTGCTTTATGGAGGGGTTGCGTTGCCTAGGGGGTATTGGAAGCGGGTACACATTATGTTTTGGGGAGCCTCTATCCAAACGCTTGTAAGCGATGAAACGGTGCAACAAAAAGTCCAAACGATGCTACAAGAGGGTGTAGAGTTTAGCTCTTGTATCGTATGTGCCAATGAGTATCACGCCACGCAAAAACTCGAAGCTTTGGGGGTGGTTTGCAACCATACGGGTGAACTTTTGACTACTGCACTCCAAAACGATAGAGATTGGGCACTCTTAACACTCTAATGAAACCCCTACGCTATCTCAATGGATACTCTCCTGCTACCATTCACAAAGTCACACAAATCATTGAGCAAAAGAGACTTACCGATTTTTTAAAGCAACGCTACCCTACCCTCCATGCTATCACCACCGACAAAGCCCTCTACGACTACACGGTAGAGATCAAAAACGACTATCTCAAAAAAACACCACCCCTTAGCAAAGTCATCTACGACAACACCATCCACACACTTCACGACGCACTGGGGCTTCACACCTACGCACACCGTCTCCAAGGCAACAAAATCAAACGCAAAAATGAGATACGCATAGGCACACTTTTCAAACAAACCCCTCTTGAATTTTTGCGTATGATTGTCGTACACGAACTCGCCCACCTCAAAGAAAAAGAACACAACAAAGCCTTTTATCAACTCTGCACCCACATCGAACCTCACTACAGCGAATATGAATTTCACACACGACTCTACCTTATCCATTTGGAGCTACTAGGAAAAGTGTGGTAGTTTTGATTATCAAAATAGGCTATAATAATCCAAAGATATACTCATGTTAAGAGAAATTATAATCCCAAAGAGCGATGAGTATATGATACATAGTGAGATAGAAAAAATTAATAAAAGGAGCAAAAAATGCAACTAGCGATAGAGATACCCGATGAACTCTTTTTGAGTATCAATGAGAGTAAACAAAACTTAATAGAGTTGGCTAAACAAAAGTTGGCACTAGAACTTTGCAAAAATCATAAAATATCTATCTCACAAGGAGCTAAATTTTTGGATATGGATATTTACTCTTTTATGAAGCTTCTAAACAAACATCAAATACCTGCTATTGATGATTATGATATAGAAGCGGAGTTAGAAGCTCTTAACTCATTCCCATCGCCCCTGCGTGGGAATGCATACGAGAGTTAAAGCTTATCAATCATACAAAAAGGAGCTAAAAAATGCAAACAATAACACTACCAAATATACAAATAGATGACTCTATCTTAATCTCACTCAAATCTACCAAAGAAGAGTTGGCTTATAAGATGAAACTCTATACTGCTATAGCTTTGTATCAAAAGAGACAACTCTCGTTGGGTAAATCGGCTCAATTTGTTGGGATGGATAGATTGGGCTTTATTGAACTACTCAAACAAGATAATATACCGATATTTGACTACTCCCATAGAGAGATGAGTGAGATTTTTGATGACGCTGATAGTTTGGTGGATATGCTCAAATGATAGTGGTATCCAATGCTACACCCATTATCTCATTGGCTTCTATCGGTAGGATAGATATTTTGAGACATTTTTTTGATAGAGTCTATATACCTCAAGCTGTTTATGATGAGATAAAATCCAAAAAGGCATTTGGTTACAAAGAGATTGATGATGTGTTCTTTCAAGTAGAGCGTATCAGAGATGAATTTGCACAAAATATATTGCTCAATGATTTGGATTTGGGAGAGGCTCAAACTATTGTTTTGGCAAAAGAGATGAGTGCTGATATTGTCTTGATAGATGAGACCATCGGTTATAATATTGCCAAATCACAAGAGCTAAATGTCAAGAGAACTTTATCATTTTTGATAGCCTCCAAGCAAAAAGGCTATATAGATGAGATTGCCCCACTGCTTAATGAGATGATTGTGAGAGGTCGATGGATTAGTCGTAAGGTATATAATGATGTTCTAAGGTTTTGCGATGAATAACACCTTCAAAATCTACAGTGGCGACTACTCAAAAGATGGATACGATAGCGGTATGGATGATGCCAAGCACCATAAGCCCAAAAATAAGTTTAAGTTTTTTAAGGCTCTCAATCCCATCAATTATATGTGGGCATTTTCCTCATTCCACCTCTCCTAAGACCGTGAAATAACCACCTTGCTCCAGCCTTAAAGTGCTTGGCAAAAATGCATATCTTTCTCGTGATTTTAGGCTATAAGCCTTAATCTATCTCATTCTTATTTATTTTATCTTCTCGACTTCCAGAGTGCTTGTGAGTAGAAACTCTAATACCTCCCCAAAAGGCTCAATATATCAAAAATGCTCATCTTGTGGGACTCTAGGGTTTGGTTGTCGATTTCGATGCTAAATTTCAATCCATTGGCTTCGCATTCGAGTACCCATAGGGTGAGTTGCGAAAGTCTAAACTCATCATCTCCCTCTATCTCCCTAAAAACCAATCGTATCACACTATCTTCATTTTGATAGAGAAATTTTTTGGACATAAACTCACCCGATTTGGCAAGTGTCGCCCAGTGTACCATCGAGAGCGATTCTCCGTCGTTAAAGCGTCGTATGCCCTCAAAGTCACTGATTTCACCGTCGAGATTGGGGTTGTAGAGTTTGGTAGAAAAGAGCGATACACCCAGTGGTGCAGGAAAAACAACAATGCTTTGATTTATATCAATTTTGTCACGATAAAAAAACTCATGCGGCAAGGGGTAGGTGCTTTTTATCATGAGTTGAGGGAGTGGTTTTTCGCCTCGTGTGGTGTAGTGATAGGGGAGTTGGACAATCTTTTGTTCGTAGGGTTTGATGGTAGCTAGTGGGGTTAAAAAGAGGTCATTGATAAACTCCAAAGAGTAGCTGCTAGCACGAAAGTTATTGGTGATAAGGAGTCGATAGCTAGAGACTTCACCTGCAAAAAAGCGTTCACTAGAGAGATACGCAACGTCCAAAAAATAGACATTAAGCCGTCCCAAAAGCCCCGAACTTCCCGCAATGGAGAAGATAAAAAACATGACAATAAAGACAATGTTGAAATTGTGCATATAGGCTTGTAAAAAGAGTATAAAAAGCGAAGCAATTACAAACCAAAAATATTTTGTAGGACGAGATTTAACGACGGTTAGGGTTATCTGGATGAACATTTTTAAGTATTTCATCGGCTATCTCCCCTGCATTTTTTCTTCCCTCGATGGCACTGAGGCGATGATAGGTAACCGTAGGTAAAACGGTGCTAACATCTTGAGGCGTGACGTAATCTCTGCCGTGAACCAAAGCCCACCCTTTGGCAATATCGACCAAAATCAAAGCACTACGAGTCGAAAGACCTACCTTATAAAGCCCACTGCTACGGGTAAAATCAAGCACCTCTTGAATATAATCCAAAATATCTTCACTAAGATAGATGGTTTTGTAGGAGGCAAAAATGCTCTCTAGCTCATCTTGTGTAAGGGCTTGTAGGGTATGAATATCGGCTTTTTGGGCTTTTTTGAGTATTTCACGCTCGGCTTTGGCACTGGGATAACCCAATGAAAAAGAGACGGCAAAACGGTCAAGTTGCGATGAGGGTAGCTCATAAGTACCAATCTCCTCAAAAGGGTTTTTGGTAGCAATGACGAAAAAGGGGTAGGGCAAAGCAATTGATTTGCCATCAATGGTGACGTAACGCTCCTCCATGGCTTCTAGCAAGGCACTTTGGGTTTTGCTTGAAGCTCTATTGATCTCATCGGCTAAGAGAAATTGAGTAAAAACAGGTCCTCTTTTGAAGGTAAAGGTCGCCTCTTTGGTATCGTAGTAGTTTACACCCAAAATATCCGAGGGGAGCAAATCGGAGGTAAATTGCACTCTGGCGTAATCAAGCCCCAATACATGGCTTAAGGTTTTGGCTAGAGTCGTTTTGCCTACCCCTGGAATATCTTCGATCAAAATATGCCCTCCTCCAAAAAAAGTAGCTAAGGAGAGTTTGATTTGAAACTCTTTATCGACAATGACCTTTGAACACTCATTAATAATGTTTGCGATTAATTTCATACTATCATTCATTGGGTATCCTCAAAACTGTTTTTGGTAGGATACTCACTATCTCTTGAAGTTTGACTTATAGGCGTGGATTATCGCAACGTTTTAGTGCTATTATCTTTTTTTGCTATAATGTCACAAAAATTTAAAGAGTCATTACAATGCAATTAATGGATGGAAAAGCGTTAGCGCAAAAAATCAAAAACAGTATCAAAGAGTCCACCGCCAAGCTCATTGAAGAAAAAAACATTATCCCTGGTCTTGCCGTTGTTATCGTAGGCGACGACCCCGCTTCAAGAGCCTATGTCGCTATGAAAGCCAAAGCGTGCAAAGAGGTAGGGTTTTACTCTATCGTCCACGAAATGCCCAATACAATTACCCAAGAGGAGATTATCGAAACCATCAAAATGATGAATAAAAATCCTCGCATTGATGGCATATTGGTGCAGCTTCCCCTGCCAAAACATATCGACACGACTAAAATTTTAGAAGTGATAGACCCTATCAAAGATGTGGATGGATTTCATGCTTACAATGTCGGAAGATTGGTGACAGGGCTTGATAGCTTTGTGGCTTGTACTCCACTGGGGGTAATGGAGATATTCAAAGAGTACGCTATTGAACTTCAAGGCAAAGATGTATGCGTAGTAGGGGCTAGTAATATCGTGGGTAAACCTATGGCATCTCTGATGCTCAATGCCCATGCAACGGTCACTATCACGCATATTTTTACAAAAGATTTAGCATCGCACACCTCCAAAGCCGATATTGTCATTGTAGGCGTAGGTGTACCCAAGCTTATCAAATCAGAGATGATTAAAGAGGGGGCTATTGTGATTGATATTGGTATCAACCGCTTAGAAGATGGCTCTTTGGTGGGGGATGTTGATTTTGAAAACGTAAGCAAAAAGTGCAGTTACATTACTCCCGTACCTGGAGGCGTGGGGCCTATGACGATTGCTATGTTGCTAAGCAATACCCTCAAATCGGCACAAAATAGAAACAAGGACAACTAATTTGAAAAAAACAAAAGAGTTTTTACTCAAGCTTTATCACTTCTCAGGAACATGGACGGGTACGATTGTGATTGTACTCTTTTTGATCTTTTTTGTAGCCCAATCCTTTGTGATTCCTAGCGGTTCGATGAAACGTACATTGCTTATCGGTGATTTTTTGTTTGCCAAAAAGTTTAGCTACGGTATCCCAACCCCCCATTTGCCATGGCTTGAGATTCCTATTGTGCCAGATTTTGATGGAGATGGGCATCTCTTTGGGGGTGAGCGACCCAAACGTGAGGATATTGTTATCTTCCGTTATCCTCAAAACGAAAAAGTCCATTACGTCAAACGTTGCGTTGCCGTGGGGGGCGATGAGATACTCTACGTCGAAAATCGATTGCTCATTCACTTTCACGAGGGCGATGAGTACATCAAAAGCAACTATCCATCCAACAAAATCCTAAAGCTCAACGATAAACTCTGGGTGGTCAATCCCTATCAAGCCAAATACCCAGGTATCCAATACAAACCCGAGGGGGAAAGCTCAATTTTTGAGATACTCCTCAATTATGTTTTGTACAACAAAGATATTGATATGCACCCTGTTTTTGTCCACGGGCTTGATGCACCTGCTTATAAATTGGAACAAAAACCCGTCAATGCTTTGTACAAAAAAGTCGAAGAGGATCACTTCTATATGATAGGCGATAACCGTGACAACTCCAACGATAGCCGATTTTGGGGATCAGTCCCCTATCGTTTGGTCGTGGGCAAGCCGTGGGCTATTTACTTTAGCGTAGAGCATCGAAGCTACGATGAAGTATTAAAAGGCGAGGGCTTTGGCGGCATAGGAAGAGACCATGCACGACTAGGCGAAGTGTGCGGCAAAATAGAACTTGACTCAAAAGAGTGCGAAGCCTTATGGAACAAAGAACGCTTCTCTATCCGCTGGGGACGCATAGGACGCAATATCGACACCTTGCAGTTTGAGAAGCCGATAGAGTAAATAAAGCACAAAGGGGCAAAGAATGAAACTTTTAAATGTCAAAATCTATAGTTTGTTTGGAACTTTTAATCACGATATTGATTTAAATCAAGATGAGCGAATCACCATTCTTACTGCTCCCAATGGCTATGGCAAAACAATAGCTCTTAAAATAATCTATAGTTTATTTAATAACAAATTTGTATTTTTTACTAAATTAGTATTTGATAAAATTATTTTTACTTTTAAGAATCATGACACACTAGAGATACAAAAAAAAGATAAAATAGAGTTTATATTAAGAAAGAAAAATAACAAAGCAACAATATTTCATTACCCAACAAAAGAGATGGAAAAAGAGATAAGACATACGATACCCTCTCATATAATCGAAGATTTCACACCACCGTTTATACGAAGAGTAGGAGCTGATCGATGGCTTCATGAATTATCAGGTGAACGATTAACAACCCAAGAGATATTAGAGCAGTATAATGATGAATTTCCAGATGAGATATTAGAACGCATTAATGGTAATATTCCCAAGGAGATAAGTAGTTTCTTGAAAGAGATGAGCGTCTATTTTATTCAAGAACAACGCTTGATTTTAAGAAAACCAATCTCTGACCATCGTATGAGAGAAAATGTAGTTATCACCGATACAATAGAAAAATACTCTCAAGAGTTAAGTAAACTGATTAAACAAAAGATTGGTGAATATGCACAAATTACCCAATCGCTCGATAGTAGCTTTCCCAAAAGACTTTTTGGGCAAAATAGTCACTCCTACTCTGTTGATGAACTCAAAGATAAACTCAATAATCTACAAGAAAAACGACAAAAGATATCTGAATATGGGTTGTTGAAACTTGATGATGATACCTCACTCTTTTCAAATGATAGTATTGAAGAGAGCGAAACAAAGGTTTTGTCACTGTATATTGCAGATAATGAGCAAAAACTCTCTGTATTTGATGCACTCATTCAAAAAATAGAACTTTTTAGTGATATTCTCAATGAACGACGCTTTAATTTTAAATCCATTGAAATAGACAAAGAAAAAGGCTTTATCTTCAAAACAAAAAAAGGTGATATTTTAAAACTTACCGACCTCTCATCGGGTGAACAGCATGAGGTTGTTTTGCTTTTTGAGCTTTTGTTTAAAGTACAAGAGAACTCTTTGGTGCTTCTTGATGAGCCTGAAATATCACTCCATGTTGTATGGCAAAAAGCATTTTTGAAAGATATTGAAGATATTATCAAACTCCAAAAGATGGATATTGTTATTGCAACGCATTCACCTTTTATTATTGATGAGAGGTGGGATTTGACCGTTAATTTGGAGGAGTCTGAGATTGTCCAATAGCCTAAGAGAAACCTCCAATGAGTTGTCATCTAAGTTGGTAGCTATTCGATTAATACTTAAACATCCCTCTAATGAAGAGAAAGTTTTAGTATTATTAGAGGGTGAAACAGATATTAGATTATTCAAAAAGCTCTTTGATTTGAATTGCGTTGAGGTTGAATCACTTAATGGAAATAAGAAAGTCATTCAAGCCCTTCAAAAACTTCAAGAAGAGGGCTATCAACACGTCATTGGTATCAAAGATGCCGATTTTGACCATTTGGAAAATACCCAAACGATAGAAAATTTATTTATGACTGATTATCATGATATAGAAATCTCGATGATAGAATCTGATGCACTAGAAGCACTTATTTGTGAATATGCTCATACTCAATCAAATAACTCGGCGTTTTTTTCAAATCTTAAAGACAACATTTATGATACTGCGATAACTATTGGTTATTTGCGATGGTTTAATCACAAACAAGGCAATAATACTTTATTATTTGAGGGCTTGAATTTCGGTTCTTTTATTCAACAAGGGAGTACAGGAGTGAATTTTAATCAAGAGAGTTTTTTAAAAACACTTTTGGAACATTCGAGAAATAAAAATGCAAATTTATCCTTAACGTCACAAAGTTTACAAGAGACAATAGAGGATTTACAAAGGTTATCAATGGATAAATTGCAAATATCTTGCGGACACGATGTAACAAAATTGATTGCCAAATATTTATTAAAAAGCTTTAATGGAAATGAGATAGAAAAAGCTTTACGAGTTGCTTATTCGATGGAGTATTTTAAAAATTCTCAACTTTACAACTCTTTGTTCAATTGGAGTCTTCAAATGAATAAGAATTTATTTAAACAATAAGGAAAAAAATGAAAAAATTTTACATAGCCACCGACCATGCGGGCTTTGAGGTCAAGGATTTTGTGGTAGAGTATCTGCGAAGCAAAGGGCATGAGATTATAGATTTGGGCCCCCATAGCAGTGAGCGGGTTGATTATCCCGATTTTGCCAAAGCGTGTGCTAATGCCGTTGTGAGCGATAAGGGTAGTTTTGGGATTTTGATTTGCGGTACGGGTATTGGTATCTCGATTGCTGCCAACAAAATCGCAGGTGTGAGAGCGGCTTTGTGCCACGATGCCTACACAGCAGGTATTACACGCAACCACAACGATGCCAATATTTTGTGTTTTGGTAGTCGTGTGGTGGGATTGGGCGTGATAGAGAGTATGCTTGATGCTTTTAGTAGCAGTGAGTTTGAGGGGGGTCGCCACAGTGATAGAGTTGCCAAAATCGAAAGTTGCAGCTTTGGGGCGGATTTGTAGATGAAAGAAGCCAGAGTACTAATCGACTGTTCTGATGAGAAGGGGTTGGTTTATAAAATCAGTAAAGTTTTTTATGAGATGGGACTCAATATCGACAAAAACCAAGAGTTTGTAGATGAACAGACCAATAAATTTTTTATGCGTACCAAAGTAAGCGGAATATTTGAAGTCGATACGCTTCAAAATGCCATCAAAGCGGTTGTACCTCATGAAGCGCATGTGCGTGTGATAGTCCCTGCAAAAAAAAGAATTGTTTTACTCGCTACCAAAGAGTCCCATGCTTTGGGTGATATTTTGATACGCTGGGAGGCGGGAGAGCTTAATGCCCAAATCGAAGCCGTCATTGCCAATCACAAAGATCTCAAAGCCTTGACAAGACGTTTTGATATTCCTTTTATACATGTATCGACGGAGGGTATCGACCGCCACGAGCATGAAAAACGCATGATTGAGGTTTTGGGTGAGTTGTCGTTTGATTATATCGTGTTGGCAAAATACATGCGTATCCTTAGCGATAACTTTGTCAAACGATTTGAGTGGAAAATCATCAATATTCACCACTCCTTTCTTCCTGCTTTTATTGGTGCTAATCCCTACAAACAGGCCTATGAGAGAGGGGTTAAGATTATCGGGGCTACGGCGCATTTTGTGACAAGCGATTTGGATGAGGGGCCTATTATCTCACAAGATGTTATAGCCGTCAATCACAACTACAGTTGGCAAGATATGCAAAGTGCTGGGCGTGATGTGGAGAAGATTGTCCTCTCTCGTGCGTTGCATTTGGTACTCAACGATAGAGTCTTTATCCATCAAAACCGCACGATTGTCTTTTAGATGTTTAATATTGTACTCGTTGAACCCATGATTCCTCAAAACACGGGGACGATTGGGAGACTCTGCGTCAATTTGGGGGCAACGCTCCATCTTGTGAAGCCATTGGGCTTTGATATTAGTCAAAAAGCGGTGCGTCGGGCAGGACTGGATTATTGGCACAAGCTTGATTTGGTGGTTTGGGAGAGCTTTGAGGATTTTTTGGAGGCACACCCTATCGACAAAACAACCCATTTAGCGACAACCAAAACCGATAATCTCTACTTTGATGCGACCTTTTGCAAGGGGGATTACCTACTCTTTGGTTCAGAGTCCAAAGGTTTGGATGAAAAAGTACTCCAAAACAACCCCGATAGATGCCTCACCATTCCCATGGGCGGCGAGGGAAGAAGCCTCAATCTAAGCGTATCGGTAGGGATAGTAGCCTATGAAGCGTTGCGTCAAAACTATGAGGGATTTCAAAAAATAACAATAGAGATGAAGGATAAAATATGAGTATCGGAGAGATTTTTTACATAGTAGCGGCTACTTTTTTTGTGATTTTAACCTTTGGCTTTATCCGTGCCTACTACCGCAACAAATTCGACCCCCAAGGCAGACGTATCGATATGCTCGATGAAAACGGGGAGTTGAAAGATTCATAAAATATTTTGTAAAAACTGTATTTTAAAAGAAATTAGGATTGCAATATGTCAAACATCCAAAGCCAAGAGTATCAAGTCTCTATCTTTCCATAATCCAAAAAGCGAAGCAATATGTCAAACATCCAAAGCCAAGAGTATCAAGAGTTTCTACAAAGTATTAAAAACAGAGTACGACAAGTTCAAATAAAAGCCTCTCTCAAAGTCAATAGTGAACTGCTTCAATTTTATTGGGAGTTGGGAGCTGATATTGTAGCCAAACAAAAAGATACTCATTGGGGCAGTGGTTTTTTGACTCAAATGAGCCAAGATTTATCAAAAGAGTTTCCCACCATGAAAGGCTTTTCCAAAAGAAACTTAGAGCTTATACGAAAGTGGTATCTTTTCTATTCTCAAGATGATGCAATTGCGAAACAAGTTGTTTCACAATTGGTTGAGATACCATGGGGACACAATATCGCTATTATACAAAAGAGTAAAAGCATCAAAGAAGCAATCTTTTATATACAAAAAACCAAAGAGAGTAGCTACAGTCGCAATCTACTCATTCACCAAATAGAGAGGGTTTAAATGATAAACATTAAGTATGTAGGTTTGCTTTCATCGAACGCAAAACCAATACAATGCAAAATATTCTCCTCCTTCCCAAACTCCTACCTAGAGACACCTATTGGAGTTATGGATTTAAAAGAGAGCTATTTTACTCTTAATACACGTAGAGTGGGTGTAATCCACGCTGTGAAAGGTAGATTATGGAATTAGTTTATCTTTGGGTTGAAGAGTATAAAAATATCAAAGAGCAGGGGTTTAATTTTTCGCCGAGGTTTCGCTGTGAGTATGACGATGAATCAAATAAACTCACGATAGAAGACAATCCCGACTTCGTCGATATCTTCCCTCCCAATATCAATATCACGGCTATTGTGGGGGAGAATGGGAGCGGGAAGAGTAGTTTGTTGATTTTTTTAAACCTTTTAAGCAGTAACCGACTTCGAGATGGACAAGATGGATTCGCTATATTTATTGATTGTGCTAATGAAAAATATTATTTAGGAGATAAAGAGAAATACATAGGGAAGGAGCAATATAAGAAAATTGATACGGATAGGATATCATTTCCTATCTTTGATTATTCTTTTACATACGAGAAGACTATCGGCAATTTTAGTGAATTGCAATTTCCCAAAAAACTGAATGGAATAATTAATCTCAATGAAGAGTTAGAGCAAAATTTAGAAAATATTGTACGCAATTATTTGTTTATTAAAGAAAAAAATTTAAATCATGTATTTGGAAAGTATTTCACTCCCCACATTATACAAGTTTCTGTTACATCATATATTGAAAATTTAAAACTAGAACACCTAGATACAAATCTAGGCAATGCTTTTAAACAAATAATTGATGAAACTATCAGTTTGTTTGAGGAAAATAAACCAAACGAAGCAATAGAAAACCTTTTATATATTTTACATATGCCACATGCTGAAAGTAATCATTGTAGTGCAGAAGAATTTATTAAAGAGGCTAAAAAAAACGCTTCTGGTAGAAATTTACCCGAAAGTTTATATCAAAAAAACCTGTATCAATTTCATAAAGGTAATCGAATGGGAGATTTTCGTTGTTATCAAAATTCATTTAAGTCATTCAATGTTCGATCTGATAATCAAAATGTAAAAATTGCTAAATCTATAGGTTATAATCCATTTAAGGATGTCCACGCTGGAGAAATATTTTTTAAGTGGGATATAAATCAATTATATCAAAATGAAGTCGATATAATTCTTTCTACCTTTAGCTATCCATTTTTTGCTATAGAGTTGTTTGATAAAAATAATAAAAATCTCAACGAATTAAGTTTTGGAGAACAACAATTATTATTTATCTTGAATCAACTTTTTTCATTCAAAAACACAATCATTCAAAAGAAAGAAATTAATGATTTAATTATTTTATTAGATGAAATAGATATAGGTTTTCATCCTGACTGGCAAAAAAGAGTGATTGGTTATATGATAGACTTTTTAAAATTGATTCCTGCAAAAAACTTTCATTTAATTTTTGCTTCTCATTCCCCATTCCTCATCTCTGACCTCCCCAAACAAAACATCATCTTCCTCAAAGATGGCAAACAAGTCGCAGGGGTGGAGAAGAAGCAGACCTTCGGAGCCAATATCCATACTCTCCTAAGCGATAGTTTCTTTATGAGCGGTGGGCTGATGGGGGAGTTTGCTAAGAGCAAGATAGATGAGGTCATCACACTTTTGAATAAAGACAAACTATCAAAAAGTGAATTGAAACACTGTGAACAGATTATCTCTATCATCGGTGAACCCATTATCAAAAACCAACTCCAAAGGATGCTCGATAGTAAGAGGTTGAAAAAAGTGGATAAAATTGATAAAATAGAGCAAGATATTAGACGCTTGAAACAATCCCTCAAGGAGCTAAAAAGATGACAAAAAATCAGATATTCAATAAAATCAAACAACTCAAAACCATCCTTATAAAAGAGGGCTTCGTGATCGACGGTATCTTCGGCTCGTATGCTAGGGGAGATTATACGGACAAGAGCGATGTAGATATCTTGTATCATTTGGAAGAGCCGTTCTTTGGCAAGTACACTGGATTTGTGGGATTTTCCAAGCTCGATGAGATCAAAGAGATGATCTCAAAAGAGATACATAAAGATGTCGATATCGCTTCAAAGAACGGACTATCCAAAACAGGTGAAAAATATATTTTGAGCGAGGTAGTCTATGTCTAAAAAATCCACCAATGCCAAAATCGACTTCATCGTAGAGATGATTGGCAATATCGAATTTATCACACAAAGACATGGAGGAGTGAGTCAAGCACTCGGAGATATAGAGGGGCAAATGTCCATACTAATGGGCATATCGCAAATAGGCGAAACTATCAAAAAACTAGACACGGAACTAATAGCTCAATATAACCTAAAGCATGACCAAAACGGAGCTTATCTGACTCGCAACTATATCGTGCATGACTACGAAGGTGTCGATTTAGGCTATATCGAAAATATAGTCAGGGACTATCTGCCTCAACTCAAAGAGAAGCTTGTGAAAGTTCAAAATGACACAAATCAAACACCCCGTTCTTGAGAGGATCGCACAGGAGCATTATCAGGCGATCAAAAAGTATATTGTTAACCGAAGTACCTATAATATTTCTATGGTAGAGCAATGGGTACAGAACTGCTTTGGCAATGAGTGGAATTTCCAAAAGCTGATATTGGCTAAACCTCACGAACTTGAACTATTGGCAAATCAGTACAAGTCGAAGTGTTGTAATGTTTTTGGATATTTTGAGACTCTCTATAGCTATCTCAATCAAAGCGATAAATTTACCGATCAGGACGATAAACCCTATCAAGCCTATGAGCTTATTGTAAAGTTAGGTGTGACAGTATGCCCATACTGTAATCGTAATACGATCTATAATCTACGCTATACCAAAAGACGAACTTCCGAACTTGATCACTTCTATCCGCAGTCCAAATATCCATTCTTAGCTATTTCATTCTACAATCTCATCCCAAGCTGTAAAGTTTGTAATAAGATCAAGCTTGATAATGATGACAAAGAGTATATCAACCCCTACGACATGAGATTTGACCCCAATAAAAATATGAAATTTAGCTTCAAACTCAAAGATGCTACCTTTTATCACTCTGTAGATGGATTTAAAATAGACTATAAATTTAATCAAAAAATATCAGCCGATGAGAAAAATAGAATAGAAAATAATTTAAATGATTTTGAATTGAAAGATTTATACCAAAACCACAAAGACACCATTCTCGAACTCATCCAAAAAGCACGAATTTACAACGATAGCTACATTGATGAACTTTTTAAAAATTATGAGGGGACTTTATTTAAAAATCGAGAAGATTTGCTTAGGCTTATTACTTGTGGATATATAAATGATGAAGATATAGACAAACGCCCACTCTCCAAACTCATCAAAGATATTTCGCAGGAGTTGGGGCTAATATGAGACATTTAAATAATCGGTGGGTTGCATCCACCCTTCAGGAGCAAAATATATGAAGACCAATAAGGAAACCCCATGAAACCTCTCAAAAAACTCCTTGATATTGATAGGCTCTCCTACGAACAACGGATGGATATTGCTTTGGTTTTGGCTATTGTTCCGCATCTTTTTTTGCAAAAGCTTCCGATGTTGCTTTTTTTGTTGATGAGTTTTGTTTTTATCCTCACCCATCGTACCAGCACACGCTACCAACACATCGCTACCGTGCTAGGACTTGCGGCGTTTGGGATAAGCTTTTTTGATAGCTACAACTTCTCTGATTTTAGCCGTATGCTCTTTTTTGTTTCGGTGGTCAATGGATTGTTGCTCTATGCTATTGCGTTGCAACGTCTCAAGGGGGAGTACAACAGCTATCTCAAAATCTCCCCTGCCCTATTGATGATGCTTGTCTTTTTTTACTACACTACCATTACGATGCTCATCTATACTATCTTTGTGCTTTTTGTCTTTGTGCTTTTGGCTATTTGGGAGAAGATGGAGGCGAAACTTTCAACGCTTATCCGCACCACTACGATGCTTTTTATGCTCTCGCTTCCTGTCGTGATTGTGCTTTTTATCGTCTTTCCTCGTATCTCGTTTAAAAAAGCGGAGTTTGGTTTCAAGGGTGAAGTAGAGATGCGAACAGGGCATGATGGCAAGATGCATCTTGACTCCAACGCCTTGCTTGTACCCTCTCAAAAAGTCGTCATGGAGGTAATGTTCCCCAAAGATAAAATTCCAGCCGATAATCAACTCTACTTTAGAGGAAGTACTTTGTATATTGACCAAGGTACGCTTTGGTTGCCTTTGAATATGCAACAAATCAAAACCCCAAAGCTCACCTATACACGTCAAAGCGTGGTGAGGTATCAAATCCTACTCCATCCGCACAATCAATATTGGCTCTATACCCTCGATGCACCTCTGCTACTCCCCGATAGAAGCAAATTAAATTATGACTTTATAACCATCAACGACAAAAAAATCGAAGAGATACACCGCTACGAAGTCACATCGGCACTGAGTTATCAATTTAATTTCGACATGAGCTATCCCAAAGAGGCGTTGTGGGTCAATCGCACCCAAAATCCTCAAATGGCTATGAAGATGAAGCGACTCAAAGCCCAAAATGTGAGCGATGAAGCCAAAGCAAACGCCATTATGGAGCTATTTGCCTCTCAAAATCTTGCCTACACCTTGCGTCCCAAGCCTCTTGATCTCAATCGCTCCATTGATTCGTTTGTGTTTGAACAAAAAGAGGGCTATTGCGTCCACTTTGCATCGGCGTTTGCCAAAAGTGCAAGAATGGCGGGGATTCCCTCTCGTATCGTCACAGGATTTAAAGCCTCTCGCAAAAATATGGTTGAAAACTACCTGATTGTCAAAGAGAAAGATGCACACGCATGGGTAGAGCTTTATCTTCAAGGCAAAGGGTGGGTACGCTACGAGCCTACGGCAACAGCGGCACGCATACTTGATACGGTCGATAATCTTGAGGGTTCTATGAGCCAAAACTCAATTTTTAAAGAAATCAATATGCAGTTTATGTATATCAAATACCTTATCAACAACTGGATACTTGATTACAACCGCTCCAAACAGCGACAAATTTGGCAAGAGATACTCCAAAATACCGTTTTTTTAATCAAAATTCTAGCCTCTATCGCTCTCATTACACTGCTTAGTATTGCGCTCTTTTTGATGCTCCAACGCCAAAAATGCACCGATAGAGCCTTGTGTGCCATCAAGCCCTTGCTCCATAGACTCGAAAAACTCGGCTACTCCAAAGCCTCCTATGAGACGATGCAGAGTTTTTTGGAGAGAGTCGATGCAGATATCAAAGTGCCAAATCTTCAAGAGATTTCAAGACTCTATCACAGCATCAAATACTCAAACCATCAAGAGCCATTAGAGCTTTTGCAAAAGCGTATCGATGCGACCCTTGTGCAACTCAAAAACTCATCACAGCGAACGCAATAACGCTGTTGTGACAAAATAAGCAACAGCAGCAGCTACAATCGAGCCTAGCGTATTGGCAACTACGTTAAAAAGAGCATAAAGAAATTTAGAATTTTCCATAAGCATCACGCTCTCGATAGCAAACGTCGAAAAAGTCGTAAAAGCCCCCAAAAATCCCGTAGCCACAAAGAGTTTGATATAGGGCGATAGATTGGTGTGGTTGAAATAGGCAAATAAAATACCCACACAAAAACTCCCAATAAGATTGACATAGAGTGTCCCCAAAGGAAAAGTGGCATCGGGTAAGTAGCGACGGGTAGTCTCTAGGACAATGAGTCGCCCCAAAGCTCCCAAAGCTCCACCGCTAACGACTGCGATGATGGTGGGTATATTCATAATCTATCTCTCTTTGCATATCGATTTTGGCATTCTCATACCACTGCTCATCGCTACTGGCTACATCAATCGTGGGTAGGTATTTAAAATGCACGGTGGAGGAGTTTGCCTCTTTGTTGTGTTCATTTAAAAGCTTTTTGCTACCCGTAATGACGATGGGTTGCACCCTAAGCTTAAGAGACTCTGCTAGGAGCTTAGCACCTGCTTTAAAAGGCAAAAGGTGTTGTTTGTTGCTTCTTGTCCCCTCTGGAAAGATAGCAATGGGGCGTTTTTGATGATAGAGTCTTTGCTTAACATCTTTTAACAACTTCAAAAGTCCACGCTTATCGTTTCGATTGATCGATATCATATCGCTGTATTTGAGTACCTTGCCAAACCATGGGGCATCAAAAAGCTCTTTTTTGGCAACCCAACTTATATCAATATTATGAGTCGCCTCAAGAGCAATAATATCGACAATGCCTTGATGATTCATGATATAGATTTGAGCGTCACGGTCAATTTGCCCCTCTTTGACCACCTTGCCTCCCAACAAATAGAGCATAAGGGCGTTGAGTTTGTGGCGAATGGTTGCACGATAATTTTGAAAAAGCATGATGAGAGGTATCATCACAATAGCTGTTACAAAAGATATTATAAAAGCTCCATAGTAAAATCTAATTTTTGCACATATCTTCTTCATTAATCCAGCCCACACGATCTTGTTTATATTCTATTTTTACATACTTGTCTTTTGTGGCAAGTTTGGTAACTTTATCCATTTTGTGATCGATGAGATAGCTTATGCGACTTTTTTGGGTTGGAAGAATATGTACCTTAGTACCCTCTTGGATACATATCTTTTGGAGCGGCGTATAGAAACGAATCAAAACGATGATTAAAAGGGCTATGACAATAAGATAGAGAAAATCTCGTTTCCACAAAAACATCAAAGCAAAAAAGATAATAAATCCCGCTATGGTCATCTTTTTGATCTCTTCAAAACTGTCGTTTTTAGGATTGGGTTCGAGTTGTGTCGTGAGTTTGGTCTCAATGACTTTGATAGGTACGGTGATAGGCACAAACTGCTCTTTGATGGTATTGTAATAGGTAAAGTTTAGTGTATTGACATTGGAAGGCACAACCACAAAGTACTCGGCTTTGACTTTTGAGTTTTCACGTTTGATGTTTTCAATTCCTTGTTGTCGATATTTTTTGATATTTATATTTTCAATATTGGCCTCAAAAGCCTCAAAAGCAACGGTGATAAGATTTTGCGTCTCATCAAAAGTAGAGGCTTGATAGGTAGTGACTTTGATATCGGCAGCTATGACACCTGAAAAATCTTTGGGCGATTCAAGTTTGGAGACGCTAAGGAAATGCTCATCCAAAATCATATCCGCCTCTTTGGATTTGATAAAGAGCAAAGGGAGTTTAAACTCCTCTTTCTCACTGTTTTTGAAATAGAAAGTATAAAAGCAATCTTGATTGTTTTGAACAATAAGCGGTTCATCAAAAAGGGGTTGGTTGTCTGAATCTCTATCAAATTTAAAATAGAGTTCTTTGCTCTTCTCTCCAATACCCATAGCCAAAATCGTCACAGGAAATATTTGATTTTTGTATATCTTTTTGGGCAAATAGCTGTAGCGATACTCCGTTTGAGCCACCAAAGCCGTTGAAAAAACGATGAATGCAGCTATAAAAAAGATTACTCTTTTGACCATTAATTCATAAATCCTTCAAGCATCTTTTTGCCGTCCATAGAACCCAAAATAGCTTCCATGGCACGTTCGGGATGCGGCATAAGACCAAAAACATTTTTATTTTTGTTGCACACTCCTGCAATGGCATTGAGTGAACCGTTTATTGCCAAAGGCTCTCCGTCACTATCGCAGTAGCGTAAAAGTACCTGCCCATTGGATTCAATCTCATCAAGTTGCTCGGGATTGATATAGTAGTTACCATCGGCATGTGCTATAGGGACATTGAGTATCTCTTGTGTAGAGCATTGGGATAGAAATTTATTATCGTTATGAATCACTTTGATGGTTTGGAATTTGGAGATAAAGTGCAAATTGTTGTTACGCTTCAATGCTCCAGGCAAAAGTCCAATCTCTGTTAAAATTTGAAAACCATTGCAAATTCCTAGCACACAATTGCCCTCATTGGCATACTCCACAACAGCTTTCATAATAGGTGAAAATCGTGCGATAGCACCCGAACGAAGATAATCTCCATAAGAAAAACCTCCCGCTAATACGACCAAATCAATAGCCTCTGGAAGTTTTTGCTCATTGTGCCAAACAATCTCTACATCAGCACCCAATTGTGTAAAAGCATGATGGGTATCCAATTCACAATTGGTTCCAGGAAAACGTAATACGGCTACTCTCATTTTTAAAACTCTATCGTATAGTCTTCGATAACCGTATTGGCTAGTAGCGTTTCACACATCTTTTCAACTTCTACTTTGGCACTTGCCTCATCGTTGGAATCAAGCTCAAGCACCATCTGTTTACCTACTCGTACACCCTTAACAAGCTCTCCAAATCCCAAAGAGTCAAGTGCATGTGCAATGGCTTTGCCTTGAGGATCCAATACTCCCTCTTTTAGATAGACATTCACGACAGCTCTCATTATTTTTCCCCATTCAAAATTCTGTTTAATACATTTTCGTAAGCGACTTTAAGTCCGCCTTTACCTTTTCTAAATCGGTCTTTATCCATTGATTCGCCCGATTCCACATCCCAAAAACGACAATTATCGGGAGAGATTTCATCGATTAGAATAATATTTCCCTCTCTATCTTTTCCAAATTCAAGCTTAAAATCAACTAACTTAAGACCTTTTTCAAAAAAGTAGGGTTTGAGTATGTCATTGATTTGTCGTGCCATACGGCGTAATTTGTCAAGCTCATCTTGATACTCTACCAAGCCCAAAATTAAAGCGTGTTGGTCGTTGAGTTTGGGGTCGCCCAAAGCATCATTTTTGTAGTCAAACTCCACCAACGTAAAAGGGAGTATCGTGCCATCTTCTATCCCCAAATTGCGACTCAAGCTTCCTGTAGCAATATTGCGAACAATCACTTCAATCAATATCACATCACACGCTTTGTGCAACATATGATTGTCATCTATCATCTCGACAAAGTGTGTAGGAATTTTGTGGAGATCAAGCAACTTAAAAAGCTCTGTTGAGATTTTGTTGTTCAATGCCCCTTTTCCTGCCTCTGAAGATTTCATCTCTCCATTAAAAGCGGTGAGGTCATCTTTAAATTCTGAAATAAGAAAATTAGTATCTTGCGTAGCCCAAATTTTTTTGGCTTTTCCTTCATACAGAAGCTCTGTTTTTGTCACTGTTTTAACTCCTCTTTGTTTAATGTAATTAAGGCTTTGAGAATATCAATAGCACTTTTGAGCTGAGCATCTTGATAGACAATCTCTTTGCTAATAAAGGTTGTATTGTTCTCTTGCGACGCATTGTTCTCTTTGTCGCTCTTTTTGGTCTCTACTTTGAGAAGTTCACTCTCGAGATGCTTTTTGAGATCCTTCTCTTTGATTTCAAAGCTATCTTTGTCGCCTTTGAGTATCTCTCCAAAAGCAACCTCCACATCGGGCGTAACCCCTACGGCTTGTATGGTTCGGTCACTTGGCAAAAAGTATTTGGCCGTTGTGAGCTTAACCGCCTCGGTTTGCGAAATGGGACGGATTTGTTGAACGCTTCCTTTGCCAAAGGTTAGCTCTCCTACGAGTACGGCACGTTTATGGTCTTGCAAAGCTCCGCTTACAATCTCACTCGCACTCGCACTTCCACCATTGATAAGCACTACCAAAGGAAGCTTGGTGAGGGTATTGAGTTTGCTGGCTCGGTACTCCTCTTTGGGTTGGGCTTTGCCTTTTTGACTCACAATAACACCCTCATCGACGAAGATATCGACAAGTCCTACGGCTTGATCCAACAAACCGCCTGAGTTGTTTCGCAAATCCAAAATAATTCCCTTTTTGGTAGGATTCTCTTTGATAGCTTTGGTGACATCTTTGACGACTTTTGAATCAAAGGTAGCGACACGAATATAAAGCACATCCTCATGAGAGTCAATTTTTTTGACATAAACGGAGTCGAGTTTGATAATGTCTCGTACAATCTTAAAAACAAGTGGCTTAGACTCTCCCTCTCGTGCAATAGTGAGTTCGATAGAGGTTTTGGGTTTACCACGCATGATAGAGACAGCCTCATCAAGCTCCATCTCCAGTGCATTTTTATCGCCAATTTTGACAATTACATCCCCTGCTTTGATACCTACATGGTAGGCGGGGGTGTTGTCGAGGGGGCTAATGACTGTAAGCACTCCATTTTTTTTGCCAATACTAATGCCCAATCCTCCAAACTCCCCTTTGGTTTGGATATTCATCTGCTCTAAGGCATTTTTATCAAGAAAGCTTGAGTGAGGGTCGAGATTTTGAAGCATTCCGTTGAGTGCTTTGTCAATCAAATCGGTGGTATTGACCTCATCGACATACTCTGCTTCTATGAAGTTCATAACCCGTGTAAACTTGACGTAGGATTCAAGTTTGGAGAGTTCTTGCTTCTCTTGAGCAGTGCTTTTGGCATCGAGTTTGGCAGTGAATGCAATGGATGCTAATGTAATGGAGGCGATAAATCCAACCAAAACAATCTTTTTATGTTTTCTTACCATAGTATATTTAATTTCCTAGTAGTTTTTTAAAATGGAATATTTTATCCAAAAATTTGTTAATCCTAGCTACATTTTGACCATTGTGCTTTGGAGTCTCTATTATTTAAAGAGTACTCGTTCGAGTGTTCTCTTTTCGATTTTGTAGCCAAACAAAGCACTCATGGGGTAGCTTTTGCCGTTGTAGTGGAGTGATACTTGATGGGGAGATTCACCCTCTGGATAGACCACAACATCAATATTTTTCAATCCGAGTGTTTTGTTGCGAGAAGTTGAAACGACGGGATTAACATGGGTGGTTTTGGCAATAGGTGCAAGCTCACCCTCTTGGCACAACAACACAAGCATCACGCATCCTCTCTTGCCGCAATAGCGACTTTTGCGATTCATAAGGACTACGGCATCTTGGCACTCATCGTCGTTGAGATCAACAGCACTGGAGACAAAATGCTCACGCTTAAGCTGGGGATCGTATTTTTGAAGTGCCGATAAAACTCCATCGTGACCCACGCTTGGTTGATGCACACAACCGCTCAAAAGGATGACAAAAAGCAAAGCAAGAATGGACTTAAAAGTTAGTTTCATACGATAGACCTCTTTGTGGATAATGTAACGGGGATTATACATTATGATTTTATAAAGTGGGGTTAAAAATTAGAGGTTTCACAAAAGCTATCTTGTTATCTTTTTTTGCTAAAATTATCCCACTACAACTCCAAAGGGATAGATATGGTAGCGATTATTCTACTGCTTGTTTTGCCGCTTCTATTTGCTACGCTTGTGAGCTTTTTGAATCGTCGGGTTCGCAACAGCGTTGCTATTGTGGGAGTTTTGAGTTTATCAATTATAACACTCTTTGTTTGGTTTGAGGGGAGAGTGGTATCGTTTGAACTCCACCATCTCATCAAATACCTTTTCATCTGTGTCGATACGTTGCTTTTGCTCTTTTTTGTATGGGTGGGATGGCGTAGGAAGCAGAGACTTGTTAGCCTTTTGGCGATTGTGCAATTGTTGCTTTTTGTAGGGGTGCTTTGGATTGCCCCCTATGAGAGCGGCAACGATATAGTAGTCGATAGGCTAAGTGCGATGATGTATCTTGTCATTAATATTGTCGGGGGTGTTATTGTCGTTTATGCCTTGGAGTACATCGAAACAGAACCTTTTGCACAAGCCAAAAAAAACCGCTTTGTTGCGATTTTGATGCTCTTTTTGGGAATAATGAATCTTGCGGTATCGGCTAATAATATCGAGATATTCTTTTTGGCTTTTGAACTCACAACGCTTAGTTCTTATTTGCTTATTGGGTATCGTCAAGATGAGATTTCTATCACCAACTCCCTCAAAGCTCTTTGGATGAATCAAATCGGCGGAGTGGCAATACTGTTGGGAATATTAAGCTCCATCATGCTCTACGCTACGCTCTATTTTGATAGGCTTATCGCCAGTGCTTCGGGGCAGATGCTTTTGCCTGTTGTCTTTTTGATTTTTGCAGCTTTTGTCAAGGGGGCTATGTTTCCTTTTCATTCGTGGCTACTAGGGGCAATGGTAGCTCCCACGCCTGTAAGTGCGATACTTCACAGTGCTACAATGGTGAAAATCGCTCCTTTTTTGATCCTCAAACTAGCCCCTAGTTTCTCACTTTTTCTATCGACTACGGTAGCGCTTTTGGGTGGATTTGTCTTTGTGGTGGCTTCACTTATGGCACTCAATCGAGATTTTTTCAAAGAGATTTTAGCCCTTTCAACGGTAGCACTTTTGGCACTTATGATGGCTTTGGCGGCTTTGGGCGACGAAAAGGCGACGATGGCGGCTATGATACTTATCTTTTTTCACGCCATATCCAAAGCGTTACTTTTTTTACAAGCAGGAGTCCTTGAGAAACTCTACCATGCCAAATACATTAGCGATATTAACTCTTTGGTGGACAAAGCCCCTCGAACTATCTTTTTTATTTTGATAGGATTTGCGAGTTTGATGTTGCCTCCTTTTGGGGCTTTTGTAGCCAAATTTATGGCACTTGAAGCCCTAAGCGAAGCTATTGTTACCAATCCTCTCTACCTCTTTGTGTTGCTTTGTCTTATCGTTGGAGGGATTGTTTTAGCCATTCTCTATTTCAAAGTCGCCTCCAAACTGTTGGCTATTGATACAACGCATAACTCTCCAAACGAAAAGATACCGCTACTCTATTTTATCCCTTCAACTCTACTTGTGGGACTTTTAGTCGTATGCGTTTGGTCTATCTATGAGCATTTGGGAGCTATTGAATCGCTTTTGGCACTGATGATTATCTTGTTTTTGCCGCTCTTTTGGCGTATGAATCTATCGCACTCCAAACCCATGCACGAGTACAATTGCGGTGAAATTGATACGTTTGAAATCTCTATCTACTATTTTGATTTGAAGCAACAAGAGCGTTGGATTTATCTCTCATTGATTTTTTGGGCGTTACTGGTTGTAGGGGGTGTGTTATGATGGAAATTGTATTGATTCTCTTAGCTCCTATTGTGGGGGGATTGATGTACGGTTTGGAACGAGTCATTAAAGCACGCATGCAAAACCGTCAAGGTCCTCCTATCTTGCAACCTTTTTATGATGCGGTGAAGTTTTTTCTCAAAGAGAGCTTTTATGTCAATCGATTGCATATTGTATTGGGCTTGGGACACTTTGTGACGCTTTGGATTACGATTGGCTATATTATTATGGGTGGAAGTTTACTCTATGTTATCTTTTTGCATCTGATTTCAAGTGTACTCATTATCTTTGCGGGATTTAGTGTACGTAGTGTCTATTCGCACATTGGTGCTAACCGTGAACTTCTATCAATAATAGCCTACGAACCTATTTTTATCTTGATGGCGGTTGCTTTTTTTCTACACGGTGGCTCTTTTTCGATTGATGTTATTCGTACCAACGAACCGCAAATTCTTCCGCTTTTTTTGCTTTTTATCGCTTTTTTGTTTACCATACCGCTCAAACTCAAAAAATCCCCCTTTGACGCCAACGAAGCCCATCAAGAGATTGTAGGGGGTGTCGAGATTGAATACAGCGGAATGTTTTATGAGATTATCTATACCGCCAAATGGCTGGAGTATGTTTTTATCTATCTGCTTTTGATACTCTTTGCGGGTAATAATATACCCTTGGCTATGGTTTTGGTTGGTGTTGTTTTTGTGGTGATTAATCTTGTTGATAACGCTACAGCACGGGTTACAATAGGCGATACAGTGCGTATTAATCTTACGATTGGAGTAGTATTGGGTGCAATTAATATTATTGGACTTGTGGCGTAATTTTAGTTAATTTATGGTAAACTATTTGTTAATTTTTTTATAATAATGATTAATAAACTTAGGGTAAACTGTTATTTAATATTACCTTTATCTAAGGAAATCAATGAACCAAAGAACCATTAAGCAACCCGTTGAGGTGGTTGGGATTGGATTGCACAAGGGCGAACCGATTCGGATGCGATTAGAACCTTTTGAAGTGGATGGCGGAATTGTTTTTTATCGTGATGATTTAGCCACCACAATTCCCCTTTCACCCCAAAGCGTGATTGATACCCAAATGGCAACCGTTATTGGCAAAAACAGTGCCTCCATCTCCACTATCGAACACTTTTTATCCTCTCTTTACGCCTACGGTATCGACAATTTACGCATTATCATCAATGGCAACGAAATGCCTGTAATGGATGGTTCTGCTATTAGTTTTTGTCTTTTGCTAGATGAAGCAGGTATTGCTTTGCAAGATGCACCCAAAAAGATTATAGAGATCAAAAAAGAGATTAGAGTAGAGGAGGGCGACAAATTTGTATCGCTCAAACCCAGCACCAAAGCCTCTTTTGATTTTACGATAGATTTTAACCACCCCGTCATTGGCAAACAATCTTTTGATTTTGATTTTAGTACCCAAACCTTTGTCGATGAGATAGCACGTGCTAGAACCTTTGGATTTCTCAAAGATATTCACACTCTCCAAAGCAATAATCTAGCCTTAGGGGCGAGTCTCAACAACGCCATAGGACTTGATGAACACCGTGTACTCAATCCTGAGGGACTACGATTTGACAATGAGTTTGTACGCCACAAAATTCTTGATGCGATGGGTGATATGATGGTGATGGGACATACCATACTAGGAAGCTACAGCTCTTTTGCGGGTAGTCACAAACTCAATCATCTTCTCACCAAAGAGCTACTCAAAAATCCCCAAAACTACAAAATAGTAGCCGTTGATAAAGTCAAAAGTAGAGTCCTTGCCAAAAGTTTCGCCTAATTACCGCTTGGTGATACTCTCGATTGCTACGCCGTTGCAATTGGGCATTTATTGCAATGATAGATTGCAAGAGAGTATCGTAAGTGAACAAAAAACCTCCGAGGTATTAGCCTCACTGATTATTGAACTTCTGGAGCGATACCCCATCCAACAAATCCTCTATACCCATGGACCAGGTAGCTTTATGGCGATAAAACTCACCTATATCATACTCAAAACAATTGAGATTGTGCGTGGTGTTGAGTTTGTGGGTGTCGATGCCTTTGCTTTTAATGGCAATAGACCCATCAAAGCATTGGGCAATCTCTATTTTGTCAAAGCAGGAGAGGAGATACTCACCCAAAAATTTGAACAAACACTCGAACAAGTCTTTGAACTACCCCAAAGCATTTCGCATCTACACTCTTGCGACAACAAACCTCTCTACATTATCCCAGCGATCTAAAAGGAAAAAAGTGCATACCAAACGCTCCAATATTAAATCGGGTTGTCAAGTCCATATCGTCCTCAAAGCCGACCAACGAAGCGGAAACCTCACCTATGGCATTGTGCGTGATATTTTGACAAACTCCCCTACTCACCCCCACGGCATCAAAGTACGTCTAATGGACGGCAACGTAGGAAGAGTCAAAGAGATTTTATGAAATCCTTAAGGCTTTCTCTTGCCGATAGGCAAAGCTTTAGTGAGAGGAATTTTCACTGGGCTTTGCTCAGTGAAAAGGAGATTTTAAGATGAAACTTTTTATTGATGGCGATGCTTTGCCCAACCTCCTTAAGCCTATTGTGCTACGAGCCATTGAGCGTCTATGTATCCCTACCAAAGTGGTATCCAATAAAAAAATCTCCATCGGCACTTCGCCTACTATTGAGTACATTATCGTAGAACAAGGAGCCGATGAGGCGGATAATTGTATCGTGGAGCTTGTCAAACCCAATGACCTTGTGATTACCGCCGATATTCCCTTAGCCGACCGTATCATCTCTCTCAATGCCCACGCCATTGACCATCGAGGCGAACGCTACACCCCAGAAAATATCAAACAGTACCTCGCTATTCGCAATCTTATGCAAGATATTCGTGATAGCGGCGAAATCACCAAAGGTCCCGCCCCTTTTGGCAAAAAAGATGCACACAATTTTGCAACGACCTTGAATAACTTTTTGGATAAATACTACACTCGCTAAAATACAAATTCCACAATACAATTCATCCTCATCTTCCTCTCTGTCATTTTACGCTACAATAACCCCATGAAAAAAGACATCACCACCAAAGATACCATCAAAACCATCACCCAAGATATAGCCAAATATATTTATTGAAGGTAGAGAGATTATGGTGATGCATCAGACCAATAGGGCATTACGAAGCTGGAGCTTCATAATGAGTAAAGTGAGGGGGTTGCTAAAAAGCTTAAATTAAAAGATTTTAGTTGTACAAGTAAGATTATCTAATGTACGAGAAAATTCAAAATAGTTAGATTTGACTGAATAAGCATCTTCATACTCTTCATTGGGTATGAATTGATTTGCAACACAACTCCATGTTCCCTCTTCTGTCTCACCATCCCCATCTACACCAAAATAGGTTCCATTTGGGTCAATTGTCATGGATGCAACATCATTGTAACCGTTAGCACAACTTAATTCAACTGTCCAATTTGTTTTGGTTGCAATAAGTGACTCACAAGTATGTGTAGTGCTACCTGAAGTATTTGTATCTGAAGAGTCACTTCCTCCTCCACAAGATGTTGCAATCATAGCTGCTCCCACAAACGCCAATAATGAAATTTTTTTCATAAGTATCCTTTTTTTAAAATGAGTTGTATTGCACATTGATTAAACTTAAAAATGCTTTTATTTGCTCCCATCCCTCCCCAACAGGAACACATACGAGCAAAGCCGAACCTACAGCTCTCAAAATGTGTCATCGTTTTAAGGGCGAACATATCTCTCTCTAATGCTTGATAGAGCATTGAGTGGTTTTGTTTGGATCTCCCCCACTCTTTTATCCATCTCAATATCAAGAGCATTTTTAATAGGTGTTATCTTAACAACTCCTTTTGGGAGTGTTTGAATACAATGTTCAAACTGCGAAGTATAATGCTCATGAATCTCAATTAACGCTTTCATTGTTTATCCTTTTGCTATTTGGTCACAATATAACATATTTTTATCTGCTATGTTAGCCTTTAATTTTATTTTGTTACAAAAATAAAAACAATTGTCACACTAATAGAATAGAGTTATGCTATACTCTTTGGAGAAGATTTATATTTTGGAGCTATTAGATGAAAACATCCCTACTTTTTGGTATCCACTGCCATCAGCCTATTGATAATTTTGACCATGTTGTTTACGAGATCATCGAAAAATCCTACAAGCCCTTTTTTCAGGTTTTGGAGGGATTTCCCGAGTTTAAATGCTCGATACATTTTAGCGGTTGGATATTGGAGTTTGTTTACAAAAATGACCCTGAACTGTTTGCTTTGATGCAACGACTCTCTCCTCAATTGGAGTTTTTTACAGGCGGTTACTACGAACCCATTTTGGCATCGATTTCAAGCAAAGATAGAGTAGCTCAAATCGATAAACTCTCACGCTTTATCATCAAGCACTTCAACCAAACACCCAAAGGGCTTTGGCTTACCGAACGTATTTGGGACGACTCTATTATCGATGATTTGGCAAAATGCAACATTGAATATGTCATTGTTGATGATTACCACTTGATAGCCTCAGGACACAATCCCAAAGATTTGCAAGGCTACTTTATGACCGAAAACAGCAACAACTCTATCGCACTCTTTCCCATTAGCAAAGAGCTGCGTTACGCTATTCCTTTTACATCCATTGACCGCACGATGCAAAAACTTCACGACTTTAGAGAGTTTGAGGGCAAAAATGCTGCGATTATCTTTGATGATGGAGAGAAGTTTGGTATTTGGCCCAAAACCCACAAAAGAGTCTATGAAGATGGGTGGTTGGAGCAGTTTTTTACCCAAACTTTAGCCGATGAATCGATTGAAGTAATGACCTATCAGGAGTACTACACCCAAAATCACGCTTTGGGATTGGTCTATTTGCCTACGGTCTCCTACCATGAGATGGGAGAGTGGTCGGTGTTGCGTAATATTAGCAGCAATTACCACAAATTGCTTGAACAAGTCAGCGAGGATGAGTATCTCGTGCGTGGGGGTATCTGGAAGAACTTCTTTTTGAAATACAGTGAAAGCAACTGGATACACAAACGCTCCCTAGAACTCTCCAAAGAACGCATCAAAGGCAAAAAATACAAAAAGGCTCTCTTTAAAACCCAATGCAACGATGTATTGTGGCACGGAGTCTTTGGGGGCATCTATCTGCCCAATCTACGAGACAATGCCTATCGTTACATTATCGAGTGCGAAAACCTCAAAGAGATTAAAAACGAGTGCGTTGTCTATGATATTGATATGGATTCCTATTTGGAGTACAAGTTTTATACTCCCAAGCTCCTCACCATCATCAAACCCAGCCACGGGGGACAAATCGTCGAGCTTGATATACGCAAAGAGTGCTTTAACCTCCAAAATACCCTCACACGCTACCATGAAGCCTATCACGACAAAATCCAAAAAACCGATGAAGCAGAGCTTGAAGCAATGGAAGAACCAGAAGATGAGAGTGCTACTATCCACCACAATCTCCTCACTACGACAGAGGATATTGAACACATCGAGGATTGGTATCTCAAAAAATCCTCCATTGACCATATTGTCGCCGATACGTTGAGTCTTGAAAGCTTTAGGACGTGCAGCTTCAAAGAGTACGGCGATTTTGCCAATCAAGGCTATTGCGTGACCGACTCAACCCAAGAGAGTCTATCGCTTCAACGCAAAGGCGGCATCTATGCAACGCAAAAATACGATACCACACTTACCAAACATTTTGAGTTTAAAAACGGCAAAATTGCAACTCAAATCACCCTCGATAGTGCTTTTGAAACGCCTTGTTATTATGTAAGTGAGTGGAATATACATTTTGCCGATTATGAACGTGTCACGTTTAACGGTGAGCATTTAGGAGAGTCGATGGAGTTGCAAGACTCTGCACTCATTATCAAAGACCAACATTTAAAGAAAACCTTTATTTTTAAATTGGATGAAGTAGGCACGATTTACCTCTATCCCACCAAAAGCATTAGCCAAAGCGAATCGGGGATAGACTACACCATCCAAGGCGTTACGATTGGTTTTGTCAAGCCTTTTGCAAAAACGCTCACCATGACATACAGCTTTGAGGCGGTTGGGTTGGGGTAAAAACCCTAACTAGCGTCGAAATTTTTTGAACACTTGAGCAAAATCAAGCGATAGTTCGCACTCAATATCTTCAAAATCGAGTTTTTCATTGCTAAAATCACCCACTTTGGTATATCTATCCTCCCTCATTTTATAAACCTTAGCTACCAAATCTTCAGGATAGACCAAAATATAATACTCTACTCTTTGGGCTTCATAGATAGCAAATTTAATCGTTTCATCTTTTTTGGCCGTTGAGGGACTCAATACCTCAATAATGACTTTGGGGGCTTTGGTAAGGTATTTTTCATGCTCCTCGTGACATACCACAACAATATCGGGTCGCACAACGGTATCGTTTGCAATTTTCCAATCGTTTTCATAGGAGATTTCACACCCCAAACACTCCTCCTCGTTAAAGTTGCTTTTGAGATGAAAAATTATTTGCGTTGCGATATTTTGATGCACACGCAATGGAGCAGGAGCCATTGAGACCGCAATACCTCCAATAAGCTCCCAATCCCCCTTCCACAAGCAATAATCATCATAGCTATAGCGTAAAAGTTCAAGATTAGACACGACAATCTCCTTTTTTGTCTATTATAGCATAAATCATTTTTTAATTTCGAGAAGCTATAATGGCATCATGAAAAAGAGTAACAACCAGCCTTACAATCCAACCCTACGTTCACACAAAGAGTCTGTAGTAACTCACGATGGAAGCCCTACGCTCTATTCGCATGAGTTTAGAGAGCATTATCACTCTACCCACGATGGGGCATTAAGCGAGTCGCTTCACAAACATATTATCCCCGCTTTTGCGTTGAATGCTCACAAAAAACATCTGCGTATTTTGGATGTCTGCTTTGGATTGGGGTACAATACATTGGCGACGCTTTATTATATCCAAAAGCATCAATTGGATATTAGCGTTGAGATTGTTTCGCCCGAATTTGACCTAGAACTCATCGGCTCACTCAAAGATTTTCACTACCCCAAAGAGTTTGAAAACCTCAAAGAGACTATTATCACCCTCTCCAAAGAACTAACCTATCATAATCCAAGAGTAGATATTAACATTCTACTGGGTGATGCTCGTGAAAGCATTCCCAAACTTACGCAAAAATTTGACATTGTCTATCAAGATGCTTTCTCTCCCAAAACCAACCCTTTGTTGTGGACGTGTGAGTATTTTGCCGATATTGCTAGGCTTTTGACCAATGATGGTATCCTTACGACCTATTCGACGGCGATTGCAACCCGTTTGGCACTCTTTGAAAATGGTTTCAACATCTATTTGCTCCAAAACAAAGCCGTTCGCAACGCCACTATCGCCTCACTCAATCCACTGCACAACATCAAAAAAATTGATATGGCACACAAAATCGCCACCAACCCAAACGCAAAGCCCCTAAGTGACAAAGATTACCTATAATTAATTTTGTTACCATTTTGTTTCCAAAAAGTAATACGGCTGTAACTTTTTACTGCTAATCTTGCGGTGTACAAATCTATGATTGTAGATTTAAAATTTTTTAATTAAGGAATTGACACAATGAAATACTCAGTAGCATTACTTTCGGCTTTAGCGGCTCTTACTATCACATCATGCGGAGGCGGAGGCGGTTCATCTACTCCAGCTGCAACAACACCAGAGGCAAACAACACAACTCCAACAACTCCTGAGGCAAACAACACAACTCCAACAACTCCTGAGGCAAACAACACAACTCCTGAGACTCCAGCAACTCCAAGCAAAGAGACAATCACAGGTCAAATCACAGAAAACAAAACACTAACAGCTGATAAAGTTTGGGTACTTAATGGCAAAGTTGAGGTAATGGCAGGTGCTACACTTACAATTCAACCAGGCACAACAGTAGTTGGTGGTACAGGTACAAATGCATGGTTGATCGTTTACCCAGGTGCTACTTTGATGGCAGAAGGTACAGCAGATAAAAAAATTACTTTTACATCTGAAGATGCATTTGATGGCGAAGGTGAAGCTGCTGGTCAATGGGGTGGTGTTACTATCGTAGGTAATGACGCAAACGACCAAACAGGTGCTTATGAGGTTGATGATGTAACAGTAGCAGGTACAAGCAAAGCAACTTCAGGTTCATTAAAGCACATTGTTATCAACAACACAGGTGTTGCGGTTGAGCAAGATAAAGAGATTAACGGTCTTTCACTCTTTGGTGTAAGCAATACTACAACAGTAGAAAATATTACAGTTAATCGTTCAGGCGATGACGGTGTTGAGATTTGGGGTGGTTCAGTAAATCTTACTAATGTAACGATTGATGGCGCACAAGATGATTCATTTGATACCGATAGCGGTTGGAGTGGTACAGTAGATGGTTTGACAATCACAAACGGTAAAAAAGCGGGTATCGAAATGTCAGGTACTACAACAGCTACCTACAAAAACGTAAGCATTACACTCTCTTCTGAAGATTCTGAGGGTGGTCTTTACTTCAAAGCAGGTGATGGTGAAGTAGTAGGTGGTACTTTTGAAAAAGTAACCGTAGCCTACAATGCAACTGCTAAAGGTGCAATTGCAGTAAGTGGTGATTTTGATGAGACTAAATCAAGCTTCACAAATGTAACATTGACAGGTTCTAACCCAACAATCGTAGCAAAATCTGATGCTGATGTTGCTGAGATGGCATTGGTTGGTAATGCATTCCAAACAGGTACTAACAATACAGTAGCTACAGAAATGGTACTCCCTACAGCTCCAACAACCAAAGAGACAATCTCTGGTCAAATAACAACCGATAAGACACTTACTGCAGACAAAACATGGGTACTCAGTGGTAAAGTTGAAGTAATGGCAGGAGCTACATTGACTGTTGAGCCAGGAACAGTAGTTGCTGGTGGTACAGGTACAAACGCATGGTTAATCGTCTATTCAGGTGCTAAATTGGTAGCTGAAGGTACTTTTGCTAAACCTATTCTTTTCACATCTGAAGATGCAGTTGATGGCGAAGGCGATGCTGCTGGTCAATGGGGTGGTGTTAGTATTATAGGTAATGATGCGAACGACCAAACAGGTGCTTATGAAGTTGATGATAAAACAACAGCTGGTACAAGCAAAGAGAGTTCTGGATCATTAAACTATGTTGTAATCAACAACACAGGTATTGCGGTTGAGCAAGATAAAGAGATTAACGGTCTTTCACTCTTTGGTGTAAGTTCTGCCACAACTGTATCAAACATCTTAGTCAATCATTCAGGTGATGATGGTGTTGAGATTTGGGGTGGTTCAGTAAATCTTACCAATGTAAAAATTGATGGTGCACAAGATGATTCATTTGATACCGATAGCGGTTGGAATGGTGCTGTAAACGGCTTGATGATTACAAATGGTAAAAAAGCAGGTATCGAAATGTCTGGTACAACGGTAGCGACTTATCGAAATGTAAACATTACTCTTGACTCTGCTGACTCTGAAGGTGGACTTTACTTTAAAGCAGGTGATGGCGAAGCAGTAGGCGGTATCTTTGAAGCAGTAACAGTCACATACAACTCAACAGCTAAAGGTGCAATTGCAGTAAGTGGAGATTTTGATGAAACTAAATCAAGTTTCACAAATGTAACATTAGCTGGGTCAAATCCAAAAATTGTTGCAAAAACTGAAGCAGATGCTGCTGAAACAGCATTGGTTGAAACTAAATTCACATCAGGTACAGGCAACACAAAATAGTTTATTAACTCTTTAGCAAGATAGGAAATTCCCTATCTTGTTGCCCTTTTTCTTATTTCGCTCCTCTCTTTCTCCATCATTTTGTTACCACTTTGTTACCTTTTGTTATCAAACTGTTATTTTTTGTCACTATGATTAGCAAAATTTTTTTATGGGAGCCTATAGTGATTAAACTATACAATAAAAGTATCTTAGCCGCTCTTGCTTTGCTATCTTCTAGTAGCCTTTACGGTGAAAATATCGTTGATTCTATTATGAAGTTACGAACGGATGTCGAGGGGCTTTATACCAAGATTGATGAAAACAAAGAGAACTACAAATCGCAAATGAAATCCATTGCGATGCAAGTAGCCGACACTGAGGCACAAATTGGTAGAAAAGAGACTACATTAAAATTAACCAATCTTGAATTGGAAAAAACCAATACTCAACTGGTCAAATTGGGTAGCTCTACGCAAGATTTTCAACCTGTTTTAACGGATGCTATCACCAAACTCGAAGCACTGATTAAAGCAGGTATCCCTTTCAAGGTTCAAGAGCGACTTGCTTCACTTACCAAAATCAAAACCGACCTCAAAGAGGGAGCGATTACTCAAGAAAAAGCTCTATCATTGGTATGGGCAAGTTATGATGATGCACTTCGTATCACCAAAGAGATTGGTCTATTCAAACAAAACATTGAGCTTAACGGTGAACCCAAAATGGCTCAAGTTGCCAAACTAGGTTCCATTGCACTCTACTTTGCAACACCCGATGAGCAAGTAGGTTATGTCGTCAAAGAGGGTAACGGCTATACTTACAAATTGGAAGAAGATGGCGACAAAGTGCAAAAGATTGTAGCACTCTTTGATGCCTTGCAAAAACAAATTCGCACAGGTTACTTCTCAATTCCCAACGCACTTGTTCTCTCGGAGGTCAAATAATGAAAAAACTTACTACTATTGCACTGATTTTACTTAGTTCAGCTCTCTACGGTAGCCAACTAAGCGATGCCTATCAAAAAGAATACACCTTTTTAAAAGCCCAAAAGAGTGAACTTGAAACACGACTTGTAAGTGAAAAGCTCCAACAAGATACCGATGTCAATGCCTCAAAGCTCAAAATGGAGGCTCTAAGAGAAAATCTCATTGCCATTACCAATGAACTCCAACTCAAGCAAGATGAACTCGAAAAAGCGACCAAAAAATTGGGTGACAAACAAGGCAATACAGATTTAACCTCCAATGTCATTATGCAAATGACTACCACACTAGAGCCTTATGGTATTAAATTGAGCGAAAACAATCAAACCACAAGCGTAGAAAAAGCAACAAAAGCTTTTGATTTTACTATCGGACTCTACTCAAAACTCTCCTCAATCGAGACTACCAAAGGAAAATTCTATTTACCCAACGGTTCTGTAGTCGAGGGCGATATTGTCAAAGTCGGTAACATCGCTGCTTACGGTATCTCAACAACGGCTACAGGAGCATTAGCACCTGCGGGTGAAGGGAATTATAAGCTTTGGAACGCTGCTGATAGCTCCGATGATGCCAAAGCCCTTTTTGCCAAAGAGATGCTTCCTGATTTGAATATTTTTGTCTATGAAAACCTTGACAAAGAGGTGGAATATCAAAAAGAGAAAACCTATAAAGATACGCTAAGAGCGGGTGGTTCTATCGGATATATTACACTTATACTAGGGATTTTTGGACTCTTGTTGCTTGCTTATAGAGCCTTGTTGCTCTCTCGTTCGGGTAGTAATGTGGATGAGATTACCAATATCGTAGTTGAGAAAGTAAACAATCGAGAGGGTTCGGGTGCAGCACTGGAAGCCATCAAAGCCTACGAGGGATCAACCGCAAGAGTTATCAAAGCAACGCTTAGAAATATTGGCAAAAACAGAGAACACGTAGAGGATATTATTATGGAAAATATTCTCAATGAGAGTTCACGCATTGATAAGTTTGGTAACTTTGTTCTTGTTATTGCTGCTGTTGCTCCACTGCTTGGACTTTTGGGTACGGTTACGGGTATGATTGCAACCTTTGATATTATCACCGAACACGGTACGGGTGATCCTAAGCTGCTTTCAGGGGGTATTGCAGAGGCATTGGTTACAACCATGTTTGGTCTTATTGTAGCCATTCCATTGCTACTACTGGGCAACTTGCTTACAGGATGGGCTCAAAATATCAAGGATTCTATGGAGCATAGTGCTTTACATATCGTAAACCTATTTGAAAAAAATAATTTAAGATAACATTATGGGCTTTTTTGAACAATTTGTTACATTTATGAATGCGGGCGGGGCTGTCATGTGGGTACTTTTTCTACTCAACTTGATGCTCTGGTATGGATTGGGATATCGCTACTTGATTTTGCAAAGGGGCATGAAAGGCTCTGTAAGAAGAGTCATTGATAAGCATTTTGAAAAGGGTGCTACCAAAAAGATGAAAGGTCTCATTGACTACGCTACTGTTGATGCGATTGAAGCCTACAATGAAGCCAAAGCCAAAGGGTTGAGATATCGAAACCATATCGAAGATGCTCTCTTTCCCTATCGTGTAGCTATCGGTCAATACGGTATTATGGTCAAAACCATTGTAATATTAGCCCCATTGGTAGGACTACTTGGTACCGTTATGGGAATGATTGAGACCTTTGAAGCTTTGCAAAACAGTGCGATGTTTGGGCAAGGCTCAAGTATATCAGGCGGTATCTCCAAAGCTCTCTTTACAACCGAACTAGGACTCGTAGTAGCCGTACCAGGATTGATTTTGGGAAAAGTACTGGATAAAAAAGAGGATAAGTTTGAATTGGAATTTGAACTGATTACGGATGTTTTGTGTACAAAGGATGAATTATGAGACTACGAAGCAAAAAAGAGAGTGTGGACAATATTGATCTATCGCCATTGATTGATATGGTTTTTATTCTATTAATATTTTTTATGGTAACAACAACATTTGTCAAGGATATGAAGCTTGACATCAATCGACCCGCCGCATCAAGTGCATCACGCTCAGATACCAAAGTTGTACGGGTCTATATCGACAGCTCATCGGAGATTTATATTGATAATCAACCCGTCAAACTATGGGCTATTCAAAGCAAAGTGAGAGACTTGTTGCGAACCACGACGGATAAATCGGTTTTGGTCGTTACCGATACCAATATTCCCGTGGATGTATTGATTAATGTTGTCGATGAGTGCCGTATGAGCGGTGCTAAAGATGTAGCCGTATCGACTACCAAAGAGATGGGATAACAACAGATGACAGCCACAATGTACAATAGCAATAAAGCAAAACTCTTCTCGCTTGTCTCTATGGGATTTGGGGCATTGTTGATGGTGGTTTTGGTCGTGGCGTTTAATAAACCTGTTAAACAAAAAGAGGAAAAAGTCAAAAAAGAGATGCGTTACGTCAAAATGAACAAAACAACGCCTCCACCTAAGCCCAAACCTAAGCCCAAACCTAAGCCCAAAACAGCTCCTCCCAAAGCTCCACTGCCCAATCTTGATTCGATTTTGGGTGGTATTGAGATGAATATCCCAGAGTTTGCTACCGATAATATTACAGGTGATGGAAGCGACGTATTGGGCGATATGGCTAAAGATGCTGCTATGAACGAGGGAAGTGTTGATAGCAAACCCCGTGTAGCCTCACGAAGCCCCATGGAGTATCCCGATGATGCAATGAAAAAACGTATCAAAGGGTATGTCATTGTAAACTTGCTTATTGCCGTAGATGGAAGCGTCGAGGCTGCACAAGTATTAGAGTCTAGCCCTGCGGGTGTTTTTGATGCGGTTGCGGTCAATGGAGTGCGTAATTGGCGATTTATTCCCGCCAAATACAAAGGCAACCCCGTCAAAGTATGGGCAAAACAAAAAATTCGATTTGATTTTAACTAAGGGAGTGTGAAAATGTTAAAAAAATATATACTATTGTCTCTCTTGGTTGGTTTGGCTTTTGGAGCCAATGAGGAAGAAGCCCCCAAAGAGGATCACCTTGCCATTGCAACGATGATGTTTTACGATGGCAAGTACGACAAAGCACGAGGTGAACTCAAGCTTGTAGCCAAAAGCCAACCTGACTTTGACAAAGAGAAGTACTACACCACTGCGGCGATGGTAGAGCTAAGAAGCTCAAATTACGCACAAGCCATTGATCTTTTTCACAAAGCTATCGAAGCGACCAAAAACAAAACCTTTTTGCCACCGCCTGAAGTTGAAGAAAAACCCAAATATCTCTTTAAGGTATTTACCAAAGAAGAACCCAAAAAAGTGGAAAAAAAGATTCCTTTTGATGCCAAAAAGGTCAAACAAGATAAGCTTGATTCGCTCTATATCTACCTTTCACAAGCCTACTATCAAAATAAAAACTATTTAGGAACCATTAGTGCTTTGGATAATGCAGGGGAAAAGGGAGTAGAGAGTGCTTCACTTTTTACGCTTAGAGCAGAGTGCTACTGGAAGCTTGAAAATCACGATGGAGCTTTGAATGCTCTAAGCAGAGGACTCAATCACTTTCCTAGTGACGATACACTCTTAAAGCAACGCTTCTACTACTTTGCCGAACTCAAACTCTATCAAGCAGCTATTGATGCTGCCAAACAATACATCAATGTAGCCAAAGGCTCAAAAGCCAATGAGTATATCACATTGGCTCAAATGCTTTTGGGTGCCAATCAAAAAGAACAAGCCCTTACAATTTTGGAAGAGGCGAAGTCAAAATATCCTAGTGAGCCTAAAATCAGTATGCTTTTGGGGCATCTCTATCTCAAACAAGGTATGCCCCATACAACAGCGCATCTCTTTGAAGAGGCATCGCACTACGATAGCAAATACAAAAAAGAGGCCTCTGAGATGTATCGACGAGCCAACGATTTCCCCCATGCTCTCTATCTTAATTCTCAAATTGGGGATGAAGTAGAGAAACTCAAACAAAAAGTGGCTATTTTCATTGCACGGGGTGAGTTTGAATTTATTATTGGATTAAGGGATGCACTGGAGCGTTACGCCATGCTTGATGATGATAATATTGCGTATGCCTTGGCATACTCCTATTATATGATCAAAGATTACGACGCAGCGGAGGAGTTGTTTAAGCAAATCAACGATAGCGAACTCTTCTCAAAAGCCACCTTAATTCGTAAAAATATTGAAAAGTGCAAAGATAGCAGTTTGGAGTGTATATAGATGAAAATATTTAAGATTTTTACCATCGTGGTGCTTTTGAGCCTATCGTTATTTGGTGCGGGTAGCGTTTCGGTTTTTGTCTTCAAAGATGGAAAGCCACTAGCCAATAACGAAGTTCGACTCGATGGCAAAACAATACTTGCAACCGATAGTGACGGGGGCATAAAGGTAGAGGTTGCTACAGGAAACCATCAAATTGAGATATTTGGAAAAGATGCTATCAATTTGGGCTACTTTAAAAAAGCAGTAACCATCAAAGAGGGAAGAGATACACAAGTCATTGCTTCCTTTACCTCTGGAGGTGGCAAAGAGATAGCCGTCGATACCCCACGAAAAGAGATGAAAAAAGAGAACAACGAAGTCAAAGCCACAGGCAAAGGGCGACTAACAGGTCGTGTTGTTACCACCAACGACAAAAAACCCATCGAAGGGGCTAGAGTATTTGTCAAGGGAACAGCAGTAGATGCACGAACCGATACCAATGGAAATTTCAACGTTGAAGTACCTGCGGGAGTGGCTTTGAGCGTTTCTGTTGTTCACTCTGCCTACAGCTCACAAACCAAAGGGGGCATTACAGTACCCGTAAACGGTACAGGCTCTGTTACTATTGGACTTACACCTGCAAGTATGGAGCTTGAAGAGTTTGTCGTTTTAGCTCCAAAAGTAGAGGGAAGTCTTACGGATATTATTGCTGAAGAGAAAAATCTTAATGCAATTGCCAATATTTTAGGTTCAGAAGAGTTTTCCAAAAAAGGTGATGGTTCGGCGGCTGCGGCACTCAAGAGGGTAACGGGTGTTACTTTAATAGGCGGAAAAAATATCTATGTACGAGGATTGGGTGAACGTTACTCGAATATTGAGCTCAACTCATTACCGCTTCCTTCACCCGATCCAACTAAGCGGGTTGTTCCTCTTGATATTTTCCCATCAAGCGTTATTGGCTCACTCAAAGTTCAAAAGAGCGGTACAGCCGATATACCTAGTAGCTTTGGAGGGGGATATGTTGATATTCGCACCCAAGATAAATCGGGCAAAGATTATATCAAAGTCACTTTAGGTCTCAAAGCCAATACGCATACAGGAGAAAATATCATCAACTACACTGGAAGCGATAGCGACTGGAGTGGATTTGACGATGGCTACAGAGATATACCCGAAGCTATTTTGGAACACTCAAAAGTTGTTGTCGGTGAGCCAATCAAAAACTTTTCACGAATTGATCCAGGCAAAGAAGAGGTAGTGCAACTTAGTAAAGATTTTGTGACACGTAACTTTGCGATTACACAAGAGTCTCTACCAGTAGCAGGAAGCTTAAGCCTTGAGGGATTGAAGAATTTTACGATAAATGAAGATCATAAAATTTCAGTTTTTGGTACTTATAAGTATGGTCAAGATCATACTTACCAAAATGAAGAGTTTTTTATCTATCGTTTTGATAACAATAAACAAGAGTTTGAAACAACCCCTATATATGATGGCACCAAGCAAAAGGCATCATCTAAATATACACAATCGGGGATGATCAATTTAAGCTATAACTATCTTGATATTTTTACTTTAAAATACACCAAACTCTACACCCATGTAGGTGAAAAAAATACACGAATCACCGATGGAGTATTTGGATCAAATAAATATCACTATATCTACTACTATCTTGACTGGGAAGAACGTACGCTTGATGCCGATCAATTAAGCGGTGCTTTTGATTATAAGATTTTCAACAAAAAGAGTCGTTTGGATTTTGGTTTGGAGTATGCAACGGCTAAACTTGATCAGCCCAATAACTTTTTTTATGCCGATAGAATTTTGGATAATGGGGATGTGAGAGCCGTCGTCGAAACAACGCTTCTAAGCCGTAAACTCTACTCTGCCGACGATGTTTATGCTTTTAATATCAACAACAAAACGGAGTTGAATATTTTGAGCGAAGAGGATTATATTCAATTGGGCGGAAGCTACTCAACCAAAGAGAGAGAATCGCAATATCAAAAGTTCTACCTTGCTCCTTCAAAAGGGAAAGATGCCACGGAAGACCCTTACGAATTAACAGGTGGTAATATCGAAGATTTTTTAAATAAGTATGTGCGTCAAACCGATAACTACGATTCAAGACTCTTTATGATTAGTGCCTTGTTTAACCCAGCAGATTATTTCGATGCCAAAGTAAATGAGACAAACTTTTATTTAAACTTCTTTACTAAACCTTTTGATAAAGTAGAGATGACATTGGGAGTTCGATACTCAAAACTAACACAAACTATTTTTCAATACGAGGAAGACCCCGCAAATAACAATGCGGTTGTTAAAACAGAAGAGGAGTTGGAAGTCAATGATTTCTTTCCGAGCGTAGGTATCAAATATAAATACAACGATTCTAACCATATTGATTTTGCTCTTTCAAAAACCTACATTGCACCCGACTTACGAGAGTTCACCGATGGAACCTATTTCCATCCCTATGATGTTGCTACGGTTCATGGTAATCCTGATTTGGAACCTACCATGATTTATAGCATGGATTTCAAATACAGTCACTATTTCTCTGATGATGAGTATTTTAAGGTGGGTGCATTTTACAAACATTTAGACAAACCCATCGAAGATACACAGCTTGATTCGAGTTCGTTACCCATCTACTCCTATATGAACTCTGAAAAAGCAATGCTTTATGGTATCGAATTTGACTGGAGAAAAAAACTTAGCTTTATCAACAAAAGACTTGAAAACTATTATATCTCTGGAAACTTTTCCTATACCGATTCAGAGGTAACGATTCCTGAAGAGAGAAAAGATGAGCTTACAAGCGACAGTCGCCAACTTCAAGGTTTGTCGCAAATTGTAACCAACCTCTCTTTTGGATACGACAGCGACAGACGAAACATTGCACTTTCTTACAACAAAATGGGAGAGAGAATTAGAAAAGTCGGACTCATTAACGAACAGGGTGTACCTTATCCTGATAGTATTGAGATACCTCCTCATCTTCTCGATTTTGTATGGATTGAAAAGTTTAATAGCGGAATGGAACTCAAATTTAAGCTGGGCAATATCATTGACGACGAGACTGTTTGGAAGCAAGGGGACAATGTGATACAGCAGTTTAAAAGCGGAAGGGATTTTAGTTTCGATATCTCCTACAAATTTTAGGGATGACAATGCAAAACGTCATCGCTCCCTCAATCACAATCTTGGTGATAGAGGATGATGAGGAGATGCTTGAATTTGAGCGTACCCTCCTTGAAAAAGAGGGCTTTAGTGTCGTTGAATGCGTTTCGACAAAGGGAGTCTATGCACAAATTCAGCAACAAACGATAGACCTTATTGTGATAGATAGAACCTTACCCAATCTTGATGGTGTCAATTTTGTACGCTTTTTGAGAGACAATGGCGTAGGGCTACCTATTATTTTTGTAACCGATAAAAGCACAGATAGTGAAGTCGAAGAGGGCTTTGAGTCTGGCGGGGATGATTATCTCAAAAAACCCTTCAATCCCAAAGAGTTTATCTACCGTATCAAATCGTTGCTCAAACGCAACAATCTTCAAGACCACAAAAGAGTAAGCTACCGTGATATTACACTTGATCTCAACACTCGAAAGGTTTATGTCGCCACTCAAGAGGTGAGCCTTACAAAATTGGAATTTAATCTACTAAGCTTTTTTATTCAAAACAAAAACTCTATTTTGGAGCGTGATTACCTGCTTCATCATGTCTGGAGAGACAAAAGCGTGGCACAAAAACGCAAAGTCAATGTCACCATTAACCGCCTTCGCAACAAAATTGACCCCGACAATACCAAACACTACATCGAACCCATTTGGGGTATTGGGTATAAATTTACTTAATAGCCTCGTTTGATATTATAGACATGGCTTAGCGTATAGACTTGATAGCGTGCAGGCTCACCCGAACCCATGCCACGATAGCTAATCATCAAAGCTTTGCGACGCTCCAAATCAATCCAATCAATAAAGATGCCACTGTGTTCAATCCCCCTATACTCACGGTTGATATGATAGAGCCAATCACCCGATTCGATGGCGTAGATGGGGGCAAACGGACCACCCTTGCCCCCTTTGAAGATGGTTTGATTCTTGTATCCGTATCCTGAACGAATATAGATAGCGTTGATATAGTCCCAACATGAACCACGAACCACCTTGGGGCTTGTGTAGGACATACTGTGGGCGGTTTTTAAAATTCTCTTACCTACAGGCGAGGCGTTTCTCATTGCCTTATTGATGGTAGGTATATACTCTTTGGGTACGGGTCTCGAAGAGCAAGAGAGTAGCAACATAAGACTCAAACCAATTAACCCATAACGTAGCATAATGACACCCCTTTGTCTTTGTTATCCAAAAAGAATATTATACACTATTTCAATTACACAGTGATATACTCTCTATGTATAATAATTTTTTATTTATTTACAATAATTACTCTTATTTTACAATATAAATATGTTAGAATTTCAAATATTCATTATAAGGAGAGAGATATGATAAAATTTTTGTCGGCATTGGCGTTGGCTTCTACTTTGATATGGGCAGAGGCTACCACACCCCCATTGAGCGTTGCGGAGGTTTCTAACGATGAGAGCTTTGAAGAGATTGTGTTAAGTAGCTTTCAAGACAACAATAGCACCATCTATATCGAGGGTGTTGCCCCTAGCTACGAAGAGTTTGTGCATGTGCGTGAGACCATGCAAGGAAGAAAAGCCGATCCCAATCGAAGCAAAATGCGTTATTACAAAAAGCTTGATAGCATTAACAACAATTGGAAAGATGTGGCATCACGCATGAGCCGATACGGAATCAATTGGGATGATGTGAAATTTTTAGGGATGACACACGAAGCCGATGAAGATACCACCGACAAACTCAAAAAAGAGAGTTCACGATTTACCTATCTAAACTTTTCTCACAAAGAACAACCCTTTTCTATCGTGATTCGTTCATGCGTCAAGTTTGATGACTGGAAATGCGGCGGAACATTGCGTTTTTCTCGATAAAAAAGACCCAAACCAAACGGGTGGCACACGTTTGCCACTTGGAAATCTCTAGCAATAGCGTTTAAAAAATCCACCAAACCCCACCTTCGCCTATCCAAAGCCTTTTACGCATTAAAAAAATAGGCTTGTGCGTTGGCTTTGGTTGCAAAGGGTGAAACCGCAATCTTTTGAGAGTCACCTACGGTTACTTCATACTCATCTTCTGGGTTGCTTTTGGTGTAGGTGATGGCGATTTTGCATCCTAGTTCTTTGTCTTGTTGCGAAGCGTTTGCACTAATAAGAGAATAGGGACCATTGATAGGTAGAGAAATCGGGATATATTTTGGATTGATAATGGCTTCAAGGGCTTCATTGTCCTCTTGGTGTCGTCCTACAATGAGCTTAGCCCCATCGGGTAATCGAAAGTGACGACCATTTTTAAGCACACGAATATCGTCGATAGAGAGTCTATCATGGGTGATAAATTCACGCAATTTATGGGAGAAGTTCGCATCAGTAAGCAGACATCCGCCTCCTGGTGATTCATAATCCTTTAAGCCCATCTCACTGGCTATTTTCATTTGCACTTCACGGTTTCGACCGCTTATGCCCAGTAGCCTCTCTCTATCGACCCACCCCTCTTTTTCGGGCAACGTGGGCGGTAGCATTTTGGCACTCAATGGACGCAAAAGCAGTTCATCGGTTTGCGATAGTGCAACCACTTGTTTAAGGGCATCGCCTCTTTGACTCATAGGACGCTGACCCAAAACCTCTCCCGAAATCAAAAAGGAAGCATCCCGCTCCTTCATCATGGCTTTGGCGACTCGAAACATATTGGCATGGCAATCGATGCAGGGGTTGAAATTTTTGCCGTAGCCGTATTGGGGATTGAAAAGAATCTCCTCCACAAACTGCTCTTTGATATCGACAATCTTTAACTCTACTCCTAGTTGATCGCACATATTTTGCAGATGGAGACGGTTGTCTTTTGTCCCCCCAAAACCTGTGTCGATATGCATGGCAATGACATCTATGCCTTGGTCACGGATTAGTTTAATGGCAATGCAACTGTCTAGTCCTCCGCTAAATAGGGATATGGCTCTCATAAGTGACTAACTCTCCTTGTTTTAATCTTGGCATTATATCTCGTTTGAGCTTTTGGATATGAAAGTTTTTGGTTTGATAATCCATGGATGAAGATTGGGTAATGCGACTAAGCTCATCTTCACACGCTTTAAATTGCAATCGAATAATACTTGCCCGAAGCTCATCACCGCTTAATATTTGCACACCCTCATCAATAGAGAGTCGTATAAGCTGGGGGTGGTCAAACTCTTGGTGCATAAGATGCTCCAAAAGCGAAAAATGGACTTTGAAGAGTTTGGGATTTAAAAAGTCAATCAACTCATCAATCCATGCGGGTTTTTGAAGCAAGGTTTTAATAACGCTTAGCTCCATGATGTCGTTTATGGTTTTGGGTGGAGTAGGTGAAGTAGGAGAGATACGCCCAAAGTGAGCCACTCCAACGCCCAAAAGCGAAGCAACAACGGGGATATAAGACTCTTTAAGGATAGGAGATAGGTTATTGAGGTAGCTTTTTGCCTCCTCAAATGCTTTTTGTTTCTCCAAAGCATTGTGCAAATCAAAAGGTGCAATCATCTGCTCAAGCACAAAATCAACAAAAGGCTTAGGAGAGCGAAGCATTTTGGCTACTTCAACGCTTTTTCCTTTGGCAATCATATCGGCAGGGTCAAGCCCACCCCCAAAAAGCACCACACCCCCATTAAAACCACCGCTAAGCATTCGTGCCGCCTTATAAGCCGCTTCAATCCCTGCCGTATCTCCGTCGTACGCCAAAATCACTTTGGGTTCGCCTTTTTTAAGTAGCGGAAGATGTTCGTTTGTGAGTGCTGTCCCTAGTGTAGCAACGGTGGTTTTAAACCCCGCTTGATGAAACATAATCACATCCAAATACCCCTCGGTAATAATAATCTCTTTTTTTTCATAGATAGATTTTTTGGCACGATGGTAGCCGTAGAGTATTTGGGATTTGTTAAAAAGTTTGGTTTGGGGTGAATTGATATACTTAGCGGGATGATTGCCCAATGTTCGCCCTCCAAAGCCTATCAAGTTGCCATTGGGGGAGTAGATGGGAAAGGTGATACGCTCTACAAGTCTTGCGTAGGGTCTTTGGTTGTCGTTGGTAGCTACAATCCCTGCCTCTTGTGCTATGGGAAGTGGAAGCATTTGGGCGTTTAGAAAATTGAGCAGACTTTGAGAATCACCCACATAGCCCACCTCAAACTCCTCGATACTACGCTCACTCACGCCTCTGTTTGTGAGATAGTTTTTAGCCTCTTTGTTTAAATCAAGATTTTTGACATACCACTTTTGTACCGCCACCATGACCCTTTTTAGCTCACTGTAGTCGTTTTGCCCTTGGGTATATTCTAATAGGAAATTATAGGTGGAGGCGAGTTTCTCTATCGCTTCGGGGTAGCTGAGTTTTTCAAACTCCATGACAAATTTCACAGCGTCCCCACCCGCCCCGCATCCAAAGCAGTGGTAAATCTGTTTGGAGGGACTTACAACAAAGCTAGGCGTTTTTTCACCGTGAAAAGGGCAATTGGCTTTGTAGTTAGCCCCTGTTTTTTTAAGCTCAATGTAGTTGCCCACCACATCAACAATATCAAGCGAACTTCGCAGAGCTTCGATGGAAGTTTGGGCTATCATCTATTTAAAATAGTCCCCTATTTGGGTCGAGTCGATGGTGTCTATTTTGGAAATTTTACCTTTGTTGAGCCAATAGATGGTGATTTTGCCCTCCGTAAAATTAAGCTTTTTGGAGGCTTCGATATCTCTCAAAAGCAAAATAGGATAGCTCTTTTTTTTCATAGCGGGTTGGATAAAGAGCTTGAGAATAGTACTGGGAACGGCGGAAATATCATTGATAAAGGCGATATTGTGGGTTTGCAAAAAGTTGGGTTTGGTTGCCAAAAATTGATCAATATCGTAATAAGAGGCTTTATCAAAGGCTACCATTATCTTTTGGGCTTTTGCCAAAGAGACTTTTTGGTTGTTTTGATCGCTTAGCGTTGCTATATCAAACGTTTGCCCCACGCTGTAACCGCCCCATACAAAGGTGAGTGTCCAAAAGAGACTAAGCCACAACGTTTTCATGCGATTGCATCTCTCTTATTTTGGCTTTGGTACTCTTGATAAGCGTTCGATAGGCTTCGAGTTTCTCTTCGATGAGTTGCTCTTCGTATCCGTCATAGGCAGTAGCTAGGCTCTCTTTGAGTTTTTTGTAGGCTGCTAATTTGGTATCGGCAAAAGCTTGAAGCTCTTGAAGTGTGGGTTGATGTTCCATTGCTTCTCCTACAAGTAGCTGCAACAATAATCGGTGAGTGCATTGACTTTGATTTTGAAACTCGAATCTCCCTCGACATGGAAGCTTCCCCCTGCTTGGATGGTTTGCCACTGGCTTTCATTGGGCAACAAAATCTCTACCTCACCGCTTGTAATCTCCATAAGTTCTGGGGCTTGAGTGCCAAACTCATACTCGCCTATTTGCATAAAGCCCAGTGTCTTTTTGCTCCCATCTTCAAACCAAAGCGTTCGACTCGTAACCGCCCCACCAAAATAGCTATTTCCCCCTACCTCTACGGTAACATTTGTAAATTGCATCGTTTCTCCTATTGATAAATCTTAAAGTCCATTATTCTAACGGTTGCAAACTGTAGAAGAGATTAAAGAGTATAGCGTCTTCTCTTTTTTGCTTCCATTAATCCTCGATTGTATATTTATAAATCCATCGCTCTTTGTTTTTGTAGTGCAGTTCGATGGTGGCGTTGATTTTGGCATAGGCGTTGCCTACTTTGGAGCTAATCTCCACCCGAAGCGATTTAGAGGGGGCAAAGCCAAAGAGTTCAAAAAATGTCTCGTCGTTGCTATGGACAAGATTGACTTTATTGATAAATTGCATCATATCGGTTTGACGAAGCGTTATGAGTTCCTCCATGGTCTCTTTGGGCAAGTCTAAAAGGGTGTAGAGTTTTTCATCGGTAGTGGTTGCTAGATTGATACGAATAGCCCATGTGTAGAGAAAATCTTTTTTGATTGGGGCAAGTTTTTGCCTATCTACGCCCTTAATCAATCCCAATTCGGCGACATCTTGAATGGCTCGTTTGTCCCTTGATTCATATCCATTATCGCTTATTTGTTGGTAGTAGTCATCTTCGGCACCGTTGAGTTGCAAAAAGGTATCTTCATCCATCCAATCGTAGAGACTCTCACTAAACACACTCTCCTCACCCAACTCCTTGCCAATCGACTCACCGTAGGGAAAGAGCAGATTGTACAACGCCCCTCCGTCGGTTAGAGTTACATTGCTCTCATTAAGCACTAGGGTTCTTCCATCGATGTAGAGAGCATTGGGGATATTGAGATCTTCTACATGTGCATTGAGCATTTGATTGAGATAAAACCTCCCCGTAGAGCCATAAAAAAGCACCAAATCCAAACTCTCTTGGGCTTTGAGTGTGGCTTTGATTTTGTTGTCAATCTCTTGTGCGATGTGTATGCGCTCTTTGGCAAGTGAACTCAAAAAGAGTGCAATAGCCCCCATAGCCGCCACAATCCACAGTACGATAGAGAGAGCGTAACCCTTTTGCATTAGAAATCCTTATCGTTTACTGTGCCAATAAGGCGTGTGTTGTTAAAATCAACCATCGGCATAAATCGGTATTCCACGGGGGCTTTGTGCGGAGATTTAAAAGAGAGCGTGACAAGGGTAGGATTGTTGCCCACACCGCCCCATTGATAAGAGAATTGACACGTTTCAAGGGGCTTGAAAAATATCTGTTTTTGATCTTTGGCTTCGAGTTTGGGAGCAAGATAGTTGCCACTATAGAGCGGTTTTTCATAATAGACCAAAGCCTCCTCTAGGCATTGAAGTTTGGCAATCACAATCTCATCGTGATAGATAGGACTTTGACTCACAAACTCCAAAGAGTACTCTTGGGCTTTGAGATAGGTTTGGAGCTTTTTATCCTCAAATCCCTCCTGAACCTCTACGACATAAGGAAACATTCCTTTGATAAGTGTGCGAAGCTGTTCAAACTCAATGGCTTTTTGAGGTGCGATGGAGCGACTTTGTTGAAGGTGGCTTATGCTTTGTTTGAAGCCAAACATCATCGTAGCAATAATCAAACTTAGCAACACAATCGAGATAAGCATCTCAATAAGCGTAAAGGCTCTACATACTTTGCAACATTTCATCTAGCAGCTCCTCCTCACTTACGAGTCGTTCTTGTTCGCTTTGGTAAAACCGATAGGACTTTTTAAGCCCTCCTTGTCTCACCTCTATCGTCACTTCAAAAAGATAGATCATAAAGATACCAAAATTGCCCCCTGTATCTTCATACGTCGTCTCATCGTAGCTCTCTTGAAAATTTTTCATGACCTTCTTTTGCTCGCACGCTATCGTATAATCAAAACCATTGAGCCTCCCCTCCAAAGTGGGATTTTTACGGCACTCTTGGGCTTTGATGGTATCGCTAAGAGAGAGTACGGTGGTGTAGAGATCTTCGTAGAGGCGTTGTTGAAGCGTGATTTTTTGCAACGACTTCACCGAAGCAAAGAGCATAATAATAGCCAAAAAACCAATCACCATCGCAATCAAAATCTCAATCGTCACAAAGCCTCTTCTACTCAAAAGTGCTATCCTTTTTGACTATCAATCCTTTGGAGGTGATACGCTCTATATCAAATTTTTGGAGTATTGTATGAGCCGAAGCGTTACGCTCTGCGACCTCCAAAAAGGCTTGAAATTGCAATTTATCGACCATTTTTTGATCATTTTTTTTGGCTATATAGTTATTCACACGCTCTACGACTTTGACTCCCGCTGGAGCAATAAGCATCATCAAAATGCTTAGCATCGCCAAAACAACCAAAATTTCAATAAGGCTAAAGGCGTAACGACTTTTAGGTTTTATCATTGGCACACACTGTTTTCATCTCCCACTAAGCCCAAATTACGCTCCTCCTTTGGTAGTGAAGTATTATAGCATAATGAAGATTTTTAATTGAAACTCAACCGCCTAGAACTCTTGGGGGGGGTTATATTTTTACAGTTCCTAAATGTTTGATTTTTGAGTTATCCGTATAAATCTCTATTTGATAACCGTCATGATTATTTCTTGACCAAACCAATGGAGTAACACGTATAAAATAGTGATACCAATTTCTTTCTCCCAAAATTTCAAGATTGAGCTTATTGGTTTGAATTGCTTTTAAGATTTTGGCTTCTAGTGAAATCATTGGAGATACTTTTTAATGATGTTTTCTTTTTTGTATCAATTATACCCAAAAATCTCTTAGACCCTAACGCCCCCTACCCTGCCATATCGGAGATGCTCATTACTGCCAACATGATAGCTACGATAATAAAAGCAATAAAAATTCCCAACGCTACAATGACGGCAGGTTCTAAGATAGCCAAAATCTTTTTGGTTTGACGGCTAAAGGATTGTGAGTGACGCGTGGAGAGTGAACGAAAAATCTCTACCATCGAAGCGGAATTTTCGCCCACATAGAGCAAGGCTATATCGCTAGGAGGGATGATAGAACTTAGTGCAAAGACTTCGGAGAGTTTTACCCCTTGTTTGATTTGGCTAAGGGCATTGACGAGGAGGTCATCTATATCTTTGAGCAGTTGAATCTTTTTGAGTTGGCGTAAGGCTTTATCAATTTCAAGTCCCCCTTGAAGCATATTGGACAATGCTCCATAGACGATGGAGAGCTGAATATCGATTACCAAATCTCTAAGTTTGGGAGTGCGGTAAAAAAGAGCCAACCAATTGATACCCTTTTTTTGAACATACAGCACGATAGGCGTAATAATAGCACCCAAAAGCACGAAAACCATCATCGCATTATCGTTGAGATAGTTGCCTAGCATCAAGACATTGTAGGAGATACTGGGGAGCTTTTGAAACTCTTCGGGGGTAAAGAGGGTCGAAAATTTGGGAATAATAAGAAAAAAAATCAAAAACGATACCGCTACGCTCATCCCTAGCAAAAAGATAGGATAGGAGAGGGCTTGACGAATATCGCCTCGAATCCCTTTTTGAAAGGTAAGATAATCAAAGAGTTGTTTGAGTCCATCGCCCAAATTTCCCACCTCTTCGGCGGTTGCAATAAATCCAATACTCAAAGCATCCACGCCTACACCTTGGCTATCGAGTCCTCTTTTGAGAGCCAATGAAAACTGCTCACCCCCCTTGACATCTTTGAGTACATTTTCAAGGAGTTTGATTTGAGCCTCTTTTGAAGCGGTGGTAATGAGAAGCTTCAGGGCTTTGTCAATCGCCATACCCGATTGGATAAGATAATAAAGCTCTTCTATCAAAGCCAAAAACTCATCGGGGGTTAGTTTGCCTTTTTGAAGTTTTTTGGTTTGAAGCTTGAAGCTTGTAACCATAAGCTTTTTTTTGCGCACAAACTCCTCAAACTCCTCTTTTGAGCCATCAAAGACCCCATTAATCTTCTCTTGATTTTTACTAAGGGCACTGTAGAGGATACGATTGTTCATGGAGGCTCTTTCCTTATGGGCTATTTGGGGTTAAATCTAAAAACAGGGCTTATTTTGATTAAATATACTGAATATAAATAGTCTGTTTTTACTCACATCAATTTCATAATTGATTGTATATTTTTTAAATATCATATCTCTTATATTGTCATCGTCAAAATAGATTGACTTTCTGTACTTATATGGAAAATCTGGAATTTTGGCAATTTGTTCATCTAAATCTTTTTTAAACTTTTTACTTGCACTTATCTTATCATCAGCAATATATTTTAAAATTGCCAATAACTCTTTTTGATACTCTTGCGTTCTTACGATTACCATAAATTATTTTTCAAGTTCTTTAAAAAATAGTTCGATTTCACTATCTGACTCTTCTTGGGACAATAATCTCATATTGCCATTTTTTACATCATTTCTAATTTGATGCAATTTTTTTTCTCTTTCATAAAAATATGGGTCATGCTCTAAGTTTTTATCTTTTGCAATAATAATATTTGAATGACTATTGTGTACAAAATTCATAAACTGTTGCATATAACTATCTTGTACTTGTATCGATAAAGTTTGCATACTCTAACCTCCCATTGATGATTTTAATTGTATCAAAACTAAACTTTAGTTTTTTTGCATTCTCTTGCCCAAAACGGGAGAATACAAGAGTACAAAAGACTACGGGGCAAGTCGGTTGATGTCCCATTGGTTTTGTATCAAGCGATACTCAAATCTATCATGGAGTCTATCTTTGCCACCTTGCCAAAACTCCACAACAAGAGGCTTGACGAGGTAACCACCCCAAAAATCGGGAAAGGGGATTTTGCCCTCTACAAATTTCCTTTTCATCTCTTCAAATTTGGCTTCAAGCAGACTGCGAGAGCTAATGATTTGGCTTTGGTGCGATACCCATGCCCCAATTTGGCTTCCTTTGGGACGAGCGAGGAAGTATTTAAGCGAAGCACTTTTGCTTATTTTGGTCGCAATGCCTTCAATTTTGACTTGTCGTTCAAGCCCCAACCACGCAAAATGCAAGGCAACGTTGGGGTTTTGGTCTATATGCTGCGCTTTTTTGCTGTTGTAGTTGCTAAAAAAGATAAATCCCTCCTCATCGTAGCTTTTGAGCAAAACACTACGAATAGAGGGCAAACCTTCGTTTCCAACAGTAGCCAAACTCATTGCATTGGGTTCGATAAGTTGGGCTTGAAGGGCTTGATTGAACCACAATTCAAACTGCTTGATGGGGCTTGGATGCAAATCTTTGCGATGGAGTCCTTGCATCATGTATTCGTTTCGCATATCAAAGAGATTCATCGAAGCAGTGCCTCAATATCTTTTTCAAGTGCTTTAGGCTGAGTAGATGAGCCGTAGCGTTTGATAACTTTTCCCTCCCTATCGACTAAAAACTTTGTAAAGTTCCACTTAATATTGGTACTTCCCAGTGTCCCTTTGGCTTGATTTTTGAGGTATTGATAGAGCGGATGAGCGTTGTCGCCATTGACCTCAATCTTGCTAAACATATCAAATTTCACCCCAAAGGTAGTCATGCAAAAGCTCTTGATTTGGGCTTCATCTTTGGGTTCTTGTCCCAAAAATTGATTGCACGGAAAACCCAAAACCCTAAGCCCCCTAGCGTGATACTTTTGATGCAACTCTTGCAAACCGCCGTATTGATTGGTGTAGCCACACTCACTAGCGACATTGACAATAAGCAACACTTTGTCTTTGTAGCGTTCTCCTAGAGTTATCTCTTTGCCCTCGATGGTGGTGACGTTTATATCGTAGATTGAGGTTGCATTCTCCCCTATAAGTGGTGCAAACATAAGCATGATAGATGCTATAACTTTTTTCATTTAAATCTCCCGCAATGGTTTGAACCTATCATACCCAATTTAATCTTTTTCATCGTTGATTTTATCTTGATACCAAAATATGTTATAATCAATCCAAAATCACCTTAGGGCAACTATTATGAAAAACCTCTATATTACCTCATCCTCAACCCACAACGGCACACTCATTGTCGCCATGGGAATTATGGAGATACTCAAACGAAATCTTCGCCGTATCGCCTTTTTTCGTCCCATTATCAAAAACAAAGAGCATAATGACAACTCCATTGAATTTATACGCAAACACTTTAATTTAGCGATAGAGTATCACGAGTGCTACACCTTCAAGCTTGATGCCTATGAAGAACTCGTAGCCAAAGGAGAGCGTGATGAGGCAATCAAAAAGATTATCGCACACTATCACACACTCCAAGAGGCGTACGATTTTGTTTTGATCGAGGGACTCTCGATGCCCAATTTTTTGTTGCCCCAAGAGTATGAAATCAACTACCAAATAGCCAAAAATATCGGCTCGGCTATCATCAATATCATCAACGTCAAAGAGCTTACGGCTCACGAAATCACGGAAGCTACAGAGATGGAGCAACGACACATAGCCCAATTTCATCTGAATCATTTGGCAACTTTTCTCAATCGAGCTTCCCAAGAGCATATCGAAACACTCAAAGACTCCCACCCTACGCTTCTCTTTTTGCCCGAGATGGAGGAGCTAAACTATCCTACGATTGAAGATATTGCCCACTCCCTTGATGCCCAAATCGTACTAGGAACGCAAACGCAACTTCAACGCATCGTCAAACGCAACAAAATCGCCTCCATGCACATCGAACATCTGCTTAAATACATTGAACGAGGGGATCTTTTTGTCACTTCTGGTGATCGCACCGATGTGATTTTGGGCATTGTAAGTGCAAACTACTCCAAAGATTTTCCCTCTATTGCGGGTATGGTTTTGACGGGAGGATTTGTACTCGAAGAGGATTTCATGAAGCTGCTAAGAGGACTCAAACAATTTAGCGTTCCTATCATGTCTGTCAAAGAGGATACCTACACAACCGTTACCAAACTCCAAAAGTTAGGCACTTATATATCGCTTGACAACTACCGCAAAATAGCCCTTGCGATGGGGGTATTTTCACAACACTTTGATAGCACCCTTATCGAAAACCTCATCGCTCAAAAGATTGACAAGAGCCTTTTGACACCTTTGATGTTTGAGTATCGCACACTCATCAAAGCCCAAAGCAACCTCCAACGCATTGTATTGCCCGAAGCCCAAGATGAGCGTATCCTAAGAGCCACTGAGATACTTTTGCGTCGAGGTGTTGCCACAATGATACTTCTAGGAGACCCCGAAGAGATTTGCGAACGCTCCAAAGATTTGGGACTTGACCTCTCCAAAGCAACCATTGTCAATCCCAAAGAGACGACACTCACCAAAAAATACGGCAAAGCTTTCTATCGATTGCGAAAACACAAAGGGGTTACTTTGGAGGGTGCGATGGATCAAATGGGTGATATTAACTACTTTGCTACGATGATGATAGAGTCCAAAGATGCCGATGGGATGGTTTCGGGGGCTATTCACACCACCGCCGAGACGATTCGCCCCGCTTTGCAAATCATCAAAACCAAACCCTCTATTGATCTAGTCTCCTCACTCTTTTTTATGCTACTAGACGAAAAGGTATTGGTCTATGCCGATTGTGCTATCAACCAAAACCCCACGCCTAGCCAATTGGCTCAAATTGCTATCTCTTCAGCCCACAGTGCCGCAGCCTTTGGAATCGAACCCAAAGTCGCCATGCTCTCCTACTCTACGGGTAGCTCTGGAAGCGGTGAAGATGTCCAAAAGGTAGTAGAAGCCACCCAAATCGCCAAAGCCTTAGCACCCAATTTGCTTATCGAAGGTCCCATCCAATACGACGCTGCGATTGACAAAGGGGTAGCCAAAACCAAACTCCCCAATAGCCTAGTAGCAGGAGAAGCAACCGTACTTATCTTCCCTGATCTCAACACAGGAAACAACACCTACAAAGCCGTCCAACGAAGCTCCAACGCCATTGCCATTGGTCCTATTTTGCAAGGACTCAACAAACCCATCAACGATCTCTCACGAGGATGCACCGTGGAGGATATTGTCAATACCGTAGTCATTACCGCTATTCAGGCGATGGAGGCATAATCCTCTTGAGAGTTTTGATTGTTGCTGTTTTTATATCTTCTACACAGATGAAATACTAGAGATTATGATGATGCATCAGACTAATAAGACATTAGCTTTGGAGCGAGGAAAAAATATTTTATTACCTTCATATCTCTTTTAACTCACTGCTGTTTCTGTTATTTCATTTAAATTTCCCAAAATAACATCAACATCTCTTTTGGTTTCCTTTTCTTTTGGATACATTTTATTAAATTCTGCTTTTGCTTTTTATCTTCACATTCTCAATTTCAGTTACTTCAATTTCCAAAATATATTTGGCTATATCTTTGGTAGTTATGTCTTTTTCATGGGTTATTGTAGTGTAAAATGATAAAGGTTTGACTTTGCAAGGCACGAAGCAATCTGCAACATTATAGATTGCTTCACCCTAGAGGGTTGGCAATGACGGTCATTGTGAGGCTTTACAAAAATTTTTAGGAGTTCTCTTTACTGACTACTGTCGCCATAATATCGGTTGAAGCTATATCGGCTCGTTCAATGATGATTTGCAGTTTGTCAAAAAGCTCCAAATCATCATTGCGAATATGTACCACTACGCCTTGAATATCGGCTTCAAGCAAGGCTTTGGCACTGTTGTCTTCAAGTTCTATAACCGTCGCTCTAAAGCTTTGCCCCTCTTGGGTTTTTGCCCATCTGGCAAATTTTCTATCTCTAAAATCCCACTCGGCTTTGGTGGACTCTCGCTCTAGCGAACTTACCCGAACACAAAGCGATTTGATGTTTCGCAAAAGATACTCCATCTCCTCTTTGTCGCTTCGCAAATGAGCCTTGATAAGACGGTGCAAAATCAAATCGCTGTAGCGGCGAATAGGACTGGTAAAGTGGCTGTAGTGTGTAAATCCTAGCCCAAAGTGTCCCACATTCTCATCGGAGTAGGAGGCTTGTTTGAGCGATTTGATAATCAAAGCATCCACCTCTTTTTCCAATCCTACACGCTGAGCTTGGATTTGTATTTTGCGAATAAGGTCGGGAGAATCGCTGTAATTCTCAATCAAAATCCCCAAAGGAATCAAAAGCTCCAACAACGTTTCAAGCTTTTCAAGACTTGGTGGCTCATGGATTCTAAAGATAGAACTCTCCAACGCCTTAGCACTGGCTTTGTTGGCGACAAGCATACACTCTTCGATAAGGGAGTGCGAGGGAGTTCCCGTTTCAATCGTGGTGCTTTTAAGCAGATGAGCTTTGTCAATCTCGATGCGTATCTCTTCGCTTCTAAAATCAAACCCCTCTTTGAGTCGTGCTTTTTTGAGCCTTTTGGTCACCTCATAGAGCGGTAACAAAAATACCAACATCTGCTTGTCTATGCCCGTTGCGTTTGTATTATCTTTGAGATAGGCATCAATCTCATCGTAGTTAAAGCGGCGTTTGGAGTGGATAATAGCCTCGAAAAACTCCTCTTTGATAGGTTGCAACGTTTTTGGGTCAAGATGGACTTTGGAGACAAAAGCCAATCTATCGGTATGGGGCTTGAGAGAGCAGATGTTTTCGCTAAGTTCTCGTGGGAGCATAGGGAAAGATTTGTGCGGAAAGTAGGTTGTAAAGGCTCGAAGTTTGGCTTCGATATCAATAGGTGAGAAGTACTCCACATAGTGACTCACATCGGCAATAGCGACATACAAAATAGAGTTTTGTATATCCCAATAGATAGCATCATCAAAATCTTTGGCACTTACAGGGTCGATGGTACAAAAATCAAGTGTTCGCAAATCGAAACGTCTTGTATGCTCATCGGCATTGACTTGGCTCTCTACCGTTTTGGCTTGACTGATGGAGTCTGGCTCAAATTCATCACGGCGATGAAAGAGAGCAAGTGAGATTTTTTCATCGACTTTTGGGTCATTCAAATTACCCATAATCTCTAACACTTTAGAGGTGTCGTTATCGACTTTGAGTACCGTTCCTTGCTTAAAGGCTTTGATATCCATCCCCTCCATTTTTGCCTCTGTGGGCAAAGCATTTTTGATATTGAGCAGTGCAAAGTTCCCGCTCTCATCGTGCGTCGTGTAGGCGATGGTGTAGAGGTGGGCTTTGGAAATGACCAAAACAACCTTTGCTGAGGCTCTTCCTCGTTTGGCGATGATACGTTTGACGACGACTACATCACCATCCTTGGCTTCGCCTATATCTTGGGTATCGATAAGCAGGTCTTTTTGCTCTTTTTGATGGGCTTCTAGGTAGGCTTGTGGAGCTACACCTTTGGAGATATAGAGCCGTCCGCTTCGATAGATGCTTTTGAGTCTCCACAACCCCTCGACTTGCTCCAACGCTCCCATATCGTAGAGCCTATCAAAAGCCTTAAGCTCTTGAGGCTCTATATCGCTTCTTAGACACCCTTCGTTGATTTGTATCTCAAATGCTATCATAGAGACTACTTTTTGGCGGCTGTTTCTACATCAACAAGCCAACTTGTAAAATCTTCCACGCTGTAGTAGCCTACTATCTCTTTGTAAAGCTCCTCTTTGGGCGAATAAAAAAACATCGTTGGCACATAAGTGACTTTAAGTCCGTAGTTTTGTGCCTCTTGTGAGTTTTTGATGGTACGCACCAAAACGTAGTTTTTGAGTTTGTTGAAAATCCTATCATCCACAAGGGTGCGATGTTTCATCTTGCGACACCACGGGCAATTGTCGGTCTCGACGTAAATCATAACCGTTTGATTGTTCTCTTTGGCTTTGGCAAAGGCAGTGGCTATATCTTTTTCCCAAACAATCTCATTGGCAAAGATAAAATTAATAACAAATAGCACTAAAAAAGTTGCTTTTTTCATGGTTTCTCCGATACATTTGAGTTACTATCTTTTGGAGAGATTATACATAAATATATTTAAGGTATCTCTAAAAACCCTACAAGGCAGACTTGATTTGGTATTTGGTATGTTCAATCGTGCAACAAGTTCGCAATAATTAGAAAAAGGTTTTTAGAAATTAATGGGAATTATTATTGTCTTAACCATAATTTTACGATACGATTTTATGGTTAGGACAATAAAAAGAGAACAAAACGGTAGATGGGTGGCAAAAATCCCTCTTTTAAATTATTAGTATTGCATAATATACTTATAATACTATAACTAGTATAATTCAACAAACCAAATCAAGGTACATTATGCAAACCTTACTTCAAAATGCCAAACGACTTTATACTCTTAAAGCAAACCAACAACTTCCATTATATAAACGATATATTTTTGATGATTTACAAAACTCACCTGCAAAAATCACTGCCGTTTATGGAAGTCGTGGGATTGGTAAAACAACCACTTTAATGCAACTTCTTCAAGCTTCACCATTGCTTCATAGTAGTAAGCTCTATATATCATGTGACCATGCTATGTTTTATGGTGTTTCTTTGTTTGATTTTGTAGATGAGTTTAGCAAAAGAGGTGGTGAGTTTATCTGTATCGATGAAGTGCATGAAGCTTCAAACTTTGAGCAAGAACTTAAATCTATCTATGATTTTTTGGATATTAAAGTTTAACAGGCTAGTCGGTTAGCTCCTCCTAAATATGCTATAATGTAACCCACTCCTTTTTTCTTATTTTATCCTATTTTTTATTTGGAGATTGGAGGTTGGGTTAGAATTGCTGGGTTGAGACTATGATATAGGGATTTTAGCTAGTTTTGTATTAAAGATAAAACAAGCCACCCAAAAACAAGTGCCGTGTCATGAATTTCCACTTGTCTATACTATAATACCAAGCGATAAAAAAATCTATCAAAACAGAGTATGGCATAAGACATGAAAAAGCCAAAACCCTGTAAGAGCATTTTAACAAATCAAAAACTGTTTCTAAAATTGTGATGGGGATAAGAAAAAGTGGAGATTCGTGATACGGTGCTTAGGCTTCAAGCTTTTGTATCAACGGTTCAAATCCCTCAAAACGCTCTAAACCCCTTAAAGGCTTGACATATTGCAACTAAACAGGGATTCATATCTATCCTTTATTTGAACCTATGCAAGCAATATACCCAAAGAGGCTTAAGTTTGTGTTGTTGCTTCTTGCCCAAAAATTCCCCTTTTTTCTTGCCCTGCCCTCTTTTAAACGCATTAAAAATTAAGAAACTCTGTGCTATAACCATCAAAAATAATTTGGAGAGCAATATGAATAGTACATTACGCATTGGAAAATATGAATTAAAGAGTCGATTGATAGTAGGAAGTGGGAAATACGATAGTTTTCAAACCACACTCGATGCAACACTTGCAAGTGGAAGCGAGTTGATTACTGTGGCGGTTAGACGGGTAAACATTACCGATCCCGCACAAGAGAACCTTATGAGCTATTTTGAAAATACCAACGTGAAGTTTTTGCCAAACTCCGCTGGGTGTGTCAATGCTCAAGAGGCTATTACTCTTTTTCGTCTCACAAGAGAGGCTACGGGGATTGATTTGATCAAGCTTGAAGTCATTGGCGATACGCAAAAGACGCTCTATCCCGACGTAATAGAGACCATCAAAGCGTGTGAAGTATTGGCAAAAGATGGCTTTACGATTATGGCATACACAAGCGATGACCCCATTATGGCAAAACGACTCGAAGAGGCAGGAGCGCATGCGATTATGCCTTTGGCTTCACCAATTGGGAGTGGATTAGGGATACAAAATCGCTTCAATGTTCACTTCATCAAAGAAGCGGTAAGTGTGCCTGTGATTGTCGATGCGGGGATTGGGTGTGCCTCAGACGCTGCTATTGCTATGGAACTAGGAGCCGATGGAGTCCTTACCAATACCGCTATTGCTCAAGCTAAAAACCCAATCCAAATGGCACAAGCTATGAAGTATGCCGTCATAGCAGGACGATTGAGCTTTGAGGCGGGTCGTATCCCCAAACGTCCCTACGCCACGGCTTCTTCTCCAGTGGATGGGATGATTTTTTAATACAAAGGCTTTGGTTACAATACTCGCATGAAAAAAGATATTATTAGCAAAGAACTCCTCAAGCACATTGCACGAGATGTTGCTAGGCATATTTTGGGTATTGAAATCCAAGAAAATATGGAACTCATCGACAAAGAGTTTACACGCATCGAAAAGCGTGATGCCGATTTGGTCTTTAAAAACGGTGATGAGATTATCCATATCGAAATCCAAAACGCCAATCATGCCAAAATGCACCTGCGTATGCATCGATACCTTAGCGATATGCTCTTTGAATACGAAAATCTCACTATCAAACAATACCTACTCTATATCGGTCAAGCAAAATGTTCGATGAAAAATAGCCTTACAAAAGATGATTTGCACTACAGATATGCTATAATTGATATGCATACTATTGATTGTGAAACGCTTTTGATGAGCGATGACCCATCGGCTTTGGTATTGACAATATTGTGCGATTTTAAAGATAGAGACAAACAAACCGTTGTCAATACCATTTTGAAACGCCTTAGAGAGCTAAGCGATGATAGAGAGTATGAAAATTATCTCAAAATGGTAAACATACTCTCAACCAATAGAAATTTAGAAAACGAAGTCAAAAAAGGAGCGGATATGCTAAGCGTCGATATCGAAAAAACACCTTTTTATCAATTGGGCGAACAACGAGGTCAAAGAATAGGTGAACAAAGAGGTCAAAAAATAGGCGAACACAAAGGGGTGTTGAAAACTGCTATCACGATGATACAAGAGTTTCAACTCTCTATCGAACAAGTAGCCCAAAAGCTTAATATCTCCATGGATGAACTTAAAAAACATTTGGATAAACAAAAGTGAGCAAAAATTTACATTTAATTAGTTTGGGTTGTACCAAAAATCTTGTCGATAGTGAAGTGATGCTAGGACGACTCAAAGAATATACTCTAACCGACGACGCCCAAAGTGCCGATGTGATTATCATCAATACATGCGGTTTTATAGACGCTGCCAAACAAGAGAGCATAAGCACCATACTTGAAGTGCATGAGGTGCGAAAAGAGGACTCTATTTTGGTTGTAAGCGGTTGTTTGAGTGAGCGTTACCGTGAAGAACTCGCTCAAGAACTACCCGAAGTCGATATCTTTACAGGCGTGGGTGATTATGCTGTCATTGATGAACTCATAGCCAAAAGAGCAAATCGCTTTAGTCGTAGTGTCTATTTGGTGAATGAAAACGATGAGCGTATTATCACAGGTTCAAACTACCACGCCTATATCAAAATCTCTGAGGGGTGCAATCAGGTATGCAGTTTTTGTGCTATTCCATCATTTAAGGGCAAACTCCGCTCTCGCCCTCTTGCCTCTATCATCATCGAAGTGCAAAACCTTGTAAAGCAAGGCTATTACGACTTCTCATTTGTATCCCAAGATAGTAGCTCTTATGGGCGTGATATTGGGTATCAAGAGGGTTTGATAGATTTGATTGAGGCAGTTGAAGCCATTGAGGGTGTTGTATCTGCAAGAGTGTTGTATCTCTATCCTTCAACAACCTCCTTTGCCCTTATTGATACAATAGCTGCATCGCCCATTTTTCAAACCTACTACGATATGCCTATTCAGCATATTGATGATGCCATGCTCAAAACGATGAAACGAGGATTTGGTGAGAGCAAAACGCTTGAACTTTTGGACTATATGCGTAGCAAAGAGGGGAGCTTTATCCGTTCAGCCATTATCGTAGGACACCCTAGTGAAACCCAAGAACGCTTTGAAAAGGTATGCGATTTTGTACAAGATTTTGGTTTTGATAGGCTAAGTGTCTTTGAGTACTCCAACGAAGAGACGACAAAAGCACACGATATGGAGCAGATAGAAGAGAGTATCAAAGCCCAACGAGCCAAGAAGCTAGGGGATATTGCTATGCAAACCAATCGTAAAGCACTTGAAAAACTTATCGGCACTACGATGCAAGTGGTAATCCAAGGTGAGAGCGATGAGCATGCCTATCTTTTGAGTGCAAGACCCTTGCAGTGGGCGTTTGAGATTGATGGCGATATACTCATCAACGACACCCAAGACAAACCTATAGAGTACGGTGTTATCTATCAAGCCCAAATTACGCAACTAGCAGGAGATAGACTCCTAGCATCGATACTCTTGCAATAGAAGAAATGGTTGAATTAGACACCCAAACACTCCCCCTTTTGGAGCATAAAAACCTCCTTGCTTTTTCGGCAGGAGTTGATTCTACCGCACTCTTTTTTGTGTTGTTGCACAAAGGGATTGACTTTGATATAGCATTGGTTAATTACCAAACACGTCCCAGTTCCCATGCCGAAGAGGCTTACGCACTGCAACTTGCCAAGCAATACAACAAAACCTGCTACACCACCAAAGCTCCCCCAATAGAACACCATTTTGAAAAAAACGCACGGGATTTTCGCTACGGATTTTTTGAAACACTTATAGAGAAACATCGCTACGACAATCTTATTATGGCACATCAACTCAACGACCAATTGGAGTGGTTGCTTATGCGACTTGCCAAAGGGGCGGGAGTCATGGAGCTTGTGGGGCTTGAAACGATAAGTAAGCGTCCAAACTACACCCTTATCCGTCCTATTTTGCACCATACCAAAGCAGAGCTATTGGCTTTTTTGAATGAGCATGCTATTGAGCATTTTGTCGATGAGAGCAACTTTGAGAGTCGTTTTGAACGCAACTACTTTCGCCATCAATTTGCCAATAGACTCATAGAGCAATTCCCCAATGGCATAAAGCAGAGCATGGAGTATCTCAAACGTGACAAACTCCTTTTGGGTTCGAGCTTTCAAGAGATTTTTCGCTACAAAGAGCTAGTGGTTTTGGAATATTTTCATCACGCCATGATTCCCAAAGCCGTTGATACGACGCTTAAAACATTGGGCTATCTCATGAGCGGGTCTCAAAGAGCAGAAGTAAGCACAAAGTCATCGGTAGTGCTAGGGGGTATTTGGGCTATTGAGTACCAAAAGGGCAAAATTTTTATCGCTCCCTACCTAACCATTGTTATGCCAAAAGAGTACAAAGAGCTTTGTCGAGTCCATAAAATACCCACCAAAGTCCGCCCCTACCTCTATCAAGAGTCTATTGTGCCAAATGTAATCAAAATGTAATAATAGTTTGATTTAATAGTATAGGTTTTTGTGTTAAGTCGTACAAATGAGTGAGGAAATATGAAACCCTCATGTTTAAAAAACACAAATAAGAGTGAAAATTTCAAGGGTTTCATTCTTGCCGATAGGCAAAGCTTTAGTGAGAGGAATTTTCACCAAGCTTTGCTTAGTGAAAAGGAGATTGAGAGATGAAAAAAGCGTTAATTATTATCATAGAAGATGAAGAAGATATTTTGGAGTTGGTGGAATATACACTGCAAAAAGAGGGATACGATACGATTGGTTTTTTAAACGACCAAAAGCTTTTTCAAGTCCTAGAAGAAGAGGATGTCAATCTTATCATTATGGATAGAAACCTCCCCTCATCCGAAGGAGCAATGTGCGTCAAAGAACTGAGAGAAAAAGGCTACGATACCCCCGTCATCTTTTTGACCGCCAAAGATAGCCCCAAAGATATTATTGATGGATTTGAAATGGGGGGCGATGATTATATCACCAAGCCCTTCGATATCAATGAGTTTGTCGCTCGTGTCAAAGCCCTTCTTAAACGAACGCAAAAAAACTACGACGACAATTTGCGTATTCGAGATATTGTCTATAAAGCCCACGCCAAAGAGATATACATAGACGATAGAAAACTCAACCTCACCAAACTCGAACTCAGTTTGCTTTTGGAGTTTATGAAAAATAAAAATATTCTTTTGACACGTGAATACCTACTCAATACCGTTTGGGGCTACTCCCAAGAGAAAAAAGAGAAAAGCGTCAATGTTGCTGTCAAGCGTCTCAAAGAGAAGATAGACCCCGACAAAGACAAAGACTACATCAAAAGTATCCGAGGCGAGGGGTATATTTTTGGATAATAGATAGTATCGCTAATATACCTCAAATTTTTACAACAATTTTCTTATTACACTTTGCCATTGTCCCATCAAGCAAAATCTCTCTTGCCAAATCTCCAAGGGTAAGCTATCGTAAGATTAAAAAAAAGAGTGTATAATACTCCGATTAATAAATACACAGTAGTAAAAAAGGATTACCATGGGTGTGCCAAGTATGCCAGAACTTCTTGTTATATTAGCCATTGTTGTGCTGCTTTTTGGAGCTAAAAAGATTCCCGATTTAGCCAAAGGAATGGGCAAAGCAATCAAAGGCTTTAAAAAAGAGATGAAAGAGGACGATGATGAGCCTGAAATAGCCAAAAAGATAGATCTAGAGAAAAAAGAGGAAAAACAGGTGGTTCAAGCTTCAACAGCTCAAGAGACCAAAGCCTAATAGCCAAACGGTATGAAAATAAAATCACACATTGCCACTATACTCCAAGAGGCTTTTATCCAGAGCGGTATTGAGCCTCAAGGGGAGATTGTTATTCATGAAGCCACCAAGGCACAATTTGGAGACTACCAATACAACGGCATTATGCCTCTAGCCAAACTCTACCAAACCAATCCGCGTGAAATTGCCACAAAAGTAGCATCCCATATCCAAACCGATGGACTTATCGAAAAAGTCGAAGTAGCAGGAGCGGGATTTATCAATATTTGGCTTAGCGACGATACACTCTCACGCTACGCTACAAAGGCTCTAGCAGATGAGAGAATAGACGTTGCCCTAACCTCTCAGGCTCAAACCATTGTCGTCGATTACTCAGGACCCAATATGGCAAAAGAGATGCACGTAGGACATCTAAGAAGCACGATTATCGGCGATGCTTTGGCAAAGCTTTTTGAGTTTTTGGGACATCGGGTGATTCGTCAAAACCACATTGGTGATTGGGGGACGCAGTTTGGAATGCTTGTTGCCTATCTTGAAGCCCAAGGAGTGGAGCAAAGCGGTGAACTTCAAGACCTTGAAGCTTTTTACAAAGCTGCCAAAAAACGCTTTGATGAAGATGCACATTTTGCCAATACCGCGCGTGAGTATGTAGTCAAAATCCAACAAGGCGACAGGCATTGTCTTACACTGTGGGAGCGATTTATTGGGATTTCACTCAACCATTGCCAAGAGGTTTATCACAAGCTTGATGTTTCATTAAGCGCCCAAGATGTCCGAGCAGAGAGTTTTTATAACGAGGATTTGCCCCGTATTGTCACCGATCTTGAAAATGCCCACTTGCTTCAAATAAGCCAAGGGGCTAAGTGTGTCTTTCTTGAAGGAGATGAGATTCCCGTGATTGTCCAAAAGGGCGATGGCGGTTATCTTTACGCTACAACCGATTTGGCGGCGTTGCGTTATCGTGCGACCAAGCTTAAGGCCAATCGTATCCTTTACGTCGTCGATGCACGTCAATCGAGTCACTTCAAAGCGGTTTTTGATGTCGCTCAAAAAGCAGGGTTTGTACCCCAAGAGACGAAGCTAGAGCATATCGCTTTTGGTACGATGATGGACAAAAGCGGCAAACCTTTCAAAACCCGTGACGGAGGGACAGTCAAACTCATTGAACTCCTTGATGAAGCGCTCATTCGTGCCAAAGAGGCGATTAAAGAGCGTGAGAACTATTCACAAGGTGAACTTGAAACCCTAGCCAAAGCGGTGGGCATTGGAGCGGTCAAATATGCCGATTTGTCGATTAACCGTGAATCCAACTATATCTTTGATTGGGACAAGATGTTGAGCTTTGAGGGCAATACGTCGCTCTATTTGCAATACGCTTACGCCCGTATCCAAAGTATTCTCAAAAAATACGAGGGAGATGTGGGAGCGTGTGAGATTGTAATAGGCGATGCAATTGAACACACATTGGTGCTTAGCGTTTTAAAATTTGAAGATGTTTTAACCAAAGCTTCGCTTGATGCTACACCGCATACTATCAGCGCCTATCTCTACGATGTGGCGACCGATTTTATGAAATTTTATGAACAAAATCCTATTCTCAAAGAGGGGCTTGAAAAGGCTACCAAAGAGAGTCGTATTGCCATTGCCTCGCTGTGTGCCAAAACCATACAGTTGGGTTTAGAGATTTTGGGCATTAAAGTACTTAATAGACTTTAGAGGAGATATTTTATGATACGAGTTGTCAAACGTGATGGCAGGGTTGAGCCATTGGATATTAGCAAAATTCAAAAATATACCGCCGAATCGGTAGAGGGACTTGAAAATGTGAGTCAAAGCGAATTGGAAGTGGATGCCAATTTGCAGTTTCGTGATCTTATCTCTACGACTCAAATACAACAAACACTTATCCGAACCGCTGTGGATAAAATAGATATTGATAGACCCGATTGGACCTTTGTCGCCGCACGGCTTTTTTTGTACGATTTATATCACAAAGTCACAGGCTTTACGGGCTACAATCATCTGCGTGACTATTTTATCAAAGGTGAAAAAGAGGGCAGAATCGTAGCGGGACTCAAAGATAAATACGATTTAGAGGATCTCAATAGCTACATCGACCCCCAACGTGATATGCAATTTAACTATTTGGGTATCCGAACCCTCTACGATAGATACCTTATCAAAGACAAAAACAATCACCCTATAGAGTTGCCCCAACATCTCTTTATGGCAGTGGCGATGTTTTTGGCTCAAAATGAGTTTGACAAACAGACATGGGCAAAGAAATTTTACGATATTTTAAGCAAATTTGAAGTCATGGCAGCCACACCAACACTCTCCAATGCAAGGACTCCCAGACACCAACTAAGCTCTTGTTATATTGGCTCTACGCCTGATAATATCGAAGGTATTTTTGATGGCTACAAAGAGATGGCGTTGCTCTCCAAATTTGGCGGGGGTATTGGTTGGGATTGGTCATTGGTGCGTGGCATGGGTTCGTTTATCGATGGACACAAACACGCCGCAGGGGGCATTGTACCGTTTTTGAAAATCGCCAACGATGTGGCGGTAGCGGTAGATCAGCTAGGTACTCGAAAAGGGGCAATTGCGGTCTATATTGAGCCGTGGCATATTGATGTCAAAGACTTTTTGGATTTGAAGAAAAACTCAGGGGAAGAACGCCGTCGTGCGCATGACCTCTTTCCAGCTCTATGGATTAATGATTTGTTTATGGAGAGGGTCACCCAAGATGCCATGTGGACACTCTTTGACCCCTATGATGTCCCCGAACTTACAGAACTCTATGGAGAGGCATTTGCAAAGCGTTTTGTTGAGCTTGAAGCCGATGAAACTTTAACCAAAAACAAAATACGAGCCAAAGATTTGTGGAAAGAGATTTTGCGTAGCTATTTTGAGACGGGCAACCCCTTTCTTACTTTCAAAGATGCCGCCAACAAAGCCAATCCCAATCGCCATGCGGGTCTTATCCGTAGTTCCAATCTTTGTACTGAAATTTTTCAAAATACCGCCCCCAACCATTACGATATTCAAATCACTTTTGAAGATATGAGCCAGTTGGTAATGGGTGAATTGGAGGAGATTAGAGTAGATAGCGGTGTTGTGAAGCTAGGCAAAAAGGTTACCGCTCTTGATAGCATCGGGGGCAAACAAGTATGGATGGTAGAGAAGCATCAACAAGATGGCGATACCGCCGTGTGCAATCTTGCCTCTATCAATCTCTCTCGTATCCATACCCAAAAAGATATTGAACGAGTCGTTCCTATTGCCATTAGAATGCTTGATAATGTCATAGACCTCAACTTCTATCCTCTTGCAAAGGTGAAAAAAACCAACCAAAAGAGTCGCTCTATTGGACTGGGCGTAATGGGTGAAGCACAGATGTTGGCACAAAGTCGCATTGAGTGGGGTAGCAACGAACACTTTATGAAAATCGATGAGATTATGGAAGCGGTCTCTTACAACGCCATTTTGGCCTCGAGTGATTTGGCATTTGAAAAAGGAATCTATCCCACCTACGAAGGCTCGGATTGGTCAAAAGGACTCTTTCCGATTGACAAAGCCAACCCAGAGGCGTGCAAACTCGTCGATAGAGGCGGACTCTTTGGCTATGCTTACGATTGGGACAAATTGCGAAGCAAAGTCAAAGCCAACGGTATGCGAAACGGCTACCTTATGGCTATTGCTCCCACAAGTTCTATCTCCATTTTGACAGGTACGACACAAGCCATTGAGCCTATCTACAAACGTAAATGGTACGAGGAGAACTTAAGCGGACTGATTCCCGTCGTTGCACCCAACCTCTCGCCCGATACCTTTAGGTACTACACTTCGTGTTATGAGCTTGACCAACGCCTTTTGGTGCGTGCGGGGGCTATTCGCCAAAAGTGGATAGATCAAGGACAAAGTCTCAACATCTTCATCTCACTTGATAAAGCCAGTGGCAAATACCTCAACGATATCTATCTTGAAGCGTGGAAATTTGGACTCAAATCAACCTACTATTTGCGTAGCCAATCGCCCGAAGCCATCAAAGAGGAAGAGGGTATAGAAGATAGAAGCATGGAGTGCGTAGGGTGTCAATAAAAACCCTACCTTTTCTCCCTCTTTTGGTGCCACTTTTTGCCCAAGAGTGCGTCGTCAATATCCATATCAACGCCCAAGATGGCTCAACTACTACTATCAATATCCACAACAAAAAAGCTTGTATTGTCAATCTTACCATTGAGGGCGAAAACAATGTGAGCGATGAGAACAACGCCACACTTTCGCCAGAGAGTATCGAAAAAATGATTACATTAGCCAAAAGCAAAATAGGTTCTAAATACGAAGATACCAAAATAGGACCCGATACCTTTGATTGTTCGGGTTTTGTCTATTATGTTTTTAAAGAACACAATATTTCTCTACCCCGTTCGTCGCTTGATCAATCCAAAATAGAGGGCAAATCCTTAACCAAAGAGGAGCTAAAGAGAGGTGATTTGGTCTTTTTTGATACCGACCAAAAAGGATACGTCAATCATTCAGGCATCTATTTGGGCAACGGAGAGTTTATTCACTCCTCATCGGGCAAGGCTTATAGCGTTACGGTATCCAATTTAATTTCAGGATGGTACAAGGATAAGTTCTTGTGGGGTAAACGAAAAGCAAAATAGAGTGTGCTATAATAAGCAAAAAGGAGTCTCAATGAGTGCGATTAAAAAGGAGTATCTACCCAGCTACACCTACCGTGACTATTTGAAATGGGAGGGGAATTGGGAGCTAATTTATGGTGTCCCCTACGCTATGGCACCCTCACCAAGTATTGAACATCAATCTATCAGTAATAATATCGCATGGATATTAAAAGATGCACTAAAAGAGTGTCAAGAGTGCAAAGCTCTCTTGCCAGTCGATTGGAAGATTAGCGACAATACCATTGTCCAGCCTGATAATCTCGTCATTTGCCATAAGCCCCTACACAAAAACTATCTCTCCAAAGCCCCCAAGATTATCTTTGAAATCCTCTCACCCTCAACAGCTATCAAAGACCACAATATGAAATTTGAACTCTATCAACAAGAGGGGGTTGAGTATTACATCATCGTTAATCCTAGCGATGGCGTAGCCAAAGTCTATCGATTAAGAGAGGGGCGATATATCAAAATAGCCGATGCTTCGGATGAGTCTATCCACTTTGAGTTGCAAGAGTGTAGTTTTGTTTTTGATTTTGGTAAGATTTGGTAGATGGCGAAGAGAGGTTTAGGGAGTTAAATTATGCTTCGCCACTACACTAAGAGTGGTGGGCTAAACCCACCTATTCATTAGAAACTTGCAGAGATATAACCTACAATGTTATCGGTTGTATCATCAAGTGCATCACTGTAGTAACCATGATATACCACACCTACTGTAAATTTATCAATGGCTTTAGAAGCACCGATTGAGTAGTAGTAATCATCCGTGTGACCTGCCATGTTGTCCATACCAAAAGTACCTGCTAGAGCAATATCGTAGGGCAATTTGTACGATGCACTAAATTCTGCTGTGTAGTACCCATCTTCAAGATCTTCGTTGAGATTATCAAAGTCATAGTAGAGTTTTGCACCCACACCAAAGTCTCCAAACTCTTTACGAACGCCCACATAGACCTCTTTAGCGACATCATCCCACTCCGATGTAACACCTGGATAGAGATAAGCAATGTATCCAATGTCGAACCCAACAGTAGCCACTTCAAACTTATATCCCGCATAGATATCAACTTCAATGCTTGACGATGCTGTACGCAAACCTAAAGCATCAAATGTATCAAAGTCACCGTTTGAAGCCCATACACCTACATAAAATCCACAATACGACACATCAACACCACCTTGAACCGCTGGGTTGCCACTGTTTTGATCTTGACCTCTCCATACATATTTGGAGGCCAATGTCATATTGGCACTCATTGCAAAACATGAATCTTGAGTTGGTGTTGTCACCACGGGTGGTTCTACAATCTCACCTCCTGCAAAAGATAGGCTACTAAGTGCTACAATTGATGCAATGCTCAGTGTTAATTTTTTCATTTTCAAAGCTCCTTAAAATATTTATACGCAAATTGTAACACAAAAAACTATTTTTAAAAGGCAAAGGGGTGATTAATTTTTAGACAACCCACCAATGATAGTATTTTAAGAATATTTTATATATAATAATGTATAAACTATCTTAAAGGAGTTTGTTGTTATGAAAAAAATTATACTTTCGTGTCTATCACTGTGTGCTATGAGTTCTCTCGCTTTTGCGGGAGGGGATATTGTTCCTGATGTCAAACCTGTCGTTATGGAAGAAGTGTTGAGTGGAAATCCTAGTATGGCAGTAGGATTAAAGGTGGGTACATTAGGTCTTGGACTTGATATTTCCAAATCCATCACTCAAAAACTCAATCTAAGACTCAATGTCAATGGTGCTACCTATACAACAACCGATACACAAGAGGGAATTGAGTACGATTTTGACTTAGAGCTTGTAACAGCAGGTCTATTATTGGATTACTACCCAATGGATAACGAATTTAGAGTCTCTGCGGGAGCTTACTATAATGGCAATGAGTTTACACTTGATGCCAAAGCATCAGGAGGAACCTACACCATCGGTGGAAATACCTACGATGCTAGAGGCGTATCGCTTAAGGGTTTGGTCGATTTTGATGAACTAGCTCCCTATATCGGTATCGGATGGGGCAACTCTACCAAAAAAGCAGGTTGGGGCTTTTCGGTTGATTTGGGTGTCATGTATCACGGAGAACCCAATGTTGATTTGACAGCTGTATGTGACCCAACACTTGTAGCGGGTGGTACAGGTACATGTGCTACTATCAATACCGACGTTGTCACGGAAGAGCAAGATCTTCTCAATGAACTAAGCGACTACAAACTCTACCCCGTCGTTTCTGTGGGCGTAACTTACACATTCTAATGGTCTTTTCTCCCCTCGAACCTTGCTTAGAGGGGAGTAACTTCTCGCTTTGATTGAGTTGTTTTTGATATATCAACCTATAGAGTTATTTTTTAATAAATGTTTAAAACTATTTTTGGTATAATTTTGCTCTAAAAAATTTTTCTATATTCTGATATTCACCTTATAGAAAAGTAGCTACGAATAAAACCGATGAAAGGGGAGAGTATAATGAAAAAAGAGATACACCCAGATTATAAAGATTGTCAAGTCACTTGTGCTTGTGGAAATACATTTACCACTATGACAAACAAAGAGAGCATGACAATTGATATTTGCAACGAGTGTCACCCATTTTTTACTGGGTCAGAAAAGATTGTTGATGCGACAGGTCGTGTTGATAAGTTCAAGAAAAAATATAAATTAGCCTAAAACTAATACGGTGTACCCTTTGGGTACGGTTTAAATGCTTACATTCATCCCCACTCCTATTGGAAACCCTCAAGATATTACCATCCGTGCTTTACGATGCTTTGAAGTCGCTACGCTATTTTTGTGCGAAGATACAAGGCAAACCAAGCACCTATTGCATATCTTAAGTGAACGCTTTGAGATGAAATATCCTAACGATGCACAGTTTTTATCCTTTAATGAACATAACGGTGTCGTACGCTTAGAGGAGATTGGGGAGCGTCTTGTCAAAGAGGTTGCTGTTTATGTAAGCGATGCGGGTATGCCCATCATCTCAGACCCAGGTCAAATATTGGTCGAGTATTGCCAAAAACACTCCATCGCCTACGATATTTTACCTGGAGCTACGGCGTTTGCTACGGCATTTGCTGCAAGTGGTTTTAAAGGTTCTCATTTTGGTTTTTACGCTTTTTTACCCCACAAGGGAAGTGATAGAAGCAAAGCTTTGGGTAATGTTTTAAATGCTTCTAGCCATGCCATTTTATACGAATCGCCTCATCGATTGCTTAAATTGCTTGAGGAACTCAATGCGATTGATAGCCATCGTGAACTCTTTTTGGCCAAAGAGCTTACAAAAAAATTTCAAACCTACTATCGAGGAAGCGTTCACAAGCTTTTAGAACAACTCAAAGAGGTTCAAATCAAAGGAGAATGGGTGATTATCATTCATGCCAAAATGCAAAATGAAGCAACGTTAAGTTACAACGATATTCTAGCCATGGAGCTTGCACCCAAAATAAAAGCCAAACTTTTGTCACAAGTTAGCGACAAAAGCGTAAAAGAGTGTTACAATCTACTAATTGACACTCAAAATACAGCGAAATTTTGATAAAATCACGCCATGATAATCTATGGAAAACATGTAGCTTTGTATGCATTACAACAACACCCAAATTCTATTCAAACCATCTATCTTGCCAAAAAAGGTCTCTTGCCTCAAAAGCTCTTTGATCACTTCAAGCCAAAGATTAAATTTTTGGAAAACAAGTGGGCTGTAGCCATGAGCAAGGGAGGCAATCATCAAGGTATTTTGGTCGAGATAGATGATTTTAAGCCCAGCTCTTTTGAGGAGGTTAAGGCCAATAGCCACTTTATTCTTGTGCTTGATACGCTAACCGATGTAGGAAATATTGGTGCTATCGTTCGCAGTGCGTATGCTTTGGGCGTAGATGCCATTATTGCTTCGGGTGTAAAACAACTCAACTACGAAGCCATTGCACGTACTAGCTCTGGAGCTTTGTTGGATATGCCGTTTTTGATAAGCGATGCTATTCTTGATAGACTCAACGAACTCAAGCAGTTTGGATTTACACTCTATGGAGCAGCGATGGAGGGTGAAAATATTGGCACAGTAGAGTTTAGAGGCAAAAAAGTACTCATTTTAGGCTCGGAAGATAGGGGCATTTCAAAACGCATAGAGGCCAAACTCGATAAACGAGTTTCAATAACAATGAGGCGGAGATTTGACTCACTCAATGTGAGCGTTGCCGCAGGAATTTTAATAGATAGGATGATCAATGGAGAGTCATAATACAATTAAAGAGATTGTTGAAGAGTATGGATTACAATCGGTATCAATCAAAACCAATATCCCTACCGATACGCTCAAAAAACTTATCAATGGCGAAATTAAAACCTTCAGCAAAATGCAGGTATTGGGATTTGCAAAGATTTTTGAACGAGAATTTGGTATTGATTTGACACAATTTAAAAACGATATACGTGAATATTACGTCAAAAACGTTGAAATGACCAATAAACCCGTTTTGAGTAATACCGTTGAAACCTCTTCGGATGGTTTTTTTTCCAAACTCTTTTTCTATCTTTTTATTGCGATATTGCTTTATGGAGCGTGGTATATTTACCAAAACTTCTACAAACAAGAGAGCGTAACCAACACTGTGGTGGATAATAGCTACTTTGGGATAGAAAAGAATCAATCGTCACTTGAAAACAAAAAAGAGAATATCTACAGCATTAAGGTCTTGGAAGAGAAAAAAAAAAAAAAAAAAAACAACTCTCTCGCCTGAGCTAAACAAAACTATCGTTCAAGACTCAAATCGTACTTTCAATACAATAGAAAACAACACTACCAATACAACAAGTATCACAACAAGCAATGCGGTAGCCCTTGAAGAGAACACAACCATCGAAAGTAATCTTACCGATACGTCGTCTGAAATCAATGAAACGCAAGTCGATAGCAACGAGGGGAATGTAACCGCCCTCATCCCTATAGAGACCCTCACGCTTGTGCCTAGCGAAAAAATATGGTTTCGTTTGACCAACCAAAAGAGTCGCCGATACAAAACCTATGCCAATCAAACCCAAGAGTATCCCTTTGACCTCTCTACCGATTGGCTTATGATAGTCAAAAAAGGTTCGTTTACATTTATTGATAATCATACCCAAAAAGAGTATAATGTTACCACTTTATCGTACTTCAAAATTGATAAAGTCAGTGGCGTAACACAACTGAGTCAAGAAGAGTACAAAAAGCTCGGCGGATACGGTCTCTAGTGACTTCGCAATATTGAAATTTAGGAAAAAAAATGTTTGAAGAAATACAATTCGATAAAATCAATCGATTGCCAAAATATATTTTTGCACAGATTAACGACCTCAAAATGTCGGCTCGTCGTGCGGGAGAGGATATTATCGATTTTTCGATGGGAAATCCCGATGCCCCCACTCCTCAGCCTATCATCGACAAGCTTTGTGAAGCAGCCAATCGCAACAAAACGCACGGATACAGTGCAAGTAAAGGGATTTACAAGCTTCGTTTAGCAATGGCAAAGTGGTACAAACGCAAATACGGTGTCATACTCGACCCCAACGAGGAGGTCGTAGCTACTATGGGAAGTAAAGAGGGATATGTCCATTTGGTACAAGCCATTTCCAATTTGGGAGATGTAGCCATTATCCCCGATCCTACCTACCCTATCCACTCCCAAGCTTTTATTTTGGCAGGTGCTAATGTAGAGAAGATGGAGCTAGTCTTTGATGAGGAGACGTTTGAGGTTGATGAGGATAAGTTCTTTGAAAATCTTCACGGTGCGTTGCTCAACTCTGTCCCAAGAGCCAAATTTGTGTTGGTAAACTTCCCGCACAACCCCTCTACAGCGACGGTTACGCCTCACTTTTATGAGAGATTGGTAGCATTGGCCAAACAAGAGCGTTTTTATGTTATTTCCGATATTGCTTATGCTGATATTACTTTTGATGGCTACACTACGCCCTCTATTCTCTGTGTTGAGGGTGCCAAAGATGTAGCCGTTGAGTGTTATACTCTATCCAAAAGCTACAATATGGCAGGATGGCGAGTCGGTTTTGTGGTGGGCAACAAAAAGATGATTGGAGCTTTGCAAAGCATCAAATCGTGGTTGGATTACGGTATGTTTACCCCCATTCAAGTAGCCGCTACGGTAGCACTTGATGAGTATGGCGACATTCCTCAGACGCAAGTGATACCACGCTACGAAAAACGGCGTGATGTACTTATCGAAGCCTTTGAAAATGCAGGTTGGCGACTACCAAAACCCAATGCAAGTATGTTTATTTGGGCAAAAATACCCCCTATTGCACGACACATGGGGAGTTTGGAGTTTGCTAAGCAGTTGCTTGTTCATGCGGGAGTGGCGGTGAGCCCAGGTATTGGATTTGGAAAATATGGAGATGAGTATGTCCGTATCGCCTTGATTGAAAATGAAAAACGTATTCGCCAAGCCGCTAAAAATATCAAAAAGTTTTTAAGAGATTTAGCAGAACAAAAGAGCGAGGATTACTAAATGGTAAAGATTGGTATCATTGGAGTAGGAACGGTAGGCACGAGTGTTGCCAATATCCTAGAGCAAAACAGTGACATCATTGAGGCACGTGCAGGAAAAAAAATTGTCGTCAAAAGAGGCGTTGTAAGCAATCTTAATAAGCAACGCAACGTTACTATTGAGCTTAGCAATAACGTCGATGATATTTTAGAAGATAGTGAAATTGATATTGTTGTAGAGCTTATGGGAGGCATAGAAGAGCCTTATGCAATCGTTAAAAAAGCACTTAAAAAGGGCAAAGCAGTCGTAACTGCCAACAAAGCCCTTTTGGCTTATCATCGATACGAACTCCAAGCACTTGCTGGGGATATTCCTTTTATGTATGAAGCAAGTACAGCAGGAGGTATTCCTATTATTGGGGCGTTGCGAAACGGTTTAAGTGCCAATCATATTGGCTCTATTATGGGCATTATGAACGGTACATGCAACTATATGCTTACCAAAATGTTTAAAGATGATGCGTTGTACAGCGAAGTCTTACAAGAGGCACAAGCATTGGGATACGCCGAAAGCGATCCAACTTTTGATGTAGGTGGATTTGATGCGGCACACAAACTCTTGATTTTAGCCAGTATTGCCTATGGAATTGATGCCAAACCTGAAGATATTCTCATTGAAGGCATTGAACAAATCTCTCAAACCGATATAGAGTTTGCCAAAGAGTTTGACTACAAAATCAAACTTTTGGGTATCGCCAAAAAGGCACACAACGGTATAGAGCTTAGAGTACACCCCACCATGATACCCAAAGAGAGTATGCTAGCCAAAGTAAGCGGTGTGATGAACGCCGTTATGGTGGTAGGCGATTGTGTGGGTGAAACGATGTTTTACGGTGCGGGTGCTGGAGGAGATGCAACGGCTAGTGCGGTCATTTCAGACATTATTGATATTGTTCGAGGCAATCAAGGACCCATGCTAGGGTACAAAAAGGGTCTTGAGAGCGGCTTTAAGCTTTTGGACTCTAGCAACATAGCATCGGAGTACTATTTACGACTCAAAGTTGATGATCAAAGTGGGGTATTGGCCAAAGTGGCTTCAACGCTTGGAGAGTTTAATATCTCTATCGAATCGATGTTGCAAAAACCTTGTGCCAACCGCAAAGCTCATCTGCTCTTTACCACTCACCATTGCAAAGAGAGCGATATTCAAAACGCCATCTCTGCCCTCAAAACCCTTAGTGCTGTGGATGAAGGGATTGCGATGATTAGGATTGAGAAATAACAACTAATCTTACGCACTTCGAGAAAAAATTTGATATTTCTATCACCAAACGATAGATAAAGCCTATCGATAGATACGATATATTAAGTTTTTAAGTGTGGCGATGCCCAACCTACGTGTGATAGAGGTTCTCTAGGCTTCTATCATCCATCGGATAGATTCAACTCTATCGTAACAACTTGATAACACGCAAAGCTAATCTAATTTATTTTTTTTTGTTATAATTACATGAAAAAAATCTACCTCTCTCTGGACTCCTACTATGTTAGATACAATGATGACTTTTATTTTTGAAATTGGCTATATAGGTTTTTTCTTTTATATGCTTGTGACCAACACCTTTCTTCCACTTCCGCCCCAATTGGTACTTTTACCTGCTGGATATTTAGCAGCACAAGGGCAGATGGATTTTGCTACGGTTTCAATCATTACGACAGCGGGGACCTTGGCGGGTGCTTTGGTAAGCTACTCTTTTGCCAATTTTATTGCCTCAAAATTCTTTAAAACACGCAAACAAAAACGAAAGCTTACCAAAATCAAATATCTCTTTAGAAAATACGGCAAAGCTACGGTGCTTTTTTCACCCGTAATACCCGTTGTTGGACTCTATGTCTCTATCCCTGCTGGTATATTTCGTATGCCCATGGTGTGGTTTGCCTCTTTGACTTACCTTTCAAACTTTATATGGAATGTTATGATGATTTCATTAGGGTACTTTTTTGGGGAACAAGCGGAGCAAAATATTGACTATATAATGGTTGGACTCTCTTTGCTCTTCATTACGGCTTTTTCGGTGTGGGGTTTGTATAAACTGCGTGTCAATAAAGAGGAGTTCTCCAAAGACTACTACCAATCTCCTATCATCTATCTACACAACAATGCTTAGTTTTGGACTAAGCATAAATTTTTGTTTTCCAATCCAATCAAAAAAACCATGACAATATAGAGCCACTAAAATCCAAAAAACCACATACCTCTTTAGCTTATATATGCTATAATTATTTTATTAAGGGTCTCTTTAAAAGCTCCCTTTACTCCAAACTACAGAGGTAAAAAACGTGCGAAGTATTAAAGATTTAGCTATTGATGGTCAAAGAGTGTTTATACGATGTGACTTTAATGTCCCCAAAGATGAGTTTAATAATATTACCGATGATAGACGGATTCGAGCAGCATTGCAAACGATTCGATACTGTATCGATAGAAATTGCAGAGTCATTTTGGCTTCGCACTTTGAGCGACCAGAACCAGGCAAATACGAAGAGCAATTTTCGCTCAAACCCATTGCTAAACGACTCAATACACTCCTTAGAATCAAGCGAGAACTTTTGATGGCAGAGGATGTTGTAGGTGAAGATGCCAAAACCAAAGCAGCCAATATGGAAGCGGGAGATGTTTTGGTACTCGAAAACTTGCGATACGAAGCGGGTGAGACGACAAACGACGTAGCTTTTGCCAAAGAGTTGGCTTCGTTTGCTGATTTTTATATCAATGATGCTTTTGGGGCTTGTCACCGCAAACACGCTTCCATTCACGCTATTGCCGATGAGTTTGATATGGATCACAAAGCGGGTGGATTTTTGCTCTCCAAAGAGATTAATTTCTTTTCAAAAGTTATCAACAACCCTGTTCGTCCCTTTGTTGCCGTTGTCGGGGGAAGCAAAGTAAGCGGTAAACTTGAAGCCCTTACGACACTTATCACCAAAGTCGATAAACTCATTATCGGTGGAGGAATGGCATTTACTTTCCTTAAAGCACAAGGATATGAGATTGGAAATTCATTGGTTGAAGATGATTTGATTGGTGAAGCAACAGCTATTATGGCAAAAGCCAAAGAGCTAGGCGTCAAACTCTATCTCCCCGTTGATGTGGTGGTAGCACCTCAATTTAGCAACGATGTACCCATTAAATATCTCCCTACCCAAGAGATTCCCGTAGGTTGGATGGGGCTTGATATTGGACCTGCCTCTTCAAGACTCTTTAGAGAAGCCCTCAACGATGCCCAAACGATTATTTGGAACGGACCTATGGGGGTTTATGAGATGGATAAGTTCTCCAAAGGAAGTATTCAAATGTCACACTACATCGCACAATCTCACGCTACCACCATCGTAGGGGGAGGCGATACTGCCGATGTGGCGGCTAGAGCCAATGATGTTGATGAGATTACCTTTGTATCTACAGGTGGTGGGGCGAGTTTGCAACTACTTGAGGGGGCGAAGCTTCCAGGTCTTGAGGCATTGGAGTCATGATTTTTGCTGCCAACTTCAAAACCAATCACACAAGAGCCTCAACCAAAGCCTATATCCAAACACTAGAGACTTTGGCACAAAAAGTGGAGAATCCTATCTATGTTTTTCCACCCCTTAGTGCAATCGATGATTTTGCAACCTCAAAGCTTGTAGTAGGTGTCCAAAACGCCTATCCAACCCGAAATGGAGCTTTTACGGGCGAAGTGGGTGTGGAACAACTTGAAGAGTTTGGCATCCAAACCATTCTCATTGGACACAGCGAACGTCGTGAAATTTTGGGCGAATCGCAAGAGAGTGTAGCCAAAAAATTTGCCTTTTTCAAAGAGCAAGGATTTACCATCATCTACTGCTTGGGTGAGCCACTCGAGGTTCGTCAAGAGGGGCAAGAGGCACTTCAAGAGTATCTCTTTGCACAACTTGAAGGGATTGATTTGAACTACGAAAAGCTTATCGTTGCCTATGAGCCTATTTGGGCGATTGGTACGGGAGTGAGTGCTACAACCGCCGATATTAGAGCTACCCATCAATTGCTCAAAAAGGTGATTACACAAGCTCCTTTGCTCTATGGAGGTTCTGCAAAATTGGACAATATCAAAGAGATTGCCGATATTAGCGAAGCAGATGGAGTGCTTGTAGGGAGTGCTTCGCTTGATGCTCACAACTTCTTTGCGATGATAGAAGCCTCACATTAGAGAAGTGTTTTGTTTTTTGAAGTGAGTTATGATGAGTTTGAGGAGGCAGTAGAGTTTCTTGGACTGATTGGAGTCGAAAACAAAGAGATGGTACGAGAGCGTTACCTTAAGCTCTCCAAAGAACTCCACCCCGATATGCCCAACGGCGATACTCAAAAGTTTCAAAAACTCAACACCTCTTATAAACTTATCAGCCAATACATGGATAGATTTCGTTTCAAATTCTCCCGTGAAGAGTTTCGAGACCAATACCCCTTTAGCTTTAGCAGTGGCAAAGAGTGGATTAAATAGTCTGCACATCCCTTAAATCAATGGTTTTGGCTAACCTACAACTTAAAATCTAACTGATGCTGCACACTTCGAGAAAAAAGTGCGTAAGGTCAGTTAAAAACTACCCCGAATTTAGAGATTGCCTACTTTTTGAATGGCTTCTACTAGTGCCTCTTTCTCAATGGTTTTAATTTTTGCCTCAAAAGCTTCAAAGCTCATATTTGTTTCTCTTTCAAAACTCTTTTGCACAATCACCTCGCCTCCATCAAGCTCACTTGTGACCCAATGAACCGAAACTCCCACAACCCTATCACCGCTCTCGTAGCTTCGTTCAATCGCATGGAGTCCCTTGTATTTGGGCAAGAGTGAGGGGTGGAGATTGATGGCTTTGATAGCATGGGTAAAAACAGGAGTAACAATACGCATAAATCCAGCCAAAACCGTCAAATCGGGACGATAGCTCTGGATAACTTCAACAACTTTTGCATCAAATGCTTCTCTCGTAGCATAGGCTTTGTGGTCAATAATCTCAAGCGTTACACCGTAGCGTTTAGCAATCTCTATCCCCTTGGCATTTGGGTTATTACACAGAGCCAAAACAACTCTGTAGTTATCTTTGAGATGGAGGTGTTCTAGGATATAGTCCAAATTTGTTCCGTTACCGCTAAATAATAGTGCTAATTGTTTCATACGTCACTCTTTCAAAAATAGTAGCTTACATCATAGCAAAAAACTCTTGATAAGTAGCATTTCATGCAATTTATTGCTCAAAAAATAGATAAATTTAAATATTTTATTAAGCACTTACAAATTTTTTTGTAAAATAGTACAAAATATTACAATAAGGATTGGTACGCATGATGGAGTTAGAGTATCAAAATGAGCTAGAAGCCTGTTATGCCCAAATTGAACAGCTCAAAGAGGAGCTTCACAACGAAATCACACGTGACTATCTTACAAAAATTTTTAATCGTCGTGGACTTCACGAGAAGTGCGAATACCTTATTGAAGTAGCCAAACGAGACGGCTCTTATTTGAGTGTAGCCCTTATTGAGATTGATGATTTTGATACGTTAAATATTCATCATGGTCGCCCCAAAGGGGATGAGGTGCTTCAAGAGTTTGCTTCGATTTTGCAAAAAAATACACGCAAAGTTGATATTTTGGGACGTTTTGATGGTGAAAAATTTATGGTCATTATGCCCAATACCAACAAAGAAGATGCCATTATGGTATCGGAGCGTATCCGTAGCTTTACGGAGTCTAGCTCCATTGCTGCAATTGAGGGCATAACAATAAGCGGGGGTGTTGCTACTATTCATGTCAATCTAAGTGACCCTACGCCTCAATATCACGATAAACTCAACTTGTGTGCCGATGATGCTCTCTATCATGCCAAAAAAAATGGCAGCAATAGAGTATTGCACTTTGATAATCTCTTCTATTAAAGGCACATCTCAATGCAATTACCGCAAAACCCATTGCACTATCTTCAAGAGGAACTCTACACTCTCATCCATCAACCGCTCTTTGGATTTATCGACAAAGGTTCACTTGATGGTATTTTGTTTTGGGATTTAACACAACAACACAATATGTGGATATCTTCTGGTTTTTGGCATATTTTAGGCTATCACCACGATACAATGGAGCATTTGGCTTCCAATTGGAAAGCGGTGCTTTTCAAAGAGGATTTAAGCCTTGCTTTGGAAAAGCTCAACAAACATATCCAATACCCTGAGTACCCTTTCAATCGAGTATTGCGTTATCGTCACAAAAACGGCTCAACGCTTTGGCTACGATGTCGAGCCATGGTGCTACACAACCAAAGCCAACAACCCACACGCATGATTTTTTTGCACAACGATGTCACCGCACTTATGCAAGACAAAGATGAAATACAATATTATCAAAACGAAATAGCAAAACTCCATCAAGAGATGCAAAGCCAATCCTTTCTTGATCCCCTCACAAGCATTTATGCCCACAAAGGGGTGGAAGAGAATTGCAAATACCTTATTGAGGCAAGCAAGCGTGATGGATCGCTCTTGAGCGTTGCGATGTTTGAAATTGATGCGTTTGAACAATTGCACCAGCAGCACGATCAAGAGCGTATCGATAAAATCTTGAAAGCACTCGCCCATACACTCTACGACTCCACTCGAAGAGTCGATATTATTGGACGCTTTGATAGTGAAAAGTTTGTAGTATTAATGCCCAACACCTCCAAAGAGGATGCAATGGTTGTGAGTTGGCGTATTTGCAACTCTATCCGAAGGCATCCTTGCGGCGGAGTCGATATAACGCTAAGTTGTGGTGTCGCAACACGCTCTTCGCTCCTACAAGAAGATACGCAAAAGATTTATGAGCAACTTATACTTTCAACCGACGAAGCACTCCATCATGCCAAAAAAGAGAGCAACCGTGTGCAACATTATGATAATATTCATGTCACCATACCCCAAATCGAACTCCAAGATATGGGCGATATGGAGGAGCAACCCCGCTATGAGGATTACTACCGATGAGAGATACGTCCCAACAGATGCACTATCTTCAAAAAGAACTCTATATGTTTATCAAAAAACCCCTCTTTGAATTTATGGAGAAGAGTTCGCTTTATGGCGTTTGGTATTGGGATTTGAGCCAAAAAGATCAAATGTGGTTCTCTTTGGGCTTTTTGCACATGTTGGGCTATCGACAAGATGAGATAGAACACTTAAGCGTACGATGGAGAGAGCTACTGCTTGAGGAGGATTATCAAGAGGCAATCGAAAAACTCAAACAGCATCTCAAATATCCAGAGTATCCTTGCGATAAAGTTTTACGCTATCACCACAAAAATGGCTCGATGGTTTCGTTACGGTGTCAAGCGATGGTTATTCGCAATCAAGGGAACAAACCTTTGCGTATTATTGCTTTCCACAACGATGTCACCCCTGCCCTTGTCTCTGAGAGTATTCAAGTCTATAAAGATGAGATTGCCGCATTGCGTCAAGAGATACAAGAGAAATCGTTTCACGATGCCATTACACAACTTTACAATCGACAAGGACTAGAAGAGAGCTACAAATACCTTATAGAGACTGCCAAACGCAACAGTGCACTCTTTAGTGTCGCCATGGTCTATTTGGAAAATTGCGTTCAAGTAGAGAGACAATACGGAGAGCAACGTCTTGAAGAGGTGTTTAAAGATCTTGCAACCATTTTGATACACTCTACACGCCGAGTCGATATTTTGGGACGATTTGGAGATGAGGAGTTTATCATACTTATGCCCAATACCAATAAAAAAGGAGCAATTACAGTGTGCGAAAGGGTTCGCCAATATCTCCAAGAGCAACCTTTGGCGAAAATCGACTACCTTAGCGTAAGTTGTGGAGTAGCAACGCTAAGCCTCAATGTTAGCGACAATACCCAAAAAATTTACGATACACTCAACCTCTTTGTCGATGAAGCACTCTATCATACTCAAAAAAATGGAGGCAATCAGGTGCTTCACTACGATGATATTAATAATTTCACCGACCCATTCAAACAGGCTTCAAACGAAAATGAGAACTTCAACGATGAGGATTTTTATCAATGACAGATACACCCACCGAGCTACACTATCTCCATAGGGAGCTTTACTCCATTCTTAATCGTTCAATATTTGATTTTATCCATGAGGGTTCTATTGATGGAATTTGGTATTGGGATCTTACCAAAAAAAATAATATGTGGATCTCTCCTAATTTTTGGACACTACTGGGCTATGCATCCAAGGATAGGGCACACCACTTTAGTGAGTTTAAAAGTGTCATTTTTGATGAAGATCTTGCAACAGCCATGACCAAACTCCAAAAACATTTGCAAGACTCAAACTACCCTTTTAATCAAATTATACGATACCAACACAAAACGGCTCACCCTATCTATATGCGTACACGTGCCATGGCGATACGCAACAAAAACGGTACAGCTTTGCGTATTTTGGCACTCTCCAACAATATCACTGCTACTATCAATCTTCAAGACAAAAACAAAGAGCTTCAAGAGCGTATTGAGCAGCTCCAAAAGGCTCTTTCACAAGAGACTACACACGATGAAGTTACAGGTATTTACAATCGAAGAGGACTTGAAGAGAGCTACAAATACCTTATTGAAGTAGCCAAGCGTGATGGTTCGCACCTTAGTGTCGCACTCTTTCACATTGCATCATCTAGTGAACTGTACGGTCAAGAGCAACACGATAGAATCATCAAAGCGTTTGCTTCTATTATTGCACACAATACACGCCGTATTGATGTTATTGGACGCTTTAACGACAATGAGTTTATGTTGCTTTTGCCCAATACCAATCAAGAAAACTCCACAATGGTTGTTGAACGTATCAAAAATCATATACACTATGAAGCCGTTGATGAATTGAGTGACCTTGAAGTCTTTGTAGGAATTGCCACTAAGAGTCTTAACCTCTCAGACAACACACAAGCCACCTACGATATACTCAATCTCTATGTTGATGAGGCGTTGCACTTAGCCAAAAAAAAAGATTCGCCCGATATTATCCACTACCAACAATACCTTTTGCGTTTTTGATAGCCCTAATCTCTTCAATAAAAGCTTCGCCGTAGCGTTCATACTTCACCTCTCCTACTCCGTGAATGTTAAGCATCGCCTCTTTGGTGGTGGGAAGCTCCATTGCCATTTGTGCTAGAGTCTTTTGTGAAAAGACGATATAGGCGGGGATAGAGTTTTGGGTTGCGATGGTGTTGCGTAGTTTGCTTAGACGATCCAAAATGCGTTGCGTATCCTCTTCAAATACCCCGTTATCATCGACTACTTGGGTCTCAAAGGTGACTTTCAATCGCTCTTCATCAATGGCAACGCTCTGTTTGCCTTGAAGTATCTTTTTGCCCATCTCCGTCAAGATATAGACTCGTTTGTCGTTGATAGCCACCGCTCCAAACTCCAAAAGTTTATCAACAATGGTGAGCCAACCGCTTTTGGAGTACTCCTTGCCAATATCGTAAACCGAGAGCTTGTCGTGGGCGTTTTGTACAATTTTTTTGCTTTTGCTCCCTTTGAGAATATCGACAACGTAGTTGGCTCCAAAGCTCTGCTTGGTTCGATAGATAGCTGAGAGTATCTTTTGAGCGGGAGTGGTAATATCTATCGTTTGGTTTTTGTAGCTTAAGCAGTTATCACACCGTTCCATGCAAGGTACAAGGCTCTCTTTGAAATAGTGCGAAATGCTTTGATGGCGACAACTTGTTGATGTGGCAAAGGTAGAGATGGATTGCAACTTTGCATAAGCGTTTCGTTTGTACTCCCCCGCTTCCAAATCGTCAATAAAAAGACGCTGTTGAATCAAGTCAGCCGTTGTAAAAAGCAGTAACGTTTGGCTTAGATTGCCATCTCTTCCTGCTCTGCCAATCTCTTGATAGTAGCTCTCCAAATTGCGTGGTAGATGAAGGTGGACGACAAAACGGATATTGGGTTTATCAATTCCCATCCCAAAAGCAACCGTAGCTACTACCATATCCAAACGGTCTTGAATAAACTCATTATGGATTCTTCCTCGCTCCTCATTTGAAAGTCCTGCATGATAAGCTCTGGCTTTGTATCCTTTTTGAGAGAGATAAGCAGCCACCGACTCGGTCGATTTTCGAGAAAGGGTATAGATGATTCCCGATTGACCCTTGTAGAGCTTCAAAAACTCCAATAACTGTGCCTTGCCATCACCAATACGGTGCTTGATGGTGATAAACAAATTGGAACGAAAGATTGAGCCTACGATAATATTGGGTTTGTCGAGTCGCAACTCATTGATAATATCGGCTCGTACCATTTGAGTGGCCGTTGCTGTAAAGGCAGCGATAGGGATGCGTGGAAACTGCTCTTTGAGGATACTCAATTTTCGATAGCTTTGCCTAAACTCATGCCCCCATTGAGAGAGACAATGTGCCTCATCAATGACAAAAAAATTGATTTTGGCACGGTGAAGCAAGGAGATAAAGTAGCTGCTATCCATACGCTCAGGAGCAACGTAGAGCATTTTAATCTCGCCCCTTATAACTTGTTGTTCGATGCTCTTAATCTCTTCAAAGCTTTGCATGGAGCTTACCATTGCTGCTTCTATCCCGTTGGCTTGAAGCGATGTGACTTGATCGTACATAAGCGAAAGCAACGGAGAAACCACCACCGTAACGCCCTCCATCATCAAAGTGGGAAGTTGGTAGCATAGCGATTTGCCCCCGCCTGTGGGGAGTATCATAAGCATATCTCTTTTGCTCACTATCGTATCAATTGCCTCTTCTTGCAAATCTCTAAAGTCGTCATACCCAAAGTAGTGTTTCAGTGTCTGCTTTTTATCCATAACGCATTATACTTAGAAATTTTCAAAATAGAAAGATGTCAAATTGATATATTTTAGTAATTCAAACTATTTTAATAAAATTTCGATATAATCCTTTTCTTACTTAATTGCTTTGCGACTGCAAAAATTTGGATTAGAGAGGGGGTGATGTGTTATGCCAGGAATTGTTTTAAATTCACGTGATTCATTTGATGATGCGTACAGAAAATTTAAAAGACAATGCGATAGAAACCTTATCGTTACAGAAGCTAGAGCGAGACAGTACCACGAAACCGCTACAGAGAAGAAGAAAAAAGAGAAAATCGCTACCCGTAAAAAGATCCTCAAAAAACTTTTTATGCTACGACGATACGAATCAAGACTCTAATATTTTGGTGCATCTTCGCACCAAAATCTATTCAAAATACTCCAAATTTATCTAACAATTACTATTTTCAATACATTTAAGTAGCTCTTTGAGACTTTTAACAGCACTTGCCCTATTTTCAATCTCAATACTGTTATGCACTATCTTGACTCCCTCTAACGCATAATCCAACACCATTGGAGTATTGAGTTTATCGTGATAATCCACAACCTTGTAGATTTTAATAGGCTGAGTGATTCCTTTTGCACCGATTGCTTCTTGTTCTTGGCAATAGATACTATCTTTGATGAGCAAATAGGTCTCTTGAGAGATCCATATCTCATTGGGCTTGGCTTTGGACTCAATCCGACTTGCCAGATTGACCGCCCCGCCGATAATGGTATAATCCATCCTATCTTCGCTTCCAAAATTCCCTACAGTCGAGAAGCCTGTATGGATACCGATACGAATACGAAAGGGTTTAGGTACACCCAATTCCAACCAATAGTTTTCAAGTTCTTTAACCTTGGCTATCATCTCCAACGACATATCCAGACACGCTTGGGCATCGGCTTTAACCCCTTTAGAAGTTGGATCGCCAAAAAATATCAGTATGGCATCACCGATAAATTTATCAATGGTTGCCCCGTGCTTGAGGGCTATCAAACTCATCTCATTAAGATAGTGATTAAGCAGACTTGAAAGGTCTTCAGACTCCATGCTCTCTGTGGTTGCCGTAAAATCGATAATATCAGAGAAGAAGATAGTCAGTTTTTTACGCTTGGATTCAAGCTTGACATCTTGCTGCCCTTCAAATATGGAGTGGTAGATTTGAGGGGAGAGATATTTGGAGAGTTTATGTGAAAGCACTTCAAACATCTCGTTTTTACTTTTTTCTTCTATCAATTTAAGTTTGTGTTGGTTTTGAATTTCCAACTCTGCCAAGGCTTTTTCGATACTCATAACCAATTCGTTAAATGCTTTTGCCATCTTGCCAATCTCATCACTTGAATGAATGCTAACTCGTTTGGCGTAGTCTTTGGTCGAAGCGATGCTAAGAGCGGTTTGAGAGAGATTATTGATGGGTTTGGTAATCTTGGAAGCAAAATAGATCGAAACCAGTGAGATTAAAACCGCACCTGCTAATAGCGAGAAGAGCAAAATAAGTTGAAAATGGTTATAGAGCATGAGAGCTTGCTGCTTATCCATTTCGATAAAAAGCTCCATATTTTCCAGCTTGCCAATAGGCTTAGAGCGTACGATACTTTGGGTAAAATGTTTAATTTTAAAGAGATTGAGGTTGGTTTGGTTGTTGTATAAATACAACATCTGATTGGATTTGGATTTGAGAAGTGCTTTAAGGTTATCAAGATGGTAGGTTAGATAGATAGTTCCTATTTTTTGATTATTAAAACTGCCCACAATATTGTATTGAAATATTTTGGTATTGGTTTGATTGAAATCAAACTTTTTAGAGATCGCTTGAATATTCGACGAGGCTACCACCTTGCCTTTAAGATTGGTGGCAAAAAAATCGCCTTTGAGTCGCATATCTGCTTTTTTGTCTTTAAAGAGATTGCTGATACGGCGGTCAATATCTTGGCTCATAATATCATCCATAATATCAAGTTTAGCGATAAAAATAAACTCTTTTTGCAAGACTTCTAATTGATTATCGAGCCGTTCTCCCACAAGCTCCAAACTAAAATCAATATCACGGTTAAGCTCACTTACCACCTCGCTTTTGGTATTGTGAACAATATAGACAATGACGAGCAGATAAGGAATCAAACTTGTCAATAAAAAAAGTAAAATAGTTTTGGTTCTAAAACTCATAGAGTACTCTTAGTGTCCCATCCATCTGTGCCTTGGGAAGGTAGCCGATACTCCCCTCCACGCCATCCAAAAAAGCTTTAAGACTTTTGGATGATTTTTGGGTAATGGGTGGTCGTATCCCGTGATAGTGTTGCTCAATCCAATAAGCGTTTAACTCCTCTCTATCCATCTCCAAAACAACCGCTTCAAATTTGCTACGGATATCGTGTTGAGCAAAAAGATTGATTGGAACTATTTTGATACCTGCCATAAATTCCTTTTTTTAAGATAAATATCTTTTAAAAGGCTCTTGGATACCTGCTTAATCGATGTTTTGTTTGAGATAACGACAACATAATCACCACCCATCAGAGGAAAAAGCAGGAGCAAAAAAAGTATTGTACCTCGCATCCAACACCTCTAAAAGAGCATCGAAAACGATACTATCAAGCTGTTGTTATCATTCTCACGGAGCTGATACTCACTCTTAATCGAAATGGGATAGATTGGTCGATAGTTATATCCAATAATCTTGACACTCTCATCCACGCCTGCAAACCCATCCTCAAACTTCTCATAACGACCTACTAGGTAGTGTTTGGCATTGAGCTTATAGCGCCCTTGAATGTAGTAAGCGTATTTATCGTGTTTATCACTGCTGTTACTAAGCGGATTGTAGATAAGGTGTGCATACTCTGAAAGTATCTGAAGATGGGAGGTTTCATATTTAAGTGAAGCTCCAAAATACTTCATATTCTCCTCATTTACCTCATACTTCCCCATATTAAGCCCAATCGTTAAATCCCCCCAGTGCTTTTGAAGCTCCATCCCATAATAATCATCGGTTTGAATATTATTGTATCCTTTATCCAAATCTTTATTTTTTTGGATAAAAGCATTGTACTCTATACTCTCATCAAAGGGCAAATAGCCATACGCCATCAAACCTGTGGTAAATTTGGGATAAATTTCACTCGCATAGCGGGGATTGGAGGTAGTATCTTTGAGTACAGTAATAGGATTGAGATTCCAAAAGCCAATTGGCGTGATAAACTTTCCTACTTTGATACTAAAGTAGTCATCGTATTTATAATTGACATAAGCTCTTTCGATATGAAAGGTCATATTTTTTTGTGTAGTATCGTTACCAAAGTTGTGTACCCAAAACTCGGCAGCTTCAATCTCAACAAGATAGCTAAAACGCTCCCCCAAACGACCATAAGCAAGGATAGCTACATCATCAATCATGTACTCTTTGGTATCCTTAGAGTTTTCATATTTACTTGAAAAGTAACCACCCATTGTAAGGTAGGGGTTAAGTTCCAATCCATGCCCAAGCTGATATTCATTGGCACTTAATATTATGGGGAATAATAAAATACTATAAAGCCGCATTTGTAATCCTATCAACGATTTGTAACAGTATATCCAAAAGAGTGTTAAGGTGACCTCTTGCTTATTAGCCTATCTTTCTAATACTCCACATCAAAATTTTCATCACGAGCTTTTGTGGCATCAAACATCTCGACTCTATCACGTCCTGCGTTTTTGGCATCGTAGAGTGCTACATCGGCTAGTTTAATCACTTTCCAAAAATTGGGAGCTTCATCGGGCAAAAGAGCCGCTCCAATGCTAATGGTTTTGGTAAAGGTCAAGCCCGAAGCGGTTTTAATCTTTTGTTTGGCAAACTCGGTGCGAATTTTTTGAGCTACCTCTAGGAGTTTTGCCCTATCGCAATCTTTGAGTATGACAATAAACTCCTCACCTCCGTAACGTGCAGCCAAATCTTGAGAGGTGACACTATCGCTCAAGACTTTGGCGATGATTTTGAGTGCATTATCCCCCACATCGTGTCCATATTTGTCATTAATCATCTTAAAATAGTCAATATCCGCCATCAACACACCGTAGCGTGTAGCGTTTTTTTGATGATCTATCATCGCTTGATTGATATACTCTTCAAGATATTTTCGATTGTAGAGATTGGTAAGGGGGTCTCTTAGAGATTGCTCTTTGAGCTGTTGCATCAATTTTTTGCTAATAAACTCCGTTTTGGCACTGTCGATATAGTCATCAATAAAATGAATAATGGTATGGATACGCTCATACTCCTCTTGGGTTTGCGTGACAATAGAGACAATAATATCAAAATCGTTGGAGATAGAATAGGGCAAACAGATGTAGTTGTTGGGAGTTTTGGGGTCTTGCTTGAAACTTTTGCAAATACCATCAAATTGACACGAATCAACGATTACACTCGCCCTATCGGCACGACACCCATCCTCTAAGACACCGCAATGGAGACGATGGCTATTGTAGATAACTTTGGTGCTTTTGTGGGTTGTGTTGCACTCTATGATAGTAAAAGTTTCAATATTGAGCTTGGTTTTGAAGACACTAACCAATCGATTGTAAATATCTTCAATGCCAATATCGTGTTCAATGGTGCGTCTAAATTTGTAAATATCAGAGAGTTGTGAAATGGTACTCTTGACATCGTTGAGGGGGTCTTTGGATTTATTTACTCTTTTGTGTGAGAGAAAAATATCAATCTTCTTTTCGATCTCATCAAGGATATTTTCAAACTTCTCCATAAGTACATTGATAAGCATAGCGACTTCAATGCTTTCCTTGGAACCAATCTCTTTGACTCTACCGCTGTAATCGCCCTGATTGGCTCTCGTTACTACGCTTCGCATCGATTCAAAAATGACCATATAGGGTTTGAGCAGTTTGCCTGTGAGAAGCTGAATCAAAAGCAACACCGCAAAAGCCACCATAGCAATATCTATAACCGTTTGCATACCCATAGTTTTAATATCGTTTATGTCGATAATGATAGAGATAGCCCCCAACGTATCCCCCTCTTTGGCATCGTGGCACTTAAGGCAGTTGATTTTGGCATCATTGGTAGCCTTGTAGGGGATAGTCATGCGAAAGGTATTGTTGAAATAGATATCTTCACTCACGACTTTTTTGGCTTCTCCTTTGGCAATGACTACTTTGTCTATCTCATCTTTGGCATGTTCGCCTTGCAAACCTCCACCGTATTGTTTGATAAGGGCTGGAGAACGTACCAACCACAAATCTTTGATATGCGAAGAGTTTTTGATTTGTTCCAAAAAGAAATCCCTTTTATCAATCGTACCATTGACCATATGAGAGGTGAGCGAGTGCTTGATAAGATCTGAGATTACAAGTGCCTTATCCTCCACACTTTTGATGCCGTAGTGGCGAAAATTGAGTGAAATATTGACAATCATAACCAAAAAAATAATGAGAAAAATAACAGAGAGAATAATGGTAGTCTTTTTTTGCGCATTCATGGCAGATTTCCTAAAATGAGAAGAGAGGTGGTAAATTATTGATATAATAATTTAAACAGGCTAGTCGGTTAGCTCCTCCTAAATATGCTATAATGTAACCCATGGAACCAGTAAAGAAAACACTGATAATGAAATCAATACAACATTTGAGGTTAATAGTAGCGATGAAATCAACACAACCTATGAAAACACTGATAACGAAATCAATACAACATTTGAGGTCAATAGTAGCGATGAAATCAATACAACGTATGAAAACAATCAAACCGATGAGAGCAATATTACCGATACTGTACCTTTTGGCGTCGATAGTGGAGTCGATAAGGTGGCTAGAGTGGGGGAGCTTGTGGTGCTTGTCGCCAAAGTCCAAAGTGGTGAAAGCAATCTAAGCTACGTTTGGAGAGAGGGTAATGTGACGCTTAGCTATGAAGCCTATCTATCCAAAAGCGATTGGAGTGTAGGTGAACACAACATTACTCTTAGCGTTACCCAAAACTCAACCCATCAAACCGCTTGGGATTGCACACTTGTGACAATAGAGGATAGACTCCTTGTAGAGGATAAAATCTTACAAGAGCGAGCGGGTTGGCAAAGCCTTATCCGTACGGGTAAATTTGTACTCAATCAAAAGAGTGCTACGGTAGAGTATCGTGCTTTCAACTGCGGTGGTGACCTTATCTATGCAGCGTTTTTGGATGATGGATATTTGTTTGATGAGGAGATGCTCTTTGGGAGTGAGTTTTGTATGGCGGGGTGTCAAGTAGAACTTAGCCACGATGGAAGCTACTACAAGAAGTATTGCGATGGCAATGTGGTAGCACAGGGCAAACTCTCCACCCCTCTTGATGCTACAATCTATCGCAAAATACCTATCAAAGCACCCAGTGCGGGGATGGATAATAACACAACGCATATTCTCTACGCTACTCAAGAGGGAGAGTTGTACGCTCTTAAAATGGATGAGTACAACTCAAGCCTCATAGCCAACCTAACCGATAACTATCTTGTCAATGGATTGGCGTACCATGATAGGCTCTACTACTACTCCTATACCATTCCCAAAACAAGCTATGAGATGGAGCGTATGGATCTCAATGGCTCTACCGTCACACCCCTACACGCTACACCGTTTCCTGATGGATTGGATATTTATGAAGATACAATCTATTGCGTCACCCACGATGTGAGCGGTGAAGTGACTCTTTTTGATCTCAACGGGAGCTATTTGGGGGTTTTGGAGAGTGGGATAGATGATATTGTGGGTATCGCCCATACACGCTATTTTCTCTATATCCTATCCGAAGATGGGGATATTTACCAAACTTTGCCCCACACGGGAGTCTCCAAGCTTATCTTTAATAACGACAATCTCTTTGAAAAAGGTAACAACAGCTACGGATTGGAAGCCATTACTATCCTCAATGACTTCATCTATATCTCCTATATTAATGATAGCTCAATCTATAAAATTGATCTCAATATCACCCAATACGAATAGGAATACCTATGCTAAAGACTCTATTTAATAAAAAACTCAAACTCATTAGCGATGAAGTCAAAGCGTGGCTAGAGACTCACCATGGAGGTAAAGTCACAAAAATCAAACACCTACGCACCTTTAAGCGTATCATGATGAACAAAGCGGCACGGATTGAGCTTTTGCGTTTTGTTTTGGAAGATGGTCGAAGCGGTAGAGTCTTTTATTCGCCTATCATGCATCTCTTTTGGGATGCTCAAACCAAAGGTGTAAGCGATGAAAATATGCTTTTGGCTTATGGCGGATGGCTCTTTTTGACCTCGGGATTGCAAGATGGCTTTATTACCTCAAATTTCATCTCCTCAAAACAACGCAAAGAGTATCTTGAGCTTAAAAAATTGGTAGGATTGGAAAATATAAACGTGATAGAGCAGTACAAAATCGGACACTCTGAGATATTTACGATTGAGGGTGAACTAGAGGGGTATAAGACACGGTGTGCGGGAAATTGTGAGATAGATATATGCTTTGATACTATGACCGATGCTTTTCATATCCCCACGGTTTACTTTTTGCTAGGCGAACAGCTCTTTAGAACCGATAGGCTTCCTGATGACATATCCAAACTTTAATCTCGTCCTTTCAGGCGGTGCGGCACTGGGGTATGCACATGTGGGTGTTATCAAACGACTCTACGAGCTTGATAGATTTCCACAACAAATCGTAGGTACAAGTATGGGAGCTATTATAGGAAGCGTGTATGCTTTGAAGTTGCCCCAAGAGGAGTTTTTGAGGATATTTAGTGAGTTTAGCAATATCTTCAAATGGATTAAAATCTCCTTTAGCAACGCCTCTCTTATCAATAGCAGTAAAATTTACAAAATACTCGAAAGTGTCTTTGGCGAGATGAAGATGGCTCAATCGCCTATCCCTCTCAAACTCATCGCTACCAATTTTAACAACGGTGAGATTCGTATCTTTTCTAGGTATGACGATATTGCTATCAAAGACGCTATTTTGGCCTCCATGTCTATTCCTGTCATTTTCTCACAAGTCAAAATCGATGATGCCTATTATGTCGATGGCTATTTGGGAGCCAATTTGCCACTAAGCTACCTCGATGATACGACTATCCTTACTATCGCCGTTGATGTGATGGGTAAAAACTCTCTAGCACCCTTTGTCAAAGAGGAATATACCTTTTTTGGTCACACCAAAGCCATTATCAAAACACTCGAACGCAGTATGCGACTCATGATGATAAACCAAACCAAAAAGACAATTGAGGATTTTGAAGGTGAGTTGCTACTTATCGAGCCTCACTTGCACAAATTTAAATCAACGCACTTTAATAAGTTCAAAAAAATCAAAAAAGCAGGATACAAGAGTGCGTATGGTGCTATTGCTTACCCCATCGCACTAAAATAACCCTCTTTGTGTATGAGTTCGTGGGGAGTGCCGTGGTCGATGATTTGACCGTGTTCAAGCACATAGATGTAATCGGCACTTTTGATGGTGCTAAGACGATGGGCGATGGTGATAAAGGTTTTGTGTCGCATAAAAGGGGCTAGGTTGGCAAAGAGACGGCTTTCGGTTTGGATATCAAGAGCCGATGTGGATTCATCGAGAATAACCATGCTAGGATTGGCAAGTATCATTCGGGCTATTGCCACTCTTTGGCGTTGTCCGCCGCTAAGTTTAATCCCCTCTCTTCCTATCATTGTATCGAGTCCCTTCTCAAGCTTTTCAACAATGGTGCTAAGTTGGGCAATCTCAAGAGCCTCAACAATCGCTTTGTCGCTGCACTCTTTGCCAAGAGTAAGGTTGAAGCGTAAAGTGTCGTGAAAAAGCTTAGGATTTTGAAGAATGAGATAGATATGTTCACGAATTACCCTTAAATCAATCTCCTTAGAGCTTATACCGTTGTAGAAAATCTCTCCGCTCTCATGGGGATAAAATCCTACTAAAATATTGGCGAGTGTCGTTTTGCCACTCCCACTAGCTCCTACGAGGGCGATATTTTGATGCTCTTTGATGCTTAGTGAGATGTTGTTGAGAATGTTCTCTCCTTTATTGTAAGCAAAAGAGAGATTTTTAACCTCAATAGCCAAAGGTCTATCAAAAGGATTGGGGGAGTTTGGGATACGTTTTTCTTGATGCATATCCAAAATCTCATTGAGACGCTTGATTGCCTCTTTGGCGTTTTTGAGGGCGTATTGAAAGTTGATAATATCTTGCGTAGGGGCTGCCATGACCCAAAGGTAGCTAAAAATTGCCATCATCAGTCCAATAGAGAGGCTACCGTAGGCGACAAACAAAATACTAACCGCTCGAAAAAGCTCATAACCGCTTAAAAAAATAAGAAACGACAACCGCATCGCCGCTTCGCTTTTGTAGCCAAAAGCAATCTCACGCTCTTGCAACTCTTTGGCACGGAGTTGAATCTTGTCAAAAAAATAATCCTCTTTGTTGGTGGCACGAATTTGAGAGAAAATATCTAGCGAATCGACCAAAGCACTTTGAAACTTTTCAGTAGCAAGATTCTCTTCTTTTTTGAGTTTACCCACATTGCGAGAGAGTTTAGTAGTAAAAAAGACGACAAGCGGGTTGGTAAGGAGGATAAAAATCGCCAATTGCCAATCAATCACAAGCAACACCACAGCGGTAAAAAAGAGTGTCAAAATCGAGATGATCAGTTTGCTCACCGTTGTACCGATAAAGGTATCAATGGTATTAATATCGGTGATAAGTTTGGAGGCAATAGAGCCACTTTTGAGCATCTCATACTCTTTGAGCGAGACGGTTTTGAGGTGTCTAAGGAGCTTGAGACGTAAAAAATAGCTCACTTTTTTGGAGATAGTTAGAAAAATTTTGGTTTGCCAAATCGACAAGACAAATCCCCCGACACGCAGCAACAGCGTCACAAAAAGCACAATCAAAACATAGCCACTAAGCGTCGTCTCGACGATATGCTCTTGAATAAAAGCAACGATAACTTTCTCTTTGTCAAGCAATAGCTCATCGACAAGCATAGGAATAAGCAACGGAATAGCCACGACCATCAAAGTCGAAAGCACAGCAACAACATTGCCTTTGATGAGTTGGCTTTTGTACTTTAAAATTTTGCCAATAATGATTTCAAGGGTAATAGGATTCAAGCAGGTTTGCCTTTTTTGATTGGATTATAGCACAAGAAAGTTGGCTTTGATGATTTTTGTACTCATTTTAACGGACTCTTAAAGGGATTATGCTAAAATCTATATTTATAAATTTGGAGCTATTTGATGTTTCGTTATATGTTATTGGTTGCATTGCTTTTGTTTTTAGCTAGTTGCGGTAGTTCACCCGCCAAAATTGAAAATAATGATAGTTCACCCGCTCCTATTGTCACAAACACTCCTCCAGTCGCCAATCCAGATAGTGCTATTGTGACGATAAATAGCAAAAATTACACCCTTGAACTGCTCACAAACGATAAAGATGCCGATGGTGATAGCCTCAAAATTGCAACTACCACCAACCCTGCACACGGTACTATTGAGGTATTGGCAACTTCTGTGCGTTACACTCCCGACCCCAATTTTGAGGGTATTGACTATATAAACTACTCCATTACCGATGGCAAAGAGACCTCTCAAAAGGCTCTCGTAACCCTCTACGTCGCTTCACAAGCACAAGCACAAAAGCCTATTGGAATCGAAGATAGTGTCGCTATCACTCAAAATCAATCCATTACTCTTGATGTCTTAAACAACGATTTGACCCCAGAAGACAAGCCACTAAGCATCAAAAGCACAACAGCTCCTTCTCATGGAACGCTCACGGTTTCAAACAATAAAATTCTCTATACTCCTATCAAAGATTATACAGGTTTAGATAGCTTTAGCTACACTCCTACTAATGGCTTTGAAGAGGGAAATAAGACGATGGTTTATATTGTCATTGAGATGCCCAATATGCCTCCTCTTGGAATCAAAGACTCTGTAAGTGTCTATGAAAACAATAGCACGGTTATTGATGTTCTTGCCAACGATGTCGATCTCAATGGTGATAAGATTATGATTGACAAAGTCTCTCAGCCTTATCATGGGATTACCTATGTTGAAAATGATAAAATCGTCTATATACCCGCCAAAAACTATCACGGAGAAGATAGCTTTACCTATACGCCCTACGATGGACAAGAGAGCGGTGTGGCAACATTGGTAAACATTGAAATCAAGGATATTGATTACGCTCCTGTGGGTGTAGAAGATAACTTTAGTGTGGTTTCAAAAAAGATTCACTATTTGGATTTGTTAGCCAATGATATTAACGACGATAACGATACATTGAGCATCAAAAGTATCACACTGCCACGCTATGGTAGTGCTGTTATCAACAATGAGGGGACTATTACCTATGTCTCCAATAGCGACTTCATAGGTACGGATAGTTTTGATTACGTTGTCACCGATGAGAGTGGCAAGAACTCCAAAACTACAAAGGTTTGGGTTGATGTATTGCAAGTCATTCCCAATGCTTTGCCAATCGCTACGGATGATAATGTAACCATCGTAGCCAATTCAAAAGGTACGCTTATCAAGATATTTGCCAACGATAGCGACAGTGACGGCGATACTCTATCGATTGGTACTTTTGTGCAACCTCAAAATGGTAATGTTGTGGTGGTTGAAGGGGGTGTAAGCTATACGCCTCGTGCGGGTTTTGTGGGCGAAGATAGCTTTATATATCTCCCAAGTGACGGCAAAGAGGTAGGTGAAATGGCTAGAGTAACGCTTCATGTTTCAGATGCCAATATTGCCCCCGTAGGAGTCGATGATACGATAGAATTTACCACCGTTGGTTCGGATTATATTGATGTTTTAGCCAATGATAGTGATGCAAACGGCGATACATTGAGCATTAAAATTGTCGCTTCGCCCTCGCATGGTACGGTAGAGTTGAGCCAAAACAAGGTCATTTATACGCCTACGCAAGGTTACAGTGGCAAAGATACCTTTACCTATCGCCCCTTTGATGGCAAGATGGAGGGTAATGTGACAAGCGTTGAGGTGCTAGTTGATCCGCAAGGTGGCGGGAGTGCTATTGATGGAAAAGTAACCTTTGATAGAGTACCCGTGACACACATGGGGCTTGATTATAACAACATTACACAAGAACCCTCTCGTGGTGTGTTGGTGAGATTGTATGACAATGCAAACAAGCAACTTGATGAGACAACGACAGACGATAGTGGAAAGTATCGCTTTGAAAATCTTCAAAAAGGAAAATCCTACAAAGTACGCATTTATGCCTATCTCAAAAGTGATAAATGGGATATTCGAGTCGTCGATAATGTCGATAGGAAATTGCAATATGCCATGGAGGGTAGTGTTTTGGAACTCAATGAGACAACAAGCATCAGGGATTTCAATGCCCAATCGGGTTGGAACACGACTACCAATAGCTACAGCCAAAATCGTATCGCCGCACCTTTTGCAATCCTTAGTAATCTCTACAGTGCATTGCAAACCCTTCGGGAGGCAGATACTACAGCAACTTTAACGCCTCTCATAGTGAATTGGTCGATTGATAACAAAGCGGCAACGGGAGATAAAGATTTGGGTTATATTGGCACAAGCCACTACAGTCGTGAGGATAAGGAGTTGTGGATACTAGGCGATGCCAATCGTGATACCGATGAGTACGATGTGAGTGTCATTACCCATGAGTTTGGACACTATCTCAAAGCACAAGTGTCACGTCAAGATAGTCTAGGGGGCAACCACAATATCTCCTCGAAGCTTGATCCTCGTTTGGCGTACGAAGAGGGGTGGTGTAATGCCTTTGCGGGAATAGTACACCATGAACCTATCTATATTGATACCACAGGACCCGCACAAAGTTACAGTTCTGTTTTTGATTTGGAAAACGATGGTTACGGCGACAAGGGGTGGTTCAATGAAGGTTCCATTCACCGTATTTTGTACGACCTTTTTGACGACGACAACGAAGCACACGATAATCTATCGTTGGGATTTGCACCGTTGTACAATGTAGCTACCAATATCGAGACGAACTATCCAGCCTTTTTGACGATTTTTACTTTTATTACGGGACTCAAACAACTAGACCCCAATAATGGCAACGCTATTGATGCGATTTTAGCTAATGAAGAGATTAGCCCCATTATCGATTACTATGGCTCAAATCAACTCAATGATGGAGACAATGCAGATACTCTACCTATCTACAAGAGTATTGCTATCAAACAAACCAAACGTTTTTGTACGCAAACCACACTGGGCAGTAGCAATCGATTGCTCAACCATGTACTTATCAAAGTCGATATCCCAAGTCGTAGCGACTATTTGATTAAATTTACTCAAGTTGCTTCAGTCAGTGGAGCAAAACTAGAGGGCGATGCCGATTTTGAGGTATTTAAAACTTCACCCATCACCAAGCTAGGCGGTGCTTACAATAGACGAACCGCAAGTGAATACAAAACGTTAGAGCTTAGCAAAGGATTGCACATTATTGATTTGTTTGATTACAACAACGCAACCAAAAGCTGTTTTGATCTCTACATCGAAGAGGATAGCAATTTCTTTGAAGATGTATGGGATTCGCTTTTTGGTTTACAAAACAATGAGGAGATTCAATGAAAAAAGGCATACTATTTACAGCATTGGCAACTCTAGCTCTTTTTGCCAATCCATCGCACCATCATGGAACGTCGCCCATGAGTTGTTCCAAACCCTCAAGTTATCTCTTTATGGATTTCAACCATTCGGTTTTGGAACTCAATCAAGCCATTGAGACTACCATCACACTCACAAGCGAAATGGGTACCAAAATGGCTCATTATCAAGTGGTTGTCGATGAGAGATTGGAGCTTTTGTATGAAGATGCAGACAAGACAGAGCAGATTGATTACGATAAAGTAGTGATTAAGCTCAAAACATTAGCCAATGCAGAAGATGACTATTTTATCACCATCTATGCACAAACCTATGCCATTGATGAGCCTTTGGCTATGCGATACTCTACGTTGCTTGTACCTATCCAAATAGGCAAGAGAAGCGTACGCAAAGTCCGAAGTTTGGACAAAGAGGAGAGACTCAAAATCTATCACGGTATGGAGAGTGTAAGATAAATAAAAAGGTGAGGTTTAATGCCTTGCTGTTTTGTTTTGTTGCTATTTTGAAGTTGGATTGATTGGAATGGTGACCCCAAGGAGATTCGAACTCCTGTAACCAGGATGAAAACCTGGGATCCTTACCGCTAGA
>JQIS01000009.1:74993-379382 GCA_000830175.1 Sulfurovum sp. FS08-3 | reverse complement strand
GTCGTTTGTGGCTTGAATGTTGTCTATTATCAAAAGTTTTTTGCCCTCTAAATTGCGAAGCTTGACAATGGTTTCATTAAACCGCTTATCGATAGTGCTATCTTGACTAAGCAAAAGCGAATCATCAAAAGCTTTGCTAAAATCATCTTTGATATCTTGGTCTATCTCAATAAGTCCGTAGTAATCAAAATTCCCTTTTTGAGTCGAGAGGTAATAAGAAGCCAAAGTACTTTTGCCAATACCGCCAATACCATTGAGCAACAATAGCGAACTGGCACTGTGAAGCCTTTGGCTAATCTCTGCTATCTCCTTGGCACGACCTACAAACCCCTCTTTGTTCCCTGCTTTGGGGGTGAGGATTTTGGGGATGATGTGGGGGTTTGAATGATTGTAGTTGTTGGTGATTTTATCTCCCTCTACATTATCTCCACTACCGCTATGTTGCTTAATGGGGCTATTATCGCCGTTTGTTTTCGCCTCTTGCATCTATCTGCCTTTTGGTTTGATAGGGATTATTATAGCGTTATTTATCTTTGGGTATTTTGCTTCAAATGTGGGTGAAATTTTATTTGTGTTATAATACTTTGATATTAATAAATAGTAAAGGAGAGAGTTTGCGTTTGGTGATGGTAATGGTTTGGCTCACTTCTGTACTGGTTTCCGATGAAGTAGAGATTGCACTCAAAGGCAACCAAACGCTTAGCGATAAGAGGATTTTGGAGGCTATTGGGGTCAAAAAGAGAGAGTTTTATGAGTTTTACAAGAGCGATACCCCCACAATCGAGCGTTCCCAATCCTCCAATCTCCACGCTACGCTCAAAGCCCTCTACCGAATGCACGGTTTTTTTGGTAGTTCTATTCGCATTGTGCCTCGTGAACACAATATCACCGTAGAGATTAGCGAAAACGACCCTATTATCATCAAAGATATTACTATCCAAAGCGACTTTGAACTCACCAAAATCAAAATGCCCCAAAAGGGTGAACGCTTCAATCCTAGTGCATTCTCCAAACTCAAAAATAGTATCCAAAAAAAGCTCCTCGCCAAAGGCTACTGTAGCTACCACTACGACAACAAAGCCTACGTCGATTTGCCCAATCGCCACGCAACGCTCCACTACACAATCCAAAAAAACCAAATATGCCATTTTGGGGCGGTCAAAGTCGAGGGGTTGGAGAGTATCAAAGCACCTATTGTGCTTTCACACATCCATATCACCCAAGGCAAACGCTTCGATACCCAAGCCATAGCCGATATTTACGACACACTCCAAAAGCTTGAAGCCTTTGATGCGATAGTGGTTGATTACAGCGACAAAAATGCCAGTACCGTGCCTATCACTATCAGCCTCAAAGAGAGAGAAAAAAATATCAAATACAAATACGGCGTAGGGTACGATACCAATCTAGGGCTACGGGCTTTGGCAAGTGTGGAGCGATTTAATTTTTTGAGCGATGCCAAAAAGCTCTGGGCGCAGCTTGAACTCTCACGACAATTGTACTCCCTCCAAACCCAGCTTTTTATGCCCTCTATCGATACCTTTGGGTTCTATTTTGATTATACGTTGATGTTGGGTTATAAGATCGAGAAGTACTATGAGGATTTTGATACGCATCTATTTTATGGCTCTTTTGAACTCACCAAAGAGATAGCAGGGCTAAACTACTTCGTCGGTTTGGGGTATGAGACGACCGATTATACCAGCAAAAGCGGAGAAGCTTTGACGCTAAATGAAACCAATTTGTTGCTTATCTATCCCTATCTCAAAGTCGTTTACGATAGGCGTGACTCCAAACTCAATCCCAAAAATGGCTACTATCTCGCCTCGACGATAGAGTATGGACTCCCTTACAACGACCAAGCCCGAAGCTACTCCAAGATTTTTGTAGAAGGACGATACATCAAAAGCTTTGAGGATTTGACGCTTTCGAGTGTATTGAAACTAGGCTCTATCGATGAACTCCACAACCAAACGCCCCAAACCAAAAAGTTTTTTGCAGGGGGGAGCTTCTCTAACCGTGCCTATGGGTACAACGAACTGGGTGTCATTGGTGCAGATGGGAGCGATAGTACGTTGGGCGGTGTGACGATGGCCAATCTCTCGCTTGAAGCTAATTATCCGCTCTACCATGAACTCTCGGGAGCTATTTTTAGTGATATTTCGATGATAAGCGACCTTGAGAGGCGATTGAATGGAGACTCTATCCAAACCGTAGGAGCAGGAATACGCTACAATACCCCCATTGGTCCTTTTAAAATCGATGTGGGGGTGAATGCACAAGAGACCCAAGATTATGGCATTATTTTTCAATTAGGACAGTCGTTTTGAGAAGATTGCTCTTAGGATTAGGGGTAATGGTTGCGTTGGTGCTTAGTGTTTTGTATGCCTTTAAAGCCCCGCTTACGCTTCATTTTGCCAATGCCTATCTCCAAGATAAAAATATCTCTATTGCATCGATTAAGGGGAATTTTTGGCATACGCTTGAAATAGAGACAATAGCCCTAAAAGGAGAACCCGTTATCTCACGCATCGCTTGTCAATGGAGTGTGTGGGAGCTACTCAATCAAACCATTGCGATAGATTCGTGCGTAATTAAAGATGTCGATATCAATCAAACCCTTGCATTCTCTAGGCTTTTGGGAGAGGATAATACGACCCAAAGCACCCCCTCTACATGGAAGATAGCCATAGAGAAACTCCAACTCAACGCCTCGTATGGGGCGTATCGTATCGAACTAGAGGCTAAGCTTAGAGAGGGTAGGGCGGATATAAAAAGCACGATAGATACTCCCTATCTTCAAAATATCATACTCCAAAGCCGTATCGATATACAAACCTTACATTATAATGGCACAATTACGCATCAAGAAGAGGCTTTTGAGGATTACGGTGAGATATTGGATAATCTTGCGGTTGATTTCAAAGGTGATAAGCAAGGAGTGGTGGTGGAGTTGCAATCCAAAGCATTGGTAGGGAGTTTTGTCACGCACGATTTCAACCGCTCTATCCTTACGCTTTACAGCAAAGAGAGGCTCAAACCCAAAGCGTTGCTTCCAGCGTCGTTGCAAACACTGGAAGCCGATTTTGTGCTTACTTCCAATTTTGCACTTGATGGGATTAGACCAATCTATAGCTACCTCTCTATCGATTCCAATGCGGTGAGTCTGCAACTTGATGGTACTTACGATGGGGCAATGGGGCTAAAGGGTTGGCTTAGTTTCCCCAAAGATTCGATGTTACACCGCTTTGATAACCGTTTGCACCTCGATAAGCTAGGCAAGATAGAGCTTCAAGCCCAAATGGATATCAACCAAACGCTCACAGTCGCACTCAAATCCAAACGCATCCAAGCCAATCTTGCCTATCTCTCAAAAACCATCGATGCACACCTCAAAGTAGCCTCCCAAAGTGTGAGACTCAAAGGCAATCCCAACCAAAAGCTTAACGCCGATATAAACATCACCTCACTAAGCCAACTGCTCAAAACGCTCAAACCTATCTACGACCTTGAAACACCACGCCTAAAAGGTGATATGTTTGCCAACATGACACTCACCAATCAAAAAAATATCACTCTACGTTTGCGTTCCAATGCTCTTTCGATTGAGAAAAACTCCATTAGCGACATACAACTCAAAGCCAAAGGCAACACCCAAAGCCTAACCATCCAAAGCTACCAATTAACCGCCCAAAAGATGAAGTTTTTTGCTACCAAACCCTCTACGCTCCACTACAAAGATGGCGTACTAAGAGTCGATAAGTTTTGGCTCAACGATGCCTTGTGGGTGGAGGGAAATTACAAGCAATCCAAGGGAGCGTTTCGTATTGTGGGTGAGGGATTGAAGCTCAAACACCCCGACTACATCGACACAACTATCCAAAGCGATGCGGTGGTGTTGGTGAATGGAGATAGCATTGATATCAAAGGAGGCATTAAGCTTGATGGTGGGAGTATCTTGTACAAAATGCAACAAAACGAGAATTTTGCACTCGACAAAGATATAGTATTTCTCCACAAATCTCAAAAAAAAGCCCCCGATAATCTTCGCATCGATTTAGCCATAGAGACCTTAGCCCCCTTGATCTACAAAACAAACGAGATGAGCATCCAAGCCCATAGCCATCTCAAACTCACCAAAGAAAAAGCCAAAGATATAAGACTTAAGGGGAGTATTAAGTTGATAGATTGGAGCAGTTATTACGTATTGCAAAACAAAATCATCCGCCTTAGCAAAAGTGCCATTCATTTCAAAGGCAACCCCGCCGAGCCTATTTTGGATATCAAAGCACACTACAATAGTAATGATGCCAAAATCACCATATTGGTAGTAGGTACGCCAACAGAGCCTATTCTCAACTTCTCCTCTACGCCTCTTATGTCCAAAGAGGAGATTTTATCGGTGCTGCTTCTCGATACCTCACAGGGTGCGAGGCTCAACAAAACAGAGGATTTGCAATATCTCTTAGGCGGTGCGTTGGCAAAATCCTTTTTGGCTAATATGGGGCTTAGGGTAGAGCATTTTGTCATTAGCGATAGCACATTTGAAGTGGGCAAAAAAATAGGCGATAAGATTACCATTATCTATCTAGGCGATGAGGTATCAAGCGTGAAAATACTCTACGAACACTCCAAAAACATCGAAGCAGACTTCATCATCAACAAAGAGTCCAGTTCGATGGATATATTTTATAAAGGGGAGATGTAGATGCGTCTAGATATTTACCTCGTCCAAAACGGCTATTTTGAGAGTCGCAATCGGGCGTTGGTGGCGATTGAAGAGGGGTTGGTTTTGGTTGATGGCAAAGTTGCTAAAGCCTCTAGCAAGATTAATGAACATTCTACTATCGATATTCAAAAGTCAAAATTCTACGTCTCACGTGCGGCTCAAAAATTGGAGGGGTTTTTAAGGGAATATTCACTGGATTTAAACCACAAAGTGGCTTTGGATATTGGCTCATCGACGGGGGGGTTTGCGCAAATATTGCTTGAAAATGGGGTAGGGGAGCTTGATTGCGTCGATGTAGGAAGCGACCAATTGCACCACTCTTTACGCAACCATCCAAAACTTAGCCTTTTTGAGGGCGTTGATATTAGAGACTTTGTGAGCAATAAAAACTATGAAGTAGTGACGTGCGATGTCTCGTTTATCTCTATTGTGCAAATTATTGACGATATTCATCGACTTGCCTCACAAGATATTATCATCCTCTACAAACCCCAATTTGAAGTGGGCAAAGATGCCAAACGAGACAAAAAAGGGGTAGTGATTGATGGAGAAGCCATCAAACAAGCCCAAAAGAGTTTTTTGCAAACCACCCAAAAGCTCAATTGGAAACTCCTACACCTATCCCCCTCCTCACTCACAGGCAAAGAGGGAAATTTGGAGTATTTGTACCATTTTGTGAAGGGTGATGAGAGTTTTGAAAAAGATATTTAAGACACAAGGAGAAGAGAGTGAATAAAATAGTAAATCTACTGGGGTTTTTTTCCCAAAACATCGGGCGGTTGTCGGCTTTTTTGGTGGTGGCTTTGGCTTTGTTGGTTTTTTATGATACGCTTATGCGGTATCTTTTTGCTTCGGGTTCGATAGCGTTGCAAGAGCTGGAGTGGCATATTTTTGATGTACTCTTTTTGCTAGGTATTGCCTATGCTCTCAAAAGCGATGCACATGTGAGAGTCGATATACTCTTTGATAGGTACTCAAACAACACCAAAGCCACCATTAAGCTCCTCTCAATGGTTTTTTTGGTGATTCCCTCATCGGTAATTATTGCCATGGGGGGTTGGGATATGGCACTGCAAAGCTTTTATCAAAATGAAATATCAAGCGACCCAGGGGGGCTAACGCATCGATTTATCATCAAAGGTTTTGTTTTTGTTGCCTTTGTTTTGGTGATTATCGAAGCCTTTAATCAAATGCTCAAAGCCCTACAAGCGATTACTTCTTTTAAAGTGCTTTTGCGATTTTTGGCTTTTGTGGGAGCGATTGTTGCTTTGGCGATGATGGATGGGGAGTATTGGATAGAACCTGTAGTGATTATGTTTTTGTTCTCACTCGTCATGCTCTTTGCAGGGTTTGAGGTGGCGTTTGTCTTTTCGGGAGTAGGATTGCTGTTTGCTACGCTTACCGATGATATAGGTTTGGGGATATTTGATATGCTCTCTTACCGAATATACGGCATTATGCAAAATGGTACACTTATGGCAGTACCGCTCTTTATTTTAATGGGACTTATTTTGCAAAAGACCCGTATGGCACAAGATTTGCTTTTGAGCGTGGCACGACTTTTTGGCACGGTGCGAGGCGGATTGGCGATTGGCGTGGTGCTTGTAGGAGCGATATTGGGGGCTAGTACAGGGATTGTGGGGGCTAGTGTGGTGATGCTTAGCCTTATTGCTTTGCCCCTTATGCTCAAACACCACTACTCACCCTCACTTGCTAGTGGGGCTGTTGCGGCAAGTGGGACGTTGGGGCAGATTATTCCCCCATCGGTGGTGCTTATTATTTTGGGCGATCAGATGCATTTGAGTGTAGGCGATCTCTTTCGTGCGGCTGTGGTTCCCTCCATGATACTTGTTGGACTCTATATTGCCTATATTTTGATAGTAGCGTGGCTCAATCCCCACGTCGCACCCGCTATCCAAGAGGAGCAAAAGATTAGCACCCAAGAACTTTTGGCTTCATTGCTCCCACCGCTTTTTTTGATGGTGGTGGTGTTGGGTTCGATTTTTAGCGGGATTGCAACCCCTACGGAATCGGCAGCTATTGAGGTAATGGGAGCTTTGCTTATAGCGTGGTTTAAGGGAGGGCTTAATCGTGAGACTATCCAATATGCCTCTTTTGAGAGCGTTAAATTAACTTCGATGATATTTATGATACTTATTGGTGCAACGATTTTTTCGCTGGTTTTCAATGAACTAGGTGGCGGAGATTTGGCGTTGGAGTTTTTTGCTAATGATTTGGGTTCAAAGGCTCTCTTTATCGCCGTGGCGATGATTGTTATCTTTTTGCTAGGGTTTTTTATTGATTTTATTGAGATTGCTTTTGTGGTAGTGCCTATTTTGTTGCCTATTGTAAACTCATTGGGGATTGATCCTGTTTGGTTTGCTATCCTTATTGCTCTCAATCTTCAGGCTTCATTTTTGACCCCACCCTTTGGCTTTACGCTCTTTTATCTCAAAGGAAGTGCCAAAGATTTGGTCAGTACAGGTGATATTTATCGAGGCGTTGTGCCTTATATCGTGTTGCAAATCGTAGCGATTTTGATTGTGATTGCTTTTCCTGCTCTCATTTATTTATGGTAGCAATGAACAAAATTACTGCGCAATCCACTCTATCATATCGCTTTGAAATTGATTCCATGCTTTTTGGTTGGACTCCATGAAGCCTTTGACATCTTGTGTGGCGGTGGGAATACGGTAATTAAAGTGTCGGGTTTTAATAAGATTGGAGTTGTTGCTACGCAAAAGATTGAGCTTAATAGAGAGGAGTGCATAGGAGCCCTCATGATAGATACGGTGGTGCATTTGATGAATGAAAATCTCCAATAAAAAGTCGCTTTTGGCGTAAGATGAGTAGTTCATTGTGGTTTTGAAGAGTCGGCTACGCTCCAATACATCGGTGATATACGCCATGGTGAGGCGGTTGATATTTTCTGCCCAAATGGAGTGTTGATAAAAGCTTTGTTTGTTGGTATCGTATTTGATTATAATGTCACGACTCATCATATCTTTGATGCTTTTGGGGTAGGCGATTTTGATGGTGCTATGGGCGTATCGGGTTTGCTTGTGAGGCGATATGTCAGGGGCATCAAGGGTATAAATGGTCACAGGCTTGGAACACGATACAAACAGTAGAGTCGCTAGGAGAAAGTAGATTGTAGATTTTTGCATAAATAAGACTCCTTTAATAGGGGCAAATTTTAGCCAAATTGTGATTAATCCTCTATTTACATTTGTAAGCTATAGTTTCCTATTAGATACATATAAGGACTATTTATGCGAAAACTCTTTGTTGTTGCGATGTTTATGAGTTCTATGCTCTTTGCTTTTGGTGTCAATACACCTCAACAAAACACATTTCTCAAGCCCTCCGAGGCCTTTATTGTTGAGGCAAACATTATCGGTAACAAACTGCAAACCAAAATTACATTGGGCAAAGATATTCATCTCTATCAAAACTCTCTTAAATACACTATTATTAAACCAACCTCTTTGGAACTTTCCCCCGCTTTGCCCAGTGCTATTGATGATGAGGGCGAGATGGTCTATGAACACGAAGTAGTTGTTGATTTCGACCTTGATACGATTGAATCCAAAGTAAAGGGTGACTATACGCTTCAAATTGAGCTTATGGGGTGTTCGACAAGTGGGATATGCTATCAGCCTATTACCCAAACGTTTGATTTCAAACATCGCTCACCTACTTCAAATATCATTAAAGAAGAGACCAAAGAGAGTTCAGCCTTTGATAAAATTTCAGCTTTGAGTCAAGATACCAGTACCCAAAACATCGCCGATGCTTTAGCTAAAGAGAGCTTTTGGTTTATTTTGTTTCTCTTTTTTCTCTTTGGATTGTTGCTTTCACTCACTCCTTGTATCTTTCCTATGATACCCATTCTCTCCTCTATCATCGTATCGCAATCGGGAGAGGGTAAACCCTCAGCCTCCAAAGGATTTTTTATCTCACTTATCTATGTGCTTTCCATGGCGACAACCTATACAGTAGTAGGACTTATTGCAGGACTTATGGGAGCCGATATTCAAGCCTCGATGCAAAATCCATGGGTATTGAGTATCTTTGCAGCACTCTTTGTAGCTCTTGCTTTTTCGCTTTTTGGCTATTTTGAGCTAGGATTACCCTCTTCATGGCAGAGCAAAATCACCAAAATGAGCGACAAAGCTCAAGGCAAAGGGGGCGTAGCGGGTACGGCTATCATGGGATTGCTTTCGGCTTTGATTGTAGGTCCTTGTGTAGCACCGCCTCTTGGAGGGGCGATACTCTTTATCTCTCAAAGTGGAGATGCCTTGCTTGGGGGATTGGCGTTGTTTATTATGAGTTTTGGTATGGGGATGCCGCTACTGCTTATTGGATTGGGAGCGGGGAGATTTATGCCTAAACCTGGTGGATGGATGAGCAAGGTTTCGCAATTTTTTGGGATTATTATGTTGCTTTTGGCTATCTATATGATTGCACGCATTCTAAGCGATACCCTTTCGATGTTGCTCTATAGCCTTTGGTTTGTAGGTTTTTCTCTCTATTTGGGTCTATTTAATAGCGAAAAAGTATCAGGATTTTTGGGCTATGTTGCCAAAATCTTGGCTGTAGCTTCAATCTTTTACGCTATGGCACTTTTTATCGGGGTATTGAGCGGAGCTACTTCAATATTAAAGCCTTTTGAGAAGTTTACAACCTCTTCTATTACCATCGAAAAGAGTGACAAAAAGGATTATAAGGGCTACACAATTGAGCGATTGGAAAAAGAGATTGAAGCGAGTCACAAACCTGTGATTGTTGATTTTACCAAAAAGTCATGTGCAGCGTGCAAAGAGTTGGATTTAATAACCTTTAGTGATGCTAAAGTCAAAGATATAATGCGAAATTTCACCTTTATAAAAGTAGATTTAAGTGATAATACGCAAGATGATAAAGATATATTAAACAAGTACAAACTTTTTGGTACTCCCAATATCATCTTTTTTGATACACAAAATCGCTATCTCTCTTCTAAAACCATTACGGGATTTATAGCTCCAGAGCCGTTTATACGGCATTTGCAAACGATTAAATAATAATTTTGAAAATGACAATAGTATAGCAAAAAAAACTTAAAAGTTGATTTTATTTTTTAATAAGCAACTTTTGGGTATAACTCCCTATTCAAATTATTTTTTAGCAAAAATTAATCTAAAAAATTATCAACTAGGAAAACAGGCGGATGAGGATATTAACAATCGGGTTTGATAATGAGTATGTCAAACAGCTTCAAACTGAACTGCAAAAATATTTTATCTGTATCGTTGATGATGCAAGGGATCTTTACGATGCAACAAACTTTACAGATTTTAGACACTATGAACTCATTATTGTAGTCGATGAGGGGATTAAATACTCTCTTGAAAAATACGTTAATGATGTCAAAAAGAAAAAGAGCGAGACCAAAATTATCATACTCACCAACAAAGAGAAAAATCAAATCGCTTTGTATCGGCTTGGTATCGATGATGTCGTGTGTCACGAGAGCGATATGCCTGATCTTTTGGCAGCAAAGGTACTAGCCAATATGCGCAGTCTCTTTGGTACCAAAATTCATGTAGGCAAACTGGTGATTGATATTATCAACAAAAAGATTAAGTACGATGAGAAAATCGTCTCGCTCAACGGTAAAACCTTTGATATTTTGGCCTATTTGGCACTGAGAAAGCAACGGGTTTTTTCCAAAGATGAGATTATCAATGCTCTTTGGGAAGAGCCTGAATATGTGAGCGACAACACCGTCGAAGTAGCCATCAACCAAATACGCAAACGCCTTAAAAATATTTTAGGGTTTCAAGTCATTCACACCGTACGACGAAGAGGATACAAGTTCTCTTACTAACATGGGCTATAATCTTACCAATAAACTCGTCGTAGCCATCTCCTCCAGAGCACTTTTTGACCTCGAAAAAGAGAATGAGATATTTGAAAAAGAGGGACTTGATGCCTACTACAGCTATCTTCTTACCAAACAAAACAATATCTTAAAAAAAGGAAGTGCTTATCGTCTCATTGATAACCTTCTTAAAATTAACAGCTATTTTGACAAAGCCTCCAAAGAGGTAGAGGTGATAATTTTATCCAAAAACAACCCCGCTATGAGTTTGCGTATTACCAACTCAATCCAACACTACGGATTGGATATTGAGCGTTCGGGTTGGACAAGCGGTACTAATACCGCCAAATACCTCAAAGCTTTCAAGGTTGATCTTTTTTTGTCTGCTCACGAAGAGGATGTCAAAAAAGCACTCCAAAGCGGTGTGGCAGCGGCGAAGATTTTACCCTCCACAAGTCGCATACGCAAATCCAAAGGCGATCAGGTGCGTATTGCATTTGACGGCGATGCGGTGCTTTTCTCCAAAGAGAGCGAAGAGATATACCAAAGCAAAGGATTAGAGGCCTTTATTGAGCATGAAAAGACCCATCGCAACAATCCTCTAGCCCAAGGTCCTTTTGCCAAATTGCTTATGACGGTATCCAAAATTCAAGCCAAATTCAAAGATAGCTCCTCTCCCATTCGCACCGCTTTGGTGACCGCACGAGGTGCTCCGACTCATGAACGGGTGATAAAAACGCTTGATGTGTGGAATGTACGCATTGATGAGGCATTTTTTTTGGGTGGGAGTGAGAAGTATGAGATTTTGGATGCTTTTGGTGCGGATATATTTTTTGATGACCAAGATGCTCACCTTGCACTCTCCACCTCTGTAGTACCTAGTGCAAAGGTCTATTAATCCGTAGTGTTTGGGTAACCACACCCTAACCAAAATTTAACTATAATATCTATTTTGAATAGGATAAGGGAAATGGATATAAGAGAAGAAACATTAAACGATAATAGCACTATAACTGCCAATAGCAAACAATTAGAGATACTCAAAAAGAATTTTCCACAGTGTTTTGATAAGCATGGTAACTTTATGGCTCACAAGATGGAAGAGATAGTTGTAGGCAATGGGCTAGAGCTATCTCGTGAGAGCTACTCTCTCAATTGGTTAGGCAAATCCTATGCGAGGCTTTTGGCCAATGAAAATCCTCGAACCCTACTAAAAGCCGACATTGAACATAACGCCTTAGAAACAAATAAAACTAGCCAAAACCTACTGATAAAAGGCGATAACTTAGAAGTCCTCAAACACCTCAAAAACGCCTACGAGAGTGCTATCAAGATGATATACATCGACCCGCCGTACAATACAGGAGGGGACGGATTTGTCTATAATGATGATAGAAAATTCACCATAGATGAGCTTTCACGCCTTGCAGGAGTGAGCTTTGAAGAGGCTAAAAGGATTATGGATTTCACCACATCCAACTCCAACTCTCACAGTGCTTGGCTTACTTTTATGTATCCTAGACTTTATGTAGCAAGAGAACTTTTAAAAGATGATGGGGTGATTTTTATCTCTATTGATGATAATGAAGCGTCGCAACTAAAATTGCTTTGTGATGAGGTTTTTGGGGAGGAGAATTTTGTAGGAGATATTATTTGGGAAAAGCGATACGGTAGAAGCAATAATGCAAAATTAATGACTAACTCAACGGAACATATTTTATTTTATCGAAAAACTGAAAAGGTGGATATATTAAAAGAAAATCGTTCAGAAGAACATCAGGATACTTATTCTAATCCAGATAATGATTATCGTGGAGTTTGGACTAGCGTGTCATTTGTAAATCAAGTTACTCGTGAAGCTAGACCGAATCTATCTTATGCAATCAAAAATCCAAATACAAATGAGACAATTGAACATCCAACAAATGCTTGGAAAGTAAGTAAAGATAAATATGAACTATTACTAAAAGAAAATAGACTATATTGGGGTTCTGATGGAAAAGCAAAATATCCGCGAATAAAGAGATTTTTATCAGAACTTGACGATGGAATGGTACCTATTAACCTATGGAAGTTTAAAGAAGCAGGAACAGCAGATTTAGGTACAAAAGAATTAAAAATTCTTATGGGAATTAATGCGTTTACTTTCCCAAAACCAACGCTTTTAATAAAAAAAATGTTATCCCTCTTCAATCCAAAAGATTGTAACAACAAAAATGAAATAATTTTAGACTTCTTCGCAGGAAGTGGCACAACAGCCCACGCCGTGATGGATTTAAACGCACAAGATGGTGGTAATCGTAAATTTATTTTGGTGCAAATAGCAGAGCCTACAGACTCCAAAAGTGAAGCCTACAAAGCAGGATACAAAACTATCTTTGACATTACCAAAGAGCGAATCCTAAGAGCCAGTGCAAAAATCAAATCAGAGATAGCACAAGATATTACAAAAGATAGCAACGATTACGATTTGGGTTTTAAAATTTTTGAGACCACTCCACTACTAGAAAATCCACTAGATACAATGGATGCCTTTAATGAAGAGACCCCTACGCTCTTTGATGTCTCGACTCTAACCGATGATGATTTTAATGCCCTTTTAACAACATGGAAAGTTCATGATGGCATGAAGCTAACAGATAAGCTACAAGAGATAACTTTGCAAGAGTACAAGGCGTACTATGGAGATAAAAAGCTCTATTTTGTGCATGGTGGATTTGATATAGAAGATTTAAAAGCGTTGATACTTAGACTTGATAAAGATAAATCGTTTCAACCCAATAAGCTTATAGTTTTTGGCTATAGCTTTGATAGTAAATACCAAAGAGAGATAAGTGAAGCACTGGGTAGCTATACCAACAAGAAGTCAATAGAGCTTGATATGATTGTGAGGTATTGAGATGAGCAAAGAAAAAATTAAAATAATCCAAAATATCCTCAAAAAAGCAAATAGATACGATATAGCGATATTGCTAGAAAATGCTTATTTTGAAGATTATACTATTGAAAAAAGTAAGAAATTTTCACATTATGAGAGATGACCCATGCTACCTATCTTGCGAAGCTTCCCTTGGAATCTTATCAGTAGCTGGGAACTTTGGAGCAATTATACATTGATTATGATTAATGAGAGTTTAAGTCAAAAAGGAAAGGTGCAGTATGAGTGGATTTAATTATGAGAGAGATTTAGAGCATCAAATAGAAGCTGTTAAATCTGTCATCAAGCTCTTTGATGATGTGGGTGCAAAAGAGCTATCCAACAAAGCACAAGCCAATATATCAAACCCATCTATAAAGTTTGGTGGCAGTCATTTTTTGCAAAATCTTACCAAAGTACAAGAGTATAACGGTATTGATACAAAATACAGAAATAAAAAAAGTAATATTTTAGATATATCGATGGAGACGGGGACAGGGAAAACTTATACCTATACCAAAATGATGTTTGAACTCAATAAACATCTCAATCAATCAAAATTTATAGTGATAGTCCCCACACTCTCTATCAAAGCAGGAACAGTAAGCTTTTTAAATGCCAAAGCTACAAAAGAGCATTTTAGGCAAGAGTACAATCGTGAGATAAAAACTTATATAGTAGAGAGTAAAAAAGCAAAAAAAAGCAAAAAAAACTTTATGCCTCAAGCGGTTCGTGAGTTTGTAGAATCTCATAGCATACCAAAGAAAAAAATCCATATCCTGATAATAAATCAAGGGATGATTAATTCTGATACGATGAGCAGTGATGCGTACGATGTAAACCTTTTTGACCAATACTCCAATCCTTTTAAAGCTCTTGCCTCACTGCAACCCATACTTATAGTCGATGAACCGCATAAATTTAAAATAGACAATAAAACATGGCAAAATATCGAGAAGTTTAAGGCTCAATGGATATTTCGATACGGTGCAACCTTTGATGGTAAAGAGGAGAATCTTTTATATAAGCTTAGTGCAGTAGATGCTTTCAACAAAGACTTAGTAAAAGGTGTAGTAACTTTTGTAGAAGAGTTTAGCGATGGACAAAATGCAATAGTAAAGCTTAAAAGTGCAGATGCCAAAGAAGCTATTTTTGAAGTGAATGAAAACGGCAAAAAAAGTGAAGTGCGCATTGGTAAAAAAGAGGTCATGAATAAAGTGCATCGTGAGATGAGTGATGTGATAGTTGATAACTTAAAGAAAAATTGTGTTGTATTATCCAATGGTTTAGAAGTGACTCCCAAAACGCATATCAACCCCTACTCTTACTCTGAGTCTATCCAAGATAAAATGATGCAAAAGACAATGATTAAGCATTTTGAATTAGAAAGAGAGTTACTCACAAGAGAAGTAAAGATAAAACCTATTAGTCTATTTTTTATCGATGATATTGAGGGGTATCGAGATGGGCATCAAATAGCAGGGTCTCTTAAAACAAAGTTTGAAACATGGGTAAAAGCTCATATAGAAAAGCTCCTTGAAGATGAGACACATCAATTTTATAGAGAGTATTTGCAAAAATCATTGGCAAATATATCGCTTACTCATGGTGGATACTTTTCAAAAGACAATAGTGAAACAAGTGATGAGATAGAAAAAGAGATAAATGAGATACTTCACGATAAAGAAGAACTTCTAAGCCTTGAAAATCCAAGAAGATTTATCTTTTCCAAATGGACTTTGCGTGAGGGGTGGGATAATCCTAATGTGTTTCAAATCTGTAAACTTCGTTCAAGTGGAAGTGTCACTTCAAAACTTCAAGAGGTAGGACGAGGCTTACGGCTACCTGTCAATGAGTTTATGTCAAGGGTAAAAGGTGAGAAGTTTGAGCTTCACTACTATGTTGATTTTAGCGAAAAGGATTTTGCACAATCTTTGGTAGATGAGATAAACTCTAAATCTCAAGTGGTTTTTGTGCCTAATCCAAAAAAATTAACCGATGAGATGATAAGTAAAATATTAATGCATTATTCGATAGATGAAGAGGAGCTATTGGAGAGTTTGGATGAGATTGGGGCGATTAAGCGAAACAATGACTTCAAAGAGGGTGGATACGAGAGGCTCAAAGAGAGATATCCACTCGTTTTGATAGCCGAGGATGGAGTTAAAAATAATAAAGTACGCAATGGCAACGAGCCCACGAAAAAAGCAACCATTAGAGCAGGAAAGTATCAAGAACTCAAAGAGCTATGGGAGAGTATCAACCAAAAAGTGATATTAGAGTACAAGATTGAAAATGAAGATAGATTTTACGATTTGTTAAAAGGGTATCTCCAAGAGAGTATTGGCAAATTTAAACCCCAAGGAGTCCTTACACAGACACGAAAAATAGAGTTTGAAGGAAGTGTAGCGTACTACAAAGAGATAGAGTCTTTGGATGATGAGATTTTACCCATATCCTATATGAAATATAGGGAGTTTTTGATAGAACTTGCCACGACGCTAAAAATAACTATCAATACCTTGCATAGGGTCTTTTATGATTTGCAAACACAAGTAAACATTAACAATTATCTCAATATGCAAACCATACGCACCTTGCGAGGTGGGTTTAATAAGTATCTTTTGGATCACGCTTTTGCTGATTTTAAAATTGGGTATAAGAAAATATCAAATAGTATCTATCTGCATCCTACTGCATTTACCAATGAAAAGGGTGAAATTGATACATCAAAATTGAAAACTTCGGATTTGGGTGTTTTTGATAGCAATGAAAAAACGGCAGATAGTTATCTCTTTGAAGAGGTGTTTTTTGATAGTGAGCTCGAACGAGAGAATATTATCACCAACATAGAAGAGGTAACGGTCTTTACTAAAATACCCAAAAACTCTATCAAAATACCCGTAGCAGGTGGCGGGAGCTATTCGCCTGATTTTGCTTATGTGCTTAAAGATACCCAAGGGAAGCAGAGCTTAAATCTAATAGTAGAGACAAAAAACAAAGATAAAAGAGCTTTGGATAGTGATGAAAAACAAAAAATAGCCCATGCTCAGGAGCTTTTTAAAAGTCTTAAAGGTGATATTGAAGTGAAGTTTCAAACGCAGTTTAAAAGTGAAAATATAAAACATATTATTTTAGAGTGCATGAAGGGTATTTAAAACTCACTTTGATTGGATTTTTATCTACAAATTTCACTTGTAAAGCAACTCTTTTGCTTTTTTGGATATAATCATTTTTTACATAAATAGTGACAAAAAAGTAACTTAGGATAAACAATGAAACTCTTTGATGATGATGATTTTATGGTAACCTCTCCAAAGGAGAACTTCTTTGCTATCTCCAAAACTGCCAATATTAATATTGTAGAGATGGAGCTAGAGAAGATGTTGGAGCGTTTGGCAGTAGCCGAGAAGATGCTTGAAGACAAAGGCTTGGAGGAGGAGTTTGATCGTACCTACTCCATTATGAGAGCCGATGTAACGGAGTTAGAAAACCGTGTAAACAGTATTTTTATTGAATTGGTGGGTAATATCGTTACTCAATGCGAATAGGAAGGTTTAATGCTCGATGCTTTAGAGAGAAAGATTGAACAATTCATCAATGAGCTCAATGACGAAACCACCCAAAAACTCTATGCCCAAATTCCTGCGGGGAAACGATTAAGAGCTGCATTGATTCTAAAGATTGCTCCCCACACATTAAGCTCCATCAAGTTAGCAGCGATTGTGGAGCTTATTCATGCGGCAAGTCTGTTGCACGATGATGTGATTGATGATGCCTTTATGCGACGCAACAAACCCTCCATCAACGCCTCATTTGGCAACAAAACGGCTATTATGCTAGGCGATATTCTCTACTCCAAAGGCTTTTACGAGCTTTGTTCGATAGATACAAAAGTGGCTCAAATTATCTCCAATGCCGTCACTCAGCTTAGTCTTGGCGAACAAGCCGATGTGGTGTTGTCCAAAAAATTTAACGCTTCAAAGCACGACTATATGAAGATGATTTATCAAAAAACCGCTTCACTTATCGAAGCTTCAAGTGAGGCTGCGGCACTTTTAGCCAACAAAGATAGAGTCGTCTATCGAAACTATGGACGTGCCATTGGTATGGCTTTTCAAATCATTGACGATATTTTGGATATTACCGCTTCAAGCAAACAGCTTGGAAAACCCGCCATGAGTGATTTTGTCGAGGGTAAAACAACGCTTCCTTATATCTATCTTTATGAAGCACTTCAAGAAAATGAGAGGTCAAAACTCCTCTCCTATCACGGCAAAAAGCTCAAAGAGCAACAACTTGCATGGATAGAGGCAAAATTTAAAGAGCATGGGATAATAGAGCGATGTATCCATGAGGCAAAAGCTCTTGCACTAGAGGCTACGCTTATGATGCAACAAGAGGGTAATGAATCGCTTCAAAAAATTGCACAAGATATGGTTGATAGGGATTTTTAATGTATTATTTGGTGGTGAGTTTTAATCACAAAAAGTGCGATTTTTTCCATAGAGAGCGTTTGGCTTTTAAAGACAATGATGCCAAACGTGCTATTTTAAACCGATTGGTAAGTTTTGATTTTATTCATGAGGTTTTTATCGTCTCGACGTGCAACCGAGTTGAGTTTGTTCTGGCAACGCGTGATAATTTTGCGGCGTATCATGCCGTCATTGGAATCCTTGCACAAACAAGCAAGGTTGATTTTAATGAACTCGTGGCTATGGCACAACGTTTTGATGATGAAGATGCTATTGCACATATCTTTTCGGTTGTCTCTTCGCTTGATTCACTTGTGGTAGGGGAGTCGCAAATCACAGGGCAAGTCAAAGAGGCGTTTAAGTTTTCTTACGACAACTCCACGGCAGGTAAAAAACTTAATCGTATTATCAGTTATGCCATTAAGTGTGCCGCACAAGTACGCAATGAGACCAAAATCTCCCAAAATCCCATCTCCATCGCTTCTGTAGCCGTTTCACAAGCCTCTTTGATACTAGGTGACAATATGGCAGGAATGACGGGCGTGGTTGTGGGTGTAGGCGAGATGGGTAAACTTGCAGCCAAACATCTCTTGCGTATTGGTTGCGATGTGGTACTGTTGGGGCGTGATATGCAAAAGGTCAAAGCCCTTGCCGATGAGTTGGGTGAAAATGTGAAGATTGATGAGTTTAATCAACTCAAAAAGTATATCAATCGCTATCGTCTTGTTTTTTGTGCTACCTCAGCCCCCTATCCGATTATTACCCGTGATATGATTGAGAGCAAAGACCTCAATCGATTGTGGTTTGATATGGCTATTCCTCGTGATATTGATGAGATGGAGTTTTACAATCTTACCATTTACCGTATTGATGATTTGCGTGATATTGCCGACAAAAATCATGCACTTCGACAAGAACAAGCACTACAAGCGAGTGAAATTGTCAATCGTTACCGTGATGATTTTTATCGATGGTTACGAGCCTTATCGGTAGAACCCGTTATTAAAGGAATGCGACTCAATGTTTATGAATCGATTGACAAAGAGTTGCAACGAGCCATCAAAAAAGGGTTTGTTCCTCGTGAATATGAAGCCAATGTACGCAAAATGGCGATGCAGATGTTTAATCACTTTTTACACCAACCCACGCACAGATTGCGAAAAAGCTCACGAGAAAAAGATAGCCTATGCCCCATTGAAGCTATTACGGCGATGTTTAATATTGACACAAGCGACATCGATGCAGGACAATACAAAAGCGACCACCACAAAAAAGGTTACAGCCTTTAGATTGTTACTTGCGGTTTACTTTTGATGAGTATAATGGTTTATCACTCACTAAAGGATAACCATGAAACGTTTAACACTATGGGTAGCGTTGCTATTTTCCGCTTCGCTATGGGCAGGCAACTATACCGTTGATGCTTCGCATTCCAATGTAGGTTTTAAAATCAAGCACCTTATGATTTCCAATGTCAAAGGAGGTTTTGATAGATTTGAAGGTGTGTTTGAGTACGATGAGAAGAGCAAAACACTCAAATCCATGGAGGGTAATATCAGTGTTGATTCTATCAATACCGCCAATGCCAAACGAGACGATCATCTCAAAAATGAAGATTTTTTTGATGTCAAAAAATATCCCCATATTGCCTTTAAGCTCACAAAAGTTGAAGGAGATAAAGTAACGGGTACTTTGACCATGCACGGCGTATCCAAAGAGATTACCCTAGAACTCGAAAACAACGGAGTCATTCAAGACCCATGGGGCAACACTCGTGTAGGTTTGAGCCTTAGCGGTACGATCAATCGATACGATTTTGGACTCAAATACAACAAAGTCTTAGAAGCAGGTGGACTCACTATCGGCGAAGAGGTTAAGCTTGAAATTGAGCTTGAGGGCATATTGGACAAAGCGTAATGATTGGGAGTCTATCAAGAGAGCAGTGCATGACCTGCCTCTTTGATGAGATAGGTTATTGCCATTTGAGAGAAAAATTCATTGGCTTTTTGAGCATTGATAATCCTATCTTTGCCTCCCAAAAATACCTCAATCGTAACACCTCGTTGAACTAGTTGGCACAATTTCTCTCTATCCCATCGGTATCGCAAAAGCCTCTCCAAATCCTCTTGGGTATGGGGATAGTAGTAGTGTGACAACTCAATCGCACTAGGGTAGGCTACGTTGGCAAAAAAGCTCTCTTTGTAGGTGGGAGAGTGGAAATATTTGAGCTGTTTTTGGATGTAACTCTCATTTTTGTCCTCAAAAAAAGCAGGAGAGAGAAGCACCAATCTATCTATTTTTTTCTCTAACGCATACTCAAATGCTCCAATCGCCCCATAGCTAAACCCCGCTACAACCCTATCATGTTGGGGAATATAAGAAGCAAAAAGTGCCTCTTCATTGCCAAATAAAAAACCGCTAAAATAGTGCACTCTGTCCTCTTTTTGTGAGAATATACCGAAATTTCCTAATTTTTTCAACCATTCCCGATTTTGAAGCGTGAAAGCTCTTTGCCTTTGGTGTCGATGATGTGTACGGCACATGCCAAACAGGGGTCAAATGAGTGGAGTACTTTTAGCACCTCCAAAGGGTTTTTGGGGTCTTCGAGCTTGATACCTATCAACGCCTCTTCGTAAGCCCCACGCAAAGCATCGTAATTTTTGGGTGAAGCGTTCCATGTGGTGGGGGCAATGACGCTGTAGTTGCTAATTTTGCCCTCATCAATCGAAACAAAGTGCGAAAGCATCCCACGAGGTACTTCCAAAAAGGCTCTCCCTTTGGCTTGAAGCGGCAATGCGTTGAAATCGTAGTGTGTCCACGTTTGGGTATCGTAATATTTGATATTTTGGATAAGATTGCCAATAAGTTTGAAGATGTATTCGCAGATGTATTCGCTCTCAATAGCTCTAGCGGCGTTGCGTCCTACGGTCGTAGAGAGGTCGATAAACTCCAATTGCGTTGCTTCCAAAAACTCATCGATAAAGCTTTGCACCAACGGATTGCCTTTTTTGTAGGTGATTGCCATTCGTGCCAAAGGTCCTGTTTCCATCGTTTGGTTGTTGTAGCGAGGGGCTTTGACCCATGAGTATTTATCGTGTGAGGTAGCGGTTTTGAGTGTGCCATCTTCATTGAGGTCGGTATATTCTATCTCATGGGCTTCGTTGTACCATGCTCTATCGATACGTTCGGTGATTTGGTGCTCGTCAAAGGGGTGAATGGTATCAAAATCATGCCCATAGACCACACCGCTCTCGAAGAGTTGAAGCTCCCCCTCAAAGGCATATCCTCCCACACTCATAAAGTTGCCATTGGCTCGTCCCACTCCCGCTTTGATCTCATCTCTATAGGCAATAGCAAGAAGTTTGGTATCGGGCAGATAGGCTCTATGGATAAACTCTTTGACCTCTTTGATAATAAAAAGATAGTCGTTGAGTCGTTGGGGATTGAGCATATCGGCGACACTCGTAACGCCTCCTACGACTAACGTTTGAGGGTGGGGCGTTTTGCCTCCAAAGATGGCGATGGCTTTGGAGATATGGGTTTGGAACTTCAACGCTTCAAGGTAGTGCGAGAGCAAAATAAGGTTTTGTTCGGGTGTGAGTCGATAGGCTTTGTGTCCCCAATATCCATTACTAAAAGGTCCTAAGCGTCCCGCTTTGACAAAGGTATCAAGCTTTGTCAAAACCGCTTCGTAGTGGGCGTGAGCGTTGCGAAAGGGATGGGAGTGGTATTTGTGTGCCTCTTGGGTTGTTGCTTGGGGATTGGCACTCAAAGCCGATACAACATCGACAAAATCAAGCATATGGAGATGATAAAAATGCACCACATGATCTTGAATAAAAAGAGCCATGGCAATAAGGTCTCGAATAATCTCAGCATTTTTGGGAACAGCTAAGGAGTAGGCGTTCTCTACAGCAGTAATAGCCCCACGAAAGTGCGAATTGGTACACACTCCGCAAATGCGTCCTGCCAAAAGTCCCGCATCTCTAGGGTCACGATTTTTGAGAATCATCTCAATACCTCGAAAGAGCTGTCCGCTTACATACGCCTCTCGAATAATATTGTTTTCATCAATTTCAACTTCAGCCCTAAGATGCCCCTCGATACGAGTGACGGGGTCGATGACTATCTTTTTCATGTTGTTCTCCTCTTTGTGGTGATGATTTCTTTATTGACTTTCAGACAACCTTTAATGTTTTAGTTGTTTGAGCCTCTTTTTTATAAAGTGTTTCTATATCATCAATTGAGATTTTGTTATTATCAAGAAGTCGCAAGAGTATATCTAGGGGTCTGCCTTGAGTATTTTCACCCATTTCATATTTATGAAATGCATTCTCACCTCCACCAAAAATCCTCGAAGCCTCTTTTTGATTGAGTTTTCTTTTTTTGCGAATGCGTACAAGGTCACAAGTTGTGAGTAGATTATCTACCTCTCTTTTGAAATTGGCAATCTCTTTTTTGCTCTGTTTGAGGTCACTTGGCGATAAAAACCCCTCACCACAACTTTGACAATATTCACCCATTTGCATAATAGCTCGTGAAGCATCTTTGTAGGTATAAATAATCTCTTTCGTTTCACGCTTAATAGTGCCACTACAGATTGGACAATGTTGCATTATTTCTCATTTTATCGCATATATTTTGATGTATAGTAACCAATTTGGTTTTTTTTGTCAAGGTGTGGGATTGTATAGATTGTAGGTTTTAGTCACTTTCGTAGCGACTACAACAGAATTGTTAAAAGAGGCGAAACACAATAGCATTAGCATCACCTGACACCTAATCTCTTTCGTTCAACTCTATGATACACACCTGAAAGAGTCAAGCTCTCCCTTTTCCTTAATGCTCAGCACCGAGACTTTTAATCTTAAGCACCTTAAGGTGGTTTGTAACCTCCACTTACATAGCGATTACGGCAGACCTACTACCATCTTCTTTATAGCATAGCTATATGTAATCCTCCTAATTTTCATTAGTTGTTACGCCTTCTTGGCACACATTGACCCCTATATAGGTGACTTTGACTTAGGTGACTATTTTTTTCAATTGTACTTTAAGCTCTTTAAGATATTCTGTTCCTTTTGCAATTTTGTTAGTACCACCTAAATCTCTATAAAGATCGTAACAGAAGTCTGCTGCTGAGTCTATTTGGGTATTGTCAAGTGTTATATCATTTAAATCATTAAACTTTTTGTTACTCGGGTATATACTATTAACAATAATACTTGCTAAATAATATAAAACATAAAATTTAATATCACTAATTTCTGCTGTTTCATATTTTTTTGTATCCTTTAAACGTAGCTCAATAGCACGTCCCCATGATGCTTCAGTAAAATAAGTTATTAAAGCATGGTTTTCATTAAAAAGCTTATTGTAAGACTCATCATTTTCTAATAATGTAGAGGGTCTTGCTCTTGCAGTATCAGGTCTCTGCAATAATGTAGACATTAAGCATTGTGATAAAAAAGGAAGACTAATTATTTCTTTTGGTTTTTTACCCTCATTTTTATAATAATTTTTCCGACGATCATAAAAAAGGTTTCGTGATTTAAAAAATTCTTCAATATTCCTGTGAATTATATCCGTAGCTCTTAACGATGATTTTGGAATAGGAGTTTGACTATTGGTAGCTCTTATTATTCTATCTCTTGTCTCATCATTCTTTGGTACAATAAAACGTAACAAAACTGCTCTATGTTCATCAACTAATCGATCAGGATTATTAGAAAAGAACCTATGAATTTCAGATGATGTTTGAAGACCATTTACTATTTGAGGATTGTGAATAACTAATTCTTTCCCTCCTGGTGTTGCAACATCTGAAGCTAAAATAGTGACACCATTATTTAGCCACCAAAATTCTTCCTTAGTATTATTAAGTAATGTATCTTGAATTTCTTTATTAACATTAGTTTTTCCTTGATAATCACGAACATTTGACTCAAAAATATGACGAAGTAATTTGCCATTTTCATCTGAAATAAATTTGAAATAGTCTTTAATATTAGTTAGTGCAATAAATACTTTTTCAGATGTTGATAATGGACTTTCAGCTGTAGATAATCTGAAAACTTCATTGGGTCGTTCTTGACTTAATAATACTAAATTATGAGCATTATAAAAATCAACGATGACTTTTGCTGTAGGTAATATGTCTTTAATGTCATTTTTCAAATCTTCAGCTTGTTTTTTTACATTAGAATGTATATCAGACCCTATTGATGCATAACAAAAACGAATCTTAACTGATGGTTGTTTAGTGACAAGATTTAAATAGGTCTTTTTAAAAAGTTCAAACATTGAAAGAACAGATTCGTTGTACCTACCAATAAAGTTATTTTTTTCAAAGTTAAGATCAAGAAGATTTTTAGAAAGTCGAGATAATTTCAACAAAGGATCTTCTTTAAATTTTGGTTCTTTTTTACTTTGAATAATGACTAACTCAATATCAGGATTTTTTTTATATTTTTCTTTTGTATTGGAATCTTCTTTTATTAACTCATCATTTACAAAAAGATATATTAAATCTGCTCCACCATCATGACCTTGACCAACCATACCAGCCATTATTTCATCATAGCTTAGTTCGTATTGTTTTAAAATTTGATTTGCTGTATAAAATTCAAAATATTCACTTTCAGTAAAATTTGCATCTAAACTTTCTTTTTCTTGTTTTAAAAGTTCATTAAGTAATATTTGATCATTAGTTGCCATTTATTATGTTTCCTATTCATTCATGATAATTATTCAACGGGTTATAAAAGTATTAACTAAACACCCTCAACTCCGCCTCAACCTTTTCTAGTTTATTTTGGGCATTAGCCAAAGCCTCTTTGTTTTCGTCGATGACGGTTTGGAGGCATTGGCTATGAAGCGTTCATTGCTAAGCATTCCGCTAAGTTTGCTCACCTCTTTTTCGAGTTTCTCTTTTGTGTATAGGTATCAGGTGATGCTAATACTAGTAAACCCTACTTCCCCCTTATCTCCTCAATAATCAAATTAATCTGAACTTTTATATCGGGTAGTTTTTCTGTAGCTACCTTCCAAACAATCTCTTCATCCACTTCAAAATACCAATGGATAAGCTTATCTCTCATTTTAGCCATAAGTGACCAAGGTAAATCATTAAATTGCTCTCTAATCTCATTTGGAATTTTTTTAGTAGCCTCACCAATCACTTCAATCTCTCGAATAGTAGCACTCACACTCTTTTCATCTTCGACAAACTCACCGTAGCTCATGCCATCAATAAATCGTTCTATCTTTTCAATACGCTGGGAAATATCTTCTAAAAAGAGTAAATAGTTACGATTCATATTGCAATAGCTTCTTTTAAGATTTGCTCTTTGAGTTGGCTTTTGAGCTTTCGTTTGATGACCAAATCAACATTTTTATTGAGTGAATGACTAAGATGCTCTTCTAATTCGATAAATGTCAGTAAATCAGGAGTCTGTTCAAAATCAACGAGCAAATCCACATCGCTATCGTCTCTTTGCTCATCCCGTGCATACGAACCAAACAAAGAGAGCGAAGCAATATGATACTTCTCTTTGAGATGGGGTGAGTGTATTTTAAAATAGTTTACTATATCTGTTTTGCTCTCTTGCATTTCAATACACTCCCAAATATGAATGATTCAATTATAGCATAAATAGAGCTACGCAAACACCTTCAACTCCGCCTCAACTTTTTCTAGTTTATTTTGGGCATTAGCCAGTGCTTCTTTGTTTTCGTTGATGACTTGTTCTGGGGCATTAGCTACAAATCGCTCATTGCTTAGCATACCGTTAAGCTTATTAACCTCTTTTTCGAGTTTCTCTTTTTGTTTGGTGAGTTTGCTTACAATCGCACTCAAATCTATTTCGTTGGTGGGGATATAGACTTCAAGATTATCGCTTACATCGGTGATAGCGTTGGCTACTTTGGCGACGACAAACTCTATCTCTTCTACTTTTGCAAGACGCTCTATAAAGGGTTTGGCGATGTGGGTATCGATGGGAGTATCAAGCTTGATGTAGGCTTTGGCTATTTTGCTATTGCCCATATCGATAATGACTTTGGCTCGTCGAATAGCGGTAATGGACTCTTCAATAATGGCAAAAATCGCTTCTATTTGCGGGTCTTTGGCTATATCTTTGGGGAATGTTTTTATCATCAGCGAATCGCCCTCTTCAAGGCTTGTACTGCTAAGCTTATGGTAGAGGTGGTCGGCGATAAAGGGCATGATGGGGCTTATCATTTTGAGTGTCTCTTTAAATATTGCCCCTAACTCAATGATACTTGCTTTATCGGCTTTAGAGTACTCAATCCCCCAATCGCAAAACTCATTCCAAACAAAGTTGTAGAGAGTCTTTGCCATCTCATCAAATTTATAGCTCTCAATGTTGTTTCTAATGGTTTCAACTGCCCCACTCAGACGGCTTTGCATGTAGCGTCCAAGGGGTGTTTTGATTTCTATCTCACTCAAATCAGCAAATTTGTCGTGATTGAGTTGCAGATAGTTACTGGCATTGTAGATTTTGTTGGTGAAGTTTCTAAACTGCTCTAGGTTTTTTGCCCCTAGCTTTATATCTCGTCCTTGCACTGCCAAAAATGCCAAAGTAAATCGGATAATATCAGCACTATGCTCCTCTACCATATCGAGTGGGTCGATGACGTTGCCTTTGGATTTGCTCATCTTCGCCCCAAACTCATCTCGTACAAGAGCGTGCATGTAGATGTCCTTAAAGGGAAGCTCTCCTTGAAAATGCTCACCCATCATCATCATGCGTGCTACCCAAAAGAACATAATATCAAAGCCCGTAATAAGCAAAGAGTTGGGATAGAAATCGTGCAAATCCGTGGCGTTAAAGGTTTGGCTCATCTGCCCGTTATTCCCCCATCCAAGCGGTGAAAATGCCCACAAAGCGGAGCTAAACCAAGTATCAAGCACATCGGGGTCTTGTGTGAAACTTTGAGAAGCACAATGGGGACACGCCTCTGGTTCATCTTTTTTGTCCGCCCATTGATGATCGCAATCATCGCAAGTAAAGACAGGGATTCGATGCCCCCACCAAAGTTGGCGTGAGATACACCAATCTCGGAGTTCATCCATCCACGCACGATAGCTATTTAGCCAATGGGGTGGGTGAAATTTCGCCTCTCCTGCGTAGGTTTTTTCGATCGATTTTTTGGCTACTTCGCTTCGTACAAACCACTGTTTTGAGATATAAGGCTCTACAATGTTTTTGCATCGATAGCAGTGTCCTACTTGATGATTATGCTCCTCTATCTTGACGATATAGCCCTCGCTTTGGAGTTTGGCTACGATAAGGGGACGTGCTTCGAGCCGTTCTAGTCCTGCAAACTCTCCGCAGTAGTCGTTTAAGATACCCTTTTCGTCAAATACCGTAATAAACTCCAAATCGTGGCGTTTGCCCACTTCGTAGTCGTTTTGGTCGTGGGCGGGAGTGACTTTGACCACACCCGTACCAAACTCTCTATCGACGTGGCTATCGGTGATGATTGCAATTTTTCGTTGCGTCAAAGGCAATAGCACCTCTTTGCCTACAATGTGCTTGTAGCGTTCATCATCGGGATGCACCATGATAGCCGTATCGCCAAAATAAGTCTCAGGACGTGTAGTAGCCACCTCTATCTCACCGCTTCCATCGGCAAATTTGTAAATCATATGATAAAACTTACCATTGACCTCGTCGTGTTCGACCTCTATATCGCTCAATGCTCCATCGTGGGTACACCAATTGATCATGTAGTTGTTTTGGACGATCATTCCCTCGTTGTAGAGATGCACAAACGCCTCTTTGACTGCCTCTTTGAGTCCCTCATCCATCGTAAAACGCTCACGACTCCACGCAGGAGATACCCCTAGTTTTCGCATTTGGTGTACGATAGTGCCACCGCTGTAGGCTTTCCATTTCCAAACACGCTCCAAAAACGCCTCTCGTCCTAGCTCCTCTTTGGTCGTTCCCTGCGCTAATAGTTGCTTCTCGACGACATTTTGCGTCGCAATCCCTGCATGATCCGTCCCTGGTTGCCACAACGTTTTGTAGCCATCCATGCGTTTGTAGCGTGTGATAATATCTTGAAGTGTGAAAGTAAGAGCATGACCGATATGCAAACTTCCCGTGACATTAGGGGGAGGCATCATAATCGCAAAGGTTTTGATTGTGCCATCTTCTCCTACTTGTTGAATCGATGCGTTACCATCAATCTCAAAATAGCCCCTCTCTTCCCAAATCTTGTAATATCTATCTTCTGTCTCTTTTGGATTGTATTTGTTTTCCATCTCTATCTATCTTTGGTATAAATTTTTGCCATTATAGCAAAAGGGGGCTTAGGACTCTATCCAACCTTTTTTATCCAAGATAATCTAGCTATAATTATCCCATCAAAAACAAGGAGCCACATTTTAAAACGCATTTGGAAACGATGGCTTTAGTCTTGTGCAATAGTGGAAGCTTAAATACCACTATTGTCTTTTTGTATGCCAACGCCTTTGAATACCATCTTATTATGAGGTTGCCAAAGGGTGAAAGATTTGCTCCTCAACCATTTGGCAAAAGATATGTCCTATCATAATATGAGCCTCTTGAATGCGTGGGGTGTCGGTAGAGGGGACTTTGATAATATAATCGCATAACCTATCCATTTTGCCCTCTTTGGCTCCTGTGAGTCCTACGATTTTCACTCCTCTTTGCTTGGCACTTTGGATAGCTTGAAGGATATTGGGTGAATTGCCTGAAGTAGAGAGGGCGATAAAGATATCTCCCTCATGTGCGTGTGCTTCAATTTGTCTGGAAAAAAGAGACTCAAAGCCGTAATCATTACCCACTGCCGTCAAAATCGAACTATCGGTTGTCAAAGCAATAGCCGCCAAAGCCGCTCTATCGAAATAAAACCTAGCCACAAGTTCGGCCGCAATGTGTTGTGCATCGGCGGCACTGCCTCCATTTCCTGCAATGAGTATCTTTTTACCATTAGTATAACCCTCAATAGCCTCTCGACAAATAGCCTCTAAGGTCTGAAGCATCGGGGTATCATGCAACATCATCTCTTTGACGCTTATGCTTTGGCTGATACTTTTTTGAATCTTCTCTATCACTGTTTATCCTTGTGTGTTGTTTGGATAAGGCATTATAGCCAATTGTGGATTATAGAAAGTGAGGACTTAGCCTTGTGTATTTTCTCTTATCAAACGCTCCACCAATCTATCGATATCCTCTGGGAGTCTCAAAAAATCACCGAAATAGGCATCAAAAAAGGGTTGGGTGACGCTTGTGAAATGCTCTTTCTCTTCGTGCAAATTAACAACCCATTCATGTTCAATCGCTCTATGCTTGAGAGCCTCTAGGCTAAGCATCGTGTCGTTGATAGTGCCTAGTTTGCTTGAAGTGACTAGCAAAGCTTTAGCACCGAGGTCTTTGATAAGGTCAATCATAAAATACTCTTTGAAAATAGGCACCATAAGTCCTCCCGCCCCCTCAATCAAAAGCGTATCGCACTCCCTTGAAAGCTCTTGAAATTTGGCAAAAATAACTTCGAGTTTGATCCCCTCACCCGCACAAAAAGGAGCAGCAGGAAGCCTAAAGGTATAGGCGGTAATATCTTTGGGAGTGAGATTGGCAAAGTAGGGATTGTGCTTACTTACACTCTCCAAAAGCTTTTGGGCATCTTGAGGTTCATCTATCACGCCCGTCTCAATGGGCTTAAAGACACCCACTCGATAACCCCGCTTCGAGAGTGCATCGATAAGCCTAAGCGTCGTATAGGTTTTGCCCACATTGGTATTGGTTGCGGTGATAAATAGGGGTTTCAAATGGTCTCCTTTGGGACACAAAATCGTTATTTTACTTCAAAAATAACCAAAATAGCTGTAGGTTCGGCTTTAGCCGAACAATTGAGGCTATTGGGCGTTTCAAACTCGGCTAAAGCCGAGGCTACACACTCAAAGTCTAATTTAAAGATGATATATTAGGCAAAGTGCATAACATCAATATTGATACACAATTATAACAAAGTCCAATCCAATACGCAATATTTTAAATTTTCGAGCAAGTGTTGTAAATATCTCTGCTAGAAGCCAAATTAGAGAACGGTTTTTATAAAACTCTTGTTTTTTTAGCTATAATATACTATATTATAACGACATAAAATAATAGAAAAATGAAGAAGGAAATTGTAAATGCCAAAAATTATTGAAGAAACCAAAACAGATGTAGGGTTAGATAAGCCTAAGATGTATCGTGTTTTGCTTCATAATGATGACTATACGACGATGGATTTTGTAATTATGATACTGATGAAGATTTTTCACAAAAGCCAACAAGAAGCAGAGATGATTATGTGGGATGTGCATAAAAAGGGACGTGGAACATGCGGTATCTATACCTTTGAGATAGCCCAAACCAAAGTCGAACAAGTCAAACGTTTAGCCAAAGAGAATCAATTTCCTTTACTTGCCACCATGGAGGAAGAGCAATGATAAGCCTAGAATTAAACAGCGTTTTTAAAAACTCAGTCGAGTACGCCAAAGAGCATCGCCACGAGTACCTCACCATCGAACATATCTTTTTGGCAATTCTCAACTCCGTTGAGGGCAAAGAGATATTTGAGATGCTAGAGGTTGATCGTGATACCCTTAGAGAGGAGATAGCCGATCACATTATCGAAAACACACCCCAAGCCAAAGAGAAGCATGACCCAATGGAGACCATATCGCTCTCCAATGCCATTGGTAATATGATGGCACATATCCGCTCTTCAGGCAAAGATGAAGCAAGTGTAGGTGATATGCTCGTCGCCATCTTTTCACAACCCTCCTCCTACGCCTATATCTTGATGCAGCGCGAGGGGATTGAGAAGGTGGATATATTAGAAATCGTCTCTCACGCCAAAATTGCACGAGACACAAAAGGCGGTGGCGTTCAAGAGGGGTCACAAGAGAGCAAAAAAGAGAGCTATTTGGATAAATTTACCATCAATCTCGTTGCATTGGCAAAAAGCGGCAAAATTGACCCCGTCGTAGGTAGAGAGGGTGAAATTACAAGGGTTATGCAAACGCTTTGCCGTCGCAAAAAAAACAACCCGCTCCTCGTAGGTGAACCAGGGGTTGGTAAGACGGCTATTGCTGAGGGGTTGGCACTCAAAATCTCTCAAGGCGATGTGCCTCAAATCTTAAAAAGCTCCGAAGTCTTTTCGTTGGATATAGGGGCGATGATAGCAGGGAGCAAATACCGAGGAGATTTTGAAAAACGCCTCAAAGGGGTACTTGCAGAGCTTCAAGCCATTGAAAACTCTGTCATTTTTATCGATGAGATTCATACCATCGTAGGTGCAGGAGCGACAAGTGGGGGCAGTATGGATGCCTCCAATTTGCTTAAACCTGCCCTTGCGAGAGGTGAAATTAAGTGCATTGGAGCTACGACATTTGGGGAGTATCGCAACTTTTTTGACAAAGACAAAGCCCTTTCACGCCGTTTTGCCAAGATTGATGTTGATGAACCAAGCGTTGAAGATACGCTCACTATTTTGCACGGTATCAAAGAGAAATACGAAGCCTACCACAAGATTCGTTTTAGCGACGAAGCGTTGCAAAGTGCCATAGATTTATCGGTGAAGTATCTTCACGATAGATTTTTGCCCGATAAGGCGATGGATTTGATAGATGAAGTGGGGGCTGGATTTATGCTCAAAGGTTTAAGCGATGTGGAGGTAACGCAAAAAGATATAGAAGATACCATCGCCAAGATGCTTCGTCTCCCCTCCAATGTCGTAAGCCTTGATGATAGTGCCAAAATCAAAGAGCTTAGCAATGCACTCAAAGAGCGTATCATTGGACAAAATGAAGCCATTGAGCATTTGGTCTCTTCTATCAAACGCTCTTACGCAGGACTCAACGGCGACAATAAGCCTATCGGAAGTTTTCTCTTTGTAGGACCCACAGGAGTAGGCAAAACGGAGCTTTCGACTCAACTTGCCAATGCTTTGGGCATTCACTTTGAGAAGCTTGATATGAGCGAGTACATGGAGCCTCACTCCATTAGCCGTTTGATTGGAGCGCCTCCAGGGTATGTGGGGTATGAACAAGGGGGGCTTTTGACGGAGATGATTAAAAAGCATCCCCATACGGTATTGTTGCTTGATGAAATCGAAAAGGCACATCCCGATTTGATGAATATTTTGCTTCAAGTGATGGATGGAGCAAAACTCACCGACAACAACGGCGTAGTAAGCGATTTTAAACACGTCATACTTATCATGACCTCCAATATCGGCACCAAAGAACCCAACGTGATGGGCTTTGAGAAAAACAGCTCCGCTAAGACTACCAAAGCTATCAAAAACCACTTTGCACCCGAATTTATCAATCGTTTGAGTGCGATTGTAGAGTTTAATGCGCTAAGCCTAGCCGATATTACCCAAATTGTCGATATTGAGATAGGCAAACTCAACACATTGCTCCAAAGCAAAGGGATTGGACTCAAACTTACCTTTGAAGCCAAAGAACACATCGCTACGCAAGGCTACAGCGACGAATACGGAGCTAGAGATATTGCTCGTGTGATAGATAGAGAGATCAAAGAGCATCTAAGCGATGAGATTTTATTTGGAGGACTCAAAAAAGGCGGGAGCGTAACGATAGGCTTTGATAAACAATTGACATTTGTGTTTCAAGGAGCGTAGATTGGGTTCGATGTTTGATGAGGATAACTATATCATCACTCAAATTGGTATGGATCATATCTTCCCCAATCCCCGCTTTGCTTCGGATGAGGGACTTTTGGCGTATGGCGGTGACCTAAGCCCCAATCGTTTGCTCAAAGCCTACTCCAAGGGGATTTTCCCGTGGTACAATGCCGATGACCCTATCCTTTGGTGGTCTCCCAATCCTCGTCTTGTACTCTATCCCGATAGCTTCAAACTCTCCCAATCCTTTCGCCGACGGCTACGCAACAACGCCTTTAGAGTCCATTTTGATAGAGATTTTCCTAGCGTCATTGCCCACTGCTCCCAAATGTCACGCAAAGGACAAAGTGGCAATACATGGATAACTCCCCAAATCATCGAGGCTTATACCACGCTTTATGAGATGGGATTTGCCCACAGCGTAGAGGCGTACGACGAGGAGGATAGATTGCTAGGAGGATTGTACGGTATCTCGATGGGTGGGGGATTTTTTGGTGAATCGATGTTTTCACTTGCCAAAGATGGCTCAAAGATAGCCCTCAAAGGACTTAGCGACGTTTTGCTTCGAGAGGGATTTGACTTTATTGATTGCCAACTCCCCACGGAGCATCTCCAAAGTATTGGTGCTCAAGTACTCCACCGCACTATCTTTTTGGATGAGCTTCACGCCACCCTTCAAAAAGGGGGCAAAATAGGCTCATGGAACGATTGGAGCTGGGAGTACGGCGGTGATTGATGCAAGGCTACTTTTTATTTTGATTCTCGTCTTGATGATTTGATGTGTTTGTGTTATACAAAGGATTGGATATGAGTATAAGAACTACCGTATCGCTCGAAGACGATTTGCTCAAGCTTCTCAAACTCAAAGCCATTGAAACCTCAACATCTGTCTCAACATTGCTTAATAATATACTTTTTGATGCGTTTGGGGAGGATAGTGATGATTTGGAGCTATTCAAAACGAGAGAAAAGGAGCCGAGCGTATCATTTGAATCATTGCTGCAAGAGCTAAGAAGTGAAAATAGATTATAACTGACCTTACGCATTTAAAAAATTACCCCATTGCAATACGTCATTGCGAACTTTTTTGGGTGAAGCAATCCAAAATATTATAGATTGCTTCGTCGCTTTGCTCCTCGCAATGACCGTCATTGGCAACATTGTGAAGCAATCTAAAGTTTATTTCTACTTTTTTAGAAAAAAGTAGGCAAAAAAGCGTCACCACTCGCCAATCGCTTCGCTTTCAAGGTCGTTGCTTGTGACACTATTTAAAATAGATTGCTTCGTGCCTCGCTCAGGATTGGCAACTATAGAGTGCTTTATGGCATAGAAGATGATGTACTCATTGTTTTTGTTGTCAAAGTAGGACACCGCAAAGATGTGTATGAGTGAGCAAAGTAAGCAGGGTCGATTAAGAAACCTCTGCTACTATCTCGCCATCAATGACATCAAATGCTACTTTGCTTCCCTCTAGGATTTTATCTTCGAGTATCAAATGGGCAAGTCTATCTTCTATCTCTTCATACAAAGCTCGTTTGAGTGGTCTTGCTCCATAGACGGGGTCAAATCCAACTTGTGCCACATACTCTTTTGCCTTTTGGGTTAGGCTAATGTCGATGTTTCGTTCATGCAATTTGTGTGCAATGGCTTTGAATAAAATATCAACAATATTGACAATAGCCTCCATTTCTAGTGGATTAAAAATCACAATATCATCCAAGCGGTTTAGAAATTCGGGTTTGAAGTAGTTTTTGAGTTCTCTATTGACCGCCTCTTCCCGTTGTGATTTATCCTCTATGCCCATAATCTTATCACTAGCAATATTGGAAGTCATAATAATAATAGTGTTTTTAAAATCCACCGTCACGCCTTTGTTGTCGGTAAGTCGTCCATCATCAAGGACTTGCAAAAGTGTGTTAAAAACATCTAAATGTGCCTTTTCGACCTCATCAAAAAGCACGACACTGTAAGGCTTTCGTCGTACCGCTTCGGTAAGTTGCCCTCCCTCATCGTATCCTACATACCCTGGAGGCGCTCCTACAAGGCGTGAAGCGGAGTGTTTTTCCATATATTCACTCATATCAATGCGTATCAAGGCATCTTCGCTATCAAAGAGAAACTTTGCCAACGATTTGGCTACTTGCGTCTTACCTACTCCTGTGGGACCCAAAAACATAAAGCTTCCAATGGGGCGGTTGGTATCGCTAAGTCCTGCTTTGTTGCGTTTGATAGCCCTTGAAATGGCTTTGAGTGCCTCATTTTGTCCTACAACGCTTTGATTTAAAATGGTTTCAATATTGAGAATCTTCTCTTTTTGGCTTTGGAGCATTTTGCTTACCTCAATACCCGTCCAACGGCTCACGATAGAGGCTATCATCTCTTCATCGACGGCATTTTTGAGTAGTGTTCCATGCGATACCATATCTTCCCATTGGGTTTCTAATCTCTCTATCTCTTTGAGTTTAGCTGGGATTTGTCCATACTCAATTTCTGCCGATTTTGCATAATCATTGTCTCGTTTAGCAAGATTGGATTGATTTTTGAGAGATTCAATATCGCTTTTGAGTCGTGCAATATCTTCAAACACTCTCTTTTCATTATCAAACTGCATCTCAAGAGCTATCTTATGCTCTTTTAGATTGGCAAGTTCTTTCTCTATCTCCAAGAGTCGTTGGCTATTTTTGTCACCATCTTCCATCAAGAGTGCCTCTTTTTCTACTTGCAATGTGGATAGTTCTCTTTTGGCACGAGAGAGTTCTTTGGGTTCGGATTCGATTTGCATCTTAAGCTCTGCTGCTGCTTCATCGATCAAATCAATCGCCTTATCGGGCAAAAATCGATCGCTTATGTATCTATCGGAGAGTTTAGCAGAAGCTACCAATGCACTGTCTTTGATGGTTACATTGTGGTGTGCTTCAAGGCGACTTTTGAGACCTCTTAAAATCTGCAACGCTTCATTGATAGTAGGCTCATCGACATTTACGGGTTGAAAACGTCTTTGCAACGCTTGGTCTTTTTCAAAATATTTGCGATACTCTTTGAGCGTCGTTGCTCCGATGGTGTGAAGCTCTCCACGAGCAAGAGCAGGTTTGAGGATATTGGCAGCATCCATACTCCCCTCACTCGCTCCCGCACCTACAATCGTATGAATCTCATCAATAAATAGGATAATATTTGCATTTTGTTTGACTTCATCAACAACAGCCTTAAGGCGGTCTTCAAACTCTCCTCTGTATTTTGCCCCTGCAATCAGTCGGCTCATATCCAACGAAATCACACGCATATTTTGTAAGCTAAGGGGTACCTCTTTGTCAATAATGCGTTGTGCTAATCCTTCGACAATAGCCGTTTTACCCACTCCAGGTTCACCAATGAGGATGGGGTTATTTTTGGTTTTGCGAATAAGGATTTGCATCACTCTTTGCACCTCTTCATCTCTTCCAATGACGGGGTCAAGCTCTCCATCGAGTGCTTTTTGAGTAAGGTCAATGCCGTATTTTCCCAATGCCTCCAAATTCTCATCACCACTTTGCGAATCTATCTTTTTGCCACCACGAATGGCTTCAAGACTCTTTTTAAATTCACTCATATTGATATATTTTTCAAATATATCTTTGAAAAAAGGCTCTTGAGCATTTGCCAAAAGCCAACTATCAACTGCCAAAAACTTATCTCCATTTGCACTCATTAGCCCCCCAGCCATTTCAAGCGAACGCACTAAATTTTGAGAAAGCTTGATGTTCTCTTTGGTGATAGTCGATACGGTTGGGAGCTTGGATGCTTGTGATTTGGTCTCTAGTTCTATAGCGGCTTTGTTGGTATTCATTTTGTTGAGTACTTGATGCAAAATCGAACCACTATTGCTAAGCAACGCCCAAATGATATGGATAGGTTGTACCTCTTGATTTTTGTTGTGCAAAGCCAAAGAGAGTGCTGATTCTATGGTGCTGCGCATCTGATTGGTAAGTTTTTCTAAAATATTATTCATCGTTTTTCCTTGTAAGTTATTTATCATAGTATTATATAACTTTAGTCTATTAATGTCAAGTATCTTAAACAAAATTATTTAGATACAATACTATTACTCCAAAACCGAAGCGTTAAAAGCGGATTTAAGTAACTTCTTGATATATTATGACACAAACAATTCCCAAGGAGTATCTCTCCCATGAGACTATCACCCAGATACATTGAGGTCTTCAAAAAATACTTCCAAGAGTTTTTTCAAAACGGTGAAATCTATCTTTTTGGTAGTCGCATCGACGATAGCAAAAAGGGCGGGGATATTGATTTGTATTTTGTACTCCAAGACCATTCAAATTTATTTGAAAAAAAGATTAAATTTCTATCACGCACCAAACGAGAACTGGGCGATCAAAAGATTGATATTGTATTTAATACCGACAACACAAGACTTATAGAAAAGGAAGCGATACAATGGGGAATAAAACTTTAGTCTATCAACAAAAAGTAACCGATAGCTTATCGGAGAGCTACAAGCACCTCACACGGCTTGAAAATGCTTTTGAAGCCCTCAAAAAAAGCTATACTTTTCCTATTGCTTTGGATGATTTTCATAAAATAGTCACTTCCATCGAACATTTAGCTTACAGCGACCAAATCATCTATCGATTTTCCAAACTTCAAGATTGTATGGGGGCTAAACTTTTTAAATCGGTACTTTTGTATGAGGGAGAAAATATCAATAAGCCATTTTTGGATATTCTCAATAGGCTTGAAGCGATTGATATTGTTAATGTTGATGAGTGGTTTGAGTTGCGAGACCTTAGAAATGAGATAGCCCACGATTATGAAGACAACGACAAAACCGCTATCACTATTTTAAATGCTATTTATAGGTTTAAACAAGATTTAAAAGAGATTCTTGATGGCATTTCACAATTCATACAAAAAGAGAACCGATGAGTTTGGGTGCAGTGGTTATCACGCTTTTTTCTATTGTTTTGGCATTGCTTTTGGCTCTTTTGATGATACCCGTATTGGTATGGTTGGAGCGACGTGTGGCGGGGCTTATTCAAGATAGAAAAGGACCCAATCGTACGAATGTATTGGGTTTTAGACTCGGGGGCGTGGTGCAATCCTTTGCCGATGTGATTAAATTGGTATTCAAAGAGGAGTATTATCCCAAACACATTGGCAAACATGAGTGGCTCTTTATCGTCGCACCCTCTATTTTGTTTGTCTGTGCTTTGCTAGGTTTTATGGTCATTCCTTTTGCGGATAATCTGCAACTAGGAACGCAAAGCTATCCTATTCAAGCACTGCCCGTTGATTGGGGTATTCTTTGGTATCTATCGATTGGTTCGATTGGGGTTATGGGTGTGCTTTTTGGTGGATGGGTAAGCCACAACAAATACGCACTTTTGGGTAGCCAAAGAGCCACTTCACTTATGCTAGGCTACGAGCTTCCCATGGGACTAAGTATCGTAGCAATGATTATCACCTATCAAACGATTGATTTTAATACCATGGTAGCGTGGCAAAGCGATACCATTTGGGGCTTTTTACCTGCGTGGGGCATTGTGGTGCAACCTTTGGCGACTTTTATCTTTATCGTGACGCTTTTTGTCGAGACCAATCGAGCACCCTTTAATGTCGCCGAGGGTGAGAGTGAGATTGTTGCAGGTCACATGACGGAGTTTTCGGCTATGAAGTTTGCTCTCTATTTTATGGGAGAGTATATTGCTATGAACAGTGCGAGTGCGGTGATTATTACTCTCTTTTTTGGCGGTTATCAGCTCCCTTATCTCTCTACCAATGATCTTTTTAGCCATTTTGATGCTATTGCCATCGTTTTGATGCTCTTTTTGCCGATTTTTATCTATTATTTTATCCGTTGGATGCACAAAAACAATGCTGTAAATAGGACTCTTTCAAGCGACGGGGGCAGAGCCTTTGAAACCAAAGTACTCACCTATACGCTTATTGCAATGAGTCTAATGATAGAGCTTGTGATGGTCTATCTCATCATGCAACCCAAAGAGTCACTTGCTGTTGGGTTGGGTGTCATGGCGTTGCAAATTGCTATTTTTATTGCCAAATTGATGCTCTTTAATATCTTTTTTATTGTGGTACGTTGGACGTTGCCACGCTTTCGTTACGATCAAGTCCAAAAGCTAGGTTGGAACTACCTCTTGCCTCTTGCATTGGTCAATATTTTTGTAACCGCCATTGTCGTAGTAGCCTTAGGAGCATAGATGAAAAAAAATATCAAAGTCATTGAGCGATACAACGTCCAATGGAAACACCGTATCTTTATTCCTGCTATTATTGAGGGACTCACAATCACCGCCAAACATCTTTTGGGTAATGTCAATGATATTAACCGTATGGATGTATTGGAGTACCCCGAAGAGCAACCCAAAGATATAAGCGGACGCTATCGAGGTTTGCACCGATTGACGCATCGTGAAGATGGGGGTGTGGCGTGTGTGGCGTGTTTTATGTGTGCTAGTGCTTGTCCCTCGGAGTGCATTTTTATTGAGGCTACGCAAAGAGAGGATGGGGTTGATGAGAAGATGCCCCAACGCTTTGCTATTGATACGCTTGAATGCGTCTTTTGTGGCTACTGCGTCGAGGCGTGTCCCTGCGATGCGATACGAATGGACACGGGAATATTTAGCCTCATAGGCAACAAACGAGAGGATTTTTTGCTCGAAAAAGAGCAACTCTTAAGCCACCGTGGAGCCTTTGCCAACGAAAACTCTATCGCAAAGAGCGGGGTTGCTTCCAAGTAGCTACAATAAAGCATCTTGACATCCTAACTGACCTTACGCACTTTTACGTCATTGCGAACGCAAGTAATCTAAGATTTATGCCTACTTTTTTTTAGAAAAAAGTAGGCAAAAAAGCGTCACCACTCGCCAATCGCTTCGCTTTCAAGGTCGTTCGTGGTGACATATTTGAAAATAGATTGCTTCGTGCCTCGCAATGACTCGCTCAAAGATTGGTACGTTGGGCAAAGTGCGTAACATCAGATCCTAATATATCCAATATAAAGATTGTTATCTGAATCTATCGACGTTTGTGGCATCTTTGAGGTGTTTGAGGATTTGCGATATACGCATGGGGTGTCCCAATTTGTTGAGATAGATGACATAATTGGCAAGTACCGCCTTGCCATACTCTCTTGTCTCTTTGACCTCAATCGACTCCATACTTAAAAAAGGCTCATATTTGGTGTTATTAAAGAGATTTTGATGCGTAAGCAATCCTTTGGTAAAGCCTATTCCGCCATTGTAAGCGTAGGCTACTAGCAGAGGGTTAAAGAGCCAACTTTGGAGATAATCCAAATGAAAGTTGGCATACACCAAAGCTTTGTGAGGGTCAAACATATCATCCAAATCAATACTATCGCCTCGCTTTTTGGCTATATCTTCGACCAAAAAAGGCATGATTTGCATCATACCCAATGCAAAACTGCTTGAGATAGAGGCGGGAACAAAGCGACTCTCTTGTCTGGCAATAGCGTAAATAAGGGCTTGACGCTGCAAAGGCAAGTGACGCATAAGATCACGATAGAGCAGGGGAAAGTAGTGTTTTTGATAATTATACGCTTTGGCTTTGATGTAGCTGTAGTGGGCTATGGTTTCGGTGGTAGCAAAATGTTGTGCAAGTTTATGATTATCGACGCTTATATCAAATATTTTTGTTTTGAGTTTTGCCCATGCGATAGGGTCGGTAATATCAAAATTTGGGTTGCGTTGCCTACTAAAAGTGGGATTAATGGTATCGGGGTAGTGCAATCGTAATCTATCACGAGCCAAAAGGGTATAGATATTAATATCTTTGCTTTTGATAAGGGCATTGAGATATATCTCATCTTTGCTAATCAAATAGAGCCAAAAAGAGGTGAGGTCTTTGGAAGTGCCTTGCGTAGCTTTTTTGCGTGCTTCGCCAAAGTAGAGCAGGGCAATATCGGGCTTATCGTTGCGTAGGGCATTGAGTGCAAGTTTGATGTTTGTATCGTAGGTAAGTGCATTGGTCAAAGCAGGTGCAAAGAGGAAGGATTTTTGAAGATACTCCAAACCCTCCTCTTCGATAAGCTCAATGGAGCGATTAAATTGGACACTGTGGGTGAGTTTTTGGTATTGATTGGGCGTGAGGATATGGTTAAACTTTTTGCGTTCGGCTTTGGTAGCGTTATTGAAAATAAAAGTTTGCATATCCGCCTCTTTTTTAAGAAACTCTCGCATGGGATGAGGGGCCTTTTTGACCTCTTTGGATATTTGAGCTTTGCGTCTCCACGCCTCTTTTTGGGCTTGGGTGGGTTTGGGGAGAGGTTTATGTGTGAGCGTTGGGTTAAATCCTGTTTTTTTGCGAAAAGCTTCAATCATCTTGCTATTGAGTGCAAAAGCTCCTTTGGTAATCTCAATGGCTTGGGTTTGATTGGTGTCATCTTGCAGGAGATAACGCCAAATATAGTAATCTTTCTCTCTGCTTGTAGGCATTTGATTGACATAATCAAAGTCAAAATATTTGGCATACGCCCCAATCACTACAAGAGCAAAAAGAAAAATCAAACGCATCATCTAGCGTACTAATTGCAAAATAATATTGTCTATAAACTGCAACCCCAACAAAATCACAAGCGGTGAGAGATCAATCCCCCCCATCACCACAAAAGGGATTTTTTTGCGTACGAAATCAAAAACAGGCTCGGTGAGTTTGTAAATCGTTTGCACAATAGGATTGTAGGGGTCAGGACGTACAAAGCTAAGTATTGCCGAAACAAAAACCACAATAATGTAGAGCGTAATAAGTGTATGCAACAGTTGCAAAACAGGAATCATGATGAAACTCATGCGACAACCTCCGTAATATAAGATTTAATGAATGGATAGATAAGGCTTGGTTCTATATCTTGCTCACAAAAGAGTGTTTGCAGTGCCTCTTTGAGTGCCATCTCTTCCAACTTTGACTCTTTTTTGAGATACCCCACAAAGGTCTCGAAGGTGTAGAGCATAGGGGCTTGGAGAATAATCTCTTGCACCAATTTGGCGTTGCCCGTGCATCTTTTGGGTGCAAAAATCGCTTTGATTTTGACCTCTAGTTCATTAATCGTAGAGACTTTTTCAAGATAGAGTTTTGCCAATTTCCCTATATCGCTATCGGCAAAGCCAAAGAGGGTTGAGAGTCTCTTGTCCTCCATGCGTCGCAGATGTTCACGGTTGATAAAACGCAATCTATCCCAATCCAAACGCACAGAGTCACGGGAGAGTTTGGTTGGGTCAAACCACTCTATCGCATCAGGCAATGTAAAAATTTCTACGGGTGTTGGGTAACCTAGTGCAATCACATAGTTGATAATCGCATCGGGCAAAAAACCCTCTTTGAGTAACCCTTCAAGAGTGGTGTTGCCTCCATCGATTGGGGGCAAATGCCAATAGGTAATGGGTTGGGTATAGCCCAGTATCTCTTGAATGTGGTGTCCTTTGATGCTCTTTGTTAGGTCACCATAAGTAGTAATAATGCTCGTAATGCCGTTAAGCATATCATCACAAGCACAAGCAAAATCAGTCGTCGGTATCGCATGAGTTTGTAAAATGACAAAGTTATCAATCTCCTTGGGTGAAGCGGTTATTGCTCCCGCTATTAAATCGTTGAGGACTGGGGCAACATCGGGTTTGTGCAATCTGAGTTCAAAAGAGGCTTGAAGCTCTTGTGTAGAGACCTCTTTTGAGTCATCAACAAAGGCTTTTTTCTCTTCAAAAAGTCTCCTAGCTAAGGCTTGATGAATATGTTTGCGTTCGTTTTGGTACAAGCGTTGCTCATGGGGCAAGGCAAATTTCTCCAAAAGCATAAAAATAGCTTCATCATTGAGGCAACGTTCATCAATATAAAGCATAAATCCTTCACCTTTTTGCAAGGCTAGGATATAGCTAAAAATAGCCGTTCGTAAATTTTCTAGGTGCATCTCATCGGCAGATGAAACGACAAATCTTAGCATTTATACTCCTTGTTGGTGTTGGCAAAATCTTACCTAAGCTTCGCTTAGGGTTCAATTACCTAGACGACCATTAGCTCCTCTACGGGGTAAATTCCTATTGCTTTTGCCTCTTGGATAATCAAATCGCTTACTTTTAGCTTCGATTCGACAATTACATCAACCAATTTGGATTTGATATGAAGCTCCAAAGAGCGATTGCCTTGATACTTTTGTGCCAAATGAAAAAGCTCCTCAACAAGCTTAGCATCGGGTGCCAAATCAATAGCAAGGGCAATAGGAAACTCTTTGGGTGCTTCATCGATGGGTTTTTGCTCTTTTTTGACCTTCACCCGCTCTTTTTTAGCATCTTTGAGGGTTTCGATTTTGAGAAGGTTCATTCGGGTAAAGTTATCGTCTTTGGTAATACGCACCTTAAAAGCGATGGGTTTTGTGGTATCAAAATCATTTTCTAGCTCCTTGAGGCGATCTTCGAAGAGCATCAATTCGATATTGCCGTGCAAATCCATGATGTTGGCAATTCCAAATTTGTGACCCTTTTTGGATATTTTCTCAACAATATTTTCAATTTTACCCACAAAGAGTGCCTCCGAACCGTCGCTTAGTTCAGAAATTTCAGAGCTTAGCGTGTAGTTTAGACCCTCAAGTTCTTCTTTGTATTTATCAAGCGGATGCCCCGATACATAAAAACCCAGTGTTGCTTTTTCGAGTTCCAAAATCTCATGGGCTTCGTACTCTTTGCCATTGGGAATATTGATTTCAATCGTTGTAAGTTCTGTATCGTCACCAAAGAGTGACCCAATAGACATCTTTTTGGCTTGTGAGACTTTGTTGCTTGATTCAAGGATGAGTTCGATAGAGTCAAGCATCGCTTTGCGTGAATAGCCAAAACAATCCATAGCCCCCGATTTGATAAGTGATTCGATCACTTTTTTATTGACTTTGGTGGTATCAATGCGACTGATAAAATCGCTCAAATCTTTAAACTCACCCCCCTCGCTTTTGCTTTTGAGAATGCTACGCACGGCAATATCGCCCACGCCTTTGATAGCCCCCATACCAAAAAGGATAATCTCCCTATCCCCCTCATGACTGGGAGTAAAGACCAAATCGGAGCGATTGACATCGGGTGGAAGCAGTTCAATATCCATACGTTTTGCCTCATCGACGTATTTGACTACTTTGGTGGTGTTGTCTTTTTCGAGCGTCAAAAGGGCTGCCATAAATTCGGTAGGGTGGTATCTTTTGAGATAAGCAGTATAGAAAGTGACAAGTGCATAGGCAGCAGAGTGCGATTTGTTGAAACCATACCCTGCAAATTTGACAATCAAATCAAAGAGTTCCGCCGCTTTGGTTCTATCAAATCCCTTGGTTGCTGCACCATTGGCAAACTCATTTTGGAGTCTATCCATCTCCTCTTTGATTTTTTTACCCATCGCACGACGTACCAAATCCGCCCCACCCAGACTAAATCCCCCGATAGTTTGCACGATTTGCATAACTTGTTCTTGATAGACGATAACCCCATAGGTGGGTTTGAGTATCTCTTCAAGCTCTGGAAACATATAGGTAATTTTGGCTCGTCCGTGTTTTCGTTCGATAAAATCATCAAGCATTCCCGACTCCATGGGACCTGGACGATAGAGAGCCAAAACGGCGATAATATCTTCAAAGTTATTGGGTTTGAGACGGGCGTTAAGGTCTTGCATACCATCCGATTCGATTTGAAACAGTCCAATCGTATGTCCCGTTTGGATGAGTTCATAGACCCCTTTGTCGTTTACATCTTGAAGTTTGAAATCAATACGCTCACCGTGGCGTTTGGCTACGAGTTTGTTCGCCTCTTCGATAACCGTCAATGTTTTAAGCCCCAAAAAGTCAAATTTGATTAAATCAACATCTTCGACATACTTTCCATTGTATTGCGTCGCTACTGTCTCCATGCCCGAGGGTTTAAAGAGCGGGGTTTTGTGCCATAGAGGCTCATTGGAGATTACTACCCCCGCTGCGTGTGTTCCTGCGTTACGGTTGAGTCCCTCCAATGCTAGGGCATACTCCCACACCCTAGCTGCAAGAGGGTCGCTCTCTATGAGTTCTTTGATTTTGGGTTCTTTTTCGTAAGAGCTTTTGAGATCAATACCCAGTTCATCAGGGATAAGCTTTGCCATGGCATCGGCTTTGGCATAGGGCATATCAAGGACTCTTGCGACATCTCGTATCACCCCTTTGGCTAGAAGTTTACCAAAGGTGATGATTTGGGCTACGTTGTTGCGTCCGTAATTTTCGACGACATAATCGAGTATCTCACCCCTACGGCTTTGGCAAAAGTCCATATCAATATCGGGCATACTTACCCGTTCGGGATTGAGAAAACGCTCAAAGAGTAGCCCATAAGGGATAGGGTCAATATCGGTAATCTCCAAAGCATAAGCCACCAAACTACCCGCCGCCGAACCCCTCCCAGGTCCTACGGGGATACCCATCTCTTTGGCTTTGGCGACAAACTCCCAAACGATGAGCATATAGCCAGGGAATTTCATAGTGTTGATAATCTCAATTTCGGTCTCCAATCGCTCTTTGTACTCCTCGTGGCGACTAGCATCAACGAGCCTCAAACGCTTTTGCAATCCCAATCGACACTCGTGCATAAAAAGCACCTTGTCGTTTTCGAGGCTATACTCCTCATCGGGATAGGGCAGGGCGATACCACGCAATGAGGCTTTTTGACGGGTAAATTTGAAATTGGGTGGGGTAGGGTTGCCTAGCTTAATCTCCACATTACACTTATCCACAATCTCTTGCGTATGGATGATAGCCTCTGGAATATCGGCATAGAGTTCCATCATCTGCTGAGGCGATTTGAGATAAAATTCATGCACGGAGTGGCGGAGTCGTGTGGGGTCATCGTAGAGTTTGTTCATAGCGATACACATAAAAGCCTCATGCGAATCGGCGTGTTGTTGTTCGAGGTAGTGGGTATCGTTAGTAGCGATAATCTTAATGCCCGTCTCTTGAGAGAGTCGAATAAGGTCGTTATCAATCTTATACTGGTCGCCAATACCGTGACGCATGAGTTCGAGATAAAAATCCTCACCAAAAATAGCCTTGTACTCCAAAGCCACCTCTTTGGCTCTCTCATACCCTTTGGCTCCATTTTTGACGTTTCGTTCGCTAAGATTGAGATGCCAACCCACCTCACCTTGCAGACACGCCGAAGAGCAAATCAACCCTTCGCTATGGTCACGCAAAAGCTCTTTGTTGATGCGTGGATAGTAGTAAAACCCCTCAATGTAGGCTTTGGAGCTAAGATACATAAGATTTTTGTACCCTATCTCATTTTTGGCATAGAGACAGAGATGAAAGCGTTGTTTGGTGCTTTTGTCATCAAGATTGGGATGATTGTGCAAGTAGGCTTCGAGTCCGATAATGGGCTTAATCCCCTCACTACGCATAGCATTATAAAAATCAATCGCTCCAAACATATTACCATGATCGGTCATAGCCACCGCTTTCATGCCCAACTCTTTGGTCTTTTTGGCTAAAGCTTTGATTTTGTTGGCTCCATCAAGAAGCGAATATTCAGTATGCAGATGCAGATGGGTAAATTGGCTCATAAATTTTCTCTTGAGGTTGTTTTTTGGAGTTTGATTATAGCCAAGTTTGGGTTAGGTTTCGTTGCTAGTTGATTGATATGCATTGCACTATCCTCAAAGATTATTGATTTGATTATAGTTTAATTTATAGGTGTGATTTTAAAGTAATCACCAAGCTCTTTGGATTGACTATTATAAAATACTCATCCCAATTGCACATCATTGAGAGCAAACTGAGTCGTAATGGCTTTAAAACAATCTATTATCTATCGCAAGGCTTTAAGTTCATTAAGCGTGTAGGTTTTAATATGAGACTCTTTTGGATTTTTTGCTCGTATATCCAATATCTCTTTGTGCCATGATGGAGATTTTGGCTCTTGTTCCTGTAGAGACATCTTTGATTCTTTGTATATAATTGTTATTATAGCATCAAATCCCGTAGGTTGGGCATCGCCAAACGTCTAAAGCAAATGAGGGATTTAAGAAAAGAGTGTTTTAATAAAACCATCTTTTAAGTTTCAACCCCATCTAATATATTTTGACTCCATCAATCTTCTAGCTCTTCTATCCACGCTTGATAGGAGGCATCGCTGGGCATTTTCCAATCGGCACGAGGGCTTAGGGCAATCGTTCCTACCTTGATACCATCGGGCATAGCGTTGCGTTTGAACTGTTGGGTAAAGAAGCGTTGCAAAAAGAGAATAAGCCATTTTTTGATTGTCGCTTTGTCGTACTCCTCAAAGGCATACTGAGCCAAAAAGAGTATTTTGGAGGGTTTTGCTCCATATTTTATCATGTGGTAGAGGAAAAAATCGTGCAATTCATAGGGACCTATGATGCTTTGCGTCTCTTGCTCTATCTTATCGTCTTTGTGGGGTAGTAGCTCGGGAGAGATTGGGGTATCAAGAATGTCAACCAAAATCTCTTGGATACTCTCATCGTAGGTAAAGTACTCTACAAGATAGCTAATCAATGTCTTGGGGATACCGCTATTGAGTCCATACATACTCATATGGTCTCCATTATAAGTACTCCACCCCAAAGCAATTTCACTCAAATCCCCCGTGCCTATCACCAAACCTCCCTCTTTGTTGGCGATATTCATCAAGATAGTTGTTCGTATCCGTGCTTGAACATTTTCGTAGGTGACATCATGGGTATCTTTGTCATGTCCAATAGCTTCAAACTCTGCCAAAGCCAAATCGCCAATAGGAATGATGCGAAACGTGACACCCAGTGCTTCACAAAGCTTTATAGCGTTGGATTGTGTGCGGTTTGTCGTGCCAAATCCTGGCATGGTAATGGCGATAATATCTTTTGCATCTTTGCCCATAATCTCAAAAGCACGATAGGTAGCCAAAAGTGCCAATGTCGAATCAAGCCCTCCCGAGATACCTATCACGGCTTTTGCAATACGGGCGTGTTGGAGGCGTTTGATGAGTCCATGGGCTACAATAGTGATAATCTCTTCGCACACCTCTTGACGCTTGGCGGGATCGGAGGGAACAAAGGGGTGCTTGTCGATGGTGCGATGAAGCTCTTGGATAGTAGCCATTTTGTTGAGAGTAATCGCTCGGGTAGGGGAGGGGATACTATCACCAAAATAGGATTGATGATGGCGTAGCCAAATAAGTTTGGTTAGATCAATATCGGCTCGAATGGTGCTACTCTCTAAGGCAAATCGCTTGTTTTTGACCACAATTGTGCCGTATTCACCTATCATTGCATCCCCTCCAAAGAGTGTATCACTACTAGACTCTCCCACCCCGCATGAGCTGTAAACATAAGCACACACGAGTCTTGCACTTTGAGTAGAGACAAGTTGGGTTCGATAGTGCGATTTGCCTACAAGCTCATTACTGGCTGAGAGATTAAAAATAAGATTGGCTCCATTGATTGCCATTTGATTGCTAGGGGGCAAAATCGCCCACAAATCTTCGCATATCTCAATCCCAAAGGTCATATCCGCCCCATCGCCAAAGAGCAAATCGACACCAAAAGGTATCTCTTTGCCCAATAGGTTCAAGGTTTTTGAGCGTACACCAATACCCGATTGAAAGTAGCGTTTTTCATAAAACTCATTTTTATTAGGCAGATAGCTTTTGGGTACAACGCCTAAAATATGACCGTTTTGAACCACGGCTCCACAGTTGTAGAGACGATGCTCAAAGGCAACTACAATCCCGATAATGGCAACCGTAGGAATCTGTTTGGTAGATGTCAATAGGTGAGCCAAAGCTCTGTTTTGAGCTTCTATTAAGTTTTGATTAAGAAACAAATCTCCTACACTGTAGCCCGTAATGCAAAGCTCTGGGAAGAGTACGACGGAGGTGTCGTGACGATACTCCTCGTGAATGATAGCAATAATCTCTTGAATATTTTGGCTAGGATTGGCTAGAGTGACTTTGGGAACGCTACTGGCAATACGATAAAACCCGTGCATTTTTGCTCCTAATTTTTGTTTTATAATTTATAATTTGCAATAATATTGTCTATCTTTTTGTCTGAAATAGTTTCAGTTTTGCTTTTTGAATAGATATAAACCAATACAACTGTATCTTCTATCTTTGTGTAGGTTATGATTCTGTATCCTGCACTTTTTCCCTTGTTTGCACTTCTATTTTGGAGTCGTATTTTGTATCTATTGTTGCCAAGATGAACGCCTAAAGAGCTATTTATTTGCAACTCTTTCATAAATTCTTCTAATGTATCAAGTAGATATTTATCTTTTTTATAGAGTTTTGCTAGAGACTTTTCAAATGCCTCTGTTGCTTTAATTTCCACTTCTTAGCCTAGCAATCACATCATCTACATTGTTGAGTTTTATGTCTCCTTTTTGATATTCGTGGAGTTCATCGAAACCTTTTTTGATTTCAAATACTATCAACTCTGTTTTGATAAATTTTGTAAAATCCTCAAGCAAAGACTCTCTATCTTCTCCGTAGCGAAGTTTAATGAAGCTTTCTAGCTCTGGATTGTTAATTTCGATGCTTTGCATTTAATTCTCCCTTTGAGACTCCAAATCTTCTAAGCGTTCCATAAGCTCCAGTTCGGCTTCATCGTGGTCTATGTTGGCATGGGTCGAAGAAACGGTAACGGTAATTTGAGGTATGAGACTCAAAAAATTTACGATGGTTTCAAGTTGGTCGTCGGGTACTTCGATGGATAGGGTTTTCATTTTTGTCTCCAAATATTATTTTAATTGCATCTAAATGTCTCGTATCTATTTTACTTAACATAATATCTATTCTATTTCAAATATATCAAATACCAAAATTGCCCTATTTGATCAATCGAGCAATTTTGGCTTGTATTTTTCTCCACACTTTAAGCTCAATAGCAGGAAAACCTGCGTAAGTGTTATGACCTTGAAGCGACTTGGTGACACCACCTTTTCCTGCGATGGTGGTAAAATCTCCCATGTGCAGATGCCCCGAAGCAGCACTTTGACCTCCCATGACAAGGTTTCTACCGCTTGTGGTACTACCCGCAAGTCCCACTTGCCCCGCCAACAAAGAGTGTTCGCCAATGATACAGTTGTGGGCAATATGTACCAAATTATCAAGTTTAGAGCCTCGTGAAATGATAGTAGAATCAAATATCGCTCTATCAATAGCACAATTAGCCCCTATCTCTACATCATTTTCAATAATAGCATTGCCGTTTTGGTAGATTTTGATATGCTCACCGTTTTTGGTATGAGCAAATCCGTAACCGTCTGAACCTATCACGCTACCGCTATGGATAATAACATTTGAACCAATAAGGCAATGGTGGTAGATGGATACATTGGAATAGATTAAGGTGTTGTTGCCTATGGTGACATTATCACCGATGTAAGAGTTGGCTAATATGGTGACATTATTGCCAATAGTAACGTTTTGACCCAATCGAACACTTGCATCAATATCGCACCCCTCCCCTATTTTGGGACTATTACTACGAGTTGAAATGGTATGAGCAAAGAGCTTAGAAGCATAGGCAAGTTTGAGATAAGGCTCAGATGTAATGAGCTTGATGGCATTTTTGGGTGCATACTCTAGGTATTTGGACTCTAGCAAAACAGCACCCGCTTGGGTTTGTTTAAGATCTTGAATGTAGCTATCGGCGTTGATGAAGCTTAGACTACGAGGGGTTGCGTGGGTGAGATTGTGGATAGAATCTATCACAATATCATCACCTTCAAAGGCAATATCAAGCACTTGAGCGATTTGGCTTATTGGGTATTCCATGCAATATCCTTAAAAGCTTCGTTGGAATACATCAATATTAAGCAAGAGTTTTTTAAGCTCTTCATCGAATCTTTCCATGAATTTAGGCAATTGATCTTGTCGGTTGTACATAAAGAGCTGATGGATTTCGTTGAGCATCAAATGCATATCTTTTGCTCCAATAGCTTGTGTAATTCCTTTCATATCCATAGCTAAACCTTTGGCTTGTACATAACGTTTTTGTTCGACTAGCTTTCTAAAGGTTTCATTGCTATTGCCATAGGTCTCTACAAACTCTTTGAGGACTTTGGCATACATATCTTCATTGTCGTTGGCTCTTGAGACACCCTCTTGAATATCCAAAATATTGGGAACAGTATCAAAAATACCTTTGGATTTTTTCGCTACAAGCTCTTTTTGAAGCTTATTAATATCAACAGCTTCCAAAAATTTACTAAAGGCGGTATAGAGCGTACCGATTCGCATAGGTGTAGTAAGGTGAGCATTCATTCCTGCTGCGACCATAAGCTCAACCTCCTCGGGAATATGTGAACCGCTCATACCAATAATAGGCAAATCTCTAAATTGAGAGTTCTCACGAATTTTGCGTGCCACTATGTATCCATCAATGATAGGCAAATTGAGGTTGAGAATAACGAGGTTAAAGTTATTGTAGTATTTACTAAGCTCCTGAAGTACATCTTCACCATTGTCCGCCACTTCACACTCAATACCAGACTCCTCTAGGATACCCAAAAGAACTCTTTGATTGATTTTGTTGGGTTCGCCAATGAGAACTTTGGATTTCATAAAGACAGAGAAGTTGGAGCGTTCGATATTGGCAGTCTCTTCAAACTCCTCTTTGTAAATCTCCAAGGTGGTTCGTGGTGCTGCGTTTTCAACGCTTTCGAGTTCTTTCCAATAGATTGAACGAACCACCTCTTCGACACGAGAAGGAGAGAGTGGACGTGAGAGATAGATATCAACCAAATTGGCTTTTTTGCCTCTTAGTTCATCATCATCTTCTTCATTGGAGCTACCCGACATAGAGGTGAGTGCTACGATTTTGAGATTGTGTTTATTTTTAATGTTTTCCAAAAAGAGAATATTGTTACGATCAAGCAATCTCTCATCTATGATTAAAATATCTTGTTCGCCCATAAGTGTTTCATTGTCTCGTACTGTAGCAGCAGATTGAACCAAAACATTATTAAGGTAGAGCTTGAACATATTTTGAATAGCCCATGAAGAGTCGGAATTTTTATCAATAATCATCACTTTTTTATTGACTACAACCGCATGAAGTTTCTTGTAGGTAGCCAAAATAGTTTTTTCTCCTTTGTAGCTACTCATCTCCTCGTAAGGCATTTTGAAAGTAAAAGTAGTACCTTTACCAAATTGACTTTGAGCATTTATCTCACCCCCCATATGGCGTAAAAGCTCTTTGGTAATGTAGAGTCCCAATGAGTTATTGGTGCTTCGATTGCCATCATCGCTTGTATCGCTATCGTAATCAAAAGCATCAAAGAGTTTTTCTATTTTATCTTTTTTGATACCAATTCCTGTATCGGTAATACCAAATGAGAGAGCGTTTTTGTTTTGGATTTTGGCAGTAGTAATAGAGAGCTTGACTTCGCCTCTTGAGGTGAATTTGAAAGCATTTTCAAGCAGATTGACAAGAAGTTGGCTTAAGCGTCCAGCATCGCCCACAATGGCTTTGGGAACATCGGTGCCAATATCGAAGATAAAATCAATAAGGTGTTTGTTTTTGTTTTTAAATTTATGCGCTATGAGACCCGATACTTCATTGAGGACATCATTGATATCAAAGGGTTCGCTTTTGAGCATAATATTTCCCGATTTGATTTTAAGAAACTCAATAAGGTCATTAGTCGTATCTTTGAGCATCGTATCGGCTTTTTTAATATCTCGTATCTTCTCATCGAATGATTTTTTAGATATTTTGGTAATAGGAGCATCCAAAATCTTATCACGCTCTTGCATAACCTCTTTGGTAGTATCGTGGATTTTGTCCCCTACTGAGGATAGAAGTTTGCTTTGATCCTCTTCGAGTTTAAACTGTTTGGCATACATCTCTTTTTGAAGTTTTCGCATACTTTTGTTTTGAAAAAAAGACCAAAACAAAATCAGCAATGAAAAAATACCCAATCCGCCCAACGCTATCCAAAGTTTTTGATTGCTATCAAATTGCTCTTGTTGCGTTTTTGTTGATTGAATTTTTGCCACTTGTGCTTCAATGGCAACTTTCATCTCATTGGCAATTTTGGCTTCTTTTTGGGCTTTGTTGGCTTCATCGATTTGGACATAACCGTAGCGTACAATAAATGCTTTGGGATAGTACTCATGAATTTTGAGATAAGCAAAGGCTAAAATCTGCTCATCATAAAAGGGTTTAAGCTCCATTATCAATTTAGAAGAGACCTCTTTGAGTGAGATTTCAATCTTCTTCTCTTCTTGAAGTTTCTTCAAATCACTATCCAAATCAATAATGCTCTTAATTCTTTGAGTTACTTCCAAAGTATCTGCTTTTGAATCAAATTGACCTATTACAATTGAACCGTAGTTCTCTTTTTTGGAATCGGCAATTAATGGTATTGCAAAAAGTGCAAATACTATAACAAAGATAAATCGCATACTATTTTCTCTCCTCTTTTTCAAATTTTATCTTTTTGTCTTGCATGGTTTTCTTCTCTTGCGAAATCGATTGTGCAATTTTTTCTTGTCGCACCAAGAGTCTCTTTTGAAGTCTATCAATATCTCTTCGTTGAAGGTAAGATTTTGCTAGAATGATTATAATCACAAAACCCAATAGAATCAATGCACCCCATAGTGGCAAATCTTTTTTGGGAATACGGTTTAAAAATCCTATAGCATTGATGGTTTCACCATTGAGTGAGTTTGCAATCTCTTGGATATTAATCTCATCGTTTGGATCGTAAGGTTTGGGCGGATAGAGTCTAAAAGCTTCGGGATAGCTCTCTTTGATAGAAGCCACGAGCAAAATCGCTTCATGCTCCTCTTGAGGTAGCTCAACGGTTACAAGTTGATAATTTTTAATCTTTATAATCTTGCTCTTTCGTTTCTCTTGTATCATAGTATTGAGCAAATCTTCAGCTTCAATGGTGCTTTTGGTAGCTTTGATGACAAGTAGATGTTGCACTCCAGAGGCTTCAAGTGCTACAAAAATCGACAAAAAAAGAAAAATCCTTATAATCATAGTAAGTTGCCTAAAAAATATCATCAATATTTTTATCGTAAATAGCTTTGATGTGATGGTTGATGACTCTTTTGGCATGAGCCAAAGCCTCTTGTGCTTGGCTTGAGAGTGACCCTTGAGCTGCAATGGGTGTGGATAGTAGCTCTAATATACCATTGACAAGCCTTTGGGTATTTTCCATATCGGCTTGTGATTTGTAGTGGTAGCTCTCAAACTCCTGCTTCTCCTCTATGAGCAATATTCTCCTTAGACGCATATTTTGCTCTTGAAGTAAGAGTTTGTAAACATTGATAATCTCAATGGTTTCATTGATGTGTGCATCGACTTTTTCCATTTGGATTTTGCATTCATCTTTTTGAGTGCAATAAAATTGTGCCTCTTGATGGATTTGTTGGGCTACTCTTAGGTTTTTGGATGCTCTTAATGAGACTCGGATGGTATAGACAAGGTAGCCAAAAAGCATCGAAACAACCACCAAAACAGTAGCTCCCGTAAACATATTGGCATGACTCAATGATTTTTCACCAATCCACGACAATACTACTGTAAGATATTGACTATCACCCATGAGTCTCCATGGAGTCTGCGTAGCCTCTAAGGCAAGATAGAGCAATCCAACGGCTAAAAGAAGTGCAAAAAGGACACCTATCAAAAAAGAGGAGAGTTTGCCCGAAAGAATCTCTTGCACCTCTATCGCACCCTCTTGGGCTTTGTTTTGTACCGTTTCAATATCGATTTTTGCCTCTTCTTGGGTGTGAAGCATATCCGATTCAAAGCCCAACTCCAATAAAAGCTCTTCGCTTTGGCTTAATGCACTCTCTCGCAACTCTTGTTTGCTTTTTTCAAAATTTTCAAGGTCATCTTTGAGCAAAAGCATACACTCATTGACCTGCTTTTGGGCGTTTTGGATTATCTTTTTGGTTTCATCGACAATTACAAGTGCCTTTTCGTGTTCGTTTTTGCCTTCAATTGACGTTTGGTCTGTATTGGAATCTATCTTTTGAATATCAACCGCTCTCTCATCGCTCATAAAAACCCCTCCTTGATGCAAAACAAATTGCTTGATTATAACATAAGTATAATCAAAAAGTGCCAACTCTATGCTATAATCACTCTTTATAAACACACAAACAGGAAAAATATGAGTTTTATAGTTTCACTTTTAGTCCTTTCGTTTTTGATTTTTTTTCACGAATTGGGACACTTTTTGGCAGCTCGTGCGATGAATGTAAAGGTTTTGGTATTTAGTATAGGATTTGGCAAAAAGCTTTTTTCTCGGCAAATTGGAGATACGCAGTGGAGTATTTCGGCTATCCCGCTAGGCGGTTATGTCCAAATGAAGGGACAAGATGATAGCGACCCTACAAAAATAAATCTCGATAGCGACTCCTACAGTACTAAAACACCTCTGCAACGTATTTTTATTTTGGTAGCAGGACCCTTTGCCAACTTTTTTTTGGCGTTTATGCTCTATCTTGCCATGACCGATTTGGGTATTCCCAAACCATTGCCCATTATCGGAGAGGTCTCCAAAGACTCCCCTGCCCTTGTTGCTGGGCTTCAAAAGGGCGATAAGATTATCCAAATCAATAACACCCCCATTGCCTATTGGGAAGATATTGGCAATACGATAGAAAAGGCTAACGATACGATGGATTTTAGAATTGAGCGTAAGGGAAAAATTATCGATACCCGCCTTACCTCAAAGGTCATAACCGACCAAAATATCTACGGCGAAGCTATCCAACGCAAGATTGTGGGTATTGTTTTTTCGGGCGATACGACGATTGTGCATTATGGTTTTATGGATTCTATTGTCTATGCGTGGGATAAGACTGTTTGGGCATCAACCCTTATCTTTGAGAGTGTCAAAAAGCTTATTACAGGTGCGGTAGGTTTGGACAAATTGGGAGGTGTGATTACGATTGTCGATGTCACAGCCCAAGCTTCAAACATGGGACTCCTCGCCCTGCTCTCTTTTGCCGCTTTGGTTTCGGTCAATCTAGGAGTACTCAATCTCTTGCCTATTCCTGCACTCGATGGAGGGCATATTATGTTTAATCTCTACGAAATGATTACCCACAAAGCCCCGAGTTTGGAGATGATGCTACGATTTACGATTGCGGGGTGGATGATACTTATTGCACTTATGCTTATCGGGCTATTTAATGATATAAACAGACTCATGGGAGGGGGATAAATCTTTTGATTTTTGCCTTTTTTGGATACACCAACTTGACTTAATGGATAAGGAATATTGTATCAAATTTTTGCTATGATATTTTATATCTTTTTTTATGGGCAAATTACTTGCATCTGTAATTGAATATTCTAAACAAAATGAAGGTTTAGAACTCATATGGCATGTAGATGAGCCATTACAAGAGACTATTTTATACCTCACTAATTGTCTTAAGAGTCCTGATTATTAACTCATTTGTATATAAGATGGTCTGGAGTTCAATACATCTGTACTCCATAATCAAATTGTGGAACGAAAGGGAGTGTTGTGAAAATATGGTACAACAACCAAAAAGGAGGTCAAGATGCTAGATATAGAAAAGCTCAAAACTCAAATCACAGATAGACTAAAGCCCCTAAATCCTTATCAAGTAATACTCTTTGGCAGTTATGCGTATGGGATTCCTGATGAGCATAGTGATTTAGATATTTGTGTGATTGAAAAAGGGCAAATCTCTAAACGCAAACGAAAATCAATCATTCGAGAAGCTCTCAAAGACATTAAACTGCCCAAAGATATTTTGGTGGAAAGTTATGACTATTTTATGAGCCACAGTGATGAGAATTGGATAAACACAGCCCTCTATAATGCTAGGCACAAAGGGGTGGTACTTTATGAACAAAAGTGATATTAAGTGCAGTGCCGATATGTTTTTATACAAAGCAATTATTGATTTAAATAGTGGCAAACATTTATTTGAAGCTTATAACAGTGAAGAGATTGCCATTGATATAGATAAAGTCTATTTCGAATTGCAACAATAACGACTCATTGAACTTTGCTTTGGGAGCGAATAGGAGATGGCATATAAGGTTTAAAATACGCCACAATAAAACCAAAAAAGAGCAAAAAAATAACCAAAGAAAACCTATTTAATAAGCTCAAAAACAAAGGCATTGTAGCTCTTGTTTTCAAAGGGTGGGAGTTGATGTTTTGTGAAGAGGTGGCACAAAGATAAATCAGGTTAAATTATAATTTAGATACTATTAGACAATAAAAAAGGAGAAAATTATATGAACAAACAACTGCAAAAAAATTTGGAAAATGTCATACAAAAGATTGAAAAAGCACGTTTGAGTGTAAGCGGACATCATATTGTCAAGCTTGTGGGTGTAGGTAAATACTCCGATACAGACTCTATCAAAGCATTGTATCAACTAGGACAAAGAGCCTTTGGGGAGAATCAAGTGCAACAACTTGAAGCTCGAAGCGTGGAACTTGAAGCGTTGCCGTTGGAGTGGCATTTTATTGGACGGTTGCAAAAAAATAAGATTAATAAATTGATTGAAATTAATCCTTTTTTAGTACAATCGATCGATTCATTGGAGTTGGCTTTGGCGATTGACAAGCGATTAGGTGAAAAAAATGCTTCATTGAATGCTTTGCTTCAAATCAACTCCGCCAATGAAGAGGCAAAGGCAGGGGTAAGCCTCGAAGAAGCCAAAGATGTTTATGCACAGATTATGGAACAATGCCCCCATATCACACTCAAAGGGGTGATGAGTATCGGAGCTATGGATGAGACGCTCACCCAAAAAAGCTTTGAAGATACCTATAGCCTCTTTGAAACCTTGCCCCACGCTACTATTTGTTCGATGGGTATGAGTGGCGATTATGAACTAGCCATTCGATGCGGTTCAAACCTAATACGGGTAGGTTCTGCTCTCTTTGAAGGAGAGGCGTAATGTCACCGCAAAAAAAAGCAACCGTTGTTTCTAGTAGTGTTGCGGTTATTTTGGTTTTTGTGAAGTTGATTGTTGCTTTGCTGAGCGGTTCTGTTGCTCTTTTGGCATCGGCTATTGATTCATTGCTCGATAGTCTCGTCTCAATTTTAAACTTTTTTGCTATCAAAAAAGCCGAAGAGGATCCCTCTAGCAACTATCAATACGGCAAAGGCAAAGTACAAGCCATCGCAGCGGTAATAGAGGGGACGGTTATTACCATTTCGGGACTCTACATCATCTACGAATCAATCCAAAAAGCACTTCATAGCACCCCTACGACACTGCTTTTACCCTCTATGGGCGTGATGCTTTTTTCTATCGTGATTACGTATGCTTTGGTGAAGTATCTTCTTAGAGTAGCCAATGCGACCGATAATATCGTCATCAAAGCCGATGCGTTGCACTACAAAACCGATTTGTGGAGCAATGCGGTGATTTTGGTAGCGTTGGTGCTTGTCTATGCTACGGGGATAGAAGCTATTGATGCTCTGTTTGGTTTTTTTATTGGGCTTTATATTATCTACAGTGCCTATGAGATTATTATCGAAGGGATTGAGATACTCCTTGATAAGGCTCTCGAAAAAGAGGTAGTCGATGGGATTGAAGCAATTTTAAGTTCGCACCAAGAGATTACAAGCCACCATTGGCTCAAAACTCGAACCGATGGAACGACCAATTTTGTAGAGTTTCACATGGTACTTAGACCCAATATGCTTTTGCTTGAAGCCCATAGGATTGCCGATGAGGTGGAAGAAGCGATGATGAAACTCCAAAAAAATAGACGTTGGATTATCACCCCGCACTTTGACCCCTATGATGATGAAGATATTAACGAAGCCCTGCTTTACGGTACAAAACATAGCCTTGTTAAAAACCATGAATAGGGCTATCTATCTACTCTCCCCTACTCCCTATGAGGGGGTTGAAAATCTACCTATTATTGAATTTAAAAGCACAACCGATACGATAAATTTAAAAGATAGAGATACCCTAATCTTCACCTCCAAACAAGCCGTAATAACCGCCTTTTCCATCAATCCTCACATCATCGACTACCCTGCCCTCTCGATTGGCAAAGCCACCACGCAAACGCTTATTGATTTGGGGTTTGAGGTGATACACAGTGCCAAAGAGTTTTACGGTGAAGTCTTGAGAAACGATATTGTGGAGCGATTTTTTGATAAAAAACTTCTCTATTTACGCCCTCAAGAGGTATCAAGTGATATTGCAAAAATTTTAAAAGAGACCCGTATTGATATTGAGGAGCAAATTATCTATCGCACCCGATGCAAAGCCTATTTGCCTAGCCAAAAACCGCCCAAAGGCTCTATTATCATCATCACCTCTCCCTCAACACTCAAGTGTTTTATTCAAAATTTTGGTTGGGATAGTAGCTATGAGGTGGTTGCTATTGGAGAGGTTTCAAGCCAACATTTGCCCCAAAACAGCATCTATCACCTCGCTTCGCAACCGCTTATTGAGGCGTGTATTGCAAAAGCTTTGGAGATACAAAAGAGCTAATTTTTGATTTTGTCTTTAAATTTTTCATTGGCTTTGGCAACTTTGGGAGCAATCACTGCCATACAGTAGCCTTGTGTTGGATTGCGGCGATAGTAGTCTTGATGATAGGCTTCGGCTTCGTAGAAGGTATCAAGCTTCTCTATAACGGTGACGATTGTATCATCAAAATCTTTTTGTATTGCTTCGATGATGGTATGCGTTAGCTCTTGCGTTTGAGCCTCTTCAAACAAAACCGTTGAGCGGTATTGTGTACCCTTGTCAGCCCCTTGGGCATTGAGCGTCGTAGGATTGTGAATGGCAAAAAAGATTTCCAAAAGTTCTCTGGTTGAAACCACGCTATCGTCGTAGGTGATTTTGACAACCTCTGCATGACCTGTATTGCCCGAACAAACTAAGTGGTAATTGGGGTTTGGCGTAGAGCCGTTGGCGTAACCGCTTACGACATCTTCGACCCCTTCAATCCTCTCGAATACCGCTTCAAGACACCAAAAGCATCCTCCACCCAATACAAGTTGCTTATGCGCCATGACTATTTTGCCTTTTCGAGATATTTACCCTCTACCGTATCGACTTTGATTTTCTCGCCTGTAAGGACATGGAATGGGACTTGTACGACTGCACCGCTTTCAAGAGTGGCTGGTTTTTTGCCCCCTTGTGAATCGCCTTTGAAGTTGGGTGGTGTATCAACCACCTCAAGCACAACCGTTTGAGCTATCTCGACGGCAATAGGTGAACCGTTGTGAAATAAAATATCCGCTTCCATTCCATCAATCATAAAGTCAAACACTTCGCCCACTTGATCGTGCGTTAAACCAATTTGTTCGTAGCTTGTTGTGTCCATAAATTGCAAAAAATCACCATCATCGTAGAGGTATTGCATCGTTTTTTGTACCAAATTGGGTACTTCAAATTTATCCCCCGCATGAACGGTCTTCTCGATTACTTTACTTGTAGCCAAATTTCTAATTTTCATGCGTACAAAAGCAGCACCTTTTCCTGGTTTAACGTGTTGAAATTCAATGACCTTAAAAGGGTTGCCATCAATTTCAAGTCGTACTCCCTTTTTGATATCACCCATGGATATTGTAGCCATAGTAGCTCCTCTATTTTTTGCGTCATTATACCCAAAGGCTATTTAGGCTCTAGTAAATAGCGTGCAACTTTGTAGAATTTTTTGTTTTTTTTCTCTTCCCCCTCTAGGGTAACGGTTAGATTAATGGTTTTTTGCTCGATATAAGCAAACCTAACGAGATAGTAGTGACTCCAACCGTTTTGCATGGGAATGGTGAGCAAATGCTTATCATTAGAATCGAGTTTTGTTACTTCAAGAGGTGGTTGATTGTTGAGCGTAATGTTCATATCTTCAAACGTCACATTGACATCTCCCAAAAAAATACCCACAACAAATCTCTCGCCCTTGCTCTTGTCGTCACTGTTGGCACGATAACCCAAGGATTGTTTCTCTTGCAAATAGGTAGCGTTTATGGCGACATAGGTGCTACCCTCTTTGAAAAAAGCAATTTTTTGGGTTTGCTGGAGCGTGGCAAACGAAGCTTTTTGGAGATGGAAGCGATCAATCATTGTGTTGTCGCAACTCGTTAGAATGAGGATTGATAGAATAAAAAATAGGGATTTCAAAGCTTTAACCTTTAGATGTTGGAGTTGTTAAGTAGTTTTGCATATCTTGATAATTAAGTGCCTTTGAGAAGTAGTAGCCTTGTATGGTAGAACATCCATGTTGAACCAAAAAATCAACTTGTGCTTTGTTCTCTACTCCTTCGGCAATGACTTTGAGCTTGAGACTTTTAGCTAAATTGATAATGGTGGTTGCAATCACAGCATCATCGGCATTATGGGGCAAATCTTCTACAAAAGAGCGGTCAATTTTGAGTTTGCTTATGGGTAAGTTTTTGAGATACGCCAAAGAGGAGTAGCCTGTTCCAAAATCATCAATGGAGATGGTTAAACCAAAAGATTGAAGCGATTCAAGGACTTTGATGAAGCGGTTTTGATTAAGCATAATTTGTGTCTCTGTCACTTCGAGTTCGATAGAGTTGGGGTAGCGTTCCAAAACAGGATTAATGGTGTGGCGTACAAACTCCAAAAAAGAGTTATCTTCGATTTGACGACTTGCAAGATTAAAAGAGATAGTTCCACTATAGAGTCCAAATTTTTGCCATTTTAGATAGAGTTTGAGTGCTTTTTGCATAATGAGCCTATCTATGGCTACAATCATTCCTGTATCTTCGGCGAGTTGTAAAAATGTATCGGGTGTAATCACACGGCTTCCATTAATCCACCGCATCAAGACTTCCATGCCTATAATCTCACCCGTAGTTGCATCTATTTGAGGTTGAAAATAGGGTTCAAACTCCTCTTGATGCAAAGCCTTTCGCAACGCACTCTCCAAACCGATTCGTTGCTTTGATTGGAGTGTCATACTGGGATTGTAGAAGCCGTATCGGTTTCTTCCGTTCCTTTTGGCACTGTACATCGCAGCATCAGCATTTTTAAGCAACTCATCGGGGTTTGTGCCATCATTGGGCGACATGGCGACACCGATACTTATACCCACATAGAGCCAATGCTCTTCAATAACAAAAGGTTCATCAATGAGCCTCATAATTCGTCCAATAAGCGTATCAATCTCACAAAGATCTTCGATATTGCTTAAAATAAGACAAAACTCATCGCCTCCTAGTCGTGCCAATAGATTCTCGTTGGCAATAACGGGATGAATGCGTTTTGCAAATTCAATCAAAAGCCTATCGCCGATATAGTGTCCCAAAGAGTCATTGACCTCTTTGAAGTGATCCAAATCAATAAACAATAAGGCTGAATTTGTGCCGTTGTGTAGATTTTGGGTGATGACTTGTGAGAGTCTATTCATAAATTGCGTTCGATTGGGCAATTGAGTGAGATAATCATAGTTGGCTTGATGCTCCAATATCTCTCGTTGGGCTTGAAGTTCTTGAAGTGTTTTGCTTAAATCCAATTGAATATTTTTGAGTTGAGTAATATCTCTACCCACACCTACTGTGCCGATAATCTTGCCGCTCTTGTCATAAAAAGGGGCTTTGTAAACCTCCAAATAGAGCATTTTTCCCTTGACATTTCCATACTCCTCAAATTTCATCGCTTTGTCATTCTCAATCACCGTTTTATCAGAATCAAAACAAAGCTCTCCAAAAGTATGCCAATTGGGATTCTCTTTGTGTTTGTGACGCTCTCGCAGGGCAAAAAAGAGATCATTTTTACCAATAGGCTCTTGGGTATCTTTTGCCATTAGCAGTTCATTGCAAATAGCTTGATTGGCATAGAGGTAATTTCCGTTTAAATCTTTAACCCAAAGCATATCGGGCAATGTTTCGGTAAGAAGATCAAGAAGTTCGGAGTGGTGGGATTTGAGATGATCAAGATTAAAAGGCATATTGGACTCTTTTTTAAATATTACTAGAAGATATTCATACCTAATTATACAAATAGAAAAATTAATTTTAAGTAAAATGGAACAAAACAATGCAACGGAGTCGTTTTGTTGCGTTGTTTTTAGATGACCTTAGCATAAAGCGAAAGGAGTTGTAGCTCTCTATCAATGGCGAAGATTTGCTGATCGTATTTTTTGATGGTGAGGGAGTTGTACATGAGTTGAGTATCCCACTTCGTCTTCTCCCCTGCTTTTTCAAGATTTTTGGTAAGTCCATAGAGGCGAGTATAGAGTTGTTGATCTTTGTAAGCCAAATTGATTTTTTTGTTGAGAATATCAAGATTGGTCAAAGCCAATTTGTACTCATTATCAATGGCTTTGCGTTTCTCAAAGAGGCGTGTTTGGGCTTCAAGATAGGCCACTTTTGCCGATTCAACATCTTTAAAGGAGTTGATGCTAAAGGGTATGGAGATGGTAAATCCATAGGTGTGATACGCCTCTTTGAGCGGAGCATTGGCAAACATTGGGTTAAGATCCCCATCACTATACCTTGCTTGTACGGAGATAGTAGGAAGGTATTTTGTCCATGTCAATTTGGAGCTATATTGCTTCTCTCGTGCCTCAAATTGTTTTTTGACCAACTCTAAATTTTGCCCTTTGTAGCGTTTGGCTTGAATGAGTTTGAGTTTGGGCAACTTGATGCTATCGGGATTTTTATCGCTTAGAAGTGAAAAATCATTTTTGAGTTTAGCAATCGTGAGGTCAAGCTCCAAAAGTTGTGTCTCATCGGAGTTCTTTTTGAGGATAGCCTGATCCAAAAAGCTACTGTCAATCAAGCCGTTGTTGTAGCTATCACGCTTTTGTCGTATATCAATCTCATCGTTTTTGACGAGTAGTGCCAATTTGGCTTTTTGTAATGTGAGTTTTTTGATATTGTAGAGAATGGAGAGGGCATTGACAATCATCTCTTTTTGGGCTATATCAATCGTGACACCATTGAGATTACGAACCGCATCGGAGTATTTGATAGCAAAGTAGATACCACCCGATTTGAAGATAGGCTGATCTATCCCGATACTAAAGCTTCCCGTATCGACTCTGCCTGTTGTGTATTGCTCTGAGTAGGTTTTGGTATAACTAGCCGTAACGGGCGAAATCCAACTGTTTTGGAGTTTATCGCTTTCGAGTTCATTTTTTTTCTTTTGATACTCAAGGATCTGTTTGTTGTTGGGTGAGAGCAAATTGAGTAACCCATCCTCATTGGCGTGGAGTAGTCCTAGCATTAGGGTACTAAACACAGCTATTTTTCCTATCGACATGGTAGCTCCAAGATTAATTTTTGGTTGTATTCTAGCATAGAAACTTCAATTAGACCATTAAAAAGAGTCTAAAAATTCGCTTTTTTATTTTAATCTTTACTTGCTTAAGCTTTAGGGTTCGATGAATAGCCACATAGGTACGTTTTTGACGTAGTTCAATCTCGCCAATCATCGTACCATCAAGTCCCAACTCCCCACACAAAGCCCCTACAATATCCCCTTTGCGTAGTTTGTCGCTTTTGCCACCGTCTATAATGATGGTTTGCATGGTTGCATAAGTGGGCACGATAGGGACATTGAGGCAACTCCCTTGTTCGGGCAGAGTGCCTATTGTCTCTTCAAGTTTTCGTACCTCATGGGGAGCGTAGAGGCTAATGCTAAGCGATTGAGCTCCGTTGCGACCGCCCCGCCCTACTCTATGGGTATGGATTTGGGGTTTGTCGGCTATATCGTAGTGAACAACCATCTCAACCCCCTCAATATCAATGCCTCTTGAAACAATATCTGTGGCTACCAAAACAGAGATTGAGCCATTTTTAAAGGCTATAAACATCTCATCTCTTCTGCTTTGATCAAAATCACCGTGAAATGCCAAAACGCTAAATCCATATTCCAACAACATCTCATAGAGTCTATCGACCTCTACTTTGGTATTGGCAAAGATGATGGTTGAACGGGCTTGATAGTGCGAAAGAACTTCAAGAAGCGTTTGGTCTTTGTTTTGTGTCTTGTAGGCAAGAGAGCGAATATTGTGAAGCTTCTCATCAAGCATAACAAAGGCTTTGCGAGAGGTAATGTGTTCGATAAGAGCATCAAGTTTGCTTGGGAAAGTGGCACTAAAAAGCAAAGTTTGCTTTGTTTTGGGCAAAATTGAAGCAATTTTGACAATCTCATCACGAAATCCCATCTCCAACATCTTATCACCCTCATCAATGATAAGCATACTTACCTTTTGGAGTTCTACACTCTCACGTGCAATATGATCCATCAATCTCCCCACAGTTGCTACTACAATATCGGTTTTGTTTTGCAATGATGAGAGTTGAACGCTAAGGGGTTCTCCTCCTACAAGCGTTGTGACGTTGAGATTTTGAATATATCTTCCTACCAAACGTATCTCATGGGCAATTTGAACAACCAGCTCACGAGTAGGAGCCAAAATAAGAATTTGAGGTTTGTTGTGGGTTTGCGTGAGAGCAAGAAGCGAAGCGATAGCAAAAACAAGAGTCTTGCCTGATGCTGTAGGAGCTTGAATCACACTGTCTTGTTTGGTTAATACAATAGGAAGGGCTTTTTGTTGGATGGCTCTAGGCTCGAGAAAGCCTAACTTTTCAAGATTGGCTATCAACTCACGAGGAAGTGAAAGCTCTTCAAAGGTCATTGTTCACCCCAAAGGAGTGATACGTTTGGAACGTTTGCTATTGGTTAGCCTTTTTGTACTCCATAATCATATGAAGTGCTTCATCTTTGAGCAACAATTTCTCTTTTTTGATTTGTTCTCTTTCAACATCGCTAAGGTGTAATCTGCCCTCGTCAGCATCTTTTGCTTTTTGATCCAACTCATTGTGTCTCTCAAAAATTTTTGCAAAGTGTGCGTTTTCTTGCTTTAGGACTGAAATTTCATCTCTGTATTCATGTAACATGGGACGGCTCCGACTGTAATTTTGTGAAAGTAATTATAGCTATTGTTTGCGTAAAATAGGATTAAATTTTAGTTGCAACCAAAAAGATATACTCTTTTCCGAATATTTTGACCCGATATTGGTGCTGTTGGAGGTATTTTTTGCAAAAATAGATATCCTTAATAAGCGTTGAGAGGTCAGAGCCTTTGGAGTGTGGCACTCTTGCACCGTAAATGAGTTCTCCATTAATCCAACGTGAATTGGGGAATCCCATGATGATAGAAGCCTCTTTTGTCAAAAGTTGTTGCACCAAATCCATAAAGAGTTTTTTGAAATTTGAATCAACACTTTGAAGTGTAGCAATGGTAATAAGCAAATCAAAGCGTCCCAATGTATTACCGAGTTTGCTAATATCTTGCACAACACATTGCACATTGTTATGGTTTGCAAAGACTCTTGTGGCATACTCTATTGCCGAGACGGAGTAATCAACCCCTACGCACTCAATGGCATTAAATTGCTTAGCACTAAGTCTCTCTCGAATCGCTACAAACTCATCGCCACGATTGATACCTAGATTGATAATGCGTTTGATAGAGTCAAAATTAATCGCTTTGAGTGCTTCATGGTAGTAGTATTCAAAGGCAAATTCGCCCGATTTATTAATTTTGGCAAACGCACTCTCTACGCCGTACTTCTCACAAGAGTCTTGGTGGCAATGGAAAGAGTCCTTAAGGGCTAGTGCTTCAAACGTAAACTCTACCCAATAGGGTGATAGGAGCCGAGGAAGATGCATTTTGCAGTGTAAAATATTGGACAAATCAAGCCAACTTTTGAGTGAACGATAACAATACTGCTCTCCCTCAACCTCTACAATGCTTCCACTGTAATAAGTGCCAATATCGGGTGAGAGGGCTTGAAAGGTTACTCTCCCCTCTTTGGAAAGTTGCCATTGCAATCTCTCCATAATCTGCTTTGAAGTTTCAAGCTTAAATCGCATCATCAAAAACTGGCTTTACCACGAGAGTTTTACATAGCGTCTGCCCCAACGTATAGCTCTACGTTTGTCAATCCCCATGTAGATGTCAATTTTATTGCGAAAGCGTTCGTTCATTGTGTCTCGCACAATATAGGTCTCTGGAAGTCCTGAGATGCGTACCTTTGTGCCATTTTTAAGTCCGTGTTTATAAACAAGGTCTCGTGAAACAGCAATGATTCTCATTCCTGGAGCAATGCGGTTGCCCCATGCGGCTACAAAAGGGGTGGAGTCGGTTTGGTTGCGATGCGATGTATAAGCGGTGGCTACTACGTTGAGACTTCTTGTGGAGTTTGGTTTGACGACTTTATACTCTTTGGGTTTTTGCACTCTCTTATTGGGTTTTGCTTTTGTGACAGAGATACTCTTTTTGTCCTTATCCCAATTTTCAATGAAGCTAACAAATGCGTCTTTTTTGGGTTTTATCTCTTTTTTGGGTTGTTTTTTTGCAATGGGCGTTTTGGTTGCATTACTATCTCTTATTTTTTGGGTGCTATTGGACTTGGTGTGGTAAACAGGTTTGCTTGGGGTTGTAAATCGTACCGATTCATTGACTTGAATATGGTTTTCGATAAATTTATCAATCGTAACGACTTTGAGCTTTTTCTTTTTGGGTGGCGGAAGCGTTTGGGTGGTAATAACTTTTTTGCGGTTTTGATACTTGACGGGTTTGACTTTGTAGAGCAGTTTAGCACCGTAGGTATCACACCCCACACTGCTACGTGTGAGGTTGCGACAATCCGCCTCTTGAGCCACAAGAGGCAAAAAGAGCAACGAAACAACCGCTACTATTGTAAAGTTTGACTTTTTCATCATGACATATTAAGGTTACAAAAACCTTAACATCTCCTGTGCGATACCCTCTTTTTCGACGACGGTATCGTGAATAATCTCTTTGTGTAACAGTGCTTTTATCATAGGTGGAACCTCCAAATGGGTTTGTGTTGCGATGTACTCCAATGCTTCACTATCGTGTGCAATATCTTTGCCAAGGGCTTTGGCGACAACGGGACTAAATTTCGTCCACTCTGCTGTAGAATAGAGTACGGTTGTGAGTTTTTTATCTCGTAAATTTTTATAGGATTTGATACACGTGGCGGTATGAGGATCCATAATGTATCCTTTTTGGGCATACTCTCCAATAGTCGCCACACACTCGCTATCGTCGCTAAAAGAAGCATCAAAATCCTCTTGAAGCGATGCTATCTCACTGGGTTCAAGTTGATATTTACCATACTTCTCCAATGTTTCCATGAGTTCTTTGGTTCGATTAGCACCAAATTTATCAAACAAGATGCGTTCAACGTTGGAGCTTTTTAAAATATCCATCGCAGGAGAGTTGGTTTTGATAAGCTCACGAGCGGTTAAGTCGTAGCTTCCATTGGTAATCCAATCGGTCAAAATATTATTGACATTGGAGGCTATCAAGATTTTTTCGATAGGCAATCCCGCTTTTTTAGCGTAATAAGCCCCCAAAGCATTGCCAAAGTTTCCACTAGGAACAACCAAATAGATTTTTTCATTGAGTTGGATTTTTTTGCTTCGCAACAACTCTAAATAGCTGTAAATATGATAGATAATCTGAAAAATAATACGTCCAAAATTTACCGAATTGGCAGCGGAGAGCTTCATATTTTTGCTATCAAGCTCCTCTTTGAAATCTTTGGAAGCCAAAAGTGATTTGAGGGCGTTTTGGGTATCGTCGAAGTTTCCTTTGACACCAATGACTTTGAGATTACTTCCCGCTTCAGTGACCATTTGGAGGCGTTGCACATCGCTTGTACCACCCTCTGGATAGAGACAGACGACTTTGACATTGGCTTGATTTTTAAAGGTTTCCAGTGTCGCAGGACCCGTATCGCCGCTTGTTGCTGCCATAATGAGATAGTTTTCGTTTCGCTTTTGAGCCAATTGGGACAAAATGTAGCCAAAGGGTTGGAGTGCCATATCTTTAAAAGCTCGTGTGGGTCCATGATAGAGTTCACTTACAAAGCAATCCTCCTCTATTTGGCTAAGTTCCACAGGCTTATCACTTTTGTCAAAGGCATCGTAGCGATTAAGGGCCTCTTGCAAAATGGATGAATCTATATCAATCCCAAAACCTACCAAAAAATCAAGTGCCAACTTTTTGTAAGAGCTATTTAAATGTTTGTTTATAAATGTTTCATCCAATAGTGGCAAAGAGGTAGGCACATAAAGCCCTCCAAAACTTGCACTTGGGGCTAAAATCGCCTCCGAAAAAGAGATACTTTGAGCCTTAACTCCATCATTTCCTCGTGTTTCAATAAATTCCATTTGCTTTTCTACTCCTCTATACTTTCAAGCAATACATTCACAATATCGCTCATTGTTAAAATGCCCTCAAGTTCATTATTGTCAATGACCAACAATCTTTTGATACCGCTATTAACCATCATGCGTGCAGCGTATTTGATATCCATTTTTTTGGATACAGAGATAGCAGGAGTGGTGGCAACATCGTAAATGTTGAGCAACTCAATATCACCATCTTCCGATACGATAGCTTGCAGTATATTTTTGAAAGTAACAAGCCCATAAGCACCACCAGGAGAGGCTTTATCGACTATTACAGCTTTAACACGATGTTTTTTCATCCTTTGCAAAGCCACTTTCAAAGCATTCATTTGTGAAACAATGACCAATTTATCTTTTGGTGTCATAACATTTTCTACTAACATAAAATCCCCTTTTGTTTTGATAGATACGCTTAGAGCATATTGCGTACTTCTTGTTCAAACTTATGCAGTTCACTCTTATCCAAACCTGTCACATGAGCCAACGGAAAGGTAAATGCCATCCCTGGACTTTCAGGATTGTCCAAATCAAAATTGCTTCGCAAAGCTTTCATTACCTTGAGTGACGTTCGTCGTGGCAAGATAAAAAACATCACCGATACATTCTCTTCAAGTGTAAGACCAAAAAAGACCTTTTTCTCTTTGAGTCCAATATTGCGACCGTGTGTAATGGTCACGCCTCCCGCCCCAGCCTCTTTGGCTACTTCGATGGCTCTCTCTTCATCTTTGTCCGCCACGACGGCGATTAATGCTGTAAATTTCATTCCATACTCCTCTTTTTATCAATTTGATACTGTGCATAAATTCCATAACCCATAACCGTAATCATAGGAAAAAGCGATGCAAAAGCGATGAGTCCAAACCCATCTATCAAGGGATTTCTCCCCTCAATGTTTTGAGCTAATCCCAGTCCAAGGGCAGCTACTAGCGGAACTGTTACCGTGGAGGTGGTTACCCCACCGCTATCGTAAGCGATGGGAATAATAAATTTGGGAGCAAAATAGGTCATAATAACAACAACAATATAGCCTACTATAATATAATAGTGAATAGGGTCTCCTACGACAATTCGATACGAACCCAACGCAATACCAACCGCAACGCCCAAAGCCACAATGGCTCGAAGTACAAATTGTTTGATGTTGCCTTGACTAATCTCTTGTGCTTTGATAGCAATAGCAAGAAGTGCGGGTTCTGCCATGGTGGTTGAAAAACCAATCAAAAAGGCAAAGAGATAGATGAGTAGATTGTTGGACATTGATGTGAGTTGAAAAGCAATCGTCTCACCAATAGGAAAGAGTCCCATCTCCAATCCAACGATGAAAGCATAAAGTCCAAAAATCACCATAACGATACCCGAAATGATTTTGTGTAGGTGTTCAACGGGTTTGCGAATAATAATGTATTGAAAAAAGAAAATCACAATCAAGATAGGAGCGACATCTTCAATCACCCCAAAAAGCCCCAAAATAGTCTCTTTGAGATCAAACTCATAGGCTTTGGCAGCTGCTTTTGCCGTTTCATTCACTACAGTAGCGATACTGCTTGTTTGTTCTACAAAATTGTAAACATAAATCCCATAGGCTTGAACAAAAATCATGGGTGTCAAAGAAGCAAAAGCAATCAATCCAAATCCATCAATGATGGGATTGCGTCCTTTGATACTTGAAGCTAGTCCAATCCCCAAAGCCGCTACAAGCGGTACAGTTACTGTAGAAGTCGTCACACCGCCACTATCGTAAGCGAGTCCAATAATCTCTTTGGGTGCAAAGAAAGTCATAACGACTACCATGACATAGCCCAATATGATATAGTATTGAATAGGGTGTCCCAACAAAATACGCAAGACTCCCAACGCAATGGCAAATCCAACCGAAAGTGCTACCGTGATACGCAAAAACAGAGCATCAATCTTACCCTCGCTTATCGCTGCGGCTTTATCGGCAATGGCAATAAGGGCAGGTTCGGCAATGGTTGTCGAAAAGCCTATCGTAAAAGCAAAAACAAGCAACCAAAACAAAGAGCCTTTACGGGCAAAATCGGTCGCCAAATTTTCGCCGATTGGAAAAATCCCAAGCTCAAGCCCACGGATAAAAAGAGCCAATCCAACGGCTACAATAATCAATCCAATGACAATAGAGCCTAGCCCCTCAGGGAGGGCTTGAATAATGGCTATTTGAAAAAAAGCAACCACCACAACAATAGGAAGTAGGTCTTTGAAAGAGTTTTTCAAATCACCGTAAAATATTTTTAAAGTCTCATGCATCGCAAAATTATACCTTATTCAATCTAATAGTTGCTTATCGCCTCCAAGCTAGAGTTCGATACAGCTTCCAACACCCGCACTTGTAAGTATCTCCAAAAGCACCGAATGTTCCAAGCGTCCATCAATAATATGAGCCTTTTTGACTCCCCCTTTGAGGGCATGGATACACGCATCGACTTTGGGTACCATACCGCCGTGGATTGTCCCGTTGGCTTTGAGAGCATTGCACTCTTGAATACTTAGATTGGTGAGGAGATTTTTATCGTTATCAAGCACCCCTGGAGTATCGGTCAAAAAGAGAATCTTTCTAGCCCCCATCGCTACTGCCAAATGACTTGCTGCCAAATCGGCGTTGATATTAAATCCACTGTATTGCGTACTAGCACTCCCAGCAATAGGAGCAATAACGGGTACAAAATTATCATCGATAATCTTATTGACCACTTCGGGATTGACGTGTTCTATCACTCCTGTGTAGCCAAAATTTTCAAAATCTTTGGGCATGGCTTCAAATAAATTGCCATCTTTTCCTGAAATACCAATGGCTTTTGTGCCTTGATTGTTGAGCAAAGAGACAATCTCTTTGTTGATTTCACCGCTCAGTACCATCTCGGCAATTCTCAATACCTCTTTGGTAGTCACGCGTTGTCCATCGACAAATTTTGTTTCAATATTGAGTTGAGTGAGCAAATCGGTAATGCTTTTGCCCCCTCCATGTACTATGATAGGCTTCATACCTACAAGATGCAACAATGCAATATCTTTGGCAAAGCTAAGCTTAAGCTCTTCACTTGTTTGAGCCGAACCGCCGTATTTGATGACGATTTTTTCATTGGAAAATTTTTTGATAAATGGCAATGCCTCAAAAAGAGTTTTGACCGTTTCTATTTTGCTTTTCAATTATGCTTCCTTAAATAAGATAAAATATCTATTTAATTATAGCATATTAGACGGGGAGTTATCTTAAAATTAACTTTGCAAAAGCACACAATCCATTACTTCTAAAGCCCAAGGAGTGTATAATCATAAATTTATTTTTCAAGGAATCTTTCATGCCTCTTTTTTTTGGTTTACTCTTTTCGTTACTATTGCTTTCGTGCGGTGGAGGTGGCGGCGGTGCCACGCAAAACAATACGCCAAATAGCGACACCATCACTCTCAAAGGCAGAGTAGTCGATGGTGAGATTAGCGGAGCTAGAGTCTTTTTGGATCTCGATTTGGATGGAGAGTTGAGCAACGGTGAGCCTTTGGCTCTAAGCGATGATGAGGGTTTATATACGTTGGTTTTAGACCAAACAACCCTAACACACGCCAACTATCTCAATCATAAGGCTTTGGTTGTTGCCTTTGGAGGCTTTGATATACGCACCAAAACCTCTTTTGATCAAAAGCTCAAAGCTACTGTAGATGGAAATGGTACGCTTCATATTACCCCCATTACAACCCTTATTGCTACCATGGTGGAGCTAGGTAGCACACCAGAAGATGCCAAACAAAACGTGGCTTATGCCTACAATCTCTCCCATGAACGTTTGACACTAGACCCCATAGAGGCACTCAGCAAGGGAGATAGAGAACTCTTTAGCGTCGCTATGCAAATCCATCAAAAAGCCAAATTGATACGACAAAACGCCCTTGATACAACCCAAAGCTACATCGAAATAGCCAAAACGCTACAATCCAAAACCTCCCTTAGTGTGGATGAGCTTTGTCAAAATCAAGAGATTAGCGATGAGGTTTTTGCACTTTTGGAGAAGAGTATCGCTACTCAAATAGCCCAAATTGAACCCTCCAATCTTCAAGAGAGCTTGATTGAGCATTCATTAATGATTGATAGTCTCTCCACGCAACTTACACTAGAGCTTAAAAGATGCCAAAAGGATATTGAGGTTTTGTTGGAAAACAATAGCTCACTGGAGTATCAAATCGTAGCCAAAATCCTAGCTCCCTACGGCTATACCAATCCTCAAACCATTCAAGCACTCTTGGCTCTATCTGGTATTGATAGTACGCTCACGCCTCAAAAACTCTTAAGCCTTTTGGAAAACAACGGTGAGTTTCAAGAGCTTGTGGATGCTTTGCAAAACCAAACCGTTGCACCATCAAGCTCAACCGACTCTACTCTTGCAACAGCAACCAATGGCGATTTAGTAGTCAAAATCAAACGCACAAGCGAGTGGAACAGTGGCTTTTGTGAAGAGGTAGAGATTTACAACCCCCAAACGCAACCCAAACTGTGGAATGTGACACTTGATGTCAAAGGGGATATTTATACCTTATGGAATGCTCATTATACTTTTGATAGCACTACGCAACGGCTCAATGCATGGGGTGTGGAGTTCAATCGTGCTGTAGGCGCTAAGGGGATTGTAAGCTTTGGATATTGTGCCAATAGTGCCTCTACTTCATCTAGCACACCCTCTAGTAACGTAGCCACATCCTACAGCAGTGAGCATTTGCAAGTGTCTCAAAAGATTCAATCGCAGTGGGGTAGCGGTTATTGTAGTGATGTTACCATTACCAATCAAAGCCCTACCGATAAGCTTTGGAGCGTAGCGTTTGAAGCTCAAGGTAAAGTCAATGATTTGTGGAATGCCACCTACACACAAGACCCAACCACGCTTACAATCCAAGCCAAAGGAGTTGAATTTAACCGTGTGGTCAAAGCGTACGACTCGGTGACGATTGGCTATTGTGCTGCTTTGGAGGAGGGTGTTGTTAGTGATTCCCCCACCAATCCCCCAACGCAACCCAACAATACCTTAAACGATGAGCAAAGCGTAATAGAAGATGCCCAAATGGTTACGTTTGAGAGTATCAAGGCACTCAATAGTGTGGCTACAAACATCACCTCCAATCTCTATCTTCCCGTACTGGGCAAAAACGGATCAAGTATCGTGTGGAGCAGCTCCGATACCCAAACGCTTTTGAGTTCTGGAGGTATCAAGCGTCCCGCATACAATGAGGGAGATAAAGCCATTAGACTCGAAGCAACCCTCTCCAAAGGAAGTGCAACCCAAAAACTCTTCTTTGATCTCATTGTCAAAGCCCTGCCTCAAAGTGTTGCGTTGGATAACTCCAAATATATCCAAGCCCTTGATTTATCCATGAGCTTCTATGAGGCTCAAAGAGCATCGGGACCTTTTAAGCGTGCAGTGTGGCGAAAACCAATAGCCAGTGGCGATGGGAGCGATGTGGGGGTTGATTTGGATGGTGGTTGGTTTGATGCGGGAGACCATGTCAAATTTAACCTACCCATGAGCTACAGTGCAACCATGCTCAATTGGAGTATGATAGAGAATGCTCACACCTATAGCGATTTGGATTACGCCCACAAACAAGTCAAATACGCTTTGGATTACCTCGCTCGTAGCTACGATGAGGGCAAACAAGGTGATGCTAGTGACGATAGAGTCTATTATCAAGTAGGCAACGGCAACGCCGATCATGGCTTTTGGGGACCACCGCAAGATCTCACCATGCCTCGCCCCACCTCTATCTGCAACGCCACTCAAGGAGGTTGTGCAGCGGTAAGCGGTTCGATGGCAGCGGCATTGGCTTCGGGGTATATGCTCTTTAGGGAGAGTGATAGTGAGTTTGCCAATGGGTTGCTGCTCAAAGCCAAAGAGATTTACGCTTTTGCCAAAACCTATCCTAGCGACAACGCCTACCGTGATGCTTCGCCTTTTTATCAACTCTTTGATGACAACAAAGATCAAATCGCATGGGGAGCTATTTGGCTCTATCAAGCCACGCACGAACAAAGTTATCTTGACGATGCCAAACGTTTTATTGTCAATAAATCCCCCGTGGGGTGGGTACATAGCTGGGATAATGTCACCACAGGAGTCTATTTGCTTTTGGCACAAATCACACAAGAGAGCCAATACCGCAACGCTATGGAACAACACATTGAGCATTGGATAGATAGCGTCCCTGCTTCACCTGCGGGCCTAAGGGTGATTAGTCAATGGGGGTCTTTACGCTACGCCTCGACACAAGCCTTTGTTGCGGCCAAATACGCCTCGTTGTTGAGCGATGAGAGCAAAAAAAGAGACTATTTAGCCTTTGCACAATCTCAAATTGATTATATTTTGGGAGACAATCCGCTTAATTTTAGCTACCTTATTGGCTTTGGGAGCAACTACCCCATCAATCCTCACCACAGAGCCTCGCACGAATCATTAACGCACTCCATCGATTCACCCACTATCAACACGCATATTTTAGTGGGTGCTTTGGTAGGTGGACCTCTAAGTACCAACGATTACGACTACAAAGATGAACGCACCAACTACATATCCAACGAAGTAGCCACCGACTACAACGCAGGTTTGAGTGCCGCACTCGCCCAGCTTATAGCCATGGGTCAATAGTAGCAACATTCCATATTGTAGCACGGAATGAGAAATCGCTTTTCTATTTTTAAAAACTAACCTTACGCACTCAAAGTGCGTAAAACCTTGCCACTCTCCCGCTGTGTGGGTATATTTTTGCGTAACATTAATTAAAAAATACCACAACATGAACTACTATATAAAATATTAATTATTTTTATGTTATTATCCGCTCAAAAAAGAGTAATTTAGTATGAAATTTATTCTCACTGCATCTATCTTGATGCTCTCTTGCCTCTACCCCAAAGATATGTCGATACTCTATATGCAAAACGGATGCAACAGTTGCCACGGTGTTTATGGAGAGGGGATGGGAGCTACGCCCAAACTTCAAGGTCTTCCCAAAGAGTATCTTATCAAACGCTTCCAAGAGTTGCAGCAAGGCATTACCAAAACACCCAATGGAGCCATTATGGTATCGTTTGCCAAAGCCTTAAACCCACAAGAGACAAACGCCATGGCGGAGTATCTCTCTACTCTCACAACCCTCAAACCCAAAAATAGTTATGAGTTGCACTACGATAGCAACGCAGGAGATGGCTCTTCGTGAACAGTGACTCAACCATTCAATCGGTTTCCATAGGCTCTTTTGATGGTGTACATCTAGCCCATCAAAGACTCATCTCTCTAAGCGATGGCGTGATTGTGATTGAGCGTGGTTTGGCTACGCTTACGAGGGGGTATCGCAGAAGTTTTTATATCAACAAACCCCTTTTTGTCTATCATTTTGATAGGCTTTCATCGCAAACACCCCAAGAGTTTATAGCCATGCTCAAAGAGGATTTTCCAAAGCTTCAACGCATCATTATAGGGTATGATTTTGAGTTTGGCTACCAAAAAAGCGGTAATGCTAGGACGCTACAAGAGCTGTTTGTAGGTGAAGTGATAATCATCAAAGAGATGAAGCATCAAGGGGTTTCGATTCACTCTAGCACCATCAAAGGTTTGATTGCCCAAGGTCACATCGATAGAGCCAACGAACTATTGGGGCGACCCTATGAGATGATGGGGTATGCTATCAAAGGGCAAGGAATAGGCACTAAAGCGTTGGTTTCGACGATTAATATTGTCGCATTGGATTATCACAATCCCAAAGAGGGAGTTTACGCCACCCGTGCATTGGTCAATGGTGTATGGTATGAGAGCATTAGTTTCATCGGCCATAGGGTCTCTAGCGATAAAGCTTTTGCCATTGAGACGCACATTATCGACAAAACCATCGCACTCAAAAATCCTCACATCACATTGCAGTGGTTGAAGTTTATCCGCCCCAATCAAACCTTTGAGGATTTGACCAAACTCAAACTCCAAATTTTAAAAGATATAGAAATAGCCAAAAAGATTCACCGTGAAAGATGACGTATTTACCAAAAAAATAGAAAAAAAATTTGAATTTGATGAGTCGGTGGCTTCGGTATTTGACGATATGCTTAGTCGCTCCATTCCTTTTTACGATGCCAACAGTGCTTTAATCATCGACCTTATTTGCAAACGCCAAAAAGAGGGGCTTAAAGTGCTTGATTTGGGTAGTTCTACGGCAAAGTTTCTCTTGATGCTTCACAATAGAACGCAAACCAAAATGCACCTCAAAGGCATTGACAATTCAGCGGCCATGAATGAACGAGCCAAACGCAAAATTCAAGCCTTTGGAGCCGATATTAGCATCGAAGAAGGGGATATTTTAACCTACCCCTATGAGCGTGAGGATATAGTCGTCGCCAACTATACCTTGCAGTTTATCCGCCCCATTGAGCGTTTGAAATTGGTGCAAAAGATAGCCCACAATCTCAACGATGAGGGGGTTTTTTTCTTTTGTGAAAAGGTGATTTTTGACAACAAACGCCTCGATAAAGAGATCATTGATGTTTACTACGACTACAAAAAAGCCCAAGGCTACAGTGAGTACGAGATAGCCCAAAAGCGAGAGGCATTGGAGAATGTACTTGTGCCTTTTAGCATCGAAGAGAATATCAAAATGTGCAAAGAGGCGGGTTTTAGAGAGATAGATACCATCTTCCAATGGGCAAATTTCGTCACCTTTATGGCACGCATCTAACGGAATAATTTTTGGATATAATATATTAAATAGATTCAAAAGGATAAGCGATGCATCAAACACACATTACCATTGATGATGATATGTTTTCAAAAGTGCAAAATGTATCACAATCACTTAATATTACAGTATCCGATTTTATCCGCAAAGCCATCAACAATGAGCTAAAACGGGACAAAAAAGGGTTTGAAAAAGATAAAAAAATGCTTCATCAAGTCTATCAAGATGTGTTGGAGGGCAAAGCAAACTTAGTATCACACGATAAAGTGTGGGAAGAGTTGGATAGTTATCGTGAAAATTGATTTACTTTGATAGCGTTGTCTATTGGATAGATAAATCAAACAATCAATTTGAATATAATCATTTAATACAATAAGGATAGTAAACAATGCAAACATTTCAAATAAAGGTTGATGATGGTGTTGCGGATAAGCTTTTGTGGTTTTTGGAGAATCTAAAAGATAGTGTGCAGGTATCCAAAGTGATTTCATTTAAGGATAATCAAACTCCTCAAGAGTATGATTTTTGGAATGAAGAGGAGCTGGAGTATATCTCAAAAGTTGATCTCTCTACGCCGATAGAAGATAGTGAGGATTACTCCAAATGGTAGGGGATATTTATTTGGCAAAAATCTATTTTACCAGTGGTGAAAATTATAAATTACGACCTATTTTAATTATTAAACAAAACTCTTTTGGTGATGTTATCTATATCCCTTTTACAACAAATACACAAAATCAAAATGCTTTTACATTTACCAATAATTTTTTAAAAGAAGGAGAGTTTAAAAAACAAAGTTACCTTATAGTTGATAAAACGTGTACACTCCAAAAAAATTTATTAACGAAAAAAATAGCTACTATTAAAAATGAAATTTTAAAAGATGTTTTGAATAGGTATTGTGGCTTTTTGCATAATGAGAAGGTAGAATAAAATGGCTATTATAGATTTTAAAGAAATTCACCCTGCTAATTCTTCAAAAACAGGAGAACAAGATGATTTTGAGTTTTTTAGTAGAGATTTTCTTGATTTTTTGGGTTATAAAGTTATTTCGGAGCCAAATCGTGGACAAGATGGTGGACTAGATATCCTTGTTGAAGAAATGCGTATAGGCATAAGTAATAATACAAAAATTCGTTGGCTAGTTAGCTGTAAACATTATGCACATTCTAATTCAGGAAAAGGAAAATCAGTTGGAATTGATGATGAGATTAATATAATTGATAGAGTAGAAGCTTATAATTGCCATGGCTTTATTGGATTTTATTCTACAATAGCAAGTTCAGGACTATCTGATAAGTTAAGTAGTTTTATCGGCAATAAAAGGATAGGTGAATATCAAATATTTGATAGACGAAAAATTGAATCCTGTTTACTTAATAAAAATAAAGGTATTATAATCGCTAAAAGATATTTTCCAAATTCAATGCAAAAATGGAAAAGTGAATTAGTCAAATCTCCTGAAGAGATTAGAAAAGAATATCTTGAAGATTACATAAGGAGAAAACGCTCATGAATCAAAAAATTAAATCTTTTATATATCTTGATGAATATAAAATGTATTCTATCTCTTCACAAATTTTTGAAGGACTTACTGAACATATAACAAACTCTTCATCTAAAATAAATGAAGAAATGGAAAAACAAAAAGCTGAAAAAGGCAGTGGAAGAATGTTTGCTGATATTATAAGCAAAGAAACTTCAACTGTTGAAAAAAAGGTTTTATATGACAATGCATATAAATTATTTGAAAAGAAATTATTTGAAGAAAATAGAGTGCTGTCTATAGATTCTATAAATTTTAATGAAGAAATAGAAAAAATTGAAGAATATAATTTTATTAAGGTGACAGGTAAGATGTTATTTAATGATATTGAAACCATTAAAGATATTTTAGAAAAATTTAATGAAATAGGTGAATCATTTGCTTATTTAAATGGTTTAGAAAGGAAACAAGCATTAGAAGCATTGATTCCTAAACTTAACACTCAAGATCAACAAAAAGCAAAAAATGACTTAAAGAAAATATCCAACATTAAACAATATGCAAAAGATAAAAACTTTTATCGTGAACCTAAATTTTTAGAGAGTTTGAAGTGTATGTTAGATTTTGGTTATAAAAACCAATTTGAATTACGAATCACATTACCTGAGAGCCAAAAAGAAAAAGTTTTTAGTGCAAATTTAAATAGAAATCATTTAAGAGAAGAAGAGTCTTTATTGATTAAAAAGTATTCAAGGTTTCCAGAAAAAGATTTTGTTATTTTTGGAATCATAACACAACATCAAAAAGAAAAAAAAGATATTGAAAAAAAAGAAAAAACTTATAAAAGTATGAAAGAAGCACTTGTTGATGCTATCTTTGAATTTTCAAAAATGGAAGAACTTTTTATTGGCAAACTTGATAATGAAATTATTATTGACCCCATTGCAGTATATCAAGAAATATAAACAACAAAAAGGAGACCAAACCAAAATGATATTCCCAAACCTAGAAGCGATAGAGAAGCTCTCTATTGATGAAAAAATTGCACAATTTGGAAACAAACGTAAAGCTTCCTACAGCAGGGGGCAATATCGTAGCAATATGATGCTCAATCCTCTAAGACTCAAACATTTAAATAGATTGGATAGGCTTGAAGCTGATATGATTACGCTTAATCTTGAAGATGCCATTGCGCCGAGTCGCAAGAGGGAGGCGTTGGTGAATATTGCCTTTTTTCTCTCACATATGGAAGCCTCCAATAGCTTTTTGGTGGTGCGAACCAATCCGCTCGATGAGGGTGGGCGTGAAGAGATAGCGTTTTTGAACGATTTTGCTTTTGATGCGATACGGGTATCCAAAATCAAAACCCAAAAGGAGGTACAAGAGGCGTTGGGGCTACTAGCAAAAGATAAAGAGTTGCATATCTCCATGGAGACCAAAGAGGCGTTTAATAATTTGCAATCGTTACGGATAGATGAGCGATTGACTACGGCAAATATTGGGATTTTGGATTTGCTCAACTCTTTGGGGTTACCGCAATCGCTGGTGCAAATGGGCAATCCTACGATTGATTATATCCTCTCAAAGTTTTTGATTGATTGTCACAGCGTGGGGTTGCGAGGGACTTCGTTTATGTTTCAAGAGTATCAAAACACGCAACTCTTTGAAGCGTGGTGTAAGCGTGAGAAGATGATGGGCTACCAATCCAAAGCCTGTATGGGACCGCTTCAAGTGGAGATTGCCAATCGCATCTTTGGGGTTGATGAGGAGCAAATAGCAAGAGCCAAAGATATCAAAGAGGCATTTGAGGCAAACTCAGAGCAGGGGGAGCATGGTTTTATGGATGAGCGGTATGGGTTTATTGATGAGCCTATCTACAAAGATGCGTTACTTATTTTGAAAGGATTAGAATGAAAAAGATACTATTACTCTTGATTTTGCCCATCTATTTGATGAGTTATGATTTTGCAAACAATGGTGAGGTGCAAAGCTTCATGGATGAGATGCACCAAAAACACAACTTCAACAAAGAGTATCTCCACTCGATATTCAAATTGGCTCGATACCAAAAGTTCGTCCACACCCGCTACACCGTACCCAAACGCTCCTATCGAAGCGATGCGAGTTGGGATAGGTATGCTAAACATATCGTAGTGCCTATTATGTTTACAAGAGCTAAGAAGTTTAAAAAAGAGAACTATGCGTTACTAACCAAAATAGCCAATGAGTATCAAGTCCCTATCAATCTTATCGTAGCCATTGCGGGAGTAGAGAGCAATTTTGGTACCAATTTTGGTGATTTTGGAATCTTCGATGCACTCACCACTTTAGCCTTTTTCCCCAACCGTAAACAAGCCTTTTTTAAATACGAACTCGAACAATACCTGCTCTTTTGTAGAGAGAAAAAATCAAGCGTCTTTAAGTTCAAAGGCTCATTTGCGGGGGCGATGGGGTGGGTACAGCAGTTGCCCTCTATCAATCGCAAATACGGAGTCGATTACAATCGTGATGGTGTGAGCAATCCATGGGACAAAGCCGATGCACTGGCTACAATAGCCAATTTTTTGCACCAAAACGGATGGGATAATCGCAACCCAACAATAGCCCTACAAGCCTACTATTCGCACAAAAAATTCAACGCCCTTGAGAGTGGATTTGATAAACAATACCCCCTTGATAAGCTTCAAGAAGTGGGGTTAAGATTTGGAGATTTTAAGCAAAACCGTGCTACCCTTGCGGTACTTTTTGGCAGACAAAGCGATGAGATATGGTTAGGATCAGAAAATTTTGATATATTAACCCACTACAACAACAGTGTCAATTACGCTATGGCACTCTATAAAATTTCAACAAGTTTCTAAGGAGCTATCGATGAAAAAACTACTACTTTTTATTTTTTTGGTTCTCTATCCACTCTACGGCGAACTACCACCTCTAGTCTATCACGAGTTGCAAGAAAATTCGCCCGAAGTGGTAACATTGCAAGTCCTCAGTGTGAAGAGCAAAACAATCGCATCGGCTCAAAGAGAGATTGCACTCAAAGCAAAGGTGCTTAAAGTCGAGCGTACTCAAAGTGCTTTGGTGGTAGGTTCGATTATCACTATCCGATATACCACGACGATAAGCCATCCTGCGGGTTGGGTAGGTCCATCTCCGCTTCCAGTATTGAGTGAAAAACACTCCTACAAAGCTTTTTTGACATACGACAAAGCAAACAAACGTTACGCCCCAAGTGCGGGAGGCAAAAGCTTTATAGGGAATTAGTGCAACTGATGTTACGCACTTGATAGGTTGTGCTTAAAAACTGAATATATCGTATCCATTGATAGGCTTTATCTATTGTTTGGTGATACCCTACGAAATATCAAATTTCTCTCGAAATGCGTGGGGTTGGTTAATAGGATTATAATATTGCATAAAGTATTATATGTTAGTTTAAATTGAAAGGTGCAATCGATGAAAAAAACGATTCAAATTCCGCTAGGTTCGCAACATATTGCCCTGCTAGAGCCTATTAAGTTTCGTTTTGAGTGTGAAAATGAGAAGATTATCGCCGTCGATAGCGATGTAGGCTTTGTGCATCGTGGCGTAGAGAGAGCGTGTGCTACCAAATTTAGCTTTGATAGTGTACCCTATGTAGTGGCTCGTATTTGCGGACTTTGTGCTATTACCCATTCACTAGCTTCCACGATGGCAATTGAGTCGCTCATGGAGGGTGAAGTGAGTCCTAAAGCAAACTATTTGCGGATACTTTTGGTAGAACTCGATAGAATCCATTCGCATCTACTGTGTCTAGCCCATGTAAGCGAAAATGCAGGATACGAGGCGATGTTTATGCGTATCATGGGGGATCGTGAGCCTATTATGGAGCTTTTGGAGCTTATTACGGGCAATCGGGTGCAATTTGATTATGTTTGTATTGGCGGAGTCAATCGTGACATAGATAGCCGTATAGTTGCCACTACCCAAACAACACTCAACACCCTTAAGTCCAAAATTCAAGAGTATATCGCAGAGTTTAGTTCCAATTGGTCTTTGGCACTCAAATATAAAAATATCGGCACACTTAGCCTAGAAGATGCCTATCGCTACAATGCTATTGGACCTTTGGCTCGTGCTACGGGTTTGGCTACGGATGTGAGAAGCAGTAGTAAACTTTTGCCCTACGATGAAGTTGGCTTCAAGATAGTAGTAGGAGAGAGCGGGGATATTTATGCTCGAAATATGGTACGTTTACAGGAGATACTCAACTCCATAGAGATGTGCCGCAACATCGTAGAGGGACTACCCGAGGGGGAAATCCTCACCCCATTCAAAGGCAAACCCCAAGGGAAGCGATTACAAGACTCGAAGCCCCTAGAGGAGAGCTAATGCACTACATCAAAGGGAGCAAAAAAGCTATTTTGGATAGAGTACGCATCAAAACGCCTACCTTCTCTTGCATTCCTGCGTTTATGGAGATATTCAAAGGCTCTCAATATGCCGATGCTCCCGCCATTTTGGCATCGTTTGATCCGTGTATGTCGTGTACGGCCAAATAGGAGAGAGTTATGGGAATCAAAAACGCATTGTTCAATCTCTTCAAAAAGCCTCAAACGCTCAATTATCCCCTCGAAGCTTTGCCACGCACCCCAAACTACCGAGGCTTGATTGAGTACGGTGAGGCGGAGTGTATCTATTGTCTCAAATGCCAAAAAGCGTGTCCGCCCGAGGCGATTATCTTCGAGCCAACCCAGCATCCAACCGCCAATCCCAAAAACAAAAAATCGCTTGAATATACCTACAATTCACTGCTGTGTATCTACTGCGGTGAGTGCGTTCGAGCCTGTCCCAAACCCAACGAAGCCCTATGGCAAAGCGACAAAAAACCCAGTGTGCAAACTGCCAAAACGCATCAACAAAAGGCTAGAGATTAGGAGTTTGAAGCTTGATAAATTCAGGTTTGACTTTACGCATCATCGAAAGTTCATCTTCGACTTTGACAATGATGCCAGGGTCGCACTCAAACGAGAGCGTTTGGCTACGGTTTTCATACTCCATACTGTTTAAAATAAATTTCATCGCTTCAATACGGGCTTTGTGTTTGTCATTGGAGCGAATGACACTCCACGGTGCCTCTTTGTGATCGGTAAAGTAAAACATCTTGTATTTCATTTTGCTAAACTCATCCCACAATCCTTGCGATTGCAAATCGACTTCACTAAGCTTCCATTGGCGTAAGGGGTCGATACGGCGTTGTTCAAAGCGTTGGGCTTGTACCGATTTTTTGACGCTTAGGTAGAGTTTGAGCAATACAATCTCTTGACGTTGCAAAGAGCGTTCAAATCCTATCACATCGTTCATAAAGTCCTCATGCTCTTTGGGGGTGCAAAATCCAAAGACAGGCTCTACCATAGCACGATTGTACCAACTGCGGTCAAAAAGCACAATCTGCCCACCCGAGGGGAAATGCTCGACATATTTTTGAAAATACCACTGCGTTTTTTGCTCTTGCGTAGGGCGACCCAGTGCTACGATTTTGTAGTGTTTGGGATTGAGGTAGCGTGAAACCGTACCAATAAGGCTTCCTTTTCCTGCTGCATCACGCCCTTCAAAAATAATAATGAGTTTTTTTTGATGCTTTTCGATGTGTTGTTGAAGCTTAATCATTTCGGCTTGATAGAGTTCAAGCTCTTTGGTCTGTTCATAAAAACGCAATGCCACTTGAGCTTTGGATTGAGCCTCTTCAAGCTCCTCAATGCGTTTTTGTAGCGATGTTAATAAATCCATGTCTCTATCCCCATAGTAATAATCCAAATATTATATCCAAAAAATGAGCCTAATGACTCAAATCATCTGCATCTATTGTACGCATTTGCCCAAAGAGTATCTGTGCCATGGCAATAAGACTTTTGGCGATATTGTAAGCGTAAGTGCTATCGTTCATGAGTGAAGTTGCCATTTCGTTGGTAATGAGTCCTTTGCGTATAAGCCCATCAAGTACACCATTGGAGACAATATCGTAGAGTTGCATTTGGGTGGTTGATTTGGTAAGCAACAACTCAATAAAATCTTTTTCATTGGTTGAAGCGATGATATGGATAGTGCGTAAAAGTTGGGCTAAATTTTTGCGTATCAAATCGTACTGCTCTTTGATATAGACATTGTGGCTTTGGGAATATTTGAGCATATTTTTTTGAAGATGTTTGGTGTTTTTGATAGCCTCAACGGTATCACGATTGGCAAGTTTGAGCTGGTAAATGGCGTTGATTTTATCATCGGAAAGTTTGACTTGTGCTTTGGTAGCAAAGTCTATAATATCGCCGTAAATTCCTTTGATACGTCTTTTGTAGTGGTCATCTATATCTATGGCTATCGTATCGTGTTGTTGTGCTACTACTTCATCAAGCTCCATAGAGGAGAGGAGGTGGCGAGGTTTAAGGTTGAGTCCTTTGGCAATGATTTTAAAACCGTTTTCGTAGAGGTGTTTGCTCTCTTTGTGAAGCGCTACCATAGCCGTATGGGGCAACTCCAAAACAGCGTTGTTGAGATACATCACGCTATCGATGGAGGCATGATGCGATTTGGGTTGCGTGATAAATTTCTCCAAAAAGGCTACAAGTTGATGAATAAAAGGCAACAGTGTCACGACACCCACGAGGTTAAAAAGGGTATGAAAAAGAGCCAATTTAAGCGTATAGTTGTCGTTGGCAATACCCAAATAGAGACTCAAAAAATCAACGGCTTCTATAAATTGTTTGATAAATACAAGTGCAATAAGAGCTGTAAGGGCATTAAAAATAAGATGTGCAACCGCCAAACGTTTGCCCTCAATGGATGAGCCAATAGAAGCCATAAGCGCACTCACCGTTGTGCCAATATTAGCACCAATAGCGAGTGCCAATGCGTTTTCGTAGCTAATTTGACCCGTAAAGAGAGCGGTGATAGTGAGCATAAGTGTAGCGTGAGAGGATTGCATAACCACCGTAGCTACTATACCAATAAGCGTATAGATAAGCAATCCTTTGATGCCTCCCATGCTAAATTGGGCTATATCAATAGAAGCCTTAAACGCCTCAAAGCCCTCTTTCATGTAGGCAATGCCCAAAAACAAAAACCCAAGCCCCGCCAAAATATAGCCTACTCCTTTGAGGTTGTGCGATTTTTGCAAAATAAGTACCACCCCAAAAACAAGCATAGGCATAGCGTAAGCTGCGATATCGACTTTGAGACCCAATCCCGCCACAAGCCACGCACCCGTAGTCGTCCCCAAATTGGCTCCAAAGACGATACCAATCGCACCGCTTAGCCCCATAAGTCCCGCACTTAAAAAGGAGATGGTGAGTATCGAAATAAGTGAGCTTGATTGAACGATAGAAGTCGTCACCACCCCAAAGGCAATGCTTTTGTAGATACGGTTGGAACAACGCTCCAAAATAGTTTGCAATGTCGAACCCGAAAAGCTCTTAAGCCCCTCTTCAAGCCAAAGCATACCCACAAGAAAAATAGCAACCCCGGCGGCAATAAGCTTAAAATCATTATTGAGCCAAAATCCATAACCTAGCACCGCAAACAATAGGGTTAAAAAAAGAGCTTTTGTCACTTTGATACCTCAATAAAACTAAAAAAAGAGTGTAGCCAATAAGAACTTAGAGTTTCATCACTTCGCACCAGTTTAAAAAAATCTTTTGTTTTCTCTTTTCAAAAAGTCTAAAAATCGTGTATAATTCGCCATTCTTTTTAGGAGCATTTTATGTCCCGATTGGTTATTCAAAACCACACCTTAAAACACTTTGATTTGCGTGCTAAACCCATTATGAATCACTATCTTAATATCGTCAATGTCGATATTAGCGACTATACCTTTGCAGGTAACTACATTTGGCTTTCGAGTTCGACGGGATTTTATGCTATTGTAAACGATACCTTTTGTCTTTTTGTTCTCAACTCTGGAGTACTTACCATGCTCTTGCCCCCACTGGGAAAAAGCCAAAACACCTATGCGGCGATGCTGGAGTGTTTTGAGATTATGAACGCGCACAACACTTCCAAAAACTACTCCAAAATTGAGTATGTCCATGAAAATATGCTAGAGGGTTTTGTCGATTATCTCGAAGAGGGTACGCTAATCTACGATATGCTCAAAGATTTTTTGATTGAAAAGAAGCTGGTCGATTATATCTACAGTGTCAATGACCTCATAGAACTCAAAGGCGACGGTTACAAATCCAAACGCAACGAAATCAACAAATTTATCAAAGTCTATCCCAACCATCGACTCGAAGTCATTGATATAGAAAAACATCACACAGGGATACTCAATCTCTTCAACAAATGGGTCAAAGACCGCACTACCTATATGCCCAAAGAGGAGGTTGAAATCTTTTTGGACGGTATCTATTTTGAACGTTTCGCCATCAAGCGACTGCTCAACAACTATACTCAACTCGATATTGTAGGTATGGTGCTTTATATCGACGATGAACTCAAAGGCTTTACGGTAGGGGAGCGTATCAACGAAACTACTTCAAGTGTGCTGATAGAAAAGACCGATTTTGAGGTACTCGGATGTGCACAATTTATCTTTCGAGAGTTTACCAAACACCTTCAGATGCTCTACAATAGCAGCTATATCAATGTAGGCGATGATATGGGATTTGAAAACCTCAAAAAAGTCAAAATGTCCTACCGCCCCTATCGACTCATACCTAAATATACGATTTATCAAAAATAATGATAGCACAAGCCACCCTCAATGATGCCAAAATGCTTTGGCATTTGGAACAAGAGATTTTTGATATTTACAACTTCCCTCTATCTTTGGCATCTTTTCATTATCATATCAAACGCAATAGGATTTTTCTCTACCGCATTGAAAATCAAATCGTAGGATATTGTTTATGGCTCAAGCGAAAGCACTCTATGCGTCTCTACTCGATGGGTGTGTCACCTCACTTTCGTAACAAAGGGGTTGCCAAAAAGCTTTTGGAGTACTCACTAGCCCATCTTGATACCCCCTGCTTTACGCTAGAAGTTCGGTGCGACAACCCTCAAGCTATCGCCTTGTATGAGCGTTATGATTTTAAAATCCTCAAATCTTTAAAGGGTTACTATCCCAATGAGATAGATGGGTACAAGATGGTAAAAAAGAACGCAATAACTCCATGCAAAAAGAGATAACAACCAAAGACCCAAGATTAGATACCCACTAAAAGCTTAATATTCAAATAGATAAGATAGTGGGTTTCACTCACCCTGCAAATCCAAATAGGTAAGACTCTATTTTTTTGCTACCAATGAAGCCTTTAGGGCTTTGTCGTGAGGTGTAATATCCCACCACTCATCATAATAGATAAGTTCAAGCTCGCCAAATGCCTCTTTGAGTTCGTTCTCTTGCAACAAAAACTCTGCATTGGAGGGGGCTTTGGTATTGTCTGGGTGAGCCACGAAAGTTTCGTAAATGAGTATCGCACCGCTACGCATACTTTGTACAATGGAAGGGAAAATTTTACGATTGAGATAGTAGGTGCAAACAACCAAATCGTACCTATCGTATTCGAGCAAATGGGTATCCAAATCAACACTTTGGAGATTGATATTGTCGTTATGAGCAATAGCACCAAGGGCAATTTCGGAAATATCAAGTGCATCAACTCTAAACTCATTGTGAGCCAAAAATTTGCTGTGTCTGCCTTTGCCACACGCCAAATCCAAAGCCATGCCACGATGTGCCAACACATAATAGTATTGAACCAAATCAATAGGCTCATCGCTTATGGGGTGGTTGTCGAGGTATTTTTTATTCCATCTAAATTTATCTTCGAGTGCCATTTAGTCTCCTTTGTTGATGCGGTGCTTTGAGGGTAGCGTACTATAGTTCTCTTTGGGATCGACTTTGTTGCTAAGCAATACCGCTACCCAGTGGAGTTTTTTGCTCTTATTACAAGCTATTTTGACCACAACCGTTAGGGGTACAGAGAGAAACATCCCTACTGCTCCAAACATCCAACCCCAAAATACAAGCGAAACAAAAACAATAAAGGTCGAAAGCCCAACGCCTCTGCCCATAATGCGTGGTTCGATAATGTTTCCAATGATGAAATTGATGACAATATAACCTATTGTGATAAGTGTGGTATCAAACCAACTTAGTTGTAGCAACGAGAGCAAAATAGCAGGTACAGCAGCAACGATTGAGCCGATATTGGGTATATAGTTGAGAAAAAATGCCAAAACACCAAAAAGCAGGGCATTGTCAAGATGAAAATAGGAGAGCATTACAAAAATAATCAATCCCGTCGCCATAGAAGTAGCGGTTTTGGTGACAAAATAGATATTGACATGACGTAAAAAGAGTTCAACTTTCTCTTTGAGAAGTTTATCCTTAAAAATATAATGAATCTTTTTTTCAAACAGTGAGGATTCCAAAAACAAAAACATCACCACAATAAGCGTCAAAAAGGATTTGGTCATCAATCCTCCCATGGCTTTGACAAAATCAGCCGTTATACCAATGATTTGAGAGGGGTCAAAGATAGCGATAATATCTTCGATTTTCATAGGGATATTGTAGGTTTCCAAAAACTCCATAATAGTCGGCACAAGAGTGTAAAATTTGACTTGATAGGTAGGTACATTGCTTAGCAACTCTTTGCTTGAAGAGACCAAAAAAAGACCCAAAAGGGCAACAATAATGAGTGTCATTCCAAAGGTAATAATGGTGATAAAAAAATCTTTGAAGCCCATTTTTTTGAGTTTGCCAATGAAAGGTAAAAAGAGCAAAAACCAAAAAAAGGCTATAAGTATCGGCACGATAAGCGATTGTGCCGCTTTGAGTCCTGCGATGATAATCACAAGATAGGCCAAAGTGGCAAATATCGTAGAGTTGTTGTGAGTCAAATATGGTTGCATTGCAAAGACCCTTTGTGGTTTTTGAGTACTAATCTCAAAGATAGTGTAGTCTATTTACTATTAATCTACCCTTTGATGAAGTATCACTTTATGGTCACAAGGCGTAGTATCTCCGTTGCAATAGCGTTTATCATAGCTAATGACATAAATTTCATCCCCACTTTGAAGATAGTTATGCTCACCAAAATCAGCGTAAGCGGTAGCTCCGATGGATATCAAAGCGTGAACTGGATAGTTGCACTCTTTGAGATGTTTGGCAATATCTTCTAGGGGACCAAAATCGCTTTGGTGATTCATCTTCTCAATAAGCCAATTTTTGAGTTTGCCATAAAAGTAGCTGTAGCCCAAAAGCGGAGCATCCACGCCATAAGGGTGCAACACTCCCTCACGCTTGACAAACGAGCATAAATGGTAATAATCCATCACTCCACCCTCTTCAAACTTATCAATCTCAATCCATCGACTGCCCACTCCTTTGGAGTTCTCTCCCCAGCTCTTTTTTTGGGAGATTTTAGTAGCATCGTCTCTTCGGATTGTGCAGTCGTTGAAGGTTGTAAATTGGCGAACATTCAAATCGACCACTTGGTGATTATTATCGTAAACAATATCGCAGAGCAAAGCAATTTCGGGTTCTACTTGTGCATTGGATTGGTAATTGGGCAGTGTGAGTCTTTCATGCCCTATCGAGTAAACCCCCAAAAAACCCTCATTATTGGGTAGATAAAAAGGAAATATTCCTTTGGGAGCATCGGGTTCGCAAGTCACGACATTTTTAAAATCCTCCAACTCTCCTGCTTGTTCTAAATGGTGGGCAAAGTTTCCTGCTACGCCCAAACCGATTGCATTTTTAAGTTGCATAGTTATCCTTATAGAGTTTTTGAAAGAGCGATTATCTTTTGAAGATGCTCATAGGCTTTGCCGCTATCGAGTTGAGCCTCTATCATCTGGATTGCCTCTTTGATGTCTCTAGCACCTCCATCGACAAAGAGAGCAAAAGCTCCATTAAGAACGACAATATCACGCTTAGCATCACGAAGCAATCCCATCAATATATCGCGTGTAATGGTGGCATTAAGCGAGGCATCACCGCCCAAAATAGCACTTTTTGGGGCAAGTTTGAAGCCATAATCGGTAGGGTTGAGTACGCCACGACTCACATACCCTGCCTCAACATAAGCAAATTGTGTCGTTGAGGAGATGGAAATCTCATCCATTCCATCATCGCTACTTACCACATAGGCACGTTGCGTGTGAAGCTCTAGCAAAGCATTGCTCACGGGGTCGATAAAGCTAGGAGAAAAAACTCCCAAAAGATACTTTTTTGCACCCGCTGGATTGGTTAAGGGTCCTAGCAGATTGAAGATGGTACGGTGGGGTATTGATTTGCGAATGGGCATAATGTGTGCCATTGCGGGGTGGTGGTTCATCGCAAAGATAAAACAAAAACCGCACTCCTCAAGCATCTTGACTTGTTTGTCGGGAGTGAGATTGAGATTGATACCCAACTCCTCAAGCATATCGGCACTACCTGATTTGCTCGTAATGCTTCGATTGCCATGCTTGGCGACGTAGCACCCCATGGAGGCCAAAATGAGTGCGACTGTCGAGGAGACATTGAAGCTACCGCTTTGATCCCCTCCCGTACCTACTACATCAATAATTTGCTCTTGAAGGTTAGCAGAGATTGGTAACTTGATGGAGTGGTTACGCATCACCTGAGCCGCTAGAGCAATATCGTGTGCACTCTCCCCCTCGTGATAGAGATTTGTCAAAAAAACTTTGGCTTCATCGTGTGTTAGTTTATTCTCAAAGAGTCGTTCAAACATCTCTTGGTGATTCATGATAGCTCCTCCACGTATTGATCTTTATGAGTTTTAGGTATCGATTTGGTAGCGGGAATAGCCAAAACCCTATAGGATTTTGCTCCTTTAAGATACTCAATCCTTATTCTATCCCCAACGGCTACATTTTTGGAAGCTTTGGATTGTATATCATTGACAAATACTACACCATTTTTTACCATATCGGTTGCAATGGTTCGTCGTTTGACTACATTGGTAGCACTAAGCCACTTATCAATTCGCATTGTTGTTTCCTACTTTTTCATTAATATTACAATTATAGCAGTTGAAGTTTAGATTATTTCACCTTTTGCACAAAAAAACAAACAAAGTAATTTTTTTAACCTCAACTACGGTACTTTAACATGAATAAAATTGGTGGCTTTGTAGGAGTTTGTAATCGTTTGCCTCACCGCTTTCAAGCGTGTCTGCGATGATGCTTTGTGCTTTGCAATGATACTCCCTTTAGAGCCTTTGAGGCATATCCTCTTTAAAAGAGCGTCTGCTTGCCTCTTGCAAAATCTCCATGGCCCCCATTTCTATCATTTTAGAAGCCAAATCAACCCCTAAAGTTTCGCATACCTCTCTTTTAGCGTTTAGCTTTTGATGCAAGATATGCGTTCCATCGCTGTAGCCAATCATCGCTTCGATAGTGACTTCATCGCCTTTGATGGTAGCATTAACGGCAACGGGTGCAGAACATCCCGCCTCAATTTTGGCTACGAAATCTCGTTCAAGGCTCGAACACAAAAAGGTATCGGCATCGTTGAGTTGCATCGCAATCTCACGAGCTTTGACGTTGGATGAGACAATCTCAATACCCAAAGCAGCTTGTCCCATAGGAGGTATCATTTGCGTAAGTGGAAGTTTGTGAGAATAGGGTACATTTTGAATCAAATCAAGTCGTGCCACACCGATATAAGCCAAAATAATGGCATCGTATTCGCCCTCACTCAATTTTCGCAAACGAGTATTGACATTGCCACGCAAATCTTTGAGTCTCAAATCGGGTCGAATAGCCATAATTTGCATTCTTCGTCGCAACGAGGTAGTCCCTACAATGGCACCTTTGGGGAGTGATTCTAAGCTTTTGTAGCGGTGAGAGAGGAAAATATCGCTTTGGTCTTGACGTTTGGTAATGGCTACAAGCTCCAATCCATCGGGAATATAGGTAGGTACATCTTTGAGTGAATGAACGGCTATATCGGCATTTCCTGCCAACATCTCATCTTCAAGCTCTTTGGTAAAGTGTCCCTTTCCACCAATGAGTGCCAAAGGACGATCCAAAATCTTGTCTCCTTGACTCGTAATCTCATTAAGTACTACCTCAATAGTAGGGTCTATTGCAGCAATGGCATCTTTGATAAAATAGGCTTGCCAAAGAGCCAATGCACTGGCTCTTGTAGCTATTGTTAATCTGTTATTCACTAATGCTTCTTACAATAAACTATTTTGCAGAAATCAGTTTTTTGTAACCGTCACGATTTTTATCCCACTCACCATCGACGTAAATCGTAGGCGTTCCAGTCACCATCAATTTGGTTGCCATTTTGGTATCAAGTTCCATTGCGGTGGTTAGATTTTTATCTTCAAGTTGTGCTTTGGTAACCTCTAATCCTGTTTGTTTTTTAATTTCAGGAATAATTTTATCCAAATTGGTCTCTTTGTAGTCAATCTTCATCGTATAAAATTTCTCAAACTCTGCAATTTTGCCTTGTGATTGGGCAATGTGCATCGCTTTGGTCAATGCATCAGAAACAGGATGCAATCTTAACAGTGGCATATGGTAGTAGTAGAGTGCAAATGTTGAGGGGTTTGCTTTGACGGTTTTGAAAATATCGGGTACAATTTCTTGACAAAAGGGGCATTGTGGGTCACTAAAGACTAAGATTTTGTGCTTGGCATCTTTATTACCCATAAGCAAATGAGCATCATCATAAGAGTCATTGGGAACGAGAGGGCGAATCTCATTGCGATAGTTTTTGCCATTGCTGTGATTCATAAGGACAGGCGTAATCAAATCTCCATTGACAAACATCATCTCGGGTATATCTATATCTTTGCCTTCAACATTCACAGAGAGATTGGTTAGCAATACATCCCAACCTTTGAGTTCAGGCACTTGTTTGGTTTCAATTATTTTAATTGAATTGATTTTAACGCTAGGATTTTTGATAACGTGTCGTTTGACATATTTGATAAGTTCCTTTTCGGTGGGAACGGCTGCACTAAGACTTACTGAGGCGATCAGAGTCGCTGTTAATAACTTCGACATCAATGACATCATCATACTCCTTTTGGGGATTAAATTGATTGTTTGGTTTTGTGGGGCTAATTTTAGCGACAAAGTGTAAATAGAGTGTGTAGATAAGCAAAATTAATCCTAAAATATCACTTAAAACACCAGGTATAATGAGCAATAATGCACCAAAAATATAGGATACGGTGCTATCGTGAAATCGTTGGATGGTAAATTTTTGATTAAAGAGTTGGTCTGCACCGCTTAAGAGTGCGATATGGGAGTTTTGAATGAGGATAATACCTACAAGCATCGAACCCAATATCCACGCCAAAGAGTAGCCAAAGCCAATAGCAATGCCAACTTTTAGGGAGAGGATAAACTCTAAAATCAACAAAGGAAAAAGAAAAATCATCCAAGCTTCTCTAGCATAGTACTTACAACGCTATCAAGCGATACTTCTATAGAGGTTAGGCTTTTTCGCTCGATAATCTCGACGATACCTTGTTCTAGTTTTTTGCCTACCACAATGGCGTAGGGGATACCAATAAGTTCAAAATCATTCATCTTAAAGCCAAAACGCTCTTTGGCACGGTCATCCAAAAGGACTTGTATGCCAACTTCTTTGAAAGCTTCGTAAATACGCTCTCCCGCTTCAAGCTCTTGGGCTTTTTTGGCATTGGAGATAATGATATGGAGATCGTAAGGGGCAGACTCTTTGCTCCAAATGCACCCTTTTTCATCGTGATGCTGCTCTATAATAGCCGCTACCAAACGACTCACTCCAATACCATAAGTACCCATTACAAAAGGTTGCGATTTGCCATTGGCATCCAAAAACTCCGCTTTCATGGCACTTGAATACTTTGTACCCAATTGAAAGATGTGACCCACTTCAATGCCTTTAGTATGGCTTAGTGTACCGCCGCAACAACTGCAACCATCGCCCTCTTGTACCGCTATCAAATCGGCGTAAAGCGTCTCATCGTTGGGCATATCGACACCCATTAGATGATAATTCACCTCATTAGCACCGCACACCCTATTGGTCTCATGGTAGAGTTCTTTGTCGATTTTGAAAAGCGTCCCATGAGGTAACCCCTCGATTCCCACATATCCCGCTTGAAGTCCAACCGCCTCTATCTCTCCTTGGGTAGCGTCCACGAGTTCTAGGGCATTTACGGCGTTACAAGCTTTGGTCTCTTCGAGTTCATCGTTGCCTCGCACAAAAAAGATGACGATTTGGGTTTGGGTCTCATATATCGCTTTTTTGATGACGGCTTTGATGGTTTGGTGAGCCTCAATGTGTAAAAATTTGGAAACCTCTTCGATGGTTGTGCAATTGGGAGTTTCAACTTTTCTTCTCTCTAAGGCTTGTTTATCGTATTGTTTTGCTCCTCTTGAGGCTGCTTCGATATTGGCAGCGTAGTCGCACCCATCGCATACCACAAGCGTATCTTCACCGCTTTTTGCCAATACATGAAACTCTTTGCTCCCGCTTCCTCCAATAGCTCCGCTATCGGCATCAACAACTCTAAATTCCAATCCCAACCGTGTAAAGATTGCACGATAGGTAGCCTCCATCAGGGCAAACTCTCGTTGCATATCCTCCGTGCTATCGTGGAAAGAGTAGCCATCTTTCATCAAAAACTCTCGCCCTCTCAAAAGTCCAAAGCGTGGACGGGCTTCATCACGAAATTTGGTATGGATTTGATAGAGATTGATAGGCAAATCTTTGTAGCTCGTGATGCGATTTTTGACCAATTTTACCATCGCCTCTTCATTGGTAGGGCTTAAGACGTAGTCGTTTTGTTTTCTATCTTTGATACGCAACATCTCCAATCCCATCTTGGTAGCTCTTCCACTCTCTTCCCAAAGTTCAAGCGGCGTTACAAATCCCAACTGAACCTCCAAACACCCTGCTCTATCGAGTTCCTCTTTGACAATGGCACGAATCTTATCAAGCACCCGTTTGCCCAAAGGCATAAAGTTGTAAAGTCCCGCTCCCTCTTGATTGATAAATCCCGCTTGAATAAGAAATTGGTGCGAAGGCAGAGTCGCTTCGGCGGGTGTCTCTTTGGTAGTGGGTATAAAAGTTTGCGAAAATTTCAATCTACACTCCTTAGTGTTTCGTTTTTATTTGTTTTTTATAATAGGCTACTACGCCCAATCCGATACCAATTAGGGCAATGATAAAGACAATAGTAGCAACAATCACTTCATTGTTGATGGGTTTTGATAACTCAAACACTCAAAACCTTATCGCATCGAGAACAGAGAGTCTCTTCGTGGCTACTTGCATAACGCCAACATCTTGGGCATTTGTGTAGGGTAGCTTTATTGATAGTATAGACACTTTCATTAAAGGCAAAACTTCCCACGGTTTCGCTCTCGCTCTCTTGGGTGATTGCTGAAACCATAAACCAATCCTCTAAATCTTTGGAATCTTTAATGGTAAGCGTCTCAATATCACCTGCAATCTCAAGTTCCAATGTAGATTTAATAATTTTCTCTTTTTTGAGTCTATCCACCTCTTCATAGAACTTCTCTCGTATAGCTATCATCACTTCACCGCTAAAGCTTGGCTCAATATGCGGAAGCGGAGTATAAATTGTATCAAAAATAGAGCTTTTGTCACCCTTTAATACTTTGGGAGCATACTCCATAATCTCATCGGCGGTATAGGTAAGAATGGGTGCAATAAGCCCCAACATGGCTTGAGAGATGAGCAACATTGCCGATTGAGCTGATTTGCGACTTGGTGACTCTTTGTGTTCGCAGTAGAGTCTATCTTTGCAAATATCCATATAGATACCGCTTAGTTCATTGGTAAGGAAATTGTTAAGCAAAGCAAAACCACGCAAGAAGTCGTAGTTGTCAAAGTTGGTTTTGACCTCTTCAAAGATACTTTTGGCTTTGTTGAGTATCCATCTATCAAGTTCACCATAGACATTGGATTCGACAACCGCTTCCAAACCGTCCATATTGGCTAACAAAAATCTAAACGTATTGCGTATTTTTCGATACTGCTCGGCGGATTGTTTGAGGATATTATCGGATATTTTGAGGTCACTTTGGTAATCGCTCAATGCTACCCAAAGACGTAAAATCTCTGAACCGTACTCTTTGATAACGTGTTGAGGCTCTACGCCGTTGCCTATAGATTTGCTCATCTTCATGCCCTTCTCATCGACGGTAAAGCCGTGCGTAAGAATCGCTTGGTAGGGGGCTTTGAATTGGGTTGCACTGGAGAGTTTAAGCGAACTTTGAAACCATCCACGATGCTGATCGCTTCCTTCAAGATAGAGATTGGCTGGATAGTTTCCTGCATCGTAGTTACGGCTTTTGAGTACCGCATTCCACGTTGAACCGCTATCAAACCAAACATCCAAAATATCATCAACCTTTTCAAGCTCTTGGGCATTGTAACCGCTACCAGGGTAGAGCAACGCCTCAATAGGCATAGTGTACCACGCATCGCATCCGTATTGTTCAAAAATCATCGCCACAAAATTGAGTACTTTTTCATCAAAAATGACCTCTTTGGTGCTTTTGAGCCTAAAAAAAGCGATGGGTACACCCCATGCTCTTTGGCGAGAGATACACCAATCGGGACTCTCATTGACCATGGCTTTGATACGATTAATGCCCCATTTGGGATAAAAAGTTGTCTTCTCAATCTCTTTCAATGAACGCTCTCGAAGCGTTTTGTTCTCCTCTCCAAAAGGCTCATCCATAGCAATAAACCACTGTTTGGTAGCTCGATAGATGAGGGGTTTTTTGGTTCGCCAACAGTGGGGATAGGAGTGGACAAACTTGCTGTGTTTGAGCAGATTATCACCCAATAGCTCCAAAATAGACTCATTGGCTTTGAAGATGTGCATCCCTACAAAGTCTTGTGCATTGGGCAAAAGATGAAGCCCTACTATGGATTCATCATAACATCCCTTCTCATCGACGGGCATAATCACTTCCAAAGCGTTTTTGAGTCCTACACGGTAGTCATCTTCGCCATGCCCAGGGGCAGTATGAACGCATCCACTTCCTCCATCCATCAAAACATGCTCACCCAATACAATCTTAGAAGCACGACCATTGAGGGGATTGATGGCTGCTAAATGTTCCATCTCTTTGGCACTAAGGTTACGCACAATAGAACCGCTCAGTACCCCCTCTTGAACCATTGCTTCGTAGCGTTTTTGAGCTACAATGTGTCCATCATGGCTTAAAACATAAATCTCATTGGGGTTGAGAGAGATACCCGTGTTGGAGGGAAGTGTCCACGGAGTCGTTGTCCAAATCACAATCCCTGCTTTGCCCTCTATACCCAATTTGTTTTTAGCCTCATCGCTAAGTTCAAAATGGACATAGATGGAGTGATCTTCTTTGTCATGATACTCCACTTCGGCATCGGCGAGTGCCGTTTGAGCCGCCCATGACCAATAGATGGGTTTGCTTCGTTCTACAAGCAACCCTTTTTGGGCTATGTCGCAAAGCGTTCTATAGATATTGGCTTCAAATTTAAAATCCATCGTCACATAGGGATTTTCCCAATCGGCAATAACGCCTAGCTCCTTAAAGCCCTCTCTTTGAATATCAATAAATTTAGCAGCGTGTTGGCGACAAAGCTCACGAAATTGGGTTACGGGCATCGCCTCTTTTTTGCTTTTGCCAATCTTCTCTTCGACTTTGTGTTCGATAGGCAATCCATGGCAATCCCAACCTGGTGTAAAACGTACTGCCTTGCCTTGAAAATAGTTGTGTTTTACAATAATATCTTTGAGAATTTTGTTGAGGGCATGACCGATATGAATATCTCCATTGGCATAAGGAGGTCCATCGTGGAGCGTAAAGAGTTCGCACTCCTTACGATTGGCTTTCATTGCCTCATAAACTTTCTCATCAAACCATTTTTTGTATCTTTTAGGCTCGTTGCTTGGCAGACTTCCACGCATAGGAAAATCAGTTTTTGGTAGTAAGAGCGTATCTTTATAATCCATTATTGTTTACCTTAATTCATTGTAAAAATTTAGCGATTATATCCAAATCTACTTTAGCCTACGATGTATTAAGTAGTTATCAATTGGGAAATGTTCATAATTTTAATATTAAATAATGAAATATTTAATCAAAAATGATACAATGTCGCATCTATTTATCAAAGGAAACTCTCATGCGTTTTTTGATTTTTTTTCTTATTAATGTTTGGCTTTTTGCCGAAGTTGATGCAACGATTCGGATTGAAAAAGATGTCGATCAACGAAGCAATATTGCCATAGTCGATGAAAGTAGCGTTGAACCCTATCTGGCTTCTAAGTTTTTTAAGATTTTACAAGATGATCTTAAAATCACAGGAAACTTTACAGTTGATTCAACACACTATTCAGGTAGCTCCGCCCCCAGTGGTGAAGGAAAAGATTTTATTATCCAGTACAATTTCTCAAATGCTTCGGGTGCTTCACTTAATGTCAAGCTTCTCAAAGGCTCTACCAATGAAGTAGCTTTTAGCAAAAACTACAACATCGGTTCGCTTGATAAATATCCCTTTTTGGCACATCAAGCCGTAAGTGATATTAATGATAAGATTGGTTATCCTTCTGTAAGTTGGATGAATCGCTACGTTGTCTATTCACGATACTCAGGCTCTAAACAGAGTCAAATTGTATTGGCAGATTACACGATGAGTTATCAAAAAGTTATGATTAGTGGAGGCTTAAATCTCTTTCCAAAATGGGGTGATAAGGAGCAAAACACTCTCTACTACACAAGCTATAACGCCGATCTTCCCACACTCTACAAACTCAACATCTACTCAGGAGGCAAAGAAAAAATTGCCTCTTCAGAGGGGATGATGGTTTGTAGTGATGTTTCACCCGATGGAAGCAAAATTCTTGTGACCATGGCACCTAGTGGGCAACCCGATATTTACGAAATTGATACCCAAAGCGGTGTCAAAAATCGCCTCACAACCTTTAGTGGTATTGATGTCAATGGTAAATATGCCGAGGGTGGCTCTTCCATCGTTTACATCTCCAATCCTTTGGGGTACGCCAATGTTTACAAAAAATCACTTTTTGGTACAGCCGTTGACCAGATTGTATTTCACGGACGAAACAACAGTACCTGTGATGCTAATGGCAATAAAATTGTCTATTCAGCCCGAGAGAGTTCAAACAAATACAGCAACAACCAATTTAATATCTACCTAGCGTCAAGCTCAGGTGGAGATACACGTCCCTTGACAACAAGCGGGATTAACCAATTTCCACGTTTCTCTAACGACGGTAACATCGTGATGTATATCAAAAATTCACACTCTATTGGCTATATCAATATCAACAAACGTCAAACCCTGCTCTTCCCTATAGCAGGAAACAAAGTACAATCAATCGACTGGTAAAAGGAGTCTATTCATGAAAAAAATTGCATTCATTCTAACACTTATCCTCATCGCTACAGGATGCGGGAAAAAAAGTAAAGTCAAGCCATCCAATGTCACCAATTCAAGTGAAACCATCACCATCAATGATGGAGATGTAAGCAAATACAACAATAGCGATGATGGATTAGACGGGAGTAGCGGCGGACTTAAGAGTATCTATTTTGAGTTTGGTCGATACGATATTACTTCCGATATGGAGAGTCGAATGAGCAGTAACGTCGAAATTGCCAAAAGCAAAAGTAGCATTAGGCTAGAGGGTAACTGCGATGAGTTTGGAACCGATGAGTACAATTACGCACTAGGACTCAAACGTGCCAATGCTGTCAAACAAAGCCTTGTATCAAGAGGAATCAGTGCAGACAATATCACTCTTGTATCATTGGGAGAGAGCAAACCACTGTGTACGCAACCAACCGAACAGTGTTACGCCAAAAACCGTCGGGTAGATTTCCATTAAAACGCACTAAGGAGGCGATATGAGACCTGTAAAAACGATTATTGTATCTTCATTAATAGCCTCTTGTTTGCTTTTTGGAGAAAACTATAGCGATGAAAATGTCGAGACACTTAAATATAAGTTGGCACAACAAAAAGAGCGTATCGATGGGCTTACACGTATCGTAGAGGGGATGGCACAAACCATTAATGAGTTGCGAGAAAACCGAAGCGGTGGCAAAGGAAGTCCCTACTCCGACGAAGAACTTATTCGTCGTTTGGGCAAAATGGTAGATAATATCAACGAAAACTATGTCTCCAAGGCGGAACTCAAAAGAGCATTGGAGAATCTCAAAGATGAGTATAATGAAGAGGTTGAGAGCGAGGAGTTTGAGCCTATCAAACGCAAAAAGCCTCCCAAGGATGAAACCATTGAGTCAGATTTAGAGAGCAGTGAACCCGTTGAGGAGAAAGCACCCAAAGAGCGTATCTATAGAGAATCCAATGAGGATGTTGAAGAGAGCGATAATGAAGAGGTCGTAACGCCTCGTGTATTTGATGAGGATCAAAGCAGTAAACCTGTGACCATCAACGATGCTCCACCAAGCACACACGATACCCCCGCAGATGGCTCAAACGCTTCACAATATGCTTTGGCGGTACGACTCTACAATAAAAAAGAGTACGATCAAGCCAAAACTATCTTTGTCAAGCTTGAAAAAGAGGAGTTCAAAGTCGCACCAACGAGTTACTATTTGGGAGAGATTGCCTACTTTTCCAAACGCTACGAAGATGCGATTTATTATTTTAAAAAGAGTGCCAAACTCTACCCTAAAGCCTCTTATATGCACACACTCTTGCTTCACAGTGCCATATCATTGGAAAAAAGCGACCAAAAGAGCGAAGCGATTAAATTCTATCGCAAAATCGTCAATGAGTACTCCGATAGTAGCAGTGTTTCGATTGCAAAAATCAGATTAGAGAAGCTACAATAAGATTACATTCAGCTATTATAGGTACAATAGCCTCTACTACAAATAACGGAGAAATAAAAATATGTCAATCGTAGAAGATAAAAACAGTGTGGTTTCAATTTCATATCAAGTGACCCAAGCAGGTCACAGTGAAGTGATTGATAGCAACAGAGATCAAGCTCCATTGGAGTTTATTACAGGTCACAACCATATCATTATTGGGTTGGAAAAAGCATTGGTAGGGATGAAAAAAGGTCAAAGCGGTGATATGCTCATTAAGGCTCATGAAGCTTACGGTGAATACAACCCTGAGGAAGTTGAAACACTCCCTATTGATCAATTCAATAGGATTGAACTCAAAGAGGGAATGGTTTTATACGGTCAAGGTGAAGGGGGTCAAACCATTCAAGTGACGGTTCAATCTTTTGATGATACTCAAGTTACTATTGACCACAATCACCCTTTGGCAGGAAAAGATTTGATGTTTAGCGTAAGCATTCTTGATTGTCGAGAGGCAACCGTAGATGAAGCTTTAAGCGGTGAAATCGAAGGAAGTGGTGGCGGATGCTGTGGCGGTGGAAGCTGTGGAACGCACGATCATCATGACCACGGACACCACGGACACGGTGGCGGATGTTGTAGCCACTAACTGTAAGCCCTTTGGGGGCTACAGTACCCTTTTAAATTTCTGCTAATATCCTCTATTCAAGTTATCTATAATCAACATTTAAGTAAAATAGCCTCTAAAATCAACTTAAATTTAAGGCTAATTTCACTATGACCGTACCCATTCATTTAGTCCATGCCAACGATATACACTACACTATTACTATTGATACCCTGCCCCATTTGGAGTTTGCACACAAAGTAGCCATTATTACCAATGAGACGATTGCTCCACTCCATCTTGAGAGGGTTTTGAGCCACATTAAAGCCCCGAAGCTCAATGTAGTGACAATCAAAGATGGTGAGGAGTATAAAAATCTTGCAACGGTTGAAGAGATTTTAAATCAACTTTTTGCATACCGTTTGGATAGAAAATCGACACTCATTGCCCTAGGGGGTGGAGTGATTGGCGATATGACAGGTTTTTGTGCAAGTTTATATCAAAGAGGTATCGATTTTGTGCAAATCCCCACAACACTTTTGGCACAAGTCGATGCAAGTGTAGGAGGAAAAACAGGAGTCAATAATGCCTATGGCAAAAATCTCATCGGAGCTTTTTACCAACCTCGTGCGGTCTATATCGATACACAATTTTTAGAGACACTTCCGCCTCGTGAGTTTGCAGCGGGAGTAGCTGAGATGATTAAGATGGCGGTGATGTTTGATAGGGATTTTTTTGATGCTATCTATCACGAAGAGATGAGTGACCCTACGGTACTCAAAAGCTTTATCAAACGTTGCGTCGAACTCAAAGCCCAAGTGGTCAATGAGGATGAGAAAGAGCAAGGTATTCGAGCGGTACTCAACTACGGTCATACCTTTGCCCATGTGATTGAAAACGAAACAGACTACACCACCTATCTACACGGTGAAGCCGTGGCTATTGGAATGATGATGGCCAATGAACTTGCCCTTGAATTGGGACTTCTTAGCCTTGATGATGCTCTTAAGATTGCCAAACTATTAAAACGCTTCAAGTTGCCCACAACCTATAAAATTGAAGATAGTGATAGATTTTATGAGCATTTCTTTTTGGATAAAAAGAGTGCCAACAATACCCTCACGTTTATTCTTCCCAATGGTGCAATAGGAACGCATATCATTAAATCCGATATTGATGCCACAAGCATCAAAAAAGTCCTCAAGAGGTTTGTATAAGATAGATGAAAAGAGTATTTACGATTATCACTTTTGCAACACTGTGTCTCTACGCCCAAAACAGCAGTGTTGTTTTAGAGTCCAATACCACCACTCTTGCCCATGAGATAGCCCAAAAGCGTATGACGCAGATTCAAGAGGCTCAAAAAATTATCGAAAAAGAGGAGCTTATCAAAGAGAAAAACAAGCTTGATGAAGATATTAATGAAAACAATATTTGGCTTAAAATCTACAGCAACTATCGCACCTACGAAAAACTCATCGCTCAAAATGAACTGATTGAAAAAGATATTAAACGTTTGGAAAACCTGAAGTCTCTTACCAACAAGCAAGAGAAACAACTTCAAGATTTGCAAAACGAACAACGAACCGTATCGGGCAAACTTCAACTTCTCAAAGAGTACGACAAAGACCCTTTTGAGAAGATTCTTAAACACAACGATATAGGAGAAACTCCCAGCGTAGGCAATCCCATTGCGATACTCAATGCCATCTCTTATCAAAAAACACTCAACAGTGACCGCAAAGAGTATCAAGAGCGTTACGATTCGCTTGAGCATATCGTCAATAAAATCAAAGAAGAGATGCAAGTACTCCAACGCATTATGGAGCTTGATGACTCCAATCAAAGCCTAAACACCTATCACAATCAACTCAATGGTCTGCAACGCAAATTGACGACTTTTGAAGAGCTTTTGGAGATTTTTAAAACCACTAAAAACGTGTATGAAAAAAAGATCGAAGAGATTAACCTCAAACTCAACAGTGAAATCAAAAGAGAGATTCAAAAAACCCTTACATTATTAATGGCAATCTTCTTTTTTATGATTGTACTTGTTATACTCAAGCTTCTCACTAGACGCTATATGCTTGATGATGATCGTGCTTATCGTATCAACAAAGCTCTTAATATGCTCTTTTTTACCGTTTTGATTCTTGTGTTGCTCTTTAGCTATATCGAAAATGTCTCCTATTTGGTTACGGTGCTTAGTTTTGCTTCGGCGGGTATTGCCATTGCCATGAAAGATTGGTTTATGAATATGCTAGGATGGTTTGTGCTTGTCACGAGCGATTCGATTCGTATCGGTGATAGGGTGAGATTTGATAGAAACGGTGTGGTCTATGTGGGTGATATTGTTGATATTTCACTCCTTCGCATGACCATGCAAGAGGATGTGACCCTTACAACTTATATGGAAAACCGTAGAGCAGGACGCTTTGTTTTCATCCCCAATAACTATATTTTCACCGAAATGATATCCAACTACTCCCACTCGGGTCTCAAAACCGTATGGGATGGGATTGATTTTATTATCACCTTTGATTCGGATGAGAAACGTGCCATGTCGATAGCCAAGGAGGTAACCAAAAAATACTCCAAAGGCTATACCGATATAACCCGTAAACAGCTTAATGCTCTTAGAAGTGAATACAGTCTCAAAAATACCAACGTTGAACCTCGTATTTTTGCCTTTTTTGATACCTATGGTATTAAAATTAGCTCATGGTACCTTACCAACTCCTTTGCTACTCTTAAGCTTCGCAGTACTATCTCGATGGAGATTATGGAACAAATCAAAAAAGAACCCAATATCTCTCTGGCTTATCCCGCCCAATCGATCTTTATTGACAAAAACGTACGCCAAGCGGGATGCAAACCCCTCGATTCCAATCAACCCCCTAAGGCTTCAAATAATGAGCAATAAAGTATTTTTCAAAACCTTTGGGTGTCGTACCAATCAATTTGATACCCAAGTGATGATTTCCAAACTCAAAGATTTCAGACTTAGTAGCGAAGAAGAAGCCAATACTATCGTCATCAACTCCTGTACCGTTACCAATGGAGCCGATAGTTCAGTGCGTAGCTACATCAACTCTATCAAAAAAAGCAACCCTCATGCCAAAATTATTCTAGCGGGATGCGGAGCATTCTCCAAAGGCGAAGAGCTTTTGGCTCAAAAAAAGGTTTTTGGTGTCATGGGTCACTCGCAAAAAGAGGCGATTAACAGTGTACTTAAGACTCCTCAACCCTTTTATGAATTGGGCGATATTAACCACATCGACAACTCTATCGTAGCGGAGTTTGTAGGCAAAAGTCGGGCTTTTATCAAGATTCAAGAGGGGTGTGACTTTCGCTGTTCCTATTGCATTATCCCTTTTGTAAGAGGCAATGCACGTTCACACTCCCAAGCCACCATCTTAGAACAGATAGGCATACTAGCTAGTAACGGTTTTGGGGAGTTTGTCTTGACGGGGACGAATGTGGGAAGCTACGGCAAAGATACCCACTCCTCTATCGCCAAACTCATCCAACGCATTGCTTTGATTCGAGGGGTTAGGCGTATTCGTATCGGCTCACTTGAACCGATGCAAATTGACAGTGAACTCAAAGAACTCCTCAGTGAGCCTTTTATGGCAAAACACCTCCATATCGCCTTGCAACACACCAGCGATAGGATGCTTGAAATCATGAACCGACGCAATCGATACAGTAGCGATAGAGCCTTGCTTGAAGAGATAGCACAAAAAGGTTACGCCATTGGTACAGATTTTATCGTCGCCCATCCCCACGAAACAAGCCAAATATGGGACGAGGCGATTGAGAGACTCCAACAACTCCCTTTGACGCATATCCACGCTTTTCGCTACTCCAAACGTGACAATACTCCCTCCGCTTCGATGAAACCACTCATTGGCGGGGAGATAGCCAAAGCCCGACACCAAGAGCTTGTCCAAATCGTCGCCCAAAAAAACCTTGCCTTTAGACAACAACACGCACACAACTTAGAGGTATTGGTAGAGAGTGGCAAAAAAGGGGTCTATGCAGGATTGGATCAATACTTCAATCGAGTTGAAATCACAAGCCAAAATGAGGATTTAGCCTCAACGTGGCAATTTTTGAAGGAGGTTAGCGTAGAAGATGCAACCAATCGTGCAACACTTTAAGATAGAAAAAAATATCAAAGCCATTATCGCCCTTTTGGTGCTTTTAGTGATACTCTTGCTCTATTCGGCGTTGCGTGATCGATCCAACGTCATTACCCTCCAAGAAGCCGATAAGCTTATCAAACAAAACGCTGTAGTAAGCGTCTTGCAAGATAAGGAGTATTTCTACTTCTTTACCGACAAAAGAGCGTACAAGATAGTCAAAGATGCTATTGACAATAACTTCTTGTACCGTCAATACAAAGTTGAAATACGATGGGATAGAAGCACAATCTACTACACCCTATTGGCTCTTTTTGTATTGCTTTTGGTCATTTATCTTATCAAAAAAGAGCGATACCCAAAGCAGTGGCAAGAAAAACCCATCGTATCACCCAAAGAGCTTCAAACCCAAGAGACTCCCAGTGAGACACCCAAAATCTACTCTATCCAATCCGATATTGGCTTTAAGGATATTGCAGGGATTAGCGAGGCAAAAGAGGAGCTTAGTGAGATTATTGATTTTTTGAAATCGCCCCACAAATACACCAAACTTCACATCAAACTCCCCAAAGGTGTACTGCTCGTAGGACCTCCAGGGGTGGGCAAAACCTACATCGCCAAAGCCGTAGCAGGAGAGGCAAATGTCCCTTTTTTCTATCAAAGCGGGGCATCATTTGTGCATATCTATGTGGGCGTAGGGGCTTCGAGAGTCAAAGAGCTTTTCAAAGAGGCCAAACGCCAAGCTCCTAGCATTATCTTTATCGATGAGATTGATGCCGTGGGCAAAAAACGAGGAGAGCATCGCAACGACGAACGAGAGGCTACGCTCAATCAACTGCTTACGGAGATGGACGGATTTGAGGATAGTTCGGGAGTGATGGTGATAGGGGCTACCAATAACCTTGAATCCATCGATAGTGCCTTGCTTCGTTCGGGGCGATTTGATAGACGAGTCGAAATCTCCTTGCCCGATATGGAGGATCGTCAAAAAGTACTCGAACTCTACCTTGCCAATAAAAAACACGATGTCGATATAGAACAATTGGCACGTGTCACGGTAGGACTTAGTAACGCCTCACTGGCAACACTGGTCAATGAAGCGGGGCTTTATGCTATCAAGCAAGGGCGAGAGAGTATCAGCGATGATGATTTTGAAGCCATTCGTGAAAAGGTTGTCAATGGACGCAAAAAAATCAAATCGCTTAGCTACAAAGAGCGAGAGCTTCAAGCCCTCTACCAATCCGCCAAAGCCATTGTGGCGACATGGTACGATGTGGAGTTTGACAAAATCGGCATTGTCACTACCAAGCTCATCGAACACGATGTGGAGATACTCTCACGCACTCAAATCCTCGACCGTGCCAAAATCTTTATTGCAGGTGCAATCGCCACCCAAAAGCACTACCACGATAAATTTACCAACGCTCAAGAGGATATCAAAAGAGCCAAAACTATTATCGATGATATTTACGATAGATACTCCATGGGCGAACACTTCAATACCACAACACAAGCCAAAGAGGAAATTTATCGTGAACTTACCCAAGAGATAGAAGAACTCATAGCCAAGCTTGATACGGTACTCGATAGAGTCACGACCTATATGCTACGCTACGAAAACATCGACCAATCCAAAGTCAAAGAGATACTACGGGAGGTGTTTTGATGCAAAATAACCCCATCGAAACCTTTTTTCTACACCTCTCCAAGCCCAACCCTGTACCGCTTATGCTTATTGCCCAAAGCGGAATCAATCGCTTATCCTACATCAACGCCATCAAACACAAAGCCTATGAGTACTACGCCATTATCTATCATCTGGGTTTGCCCACCGATGATATGACCAAAGAGGAGTATTTTGAGGAGATAGCCCAACTCTTTCGCTCTCGTGCTACCAACCCTCATCGTATCAAAAAAGATATTATTGATCTCATCAATAGCTCACGAGAGGATACCTTTTTGCTTGTGACCGATTTTGAAAACGATTTGCATTTGGATGATTTTGCCAAATTGATGCGTGCTATCCTAGACCAAGCCAACGGACGGCTTAAGCTCATCACCATAGGCGGTGAAAAACTTGCCAATCTCAAAACCAACCAAGGTATCAACTCCTACTTTGACTACTTTGAAACCATCATCATCGACAAACCGTGTGACTACACCATCGAAAACCAAACCTCCTCTCAAACAACCATCTCCATCAACGGCGACAACAGCGGTGTAGCACTCATAGGAAATGGCAACACCATTCATATCCATAAAAGTTAGAGTATAATAGCACCAAAGGAGAGAGCAATGAAAGCCACTGTTTTAACTCAACTCAAACAACTCAAAAACAAATACCAAAATATTGGTTTTTATATCGTGGGTGTTTTTGGTAGCTATGCACGAGAAGAGCAGACCCTTCAAAGCGATATAGATATTGTCTATAGTGTTGATAAAAGCTTTATTCATCGATACGGAGGGTGGGGTGCGATTGTGGAGATTGAGAAAATCAAGCAAGATATTCAAACCACACTGGGCATCCCCAAAGTCGATTTGGCTACGAGTGATAGCAACAACCAAACACTCCAAAAAGCCATCAAAGAGAGCATAATCTATGTCTAGCGATACCAAACGCCTTGAATTTATCATCGAAAAAATAGAAGATGCCCTAAGCTATAAAGCTAAGTTTGGCACTATCGAAAAGCTACTTAATTCCAAAATGGGGTTTGATGCGGTCACTATGTGTATCATGCAAGTAGGTGAAACATTAAATAAACTCTCTTATGAAACTCGACAAAAATACCCTTACTTACCCATTAAGGAGAGCTACCTTACACGCAACTACATAGCACACGATTATGAGGGGGTGAGCAAATACATTATCGAAGTGATTTTGCGAGAACATTTCCCAAAATTGCAAGAAGATATTCAAAATATTATCAATGAGTTATCCTATGACAACAAATCCTAAGCTTCAATAACACCAAAGGAGTCAAAATGGTAGTAGAAAATACATTACAAGATATTAATCAATTGCAACTGAGTCAAAAAATAGTGCTTGTTGAGTCTATTTGGGATAGTATCGCTAGAGAAAACCGACAACTTCCTCTCAAAGAGTAGCAAAAGCAAGAGCTAGATAGGCGACATCGAGAGTTTGATGAGGGCGATGTAGAGCTTTTTGAGTTTGAAAATGTTCATCAAGCATTGCGAGAGAAAAGTGGTCGTTAGTTATCGTAGGTTTGGCACTGCCAAACGCCTAAGTCAAAATGTGGGATTTAGTTCATGGTCGTTTCTCTATCCACTCCTTTTGGCGTTTGGCACTGCCAAACCTACAAGGCAACCCCATGAATCCCATCCGATATCTCATCCTCTCCCTTGTGCTACTCTCCACCCTCTTCGCCTCCCCCACCCATCCACCACTTGTCCCCAACGACGAAAGCTACGATGATATCGCCAATTTAAAGGTTGCGATGTTAGAGCTTCATAATGAGTAAATGAAACTATTTAAGCGGCAGGGTAAAAAAATATAGATGAGTTCAACGAAGATTTAAATAAGTTCTTGATATACTACAACACAAAACAGAAAACACGGTACACTAAAAAAGAACTTAAAGTTAAAATATCCTACGAAGTGACGAGAGATAGAAGATGGAATATTAGACTTCTCCCAAAAATTGGAAGTGGTGCTTGAGCTACCACTACTAGAGGAGGGCAAAGCCATCGTATCCAATGAGCTTTGAAAGCAGTCGATAGGCTTAACCGTAGACCTAGAAAGTGCTTGGGATGCAAGACTCCTTATAAGGTGTTTTTTGAACTTTCAAGTTTGGATGCTAGAATACTGACAATGGGTATTACTTTATGAGTCGTATGCCCCTTGTTTTGACAGATTTTTTTGAGTATGTAGGTCAGATTGTAATAAGGTAAAAAATAAATGAATGACTTTGAGAAGTTGCTAAGTATGCTAGAAAGTGATATTAATCTAGCGATAGTTGTAATTATTGGGATATTAGCATTGATTGATGTAGTCTTTAAAAAAGATTTAAAAAGTCAAATTGTTAGTTTGGGAGTATTGGGTACATTTATTGGTATCTTTATGGGCTTACAAGACTTTAATGAAGTTGACATAAAAAACAGTGTCAGTAATATTTTAGTTGGATTGAAAACTGCTTTTTTTACTTCGATTGTTGCTATGGGTACAGCTCTTGTTTTGGCAATTATTCAAAAAACGCTCTATAAAAATATAGATGATGAAAATAATCAAGAGAATCTTTTGAAAGAGATATCTGACAAACTAAATCATCTTGAAAAGCTTAATCAAACACAAGAGACCGATAAAATTATTGGTGAGCTTGAACGATTGCGTATAGTACAAACAGATACAAGAGAAGAGACCAAAAAAGTGGCTGTTGCCATAGATGAACTAAAAACGAACTCAAATCAAGAAAATCAAAAACTCATCTCTATATTGGATACAAATTTTGAAAAGATGAATAATTCCCTTGAAATTGCCATTGAAAAGCTCTCAAAAGGGGCAACAGAAGAGATTATGAAAGCATTAGAAACCGTTATCAAAGAGTTTAACCAAGAGTTACAAAGCTCTTTTGGTGATAACTTTGTACAACTTAATGAAGCCGTGATTAATCTATTAAAATGGCAAGAGAATTATAAAACCCATATTGAAACCTTAGATGAAAAACTAGAGTTATCGACCACTTCAATTGAAAAATCAAAAGAGAGTTTAGAGGTCATATCCTCCAAAAACAAAGAAGTCTTAAATGTATATGGAGAGTTAAAGCGTATTATTGATGTTTATGATAGACAGATACAAAACCTCACACAACATCTTCAAACATATGCAACTCTGAGCAGTAGTGCTGAAAATATGTTTGCAACCATTACTACCAATATTTCAAAAACAAAAGAAGAATTTAGTGATTTAAGTGAACATATCAAAAAAGAGAATACTAAACAATTGGATAATGCTACCGAAATAACATCTAAAATAGCCAATGATATTAAACTAAAAACAACAGAAATTAAATCTAATTTTAACGACTTAACGAGCAGTTTTGAAAAAAATAAAAAAGAGTTGGAGCTTATTTCAAATCACTTTAAAAATCTAGGAGAAGAGATACCCAAAGCATTAAAAGTTTCACTTGAGTCGCTTAATAGCGGATTAACCTCTTTGACCAATAATTTTCAAAAAGATTATAAAGATATTATGGATAATTATAAAAATGGCATTAGACAATGAAAGCTTCTGATAGTGAATGGATGAGCATCTCCGATATGATGTCGGGGCTTATGATGATTTTTATGTTTATTGCAATTAGTTTTATGATTCAAGTACAAAACGATAAGGACAAGGTGGAAGAGAGTAATAAAAAACTAAAAGTTTTAATGCAAGAGGCAGAAAAAGCCAAAAAGAGGATTAAAAATATTGCAATTACCTATAACAAAGATAAAACAGAACTCAATGAAGATTTGCATCAAGAGTTTTCTAAAAATTTAAATAAATGGGAAGCTGAAATAACACAAGATAATATCATTGTTTTTCACTCTCCTACTGTACTTTTTGATAATGGAGAGGCTCTTCTCAAAAAAGATTTTCAGGCTATTTTGGATGATTTTTTTCCTCGTTATATAAAAATTCTCGCATCTGATAAATATCAAAATGAGATTGATGAAATTAGAATTGAGGGGCATACCTCCAATAGTTGGAGTCAAAAAATTTCATCGGATGACATCTATCTAAACAATATGACACTCTCACAATCACGAGCGAATAATGTCTTATCGTACTGCTATACGATTGATAATATAACAATTAATCAAAATAAAAAATGGTTAGAAAAACACTTTCGAGCAAATGGAATGGCATTTTCAAAATTAAAGTTTATGAACGATACCAACACTCCTGATGATAACAAATCAAGACGAGTTGAGTTTAAAGTCCAAATGAAAACAGAAGAAAAAATATATAAGATTTTAGAAGCATCCTAAGATGGCACTCACCTTTGCAAATTTTCAAACTTTTTTAGATGCTGTACAATCAATTACCAATGAAAAGTTAGCACAAGCCAAAAAACTACTAGAGACTCGGGGTAAAAATATTGAAAGTATTTCGGATATTTTTGTTAATAGTAAGGGTGAACTTTTTGATTTATTATCTGATGGTACACTCGTTAGAGTTAATTTGTATATTGCCACTAAAGAGATAGATAAAAATCACTTGAACTCCATCCAAAAAGAAGATTTACCCAAATATCATATTTATAAATGCAGTACTATTTCGAATATGTTTAACTCAGGAAGAAAATATCGATACAAAATCAACAATCGAGATGACGGTATATTTTTTATACATTTAGTGATTTTTATGGTAATTTTTTACAAGAGAGAGACAATCAAAAGTTAAATATATGTAAAAATTGCCTTTCCAAGGCTTTGAATAAACAATATACCTCAAATGATGATGTAGAAAATTTTGATTTAAAAAAATTTCATGAAAGTAATAGTAGCTTTTTTGATTTTGACACCTCCTCTATGGAAAAAGGTGAAGATGCCAAATTCAATGTCTACTCTCACCAATGGACACAAATTTCCAATCAAATTAAAACAAAATACGACTATATATGCCAGGGATGCGGATGGAGACCTAACACCGATGATAAGAAAAAGTTTATCCATACCCATCATCAAAATGGAGATAAAACAAATAATAGTGAAGACAATTTAAAGGTTTTATGTATTGAGTGTCATGCTAATATAGATGGTTATCACGCAAGAATCAAATCAATGAATGGATATCAAGAATTTTTGAAACTTAAAAATATATCAAACTAAAAATAACAATTGACTCTTTATATTTCTAGAAAACTCAAACTTTACAAAACTATAGTACGATATTATATAGGTCAAAAAAGTGTGGATGTGTCAGCTTATAATAGAGGGGTATCAAAAATACCCAAAAAATCATCACACATGACGACATCACCAACGCACTCAAAAGCCCAAAACTCCTCGAATCGTTCCAAGACTGGAATGACATATCCAAAGACCCAAAAGAGCAGTGGATCGATAGAGTCGTAGTCTATAGCACCATCGTTCAAGAGAGTTTTGACGATGCCTTTTTGCAAGGCTTCATTGCCAAACACAACCTATCTATCAACAGTAACGAACTAGACAAATCATTGGCACGACTGCGTATCGGATACATTATCAAAAAAAGAGGCGATACCTACAGCTACCGAGTGCCGATTTTTAGGGATTGGATAATGCGTAGCGATATTGACAATCGACTTAAAGGAGAGATTGATTACCTATCGGGGAGATAGACTACTTTTTGGTATCGCTAAATACAATACAAAAGCAAACCCAATCGCTCTTTGGCTATAATATCTTCCAAGATTATCGTTATACCAAGGAGTCCATTTTGAAAACAACGCTTTTTGGGAAGTTTTTTTTGATTTTGCCGATTATTTTAATGTTTACCCCTTTTGTGTTTGTGTTTATTTTTGGGTTGTGGTATCTCTATGAGAAGCAGTGGCTTATCTATTGGCTTTTGATGGTGGTGGGTATTTTGGCGCTTGTCAAGATCAACTTTTTGATTTTTGGCAACAAACACTACGAGATATTCAAAGACAAACCCCAAGTCACCCCAAACGATACGTGGGATAATAGAGACGATGAAGTTTTTGAGCAAATGCAAACCTTTGCCAAAGCAATTGACAAAAGCTCCATCGCTTTTAATCAAACACTCCCCAATAGACTCCTTGATGTAGGTATCCAAACCACCCAAAAAGTCGCCTCGTACTACTATCCCGATAGTCCCAATCCCGCCCTTGAGGTGAGTTTGCCCCATCTGCTCAAAATCAGCGAACTTGTCGTCCATGATATACGCAAAGAACTTATCGAAAAAATCCCCTTTTCGCACCGTATCACCATCAATCACTTTTTAAAAGTCCCCAAAGTGGTCGATTTTTTCAACGATGCCCATGCGAGTTATCGTGTAGGACGCTTGATTGCCAATCCCATTGGTTCAATTCTCTCAGAGGTCAAAGACCACATCACCAACAAACTCTTCTCCTACTCCAAAGAGGAGCTTTTGAGGTGGATGGTTGATTTTTATATTTTGGAAGTAGCACGTTACAGTATCGACCTCTATGGGCATAATATTACGCTCAATGCCTTTGAACCCATCCCAAACGATACCTCTCCGACTCCACCTCCTCCCCCATCGCCCCTTAGAATTACCGTGATAGGAGAGATCAATAGTGGCAAATCGAGTCTCATCAATGCCCTACTAGGCAAACCCAAAGCCTTTGTCGATGCACTATCGACCCAAACACCTACGAGTGCCTACCCCTACGCCATAGATGAAACCACTCAAGCCCTACTTATCGATACTCAAGGCTACGGTGCATCAAGCAACCCAAAGACGCTACTTGAAGAGATTGTAAAAAGTGATATAATCGTATGGGTACTTCTTGCCACCAATGCCGCTAGAGAGAGCGACAAAGCGTTGTTGGATGCTATCACGCACTACTATCACGCTCACCCCAAACTGCGTAAACCCATCATCATAGGAGTACTCAATCAGATTGATAAAATTTCACCCCAAAAAGAGTGGAATCCTCCCTTTGATATCCAAAACCCCAAAACGCTCAAAGAACAAAACATCCAACAAGCCCTAGAGGTGGTTCAAAAAGAGCTAGAGATAACCCCACTCATCCCTATCAATCTACACCCCAATCGCATCTACAATATCGAACAAACCCTTGTTCCAACGCTTCTTCAAAACCTCCAAGAGGCGACAAAAGTAGGCTACATACGCCATTTAAGAGCCTATCAAAAAAGAGAGTTTTGGATCAAACTCAAAGAACAAGCCAAAGCAACCCATCGTTTGATGATTGGTAAAAAATAGTCTTTATCAAAACGTTAATCACTCTTTTGGGTGAGGACGGAAATATTTTCAAACTTTTTGGTTTTGAGTATATCAATCACAAATAAAAAATCTTCAAAGGGGGTTTTGCTGTGCGTTGCGAGTGAGATGGTATCTTTTTGGTTGTCAAGCTTCATAAGTTTGGCTTTGAGTGCCTCCTTGATCATCTCTTTTTTGTCGTAAAAGTACTTGCCACTCGCATCGATAGAGAGATGAATCGATTTTTTTACTTTGGTATCGGTAGCTCCTGAGGCATGAGGAATCTCTATATCGATATGTTTTTGGTTGATAAACGTAGCTGTCGTAAGGACGATTACAAGCAACACCAAAACAATATCAATAAAAGGAACGACATTAATCTTGTCAAATCGCTCTCTGGTGTGTCTCATTATTTGTATCTGCCTCTCTCATCTTGCTCAATTTCCCATTTGGCTAATAGCCTATCGACTTTGGTCAAAAAGATATTGTAAATCACCGTTGCGGGGATGGCTACGACTAGCCCCATAGCGGTAGCTTTGAGTGCAAGTGCCAAAGATTTCATCACCTGTGCACTCTCTATCGCCCCCGCTTTGTCTCCGATGATATAAAAGGTCATAATAATTGCCAATACCGTCCCCAATAGTCCAATATAGGGTGCATTTGACCCGATGGATGCCAAAACTCCCAAACGATTGGTAAGGTCAAGTTCGAGCGTAAGCTTGTGGCGATAGATACGCAAATCAACAGCACGAAAAAATAAAATTCTCTCAATCGTAACCGCCAAAGTAATCACACTAAGGAGTATCAAAACCCCAATCACACCCCAATCGACAATGTTTTTTAGTTGCTCTATCTCCATATCAAACCTCTCGTTAAATAGTAGCTCTATTTTAGCATATTTTTATAAATTCATACGAGCTTTGGATTAAGTTATCGCTTCCAATGCCCTCTTTTGAAGCTCTTTGAGGGTGGATGTTTGCAATTGATTCCATTGCCCAATAAGAGCATCCAATCTTCTATCGTTTTGAGCTAGTAGCAAGGCGAGTAGCTCTTTGGGTGTTTGGGTTTGTGCGATTTCAAGCTCCAGTTTGCTAGGCGTTGTGACCTCTTTTTGGAGACGCTTTAGTATGTCTCGTGGCATCAAAAATCCCGCCACAAAAACTCCTATGTAGCTCACCGTAAGCCATAGCCAACCCCAATCAAAGGGTTGTGCTTTGGGGGGATAATCGACTTTGTCTAAGAGTTTATCGGGGCTGATAGGATGGATGGTAAATGGGGTTTGAGGAACGGTGAGCGTGTAGTGCTTGTGTGTTTTGGGGTCAAAAGCTTGCATCTCAATCGCCTCCAACGTAAAGCTCTGGGAAGCCGATAGGGCATAACGCCACTCAATAGAGCTTTGGGTGCTATCGTGAAGATGATGATTTTTGATGAGAGGTTTTTGTTTGAAACGTTTGTAGCTTGGACTCTCTTCTATGGTATCAAAAGCCTCGAGGGGCAATCCGTTTCCTTTGATACCTATACGGATATGAATCGGTTCAAAGGCATTGAGCGTCGTTTTTTCAATCTTATACTCAAGGCGATAATCCCCTACAAGTTTCACTCCTTTGGGAAGAGCCGTAACATCAATCCTAAGCGGTGCAACCTCATGGATAATATCTTGGGTTTTTAAAGCCTTGACATTATCCCTATCGCCCGAAATGGCATAGGCAATCTTCCCCTCATCGGTAATGGATTGTACTGTATCAAATTCAATATCGACACTTCCACTGCTTGTAGGATAGATGAGATACTTGTAGCGGTGTTTGAGATTGCGGTGGCGGTTATCTTCTTGAAAATCGACTTGATAGAATTGATACTTTGGGCTTTTTTTGGGGCTAAAGCGAAAAAGCATCACTTTGGAGTGGTCTATTTGAGAGATATTGACATCCAATACCACCGCTTCGCTTTGATAGGCTTTGGTTTTGGAGAGGTGCATATCAATAGCAATATCATTGGCACTAAGCAGTGCGATACAAAGCACAAAGAGGAGTTTTTTCATAGGAGTCTATCTCTTTTTTTGCTATATTGTAGCATATCAATCGTCAATTTTACGACACACTTACATTTCATCAACCCAATGTGCCTCATAGAAGCTAAAGCTCTACTATCGTAATGCCAAAATTTCCTGGCATTTTGTAAAATTTTTGGATTTTGGGATGATTTTTGAGATACTCACTCACAAGCTTAGAGAGGATACCACCTCCTGTACCGTGGATAATTTGCACCTCGTTTAGTCCATTGACCAACGCATCGGATATAAATTTATCGACCTTTTCAATCGCCTCATCGCCAAACATACCCAGCAATTTAATCGATACTCCCGCTTGGCTCTTTTCGACTCTCACATCGACTTTTTGGGACAATGGTTTGGGTTTGGGTGCGTTGCCAAAGCGTTTAAGTTCCTTAATCCCTACACGCATCTTCATTCCATCCACCTCGATAGTAGCACTCTCTCCTCGAATCGATAGAAGCTCACCTTTGTGGCTTCGGTATTTGATGCTATCGCCCTCTTTGAGCGGTATCTTCTCTTGCTCTATAGGTTCATTTTGGCTTTTGGATTTGATTTGATGTGCCTTATTGAGGTGTCGCCGCCCTTCACTTGACTCTTTGACCCTCAACGCCTCTTGAGCCTCTTTGATAGCACGATTGTATTGAAGTTCGAGTGCGTGAATTTTGGCTTTATGCTCCTCTTCAAGCTCATCTCGACGGTTTTGAAGATAGATTTTTTTGCGTTCTATCTCTTTTTGTGAGGCATCAAGTAGCATCGTTTTTTCTCTCATTTGACGCTCTAGCGTGGTTGAACGCTCAATGAGTTCATTGAGACGCTCTTTATCTTCACCGTGTACCTTTTTGGAGGCTTGAATAATGGATGCAGGTATCCCGTATCTTTGGGCTGTCTCAAAGGCGTAACTCTTCCCGATACTCCCTTGCAAAAATCGATAAGTTGGGCGTTGATTGGCTTCATCGTAAATAGCCGCTATGAGTTCCACACTCGACTCAATCCCCATAAGCGAAGCCAAACGCTTGTGGTGCGTGGTGACAATAAACGTAATATCTCTTTGACTAAGCTCATCAAGCATGACACGAAAGAGACTTGCTGCCTCGTCGCTATCGGTTCCTAGCTCAATCTCATCAACACCCACAATCGTGTTGTCTTTGCTAAAGAGTCTGGAAAACTCCACCATTCGCCCCGCAAAAGTCGAAATATCATTTTTGATTGATTGAGGGTCATCGATAATCGCCTCAATGCCTTTGTAGTGTCCAATAGAGGTTTTGGAAGCGTTGCAACGAAAAGGAAGCAGGTATTTTGACATATAAACGCTACTAAGGAGTGATTTTAGAAGCATCGTCTTACCTCCTGCATTCACCCCTGTCACGAGCATGATTTTTTTATCTAGCTCTATGTCAATTAATACGGGATTTTCAATAGCGGGATGAGCAAAACCGCTCAATTTTATCTCTTTGCCTTTGGAGGGGAGAATAAACTCATAATCGTAAGCTCTTGCGAAATGGATGCGTGCTTGGTAGTGGTCAAAACGGTCGTATTCTCGATTGATGTAGCTCAAAAACCGCTCCCACTTATGAAAAATAGCCGAAATCTCTTTGCAATACCTCCAAATAATCTCTTCGTGTTGGCTTAGCAGTACTGATTGCTTATCCTTTAGATGCGAAATGCTTTGGGGAATGATGTAAAAATGCCCCGCCGAGGTACGTCCTACTACGGTGGCTTTGAGTGCATTGTTAAATCCGCCCCGCACCAAAAGCGTCTCTTCGCCGTTTTGAAAATGCACTTGCGTATCGACGAGATAGAGCGAAAGATGGCTAGAGTGTGCCAGTTTGTAGAGACTCTCTTTGATATCTATTGTGTTTTGTTTGATAGCTCTTTGGATACTCAAAAGCTCCCTATCACGCTGGGGATTAATCTCTCCCTCGTCGTTGAAATAGGCTAGTGTGGTCATAATCTCACTGGGTATCTCGATGCCTCTTATCCAGCTTCTTAATGGCTCTTCAAGCTCTAGGACTTTGAGGCGATTAAAATAGCTCACCATCACCACAAAAGCATACAGCTCTTCGAGTGACAATACGGCTTGTTTTTTGAGACGCATAAGCGAGTTTTCCAAATGAGGAACGTGAGCGGGAGCGGGAAACTCTATCTTGCCCAGTGCTTGAATATAACGGTAGTGCTGATGAATATCCCCTTGCATAGCCACAGGTTTACTTCTAGCCAAAAACTTTTGAAAGTTTTGGATGTAGTTATCTAGGTCTAGTTTTTCGATTATGTTTTTCATCTATATAATATCTTCATTTGTGAAAATTTACCGTATTCCAACATCTAGCTCTCCTTGTTCCAATCTTTTGAGGATTACGTCATAATTTGTTATCGGGCGTAAACTCTGGCACTATCTTTTTAAGCTTGGCAATTTTATCGTTGCTGTTCAAAAGCTCGTTAATATCGGCTTGAAGTTTATCAATAGCGTAATGAGTCGGCTTGGCTACCATAATGGAATCGTATTGCGTTTTGGCGTCGCTTTCGTTGATAAGGAGTTCTTCATAGAGCTTTTCACCTGCTCTTAAACCGCTAAAGAGAATTTCAATATCATCCGTGCCACTAAGCTCAATCATCTTTTTGGCCAAATCGACGATCTTGACAGGCTCTCCCATATCGAGTATAAAAAGCTCTCCCCCTTTGCCGATAGAGGCGGCTTGAAGCACCAACTCACACGCTTCAGGAATAAGCATAAAGTAGCGGGTTATATCGGGATGTGTCACCGTAATAGGACCTCCCGCTTCAATTTGAGCTTTGAATTTAGGAATAACGCTACCGCTACTCCCTAAGACATTACCAAATCGCACCGCTACAATTTCAGTTTTGCCTGAGGATACATTGGAGGCGTAAAGTTCGCAGATACGCTTGGTAGTCCCCATCACATTGGTAGGACGTACGGCTTTGTCGGTGGAAATAAGCACAAACTTATCTACACCATATTCAATCGCACAATCAATGGTATTTTTGGTGCCTACGATATTATTTATAATTGCCTCATCCAAATTGGCTTCACAAAGGGGTACATGCTTGTAGGCGGCCGCATGAATCACAATATCGGGGCGATATTTTTCAAATGTTTTGGATAATTTTTGCTTATCGACTACATTTTGCATAATAAGCTTACTGTTGGTTTGTTGCAACTCTTCACCGATTGCGTAGAGATTGTATTCGCTATGATCCAATAATATAAGCTCTTTGGCTTTATAGACGACGCATTGACGTGCTATTTCGCTTCCGATGCTCCCACCCGCACCCGTAATCAAAACCGTTTTGTTTGCAATAAACGCCTCAATAGCCCCTTTGTCTAAATCTTTGGGGTGACGAGCCAAAAGGTCTTCGATAGAAATATCTTTGAGTTGCGTAGGGCGTTCGCCTACCAAATTGGCCATTTTTATCTCTTTGAGACGGAGTCTATGAAGACGCCCATAGAGACTATCAAGCTCCTCATTGGTAAACTCTTTGGCAATAATAACAGCACCTATTCGATGAAGCTTGATAATCTCCTCCATCTCATCTTCGCCATAAACCTTGACACCCACAAAATAGGTACCTATTAGCTCACGGTGATAGGATATTAAAGCTACGGGGAAATAGTCAAAAGTATGCGAGTTGAGAGCGTTTTTTATAATCGTTGCACTTGCATCATTAGTTCCAATAATGAGCGTAGGTTTTTGTCTGTTGTGCATAGAGTTTTCAAGATAGATACGCTTGGAAATTCTAAGCAACGATACAAAAAAGAGCGATAAAAAGAGATCAATTAAAATAACACTACGAGGAAAAGGATTGAAATACTCTGGAATCACTAAAAATACCAAAGTAAAAAACAAATAGGCAATAAAATGTGCCAAAACAAGACGTTTGTATTCAAAAAGCCCAAAATAACGCCACGCTACAAAATAGATTTTAAAAAGTGCCAAAAAAGCAATCTTGATGGGAATCAAAAGATACATCATTTTAATCATCGAAGGCAAATGCGTAGGCTCTATAGCAAAATTGAATCGCAACAAATAGGTCAAAACAATTGTGGACATTGATATAAAAATATCCAAAAGGATAAAAAAAGCAATGCGTTTAGCATTGGAGGGCTTGAAGCTAAACATTCAAACCCTTTTGATTAAGAGATGATGCAAAAATAGGTATCAAATAAAACAAAAGTTCCTCTAAATTTTGAGTCTATAAATCTTAGTCAATGGATCTAGGATTACAGGTTCAAAGAGATTTTTATCGTAATTTTCAATCACAAAAAGTCGAATATAGGTTGAAGCCAACATAGCATCATTGACTACCAATAGTGCGTTGTAGCTTTTCATGTAAATTAATGATATTTGTGAACTCTCATTAATCATTTGGGTTTGGGCATTGCTTTTGCCACTATTATCGACTTGGGTGACAATGAAATATTTGATTTGCGTTTTTTGATCATTACCAAAAGATATTATATTGGTTTTGGTATCAAAAGTGATTCCTTGCCCCAAACTTAATATGCCATTTTCATTTTTGTAAATAGCACCCTTGTAGAAAAACAGCTTCCGCTTCTCTTGCCCTGAGTGTAAATCCAAATTGGAAAAGAGAGCCACTGTTGGAAAGATGCTCATCATTCTAAAAGGTAGATAGAGATAGACATCACGAGTTTTGGAAGGCAACTTGATATTGGTTTCAAGAGAATCCAAAAAATCATTGGCATTTTTGAAACCGTAATCAAGCGTCATTTGTTCAATTGTACTTGATGCCATTTTGGTTGTATTATCATTTTTAAACTGTTTTTCGGTATATTCTACCTCCAACCTTGCCAAATTGGCTGCTGATTGGATAGGAGAGGTGAGTATAAAACTAGGAGCAAAGTTTACGACACCGCTATGTTTTCCACCATCAACAAGTGTTTTGACATCACTGTAGTAGCGAATAGGATAACCATAATCCCACCAAGTCACAACATAATCTTCACGCGTGGCAATATCTTTAAACTTATCAAGCGTTTGAACCTCTTGCTTCTCAAATACTGTAGGGACTTTGTACTCTTGAATATGCTTGATGTTGGGAATAAGCACCAAAAGAGTCGCTACTGAGGCGATAATATACTCCCCTACTTTGATGTGTTGCTTTTGCATCACCTCACTAGCAATACGACGTGAAAGCTCAACAATCAAATAGGCAACTCCTAATGCCATAACAGGTACGGCATAGATGGTAAAGCGAAGTCCCCCACCGCTTACAACCCCTGGAATACCGTAAGCCATAAAGCCTAATCCTACCATGGGCAAAGCTATCAATAGGGCTGGGTGCTTTAAAGCAAACCAAATATAACCAATGATTGCCAATAAAAACGAAACAGTATGTCCGCTGATACGCTCCGCAAACGTTCCAAAAGGAATTTGACCCGCTTCCCTAACGGTTTGCAAAACATTAAAAAACTGTAAACTTAGCCCATCAGTAGCTGCTGTGGCTACCTCTCTAAGAATATATCCTTGTAATTTTCCCCAAATAGGAGTCAGCCCCCCCGTAACTACAAATATGGCAATTGCAGCACCCAAAATAGCATAGATATATTTAAGTGCCAACTCCATTTTGGCAACAAAATAGATACCCACAACAAACGCCAAACGAACAATAATGGGCAAATTAACCATCGCCAACATTACAGTAGCCATAAGTTTAAGTTCGTAGCGTATCTCTTCTTTTTTGATAAATAAGTAGAGCGTATAAAGGGCAATAATGGTAAAAAATGCAAACTCCAAAGCATAGCTTTGCGGATACCACCATCGGTAAGCGATTATCTCCAATCCCGTAAAAAGCAGATACTTCTCTTGTTTGGTGCGAATCGCCCAAATAAGCGACCACAATAAAAAGGTTGGAAAAACAATATTAAGCATATCGGTATCGTAATAGCCTACCATGGTGCGATTGTAGTAGCTTAACCCAATAGAGCCAATAAGTGCGGCTATAAAGCCTACTTCAATCTTATGAAACGAACGTGCTATTAAAACAATGGGGATAACAATAAGCGAACCCAAAAAGGCAGGAAGATAAAAAATAAGCGTTTCAAACGATACGGGTAATATTTTGGCAAAAAAGGCAGTAAGGATCGAAGCTGCATCTTCTACGGGCGAGAGATCGTTGGGTTCGTGTGAGCCTTTGAGTATATCCCTAGCTCCTTCGGCAAAGTAGTAGCCATCATTTGTGTTGATCATAAATTCATTGTTGAACTTAAAATTTTCATAACCACTAAATTGATTGACCCATATAAATCTCACGGAGAAACTAAATACAAAAGCTATCAAAATCAAAAGAATGGTTTTTTTGTTTTCTGTTAAGGCTATAACTGACATTGTTGATATTATCCTTGTAAATTACATTGAGCGACATAATACCCAAATAGTGTTTAAGAGTTGCTCTATTATGCTATTCGATAGTTGTATTGATTTTGCGATACACCGCCACTGAGTAAATCGCCAACACAATCAGAGGCAAAAGTGTGGAGAGTTCGGGCATAAGTGTACCCGAAGCTCCAATTTGATTGAGGGCAAACAAAATACCCCATACCAAAAAGACTATACCCAATACTACCGAGAGTGTCACAGCCAAATTCATAAATCGTGCATGGGTGGGGATTTTGTAAAATATCACGACAATCAAAAAAAGAGCAAAAAGCGGAAAAAAGAGCTTGACATAGAGTGCCGAACGCATTTTGTGGCTATCGAGTCCTTGCTTAGTAAGCAACATCAATCCGTTATAGGCATCGATAAGATTGATATTTTTACCCTCATAGATTTGATCAATAATAAGAGGTTTGTAGCCTTTGAGCGTATCGAGTCGCTCTTGCTTGTGTATCTCAAAACGTTTAAGTTCCCCCTTCGTGTATATTTGCTTTTTGATTAAAATATCCCTAGCTTCCCATAGTTCTCCATTGAATGAAGCGCTCTTAGCACTCACGGTAGAGACCAAACGCCCATCTTTGATAGTAAATATATCCAAATCGTAAATCTTTTTGGCGATAGGGTCAAGACGTTTGAGATAGATAAAGGCATTGTTGTATTTAAAAAAGAGATCGGTTTTGGTGCAGTTCTCACTTGCGCCTTTATGCAAGGCTTCGGCGTTGTCATTAGCATAAGCAAAAGAGGTGGTATTGAGATAGACAAAGAGTAGGTGTGTTGTAAACGCTACGACCAAAAAGGGGGTAATAATCTCTTTTTTGGTGTATCCAAAACCGTACAATGCCCCCAAAGCGTTGTTTTTAATAAGATAGATTTTGGTTAATATGGCTGCAAATACAAGCGTAATAGGATAGATCATCTCCAAAGTCTCTTGCCAACGATAGTAGGTGTAGAGCAATTGATTGTTAAAACCCGATTGTAACAATCCCGTATTTTGCAAATAGTTAATCATCGCAAAAGCACCGCTAAGTCCTATAAGCATAAAAAAAGCGTTTTTAAAATAGAGTCTTATGAGATAGATAAAATAGAGTTTAAAAGGCATCTAATCTAATGCCTCAATACTTTTGAGCGTGTATTTGGATTGAATTTTTTCGTAGCTATGGTGTTCGAGCTGGGCTATTGTATCGACAATATAGGCTATCCATTTCTCAATAGAGGCTTGTTCATCGTGGGTAAATTTTGCCAAAACGTAGTCGGATACTTGCGATTTGTAGAGCGGTTTTCCAATGCCCATACGAATACGCAGATACTCTTTGCCTATGGCACTATCAATAGATTTAAGTCCATTGTGTCCGCCACTGCCTCCACCGACTTTGAATTTCAACGCCCCAAAAGGCAAATCCAAATCATCGTGAACAACAATTATCTCACTTATTTCAACTTTAAAAAAGTTTTTGACAGCTATCACAGACTTTCCCGATAGATTCATATAGGTAGTAGGTTTAAGAAAAAGTGTATCGTGTGTACGGTAAAGCTCTCCGTAAAAAGAGCTTTTGGAGATGTTTTTAGCATTTAAGCTAGAAACAAGGGAGTCAATAACACAAAAACCAATATTGTGTCTAGTACCCTCATAGTGACTACCAGGATTGCCTAGACCAATTAGTAATTTCATCTCATTGTTTTATTATTTGGCTTTGATTACACCGCAAACAGCAACGTCTTCTCTATCCATGATTTTACAATGCGTGGGTGCTTCAAGATCTCTTACGATAATGGAATCATCACGATCCAAATCACTTACATCAAGAGTAAAGTTTGCAGGCATATTTTCAATAGCCCCTCGCACTCTAAGTCTCTTTTTGGAGATAATCAAAACCCCTTTGTTTTTAAGCCCCTTAGGAGTTCCAGCGGTGCGTACGGGTACAAGAAAGTTGGTTACCTGCCCAGGAATAGCTACACGCAAATCAACGTGTACCACATCGCCATTAACTGGGTGTAATTGATACTCTTGGACGACCACATTGAACTCTTTGTCGCCTACTTTGATAGGGAAAGCCAAACTCTCTTTGGCTCTTACCGTTCTTGCAAAATCTCCTCGCTTAAATGCAGCTGAAACGTTTTCAACGCCATTTGCATAGATGTTAGCGATTAGATAACCATCTCTCTTGAGCTGCTTTGCGTTTGCTTTTGAGATACTCTCTCTAATAATGCCTTCTAACATTGTATTATTCCTTCATAAAAAATTGGAAGTGTATTATATCTTTTTATTATTAATTTTAATTGAACTCTCAAATCAATCGTTCAAGCTTAATGTTCATCTTCCATAACATCAAAGACATCATCATCAATTTCTATTTTTTGAGCTTTACCAGCCACTGCACCACCTACTCCTTGCATTTTGAGCTTCATGTCGCTAGGATTACTAGCATTGCCCAATGCTTCCTCTTCGTTCACACGCCCCGCAAAAAAGAGATCCAAAATCGCTTGGTCAAAGGTTTGCGTACCATAAATCTCTTTTCCTTCCGCCAAAGCATCGGTAATCTCAGCATCTCGGTTTTCGGCAATCAACTGTCCAACACGTCCTGTATTGATAAGTATCTCAATAGCCGCAGCTCTTCCGCCATTAATCGTTTTGACAAGCCTTTGAGCCACAACACCCTCAAGACTTGCAGCCACCGTTAGACGAATCCTAGGTTGTTCCTCTTTTGCAAACATTCCTATAATCCTATCAATAGTCTCTTCAGCACTTTTGGTGTGGAGCGTTGAAAAGACTAAGTGTCCCGTATTAGCAGCGTGCAAACCAATCTCTATCGTCTCCAGATCCCGCATCTCTCCTACCAAAATAATATCAGGATCCTCTCGCAATGCACCTCTAAGTGCATCATGAAACGAAAGTGCATCAGGACCAATACCTCTTTGGTTAACCAAACACTCTCTATCTTTGTGTACAAACTCAATAGGGTCTTCTACGGTGATAATGTGTTTCTTTTGGGTTCGATTAATACGGTCAATCATAGCTGCTAGTGTCGTTGATTTACCACTTCCCGTGATACCCGTAACGGCAACCAATCCTCTTTTTAGCTTGGTAAAATGCTCAAGGGCTTTAGGGAGATTGAGCTCCTCCATGGTCAAAATTTTAACAGGAATAATCCTAAATACACAACTCATTCCATCGGTTTGAAAAAAGATATTGGCACGAAATCTCGCTTTTTCGACACCCATTACATAGGTAAAGTCTGATGAGCGTTTGTCAATCAAAGCCTTGTATTGTTTTTCGGTCAAGATTTCACGGCACAATTGATCAATCTCTTCAGTGGTCATTACCTCTTTGCCCAATTTTCGCAAATCTCCGCTCACACGCATACGTACGGTTGTACCCGATTTGATATGCAAGTCACTCCCTCCGTTGGTCGCCAAACTTCGCAAATAGAGTTGCAATCTCTTTTCTACATCATGCATTACTCTATCGCTCCCAACATATCTCTAAAGGCAATTTCAAATGCCTCTAATCCCTCTTGCATCAAACGCTCATACACTCCATCCATATCAATACCCGCTTGGGCTATCTTGGCAAAATAGGCATTGATTTTTTGGTTGGAGATAGGCAACTTCGCCTCCCGTGAGGGATTGGAGACAATATAGGCTTCGATGGTACGGAGTGGAGCGGTATTGATAGAGTGCGTAGCGTAGAGTTCTTTGATGTAGTACTCAGGTGCAAGCTCATCTCCTTTGACTCCCGTACTCGCAAAGAGTATTTTAATCGCTCTTGTGGGATTGGCTTGGACAAGATTGTAGATTTTTGCGGCGTTCATAATGCCCAATGTGGCTTTGGAGATACCGTGTTTTTCAAGTTCACTATCCAATAGCCTATCAAAACGACTCACAAAGACACTAATGACCGCCTCAACTCTCCCGCCGCCTACGAGTTCATACTCCACCATCGCACGACTCATAGCATCCAAGCACTTTTGAGCTTGTTCTGGTGAAAAAACAAGCGTAGCATTGACACTAATCCCCTCTTGGATAAGTTTGCCCATTGCCCCATATCCCGCATCGGTAGCTGGGATTTTGATCATCACATTGGATTCTCCAATCTCCCTAAAGAGCCTTCTTGCCTCATCAAGCGTTCCTTGGGTGTCGTTGCTCAAAAAAGGATCAACTTCGATGCTAATATAACCATCGTTCCCACTTTCATAAAGCGTTCTTAGCTTCCTTGCTGCCAATTTGATATCTTCAATAGCAACCGCTTCGTATTTGGCTTTGGCGGTGCTACCTTTAAGACCCTCAAGCTGCTCTTTGTAAGCGCTTGAAGTCGTAATAGCCGTTGCAAAAATAGCAGGGTTACTCGTTGCTCCATTAATTGCTCCTCTATCAATGAGCTTAGAAAACTCATTTTTCAAAAAATCTCTCTCGACAAAATCAAGCCACAATGAAAATCCAAAATCTCTATCAACCATTTTATCAATACTCCATTATTTTAATACTATTTTAGTTTAAACTTACCTTTAAAATAATATCTTTTAAGTGCTAAAACAATACTTATATCTTGCATTTTTGACACCAATGAATCATAAGTTTAAGTTTTAATAAACATACATTTTGATAATATCCTAAAAATTTTATACCATTGGAGAAGAAAAAATGAAAAAAACAGTCCTATCTTTAGCCCTTGTCTCTGCTCTTGCTTTTGGAGATACCAATACTACACACGATCTCAACGTCACGCAAATGGGCAATGAAGCGATTCAAAAGATGATGCAAACCCTCAAGGATGCCGTAATGGGTGCTATGAAAGAGGGAGGAGCCAAAAAAACTGCTGAGGTTTGCTCCAACAGTGCAACCGATATTGAAAAGAGTGTCAATGATAGCTTCCCAAACATCACCGTCAAAAGAGCTACGCTCAAACCACGCAATCCAGACAATCAAGCCACACCCGATGAAGCCAAAGTAATTGAAACGTATGCCACGACCAACTCTAAAGAGCTTACAACTATCAAAATGGGAGAAAATCACTACAAAGTCTATCAACCTATCTATATGATGAAGATGTGCCTTACCTGTCACGGTGAAGATGGCGTAAGAGACAAACAAGCCGATACCATCATCCAAGCCAAATACACAAACGACCAATCCAATGGATACAAAGAGGGTGATTTTAGAGGCGTTTTTGTAGCCGATATCAATCTAAGCAAATAGGGGCTTTTGCCTTGCTTATGCCAATTTATGGACAATAAGCGTTCTATTCAATCTTTTTGAATCAAAAATTGAGCAAAGGCTTGAATTGCTTTGGACTTTTGCTCAAAAAGTTTACTTTTGGGATTTATGGCTCTCCCATTATCTATCCACTCCACCATTTGATGATGAATAAAATAGAGTTTTTGCACTTGTGTGGGTTGAATGTGTGTAAGTGCGACAAAAAAGAGTTCTTGATTGGCGAAATAGTAGCTATCTTTGCGTTGTTCTTTGGTATTTGTCATGCTCACCTCAATCAAACGCACCACTCCTTTGGCATCGCTGTAACGGAGGGTTTGAATATGGGCTTGAGACGCTAAGGTGTGTTGCCAGACAGTGTGGTAGCCTTTAAGTTTACGTTCGATATCCGCCAACTCTCTATCAATATCATTTACACAATCAATTTTTGCCAAAGCAACCAGAGGTATCAAAGAGAACCAAATGAGGGATTTCATCGCTTTATCCACTAAATAAACGCCCGTTTCATATACTTTTCAATCTCTTCAAAAGTGTAACGCCCCTGTGTAAACTTCTCAAACGCCAATACGCCTTGATAGAGCAACATATCACTACCATCTTTTGTCGGTAGGTTGTAGTTTTGGGAGAGTTGCAAAAAGGGGGTTGCTTTGCCATAAATAATATCAATTGAGGCTTTGGCGTTGGATAGTAGCTCGACTAGCATCGTTTTGGGCGTAGGAAGTGCATTATCCTCTAGCCCCGCACTTGTGGAATTGACAATCAAATCGTAAGGCGTTGCTTCAAAATCTTCAAAGGTATAGGTTGCAAATCCGCTCTCTTTGAAGCTCTCTAGTCGTGCGTGGCTGCGATTGAGTATCGTCACATCATACCCAGCTTCTCGCAAAATCACACTAATCGCCTTAGCACTTCCACCTGCTCCCAATATCAAGATGGTTTGAATATCTTTTTCAAACTTTTGCAACGCCTTCAAAAAGCCCAAAGCATCGGTATTGTAGCCGTGCAACTTATCACCTTTGCGTACGATGGTATTAACCGCTCCCACCGCCATTGCGAAACTATCCACCTCATCACAAGCCCTCAAAGCATCCTCTTTGTGCGGCACCGTTACATTAGCTCCCATTAAACCCTGCTCAAAAAACACCTCTCGCAGTTTCGTGCCATCTTCAAGCAGTGTGCGTGTATAAAGTGCCTCTTCTCCTAACCCCAAAAATGCCAAATTGTGCATACAAGGCGACTTGGAGTGCGATACAGGGTTGCCAAATAGTGTGTAGTGTTTCATGTTTTGCCTTTTATTATTTTATCCATTTATTTATACGCCTCTTTACGGTGCTTTACATTAACTACAATTAACGTATCCTCTTCAATATCAAAAAGTACTTGATAATCACCTATACGATAGCGTAGTGGAGGATAGTAATCTTTTAACTTTTTAACATTGGAAATATCAGGATAATTTTCTAGCTTTCTAATCGCTTCTAAGATTTTAATAGCCGTAGTTTTATCAATCTTTTTTAAATCTTTTTTGGCACTTGCTTGTATCTTGATAGTCATTAGAGATCGTTTAGCACTTCATCAATAGAGTAGAGTTTTTCTCCATTTTGTCTTGCTTTTTTTGCCTCTAAAATATACTCATAGTCACTATCATCTTGACCAATAATCTCCAATGACATCTTCTCTTTATAGGATTGGTAGAGAGTGTAGAGTGCATCTTTGAGATTGGGTGTATTAAATTCTTTTTTGATAGCATCCACAAAACTATCTTCAAGTTCAAGAGTTAATTGCATAAGATACCTCCAAATTTTTTTATTATACCATATTCTCACAACCAAACCCCATTAACCCAATAGTATCGTAGCACATACCCACTCACCATCAACGCATAGAGACTATTGGCAATAAGTGAAACGTTGTAGCCTCTTTTTTGAGGATTGGCAATAAGTGAAATGCCGTAAAATGTCCCCACAAAGAGCAAAATATAGAGCAAATAGCCCGTATAATAGTAGTCACGTTGCAAGATACAAAAGGGGCAGTGGTGGGTAGGTAATTCATAGATATAGGGTGCAAAAAATAAAATCAAACTCACAATAGAGACAAATAGAAAAATAAGATTACTCAGAGCAAAAAGATAGCGGTTTTTAAGCCAATAGAGAGAGAAAAGCAGAGCAAACGCACCGTAAAATGCCACTACTACTGCACGATTAGAGAGACTAAAGAGATGCGATAGGTGTGAGGTGGAGCTACTTGAATAGAGAGAACCGCAACAACTCACGATTTTATCGACATCAATAGCACTAAACATCGCTATTTCAAGATAGATTTCCGCCATAAGCAAAACAAAACCTCCGATAAAAAGCCCAAATTTGAGGCGTGTAAAGGGCAGTGTTTCAAAACGCATATCACGGTAATGTAACACCAGCCACAATCCAAAGAGATAGATATTGGCAATCTTCAAAATAAGTAGAGGCAATCCCTCACGTGTTGCATCCACCACACCCGCTGCACACATTGCTCCCGTAAGCAAATGAGAGATACCATCAAGCGTATAGACAAAAAAGGCAAAGAGAGGAAGTTTGATAATAAAGATAAATTTGATAATGGTTGCACCCAGATAGCTTTGTTTTTCGAGTTGGTATTGACGCTTGGTTGTGGCGTTGCTATCCCAATAACGTGCAATACGAAGACTTAGCACCAAAGCAACCCATCCAAAAAAGGCAAAGAGGAGATTGAGTATCATAATGGTTACAATAGCAGGAGAGAGTATCATACCACCCTGCCCTTTTGTATCTCAATGACCCTATCGACAAAATCAAGCCCAAAAAAGAGCGGATCGTGAGTGGCAATAATGGTGGTTTTGTTGGCACTTTTGAACTCTCGTAAAATCTCTATAAACTCAAGCGAGAGCTTCTCATCAAGATTGGCAGTAGGCTCATCGGCGATAATAATGTGGGGGTCATTAATATAAGCCCTTGCTATTGCTACTCGTTGTTGCTCACCGCCTGAGAGATTACGCACTCTTACCTCTTTTTTGTCTCTCATTTGTAATTTTTCCAAAAGCCCATCGACTTTGGCTTCTAGTTCTTGCTCATCGGGATTATTGGGAATAAGGGGCAAAATGATGTTTTCAAACACGGTGAGGTTGGCAATCAAATTGTATTTTTGAAAAATAAAGCCAATCGTTTCTCGACGAAAAAGAGCCAAAAAATCATCGGGAAGCTTTGATATTCGTCTATCATTGACAATCACCTCTCCCGATGTAGGCTTAGAGAGTCCCGCAATAAGCGACAAAATCGTACTCTTGCCACTCCCACTAGCACCCTTTAGCACGATAAGTTCTCCACTTCCAAACTCCAAATGAATATCCTCAACGGCTCTAACGGTATGGTTTTTGTTTATCTCATAAATTTTGGTTAGGTTTTTGATTTTTATCATTTGCTTTAAGACTCTCTATTTTTATCCAAATATTTCTCCAACTCTTGCGAATAAAACGCTAGTCTCTCGTGTAGTTGCGTGGGTGTATCTGAGGATAAAACTTCATCTCTATCTAAATCAACAACGATGAGATAAAGATTAGAAAATGGGCTATACTCTTCTACTAATTTTTTGAATGTTTCTAAAGATCCAATAGCCTTTTGATTAAAGACACTATCGGGTACTTTTTGATTCTCATTTGTTTCTCTTATATTCGTAAGTTGTTTGCGATCGTCATAATTACGATAGATAAAAAATATCTCTATTTGATACTCTCCTCTTAAGGCACGTTGAATATTTTTATTGGCTCCTTCAAAAGAAGCCAAATTGGTATCCAAAATAAAAGAGTAGTTGTGCTTAAAGTAATTATCCAATAGATACTCAACTGTTTTGATTGAAGCATTTTGAAACAAGTCTGCATTAGCCCCACTGGCTCCTGCAGTAAAGCAGATACGTTTGGTATCAATTTTGTTTTCAATAAATGTTTCAAAAATTCTATGTTTATTTTTTTTAAAATACTCCAAAGCCTCTTTTTGTATCTCATCTTGTGTTAAGTTGAGTGTCTTTTTGAGTTCTATCTTTGTACCAAAAAGAATTTTTAATAGATCTTCATTGGGCAATTTAGTATTCTCTCTTTTTATTTTATTTTTTCATTCCCATGCTTTGCCTGGAAATGCCTATTTCACTTATAACCTCTCATCTGCATTCCACCTTAGGAGAGGATGGAGCGAGAAAACAAATCCAAAAAAACCCTATTGATTACTGCCCACTTATCTTAATCATCACACTATTACTGCTATCCCTAAAAATTGTTCTATCGCCTATTATGCTGTAGGCAATATCGACATTTTGGGTTTTGATGCGTTGTTTAAATCCATTGGGTGTTTGGGTGAGGTTTTGGGCATCAAAGATAGGCTTTTGATTGAAAATATTGCTTAAGAGATCTTTGGGATAGTGTGGGGATAAAAACTGCTCATTAAAACGACTCGGTTCAAGGCATTTTAGCTTATTCATACAGATACTATTAGGGTAGATACTCAGCACAAAGAGAGGTTGAGCGTTGGCATAAATTTCGACTTTGCTGCTCTCTTTGCCTTGATAGATGAAGCCCATATCGGCGTATTTAAGCTGAGGAGTTTTAATGACTATTAAAGCACTCTTTTGCGTTTGATAGCTAGGTTTTGCACATCCCAAAAGCATTACTGCAAAGAGAAGCGTAAGATATTTTGATGTAAACAGAAATCGTTTCAAAAAAACTCTCCTTTTTTTGTTGAATTGTATCATATTTCAAGTTTATATAAGGTTTATTTGGTACAATTCTAGTCCATTTAGTTTTAAAGTGGCCCCTTCGTCTAGCGGTAAGGATCCCAGGTTTTCATCCTGGTTACAGGAGTTCGAATCTCCTAGGGGTCACCACTTTTACATTATGATTTATTGTTTGTTGGCCCCATCGTCTAGCGGTAAGGATCCCAGGTTTTCATCCTGGTTACAGGAGTTCGCATTTACTGGTTCCATGGGTTACATTATAGCATATTTAGGAGGAGCTAACCGACTAGCCTGTATACCCATAATAAAACAAGGAAAAGAGATAATGGAAAATAGAAAGTTTAATATTAACCTCCATAACAATTTAACATTTATAGCAATCTTATTTGGCATTGTATTCATTTTGGTATTTTTACGAAACTACTCATACTATTACAGTAAAAAAATTACCGATTCAATCGAAATCACAAATTTAGCCAAGAATATTCATATTCTTTCTAAAGAGTCTTTTGCTAGAGGTGAGCAAGAGAGGGAGTATATTCAAACTCTCAATGAATATTTAAATGAAACTAAGCCCTATGGTATTGTGAAATTGTCAAAAGACAATCAAGTGCTAGTAAACTATAATCGGACTAAAAACAGACACCATACAAGAGCTTTGGTAAAAATACCACAATATCTAACAACCATTCCAAAACTTCCCTATCTATTGGATATTGCAAAACACTCTACTCCCAATATTTTATCAACAGTTTTTAACTCTATGACCTTTTCACTTTATGATTTTTATCAAAAAACAAAAGAGACTAACCTTAAAGAGGCTACAAACTGGTATCAACAGCAGAGGCTTTTTTTGAGAAGTCGTGATGCTTTGATATTTATGTTGCTTGGGTTTATAGGGTTAGTATTGATTAGGCGATTACAAACACCCATAATTAAAGCTAACAAATCCCACAACCCCCAAAAACTCATCACTATTCTCTCAAACTTTACACTCGATAAACCTCTCAAATACTCTACTCACTATTGGGATTTTGAACTTAAAAAGGAGTATGGGGGTTTTGATGGATTTATGCAAGCTGTTGCAATCAACTTTGAGAGCATCGATAGAGAACTCAAAGAACTCTCACCCAATCTACATCAAAAGATATACACATTTTTGTTTGAAAAAAAGCCTAGAGAGGATTATAGTTGGTGCAGTAGAGCCGATATTAATATAGGGTGGTCATCACTCCAAGGACTCAAAGAGCATTGCAATAGTGGCAAAAAACCCTCAGAGTTTAAACTTCCCACTATTATAGAGATGGAAAATGAAGATATTACCAACTTCAAACAAGTCATTGAACTCTTCAAGCAAGAGATAGAGATACGCAGTGAGTTTAACAATCTCGAAGAGATATTTGAAGCACAATATGATAATATTGGTGAGCAATTTGAGTATGACCCGTATCAATCCAAACTCAAAAAGCAGTTTTATACCGATAGAGAAAGCCTCTTAAACGCTATCAATAGTATCTTTGTGGAGATGGGTAAAAGAGCAGAGTATCCACAGATTGAAGTATCTACCCAAGAAAGAGAAGATAGGTCAATAGAGATAACCATTACACAAATCAACTCAACCTTAGATAAAGACCCCCAAGAGCTTTTACACAAAATCAAAAACGGTGGGGGTGATTTGGGCAATATCAAAAAACTACTCTCAAATCTATGCGATTGGAGTATAGAGGGGCGTTTTGAAGAGAGAGACTTTAGAGTCAATATCTTGAAAAGTAACAATATCAAAGATATTGAAATAAGCAAAAGTAGCCCCAAGGGCTTTAGTCACATATTGAGGTTTTATAGATGAAAAAAGTACTACTAATTGAGGATAGATACCCACGGCAAAAACTCTTTATGGATGAGAGTCGTATTGATTTGGATAGCTATAGTGATGCTTTGGATAACTATACCCATGGCAAAGAGAAAGAGTTATTGGAATTGGCACTTAATGAGCGTTTTGATTTTGCTCAGTATAGCTATATCATAGCCCACAAGTCTGCCTTTAATGAAAACAATGCAAAGTTTTTGACACTACTTAGAGAGTATGCAAAAGAGCATGATAAAATATTGATACTCTTTTCGGGTGGTATCTCTATCAACTACTATGATAATAACGAATATGAGGTATTAGAGCTTAACTCTCAAACATTTTACAGTGCTAATCTCAAACTCTTTTTGGATGCGACTAGAGAGGATAATGAGAATATATTGATGCTCTGTTACGGCGAGGATTGGAAACGCAATGTAGTGGCTAATGCCATTGAAAATATCAATACATTGCTTAGAGAACACAAGAGTAATGATCCTATTCCTTTTAGTAAATTCTCTAGTTTGATTTCCAAACTTGATGCTATCGATTACCACTTTAAAAAGATAGAGAAGAGCAGTCGTATTGAACAAGAAAAAATAGAACGCTTTCGAGATGGGTTATTGGATTACCTCAATCAACTAACACCTACAAAATCTCCATCAACTCCTAAAAAACTACTCATTCACAACAACAATACCGATATTAAGCTCTTTGAAAATCGCATTAGATTTGAGCTTGAGGGTGGAGATATAGATAGTTATATTTCAAATAATTTGCTAGAAGATATAAAATCAAAAGAGTTTGATGTGCTTTTTATCAAAGATAATCTCTCTTCAAACTATTTGGAGCTTTACGGTTTGATTATTGCTCATCATATACGACTCTCACTAAAATTGAAAGAAAAAAGATACATACCGATAGTTATTATTAGTGACCTAGATAGTGCTACACTCAATGCTCTTTCACCATTGGCACGGATACTGCACAGTGATGGAGTCTATATCATCAAAAACTCCAAAGAAGCGATTGAAAAATTCAATAGCATTACTCTACAACCTCTCACTACCTATCAGTATCAAAACAGTTTTTTAAATCGTATTGAAGTCCAAGCACCTGAAAACTCGACAAATCACGACATAGCCAACGAGTGGGCGATTGATAGATGGGCAGAGTTTTTGAAAGTGCAAACTCAAGCTGTCAAGCAAAACAGAGACAAAATAGCCTCAATGCTCTACTTTAAATACCTCGTAGCCGAATACCCTATAGAGCAAAGTACTACGCTACGGTTTATACCCAAAAAACCCACCACGCAAGGGAAAGTACTCTATATCGATGATGAGTGGCACAAGGGATGGAGCGATATTTTTGAAGCCTTTTTTGCTAATAGCTCAGTTGGTTTTAATACTTTTGAGTATGATTTTAAAGACAAAGATGAATCACAGATTATGCAAAGCATTACCCAAAGCATTACAAATACTTTGCCCGATGTGGTGGTGTTGGATTTGCGACTGCTACAAAACGATAAAAATCAATCAAAAATAGAAGCTCTTAGTGGTATCAAAGTAGCCCAAACGATAAAAAGCATCAACGCAGGGATACAAATCATTATGCTCTCGGCTAGTTCGCAAAATAGAGTTTTGGAAAAGCTCTATGAATACGATATTGTAGGCTACATCAAAAAAGCCCACCCACAAGAGCAACACACTAGCCCCAAAGAGAGCTTTAAAAAGCTTAGTGATTTGCTCAATGAGGGATTAGAAAAAAAATACCTCAAAGAGATATGGAGTATGCAAGAGGATATTTTAGAATTAGAGATATTACAAAGTAGTAATGAAAACTATAAAAAAATAAAAGATGAAATAGATACAGTTTTTGAAATATTAAATTCTAATTTGGAAAATAAAATGAAGTTCACTATATTGACAATATATAAAACTTTAGAGATACTTATTGAAGAATATCCAACAGATAAAAAAGGTACTTATGAAAAATTTGTTTCTCTTTTTAAAAAATTCAATATAACAAATTATAATAATGATATTAGCCAATTAGTTTGTACTAGAAATTTTTTAGCTCATGCAGGAGATTTTAGAGCAAGTTGTAAAAATAGTGTTGTAAAAAAACCAAATCAAGATAATATCCTCACTTGGTTTAAGATGCTTCAAACGATATTGGAAAAAATAGATGCCCAACCAAACCCATAGAGTCCTAGAAATCATCAAACGCTTCAATAGTGGGCAAAAGGTCTGTATTGAGGCTTTGCAAAATGAAGCGATGTGGGAGGGTAAGAGCGATAAGACGGTGCGACGGGATTTGGATATTATCAAAGCGATGTTTCCCGATAGTTTTCATCTTATCCGTGGTGAGATTGGGTGCTACAAGGCTATTACTCATTCGCTCTTTAGCAATATCGCTACAGCTTCTCATCTTGCACTTTTGGTACAGAGCTTTAATATCGCACAGCGAAGCAACTTTTTAAAAGATTTAAATATCGATAGCAGTGATAAAAAGATACTCCAAAAAAGGATAAACCAAAGCCGAAATATCTATAGCTTCAAACATAAACCCTTTGAAAACGCTCTGCCCAATGCTGAAATCTTAAACCAACTCGAACACGCCATACACTACAAAAAAGAGCTAGTGATTGAGTATCAAACGCCCAATGCGTTGCTAGAGTCTATCACTATCAAGCCCTATAAGATTGTTTTTATGAGTGAGAATTTTTATCTAGCGTGTGAAGTGGTCAATCAATCCTATCACTTTTCACTCTTTAGACTACTCCAAATCCAAAGCGTAGCACCCACCAAACGCACATTTAAACACAATCTTGAAATAGATGATTTTATTAAAAATATGCAAACCCCACTTGCCAAGTATCGCCCCCACTACAAAGAGCATCTGATAGAGGTGGTAGTAGAGATAAGTAGCCCCAAAGCCCACTACTTCAAAAACAAAAAGTTCTTTGCCTCTCAAAAGATAGTGCAAAGTTGCGAAAACGGGGAGTTGGTGGTATCGTTTAAGCTCACCGATACGGTAGAGATTGAGAGCTTTATTATGAGTTGGATTCCTTTTGTGCGGGTGATTGCTCCCGTGAGTCTAAAGGAGCAAATCGAAACGACACTCAAAGAGTATTAAAAATAAATCCTCTCAAACCTACGCGTGGTGGTGATCCTCTCCGATTTGTTCGGACATCTGTTGCTCCATCTGGGCAATCTCTAGTGAACCATCAAGGGCGATTTTGGGATCGGTTGCTAGCTCTTTGGCATCTAGCTTGTGGGGATAGTCGATGCGTTGCAAGATATGTTTGATAGCATTAATACGAGCCTTTTTTTTGTCGTCGGCTTTTATGACTATCCACGGAGCGGAGCGGTTGTGCGAGGCCATAAGCATCGAAAATTTGGCGACGGTGTATTGATCCCACATCTTTTGAGCTTGTTGATCGACAGGTGAGAGCTTGTGCTGTTTGAGCGGATCGGTTTTGCGTGATTCAAAGCGACGACCCTGCTCCTCTTTGGTAATATCAAGGTAAAATTTAAAGAGCTTGATTCCCGATGAGATAATCATATTTTCATATTTGGGTACTTTTTCCAAAAACTCCATGTGTTCGTTTTGGGTACAAAAGCCCATGACGGGTTCAACTCCCGCACGATTGTACCAGCTTCTATCCATAACGACAAGCTCTCCCGAACTGGGAAGATGTTTGGAGTAGCGTTGGAAATACCACTGGGTCTGCTCTACATCGCTGGGCTTTTCAAGAGCGACGACTCGTAATCCCCGAGGGTTAAGATGCTCCGTGACTCGTCGTATGATACCGCCTTTGCCCGCTGCGTCTCGTCCTTCAAAGATAATAAGTATCTTCATGCCCTCCTCTTTGGCATGGGTTTGCATTTTGAGTAGCTCTACTTGAAGCTTTCTAAGCTCTTTTTCATACTCAATCGTCTCAACTTTTCGCCAAATAGCGACTTTTCCTTCGTGTTTTTTGTTTTTGCCTTTGGAGCTTTTGGGGTGTGCATCGTGTTTTGATGTCTCTTTTTTTGCCATTCTATCCTCCTTGGATGGGGCTATCTTCGTGTTTATATTATAGAGCAAGATTGTTTAAAAGTTTGTTATTTTTTGTTTTTCTTCTTACTCCACGACAGAGTAAAAAATATCGTATCCGTTCACTACGAACGATAAATTGAATATGTCGTGGAGCAAGAGCAATGTGGTATAATATTCAAAATGCAAAAGGAGCATTCGATGATTTCATTACAGATAGATAACCCTACTATTGAGCAAAAACTTTTTGATGCGATTAAAAAGCAAAAAAGAGATTTGGAAGATATCGTTGTTGAAGCTGTGGAGAAGTTTTTAGCCAATAAAGAAAACAACACGTTAGCCAAACAAGATGAGTCCAAAGCATTTCAAACACTATCCAACGCATCCCTAGAAAGAATTTGGGATAATCAAGAGGATGAAGCCTATGACAGATTCTTATAACAAATACGATGTAGTGGTTGTCAAATTCCCATTTGCCAGTAGTACCAAATACAAAGCCAGACCTGCGGTAATTATCTCTAGTAGCTATTACAATCATCAAAGTCGAGAAACTTATCTAATGTTTACTCGTTACGAAGCTGGAGCTTAACTCTCCCTACCAAACAAAACCTAAGCCTACTATTGGTAAAATAGTGGCAATTTTTATTTAAGGGGTTTGTTATGTCTAAGGTATCGCTCTCATTATCGTTGGTCGCTTCTACGTTGCTTCTCTCGTGCGGTGGAGGAGGCTCTAGTGGGACTATACCCCTTGATACCAACATCACCCAAACCCCACAACAACAAGCCATTGAGCGTATCGCACGGTATGCTCGTGAGGGTGGCACACTTCCCACGCTTCAAGACTACAACGATGCGGGAGTAGTAGGCGTAAACGCTCAAAATATCGATGCTATTAATGCCAAGATTGTGGAGCTTAGCTACGAAGATGTCGATACCCTAGAAGAGTTAAACACACTCCTACAAAGCTACAATCTATCCCTTGATACCAACCAAACCAACGGAAGTGGGACTTTAGTCCCACCCAAAGAAGAAACCAATACCACAATTCCACCTATTGACAACAACCAACCCGTAATTATCCCACCGACCGAAAACAACCAAACCAACGGAAGTGGGACTTTAGTCCCACCAAGTAATGAAACCAAACCAACCGAAAACAACCAAACCACACCACCCGTAGAAACCCCCACCTTTACCCCTCTCAAAGCCTCATTTGATACCAACACCACGGCTCTTACTTACCAAGAGGCTCAAAATTATACGCTTACGCAAGAGCCAACTATTACTTCAGCCGACGGTACGCCTGAGGTAAGTTATTGGCTTAACAATGCACGAGTGGAAATAAAAGATGTTTTGGCTCTTCAAGTAGGCGACAATAACCTCACCGTAATCGTAGAGGAGCAAGATGGCGACAGAGAAAAGCAAACCTTTACCCAAAATATCACCGTACAAAACCCCGAGTGTCCAAGTGCGACTATTTCGTACGCCCCACTCCCCACCGACCCACAAGCAGGAGACACCTTTACGCCCCAAGACCCAACTATTGAAGGGAGAGACGGAAACACCACGCACGATATTAACGGCAAAATTGTACCTGCAGGAGTGCCTTATAAGGTTATTGCAGATGTAAATTACACTGTGCGAACCGTTATCGCTCCGTATATCGAAGGATGCCCTGTGCAAACAGAGACCAATGAAACAAAAATAACAGTTTCTACTCCACTCGCCCTTGAAGCAACTTTTTTTCAACCAAATGTAAGCGTAAATCTTGCTACCGATACCTACACCCTCAGTGCAGACCAAATTTTTTCTGCAACAAATATTACCACCGAGGGAGACGGAAATATCACCACGAACATTTCTTTAGTCGATGAAAACGGTACAATCATTATCCCACAAAACGGCGTTTACACGTTTAACGCAGGAGAAATTTACACCGTACAAGCAACAGCGACCGAAAAAGGCGACACGCCAAAAACAAGAGAAACAGCAACGGTAACAGCAGGAGAGATATTTGAAGCATTGCCAGAAATTGCTACGCCAAGTATTGCAAATAGTAGCAGTTCGAGTACAACATCAAGCCGTACGGTAGATGTGCCAGAGGGGCTGAGTTTAGTGGTAGATGGAGTCAATAAAGGAGAGGGGAGAGTAACTTTTACTATCGGCACAGGTTCGCACACGGCACAATTTATAAATGGCGTAGGGAGAGTAGGAGAAAAAGATACTTTTAGCCACACTTATGTAAAACCCAACGAAGCCCCAACAACCGCTCCCGATACCGCAACGACCGAATATAACACTCCCGTAACCATAAATGTTTTAGCCAACGACACCGACCCAGACGGCAATAATCTTTCGGTTTCGAGCATTACGCAATCCACAAATGGAACGGCGACCAAAAACTCCGACGGGACGATTACCTACACGCCAAAGGCAGGGTTTAGCGGACCTGATACTTTTCAATATACTACGGCAGATGGAAAAGGAGGGTACACGGTAGGAACGGTAACCGTAACGGTAAATGCCGAAGTGATACCAGCACCAACCGATACCGACGGAGACGGATTAACAGACAATGAAGAAGCAACAATTGGAACAAATCCAAACAACGCTGATACAGATCAAGACCTCTTGAAAGATGGTGAAGAAGTGAAGACTTATGGAACAGATCCTTTAAAAATGGATACTGATAATGATGGAGTAGACGATCGAAGTGAACTTCAAAATGGAACCGACCCTTTAGTTTCTGACCAAGGAGGAATTTAGAAAGAAAAAAAATAAAAAAGAGCCAGAAAAAAATTATTTTTTCTGGCTCTTTTTTATTGTCTAAAAATATTGTATAATGGAAGCAATATACATATAAATCAATTTTTTTTATGAAAAAATATTTTCTTTTCTTTTTTTCTCTGGGGTTTTTAATTTTTTTTGGCTCTCACTCTTTTGCTACAGATCGATCTACAGATACTTTTAGTAGTAAAGTGAAATTTACTTCTGAATCGAGTTATGCTGACTCAAAAAATATTTCTATTGGAAATACTTTACGATTTCAAAATTTACCATATTTTTTAGGAGATATTTCTGGAAATATTTTTCTTTCTAATAGCGATTTTACCTGTAGTGGTACTGGGGATGAGGCAGTGTGTGTTACGGAGGTTTTTACAGGAGAAAAAAGGATAACAAATACTCTAACCAATAACGGACGAACTCTTACAGGATACACTACTGTAAATTCTGGAAATGTACCTGTTCGACTAAAAATTTATAAAGGTTTTCAGAACACCTATGATGTTTTTATCTATGGAAATCCATCTACAAATTTAAACAAATCAGAAATTTTTTCTACTACGGGGATAAATCTTGGAACAAATAGTTCTTCTCGGCAAATTTATATGGAAGCCATAGTCGAGGCAGGTTCTCGAACTTGTACTCCCCTAAATGCGTCATCAAACGGAACTCAAACTTGGGATATTGAAAGAAATAGTTGGGGAACTTGTACCGGTTTTACTTGTGCTGATGGCTACTCCCCAAACGGCGGAGTGTGTTCGCCAAACCCCACTTGCGGAGAGGCAAACGGAGACGAGTATTTCCAAACCGCAGAGGAAATTTCATATTCAGACGGAACTATTAAATATCAAATCTCAAACTCCAATGGCGAAATTCCTCAAACACGGCAAGATTTAATTTTTACTTTAATGGAAAATTTTGGCGTTACGGGAAGTTGGCAAAAATACGATGCCTCAGATGATAGCGAACCAAACAATACAGGAAAAGACGATCAAAAAACCGATGCCGACCCAGTGAACACCAAATACTTTGTGTACGGCGACAAACCCCGATACGCCCTCACTACCATAAAAAACGCAGAAAATAATTTTATCATTACTATCCAAGCCAATAGGTGGGACTGAAGTCCCACTTCCAAAGTACCATTGCATCTGCATATTTTTTCTTGTTCCGCCTCAGGAGAGAGTGAATATCGCTCTATCCTACTTGCAATCGAATATCAAAGCTCTGTAGCACCTTTAGTACGGTCTCAAAGCGAGGTTTAGCACCTTTGGCAAAACTTTTGTAGAGGCTCTCACGACCTAAGCCTGTATCTTTGGATATTTGTGTGATTCCTTTGGCTTTTGCTATATTGCCAATGGCTTCTAATATCTCATTCATATCGCCATCTTTTAGTGCTTGATTGAGATACTCTTCAATCGTCTCCCTATCATCCAAATACTCACTAATATCAAAATCTTTTACACTACTCATTCTCATTGCCTTGCTTAGTATAATAGACTCTATATCTAGCACCGACGGTGACTCTAAGCTCCCATAAATCTTGGCTGATAGGTTTAAAATCACCAAAATTACCTTTTTTGATTCTCTCAATGCGTCTCAAAATAGTAACTTTGCCTCTAATATCTTTGAGCTTTTTGAGCCATTTGCTAAAATACTCTGTCTCTTTAATTTCATACATAAATAATTGTATCCTTTTAGATACTAATTGTCAAGAAATTTTCTCGTTCCGTCTCTCTTAAGGTGGAACGAGAAGAAATCAAATTCAACATATAAAAGTATTGCTATTTTATAAAACTTATGATAGACTATCTCTATGAAAAAAGCAAACTTTGAATGGGATGATAACAAAAATATATCAAACCAAGAAAAACATCATCTTTCTAAGGAAAAAAGATTTATGAAGAAAATAATTAAATATACAGATGAACCAATTGGAGATATAAAAATCATAGGAGATTTTTTACCATCACCAAAAGATTTAATCCTTAAAGAAGAAAATGTAAAAGTTACCATTTCTTTGACAAAAGAGAGTGTTGATTTTTTTAAAGCAGAAGCTAAAAAACATCATACTCAATATCAAAAAATGATAAGAAATTTATTGGATGTTTATGCAGACAATCATAGTCGTGGATTAGCCAACCCATAACAAATCAGAGGTGAGAAACAAGGCTATAGAGGGCGATAATTCAAGCTTTTAATGTCGCATTAAGATATTTAAATCGCCATATCCCTCACTTCAACCGTTACATCTTTTTCTCGTTTCGCCTCTCTTAAGGTGGAACGAGAAGGGGAAAAGATTGTTTAAAAGTTTGTTATTTTTTGTTTTTCTTATAATTAGTATATCTTTTTTAGATTTTTTACGCTATAATCGCCTTTCATTTTATATAGTATCTTTCTATCTTAATCACAAATCAAAATGGAAATTTCAATTGACCTAAAGTTGGCTTCTCATTAATCGTAGGAGATATTTGGCTTTAGCTAATATAGATCGATATTAATGAAAAATTAACACAAAAGAGAAATTGATGAATTTTAACGATTTTAACTTCAAGTCCACACTTCAAGAGGCCATTGATGAGGCGGGTTTCAAAGAGCCTAGTCCGATACAAAAAGAGGCTATTCCCCCTATTTTGGAGGGCAAAGATGTCATAGCGCAAGCCCACACAGGTACAGGAAAAACGGCAGCTTTTGGTTTGCCTATGATTAATCTAATGGATGGCAAAAGCGGTATCGAAGCCCTTGTGATTGTCCCTACTCGTGAACTTGCCATGCAAGTAAGCGATGAGTTGTACCGTTTTGGACGACTCTCCAATATCAAAACCGCTACCGTTTATGGCGGAACGGCTTACAACAAACAATTGGAGCGTATTAGCTTTGCCAATATCATTGTCGCTACTCCAGGGAGATTGCAAGACCTTCTCAAAAGCGGTAAACTCAAAATCAAACCCAAATTTATTGTCCTTGATGAGGCCGATGAGATGCTTGATATGGGATTTTTGGATGAGATTAAGCAGATTTTTAAACTCTTTAGCCACAAAAAACAAACGTTGATGTTTTCGGCTACTATGCCTCAAGCCATCAAGGTACTTGCCAATGAAATTTTGGTAGAGCCTACAACCATTACCATTACCAAAAGTGATTCTACCAACAAAAATATTACGCAAGACTACTATGTCATGAGCGAAAGCGAACGAGATGATGCACTTATTCGTTTGATTGACTACAAAAACCCCTCCAAAGCGATTATCTTTTGCCGTATGAAAAAAGAGGTAGATAGGTTGGTGACGCATTTGGTCGCTTCAGGTTTCAAAGCCAAAGGACTTCACGGAGATATGGAACAACGCCAACGTGAGGTAGTCATTCGAGCTTTCAAACAAGGGCAAGTGGATATTTTCGTCGCTACCGATGTTGCAGCGCGTGGGCTTGATGTCAATGATGTATCGCACGTCTTTAACTACCATATTCCTTTTGATAGCGAGAGTTATGTGCATCGTATCGGACGAACAGGAAGAGCAGGAAAAGAGGGAGAGGCAATTACACTCGTAACACCTAGTGAACTCAAAGCCCTTCAAAAAATTCAAAAAGATATTGGTTCAAAAATTACCACCCAAGAGATTCCTACCAAAGATGAAGTGGTTAATTCACAACAAGATAATCTTATGCAGCTTATTCTCAACACCGACGAAGCTCAAAGCGCTCATGAGGTTGTCAAAAAGCTCTCTTCGCATCTTGATATTACCGCTATTGCTTACAAACTTGTCTCGTTGGTGCAAAAACAAAACGAGATTATGGGTGCTAATGTCATTGGTATGAATTTGACTCAAATCGAACGCCTCATTGAGCAAAAATCCAAAGAGAGAGAAGATAAGGGACGACGAAGAGGCGGTGGCGGTGGTGGCAACCGAAACGCTCAAAGCCGAAATCGAAACCGAAACCACAGCAGCGGTGGTGGTGGTAGCCGAAGCGGTGATCGAAACCACAGCACCAAAAAGAAGTGGGATTAACCCTTACGCACTTAAAACATACCCCACAAACAAAGCAAAGCAATCCTAAGCCATGGATTTGCCTCCTACCTTGCAATGACCCACCCAAAGAGGATGGGTTGAGCAAGGTGCGAGGTTAAATTTTATACTCCTCTTATAATTGAGGCTTTGCCTCTCTCTATGCAGATAAACTTCTCGTTGTTTTGATTGTGGAGAATGTGGACAATACTCTCCTCTTCTTCTTTGGTTACAATATCTCCCTTTTGAAGTGGTGTATAGAGAGCGGTATCGTCGCTCTCATTGCACAGTGCATCAATGGCTAATACCTCGACACTATTGGGACAGCTTTGTCCCCCGCAACTCCCTAACGCAAAGGCTAAAAGTGTAAGCGTTATCAATCTTTTCATCTGTTTTTCTCCTTTTTTGGTCTTGTTATTCAATCATTAAATCATCGTCTAAGGGCGTCTTAGATTGGATAAAGAGTTTGCCGTTTCGCACAAAGACTCTAACGGTAGAGCCGTGTCTAAACTCCCTATCGCTTCTAAGGGTGTGGCGTAGCTCTATAGACTCACCCGTAACGCTATTGATCTTGATAAACTTTGTTTTGCTTTTGCCTTTGCGGTTGGTGATTACAATGGCTCGGTAGATGAATCCATCTTGTTCTATTTGCGTTTGCGTCGTAAGCGTTGCGTTTTCATCCATTGTTGTGTTGGCATCGACTTCAAAGAGTGCTTTGGTTGTTTGGCGTTCAAAAATCACAATGTGTTCTATGTTGCCACGAGGCGTAAGGGTTGTTTTGATGCTGTGCGTAGCCTCTTGTGTGGGCGTTGCGATACTGATATTCCCCTCTTCATCCACAAACGCTTGACTCCCTTTGAGGTTGAACGTTACGCTTTTTGTGTGACCGCTCAAAGAATCGGTGAGAGTAATAGTAAGCATTTGAGTCGCTTTATTGAGGCGTATTTCTATGATTTGATGCTCCATGACAATCGTAGCTTTGATACTATCACTATCTTCATCGATTTGGACTTCGTGATTGTGTGCAAACTCTACAATCGTATCGGCTATTTGGATTGTATAGATACCATCGTGTGTAGTGACGCTATCTTCTATCTCTTCATCTTGCGTAGTGTTTTGTTCGAGTGATTCGTTGGTATCGGCGGTAGCGTTCTCTTCTAATGGCACTTGGGTAGTGTTTGCTTCGAATATCTCCAAAAGATTACCCTCGGGTGATAGCGTGGTGTTTGCTTCCAAAGTCGTGTTCTCTTCACGTTGCGTTGTGTTTGTCTCTGTGTCACCTTTGTTTTCGATGATAGTATCGTTGTTCTCATCGGGGTTGGTTATAGGATGGGTTGTGTTATCTTCAACCGTTGTATTGTTCTCTGTTTGAGTTACGTTATCTTTAACGGTTGTATTGCTCTCTGTTTGGATTGGATTTTCTTCAGCCGTTGCATTCTCCTCTATTTGAGTTGTGTTGTTTTCAACGGTTGTATTATTCTCCGTTTGGGTTACGTTATCTTCAACGGTTGTGTTGTTTTCTGGCGTTAAAGCCGTTAGCGTTACCGTTTGGGTTGTTTCGATGCTCTCTCCATCCTCGTCGGTCACTTTGAGTCTTACGTTGTACTCCCCTGCTGTTGCGTAGGTATGGGTTGGGTTTTGGAGCGTTGAACTGTTGCCATCGCCAAAGCTCCACTCCCATGAGACAATCGCACCGTCACTATCGGTGGAGTCATCGATGAAATTTGCACTCAAACCCGATACCACGAAGCTAAACCCTGCTGTTGGGGCGTTGTTGGCAGGTGGTGGAGTGGCGGTGACGTTGATACTTATCGTATAAGAGAGCGTTGAGTTATCCTCTCCATCATTGACTTTAAATCCAAAGCTTGTGTAGCTATTGCCGTATTCATTTGTATTTGGAGCATAGGTTAGCTTTGTGACATCCGAAACGTTTATCTCTTGATTGGGTGTCACGGCTACACTGTTTAGCTTTAGGCTTCCTTTGCTAGGTAGTGAAGTGATAATAACCTTTTGGAGTGTATCGCTCGTGTCGTTATCATCAAAATAGAAATTTGCACCTCCAAAGGTATAAGTAGCGTTTTGAGCCAAAGAAATGGTGGCATTTTTGGATGTTGGGATACTATTGCCCAATTTGAGTCCAATCACTACAGGGTCATGGTCTGATTGTCGATAGGGCAATGTACCATCAAAGATAGTGATGTCTCTACCAAAATCGGTATTGTAATCAATCGCACTGGCTTCATCGGCATTGATATGCCACTCGGTTGCTCCCTTCACTTGCAATTTGAGTGAGCTATTTGCAAAGGCATAATCAAGCGTGCCTATTTGCCCATCAAATACATAGGAATAGGCACTACTGCCCATAAAGTGTCGTGCCAAATCAGTATAACCGTTGTTCTCCAAATAGGTAATTGGCTCTTCTTTGGCATAGGCGTTCATATCCCCTACTATCAAGAAGTCATTATCACTGCTATTTGTAGGGTCACTATCAAGCCACTTTTTAAGAGCCGTTACGCCCAAAACTCGTGTGCCATTACTTGCTCCCGCTCCATCGCCCAAATCGGTATCTCCAGTATTTGTCCCCGCACTTCCTTTGGATTTCATGTGTGCAACGACAAAGGTAAACTTCTCACCCGTAGCAATCTCCTCAAAAGTCGCCGCAAGAGGAGAACGATTGGTACCGCTACCGTTAAAGATAGTCCCACTCATTCCAACAGGTAGATTGGTATCATCAAGTATCTCTACGGTTGTACCTGTTGCAAGTTGTACAGTGGCGATTTTATAAATCATCCCTACTGCAATCACATCATCACCCACATTGCCACTAGGCAATACATACTCATAAACGGTTGAACCCAACTTGCTATTAAGCTCATCGACGAGATATTTAACAGCAGGAGTTCCTTGATGGTAGTTGTTCTCTATCTCCATAAATCCAACCACATCCGCATCAAGGCTTTGGAGTACTTTGACAAGCTTTTGGGTTTGTCGTGCAAGTTCCGTAGCATCATTAGCCCCACGACACTCTTCTGTGCCACTTAAACCGCAGGTGTTGCCAATGGTGTTGAAGTAGTTTAGCACATTAAGCGAAGCGACTTTAAGATTACCGCCTACATTGCTAGGCGTTGTGGGGCGGTTGTTGGCTTTGGTAAAGCTTACACTTCCATCTTGTGCTGAACGCACTCGCCATAAATCGTATCCAAACCCAAGCACACCTGTTAAGTTATCAATCGTATCACCCATGCGTTTATCACTTGCGGTACTAAACGATGCAAATCCATCAAAATCGATAGGGTTGTTGCTTCCCGTAAGACCATCTTCATAGACAATAGTTCTAGCCCCTACACTTTTGAGATGAGCCGTATAGTTAGCTGTATTTGGTGTATTGTTTTGTGTAAATTGCTCCAGTCGTCCACCTTGTGAGAGCTTGATTTCACTGTATCGATCCAATTGATACATCTCTGTAATGCTAAGTGTCCCACCAAAGGTGACACGCATACTCTCATACTTTTCAAGGTCGGGCTGATAGGTGTTACCACTTCCTACTCCTACAGTACCGCTTGTGGGGAGTGCAACCGTTGCAGGTGTTGGGAGTGTATTGCCACTGCTAAGAACCGTAATAGTTGGTGAACTTAGTTGCGTTTGACCATAAAGCTCCGCTACTACACCTGTAATACGCACTTTATCCCCAATATTTACATTGGTTGCCGTATCACCTGCCTCATGAATGAAGAGTCCCTCAGAGGTAGAGGCGTTGCTATCGCTTTCATTATCCTCTTCTTGGATATAGAATCCTTCCAAATCTCGCTTAGTATCACCATCGCCATTTTGGAAATCCCCTACGACAATCGCTTCAACAGTAACGATTTGTCCAATCATCGGTGAGGTATCGCTGCCTCCTTGAATCTCATGGATTAGAGTATTGGAGGATGAAACAGTGTCTGTTTTATTGTCATCGCTTAATGGTGTAGCATCAATTTTGTAGTCAATATTGTTTCCACTATTGGTATAGGGATAAATCTTGAAGTAGTAGGTCGTATTGGTCTCTAACCCACTCCACTGGTAGGTTTGAATCCCTTGGGCAATGTTTTTAGCTCCACTTCCATCGCTGCAGCTATCATCAATTTGAGCTGTTGCATCGACTGGGTCACTAAAGCTATTGGTTTTGGAACAAACAATAAGATAACCGCTTGGTGTGGTAGTACCTGTAGCATCTATCCATGTCGTGGTAATTTGCAAGGCACTATTGGTCGTGGCTTGAAAGAGTGTGGGGTGGTTGGTTGGTTCAGGGTGAATGGTCTCTTTGTTGGCATTTCCTGGAGTAGCCAGTGTCGTACCCGTACCAATTGCATTGTGTTTTACGGGATTACTTGCGTTGCCATCTTGGCTTAAGGCAAGAGAAACCCCAGCCATATCACTGCCAAAGTCCAAAATGCTTCCAATACGAGTAGCTGTAGCAGAGAAGCCTGTATAGGTCGTCACATCATCAATAGCATCACCATTAAAGATAGCTTGAATATAGTTATCAAACGATGGGTCATAGAGTACCAAATTGTCCCCACCATTGCTTAGACTCAAACTACCATTGGTTGAATAGGCATGACTTCCTGCCGATACACTTGGCAATGTGCCACCTGCGATACTGGCTATCACAACTATAAAGCTATTTGCACCCAGAGTCGTCGCATTGGGTACGGTAAAGTAATTATTACTTCCTGCATCCCAAAACTGCAATCCACTTACATCAAGTGTACTGCTACTGGTATTGTAAATCTCTACAAACTCATCGGCTATCTCTGCAACTCCATCTCCATCGGTATCAAAATTATTCGTTGCACTATTGGGGTCTGCTAAAACTTCATTAAATACAAGATGGTGAAGTACGCTTGTTGTAGCTACACTTACGCTTCCCAATACCACCATATCGCTTTGAAATTTTTTCCAGTTGTTTTGCTCCAATTTTTTGGCTTTTGTGGCTGTGCCGTACCAATCAGTATCGCCATTGTCACGAATTACTTGAATGGTTTTGGCATCGCCATTGCTTCCCATAAAATCGCTACTGGGCAGTTCTACAATCCCCTCAAAGCTTCCTTCACCACTAAGCGTTGCACTTCGTAGCTGGGGTTTATCGTTGGCAACGCCACTCCATGTATAGAGTGCAAAGTTACCGCTGCTATCGGACGAACCTGCGATGATGATACATCCATGGGCATTACACTCGATACTTCTAATCCCTCGTCCTCCCAAATCCAGCTCAATAGGAGTGCCAAAGGCAGGAGTTGCGTCCATAAAGGTATCAAAGTTAGTAATAGGCACAATAAGCGAACGGTTGCGGTCACTCACATTTACATTGGGGGCACGGAAACCCAAATAGGCGGTTGTTGTACTACTAGGAGCCATTGTAAGCCCCTCGATACTCAAACCATCCGTTGCTTCGGGTACTTTACCATCTGCCCCACTTGCACTCAAACCGTAATGGTTAGCCCCCAATCCGTGAGCGTTGGTGCTATCCCAACTCGTCAAATCACTCTCCAAAGCCGTATATTTGCCAACAAAGGTTAATGTTGTCGATGCACCTGTACCTAATAGTGTGGTTTTGAAAATCAACGCACGGTCATTGGCTTGTGTGCCATCGCTCTCATTACTGTGTGAACCCATCCAATAGATGGTATTTCCTATTTGGGTTGTTGCTTCAGTATCAACCTCTTGTTGCCCCTCTAAGCCCAGTGCACTGTTCATATTGATGGTTTTGATTGGCAATCCTGAGTGGTTTCTATCATAGACTCGGATGATTTGGTCTTCATCATCGGCTACGAGCATATAGTTAGCATCAATGGCAATCGCCGCACTCCCATCAGCCGCATCGGTATGGAAACGGGCATTACTAGAGCTATTATCCGATACACGGTAGGCAATGATATAGCTATTTGTGTTTACACTATCGCTCACTGTTACGGTAATATCGGCTGTTCCTTTGGCTTTGGGAGTAATTTTGAGGTTTCGAGTAGCCCCTGTACCGCTTAATACCAAATCACTATTGGCTACTACGCTTTGATTGCTGCTTGTTGCACTCACTATCAAACTACCCACGGCTGTATCTGGATCGCTAAGATTAAAATCAATCCCCAAAGTTTTGGCAGGATCGGTAGTATCATTGAGTGCGGCCGATACAAATCCCATACCGCTCTCATTGAGCTGTAGATAAGATGTCGTTGTCGATGAAGCGGTAATGATAGGGCTTGCACTCATCGCCGTGCTATCTTTGATACCCGTTATCTCGATATTATCAAGCGTGAGTTTATCGTTACCGTTGTTATCAAAATCACTAAACTTAAAGAGTACCAAAGGTTGATTGTTAATGGCTGTTGCACTGCTTAAATCCAAAGATTTGCTTTTAAAGCTACCCGTTGTAATGGCTTCATTGTTAAATGCTTTACTCCACGTCACTCCCCCATCGATGCTATACTCCAAATCAAAGCTATCCGCCGAGTCACTTTTGTAATCAAATCGTATCGCCAGTGCCGACCAATGGGTGGTATTAATAGCAATCAAAAGCTGGGCATCATTCCCATCGCCCTTAATATCATCCCAAGCAATTGCACTGTTTGCACCTTGCGAAACACCTTCACTATCGGTATAGGCTACACCCCCTTTGCCGTTGTTGTCAATCTCTTGATAGAGTTGTTTAAGCGTGGGAGTGCCTATTGTATCGTCGGTTTTGGGTGCAATCTCAACATCATGGGCGATATTGCTTAAGCTATCAAATGTCCAAATCACCATTTGGTTGCGATTGGTTCCGATAGTTGTAAAGTTCCATGTGCTATTATTATCAATCCCACTAAAGTTATTATCGCTACTATCTTTGAATGCTCCATTAGCGATTTTGATGTAGTAGGCGGTATTGGATTCCAAATCGCTAAGCGGATTAATGGTAACGCTTTTATCACCGTTTGAAAGAGTCACATGAGCCACGTCAATAGTATCAGCTTTGGTGTCATCACTCATTTTATAGATATAGATGTTTCCACTACCTTTGGCTACGCTCTCATTAAAAACTATCGTAAGATTATTATCAATCATTACCCCAGTCGCATTATCCGCAGGGGTTGTAGAGGCGATAGTGGGTGGGGTGGTGTCGCCACCAATTGTAAAATTTCCTGCGAAGTTTGCAACAACATTTGCCCCATTTGAACTTTCAACGCCCCAATTGTTAGCGTTATTCACAATAGTTAAATAGTTGCTAAATGAGACTTCTCCGCTTCTTGCTCCATTAAAATATCCACCATCATCTCCTTCTCCGTGTATGGATGTAAAATCAATGGCATTAATGCCCAGCGTTAATCCCGTATTGGTTAAATTTAAATCACTCCCACTTCCTTTATTTGTAAAAGCTGACAAAAATGAAGAGGGTGTAGCATTGTAAGCTGAAGATTGGTAGGCAAATATTTGGTCGCCACTTGCAGCTAAATTAAAATCTGTGTCAATTTCCGTAATAGTTCCTATATTGACCAATGGTGTCTTCCCGTCAATAATAACAACACTGCCTTTTGCAATACCACCTAGAGGTGCATTCCATTGCAATGTTCCTTCACCAAATTCAAAATTTGTGCTATTCCATTCGCCATCTGTGAAAAAAATCTCTTCACCTGATGGAATATCTACCAATGCTACAAATGCAAAATCATCGTTATCATCGGCATTAAATCCAACAAACGCAATATCTCCCGCACTTAATGCCGCATTGGCGTGAGTTCCTAAGTACCCCAACATCACGATGGACAACAAGAGATTTTTTATCAATAAAAACAATTTTCCCATAACCGCTCTACTCCTCAATAAATTTGATATGCGAAAGGATAGGAAAAGAAGATTAAAAATAAGCTTACTTTAAGAATATGAAACCATTATGTTACCCGTTGTTATCGGGTTGTAATCTAGGTTGTAAACTTAAGTAGAATAGGGTTATGAAAATTTTTGGAAGAGTTGCTGATGCGTTTATCGTCTTGTTTGTAGATTAAGAGCCAATTGGGTTTAATGTGGCACTCGTCAAATCCTCAAAGAGCTTCTTTTTGGAGGCGTAAGAGAGTATCTCATGCTGATTTTCAAGATTTTCAATAGCTTTAGTGATAAGCAAATCTTCCCTCAAAGCATCTTGAAGCAGCATACTGTTTTGTCTTAATGCACTTGCGGTAATGCGAAGTTTATAGGTTCATGTTATAATAGCATTATTTCTTAGGATTGCCCATGAAACAAAACGCTTACGCCAAAGTCAATATATTTCTCAAAATCACAGGTCACAAAGAGGGCTACCACACGTTGCTCTCTCGCTTTATGAGGGTTAAGCATCTCTACGATACGATAGAGTTTGTTCCTGCTTCTTGCTCCTCGTTTACGATTGAGGGGTGTGGTGATATTGATACCCAATCCAATACGATTTACAAAGCCTTTGTAGCACTCAACGAATATACGGGGGATTTGGATATATTGGAGTATTTTTACAACCACAAAGTCGTTGTCACCAAAAATATCCCCTCACAAGCGGGATTGGGCGGAGGCAGTAGCGATGGGGCTACGTTTATGCGTATGGTCAATGAGGTGTGCAAATTGGGGCTTGATGTCGATACATTGGCAAAAATTGGCTCGACTATTGGTGCGGATTTCCCCTTTTTTATCCACAACTATGAGAGTGCCAACGTTTTGGGATTTGGTGAAATTGTCGAAGCGTTTGAGGAGGAGGCGTTGGAGATAGAACTCTACACTCCTCCCATAGGATGCGATACCGCAAAGGTTTACAAACGCTTCAAACAAGCGTTTTTTGGCGATATTAAACGCTCCTCTTTTATCGGTTGGGAGCAAATCCCCTCTCGTGAGCTATTGGCAAGAGTCGATGCCTTAAACGCCAACGATCTCTACAAAGCAGCGCTTTTGGAGTATCCCAAACTCAAAGAGTATGCCCCTAAGGGGTGGTACTTCTCAGGAAGCGGAAGCACTTTTTTCAGAGTAATTGATTAGATATATTGATGATATTTTTTTATTTTGTAAGCTAAATAGATGATAATTTGGGCAACTGTTTTGATTGGTAACGCCGCTCTCCTAATTTGCACGGAGTTAAAGATTTATTTAATCAAAATCTGCTATAGTTTGACGTATTAAACACAAAGGAGAATGAAATGGCAGTAGTAATTACTGATACATGTATTAACTGTGCAGCTTGTATTGACGAGTGTCCAGTAGAAGCAATTGTTGATGAGGATGATAACCCAACGGGTGAAGAGATCTATTATGTTTATGCTGATAAATGTGTAGAGTGTGTGGATCACCATGAAGTACCTGCGTGTGCTGAAGCTTGTCCAACAGAGGGCTGTATTGTATGGGGTGATACGGTTGATGGTATGCCAGAACATGCAAACAGAGGCGCAAACGGTACGCCTGTAATTGAAGAGTAATCTCTTTTAGCACTCTCATTTTAAATGGGAGTGTCTATCTTCTTCTATTTCCCACTATTTTCTCTTTATAGTATGATTCTCAAAACAAAAACTATTTTTTTATTTAATATTAATCTCCAAAATGATACAATTCCATCCAAAAATATTTTTATCGGGGCAAACAGTATGGAACAAACATTATCAATCATCAAACCAGATGCAGTGGCTAAGGGTGTAATCGGAAAGATTATCGATCGTTTTGAGAGCAATGGACTTAGAATTGCGGCTATGAAAAAAGTTCAACTTAGTCGTGCAGACGCTGAAGCATTTTATGCTGTACACAAAGAGCGATCTTTTTTTGGTGAGTTGGTTGATTTCATGATCTCAGGACCTGTTGTTATTATGGTGCTTGAGGGTGAAGGAGCTATGGCAAAAAATAGAGAACTTATGGGTGCAACCAATCCCAAAGAGGCAGCTGCGGGAACTATTCGAGCAGACTTTGCAGACTCTATTGATGCCAATGCGGTTCACGGAAGTGACAGTTTGGAAAATGCTGCGATTGAGATTGCTTTCTTCTTTGCACAAAGAGAGATCAACTAAAACTCTTCTTTTGCCAAAGGTAAAGTTTGAGTGAAAGGAATTTTTTTGGAAACTTGTTTTCAAAAAAAGGAGATAGATAATAATGAAGATACTCTTTGATAAAATTGGCTCGAATGCCAAAGCGTTTGAGTACCCAAAAGATGGTGCTATCTTAAAAGGTAGTTTATCAAAGAAGAGCCACCATGAGATTCATTTGGAGGCAGACTTATCGGGGACAATTGAATTGGATTGTGTCCGATGCGGGACAAGCTATCTTCATCGCCTTGATAACCATTTGGATTTGATACTAAGCGATAAGGTAGTAGAGACTCAAGAAAGTTTAGATATTATTGAGTTTTTAGACGGTGTCATCAATATAGAAGATATTGTTGATAGTGAAATTAATTCTATCAAAAGTGAGTACAACTACTGCACACAATGTGCCAACTCACTTGATGAGAATTTTGAAGTAGAATTTTAAACAAAGGATATAACATGGCAGTACCTAAGAGACGAGTAAGTAAAACCCGAGCGGCAAAGAGAAGAACACACTACAAACTAGAGCTTCCAAAGCCTGTAAAAGATGCTGATGGAACATGGAGAATGCCTCACCACATGAATATGACAACGGGTGAGTACAAAACAGAAGCCAAATAATGATTAGAATAGCCATTGATGCTATGGGTGGGGACTTTGGTCCCGAACCAATAATAGAGGGTGTAATAGCCGCTCTTGACGAACGACCCAATACCTTTATACCTATTTTAGTGGGTGATAAAGATGAACTCCTTTTGCATATCCCTGAATTTTATCTTACCAAAGTTGAATTTGTTCAATCTGGTGATGTAATTGAAATGAGCGATAGTGCTACCAATGCTCTCAAACGTAAAAACTCCTCCATCTATCAAGCCGTTGAATTGGTACGCAACAAAGAGGCAGACGGTGTGGTTTCGGCGGGTCATAGCGGTGCTACCATGACACTTGCAACGCTTCGCATTGGAAGACTCAAAAATGTCTCCAAACCCGCCCTTGCTACCCTTATGCCCAATATTAGCGAATCCAAAACATTGGTGCTTGATGTCGGAGCTGTCGTTGATTGCAAACCGCAAAATCTCTATGAGTTTGGGATAATGGGACAAGCCTACACCCAAAAAGTCTTAGGACTTGCCAATCCTCGTGTGGGACTTTTGGCCAATGGCGAAGAGGATACCAAAGGCAACGAACTTACCAAAGCCTCTTTTGGGTTACTCAAAGAGATTGATGGATTTGTTGGGAATGTTGAAGGACGTGACATCTTTAATGGCTCTGTCGATGTGGTGGTGTGCGATGGGTTTACGGGTAATATTTTGCTCAAAACCAGCGAAGGGGTTGTATCGACTATCTTTGCGATGATGAAATCAAGTATCAAAAAATCAATCCCTGCCAAAATCGGTGCTTTGCTTATGAAAAAAGGTGTTTTTGGTGCTTTGAAGAAAAAAGTCGATTACGCCGAATACGGTGGGGCTCCGCTTCTAGGAGTCAATGGTTGTGCTATCGTAAGCCATGGAAGCTCCAACGCCAAAGCGATTAAAAACGCTATTTTTCAAGCCATTGCCTTTAGTAAATCCAACGTCAATGAACTCATCGAAAAACGTATCAATCCTCACGAATAAGAGCTAGGTTACTCTATTGTCTCCTCATTGGCTCTATTGATGAGCGATTGAGGGATACCCTCTTTGGGGTGGATGTTGGCTTTGGTTTTGAAGCTCTCAATTTGGCGTATGATGTTGTCTTTGCCACTGTAGAGTTTGCCATAGGCTTCATTGTAGCTTGTTTGAGCTTTTTGCAATGCAACGCCTAGTTTATCAAGATCATCAACAAAAGATTTGACTTTGGTATAGAGTTTTTGAGCCAATCTCGTCACTTCAATAGCGTTTCTAGCCTGTTTTTCGTATCGCCATGAGTTCTCAATAGCACGAAGCGAAAGCAGAAGCGTTTGAGGACTTACAAGTACCACACCGCTTTTATAAGCCTCTTCGTAGAGTTTGGTTTCATGCTCCAATACTACCATAAGGGCATTGGAGATGGGGATAAACATTAAGATAAAATCAAGCGAATGGATGCCTTCAAGCTCCTCATAACGCTTTTGGGAAAGGGTTTTGATATGATTTTTGATAGAAAGTGTATGTGCTTTGAGGTATTTGGAGTCGTTTTGGTTGATATAGGACTCATAATCTTTGAGCGAAGTTTTGGCATCAATGATAACATCACGTCCGCATGAGAGCTTGACAATGACATCGGGACGATAGAGAGTACCATCGGGACTTTTGAGTGTATGTTCACGCAGATACTCCTCTCCTAAACGCAATCCGCTCTTCTCCAAAATACGTTCAAGTACCATCTCGCCCCAACTCCCTTGGGTTTTGTTTTCGCTTTTTAGAGCATTGGTGAGTTTCATGGCATCGTGACTCATTTGTGCATTAAGCGTTTGGAGGTGTCTAAGTTCGTTGCGTAGTAATGTTTGCTCTTTGGTTTGTTCTAGGTGAATCTCTTCGACTTTGGTTTTGAAGCTTTGCATCTGCTCTTTGAGCGGTGTCAAGATAAGACCCAGAGACTCTTGATTTTGTTCGGTAAGGTTTTTACGTGAAGCGACAAAAATTTTATTGGCAAGATCTTCAAACTCTTCTATAAGCATCTTGCGTGAAGCTTGAAGATCGGCTAGACGATACTCCATGGTGTTTTGTTGCTCTTGGAGTTTGGCTTGAAGCGTTGCAATAGTGGCTTTGTGGGTAGCTTGGTTTTGATAGAGTTGGGTTTGCGAACTCTGTAGCTCTTCAATGCGTTCCTCTTTTTCGATAAGGCGTTGAGTTTGGTCTGTATTTTTTTGCTTAAGAGTAGCTATTTCGATGGAGAGGTTGTGAATGTTTTGTTCAAAGCTTTCGAGCTCTTTGGCCTGATAGAACAAACGCATAACCAAAGCAATAGAGAGAGCCAAAAATACAAATACTAAAATGAGCGATAGATCCATCAAATACTATTTCTCAAAATAGAATTTGGCAATAGTATCAGGAGAAAAGGGTTTACCCATAATCTCCCCAAAGCCAGACGTACGCATCTTGTGCAACTCATCGGGAGTGGACATACCACTAATGCCAATAATTTGAGGCAAAGCTTTAGCACCCTCATGGAGACTAAGTTTGTGCATCTCCATCAAGGCTTCTGAACCGTTCATGTGCTGCATATACTCATCAAGGAACATCATATCAAGATTGTAGTTTTTGTAGAGTTCAATCGCATCGCTTCCGTCTCGTCCTAGTAACACTTTGGCGCCGTATTTTTCAAGTACTACTTTGAGATATTTGGCACTAATGGCATTATCATCGACAATGGCTACGAGTTTTTCGACCTTTTGAGCGTAGTGAGCGTTGGGATTGTCGCCAATATCAAGAAGGGTTGCGTAGAGTTTTTTGAAGCGAATAGGTAGCGTAAAGAGCGTAATGGCATCGCTTTTGAAATCAAGTTCTCTAAGCATCTCTTTACGATAAACGACAACTTTGACCTTATTGAGTTCAATCTCAATGATGTTGAGGCTATTGACGTTGTCTATTGAGCAGATAATGCAATCAATATTTTTGGAAATATCGTGATAGGTATCGTAGCGTTGGAAATTCGTAAAGTTGGCTCGTTTAAAATATTGCTCCAGTAGCCCCAATGCTTGGGCGTAGTTTGGAGAGAAGAGAAGTGCCACTTTTTGGGTGTTTAGCTTCTCAAAATCATACGCTTTGAGATGGGGATCTATCTCATCCTTGCTTTGGCACGTTAGATTAAAATAAAATCTTGCCCCCTCTCCCTTTTGACTTTCTAGGCACAATTGAGTACCCAAAGCGGCAGTAAATTGTTTGGAGATGTTGAGTCCTAGTCCCGTACCGCCAAACTCTTCTGCGGTGGTGTGATCCTCTTGTGTAAAGGCTTCAAAAATCGCCTCTTGCTTCTCTTTGGCAATCCCAATACCTGTATCTTTGACGCTAAAATCTATCGAGTGAGCATTTTCATTATACACAACATCGAGATTAATAGCACCGCTGTGGGGAGTAAATTTAATAGAGTTTCCAACGAGATTGCTCAGTATCTGCTTAATCTTTTTTTTGTCACTTTTGATAAGTTTGGGCAATTGGGGGTCGATGTAGGTGTTGAAACAGATATTTTTTTTATCCATTCGTGAAGCAAACAGCAACACCAACGATTCGAGTTCATCAATCAACGAAAAAACTTCACGCTCAGCCACTATTGCCCCACTTTGGGCTTTGGCGTTGTCAAGAATATCGTTGATAAGTTCAAGCATGGAGTTGCCACTGCTAAGTATGGAGTTGATATAATCAATCTTTTCACTCTCCATATTGTCAGTTTGAATAAGCTCCGTAAAGCCCAAAATGGCATTGAGGGGTGTACGCAACTCATGGACTATTTCGGCAAAGTATTGATCTTTTTGAGCGATTTGCTCTTCGAGACGCTTTTTGGATTGACTTATCTCGCTAAGACGCAGGGAGACAATCTTTTCAATATCAACTTGACTAAAGTTTTTATCGCTAGAGAGATGTTTGAAGCGACTGTGGGTATTGAGAAAAAAGTCTGTAAAACCTCTAAGATTTTCCAAATCGTCTTTGATAAATTGATAAAAATTCCCCTCGGTGATAATAGCTTGAATCACCGCCACAAGCTCATCGGAGGTATCCAAAATAGGATAGACCAAAATATCTTTGATGGATTTTTGCAGGGTGTTATCAATGGCTTGAACGTAGAGTTTATGGTCGCTAATGCGATTGATAAGCAAAGGAAGCTTGAGTTTGACTACCTCTAGGATAATGCTTTGACCCATAGTGGTATCGATACGTTCATTAGGGACTCTTGAAGTTAATTGCTGGGTTTTGGAATCGTAGAGCCAAATTTTAGCATCGGTTGCCGATGAGACATTAGCGGCAATATACTCCAACTCTTTAAGCAACTCCTCTTGCTCTTCAATCTTTTTTAAAGCATCCATTTTGCTTTCAAGAAACGTTTTGATATCTTCTTGTGTTAGAAACTTCACACTCTCTCCTTGTACGCAATACTTAGTTATATTTTTTGTAGATTTTTTCAAATTGATCAAAGTGATCTACAAATATCTCTACAAGGTCGGGGTCAAACTTGCTGCCTCTCTCAAGCTCAATATACTCTTTGGCTTTTTCCAAAGACCACGCCTCTTTGTAGGCTCGTTTGGTTGTCAGCACATCAAAGACATCGGCAATGGCAACAATACGCCCATAGATATGAATAGCGTTGCCCTTAAGTCCTCTAGGATAACCGCTACCATCAAAGGCTTCGTGGTGTTCATGGGCGATGATGGAGGCTGCTTGGAGCAAGTCTCTAGGAGAATCTTTGAATATCTCATAACCAACCGCTGGATGGGTTTTGATTTTGTTGAACTCTTCAAGGCTTAGTTTGTCTTGTTTGTTGAGAATCTCTTGGTCAATGACAATCTTGCCTATATCGTGCAAAGGCGTTGCGAGTTCAATCTCATCAATCTGTTTTTGAGGCAATTTAGCAAGTCTTGCCAACAAAGTAGCGTAGCGTGTAACTCTTTGGATGTGTTTGGAACTCGTGCCAATGGATTGCTCCTCTCCGAGTGTGGCAATAATATCAATGATTTCACTTTGTACGCTCATCATCTTCTCCTCTTGAGCGATACGGATACGGATTTGATTATCCACTCTTGCTTCGAGTTCAAAAGGATTAAAAGGCTTGGAGATATAATCAACCCCGCCGCTCAAAAACCCCTCTAGTATCGATTCGTTATCGGACTTGGCACTGATGAAGATGATGGGAATCTCTTTGGTATTGGGATCTTTTTTGAGTGTTCGTGCGATATTGTAGCCATCAACGGGGGACATCATAATGTCAAGCAGCATAAGATCAATGCGGTACTCTTTGGTACGCTCAAAGGTCTCTTGTGCATTGGTGGCGTAGAGGAAGTTGTATTTTGGGTTGGCCTTTAGAATATTGGCAATGACACGGATATTATCAAGATTGTCATCAACAATCAATATTTTAAACTCTCTCATCTCGTTCCTTGTAGCTTTTGATAGGATATTCATTCATAAACGCCTCAACTTTGGCTATATCAAAACTCTCTATAGCCTCAATAATCTCTTGGGCGTAGTGATTTAATGGTTCTAAATTATAGCGTGAAGCGATTGATTTTAGCTTAACACCAAAAGCTTTGATGGCATTTAAATCCCCTTTGCCTTTGATGAAACGGTACTCTTGATGAAGCGTGTCACACACATCATCTGGCAAATAGATAGTTCCGTAGCTTTGGGCAAGGATACCCATAATGTCATCACTGTTTACAAAGCCCTTTGTGAGGTAGTAGCCTACACGCTCAAACTCTACAATGAAGCAACTCCCTTGATGCTCTTGGGACTCCACACGAATCTCCCCATCAAGCCAACGGGTAAGTTTTTGGACAATAGCAAGTCCCAATCCCATACCGCCGTAGCGGTATTGATCTTCTTGATTGGATTGTTCAAAGGATTCAAAAATTCTCTCTTGATCTTGAGGCTTGATGCCCTTACCGCTATCTTCGACTCTGATAATAAGTCGCATATATTTCTCATCGTCTCTTTGGGACTCTAGGGTGACTCTAATAAACCCTTTGTCGGTAAATTTGATGGCATTGGAGAGAAGATTAAAGATAATTTGCTTAAGGCGTACGTCGTTAAATTCAATCAAACTGGGTATCTCACCAATGGTTTGGATCTTAAAATCAATGCCACTGTTGAGAATTTTGGGATAGTACATGGCATAGACTTCTCGTAAAAGAGTTTGTAAATTGATGGGTTTGTAGTCAATCTCTAGCTTGTTGGAGTCCATGCGGGACATGGTTAAAATATCATTAAGAATATCTAGTAGTGTTTTGCCTGTACGATTGATGGACTCGACGTAGGAGCGAACTTCGTGCGAAAGCTCAACTCTCTCAAGTATCTCACTAAAACCTATAATGGCATTAAGGGGTGTGCGTATCTCGTGCGAAATATTGGCGATAAATTCACTTTTGGCGATAGAGGCTACTTTGGCCGCCTCTTTCTCTTTGAGGCATTGATTGAGAATGACTTTATAGATAGCGTTTTGCACCACCTCTTCGAGATCTTTGATATTGATAGGCTTGATAATGTAGCCTTGTACGTTCATATTGATAGCACGAAACAAAAACTCATTTTCACTAAAAGCCGTTTGGAAGATAATAGGGACTTCGTGGTTGATTTGGCGAATACGCTCTACCATCTCAATCCCATTAAGACGAGGCATTTTTATATCGGTAATAATCAAATCGATGGAGTGGGCTTGAAACTTCTCCAATCCCTCCTCACCGTTGCGTGCCTCAATCACCTCTTTGAACCAATGCCCGATATTAAAAATCAGCTCCTCACGTATCCCACTGTTGTCTTCTATAAGCAAAAGTGTAAGCTCTTTAAGTACCTCTTTATAACGCATCTTCTCTCTCCTTGGCGTGAGGCAAGGTGATTTTAAAGGCAGCACCGTTATGACTCTTGCCTCTTAATTCAAAGGTTTTGTTGTAGGCTTCGATAGTACCTTTGAGGTGTTTATGGACAATCTCTTTGGACATATAGAGTCCTATGCCTGTACCTTTGGTGTCATCTTTGGTAGTATAGTAGGGTTCAAAAAGCCTCTTTTTGACTTCGTTGCTCAATCCTATGCCGTTATCGCACAACTCAATTTCAATACGGGAGTTTACGCTTTTGAGGTTGATGTAGATGATGCGTTCAAAGTTGTTGTGTTCTACAAGCGAATCTTTGGCATTGGAGAGGAGATTGACAAAGACCTGCTCAAACTCATCGCTGTAGCCATAAAAACGCCAATCCTTCCCCTCTTCATACTCCAACACACACTCAATATCGTTGTTGCGAAACGCACCCTCAAAGATAGCTAGAGATTTGTTGATAGAGTCTATAAGTGAAAAGTTGGATTGGTTTTTGGAGGGAGAGTAGAAGTTTCTAAAATTTTCTATGGTCGAAGACATTTTTTCAATCAAAAGCATCCCTTTGGTTACACGACTCTCAACAAACTGAGCATCGAGTACCCCTCGTTCAAAGGCACTTTTGCACGATTGAATCACCAATCCTAGTTCATTAAGGGGTTGTCTCCATTGGTGGGCGATGTTGCCAATCATCTCTCCCATGGATGCCATTTTGCTTTGCGAAATAAGCAATGCTTCAGTCTCTTGGCGTTTTTTGCTCTCACGATCGACTTGATTTTGCAAAGAGAGGTGATAGGCTTTTTGGGTTTGTTTGGCTTTGATGTAATCAATGGAGGCTTCAAGCACTTCAATGAGTTGCTCCATGGAGGTAGGTTTGATAATGTAGCCTTGAATACCTGCTTTGATGGAGTTGGTGAGATATTCGGTATCGCTGTAGGCTGAAACGATTAAAATAGTGACATCTTTATCTTTTTGACGAATACGCTCAATCATCTCAATACCACCCATAAGGGGCATATTGATGTCGGTAATAATCATATCGTAACAGTTTTGTTTGAATTTTTCGAGTCCCTCTAAACCGTTACTGGCCAGCAATTCTAACCCAACCTAAAAAGACATACAAGATATAAATCTGTCAAATAAAAGTTAACAGGCCAATACCCTCATTAGCATCTTCCACGATCAAGATAACAATAAAGTCGTCTGCATAGAGAGTGGCAAGGCGAGTATTATTAGGGGGGTTTAGGTTTTGTGTTGTTGCAAATGAAACGTTAGTGATAGGTTGTGAGCTTTTGGATAATAAACTCTCGAATATCACTATCGATAGTTTGCGATTCGTATTGGAATCTATCTAAAATTTTGGCTTTGTCAAAAACTCCATCGGGCACCAAAAGTGGAGAGCGATTGAAAGTAGGATTTTGCTCTCCGCTATCGATTTGAGCGTGGCTAAAGCCCTGCCCTCTCCTCCACGTCAAAACACGTTCACGCTTTTTTGTGTCGTAGTACAATCCAAAAGCCTCTACACTACTCTCTTGGTTTTTCCAAACAATAAGGTCAAAATAGTCACTACTATACCACAATCTATTGGGTTCTTTTGGATTGACAAATGGAGATTTTTTAAGCATTCATCGCCTTGTCTCTTTGTTCATTGATACTATCAAGGGCTTGTTGTACTTTGGGAAAGGTTTGGAGGATGATGTAAAACTCTTTGGAGTGAAGCTCATACACGGCACAAGGAGTAAGTGTACGGCACGTAGCGTTACGCACTTGATGACTCAAAAGCGAATGCTCCCCAAAAAAATCACCCCCTTTAAGTACTCCTACCGCTCTCTCTTTGCCCCCTTGAGTGTGTATCACCTCTATCTCTCCTCGTGCGATAAAAAACATCGAATGCCCCTCTTCGCCTTGAACGACAATGGTCTCATGGGGCGGAATGATGCGTAGTGAGAGATAGGTTTTGATTGTTTCAAGCTCATGGGGTTGCATCTCTTTGAAAAAATCTACCTTGTTTAAGAGTTCATTGATATGAATATTGAATCCCTGCGTATCGTATCCTCTTAGTTGGCGTAACTCATGGTCAATACTTGCAAGTAAATCGTTGCCCAATTTTTGACTCACCTCCCCATTTTCGAGGTGTTTTTCTATCACACGACGCTCTACCAAAAGCACCAAACGCCTTATGCGACGCTCTTGCATACGCTCGACAAACTCAGGAAACTCGCTAAACGTCTGCTCCAATCTCGCAAAGGCACTCTTATGCCATTGGGTATAGGTAGCCATCACTGTCTCAAGACTTTTATCGCTAATGCCTTCACGTTTGGCTCGTTGGGGCAATGCTTCAAGCACTTTCATACTGCCGTAATATTGAGCAAAGGATTTGGTGTAATCTCTAGCGGTATAGTACCTACTGTAGCGTTGCAATATCTTGCTGTTGTGAAAATAGCGATTTAAAAAATGCAACACGTTTCGCTCCATGCGACGCAAAAAAAGATTGTGCAAGGTTGCTTGGGGCAGTTGCTCATAAGCATGAATGTAATCCATCTGTATATCGATAGAGTGGCTAAGGTCACGATAATCTTGTTCGCTCAAATCCCCTTGTGTAAACATCGCATAGTAGCTCTTTTTTTCGATAATAAAACTCTCCAAAAAAAGCAACGAATGCTCCTCTTTGGGACTAAGCTCGGCATGAACCAATCGTTTGCGTCCGCTCTTCCAATAAAAGGCTTTGGAGTCATACTCTTTGTTGAGTTTATGAATCATGGAGTTTTGGAGGTGCGTGTATTTTTCCAACGCAGGAATGGCTTTTTTGGCTTCACGGGTCGCATCCAATGCCGAAGCAAAATAGCCCAAACGCTCTCCCAATGAGGGTCTATCAAGCCCCAAACGATGCACCAACGCTTTGATGGAAAGTCCTTGAACGATAAGTGTAAAAAGCACCGCCCCTGCACTCAAAGCCAACAAAAGCGATTGGAACTGTGATGGAGGCAAACTTAGCACCAAAGCCAAAGCCACCGCTCCCCGAAGCCCTCCCCAATAGATAACGTGCTGATAGTTGCTTCCGATTTTTTCGATACCACTCCATCGATTGGAGAGCGGTATAAGCGTATAAACCACCACAAAGCGAGAGATGAGCATAGCCACAATAACCCACACCAGTATATCAAGCGATTTGAGCAGTTCGTCGAGATTGACAAGCAACCCTACAATCAAAAAGATAAAGGCATTTGCCATAAAAGCAAAATACTCCCAAAGCTCACTAAGATAGCGTGAAACAGCAGGAGAGATTTTGGTACGTCCCCACCCTCCCATCATCACGCCCGCAGCTACGACTGCCATGACTCCGCTTAGATGCATCGTCTCAGCTACGATAAAAGAGGCGTAAGCAAGTACCATCGTAAGAGGTATCTCCATCAAAGCATCGTTGTGAATGTGACCAATAACCCATCCAAAAAGCAGTGCCATAACAACTCCCACCAAAAGTCCCCCGACAAATACTCCAACAAATTGAACCACCCCATAAGCAACTTCTCCTACACCAAATCCCCCACTCACCGCCACGCCTATCAAAATATGCGTCAATACTATCGCCGTTGCATCATTGAAGAGGCTCTCGCCCTCTACCAATATACTCAAACGCTTAGGCACTCCCAATTGTTTGAAGATAGCAATCACCGCTACGGGGTCGGTAGCGCTTAGCAATGCACCCAAAATCAAAGCATAAATCCCACTCAAAGGGGTGAGCCAATAGAGCAATCCGCCTATAATAGCCGTTGAGAGCAAGACACCAGGTATTGCCAAAACCAAAATCGGCACCAAATTTTGCCGCAACTTTCTCGCATCGAGATTAAACGCCGATTCAAAGATAAGCGTGGGCAAAAAAATAAACAAAATCACATCTTGCGATATTTCAATACGGGCAAATTGATCCAAAGGATAGGGCAAATAGAGAGCCAATTGTGCCAAAACAATACCCCAAACCACCAACAACACCGTAAAAGGAAGCTCAAATCGCTTACTCAAAGCCCGCACCATCACCGCCATAAGCAACAACACCACCACGCCCACTACCAACTCATAGAGACTCATTTTGGTTCCTTTTTGGCAGAAATCAAAATCAACCCAAAGAGTTCCTTTTTATCACATCACATATCATCTTCACATCCTCTTTAGTCATAGTGGTACTACTTGCTACACAAAGCCCTTTATTAAAAAGCTCCTCGCTTGTTCCATCTGTGACAGCTTTTGCATTTGAAAACAGTTTTTGCATATGCATCGGTTTCCAAAGTGGACGACTTTCGACATTGACTTCATCTAAAGCTTTCATTATTTGGTTATAGTCACCCTTATCAAATATCATAGCAGTAAGCCAACGATTTCCTCTAGAATTTGGTAATTCTGGCATAAAAGTTATCTCTTTTATATCTTCTAAAAACTCTTTATACCACTCGAAAATCTCCCTTTTTTTAGCTACTCTTTCTTCTATCACTTCCATCTGCCCTACTCCAATAGCTGCTAAGACATTACTCATTCGATAGTTATAGCCATATTCAAGATGTTCATAGTGGATAAATGGCTCTTTTGCTTGAGTAGAATAAAATTTCGCTTTTTCAATCCATTCTTTATTGGATGAAACCAACATTCCACCACCTGAAGTTGTCAATATTTTATTCCCATTAAAACTATAAATCCCAAAATCTCCAAAAGTTCCTGTATGACTACCATTGTAAATAGCTCCCAAACTTTCAGCTGCATCTTCTATCAAATAAACCCCATGAAGTCTACAAATATCAGCGATTTTTTCTATATCTGCACATTGCCCATACAAATGAGTCACTATCAAAGCTTTTGGTTTTTTCTCACACTCACAGAGATATTTATTTAAAAGTTTTGGAGAGAGATTCCAAGACTCCAAGTCACTATCTATAAAAATTGGATTTGCATTTTGATACAAAATTGCATTGATTGAACCTATAAAAGTGAATGTTGATGCCAAAACATCATCATCTTCGCTCACACCTAAAACTCTTAAAGCTAAATGGATAGCAGCCGTTCCACTTGTAAGTGCAAGAGCATTTTTAGCTCCCGTATACTCTTTGATACTCTCTTCAAATTTATTGACATACTCTCCAAGCGGTGCTATGTAGTTACTTTCAAATACTTTTTCTATATACTTTAATTCATTGCCACCCATATGTGGTGCACTTAAAAAAATTCTTTTATTCATCTATCTCATATCCTAAACTCTTATTTATCTTTTGGAACATAAAGCTCCGCTTCCCCATCTATCACGATTTTACTGTTTACTTTACAAGTAGTTCTAAAAAATACTCTTCTTTTTTCTAAATCTACTTTTGTAACTATTACAGTTGCTACAACTGTATCTCCAATATATACTGGTCTTTTAAACTGTAAACTTTGAGCTACATATACACATCCCTCACCAGGTATTTTTGTACCAAATAGTGCTGAAAAATAGGAAGCTGACATCATCCCATGAGCTATTCGTTTTTTAAATCTTGAATTTTGGGCATACTCGTCATCCATATGCACTGGGTTTCTATCTCCAGAGATTCCTGCAAATACTTTCACATCTGCATCTGTTATAGTTTGACTATAACTTACTTCCATCCCCTCTTCTATTTCTTCTATAGGTACTTGATTAAAAATTAAAGAGTAAGACATCACATTCTCCTCTTTATATTTTCTTTTGTAAATTCTATAGCTGGATTACCAAATACAGTCATTCCTGCAGGCACACTTTTTGTCACTACTGAACCAGCAGCTATTACAGCACCTTTACCTATTTTTAAAGGCTTATTAGGTTTACCTTGATGTATAATTACCCCCGTACCAATATATACATGGTCGTCAATATGAATATTTCCATTACACTTTACAGCCGGTGCAAAAGTTACATAATCACCAATCACACAATTATGAGCAACATAACTATAAATATTTGCTTGAAAACTTTTTCCTATAGTTATTTCAGAAGTTAATGTAACAAAAGGGCACAAGATAGAACCTTCACCCATATGAACATTTTCTAGGATAACTACATTTGAAGCTTTTGCATCAAAAATTTCAACACCATTTTCAAAACACTTTAAAGTAAGTTTCTCTCTAATCTTACTGTTTGCAATAGCTATTGTTACTTTTTTTTGACCTTCAAGATTTATGAACTGCGAAAAATTTAAAATATCATATCCAAAAAGTTTATTTGGAACGTCTCCGTCATCTACAAAAACAATTTTAGATTCACTACCAAACTGTTCTTTGACTAATGGCAAAATTTCTTTTCCAAATCCACTTGCTCCATATATTCCATATATATTTTTCATATTATTTATTCCCTTTAAATTTTTCCATACTAATGTGACTATTTGAACTAATATCACTTCTTTTTAGCACTTTTAACAATGTAAGCCAAAGTATCTTCATATCCAACGAAAATGATTGATTTTCTACATACCATACATCATACTCAAATTTTTGCTCCCACGAAATAGCATTTCGTCCATTGACTTGAGCCCAACCTGTAATCCCTGGCTTTACATCATGTCGTCTTTTTTGTTCCTCATTATAAAGAGAAAGGTATTCTACCAAAAGTGGTCTTGGACCAACAAAACTCATCTCCCCTTTTAAGACATTCAAAAGTTGTGGTAACTCATCTAAACTCGTACTTCGTATAAACTTTCCAATCCCAATAAGTCGCTTTTCATCTGGAAGCAACTCACCATTTTCATCTTTTTCGTTGGACATCGTACGAAACTTATAAATCCCAAATATCTTTTCTTTATACCCTGGTCTTTTTTGTCTAAAGAGTATTGGACTCCCCATTTTCACAAAAATTAGTAAACTTACTATTATATAAATAGGTGAAAAAAGGATTATTAAAAACAGTGCCAAGGTTTTGTCAAATAGTGATTTAAGCATTTTTCTTCCTAATTTCATCTTCTAATAACTTTTCAAACTTATCTACTAAAATTTCAATAGAATAATTGTCTTCAGCATATTTTCTTATTTTTTGTCCTATGGCATCTCTTTTTTCTTGAGGTAAATCATAGATTTCCAATATTGTTTTTTCTAAACCTATAACATCGTTGGGCAATATGCCATAACCTGCGTCTGCATCTTTTATTGGATTATTTTTTGAATTTCCAGCAAATATAATCACTCTTCCACTCGCCATATAATCAAATAACTTATTTAAACTTATTCCAAATCTATATAGTGGACTGTCTTTTAGACTTAAAAATAATACATCACTATTTTGTAAAATATTTGTTACTTCATTTTTAGGTATGGAATTTTCTATACTTACATTCAAAAGATTATTTTCATTTACGAAAACTTTTAATTTTCCCTTTTCGACACCCTCTCCCACTATTCTAAAATAGATATTTGTTTTATCTTTGAGTCTTTTTGCTACATCTAAAAGCAATTGAAGATTATTCGCCACCCCCATTGACCCTGTATAGCTCACCACAAATTTACCATTACTTTCTTTCGGGGTGTATATAATATTTGATAAATCAACGCCATTTGATATCCATACAAACTTCTCTTTTTCCACAAATTGACCTATGTATTCATAGGCATGGGGGAGATTTGAGATAATTTTATCTGCTTTTTTATAGAGATATTTTTCCAATACTCCCAATAACAGGATAAAAGGATGCCATTTTGATATTCCCATATCAATTAATGTTTGGGGCCAAAGGTCTCGCACCTCCATAATAAACGGCACCTTGTACCGCAATGACAATCTATAAGCAGCCCAAACAGCAAAAAGATGGACAGATGAACCTACGATAATATCAGGTTTATTTTGGCTAAGTTTTGGCATAAATTTAAGTGCCTTTAATGTGTAGGAGAGCATATTTATTACCCTGCCTATTCCATTGCCAAAATATGCTGGAGTCTTAAACCAAACAAATTGGATACCATCCATCGCTTCGAGCAAATATTCACTATCGCCATATTCCTTCATCTCTTGATATTTCGCATAGTGAAAACTCGATGCTACAATAGTGACACTATGTCCCCTTTTTACAAGCTCTTTTGCGAAATCATAGTGTCTGGTTCCACCACTCATGACAGGAGTGAGTGCATGATGATTGAGTATCCAAATATTCAATTAATACTCCAATAGTTCTTTAATAATATTTTCACTCGCTTTCCCACCACCATACAGGTCTAGTTGAGAATTTTGAATGTTGAATATTGAATGGTTTTTGTAAGCTTCCATTATTTTCTCTTTATTTGCCCCCACTAAAGTATTCGCTCCACACTCTACTAGCTCTACCCACTCCGTTTCGTCTCGTAGGGTTATACACTGTTTTTCAAAGAAATATGCCTCTTTTTGAAGTCCTCCACTATCTGTCATCACAAAATCACAATTATCTATTAACCACACCATTTCAAGATAACCAACGGGGTCTATAATCGTAAGATGACTTATATCTAATTTTAAATTTTCTAATATTTTTTTTGTTCGAGGATGTAGCGGTAAAATCACTTGTTTTTCTTTTGCTATCTCTTCTAATGCTTCAAATATACTTTTTAATCTCGTTTCATCATCTGTATTTTCAGCTCTATGGATAGTACAAAGGATAAAATCTTTTTTTATTGCGATATTTGGTTTTACTGCTAAATTTTTATAAAAAATTGCTCCATCTTGCATAACATCACCTGATTTCACTATCTTACAATCAAAATTTTCATATCCTTCGTTTTTTAGATTTTGCACGGCTACATCAGTTGGGCAAAACAGTATGCTACTTACCCTATCGGTGAGGATTCTATTCACCTCTTCAGGCATTTTCATATTAAAGCTTCTCAGACCTGCTTCTATATGAGCGAGTTTAATATGAAGTTTTGAAGCCACTATCGCTCCAGCCAAAGTAGAGTTTGTATCCCCATACACCATAATCCAATCAGGTTTTTCTTTAATAGCCACCTCTTCAATTTTCTCTATCATTTGCCCCGTCATAGCACCATGAGATTTTCCACCGATTCCTAAAAAATAGTTTGGTTTTGGTATTTGCATCTCATCAAAAAATATATCACTCATATTTGCATCATAGTGTTGTCCCGTATGGACTATGACCTCTTCTATCACTTTATGTTTTGCTATTTCACGGCTTACCGAACCAGCCTTTATAAATTGTGGTCTTGCACCAAGTATTGTAAGTATTTTTATCATTTCGCTAATTCCTCATTATTATTTATTTGCTTATTTTCCAATTCTTTATATAATTTTATTAATTTTTGACTTTCTTTTGACCAATTATATTCTTCATATGCTAGCTTTTTGTTTTGCAGTGACATCTCTTCTATCATAATATTATTACTCATTAATTTTCTAATAGTATTTTTAATATCATTTGAATCACTTGGATCAACATACAATGATGAATTACCAAAAGTTTCTTTCCAATATTCAAAATTGGACATAATCATAGGCTTACCACATGCCATATATTCAAAAGGCTTAGTTGCCATTGTGCTTAAATGATTTGGGGCTGACAAAAAAGTGATAATACCTATATCAGCCTGCTGAATAAAACTAAATACTTCATATGCTTCAACAATTCCAAAGTATTTAATATTATTCGAACTCTGTTCGATTCTGATTTTTAAATCATTATCCAATATTGGTCCCAAAAGCCATAATTCATATTCTGGCAAATCCTTAAATGCATTCAGTAGCTCACAAATACCTCTTATTTTTGTCATTCCACCTACAAAAATAACAGAAGGTTTGTTTTTCTCAATTTTTATCTCTTTTAGCTTTTTAAAATCAGGTAATATTGGAAAATTTCTTAAAGTGATCATATTTTTATGTTGAAACCTCTTGCTTATATCAGGTCTAGCTGTCACAATTGCATCAAAAAATTTGATTGAAATCCATTCTAATATACTCATAGATTTAGAAATAGATTTTCTTAGTATTGGGTTTATGTATGGTTTTGACATTATTGATGCTGGATTATTCTCATGAATATCAAAAATAACTTTCTTGCCTCTTATTTTCAATACTAATCCAGCAAATATAATCTCTGGATCGTGAAAATGATAAATATCGGCATCTACTTTGTGACAAACAGCAAGTAAATCAAAAAAAGATGTTTTTATAAATCGTTTCAATCTTCCTTTTTCTTTTTCAAATCCTATTATTTGAATACCATCTATATTTTTGCTCTCCGTTCCTGCAACAATTAATGAAACATCATACCCAGCATCTGCTAATGTCTTACACTCTTTGTAAAATATTCTATTATCATTTTGAGGATGTACAGTTGTTATATGTGCGATTTTCAATTTAAACTACCTTTTTTAAAATAATATACCGATAATATTTCACATTTGATCCTTATCTAAAAAGTTTTTCCAATTCCTTTGTTAAACTTTCTATAGAATATTCTTTAAAATCTACATTATTATCAGAATCTTTCGACAAATAGTCGTTTTTTAAATCTAACAAAGTCTTTTTAATCTTTTCTATATTATAAGTCATCACAAATTGTCCCTTATCCTCCAATAAATTATACAAAGATCCTCCATTTGAGATATGAATTATTTTTTTATTCAATGCCATATAATCAAATACTTTTGTTCCAAAAGCGTATGAGGCAAATTCAGAATTAATTGACAAACAATATGTAGATGCAGAAATAATTCTACTAACTTCTTGAGGACTCACAAACGAATTAATGAAGATATTTCTATTGAGTAGATATTTATATTTGCTATTTAATTTATCAATATCAAAATTTGTATATAATATTATTTTTAAATTTTCATTTATAAACTTATCATTAAGTTCAATAAGTGCATCCAGTATTAAATTTACTGCTTCAATTCTTTGATTATACAAGCTTCCTGTATAAACTATATCAAAATTTTTATTATTTTCATTATCAACTTCACTAAAATCATCAGGATCGTAACCATTGTTTATAGTGACAAATTTATCAGCAATAGATTTATACCTATTTTTCACCATTATAGTCAAATCGTCAGATACATTGATAATCGAATCAGAATAATAAATTGAAATAAACTCTTTATATACTGACTTTTCTTTTTGGTAAAAAAATGATAATCCACCTGGGTAATGGTAATTTGATAAATCATTCCAATTGTCTCTAAAATCTTGTATTAAATTTAAATGGGGATTATCAATTTTTAAATATGTACTAATATAATTTACTGAAACAGGATGTCCCGTAGCTATAATATTGGTAATACCATTTTCTTTAATTATTTTTTTAGCTTGTTTAAGAATATTCTTTGAATCATATTGAGCAATATCAATATAAAAAAACGTTTTATTAAAAATAAAATTGCAAAATCTTTTGAACTGTTTTATCACACTATTTTTAGCTTCTGATAAAAACCACATTGGAAATAAAGATTTAAACTTATGAATAGCAATATTATTACCAATATCATGCGACCAATTTGCCTGATCTACATATTTATAATCGACTGTTAAGATATGAACCTTATACCCTAGTTTATCTAAATATTTAGCAAACTTAACCCATCTTCTAGTACCTATTCCTCCCATTGGTGGAAACTTATAAGTTATGATTAATATATCTTTAGCCATTTAATAACTTTCTAAAAAACTTTTTATTTTTCTCAAATACGCTAAGCGACTTTGAATATTTGGATATTTTGAATAATGAACACAATTATCTGTCACAAATTTATTCATCATTTCATTAGAAATTCCTAATTTTTTAGCAATATACTCTTTATCATCTTCAACTTCACTTTGCGATGAATATACTTCTTTTTCTATTTCCAATAATGCCTGTTCTCTAGTTATTTCATCTGCCAATATTAAACTAGACAAATGAGCTCTTCTCTTATCAAAACCACATTTTTTAACTAATAAATATGATTGAAAAAACTTAGTCCATTTTGATTCACCATGCTTAACTCCGTAATCTCTCCAACCTAATTCACTTATAATGATTTTTTTTGCTTCATCCTTCTGGTATGGTATGTAATTTAATGGGGCAAATTTATTAAACTTATATATATATGGAAAATAAATATGTTGTTTAAAAAAACTTACTAATGGAAAATATTTTAGTTTGTGGTTACCAAATTTCTTATTGATATATTTTAGCTGAACAACATCCATGGCTGTTAATCCCTGCCATGATGATGGTAAAATAGATTCTGTTTGCATATTGTATCCAACTAAAAAATCTTTTATCTTAAACTTTTCTGCTGCTTGATACAATGCTGCAAAAAATGCGTGATCTTGAGGAGTGTCTTGATTTACCACATTGGATCTCAAAAAAGCCAATTGTAAACTTTTCATCTCTTTCCAATTTACCACATGAGTATATAAATCTATATTTAGTTTTTTTACAATATTTTCAATATTACTAACGGCAAGTTCCGAATTCCAACCTGCATCAACATGCACAGCTAATATTCGCAAATCATACTCTTTTTTTAAAAAATAAGCTAAATATGAACTATCAACTCCTCCACTTAGCCCTATCATACAATCATACTGATACATCTTGCGTGAGTTTTTTATTCTATTTATTTCTTTATCTAATTTTTTCTTTCCTAAATCATTAGGAAACCAATTAGGTTTACGAACATTATCAAAATAATGGCAATGAGAACAAACCCCATTATCATCAAATGTAATATTGGGATCTGATGTATCCATAATACACCTTTTACATATTTTATATTCTGCCAATTTGTTTCTCCAATAATTTTAATTCTTCATATTTTGGGTAAGTTATCAAAACAGCATTATGAATACCATAAAACACAAATATGCTTCCAGCACCTATAGCTGAAACTTCACTATTCTCAATTATTTTTTTTAAATCATTAAGATTTCCAGCCCCACCGCATGCAATTATAGGTATTTTTATATGAGAACTTATTTTTTCAAATAAATCAATATCATAGCCTTGCATTATTCCATCATTATCTACATCATTTACAAATATTTCACCAACACTCATTTGCTCTATTTCTTTTAGATATTTCTGAATATTTATATTAAGCATTTGTCTATCTTTATGTGAATAAACTCTATATTCTCCATTGCTACTTCTCTTAACATCAATTGAAGCCACAATACTTTGGGAACCAAATTTTCTTACAGCTTCCTTTATCAATTCTTTATTCTTTAAAGAAGTATTGATAATAACCTTTTCAACTCCCAAATAAAACAATCTTTCAATATCTTCTATATGCTTTATACCTCCTCCATATGCAAAAGGCATAAAACATTCACTTGCAATATCTTCAATCAAATCAAAATTAATAGGTAAATTTCTTTTTGTAGCATCAATATCTAAAAAAATCAATTCATCCACTTCTTTATCATTGAAAATATTAATTACATTTATAGGATCTCCAATATATACAGGACTTTTAAATTGTTTTGTTTTTACCAAACCTTCCTCGTGCAAAAGTAAAACTGGTATTATTCTATGTCTTAACATTTTTTACTCTCTTTGGAACAAAAGTTTTCAAACAATTTTTTTCCAAACTTATGACTTTTTTCTGGATGAAATTGAACTCCATAAATATTATCCTTAGCAAAACCAGAGACAAAATTTACACCATATTCAGTAGAAAAAAGTATATCCTCCTTATTATTACATTGCACATGATAAGAATGTACAAAATAGAATCTATTTTCATCGAACAAATCATCTGATAAAAAATGCTTTTTTTCAATATTGACCAAATTCCATCCCATGTGTGGAATCTTTAATTTATCAACTTGAAATAAATTTGTATAAGCATCAATCCAAGCCAAACCCTTTTTTTCTCCCTCATCACTACCTTTTGTCATAAGTTGCATCCCTAGACAAATTCCTAAAATAGGTTTCTTATTAATTAACACTTCATTGTTCAAAATATCAATTAAATCAAACTCTTCTAGCTTTCTCATTGCAAAATCAAATGAACCCACACCAGGTAAAAGTAATTTATCTGCATTTTTTATAATCTCTTGTTCTCGACTAACAATACATTCATAACCAATCTTTTTTATCATATTTTTGATTGAACCTATATTCCCAACTTCATAATCTATTATACATATCATATTTAACCTTTCATTTCCCATGCTTTTTTATAATAATATAAACAATAAAATCTCCAAATTAAAGTCCAATCATTTAACTTATTTTGTTTATATAATTCATACAATTCAAAAACCCTATTATTATCTATAAAACAGAATAAACCATTTTCTTTTATATCCAAAAATACTTTATCAAAATCCTCTTTCAATTCATTCTTTTGCCAAACTTCTTGTGGTGAAATAAATCCCATTTTATCTTTTCGCTCTATAATACTTTTTGGAATATACTCTTTTGCGATTTCTCTTAAAATGAACTTTGTTTCTGCATTTTTAATATATTGATCATCGGCTAAAGAAAATGCCTCTTCAACTACATTAAAATCCAAATAAGGCAATCTACTTTCTATCGAAAAATACATTGAATTTTTATCTTCGTCCCTTAGATATTCTTTTAAAGCCGAAAAAGACAATCCTCTATATAAATGATTTTTAAAAAAATTAGTGAATTTAGAGGTTTTATATTTTTCACTAAATGTTTCTTTGAAAATTCGATGTTTATCTTTTTTTGAAAATTTGTCACGGAAATAAGTTATTATGGTTCTTTTTAACAATTCTCCCTTTGATACATTTAACTTCTTTTGAATTAAAGAAAATTCTTTCAAAAATTCTGAAATTCTCATATCTAATAACAAAGATATTAGATAGTAATAGTAGTCATTAGTATATCCTGAAAATATCTCATCCGCACCTTGTCCGCTCAAAGTTACTCTTACATTAGTATTATTTTTTATAAATTCAAAAATTTTATACTGCAAAAAAACCGACATGCTTCTTACAGGTGTTTCGTGAATGTAAACTATTTTTTCCATATTTTTTAAAATATCTTCAGAGCTTATCTCTATAAAATGCCCTTCATATTTAGTTTGCTCAAGTATCTCTTCAACATAATGCCGTTCACTAAATTTTTTTTCTTTAAAATCTGCTGTAAAAGTTTTAAAACTGCTGACTCCATTATTCTTTATTTTACAAACCAAAGTAGAAGAATCAATACCTCCACTTAATAATGCTCCGACTTCAACATCTGATCTCATTCTTAATTTTATAGATTGATCAATACTTTTTTCTATATTTATTTTTTCTCTTTTTTTAATGAAATAATATCTTTTTTTTACTACTTCATTGTGTTTATATATTAAATATGTTCCTTCTTCCAAAGAATTTAAATTTTCTATAAAGGTTTCATTGGTATGTTCTAAATAGCAATACCTTACATAAGCATATACTAGTTTTTTATTAATAACCTTTTCATCAAAAAAAGAACTTACAAACTTTATCTCACTTCCAAATACTAAATTATCATCAAGAATTGAATAATAGAGCGGTTTTATCCCAAATCTATCACGAGTAAGTATTATCTCATTTTTATTATTATCATAAATGGCAACTGCCCACATGCCATTGAACTTATTAAATGATTCTACTCCCCAGTAATGATAAGCTTTTAAAAAAACTTCCGTATCACTTTGTGTACTAAAACTATATCCTAGACTTATAAGCTCATCTCTTAACTCGACATAGTTAAATATCTCTCCATTGTAAACCATATAAAGATTTTCAAACACGAACGGCTGATGACCATGTGAAGTTAAATCTATAATACTTAGTCTTCTGTGACCCAATATTAGTGAAGATGAGTTGTTGGTAGTTATATGTTCTCTATGCTTTAGCTCTTCAATCGTATCATCGCCACTTAAATGTTCTAAACTATTATTTTTATTTTTATAAACGAATCCTTCATCATCAGGACCTCTATGAGCTATTTTTTTATGAGCTTCATAATATTTTTTTGTATCACATCTATTTTTATAAGAAAAAAATCCTGTTATTCCACACATTTTTTTTCTAGCTCCTGAATTTTATTTTTAATAATCTCAAATAAAACTTCATGTGATTTTATTGATAAGTGTATATGATCGGATATAAGTCCATTTTTACTTATAATATCATTTATTTCAATATAGCCATCATTAAAGATTTCTAATAATATTTTATTATATTCTATAATATTACTATTGTAATTAAAACTTTTTTTATTTAATACATCCGACTTAGCAATAGAAATACAAAGAAATTTACAATTACTATTATATTTTAAAATTTCATCAATCATTGTATAAAAGTTATCTTTAAACTCTTGTTTGTTTACATATACTAATTTTCTTATTTTTGTAATCTGAAACCGAAAATAACTAATTAGCTTTAAAAATAAATCGAATGTTATTTTTCTAAATAACTTGTTATGCACTATAGAGTTTGCATTTTTTTTAAATAATCTCGGCGCACAATCATTTATACCTAAATGAAATACAACCAAATCAGGGTTTCTAAAAGCTACCATCCTTTGAGACCAATGGATAGCATCTTGTGTGTCTAACGATTCGATATATATTAATTCTATTTCATGTTTGTGCAAAAAATATTTTTTTAATTTATATCCATATACATCTTCATAAACCGTTTTTTCTAAATCCGCAATATTTGGTCTAGGTCGACCAAGAGAATCCGTAAAAATAATTATTCTCATTGAAAGCTCCAAAATAATATCCCAACTAAAATAAAAGTAATTCCATACATTTTTAAAATAAAAATATTGAATTTCAAAGAATGATACTTCATGGATACTATACTTATTGTTAATGAATTTATAGCAAACCCGACAAAACTAGCAAAAGCACTACCAATTATCGCATAAACAGGAATTAACCACCAATTGAGCAATGCATTTGTTCCAAAAGCAAAAACTGCTAAAAATGGATAAAACCATACAATTTTATGATAACCCAATACGAGAGATGGGATTTTATAAAAACCACCCATCATAAACCCAGCCATAACAAATGGCATAACAGTCGCTGCTTCACTGTAGTTGTCATTTGAAATAACTGCAACTATGGCAGGACTTAGTGCAGATATTATAATCGTAATAATAACCAAACCAATATAATATCTATATGAAAAATACTCTAACTCATCTCTCGCTTTTTCATAGTCACTATTCATATCATTAAACACTTTAGGTAAAATAGCTTGAGATATAGCTTCATATACCATCGATAATCTCTACAGCGACCAAAACCAACACCAAGAAGCCCTCAAAGCCTATCAAGAGGCACTAACGCTCTATAGAGACCTAGCCCAAGCCAACCCCTCGGTTTATAATCCTTATGTTGCCACGACCCTCAACAACCTAGCCGTTCTCTACAGCGACCAAAACCAAAACAAAGATGCCCTCACAGCCTATCAAGAGGCACTTACGCTCTATAGAGACCTAGCCCAAGCCAACCCCTCGGTTTATAATCCTTATGTTGCTGGTACTCTCAACAACCTAGCCATTCTCTACAGCGACCAAAACCAAAACAAAGATGCCCTCACAGCCTATCAAGAGGCACTAAATATCCGTAGAGACCTAGCCCAAGCCAATCCAATGGCTTATGAACTCTATTATGCAAAAATGCTGATTTTAGGAGTAGATGATTATCAACAAGATAAAAAAGGATTAGAGGAAGCCAAAAAGATTGTTACTCAAAAGCACTACCAAGATGTTTACTTTGCTAAGCAACTTTTGGCGTGGATAGAAGAGGTTGAAAGTCGATAGTGTGACACGGTCACACCGACGGATGCAAGAGATGTTGTGAAGCTGTAGGTGCGACCATGTCGCACAAAATGTTTTGGAATTGGAAAAATGGTACAATTTGGGCATGGTGGTGTGTGACACGGTCACACCTACGGGTAGATCTCCTTCTTCAATAGGCATTTCACCTTTACCGATAGCATCATCAAATCGCAGGGGTTTATTGGTAGCTTTTAATGCAACAATTGTTATACTTTCCCTCGTTTATCAACTGCAAAAGTGCAAAAAAGAGTCTAAAAAGGATACACCATGGAGAAAATTCACACCACACTCACGCAAGTCGTGGAGGATATACAAGCTTTTTACGATCCCAAAACCCACCATTTTTTGACGCTCAATGGAGTGGGCATGGATGCACAGTGTGTGGAGGTTCAATGGATATTTACACGCTACGACAAAGACGAGACAACCCTTTTTTATACTCTCGTGCAAGAAGATGAGACTATCCCCTCTATCGCCTCCATTATCCCCAGTGCCATGATTTCGCAAAGAGAACTTGTGGATATGTTTGGTATCGCCGTAGAGGGAAGCCCCAAAGGTCTCTATCTCGATGAAGATTCGCTTCAAAAGCCACTAAGTTTGGGTTGTGCGATTTGATGCAATGGCTTAATTTTTTATTGGGTATTGTGGTGGTTGAGATTGCTACGATTATTTTTGTATTGCTTTACGGCGATAGTTTGGCTCAAAACGATACGCTTCGCCTTGCTATGCCGCTGCTTTTTGTTGCTTTGCTTGTTGCCTTTTGGTTTCGTTGGCTTTGCGCTTATAGCTCCAAAGAGGCTCAAGAGAAGATCAAAGAGAAGTTTTTGAAAGAGCGTGAAAATCTCAAAGTAAACGCCCAAAAGTCCCAAACCAAAATCATCAAACAAGCCCAGCAAGATATCGCCCGTGAAGCCAAAATAACCCATGCCAAAGCCAACTTCAAACTCGGCATGGCGTTTGCGGGTGTGATAGCCGTGGGCGGACTCTTTTTTGTAGCCCAGATGTTTACCGTGGGACTTATGATGCTAAGCAGTGGCGGAGGTGCTATAGGCGGATATTGGCTACGCAATCGACAAATCGCCCACAAAAACACCAAAACACTCGAAGCACAAATCGTCAAAGTTGATTAGGTCTCTTTGGCTTTTGGATGAAAGTAAGAAAAGTGCTACTAAACATTGATATTTACAAAGTATTCAAGAGTCAAATTGAAGTTGGTTTAAATTTTTTGGCAACGTGTCTAAAAAGATTTTAAAACTGCTATTTTGTGAAGATATTGTTCGCAACTTTTTATTTTTTAAAAGCGGTTTGCTTAATGTGTCATAGATTTTATAAGTTTTCTCAACTTTTATACTTTTGCATTCTCTTTGCAAAGCTTCAAAACAACTTGTAATTTTCTCTTTTTTTAAATCTTTACAAATAGGCAAAAGCCAACACTCTAAAGAATGTACAGAAATAGAAAAGATGATTTTTTCTTGATAGGCTTCATAAAAAGTCTCATTTTTATCTATTGATGCAATAAGTTTTAGCTTCACGTTTTCAATAAAAGTAGTTATGCAAGAGGTATCTTTTGGAACACCAAAATTTACATGGTCGCAAATATCGGTATCGATTTGAATAACCGTATAGTGGCTATTAAGAACATCGTCTCTAAATCGCTTTTGAGATAAATACTCAAGCAACATTTCCCAACCACCAAATTCACCCTCTTGTTGCTTTTGTGTTGTTGCATCATAGGGAGGTTGAAAGGGTTGAATATCATCATCTTCCAAATCTTGATAAAACCCGCACAAAATATTTTCTATAACGATTTGGTCGGTAATTCCCTCACAAGCTAATCCAAATTTTGCCATCTAAAAACCTTTGGGTAAGCCACCTAAATAGCCACGAAGAAATGCCTCTGAAAGTTTAAGAGGTTCATCATTTGATGATTTTGGTTTATCTTTTGCCGTGATATTTTTCATACGAGTATGCCCTGATTTGTTTCTTGATACTACAAAGAGTTTTTGCTCTTCATCATTCAAATCAATCCCATCCAAAATAGCAGGATTATGCGTCGTTAGGAAGATTTGCTTATCATATTTTTTTGCTAAATCACAAATAATCGTCATCAGTTTGGTGCATAGTTTGGGATTGAGTGAAGCATCAATATTGTCAATAGCAAAAGCTTTTGGTGTCTCTTTCGCTACAATCAAAGTGATATAAAAAAGGATAAATAAAAATCCTTCATTGGCACTGCGTTGGTCAATCTCACGATAGAGATATTTGTCTTTGATAATCACATGATTTTCGATATTTTCTTTGGACGGAATGGTGATATCTTCAAACCAATCAAAAAGTTGAAGGGATTCTATTATGGTTTGTATATAACTTTTGTCTTGATAATTATTGATAACTTTTAAAAGCTTAAGCAATCCTTCTCCGTTGATACCCAAAGGTTGGATTTGTCCCTCTTTTTCAAAGGTTCTTAGAGCTGTATTTTCTGGGGAATAGATAAGGAAGTTTTGAATGGTAGGCATAAGACTTTCAAATATATTTTTTGAAACATTTTTAAAAGTTATTTGCATATTATATAAATTATCTTTTGCTTTTTTAATTTCTCCCGTATGTCCTTTGTTTTGTAGATTTTGTTTGTTTTCTTCTAAAAATGACATAAAATCTTTAAGATTATCTTTATCAATAATATTCTCTTCTTTTCTCTGCCATGTTGAGTATTCTTGATTATTATGTACAAAGTTGATTTTTCTTAATTTTTTATCTAAGTTAATAGATATTTCAATATCTTTATCTTTACTCTCCTCATCAAATGCACTTCTCATCAATTGAGGTTCGGGTACTCTTAGTCCTCTTGAAACCAAAAACTCATTATCCAGTTTATTTGATTGTCCCGCTGATACAAAAACCAAAGCTTCCAAAAGATTGCTTTTTCCGCTTCCATTTTCACCGATAAAAAGATTGACTCTTCCTAAAGTAATATTTAAGTCATAAATAGATTTAAAGTTTTGAATGTGTATGCTTTCTATCATCTCTTCACTTTGTGTCATTGATTTGCAAACATCTTAGCATATTTATATTGAAAATTGTGTTAATACTCGCATCAACCGCCTTGCATTTTGTAAATCCTTGTGCGTTCTTTGGAGGAGGGGATGTCGAGGAGTTTGCGGTATTTGGTGATGGTTCGACGTACCATATTCATGCCGTAGCGTTGCATGACTTTATCGACTAGCTCTTGATCGGTGAGGGGTTGAGCGTGGTTTTCATTTTCTATTAATGAGGTGATGTAGTTTTTGATTTCCGAAGAGGAGAGGTCTTTGGAGACGGCATTGGTGAAAAAAGAACGCAACGCAAATGTCCCACGTTCGCATTTGATGTATTTGTTGGATACCGCACGGCTAATAGTCGATTCTTCAAACCCAAGCTCATGCGCTACTTGTGCCATGGTGAGCGGTTTAAGCTCTGAACCTAGAAAAAAATTCAACTGCTTTTCGACAATAGTAAGGACAAGCTTGTAGAGTGTCGCTTTGCGTAGTTCGAGTAGATTGACCAAATCTTTTGCCTCTTTTATCTTCTCTTTGACCTCCATGTTGCCGTTTTGGAAGGGTTGAGCTACGATAATATCGGGGTAGTAGTCGTTGTTGATACGGATTTTGATATCCTCTTCTATATCCACAAAAAAATCGGGGATGACATAGGGCATATCGCCTAGGTAATTGACCGCTGGGGGTGAGTTGAAGCGTTTGAGTAGCTCTTTTGCCTCTCCAAAGAGATGATGGGTGTGGTATTTGTCAATATTTTTGATATTTTTGATTATCACACGCATAAAGCTATCGAGTTGGCTATCGATATTCATGGAATTGAGTTGAAACAAAAACGACTCTACCATATCTTTTGCCCCCACGCCATAGGGTTCAATGTAGGCAAAACGTTGGCGGATGTTTTCTACAAACTCTTTGGTGGTGTTGCATTGAATGGCAATTTTCTCTACATCGCCCTCAAAATAGCCCTCATTGGAGATAAAAAAGAGTATCTCATGCGCTACTTGTTGCGATTTTGTCGTAGGGAAAAGTTCACTATCAATCTCTCGCTCGATTTTGTCGTAGAGTGACTCTTGATAGATGGAGCTATTTTCAATAAAAGCACGTTTGTTATCCTCTTCGCCTCCCCAACTACCGCTTGATTCAAAGTGCGATTGACACTCCACAAAAGGATTGGAGTAGCTGTACTCTTTGAAGAGGGTATCGAGTTCTTGAATGGGTGCTTGTAAAATAGGCAACCAAAGCTTAAGTGACAATTTTAAGGTCTGTTTTTGTTTAAGGCTAATGTTCATACTTCTCATAATGGGTATTATAATGGGCTATTGTTGTTTTTCATACCATTTGTATGTATAAAAAATAGACAATTTAAAGAGTTTGTCGTTTTCTTTTATCTCCACGAAAATTATGGGAATAAAAAGGAGGATAGGAGAGGCAAAAGGTAAAAGTTAATTCATCTTAGGCACTTAAAAAATTACCCCTACGTCATTGTGAACTTTTTTGGGTGAAGCAATCCAAAACACTATAGATTGCTTCGCGCCTCACAATGATTCACTCAAAGATGATTGGATAGGCAAGGTGCGTAACATCATAAGTCAAATTAAAATTTATATTGCACTTGTGCAAAAAATCCATAGGCATCATCATCGGTAATGGCATTGTTTTGGGTGGCAGCCTCTTGGATGTAATCACCCGCTACAAAATAACTCGCCCCTAGCATCAACTGAATATCTTTGTTGTAGTCGTAGGTAGCTACAAGGTCAATCTCATCGCCGTACTCATCGTTACGCATTGAAGCGATAGTGTAGCTTTTCCATTTGTTGGTAGGTTTGTCGGCATAAAATTTATGGTATTCAAGCTTGATATGAGTATCGGGCAAGGCTTTGGTGATAACAAAGAGTTCATAATCGATTAAATTGCTCCACTCGAAGAGATTGAGCCGTCCATAATACTTATCACTCGCTCCAAATACCCCATCAAAAAGCTCTCGTTCTTGTGTGCTGGGGTCATCTCCACTAGCATAAGTGTAACCTAACCCTATTTTGGTTTTGAGAGCCTTGAAGCTATAACCCCCATCAATATGGAAACCCTTGCCCTCACTATCGACGGTTGTGCCATCAAGCTTGGTATATTCTCCAAAGGATTGGATGTAGGTAGTATCGTAAAAAAAGCCACCTATATCCTCATTGTAGGCACGAAAACCAACGTAGTAGCTTGTTAGTTCATTGTAAACCTCATTGGCTTTGTCGTTGTGCTTGTAGGCAAAGATGGGTTCAATGACTCCCCATGAATCCAAAGCGTAGTGACCATAGACTCCAACAGCTTCGTAACCGTGCCGTCCATTGAAGCTCAACTCATCGGGGTCATGGAGCACGTTGCGTGCATAAAAAATATCCACAAAGTTCTCTCCCTTGGTGTAAGAGAGTTTTACCCCATCCCATAGCCATTTGCCTGAGTTTTTCCACTCGCCTGGGCCAAAGACTCGGTAATCTCCGTAGGTGATTTTTTGGCGACCCAGTGTGATAGCTAGGTTGTTGTATTGGTATTTGAGGTAGAGTTCATAGAGTTCGGTGTTGTCTTGTTGGGGGTTGTGTTCTTGATTGAACTCTTTGTTGTACCAATCGCTATTTTCAAACCCCCAATCTAACACTCGTGAGTCTTGAAGTGAGGCTCTCAAACTCACGTTTTCATTGAACTTATAGCTAACTCCTAAGCGTACACGAGTCATAAGGTAGCTATCATCACTCTCTCCTAGCGTAGGATTGGTGCCGTAAAACTTCTCATTCATATTTCCAAAGCTCTCAAATCTAGCCCTAAACTCTCCATCAATGCTCCATTGAGCCATACTTAGGCTTGAGAATGCAACGGCTACCCATACTATTTTTTGTTTTCGATTCATACGTTTTCCTTTGTGTTGTCTCTTTGTACTATACATTATATATTCCATTATACAATGATAGAGCCAATAATTGCCAATCACTGCATAGTAAAATGGTACATTTATATAACTTAATATCCAATCTTACACACTTGAAAAATAGTAGCACGCAATCTATTGCCTCTAAAAAGTGACATTTGATTCAAATCTCAAATCGGTATAATTATAAACTTCAAATTATATCTTAAAGGAGTTTTTTATGAGAATAGACCATATTAACATTGTCACACACAATATATTGCAATCACGCAACTTTTATGTAAATATTTTAGGCATGAAAGAGGTGTTTGAAACTTCACTAGAGGGTGAGTGGTTTGAAGCTATTACCCACTTAAAAGCCCCCAAAGCCCACTGTATCTTTTTGCAACCAGATTCTAAAAACTGTACCATAGAGCTTTTGGAGTATCAACATCCCGCAACTTTGGAACAAGAGTCTAGCCTCTCTCAATGTTTATATACTCAAGGTATTCGTCATATCGCCTTTGAGGTAGATAATATAGAATTAATCTATAAAAAAGCTTTGGAGTATGGAGTAGAGTTTATCTCTCCGCCTACAAAAGTGCCGTTGGAGCTTGTTCCTAGAGGAAAAACACTTTGCTATCTTAAAGCACCAGATAATATTATTGTAGAATTTGCACACTATCAATCGTGAAATTATGGGGATTTTTAAAAACTCTAAGGTTTATTTTGGTAGGTCAAAAGCGTCACCACTCGCCAATGCTTTTAAAGTGGTTTGCGGTGACATATTGTATAGCAGATTGTTTCGTGCTTTGTGATAACTAGAGTGCCTCTTCGTTTCGCTCGTCGGTTCGGATTCGCAAAACGCTATCGATGGTGCTTACAAAAATTTTACCATCACCTATTTTGCCTGTTTTGGCTGCTTGTGCAATGGCTTTGATGGCAATATCGGCGTACTCATCGGTACTCACTACAATTTCAATTTTAATCTTTGGAATAAACTCCACCACATACTCTGCCCCTCGGTAGATTTCCGAGTGACCTTGTTGTCTTCCGTAGCCTTTGACTTCGCTAACCGTCAAACCTGTGATACCTGCCTCTACCAAAGCCTCTTTAACATCTTCGAGTTTAAAAGGTTTGATGATTGCTTCAATTTTTTTCATTTTATTATCCTTTGTGATCTATTTTTAATCAACCTATAGTTTATAGGTTGATAGCTTTTTCACCATGTGTTGTCTCATCCAAACCAATTTGCTCTGTCTCTTCATCGACTCTTCCGCCACCTGTAAGCAAACTTGATACATAAAAGACCAATGCTGTAACCAAGCCACTATAGACGATAGTAAGAACAATAGCCGCTGCTTGAGACCCTAGTTGGCTAATCATGTTGTAATCCTCTTTCATAGCATACGATGCGATAAAGATAGCCGTTGCCAACGATCCCCAGATACCCACAAGACCGTGTACCCAAAAAGCATCCAAACTATCATCCACTTTGAAGAGTTTTTTGAGCTTCGCTACACCGATAAATCCTATAACACCGCCCACAAGACCAATAATAATCGCTCCCATAGCACCCGCACTTCCTGATGCTGGTGTAATCGCTACAAGACCTGCTACAACTCCTGAAGCTCCACCGATAAGTGTAGGAGCTTTGTAAACAACCCACTCAGCTAGTAACCATCCAATAGCACCTACTGCTCCTGCAACCATTGTGACCAAAAAGGCACTTGCGGCAATGCCATCGGCTGCTACTTCGCTTCCTGCGTTAAATCCAAACCAACCAAACCATAACAAGGCGGCACCCAACACTGTAAGTATAGGTGAAAAGGGTTTAATAGCTGCTTTGCCGTAATCTTTTCTAGCCCCTAGCATCAAAGCCACTACAAAACCTGCAACCCCAGCGTTGATGTGTACAACCGTACCTCCCGCAAAGTCCATTTCACCAAAGTTTAGTGTACTACCACCGCCCCATGCCCAGTGTGTAATGGGTGCATAGACTGCCAATATCCAAAGAGCCGAAAAGATAGTAAAGGTAGAGAACTTCACACGCTCAATCATCGAACCACTCGCAATAGCTACCGCAATCGCCGCAAAGGTGCCTTGAAAAGCGACAAAAAGCAACTCTGGGATAGCACCTTTGAGCGTATCGGCTGCAATGCCCGACAAGAAGAGTTTGCCTGTACCTATCAAATCTCCCTCTCCAAAGGCTATCGAATAACCTGCAATAACCCAAACAAGTGTACCTACCGCAAAAGCAATCAAACTCATTCCCATGGTATTGAGAACGTTTTTACTCCGTGTCATACCGCCATAAAACAGTGCCAATCCCGCAGGTGTCATCAACATAACCAATGCTGTTGCTACAAGCATCCACGCTGTATCTCCCGAACTTAATGTTGCCTCTTCAGCGAGAAGAGCAACAGGTGCTAATAAAGTTGCCAACGCAATGTGTTTGAACTTCATTTTGTACTCCTTATATTTTTTTGTGATAAGAAATAGTAACACAAAAGAAGCAACTTGTTTGGCAATTGATTGATTAATTTTTAATCAGTTATCATCGGGATATTGATTTTGATATATTTATCCTCAAGCATGGTGACAACGTAGTTGTTTTGAGAGAGCGTTTTGATATTTTGGTCATAATCCTCGTTACGCTTATCGGATTGGAAGCGAATTTGAAGGATTTGATGGCGTTTGTCGTTGATACGAATCGATTCACCAATCACAATGCTTAGATGTATCATAATATAGTTGTTGTTTTTAAACGAATCAAGCGAGTCACGAATAAGTTTGGAGAGTTGGTTTTGATCTACCTTAAAAGAGGGCAAATCGGTATCGGTAAGCAGATGCATATCGCAACTATTGTACATCTTAAAGAGGGTTAGATTGGCCTCCATGATGGTGTTGATATCGGTTAGGATAAGCTTCTCTTGTGCCATAGTGGAGTCGTTTTTGATGATGGGTTTATTGTAGAGACGAATAGCGATATGCTCCTCATCTTGATAAGCCACCGTAATAGAGTGAAAGATAAACGAGCCGTATTTTAGATCGAGCAACGTAGTCTTAGAGCCTATATCTTGGGGGGCGTGTGTAATAGCTAGGGTGTAGAGTTCCCTATTTTGCACATATCCCATCAGTATTTCAGCGGCACGATTGAGGTAGATGACCTTCATGGCATTACTAAAAATGACAAATGGAGAGTTGTCGCAGTCTATAAAATATTCAAAATCAATGGAGGTTGAGTTCATTTATTTTTTTCCTAAGTGTGTTTCTGTTGATACCCAAAATGTTGGAGAGTTTGAGTTGTGAACCGTATCTATCAAGCCCTGCTTCAATCAAAGGTTTTTCATAGAGCCAAAGATAGTGTTTGTAGAGTTCTTGGGTATCGTCATTGTATTTTTTGAGCAAAAAATTATACATAATCTTCTCAATATCTTGCGACTCAATGGAGGCGTAAAGAAGTTGTTGATAGACCGATTTTTTAAGACTTTTGAAGTTTTGAGAAATATCGAGGGCTTCGTAGTTGAGTTCTATATCGCTTTGGATACTCAAATTCTCTTTGGCTTCATTTAAAAAATAGTGAGCCAACGGTTCAATGTCTTCGGGGCGTTCCTTTAATGAGGGCATTTGATAGATAAAGGCAAATTTGTCGTGAATAATCTTTTTATTGCCCAAAAAAGTAGCAAGTGCAATAATGCGTTTGTTATCAAAATCCAAATTGTCAATATTTTTAACCTTTTCAAAATGGGTAATAATCGCCTCATCAACTCCTTTGAGAGCTTCATTAACATTCTCTAGTGTGGCATCTACAATGGTAGCTGATGGAAAAAGATAGGAAGCCAAATGGAGTTTGCCAATATACTCCTCTCCTACGATAATAGAAGAGAGAAAAAGGGTACGGGTAATATTGATGTTTTTGATAATACTTTTTATTTGCTCATTATTTGTAAAAAATTGTTCCATTGTTATTACTTTTTGTGTCTAATTTATAATCATTTGCTATTTTATTATTGTATCAAAATTTGCTTAATGTGATTAAAAAGTTTTGAAATCAATTTTTTGCTATAATCTCCCAAAAAATTTTGGAGTTGCGTATCAAATTAAAATTTCAAAGATTTGCTCGTCACTTTTGCGATATGTCCATTGAGCAACTCTTTGAGTATTTTGCTCTTTTTGGGGGCATAGAAGAGTCTATCTCTTTGGATTGCACTCTTAGCGTTGAAGAGAATATCCAACGCAATATTCTTGAAAATTTCGCCACTTTGGATGCCCTCATTGTGCCTAGCTATATCAAAAAAGCTCCATTTAGCAACTTTCTTATTGCCGCTTCTTACGGTGATGCAAAAATAGACAACATCCTAAGACGCTCTCGTATCCGTGAGTCTATAGGCAAAGAGATTATCACTCAACTGCTTGAACTTGATACCATTAGTGTGGTTGAGTCTCGTGAAGCACCGCTCAAAACTCACCCCAAACAAAAGCTCAAAAAAGCCCTCAAAAGCTACAAAATTCAACCCAAAATACGATTTAAAGAACCCTTTTATCACTTTTGGTTTGGTTTTGTTGAGCCTTTTCGGAGCGAAATTCTCCACGGCGACTTTGAACGATTTTTTGAATACTTTGCCAAACACTCCATTGCTCTTACTAGCCTTGTCTATGAAGAACTCTCCAATGCGTGGATTGCACAAGAGTTTGATGCCCTCTCAAGCGGTAGCTATTGGGATAAAAACGGTGAATTTGATATTTTGGCATTTTCACAAGAGAACAAAATTATTTTGGGTGAATGCAAATACAAAAACAAAAAGATATGCAAAAATGAGTGGAGCAAACTGCAATACAAAGCGATGGTATCGGATATCAAGCCCGATATTTGGGTGTTTTTTTCCAAAAACGGCTTCTCCAATGAGCTTACAAAAAACCCCATAGAGAATCTAAAACTCTACGATTTGAGTGCTTTTAAAGAATTTATTGATAGGAATTAGACTATTTTAACACTCTTTTACGTTGAATGTGCTAAAATTAAATAATATGAAATTTTTAAAAATGGAGTTTTTTATGAAGAGATACATTGCTTCGCTTTTTATTGTCTATTTTCTTGTGGCGTGTGGAGGCAGTGATTCTCCCTATCTAACCACAGCCCAAGAGCAAGTGAGGGGCAAAACACTCGGTACGTGGATACTTACGACAAGCAGTTTTGAAAACAGCAACGCAACGCAGAGTTCACCTAGCTATATCTTTGCCAATCTCGCCAATCGAAACATCAAACATATCGATCAACTCATCTCGTTTGAACACCTCACCGACAACTCCTATCAGATAGCCAACGAAGAGGAATTGATGGATTTTATTGCACAAGCTTCAAAAGAGGGGATTCGAGCCAATTTGCTTATCAACGATACAGAGTTTTTCACCCAAAGTAACTACGAAGAGAGCATGAAAAAGGTTGAAACCATTATGGATTTTAACAACCTTTTGATATCAATCCATGCCACCAAGCTTGTAGGTATCAAATTTCGAGTCGATATGGAACGCTCTCAAGGATGGGCTATTAATCGACACGATACACTCTACAATACACTCTATTTTTTGTATCAAGCCAAAACGAAAATTGAACGTGAGGGTTCTACATTGTTCCTATCGGTTGATGTCGATGATGCGTGGGAGAGCGGGAGCTACTCTCTCTCCTACAATCACAACGACAAAACCTTCACCGAGCATCTTCTTGATACAGTTACTTACATTACTGTATTATCCTTTAGCCGTGATGTGGGTGGAGTCATGAGCAAGATTGAAGATGAGTTGCAATATTGCAAAGATGAGCAATTGACCAACCGTATCGTCCCTGCTTTAGCCGTTTCGCCTATTCTTAATGCTGGTGATAGTTTTTACGGTCTACGCGATAGCACACTCTTTTGGAATACTTTGAACCAATTGCAAAAAGAGGTAGAAGATGATTTGCGTGTGCCAATGATAATGATTGAAAGATTTGAATATTTTGATCAAATCCCACCCGTACCAGCTTCTTAAGGGTTATGCATGGAAGATACACTCACCTCGCTTACGACATGGGGCTATTTGGCGGTTGCTTTTTTCTCTTTTGGGGGTTCGCTTGTAGTGGTTGCAGCAGCAGCGGTACTCTCCTACATGGGCAAGATGGATCTCTATGTCGCCCTTAGCATTGCGGCACTTTTTAATTTTTTGGGTGATAATTTTCTCTTTTATCTAGGACGCTACCACAAAGAGGATATTAAACCCTATTTCAAAAAACATCAGCAAAAAATTGCTCTCTCCATTCTCATCATGCGTAAATACGGCGTTTTGGCTATCTTTATTCAAAAATTTCTCTACGGTATCAAGACGCTTGTGCCTATCTCCATGTCGCTTTCAAAGTACGATTTTAAAAAGTTTGTCTTTTACAATATCTTTGCATCCATTCTCTTTGTCGTTGTGATTGGGATGAGTAGCTACTATGCGAGTGAGAGCATTATTGCTCTTTTTGATAAGTTCAAAGATAGACCGTGGATTGTACCTATTTTGCTTTTTGGTTTTATTGGTAGTGCTTTTTTGATAATGAACACGATTTTAAACCGTCGCAATAAAAAGAAGCTCAAAAATAGACCCTCTTAGATGGATATAGAAAAACTTCTCAATCAAGAGGTGGTTTTTCGTAATAGTTACGAGGAGCTCTCCTATGAACGCCCCGATCCTTTGATGGTGGCTAGACGCTATAATGATGAGTCAATTGCTTTGATTTGTGCTTTGTTTGCCTACGGTAATGCCAAAAGTATTGTCAAATTTTTGGATTCATTGGATTTTGAGCTTTTAAATGAGGATGAAGCGACGATAGGCAACCATCTAGCCAATCACCGCTACCGCTTCCAAAAAAGCCAAGATGTTGCAGCCCTCTTTATCGCTCTTAGGCGTCTCAAAAGTGTCGATAGCATCGAAAATATCTTCTATCACGGCTATCAAAAAGAGCATAATCTATTGGATGGATTGTGGCATTTTATCGCCACACTTAGAGCCATTTATCCAAAACAGAGTTACGGTTACGATTTTTTGATTGGCAAAGTCCCACGTACTCTCTCACAAGCCACTACTTACAAACGCTATTTGATGTATCTACGTTGGATGGTACGCCACGACGCTTTAGATATGGGATTGTGGCACACGATTGACAAAAGCGATCTCATTATGCCTCTTGATACCCACACCTTTACTCTTGCCAAAAAATTAGGGCTTCTTAAGCGTAAAAGCTACGACCTCAAAGCCTCTCTTGAACTCACTCAAAAGTTCAAAAGTTTTGATGCCACTGACCCCATCAAATACGATTTTGCCCTCTATCGACTCGGACAAGAGAGAAAATTGGGTTAGATGTTACAGAATGGTTCTGTCTCAATGAAATTTTTATCCAATAGTAGGTAAGATTGCATTATGGAAAATTATTTGATAGAGATTATAATAGCAATGGCACTGTTGGAGATATTTGAAGCCTCGTGGCAAAGAGCCGCTACGGTAGAGGGGATGCTGTATAACTCCTATCAATTGTATAAAAAAAGTATCTTTTTGCTCTTTTTGATGCATCCTACTTTCTATTTTGTACTCTTTGTTTCACTTGCTACCCAGACGCTTAATTTTGGCATTGTGACTATCTTGACACTCAAATCGATTGATTTGATTTTCAAGGTTGATATTATCAAAAAACATTTTGTTGATAATAACCTCAATAGAGCTTTTGAGGGGATTTTGAAATCTCGCATGGAGCCTTGGGTTTACATGATGGGACTTTTGCTCTATCTCCCTATTTTGTTTTTGGCTCTTATTTGAGAGTCTAAGAACTCTAATGCAAAATTAATCTTTGAAATTTTGTAATATTTTAAGATAGTTTAAGTTTATTTATGCAATAATATTACTTACTTGATGTTTGTTATAGCTTCTATACAAAGCAATCCTTTTACATTCTACTAACAAAACCATATAACTCGAAAACAAATAAAAGAGGACATTTTTTTATGAGTGAAAATAAAAAACCTACTACTACTGCCGCCACCACCGCACGAAAAAATCGAACACATGTACCCGTTGAAGGTCATAAAATCGAAGATTTACAACTTAAGCCACTCTCTGAACTTGTTGAGATAGCCAAAGATGTCGATATTGAAAACCCCAATGAGTATCAACGAAAAGATTTGATTTTTGAAATTTTAAAAACCCAAGTATCCCAAGGTGGATTTATCCTCTATACAGGTATTTTGGAGGTTATGCACGATGGCTACGGCTTTTTGCGTTCGGTTGATGGCAACTTCACCAACACAAGCAACGATACCTATGTGAGCGCTACCCAAATTCGCCGATTTGCACTGCGTAATGGTGATGTGGTAACAGGTCAAGTGCGTTCACCCAAAGAGCAAGAGAAGTACTACGCTCTTCTAAAAATCGAAGCCATTAATTATCTTCCGCCTGAAAAATCCAAACAAAGACCACTCTTTGACAACCTCACACCTCTTTATGCTAGTGAGAAGCTCAAGCTTGAGTATCACCCCATGCACTTAACAGGACGAGTGCTTGACCTCTTTACGCCTATTGGCAAAGGACAAAGAGCCTTGATTGTCGCTCCTCCACGAACGGGTAAGACGGAGTTGCTTAAAGAGTTGGCTCACGGTATTACCGCCAACAATCCCGAAGCTTCATTGATGGTTTTGCTTATTGATGAGCGTCCTGAAGAGGTAACCGATATGCAACGCTCCGTCAAAGGAGAGGTCTATAGCTCTACCTTTGACCTACCTGCCCAAAACCATGTACGCACCGCTGAGATGGTGATTGAACGAGCCAAAAGACGAGTGGAACTGGGTAAAGATGTTGTTATCTTACTCGATTCCATTACCCGTTTGGCACGTGCTTACAATACCGTTACGCCTAGCAGTGGCAAGGTGCTTTCGGGTGGTGTGGATGCCAATGCGTTGCACAAACCCAAACGCTTTTTTGGTGCTGCACGAAACGTTGAAGAGGGTGGAAGTTTGACCATTATCTCTACAGCATTGATCGATACAGGTAGCCAAATGGATAAGGTTATCTTTGAAGAGTTTAAGGGGACGGGTAACTCTGAAGTGGTGCTCAATCGCAATATTTCTGAGCGAAGAATCTATCCTGCTATTGATGTGACCAAATCGGGAACACGCAAAGAGGAGCTTTTGAGCGATGAGATAACGCTTCAAAAAGTATGGGCTTTACGAAATGCTATGCAAAACATGGAAGAGGTAGAGGGGCTTAAATTTCTATTCTCCAAAATGGCAAAAACCAAAAATAACGATGAGTTTTTGGATATGATGAACCAATAGACTCAAAGTTAAAGCTTTGGGTTTTTTATTTTAGCCCAAAACTCTCTTTGTATTTTTGGGCTAAATCTTTACTCTCTTTGTAGGGGATAATATCTCCAATTTTTATTGTAATTTCCCTTTGAAGTTTATTATTGTTGATAGCCTCTTTGAGGACTTCGTGGGCATTTGAGTTGATATAGACGGGGATAATGTTTACCCTATTTTTGATAGCAATGAGTTGCGAACCACTTTTAAACTCACTAATAGCATCATGGCTTTTGTTGCGTGTGCCTTCGGGAAAGATAAAGATGGATTGATTTTTATCCAAAGCCTCTTTGACATCCTTAAAAAATCCAGCCATCTGTTTGGAGCTACGGTCAAGCAAAATCGTTCCTGCATTACGGGTGAACTTGCCAAAGAAAAAGGAGTTGTAGAGTTCTTTTTTGGCTACCCATACTCCGTAAATATTGCTTTGTTTGAGAGCCATCTCGACAATGAGGGGGTCAATAATGCTACGATGATTGCATACGAGCATATAGTTTCCATCCAAGGGTAGCTTTTCTTGATTTTCCACTGCCACATGAATATTGAGTTTGCCCAATATGGTACTGGCGTACTCAATACGCATCTCTTTTCTTATGGCGTTGGTGAGCGTTTTTTTGCCAAATCTAAAGCCAAAACGATTGGTTACATAGGTTGCGTAGATAGCTAATGTTAGTTTATTTAAATTCAAAATCGACCCTTTTATGCCTCTTTGATAAAATGGAGTGAAGCACTATTGACGCAATGGCGTGTCATTTTGGGTGTAAATCCTTCACCTTTAAACACATGACCCAAGTGTCCACCGCACTTAGCACATACAATCTCTACCCGTCTGCCATCGCTATCGGGAATAGATTTGACATTGCCTTCAATGGCTTCATCAAAGCTAGGCCATCCCGTACCCGAATCAAATTTGGAGTGCGAATGAAAAAGGGGAGTGTTGCACTGTTTGCACAGATAGATACCCTCCTCTTTGTTGTCACAATAGAGACCGTTAAAGGGGGCTTCAGTGCCTTTGTGAAGAATAATATGGGCTTCAAAATCGTTGAGTTTATTGTAAGACATGGTTGTTCCTAAAAAAAATAGTGCAAGGCAAAGCCAAATGAGCTTATCTCATCAAGATTATCGACATCATTAACAAGCATATAGCGATAACCCAAATCCAAATCAATATTGTCCGTGAGATAATACATCACCCCCGCTTGTAGCCCGTATCCATAGCCCACGCTTTTATCGCCTGAGCCATCGTTTTTATCAAAGAGTATCGCAGCACCAACCAAACCGCTATAGATTCTAAGTTTGGAGGTTGTCACCGAGTAGAGCAGGGTTCTATCTATGGCAACGCTTAGAAGTTGATACTCTTGATAGGGAGTCTCTAGGGTAAAACTTGTTCGCCAATCTTGAGATTGTTGCCCGTAGCGTACACCTACGACTCCACCGTTTTCACCGTTTATGGCACTGCTTAGACCTACTATTCCAACAAATGGGTATTTGGTGCTATCTCCCCATGAGAGTGAAGAGATAAGCAACAAGGCAGTTAATATGTATCGTAATTTCATCGTTTACTCACTTCTATAATCTTGATTTAGCTCTTGATAATATTTGCACTTTGTTTGCAACTCTTGAGCCAAGCCTACACAGACAACCTTGCCCTCTTTAAATATATAAATGGTATCGGCGTTTTCGATACTGCTTAATCGATGGGCAATTGAAATTATTATCATATCATTTTTTAACTCCAAAAGAGCTTTGTTGATAAGCCCCTCGCTTTGGTTATCGAGTGCTGAGGTCGCTTCATCGAGGATAAGGATTTTGGGATTTTTGTACAAAGCTCGTGCCAAGGCGATACGTTGGCGTTGTCCACCCGATAGATTTTCGCCCCCCTCTTGAAGCATGGTATCGATACCCTCATCAAGATTTTGGACAAACTCCCATGCGTTTGCTTTTTTGAGCGCCTCTATCACTCGTGCCTCATCGATGGGGTCACTGTTGTAGGCTACATTTTGGGCTATGGTGTCGTTGAAGATAAAAACCTTTTGTGTTACATACCCTATAGTGTTGTGCAAGGCATTTAAATCATAGTCTTGAATATCATGAGAGTTGATGGTAATTTTTCCTTGTGTTGCATCGTAAAAACGTACCAAAAGTGCTACCAAAGAGCTTTTTCCTGCCCCACTACTTCCCGCTAATGCAATGTATTCACCTTTGGAAACGCTAAATGTGATACCGTTTAAAACCTTTTTGGTATCGTACTCTAAGGTAACGTTTTCAAAAGCAATGGTATCAACCATTGAGTCCATCTTCAAGATACCGTTTTTGATTTTGGTTTGCATTGCAAGTAGCTCTTGCATACGAATATTGGCTGCAACGGCATCTTGAGCCTTGTTGTAGAGGGCTGAGAGGCGACGAATGGGGTCATAGAGCAAAAAAAGAGCCGTTGCAAAAGCAAAAAAGCTTCCTACGCTCATATTTCCCCTTATCACCTCCATACCGCCAATATAGACAACAACCCCAATGGCTATGGCACCAACAATCTCCATAACAGGCGAAGTGAGGGCATTGGTTTTGATTTGCTTCATAATGTATTTAAAGACCCAAAAGTTTTGGATAGCAAAGCGTTTATGCTCAAAATCTTGTGAGGAGTTGGATTTGATAACATCAATGTTGTAAAAAATCTCTCCCAAACGTGTGGTCATATCGGCACTGCTCTCTTGCGATAGACGTGAGTATTTACGCATTTTTTTGGCGAGTCGTGTGATAGGGTAGATGACGAGAGGCAGAAAAATAAAAAAATAGAGTGTCAGTTTGGGATTGAGATAGAGTATGTAGCCACTCAATGCTATAATGGTAAAGATTTCACGAAAAAGGTTGGGAATGATAGTCGATACAACCTCTTGAATGCGGGTAATATCGTTGGTGATACGTGAGATAATCTCCCCTGTGTGGTGTTTTTTAAAAAACTCAATATCCAAATGCGTTACATGCAAGACTACCTTATCACGCAATTTGCGTACAATATCTTGACCGATATAGGACATATAGTAAATTTGCACAAACTTACCCACTCCTTTGAGTGTAAAAACAGCCACAAACATAAAAGGCAAAATTTGAAGCATCCGTTCATCTTTGTTGATAAATATATCATCCAATACGGGCTTGATAAGATGAGCCGTTCCTGTTGTGCCAATAGCAATGGCAATCATGCCCAAAATGGCATAGATAAAATAGAGCTTATAGGCTTTGATATAGGGTAGGTACTGTTGTAATAGATTTTTCATGGCGTAATTATAGCACAATTGCTACCCAATGATATTTTTGTGTCGCATAAATAAAGCCATCTTATCGGTTTGCGACTCTCTATAGCTCTATGCCATACTTTTGGGCGTACTCCAAATAGAGTTTGGAGCTTTCTAAAAATTCTACAATTTGAGCATCAAGGTCACCCTCGTCGGTCATTTTGTGGATAATCTCCATCGAGGTGCTAATGGAGTTGGCTTTTTTGTAGGGTCTATCTTTGGCAGTGATAGCCTCAAAGATGTCGGCTATTGCCAAAATTCTAGCTTCAAAGCTAATCTCATCACCCTTTAGTCCTCTAGGATAACCTTTGCCGTTGATTTTTTCGTGGTGATTGCCTGAGATTTGCGGAATATCTTTGTATTTTTTGGGCAAATAGAGCTTGTTGAGCATATTAATGGTAATGAGTGCGTGGCGATTGATGGTGGCTCTATCGCTGTCGCTTAATGTGCCTCTTTGGATAGAGAGCAAAGCCGCCTCTTCGTGCGTGAGAAGTTGATACTCTTGAGTAAAAACTTTAAAAGGCGTATGTGCCATATCGTGAATGTATTGAAGGGTTTGGGGTGGCAAAAACTCTCCACCGATATTGTAAGTCGCTAATTTTTCAAAATCATTGGATAGTTTGGTGAATGCTTCGTTTAGACGCTCCTCTTCGAGGGCAATGCCGTTGAGTTTGGCTCTAAGGTATTCAATTTCCAAATCTTTTTTGATTCGCTCAAAGCGATCTCTTATAATCTCAATACGATCCACTTTGGTCTCTAATTTGCGTGCTTTTTCCATGATAATATCGGGAGTAGCGATTTTGCCCACATCGTGCATAAGGGCGGCGATATTGATGAGTTGTTTTTGAAGATCACTAAAGCGTTTTTCTTTAAAAATTGTCTCATCCTTATCAATAGCATCGACAAGCATATTGGTAAAGGCTACCATTTTTTCAATATGCGAGGCGGTATGGGGGGATTTTTCACTTATAACATAGACGATGCTTTGCAAGAAAGATTCGAGCATCTTTTCAATATCTTTGATAAATTGTGCATTGTTGATAGCAACACCCGCTTGAGAGGCGAGAGAGCTAATAATATCCTCATCAATTTTTTTAAAAGCAATAGGCGTATCGCACTCATCCAATTTGTTGAGCAGTTGTAAGACTCCAATGACTTCATTGTCGTGGTTTTTGATGGGTATGGTGAGGCTTGATTTGGAATGATAGTTGTTGGAGAGATCAAACTTTTTGGAGCCTTCAAATCTAAATTCGCTATCGGCATAAATATCTTTGATGTTGATGATGCGGTCATCGAGTAGGCTTGTGACTGCCACCATGCCACGATTTTCTTGACCATTCTCAAGATAGATAGGCAGAGGTTTCCAGCTAATAGGGTCGTGCGAACCACCCATGTATTTACCCAAAGAGATAGTTTGGGCTATATGAAATGCAAGTTCATCCCCATCACGCAAATAGAGCGTCCCTCCATCGCAATGGGTAAGCTTCATCGACTCTTGTATAATCATCTCTAGTAGCAAAGGAAGGTCATGTTGAGAAGAGAGAGCAACACCAATTTTGTTGAGACGTTTAATGTTGTCGTGAATATTGTTATTGTTGTGTTTTTTAATCAATTCTCCATCAAGATAAGCGATTTTTTCGTAGCCTGTTAAAATGTGTGTTTTTTTGATGCCGATTGCTAGAAGCTCTTGTGTGAGTATCTCTTGATAGATGGGTTTGATATGGTAGATATAGACTTGACAATCGTGACGTTTGAGTAGCGTAAGTTCATCTTTTAGATGGGTAGGGGACATGTGTTTGCTAATCTCAGAGATGTGAGCGTATTTATTGGGAAATGAGACATCAATAATGAGTGCTTTGATGGATGTGTCGCTATTGATACGCTCCCAAAGTTTTGGATTTTTGTAGGTATCTCCCGAAAATAAGATGCTGTTGTTGTTTTTTTTGCACAAATAGCCACTGCACTCTACGGTGTGGTTGGCTTCGATAGGAGTAATGCTAAAATCATCATCGAAAAAGTACTCTTTATCAAACTCTATTTCGATAAACTCCAGTGAGTTTTCATTGATTTTGGGAAGTTGCAGGGTGCTAAAATCGGGCCAAATATCCCAATTGAAGATATTTTTTTTAAAAATTTCAATGGTTTTGGAGGTAGCGTAGATTTTGAGGGGTTGATGACGAAGCAAAAAGGTATTGTCAATCAAAAAGGCTATATCAATGATATGATCCAAATGAGCATGTGAGATAAAAATGTGGTTGATTTTGTACGCCTCTTCGCCAAGCCCACGAATGATATTTCCACCATCTATAACAATATCCTTTGAGACACGCAAACAGGTGGTAAATGCTTCATGTGAGATACTGCCGTGAGCTCCCAAAATATCTATGAAATTCATCAAAAGACCTTTAAAATTTTCAAACTTATCAAAAACTCTTATTGACCATGCAAACTAAGGTTGTAATAATAATACTCTAATGAAACTTAGATTGATATTATTGCACACTATTTAATCCTATTTTGACACCAAAAGTTGAAAAAGGTATCGCATTTATATTAATTACTATTAATATTAAACAAAAAAATAGTAAAATAGAAACGTGAGTTAATATTATTTAAGGAGTACTCATGAAAAAGTTACTTGCAATAGCTTTGCTCTCTTCGTTGGCGTTGGCACAAACGGAGAGTCTCTCCGTGACCCCTGTTGTAGGTGGTACAATAAACTCCGATACAACAAACCTCGATAACGACTATACCTACGGTGTTCGGCTCGATTTTAACAGAGATACTCTTGAAGAGGGTCTTATGGTAAATCGTGTGCAGTTGGCATTGGATTACAGTGAGGGTCTTTATAAAGGTTTTGGGGAGGCTAATGTTTTGCGAATGGGGGCTAATGCACTGTGGGATTTTAACAAAAATTCAACCGTCTCTCCCTTTCTTATGGCAGGTTTTGGCTATCAAGCCTTTGAACACGGTGTCATCAACGAAAACGAAGACGGAGCATTTGCAGCTATTGGGGCAGGGCTAGAGGTGAAACTAGATGACTCTATCAATCTGGTTTTAGAGGGAAAAGATCTCATATCTACCAATCAAAACAACTACTTTTTAGGCAATGTGGGTATTCGTTACCTTATGTACTAATCCATCGTTTTGCATATCTTGCGATTGTAGGGTATGCTTAATGATTTGCTAGACAAGTAATGATACAAAACTCCCCCAAGGGAGTATTTATTGAGAAGTTTAGTGTCCTATTCCCATAATGATAAATTGAACATACCAAATGGCAATCGAGAGAATGTAGCCAATCAAAACCGTCCATGCATATTTCATGTGAGCCGAAAAGGTATAGACACCGTGGAGTTTACCCATGACTCCTACACCCGCTGCTGAACCAAAGGAGATAAGACTTCCTCCAATCCCCGCTGTAAGTGTCACAAGCATCCATTGAGCGTGTGCATCGATTCCCATATCGGGACTTGCTTTAAGCACTGCACTCATAACAGGCACATTATCCACAAAAGCAGATAAAAATCCTACGCCAATATTGACAGCCGTTGCACCAAATTTATCGTACAACGCCGTAAAGTACTCCAAAAATCCTAAAAAGTGAAGTCCGCCAACAGCCGCTAAGATACCAAAGAAGAAGAGTAGGGTATCGTTTTCGATTTTGGCAATGAATTTAAAGACATTAAGAGGTCTCTCTTCGCTATCATCAACACCGTTGTAGTCGCTATCTACGCCTCCTCGCATTCTAATATCGTGGTTGAGTTTGTAGGTGTAGAGCTTAAGCAACGCCAAACCAAACATCATACCCCACATCGCAGGAAGGTGAAGTACTTGGTGTGACATAACGGCAAAGAAAATAGTAAGAGCAAAAAGACCCATAATGACTTTGGCTCCTGTAAGTAATCGAATTTTCTCTTTGGTATCGGGTAGGGGCGGTGTGCCGTGAGGAACGTAGATACTTAATAAAAAGGCGGTAACTCCCCAGCCCAAAAATGCTGCAGGAAAGAGATAGAAAAAATCAGCAAAAGCTCCTTTTCCTGCTACCCATACCATCAAAGTCGTAATATCTCCAAAGGGCGACCATGCTCCTCCAGCGTTTGCAGCGACGACAATACCAATAGCCGAGGGAACAACAAATGTATGATTATCTTTGTCAATGGTGATAAGTACCGTCGATAAGATAAGAGCAGTTGTAAGATTATCAGCTACGGGTGAGATAAAAAACGCTAATAATCCTGTAATCCAAAAGAGTTGTTTATAACTCAACCCTCTTGTGACAAGTTTGACACGCAGTACCGAAAAGACATTTCTATCCACCATCGCTTCGATATAGGTCATGGCTACAAAGAGGAAAAAGAATATCCCAGCGATTTCAATAATAAGATGATTCATTTCATAATGAAGTGCTTCTTTGTCCAATCCATTGATAGCGTAGTAAAATCCAATCAGTATAAAGATAAATGTACCAATAAAAAGAGCGGGTTTGGCTTTGTTGATGTGGTAGCGATCTTCCGTCGCAATAAAGTAGTAACCCACTAAAAATGTGAGCATCGAGACAATTCCAACCCATGAGGTTGTTAAATCGGGTGCTTGTACCATTGTATGTCATCCTTTGGTTCATAAAATTTGTGACAATATGTTACCATAATAGTTATCAAGATTAGCTATTTTGGTTCAAAATGTTGGTATTGAATTTGACTTTGGTATAAATAGTGTATAACAAAAACTTTTTTTGTGTAACATTGGATTGAAATTGTGTTGGAGGGTAAAAGATATGAGAGTTTATCCTCAAACAATGTTCGAGGATAGGGAAGTGAAACGATTAGAGAATCTGAACGTTTTTGGCTTGTTTGCCTTTTGGGCTTTCGCCGATTTCAAAACTCACTTTTTGACCATCTTCAAGAGATACTCTTCCGTAACCATCTTTGTTGATGTCGCTGTAGTGTACAAATAGATCTTTGCTACCATCTTCCATTTGGATAAATCCAAAACCTTTTTCGCTGTTGAACCATTTTACGGTTCCGTTGTGTTGATCTGCCATTGCATATCCTTGTTGTGTATTGTTCTTCAAAATGAAGTGTTGGTACTAAAGTGTCAATAGGGAGTTTGTGTATATCATGAGGCAACTGTAGTATAAATCTAACGTAAACCAAAATAGATGAAACTCTAAATCATCTTTAAGTGAGAGCATTTTACCCAAAAAAAATAGTAAAAGCAAGTAAATTTATCATATATATTAAATTATCACCCATCTGTGCAAGTTGGTAACCTACAAAAATGTGCAAAATAGTATAAAATAGAGCATTTATGTTATAATATAGCAAAAAAGAAAGAATCAAATGGCAATGAATCCAGTCGCAAACAATAAAAAAGCTTTTCATGATTATGAGATGATTGAGAAATTTGAAGCGGGTATGGTACTCAAAGGAAGCGAAGTGAAGGCTTTACGGGCTAAACGTGTCAATATCAAAGACAGTTATTGTCGTTTTATTAAAGGTGAGCTTTTTTTGGTCAATGCCCATATTTCACACCTAGATACTACCAATATGCACTACATTCCCGACAACACTACGCCTCGTAAGCTTTTGTTGCATAAAAAACAGCTTGATAAACTCTTCGCCAAAAGTACCAAAGAGTCTCTTACTATCGTCCCTCTTAGTATCTATTTCAATGAAAAAAACCGTGCCAAAGTCTCTATCGCCCTAGCCAAAGGAAAAAAACTTCACGACAAACGGGATGATTTGAAGAAAAAAACACTTGATAGGGAAGCAGCTCAAGCTATCAAGAGCAGAGGAAAAGATTACTAGCATTTAGTTTTTTTGGATATAATATTTGCATTTTAAATTTAAACACAAAAAGGCAAAAAGAATGAAAATTGCAGTAATCCAAGGACCCAACCTCAATATGCTCGGTATTCGAGAGCAAAACGTTTACGGTCCGATGAAACTTGAAGATATTCATACGCAAATGAAAAATGTAGCCCAACAAAATGGATTTGAGATTGAGTTTTTTCAAAGCAATCTTGAGGGTGAGATAGTTGATAGAATCCAAGAGTGTATGGGTGATGCCGATGGGATTATTATCAATCCAGCAGCTTATACGCACACCTCTATTGCTATTCGTGACGCTCTTAGTGCCGTCAAGCTCCCCACACTTGAGGTGCATATCTCCAATATTCATGCTAGAGAGGAGTTTCGACACAAATCAATGATCGCTCCTGTATGTGCAGGACAAATTGTAGGTTTGGGTGCTTTTAGCTACCATTTGGCGATGATGGGCATGATGCAAATCCTCAATGAAATCAAAGCTATGAGAGAGCAACAAGCCGCACTAAGTGCAGCCCAATCAATGGGTCAAGCCCAATAACTTAGCTTTGCACGGCGGGGTAAGCCCTGCCAAATCGAGGAGAAACTATGAACTGTATTTTAAAAAATGAAAATGCTATCTATTATGTATGCGGATACAGTAATGATAATTGCATTTTTTTGAGTATAGAGGGTGATAGTTATCTCTTTACTGATGGGCGATACGCCATTGAAGCACGTGAGGGCATAAGCAAGGGCGAAGTGGTCATCGATCGTGATTTGATAACGCAAGTAAGCGAGATGATTAAACGCTACCAACCCAAAAGTATCGTATTTGACCCCAAAGAGTGGAGTGTTTATGATTTTGATAAGCTCTCCAAAATTGAGGGGGTGGTGTTTGAAGCCCAAGAGGATTTTTCGCACAAACAACGTATCATCAAAACCCCCCAAGAGATTAAGCTTCTCAAAAGAGCCGTTACATTGGGGCTTGATGCTTTTGATGAGTTTGCTACTTTTGTCGCTAGGCAAGGCGTTGGCATGGATGAGTATCGCCTCAAATATCATGCCCAATCAATTTTGGGTCATCAAGGATTGTACGAATTGAGTTTTGAGCCTATTGTGGCATTGGCACACAATACAGCCAAGCCCCACGCAATGCCAACCGAGCAAAAGCTCCAAGAGGGCGATTTGCTTTTGATTGATGGAGGCGTGAAGTACCATCGCTACTGCTCCGATAGAACCCGTGTAATGGAGGTTGGGGCAAAAATGGATTTGGCGTTGGCGCAAAATTTTAGTTCGCCCAAAATGCAAAGGGTTTACGATACCGTATTAAAAGCTCACGATACCGCTATCGCAGGGGCAAAAAGCGGGATGAAAGCCAACGAAATCGATGCACTTGCGCGAGATGTTATTGTGCGTGCGGGTTTTGGAGACTATTTTGTACACGGTACGGGGCATGGTGTGGGGCTTGATATTCATGAGATGCCCTACATTACGCAAAAGAGCGAGACGATTATCGAAGATGGAATGGTTTTTACGATAGAACCAGGTATCTATATCCCCAATGAATTTGGTGTTCGCATCGAGGATATGGTGGTAATGATAAATGGCAGAGCCGATATTTTGTAAGGTTTACTTGTGTATAGCAAAAATTTAGGCAAGGATAACCGTCTCATCAAACGTCTCTATTTTCCATGGAGAACCCAAGAGGTTTGTGGACAAAACATCGTCTATTTGGGGATTGGAGGCAATGTGGGCGATACGTTGCGTCTCTTTGATAAGCTCTTTTGGGTGTTGCAACGAGAGCGACGTGTACGCATTATTGAGACTTCGCCTATCCTTAAAAATCCTCCGTTTGGCTTTTTGGAACAGAGCGATTTTTACAATGCGGTGATTACAATCTCTACCTCGCTTGAGGCTAAAAAATTGTTGCGTATGCTTTTAGGTATTGAACGACGCTTTGGACGCAAACGAAGCTTCAAAGATGCTCCTCGTACCCTTGATATTGATATGATTTTTTACAACAACCTCACAATGCAAAGCACATTGCTCACATTGCCCCATCCCCATTGGCACACAAGAGCCTCTGTGGTTATTCCTATCTCTTTGATGGGGTTACGCTAGTGCCTCACCGCATTGTTATCGCCTCAACTCCCCACGAAGCCTACACAAAAGCTCAACAGCGATACGGTATCCATTTTAGAGTACTCAGTGCTAGACAAATTGCACTAGAGGGTACAGACGAGACGATTTGTGAGCTTTTGGTTGATGTGCCTCAACCTAGCCCGAGCGATGAGGTGCGTGATATTTTTATCCAACGAGGCATTGATGGGGCGTGGCTAGATACGACGGTAGGGAGTGATGAGACGATTTTGCACGACAAAGAGAAGCTCACCGCCTATTTGTTAAGCTCCATCTATGAAAACATTCACGAATCACAAGAGCTTGAAGATCAAAAAATCATGATGTTTGTAGGGCCTACAGGTGTGGGCAAGACGACCAATATTGCCAAATTGGCCTCTCGTTACGCCCGTGAGTTTGAGCAAAAAGTGGTATTGCTCAATCTCGATAGGCTCAAAAAGGGTGCCAAAGAGCAACTTGCTTTGCACGCCAATGATTTAAATCTAACGCATATTGCGATTGAGAGTATTGGAGATTTTGTGAGAGTTTTGCGAGAGGTTGAGGAGTACGATAGGGTACTGATTGATAGTGCGGGGTTTTCGCCTTTTGATATTGAGCAGATGATGAGCAATATTGAGTATATTTTGGCCTCACACCAACAAAAAATGCACATCACTCTTGTCCTTAGCGCACTCTCCAAAGAGGAGGATTTGGAGGATATTTACCAAAACTTCTCCTTTTTGGATCTTGATGCTCTATTGATTAGCAAATTTGATGAGACACGTCATATTGGCAATGTGATTAATTTTTTGATACGCCACAACACCACACCGCTAAGCTATATCTCGATAGGGCAAACTATCCCCAATGATATTTTATGCGAGTGCAAACGCTATATTTTAGATAAATTTGTAGGGACATTATGAAACGAGTATTGGTAGGAATGAGCGGTGGAGTCGATTCTACCGTGAGTGCGATTTTGCTTCAAAAGCAAGGCTATGAGGTGGAGGGAGTCTATATGAAACTTCACACCAAAGCGGGGTATCATGAGGAGAATTTTGAAAAAGCTAGACGTGTGGCAAACTATCTAGGCATTGGGATACACTTTTTGGATCTTGAAGAGGAGTTTAATGAAAGCGTCTATAGCTACTTTATAGACTCCTATCAAAAGGGACTCACGCCCAATCCTTGCGTAGTGTGCAACCGTGAAATCAAATTTGGCAAGATGGTAGAGTTTGCCTCTAGGCTAGGGATAGAGTATGTCGCTACAGGACACTATGTACGCTGCGATGGCAAAAAGATCTACAAAGCCAAAGATAGTGCAAAAGACCAAAGCTACTTTTTAGCTCACATTCATCACGATGTTTTGCCCCGTTTGCTCTTTCCGCTAGGGGAGTGGCTCAAAGAGGATGTGAAGGCTTTTGCGTCTGAAATACCTATTTTGCAAGATATAGCCACCCAAAAAGAGAGCAGTGAGATTTGTTTTGTCGAAAATGACTATACCCAAATTTTGGAAAAATATATGAACATCAATCAAGAGGGCGAGACGATTAATAGCCAAGGGGAGGTAGTAGGTCACCACAAAGGCTATATGCACTATACCATTGGCAAACGAAGAGGCTTTTATGTCCACGGAGCGCATGACCCTCACTTCGTACTCGATATCAAACCCCAAACCAATCAAATCGTCGTAGGCAAACGAGAAGAGTTGGCGATAGAACGCATAAAAATTCGCACCATTAATCTCTTTGAAGCAAAAAAAACTTTTGATTGCCACGTCAAAGTACGCTACCGTACCCAAGCCGTATCGGCAACGGTGAGCATCGAGGGCGATGAGGGTGAAATTTACCTCCACCAACCCGTTTACGGTGTCGCCAAAGAGCAAGTGGCTGTATTTTATGACGGTGAAGAGCTACTAGGTGGGGGGATAATTGTATGATGAAACGCTCATGTCAATCCATTAAGACAAGAGATATGGATGAGCAAAGCTTTAGTAGCAAGGAGATTTGTAGGTGAAAGCCCTTAGCGTATCGACTCTCAATGAGCAAATCAAATCTCTACTGGAGAGTACGTTTGTCAATATTTTGGTAGAGGGTGAGGTGAGTGCCTTTACCTATCATACAAGCGGACATCTCTACTTTAGTATCAAAGATGCGCATGCCACGATGAAGTGTGTCATGTTTCGCTCCAGTGTCGCCAAAATGAAGTTTCGATTGGAAGTGGGAGTCAAAATTATTGTAGAGGGAAGCGTGGGAGTCTATACGCCCAAAGGAGAGTATCAACTCTATGCGACGCATATCGAACCTTTTGGACAAGGGGCGTTGGCGTTGGCTTATGAACAGCTCAAAAAACGTCTTCAAGCCAAAGGCTATTTTGATTCATTACACAAAAAACCTATCCCAAAGTACATCAGCTCCATTGCACTCGTCACTGCCAAAAATTCGGCCGCTTTGCACGATATGCTTACCATCATCGACAAACGCTACAAAGCCCTTGAGGTCTTTATCGTCGATACGCTTGTACAAGGCGAAATGGCAGCTAGTCAAATTGCAAAGGCGTTACGCTATGCCGATGGTTTGGGTGTAGATGTCGTCGTAGTGGGGCGTGGGGGCGGTAGCATTGAGGATTTGTGGGCGTTCAATGAAGAGATGGTGGCCGATGCTGTGTTTGCTATGAAAACGCCTGTCGTAAGTGCGGTAGGGCATGAGATTGATAGCGTCATAAGCGATTTTGTAGCCGACCTTCGAGCGCCTACTCCCAGTGCGGCCATGGAGATGATACTCCCCGATCAAAATGAGTTGCTTTTTATGCTAGGAGAGTTGCAAAAGCGATACCAAAAAATCTTTGTGCATATATTATATAGTAAGGGAAAAACGGTTGAAAATTTAACCAAAGAGTTTCAACGCCTCTCAATGAAGAATCAATTGGTGCGTTTTGCAAGAGAATTTGAGGTGCTAAAAAGTCATTATAATCAAATTATCCGTGTAAAATTGGAAAAAAATGGACACCGTTTGCCTCAAATGAGACAAGATTTGCAACAAATGATTCATTTTAGACTCCAAAAAGAGCAACAAAAATTAGAGATTTACGCCAATCGAATGCAGACTTTGGATCCCAAAAATCAATACAAAAAAGGTTGGGTTCAAGTGAGCCAACAAGGCAAAGTGGTCACGCTCAATGCCCTAAAAGTGGGTGAAACCTTTGTATTGCAAGATGCTACCGACAAGATTGAAGCGGTCAAAATATAAAAGAAATCTTTTGATTTTATCGTGTTTTGTAAAAAAATAGATGATAAATAGTTAATGATTAGTTAATCAAAATTTTACTATTCGTTTATTTTTGTTGAATACAATTCGCTTAAGCATTTGAGAATCGAAACGATTATTTAAATGTTTCAAACTTTCGTTTCACACAATCAGGAGAAATCATGAGAAAACTCTACATACTTTTATTGCTAAGTGCCTTTTTTGTCACCAGTTGCGGTGCAACAACTATCAACCCAAAACTCCCAACCAACATTATCCAAGTCGCTAAAAAATTTCAAGGCAAAAAATACCGATGGGGTGGAACTACTCCCAATGGATTTGATTGCTCTGGTTATGCACAATATGTTTGTAAGGTAAACGGTTTAAAAATTCCACGTGACTCTAGACAGCAATCAAAGTTTGGTAAATTTGTCTCAAGTAAAAAAGATCTCAAAGTGGGCGATTTGGTCTTCTTCGATACCTCAAGAAGAGGAAGAGGGTATGTTAATCATGTGGGAATTTACATCGGCAACGATAAATTTATCCACGCTAGTAGTGCCAAAAATCGAGTGATTGTTACCAATCTTTCGGGAACTTTTCACGGCAAACGCTTCAAATGGGGACGACGTATCGCTCAATAGTTTCACCAGTAGCTTAGGCTACTTGCTCTCCTTGCTTCTATAATCCACCTCTCTTACGCTTATCTTTGTAATTTTTTTATGATAAAATACTTTTCAATGTTTATTGTAAAGGAATTAGATGAAAATAGCCATAGCAGGTACAGGATATGTGGGGCTAAGCAATGGAATATTGTTGGCACAAAACAATGAAGTGGTAGCCCTTGATATTATCCCCCAAAAGGTCGAACTTCTCAATCAAAGAAAATCACCCATCGAAGATAGAGAGATAGAGGAGTATCTATCAAAGGAGAATCTCAACTTTCGAGCTACGCTTGACAAAGAGGAGGCTTACAAAGATGCCGCTTACGTCATTATCGCTACTCCTACGGATTACGATCCTCAAACCAACTATTTTAATACACGCTCGATTGAGTATGTTATTGCCGATGTGTTGGCGATTAATCCCAACGCTACAATGGTTATCAAATCAACCATCCCCGTAGGCTATACCCTCAAAGTAAGAGAGCAATTTCAAACGCACAATATTATCTTCTCGCCCGAATTTTTGAGAGAGGGCAAAGCACTCTATGATAATCTCTATCCTAGCCGTATTATAGTAGGCGAAAAGAGCGAGAGAGCGACAACTTTTGCCAATCTTTTGGCTAATGGAGCTATCAAAAAAGATATTCCTATGCTTTTTACCAACTCCACCGAAGCCGAAGCGATTAAACTCTTTGCCAATACCTATCTAGCTATGCGTGTCGCCTATTTTAATGAACTTGACTCTTATGCCCAGTCACACGGACTAAGTACTGAAGAGATTATTAGAGGTATAGGGCTTGACCCACGCATTGGCACACACTACAACAACCCTAGTTTTGGATACGGGGGCTATTGTCTGCCCAAAGATACCAAGCAACTTCTAGCCAACTACCAAGATGTTCCTTCCAATATGATTGAAGCCATTGTCAAAGCCAACTCCACACGCAAAGATTTTATCGCCGACTCTATCGTCAAACGCAATCCAAAAATTGTAGGCATTTATCGATTGGTAATGAAAAGTGGTAGCGATAACTTTAGAAGTTCGGCTATTCAAGGGGTAATGAAGCGTATCAAAGCCAAAGGAATCGAGGTGGTGGTTTACGAACCTGTATTAGAAGAGGATGAGTTTTTCAAATCTCGTGTGATTAAAGATTTGGAAGAGTTTAAGAAAATCTCCGATGTCATTGTAGCCAATCGTTTGAGTGAGGCTATTGTGGATGTCAAAGAGAAAGTCTATACACGAGATATTTTCAATAGTGATAGTTAAAATAACAAAACAGTAACAATTTCTATTGCATTTCAAACCAAAAAAAGCTAAAATTCAATAATTGAAAACAAAAGAGGTATTGGTTTTGCATCACGATGAACTCACACTTGCAGTACTACGAAAATCCCAAACCATCCACTCGCAACCCCTCCTAGCCAAAGAGCTAGGATGTTCGGTAGGTAAGGTAAACTATATTCTCAAAGCGTTGATTGAAAAAGGCTTGATCAAAGTACAAAATTTCGCCAACTCCAAACAGAAGAAAAACTACACCTATCTCTTGACCCAAGAGGGTATCGCCCAAAAGATCAAACTAACGGAAAAATTTATAGAACGCAAAAAAAGAGAGTACGAAGAGCTTCAAAAAGAGCTAGAGATGATGCATCAAGGTGGAATTGATGATACACAATACAACAATAATAATTGGAGAAAAGCATGAAAAATAGAATTTGTGTGATAGGTTTGGGATATGTTGGACTTCCATTAGCTCATGCATTTAGTGAAAAATACGCAGTGGTTGGCTTTGATATCAATAAAGCTAGAATAGATGAACTCAATAGTGGATTTGATAGAACTCAAGAGCTGACTAGCGAACAAGTAAAAGCATGTTTAGAAAATGGTATGAAATTTACTTTGGATATAGAAGAGATAAAAGATTCAAATATCTATATAGTTACGGTTCCTACTCCAATTGATGAGAGCAACGAACCAGATTTAACACCAATTATTAAATCGACTGAGACTGTAGGTAGAGTGCTTAAAGCGAATGATATTGTCATCTATGAATCTACAGTCTATCCTGGTGTAACAGAAGAGGTTTGTGTGCCAATACTCGAAAAAGAATCTGGACTTACATTTAATGAAACATTTTTTTGCGGTTATAGTCCAGAACGAATCAATCCAGGTGATAAAGAACATACTGTTACAAAAATACTTAAAATTACTTCAGGAAGTACACCGCAGATTGCACAAAAAGTGGATGATTTATATAAGTCTATCATAACAGCAGGTACTCACTTAGCTCCAACTATAAAAGTAGCAGAAGCTGCAAAGGTGATAGAAAATACCCAAAGAGATGTGAATATTGCACTTATCAATGAACTTGCTATGATTTTTGACCTTATGAATATTAATACTCATGATGTTATAGAAGCAGCGGCAACTAAATGGAATTTTATTAAACTAACACCTGGTCTTGTAGGTGGACACTGTATAGGAGTTGATCCCTACTATTTAACACATAAAGCTCAAAGTTTGGGGTATATGCCAAATCTTATTTTGGGTGCAAGACAAATTAATAATGGTATGAGTAAATTAATTGCCGATAAAGCGATTAAAAATATGGTCAAGTTTGATAAAAAACTCAAAAATGCAAATATTTTGATGATGGGTGTAACTTTTAAAGAGAATTGCCCTGATATGAGAAATTCAAAAGTACTTGACATCATCAAAGAACTTGAAGAGTATGAGTGTAATGTTGAAGTGTATGATTATTGGGTAGATAAAAGTGATATTGAATCAAAACATCTTAATTTTATAAATGAATTACCATTAAATTCTAAAAAATATGATTCCATTATAGTGGCTGTTGGACATGATAAATTTAAAGAGATTACAACGGAACAATATACTAGTATGTCAAATGGTGAGCCAATCATTATAGATGTAAAAGGGATTGTTGAAAAACCAACATGGAGACTATAGTGAAGGAAGAAGGTAAAAGGATGAAGGTAGAAGGAAAGAATTTTGCCCTAATAGGTGCTTCAGGGTATATAGCACCACGACATATGAAAGCTATTAAAGAGACAGGGAATAATCTTGTAGTCGCACTTGATCCTTATGATGGCATTGGGATTATGGACAGTAACTTTCCTCAGGCTGATTTTTTTACTGAGTTTGAAAGATTTGGCACTTTTATTGATCAGTGGCATAGAGACAATAATCAAAAGATTGAATATATCTCTATCGCATCACCAAACTACTTACATAGTTCTCATATACGTTTTGCGTTACTCAATAGTACACATGCGATATGCGAAAAACCTCTTGTTCTTAATGTAAAAGAGATAGATGAACTTTTGGAAATTGAGAAACAAACAAGCAAAAAAGTTTATACAATTTTACAACTTAGACTCCATGACTCTATCATTGCTTTAAAAAATAAAATAGCAAAAGAGTTAGAAGAAAATCCTTCTAAAGTATATGATATTGACTTAACATATCTTACAAGTAGAGGTAAATGGTACTTTGTATCGTGGAAAGGTGATGAAGCAAAAAGTGGAGGAATCGCTTCAAATATAGGTGTTCACTTCTTTGATATGCTCTCTTGGATATTTGGTCCTATAGAAGAGAATGTAGTTCATCTCAAACAACCAGATGCAAATGCTGGGTTTATGAAACTTAAAAATGCAAATGTAAGATGGTTTTTATCTGTAAACTATGATTATATTCCAGAAGATGTAAAAGCAACAGGTAAGACTACTTATAGAAGTATTACAGTCGATGGTGAAGAGTTTGAGTTCTCTGAAGGTTTTACAGATTTACATACTCGAAGTTATGAAAATATTTTAAATGGTGGCGGATTTGGTCTTGAAGATGCAAGAAATTCTATCAATATAGTCTCACAGATTAGAAGTTTAGTTCCACAAGGACTTAATGGAAATCATCATCCCTTTTGTGAAAAGGTTTTAAACTAAATGATTAATTATTTTGTACATGAATCAAGTTATGTGGATGATAATGTAACGATTGGTGATAACACAAAAATATGGCATTTTTCTCATATACTCTCAGGTTCAAATATTGGAGCTAATTGTTCGTTTGGACAAAATTGTGTAGTAGGTCCAAAAGTAAATATTGGAAATGGTGTAAAAGTTCAAAATAATGTCTCTATCTATGAGGGTGTTGAAATCGAAGATGATGTATTTTTAGGACCCTCTATGGTTTTTACAAATGTGATAAATCCAAGAGCATTTATAGTAAGACGAGAAGAATTTAAAAAAACACTTTTGAAAAAAGGCTCTTCTATAGGAGCAAATGCCACTATCGTTTGTGGTGTAACGATTGGAGAATACGCACTCATCGGAAGTGGAACAGTAGTAAATAGAGATGTAAAACCATTTGCACTTATGGTTGGAGTCCCTGTAAAGCAAATTGGGTGGGTAAGTAAAGCTGGAAATACACTTAAATTTGATGAAAATAGTATTGCTATTGACAGTTTTGATAATAGTAAATATAAAATAGAAAATGATAGTTTAATTGTGATGGAAGAGAATTAAAAAACATGAAAATAGATTTCGCAAACTTACAATATCAACATGAATTATATAAAGATGAAATAGAAAATGCTATTTTAAAAGTAGCTAGAAATTGTAACTTTATTATGGGAAATGAAGTACAAGAGCTAGAGAAAAGTCTTGAGGAGTTTACAGGTGCAAAGTATGCTATCAGTTGTAGTAATGGTACAGATGCTTTGCTTCTGGCTATGATGGCACTAGGTATTGGGGTCGGAGATGAAGTTATTACTACCCCATTTACTTTTATAGCAACAGCTGAAACTATAGCTTTTTTAGGAGCAACTCCTGTATTTGTAGATATTGATGAGAAAACTTATAATCTTGATTCAACTAAAATAGAAACAAAAATCACTTCAAAAACAAAAGCAATAATTCCAGTTTCTTTGTATGGACAACCAGCTAATATGGATGAGATACATAAAATTGCCCAAAAACATAATCTAAAAGTGATAATAGATGGTGCTCAAAGTTTTGGAAGTACTTACAAGGGGATAACAGATTCAGCACTTGGGGATATCTCAACTACTTCATTTTTCCCTGCTAAACCTCTTGGATGTTATGGAGATGGTGGAGCAGTTTTTGCGAACGATGAAGAGTTAGCAAATAAGATGAAAAGTTTGCGACTTCATGGGCAATCAAAAAGATACCATCATAAATATATTGGTATGGGTGGAAGACTTGACACTATCCAAGCAGCAGTTCTAAATGTGAAACTAAAATACTATCCAAAAGATTTGCTCTTACGACAAGAAGTAGCAAAAAAATACACAAAAGCTTTAGAACATAAATCAAATCTCATCCTTCCCTATGTAGATGAAAAAACCACATCCGCATGGGCTCAGTACTCTGTAAGGGTAAAAAATAGAGATGAGTTGCAAGAGAAACTAAAACTTGCAGGAATCCCAACGGCAGTACACTATCCTATGCCACTTCATTTACAAGAGTGTTTTGCTTACTTAGGATATAAAAAAGGTGATTTTCCAATCTCTGAAATAGTTTCCGATGAGATTATGAGTTTACCTATGAATCCTTATGTTACGGATGAAGAGATTGAGCATATAGTTTGGAAGTTATGATGAAAAAAGTATTATTAGTATTTGGGACAAGACCAGAAGCCATAAAAATGGCTCCACTTGTAAAAGCATTTGAAGAAGAGACTAGCATCATCTCAAAAGTATGTGTAACAGCACAACATAGAGAGATGCTTGATCAAGTACTAGAACTTTTTTGTATCAAACCTGATTATGACCTCAATCTTATGAAACCTGGGCAAGACTTGTATGATATCACTTCAAATGTACTTTTAGGTATGAAAGATGTACTAAGTGACTTTAAACCTGATGTTGTTTTGGTGCATGGTGATACTACAACCACAAGTGCAGCTAGTTTATCGGCTTTTTATCAACAGATAAAAGTAGGACATGTGGAAGCTGGTCTTAGAACTCATGATATTTACTCCCCTTTCCCTGAAGAGGTTAATAGACAAATAACTGGAATATTAGCAAGCTACCATTTTGCACCAACTATGACTTCAAGAGATAATCTTCTAAAAGAAAACAAAGATGAAAAAAATATCATAGTGACAGGAAATACTGTAATAGATGCACTATTTTTAGCACTAGAAAAAATAAAAAACAATAGTGAGCTAGAAAATAAAATTATTCAAGATATTGAATCGAAGTTTTCTAATTCAACATTCAAAATTCAACATTCTCAATTCATTCTTGTCACAGGTCACCGTCGCGAGAATCATGGGCAAGGTTTTATAAATATTTGCGAAGCTCTCAAAACGATAGCTATAAATAATCCAGAGATAGATATAGTTTATCCAGTACACTTAAACCCAAATGTACAAAAGCCAGTTAAAGAGATACTATCAAATATTTCAAATGTATATTTAATAGAACCACTTCAATATGAACAGTTTATATATCTTATGAATAAGTCATATTTTATCATCACTGATAGCGGTGGAGTACAAGAAGAAGCTCCAAGTTTAGGAAAACCAGTACTTGCGATGAGAGATACAACAGAGCGACCAGAAGCTGTGGAAGCAGGAACTGTAAAACTTGTAGGTGCTCATACAGAAACAATCATCAAAGAGGCTCAAAAGCTACTAGATGAAGAAAGCGAATATGAAAAAATGAGTAAAGCACATAATCCGTATGGGGATGGAAAAGCTTGTCAAAAAATTCTGGACTTTATCAAGGAGAGGTTATAATGCATACTATAAAATTAACAATAGAGGATAATATTTATCAAAATATTATGTTTTTATTATCAAATTTAAATGTAAAAGGTCTTAAGATAGAAGAAGATAGCACAGTTGAGGATTGGTCGCATCTTGAAAGAGAGATTGATAAAGGATTGAGTTCTGGAGTTTGTAATAAGTCTCATGAAGATATTATAAGTGATATCAAAAGAAAATATGCATAATATCAAATACTCAAATCAAGCTAGTTTGGATTTAGATGATGCTATATCATATATTGCAAAAGAAAGTGTAACCAATGCGATAGCTTATTTGTATAGATATGAAGAAAAGATAGAATTATTAAAAGAAAATCCATATATGGGTGTAGAGTGTAAAAATAAACTCATAAAAAGAGATTGTAGAGTGCTAGTTCATGAAAGTCATATAATCATATACAAAATATATAAAGAGAAAAATGAAATTTTATTGGTGAGAATTTTTCATAGTAGTGAAAACTATCCAAATAAAATCAATAATATAATGGAGTAAAACTAATGATAAAGAAAAAAATATGTGTAATAGGACTTGGGTATATAGGACTTCCAACATCAGCACTATTAGCAAACAGAGGATATGATGTACATGGTGTAGATGTAGTGCAAAGTGTAGTAGATATTATTAATCAAGGTAAAATTCATATAGTAGAACCTGAACTTGATACTTTTGTGAAAGCAGCAGTCAATAGTGGTAAACTAAAAGCCGATACAAAACCAACGCAAGCCGATATATTTATCATAGCTGTACCTACCCCTTTTCATGATGGGTTTGTACCAAATATTGATTATGTAGTAAGTGCTACAAAAGCTATAGCACCTTATCTACAAGAGGGAAATATAGTTATCTTAGAATCAACTTCCCCAGTAGGTACAACTGATACAGTAGAAGATACACTTAAAGTTGCTGGAGTTGATACCTCAAAGCTTTACATTGCTCATTGTCCAGAAAGAGTACTCCCAGGTCATATAATGAGAGAACTAGTAGAAAATGACCGAATAGTCGGTGGTACTACACCAGAAGCTACAAAAACAACGGCAGAGTTTTATAGAGAGTTTGTAGCTGGAGAAGTACTAGAAACAGATGCAAAAACAGCAGAGATGGCAAAACTAACTGAAAATTCATTTCGAGATACAAATATAGCATTTGCAAATGAACTCAGTATGCTATGCGATAAATTTGGTATAAATGTTTGGGAGCTTATCAAGTTAGCAAACAGACATCCAAGGGTAAATATCCTCAATCCTGGAGCAGGAGTAGGAGGACACTGTATAGCAGTTGATCCATGGTTTATAGTGCATGCAGGTGGTGAGAGCGCAAAACTTATCAAAACTAGTCGTGAAGTAAACAACTATAAAACAGAGTGGGTAATAGAGAAGATAAAAAATGCAGCACTAGTTTACGAGAATGAAAATGGAAGAAAAGCAAAAGTAGCTTGTATGGGACTTGCTTTTAAGCCTGATATTGATGATCTAAGAGAATCTCCTGCACTTTATATAACTAAAAGATTGAAAGCTGATGGATTAGATGTATTAGCAGTAGAGCCAAATATACAGGTTCATAAAGAGTTTGAGATTGTAGATTACAAGCAAGCAATTGAGCAAGCTGATATAGTGACATTTTTAGTGGCTCATAAAGAGTTTAAAAAACTTGATATAGAAACAGATTTAGATTTTTGTGGGGTTTTGAATGTTTAACGGAAAAAACATACTAATAACGGGTGGAACTGGAAGCTTTGGTAAAAAATACACCGAGATGATACTTTCAAAGTATAAACCAAATAAAATTATCATCTTTAGCAGAGACGAACTAAAACAATATGAGATGGCTCAAACTTTTAATGACTCTTGTATGAGATATTTTATCGGTGATGTAAGAGATGGTAGAAGACTTGAAGAAGCAATGCAAGATGTTGATTTCGTGATTCATGCGGCGGCTCTCAAACATGTGCCTGTAGCTGAGTATAATCCTATGGAATGTATCAAAACAAATATTGATGGTGCTCAAAATGTCATAAATGCAGCTATAAAAAATAATGTAGAAAAAGTTATAGCACTTTCAACGGATAAAGCATCAGGTCCTATCAACCTATATGGAGCTACGAAATTAGCATCTGATAAGTTGTTTGTTGCTGCAAATAATATTGTTGGGAAAAGAAAAACAAGATTTGCTGTTGTAAGATATGGAAATGTTGTTGGAAGTCGAGGTTCTGTGGTGCCATTTTTTAAGAAATTAATAGAAGAAGGTGCTACTGAGTTACCAATTACAGATATCAATATGACAAGATTTTTAATTACACTTGAAGATGGAGTCAATTTTGTACTCAATGATTTTGAAAGAATGCATGGTGGTGAAATATTTATTCCAAAAATTCCCTCTATGAAAATGACTGATTTAGCAACAGCACTTGCTCCAAACTTGCCACATAAAATTATAGGAATTAGACCAGGTGAAAAAATGCATGAAGTGATGATAACTGCTGATGATAGAGTAATAGAATTTGATGATTATTATGTCATAACACCAACAATTCAATTTAACCATGTAGTTGATTTTATTACAAATGCTTTGGGAGAAGTTGGGAAAGACATTAGCATAGGATTTGAATACAATTCGCTCAATAATACACAATGGCTTTCGAATGAAGAATTTTTAGAGATGGTAAGGAAATCATAGTATGAAATTTATACCCTATGGAAAACAAAGTATAGATCAAGATGATATTGAAGCGGTTACACAAACTCTACAATCAGATTATCTTACGACGGGTCCCAAAGTAAAGGAATTTGAAGATAAGATTTGTGAATATACAGGTGCAACATATTCAGTAGCAGTTGCTAATGGTACAGCTGCACTTCATTTAGCTTCAATTGTGTTATTAAACAAAAATGATAAAGTACTCACTACACCAAATTCTTTTTTAGCTACATCAAATTCAATACTTTATGTTGAAGCAAAGCCAATTTTTGTCGATATTTGTGAAGATGGAAATATTGATTTGGATTTATGTGAAGAGGAACTCAAAAAAGATACTTCAATAAAAGCTATTTATGTAGTGCATTTTTCTGGTAATCCAGTAAATCAAGAAAAATTAAAATATTTAAAAGAGACTTATAGTATAAAAATTTTAGAAGACTGTGCCCACTCAATCGGTGCTATAGATGGTGAAATAAAAGCTGGAAGTTGTAAAAATAGTGATTGCTCAATACTTTCATTTCACCCAGTTAAACACTTAACTACTGGTGAGGGTGGAGCAATTACTACAAATAATAAAGAGATTTATGAGAAGTTGCTAGAGCTTAGAATGCATGGTATGAATAGGACATTTTTCAAAGATGAATCTATGGCTAAAGATGAAAAAGGCAATGTAAATCCGTGGTATTATGAAATGCATTCTTTGGGATACAATTATAGAATTACTGATTTTCAGTGTGCTTTAGGTTTAAGTCAGTTTAAAAAACTTGATGAATTTGTTAAAAGAAGAAAAGAGATAGCTAAAAATTATGATAAAGCTTTTTTGAATAGTAAAATAAGACCTTTATATACTTTTGATGGAAAATCATCTTATCACTTATACGTAGTAAAAGTTGATTTTTCTGCATTGAATATTACAAAAGCAGAATTATTTAATAAAATGAGAGAAAAGAAGATAGGTTTACAGTTACATTATATCCCGATAAACAAACAACCATATTATGTATCTTTAGGTTATGGAATAGAAAAAACTCCTATTATGGATCAGTATTATGAAGAGTGTTTTTCACTTCCAATGTATCCACTACTTAATGATGAAGAGCAAGATTATGTGATAGAAACATTATTTGAGGTTTTAAAATAAATGATAAAAAAAGTAGTTGCAATAATCCCAGCAAGAGGTGGAAGCAAAAGAATACCTAGGAAAAATATAAAACTTTTTCATGGAAAACCTTTGATAGCATATAGTATAGAGGTTGCTCTCAAATCTCAATTATTTGATAAGGTTATTGTTACAACAGATGATGAAGAGATTGCAAATGTTGCAAAACAATATGGAGCTGTTGTACCATTTTTAAGACCAAAAGAACTAAGTGATGATTTTACAGGTACAGGTGCAGTTGTCAATCATGCTATAGAATACTTAGAAAATCAAGGTGAAAAAATAGATTATGTTTGTACTATTTATGCAACCGCTCCATTTTTGCAAGAGCAATATCTTATTGAAGGTTTTGAAAAACTAAAAAATAGTGAAGCTGTTAATACATTTAGTGCTACTTCTATGCCATTTCCAATTCAAAGAACTTTTAAGCTAGATAGCAATGGAAGATGTCAGATGTTTACCCCAGAACATTATATGAGTAGAAGTCAAGACTTAGAAGAAGCATATCAAGATGCTGGACAATTTTATTGGGAAAAGAAATTTAAAATATCTCATGAAATTATGTTTGGTAAAGATAGTATACCTATAATTTTACCTAGACATTTAGTTCAAGATATAGATACACTTGAGGATTGGATTAGGGCTGAATTTATGTATGAAGCATTGAAAAAAAGCGGAGAAATTAAGTGATGAATATTTTGATTAGAGCAGATTCTTCATCAACCATCGGTACTGGGCATATTATGAGGGATTTGGTACTAGCGAAACAATATCCAGAGGCAAATATCACATTTGCTACACAGAATCTTGAAGGCAATATAAATCACAAAATAGATGAAGCTGGGTATCATATAGAGATATTGAAATCAAATAGTTTAGATGAACTTGATAAACTAATCAAAAAGCTATATATCGATATGATAGTTATCGATCATTATGGTATAGACTATAATTTTGAAGAACAATTAAAAATAAAAAATCCAACACTCAAAATTATGGTACTTGATGATACATATGAAAGACATCATTGTGACATACTTTTAAATCATAATATCTATGGTGAGGAAACTAAGTATAAAAAACTTGTGCCACAAGATTGTGAACTAAGATGTGGAAGTAAATATACATTACTTCGAGACGAGTTTTATTTAGAAAAAGAAAAAACTAAACAGAAAAATCAAAAATTTACTATTTTTGTTGCTATGGGTGGAACAGACTCATCTAATGTAAATCCTAAAATACTTAATGTATTGTCTAACTATCGTAATAATATTTTAGTAAATGCAGTTACTACAAGTGCAAATCAAAATCTAAAAGAATTGCTTGAATATTGTAGTGGCAAAACTTGGATAAGATTACATATCAATTCAAATCAAATTGCTAATTTATTACACAATAGTGATTTGGCCATTGTAACACCTAGTGTAATACTTAATGAGCTTTTTTATCTAGATATTCCATTTATTGCTATACAAACTGCTGATAATCAAAGATATATGGTAGAATTCTTAAAAAATAAGAAGTTTAATATATTGGAGAGTTGGCAAATATGTGAATTTGAAAATTATATAAAAGCAGAAAATATAGAAATATTAAATAAAAAAGGAGTTAGTGAAGATGATAAAAAAAATAAAAGGTCTTAAATATCCAGATGAATATTTTACTAAATTTTTTTTCAAAGCAAAACTGCACGAAAGAAATAACTTAACATATTTAGAATTTGGGTGTGGGAATGGTAGCAATTTAATGTTGCCATATTCATATGATAATAATGTCATTGGTGTAGATTATGACTGCAAGCTAATTGAAAATGCAAATTTTAATTTTAGTTTATTTGATAAAAAGAATAACTTTAATTTTTATTGCAATGATATGCGAAAATTTGTAAAAGATCATGAAGATATATATGCAGATATTTTTGTGCTACCGTCTGTTATTTATTATATAAGTAAAGAGGATTTTATTATTTTTCTTGATGATGTAATTAAAAACAATATCATCAAAACAAATATAGAATTTTATATCAGAGTAAGAAGCACCAAAGACTATAGGTATGGTGTTGGCGAAAAACTAGCAAAACAAAGATACAAGTTGCCAATGAATTGTATTACTGGAGAGAATAATGCTGAAATAGAATTTTACACAGAGAGTGAAATTTTAAATATATTAATTAATAAATTAAATTTGAATAATTATAAAGTGTTTCATTCGGATAATCAAAATGAACACAATGGAGAAATAATTTTAAATTCTGATATTGTCATTTGGGGTACAATAAATTGAGAATAGCACTTATGCAACCTACATTTAATCCATGGATTGGTTATTTTGATTTGATAGATTATGTGGACTTGTTTGTATTTCTTGATGTGGTGCAACTAAATCAAGCAAGTTGGCAGACTAGAAATAAGATAAAAATTAAAGATAAGGAGCATTTATTTTCTCTTCCAATACAAAAAAATGTGACAAAAAGCAAGTTACTAATTAAAGATGCTATGTTGGATTATAGAAAATTTGATTTTAGAGTAAAATTATCTAAAACCTTAGAACAAAATTATAAAAAGAGCGATTATTTTGTTCAAGTCAATGATTTTATTCAAGATTTAGTTTTCTATGAAACGGATTCTTTAAGTAAATATAATATTAATATTATTAAGCAAATAGTTTTAAAGTTTGGACTTGAGACAAAAATATTAATTCTTTCTGAAGCTAATATTGAATGCACTCAAACAAAGGGTGATTTGGTGCTAGAATGTTGCAAATATTTGCAAGCAAATGTTTACATTTCTCCTATTGGAGCGAAAGAGTATCTTGATGAAAATGTTATAAAGTTTGTGCAAAGCAATATAGATGTATATTATCAAAATTATATACATCCAATATATAAGCAAATAGGTGCAACTTTTGTACCGTATCTTGGTATTTTTGATTTATTGTATAATAATGGATTTGAAAAAAGTTTAGAAATTATCAGAAGTGGAAGATCATATGTACGTTCTTGATGACTATTTACTAATGCTTTTTAAAAGTTATATTTAATGCTGTAGAGATTATACTATGGTAAACTTTATTCAACTCAATATCTGTAAAAAAGAAATGTTGTTAGGGCAGAGAAATAATCAAGAAACACAAAAATGGACGCACACACAAGATGAAATTTTACTTCATAATCATTTGAATTTTATAAATTCCTTTAAAATAAGAGATGATAAATTTTATTTTGTTCTAAAAAATGAGGATAAATATTTGAGCGTTGTTGATTTTAGTAATTTTGCAAATGATTCATGTAAATTTGAATTTTATCTAAATCAATTTTTAGTAATAGCAGAAATTAGCAGAGTTTTAGAAAAAATTTTAATTGATTATGTATTTAAAATATTAAAAATACCAGTTCTAGGTTTAGAAGTTTTTAATGATAATAGTCAAGTTATAAATTTAAACAAGAAATACAATTTTTCAGAAATAAAAAGAAAAGTTGCATCTAAGAAGGAAGTTCAATGTGTGGAGTTAAAAAATGAAAATAGGTAATTTTGATTTATACAAAGATGGTGTATATATTATTGCAGAACTTAGTGCAAATCATGGTGGAAGCATTGAGATAGCAAAGCAAACAATAGATGCAGCCAAAGAAGTTGGTGCCAATGCTATTAAACTCCAAACATATACGGCAGATACAATAACATTAAATTGTGATAAAGATGATTTTATCATCAAAGGCGGTACACTTTGGGATGATAGAAAACTATATGATTTGTATCAAGAAGCCTACTTGCCTTGGGAATGGCATAAGGAGTTATTTGAGTATGCTAGAAAAATAGGTATAGATATTTTTTCATCACCTTTTGATAAGAGTGCGGTTGATTTTTTAGAACAGTTCAATCCATCAGCTTATAAAATCGCATCATTTGAGATAACCGACTATGAACTTATCGGATATACAGCTAGTAAAATGAAACCTATGATTATAAGTACAGGAATAGCAACTATCGATGAGATTCAAGATGCTGTTAATATTTGCAAAAGTGTTGGAAACAATGAGATAATACTTTTGAAATGCACAAGTAGCTATCCTGCACCACTTGAAGATGCAAATCTTTTAACTATTCCAAATCTTGCACAAACATTTGGAGTAATGGCTGGATTTTCAGACCATACACTAGGAAGTACTGCCCCTATTGTTGCGGTCACTCTTGGGGCAAAAGTAATAGAAAAACATTTTATTTTAGATAAATCTATAGGTGGTGCTGATGCTGATTTTTCTATGGATAAAAAAGAGTTTGCAGATATGGTAAAAGCTATTAGAGATACTGAAAAACTTATGGGAAAAGTTGATTATACTATGACTGAAAAAATCAAGAAAAATAGAAGGTTTTGTAGAAGTCTTTATGTGGCACAAGATATTAAAAAAGGTGAAGTGTTTACAGAAGAAAATATCAGAAGTGTAAGACCTGGATATGGGATGCATCCGAAGTATTTGAAAGATATTCTAGGTAAAGTGGCTAAAGAAGATTATGGATTTGGAGATAGATTTGAGTAGATTAGATATTTTAAATTTGGAATGGCCTCAAAGTGATAGAGATTTACATATTGTTTTACCGGTGCTTACATATTTAAAAAAAAGATTTAGTGTTACATATCAAACAGTGTCAATTTTTAATGGATATTATTACATTTTAAAACATAAACCTAAAATGATTATAATCTCTAATTTTCAAGGGGCAGGTGTAAATAATGAAATTGTTAAGACTGCATTTCTGTCTGGAATAAAAATTGTTACACTAATATCTGAAGGAAATGTAAAAAAAGAGGAATTAGAACAATTTCTATGGGGATGGAATAGAGATAAAAAATTTTATGTTGATAAAATGTTAGTTTGGAGCAAAAGAAGTGAAAATATTTTTTTAAGCAGATATCCTGATTTGCAAAGCCAACTTTCAACTACTGGTGCTACTGGATTTGACAGGTATAAACTTTTGACTTTTATGCCAAAACACGACTTTCTAAATGAGAATCAGCTCAAGTTTAAAAAGATTATAGGTATTGCAGCTTGGAGTTTTGATCATATGTATGGAGATTATTTTAAGCAACATGAGAAACACTATCTTGATGTTTTTAGTCAAGAGCAAATTGATATGCATAGAAACGATTTAGTGAAACTTCAAATAATATATAAAAAATTAATAGAATATAACAAAGATATATTATTTATATTAAGATATCATCCTGGAACTATTGATTTTGAAAAAAATGAATTTTACTGTTTAGAACACTACAATAATGTCTTTGTATCAAATAGATTTCAAAATAATCAATATATGATAAGTGACCTGATCAATATATCTGATATATGGATAGGTTATGAAACAACAACTGCACTGGAAGCTTGGTTACTTGGAAAGCAAACATTTCTGATAAACCCTACAAGAAGTGATTTTATTAGAGAGAATGTTCATAAAGGTTCTCCCATAGTGAAAACCACAGAAGAAGCACAAAAATTAATTGATGAATTTTATAGTAATTGTACTATAAAAGCTTTTGAAAATTTAGAAAAAGAAAGAAAAAAAATAATAAAAGATACTATAGAGTATGATGATGCTAAAAATCATCAAAGAGCAGCAGAAGAAATAATTAAAGTTTTTAATGAAGAAGACAGAAAAATAAAATTTAGTATTAAAATATATTTTCAAGCTGCGAGACAGATTCTAAAATTAATTTTATCTAAAACTATTTTTAAAAACAGATGGCCAAATTTAAAATACAAAAGTGATTTTGCGAAAAAATATCAAGATATGTACAGTAAAGCAATAGATGTTTAGTATTATATTAAAGCATGCCCCAAAATACCTAACAGGTTCGGTCATAGCTAGTGGCACTACACTTTTTATGACAAAATACTATACTTCGGTATTTGACCCAGCTGAATTTGGTATATTGGCTCTTTATCTTATAATGTTTAAGTATGTGACATCTTTGGTATCACTTAATCTTGATAGTGGTAGTACAAGGTTATATTTTGACTATAGAGAAACCAGAAGAGATGAATATCTTAGTACGATATTTTGGTTTATCACAGCTATTGCAGTTGTAGTTTTGATATTGGGATTGATATTTATGAAACCCATATCAAGCTGGATATCACCTAATAGTGAGATAATATACATAGTGACTTTGATAACGGGTGTAGGAGCTGTTTATGTTAGTTTTCTTACAAGAATACTTTATAATGAACACAAATCAACATCTGTGCTTAAACATACTGTTTTTCAAACATTAATAAATCATGCATCATCAGTATTTCTTATATCAGTATTAAATCTTGGAATATTTGGTCGTATGAGTGGGCAAGGATTGGGGTATATATTAAATATCTTTACGCTCATTAAGGAGTTTTCAAGGGAAAATCTCTTTAAAATAAAAATGACATTTAATAAAGATATGGCAAAAGAAACTTTTATGTTAACACTTCCTAGCATGATATCTATGCTTTTAGGGGTGGCATTTATTTATGTAGATAGATTTTTTCTAAAATATTATATAGGAGATAGTGCAGTTGGGATTTATACTTTAGGATATCTTCTCGGACAAGGGTTTCAAATCCTATAAGGACGTTGTTATTATAGTCGCTAGAGCAACCATCAAAAAGCGGTGGATTGAGTTTCAAATCCTATAAGGACGTTGTTATTATATAGAAACAATTTGATAACCGCAATCAAAACCAAAGGTTTCAAATCCTATAAGGACGTTGTTATTATGATTTATACAACAACCAAATCACCGACCTAACCCAACGTTTCAAATCCTATAAGGACGTTGTTATTATACCATCAAGACAGGCACAAAGTTCAAATTTGATGGTTTCAAATCCTATAAGGACGTTGTTATTATGAGAAAAACAAAAAACGTTCCAAACGATGCAAAAGTTTCAAATCCTATAAGGACGTTGTTATTATATAGCACTAAGGAATTGAAAGTTATCTGTAGTTCTGTTTCAAATCCTATAAGGACGTTGTTATTATCTCCTTAAATTGTTTTATGTATTTATATTTATAAGTTTCAAATCCTATAAGGACGTTGTTATTATTCTGCAATAGCAAACCCTATCAAAGATATTACCAGTTTCAAATCCTATAAGGACGTTGTTATTATAATATAGATGAAATTTACAAGACAAAACTTGACCTGCGTTTCAAATCCTATAAGGACGTTGTTATTATATTAGAGGAGATAGTATGAACAAAATAGTACCAATGTTTCAAATCCTATAAGGACGTTGTTATTATTTGTCAAACCCTTTGCCAAAAAATGAGAATACGGTGGTTTCAAATCCTATAAGGACGTTGTTATTATAAAGTGCCAAATGCAACCATCTTTCCCGTGAGTCAAGTTTCAAATCCTATAAGGACGTTGTTATTATAAGTTCTGGACTCCTAATTGTAGCATATTTTTGATGTTTCAAATCCTATAAGGACGTTGTTATTATACCAACAAGAATAGCAAAAGAGAGAGAAGCAAGTCGTTTCAAATCCTATAAGGACGTTGTTATTATAGAGGGTTCAGGATTACGCAAGTTACGGATTTGCGTTTCAAATCCTATAAGGACGTTGTTATTATGAGGTGTGAATATGGGTACAAAATGCAAGAAGTTGTTTCAAATCCTATAAGGACGTTGTTATTATATACTCACTGGATGGTAATTTTATTTGCAGATACAGTTTCAAATCCTATAAGGACGTTGTTATTATAAAATAACTTGGTGTGGGAAAATACAAATCCACAGTTTCAAATCCTATAAGGACGTTGTTATTATCAGGGGATTGGCACGACTCCAAAGGCAACAAAATGTTTCAAATCCTATAAGGACGTTGTTATTATCTAGAACCGAAACATCAAAAATTCAAAATCAACGTTTCAAATCCTATAAGGACGTTGTTATTATGGTGCGAATGTGGCAAGAAATATCAAAAGCGAGTCCAGTTTCAAATCCTATAAGGACGTTGTTATTATATATGAAGAAGCCAAAAATGTTCTCATTCTCGGCGTTTCAAATCCTATAAGGACGTTGTTATTATAAATTTGTTTCATAAAGCTCACACGGTGGGTTTTGTTTCAAATCCTATAAGGACGTTGTTATTATATCTCGTATTCTTTGACCATCATGTTTTCTTTTTTTGGTTTCAAATCCTATAAGGACGTTGTTATTATTTGATGATGAATAGAGAGCCATACCAGCAATATGGTTTCAAATCCTATAAGGACGTTGTTATTATCTTTTACTATTTGGATTATGAAATACATCGATGGGTTTCAAATCCTATAAGGACGTTGTTATTATCCAAAAGAGCAACAAGGTGAAGTTATACAAGGTGGTTTCAAATCCTATAAGGACGTTGTTATTATGAAGTAATATAGTATTCAAAGACGTAGAGGACATTGTTTCAAATCCTATAAGGACGTTGTTATTATGAGAGCCAAAAGAGTCAAAAAAATTCTAATGCTAAGTTTCAAATCCTATAAGGACGTTGTTATTATAAGATGTTCTGAAAAGATACAAAAAGGGCAATATTTGGGTTTCAAATCCTATAAGGACGTTGTTATTATCAAGATATGCACTCATACGCCACTCTACAAGGGGCGTTTCAAATCCTATAAGGACGTTGTTATTATATGCTAGACAGATTTGGCGACAGAGCCGAGGCGAGTTTCAAATCCTATAAGGACGTTGTTATTATCCCATAAGTTCAAATATCGGTTTCCAAAATTGAACACGTTTCAAATCCTATAAGGACGTTGTTATTATAATTGCATACAGGAAGCCAATGCCAAACAGTAGGTTTCAAATCCTATAAGGACGTTGTTATTATGGTCTCAAAAGGTGGGGATATGGGAGTCCCCTCACGTTTCAAATCCTATAAGGACGTTGTTATTATACTTTTGCTTCCTCTTTCGTGAGTTTTTGGCACCCTGTTTCAAATCCTATAAGGACGTTGTTATTATGATACAAAAAGGGCAATATTTGGCAAATGAAAATCTGTTTCAAATCCTATAAGGACGTTGTTATTATGACATGGTGAACATTGAAAATTATCAAAAGTTCGCGTTTCAAATCCTATAAGGACGTTGTTATTATGGCTAAACCTGTAACCATTTGGCTACTATCCATTTGTTTCAAATCCTATAAGGACGTTGTTATTATATATGTAGCTTTAGAACGCTTTGGAACTCAACCGCACGTTTCAAATCCTATAAGGACGTTGTTATTATTTTCAAGTGAATTTTACAATATTTGATGATACCAAGTTTCAAATCCTATAAGGACGTTGTTATTATCTCCACCTCTCTTAGGAGGGGTAGCAAATCTTAGTTTCAAATCCTATAAGGACGTTGTTATTATAAGAGGGTTCAGGATTACGCAAGTTACGGATTTGCGTTTCAAATCCTATAAGGACGTTGTTATTATATATTGACCTGTTGCAAAAGGCAAGACTTGAGCGTTTCAAATCCTATAAGGACGTTGTTATTATTTATCTCTTGATTAGAAACGGCAAAATCAAGAGAGGTTTCAAATCCTATAAGGACGTTGTTATTATGTCTGGATTTAAACTAATACGCTTATATTTACCCGGTTTCAAATCCTATAAGGACGTTGTTATTATACCGAAGAAAGTGCAAAAAAGCTTCTAAAAAGAAGGTTTCAAATCCTATAAGGACGTTGTTATTATGTCTCTACAATCATGGGTTTAGGTCTTTCTTGCTTTTCGTTTCAAATCCTATAAGGACGTTGTTATTATCAAAATTCAAAGATGAGGAGATATAATGGCAGCAGTATGTTTCAAATCCTATAAGGACGTTGTTATTATAAACACAAGAGCCAAATGGGCAAAAAATATAGACGGTTTCAAATCCTATAAGGACGTTGTTATTATGTAGATAGTACTATCATGATCCATTTTTTCATTTGTTTCAAATCCTATAAGGACGTTGTTATTATATTCGTGTTTTACTTTTGGCTCTCTTCGCTGGTCGTTTCAAATCCTATAAGGACGTTGTTATTATTGCTGGTGCAGTGTTTTATAGGGATCATTATGCCGGTTTCAAATCCTATAAGGACGTTGTTATTATCTTAGCTTAGTCATTACTCCACCTCATCAAGCAAAGTTTCAAATCCTATAAGGACGTTGTTATTATAAAACCATCAAAAAGTCTTTGCCAATACCTATCCTGTTTCAAATCCTATAAGGACGTTGTTATTATATAGTTTTTCTTTCATTCTGTAGCCTTAATTTTTGTTTCAAATCCTATAAGGACGTTGTTATTATTAGACCCACTCAAAGAAATTCAAGAGCCAAATGGGGTTTCAAATCCTATAAGGACGTTGTTATTATGGAAGCGTTATTGCAACAAAATCAAAAAACAAAGGGTTTCAAATCCTATAAGGACGTTGTTATTATAGCTTGAACCTATTATCATTACATGAGCGAAGATGAGTTTCAAATCCTATAAGGACGTTGTTATTATACAAGGCTATTGAGTTCGGGTTTGATGAGTTATTAGTTTCAAATCCTATAAGGACGTTGTTATTATCGTTTGCTTTTTCTTTGATATAATCGTAGCTCATCTGTTTCAAATCCTATAAGGACGTTGTTATTATGATAACGGCGACTACATTCTAGCAGATACATACCGTTTCAAATCCTATAAGGACGTTGTTATTATAAAGTCTTTGTGAGTCTAAGAGAGATTACGGATACACGTTTCAAATCCTATAAGGACGTTGTTATTATCAAAACTAATTAATACATTAGAATACAGAATAGAGTTTCAAATCCTATAAGGACGTTGTTATTATATAAAATTCTACGAAAATCAGTTAGGAATAACTTGTTTCAAATCCTATAAGGACGTTGTTATTATGTATGTGTTTAATCACAATGACAAAATTACTGTGTTTCAAATCCTATAAGGACGTTGTTATTATGATTTCAAGATCGAATGGTTGTTCTTTCCAAAAATCGTTTCAAATCCTATAAGGACGTTGTTATTATTCTCCACTTACGCTCCTCAGGTTATTGAGTAGTTAGTTTCAAATCCTATAAGGACGTTGTTATTATGGGCTGTACTATACAGAATCAAGAATGGTGAGAGGTTTCAAATCCTATAAGGGTTGTTATTATCTTATCATCCATCTATATCTCCTATGTGTATTTAGTTTCAAATCCTATAAGGACGTTGTTATTATGGGCTTGAGCATGAGAAGACCTTGGAGTTTGTGAAGTTTCAAATCCTATAAGGACGTTGTTATTATGAAACACTACTCAACAATGCTGCATTACAGCTGGGGTTTCAAATCCTATAAGGACGTTGTTATTATGCGTTGCTCTACATTTATTCTTCATATCTGTTTGTTTCAAATCCTATAAGGACGTTGTTATTATAAAGTAGAGAGAATTTTAGAACCCGCCACAACTGGTTTCAAATCCTATAAGGACGTTGTTATTATGTAGCATACATTTCACTTAGCAAATCCGTAACTTGCGGTTTCAAATCCTATAAGGACGTTGTTATTATTTGTCAAATCCTTTGCCAAAAAATGAGAATACGGTGGTTTCAAATCCTATAAGGACGTTGTTATTATTGGTATCTAACACTACAAAGGGCAAAGAGACTCGGTTTCAAATCCTATAAGGACGTTGTTATTATTCAGGCGGGGAGTTGGTACATGAGAGCAGATTCAGTTTCAAATCCTATAAGGACGTTGTTATTATATATCAAACGGGATTATCCCAAGTGAAGCCGTGCTGTTTCAAATCCTATAAGGACGTTGTTATTATTTTTTATCCATCTATACCTCCTGTGATATTTATAAGTTTCAAATCCTATAAGGACGTTGTTATTATCAAGATATGCACTCATACTCCACGCTACAAGGGGCGTTTCAAATCCTATAAGGACGTTGTTATTATCTATTGTAGTTTGCAAAGCCATCTTTTGAATTTAGTTTCAAATCCTATAAGGACGTTGTTATTATTTGTCAAATCCTTTGCCAAAAAATGAGAATACGGTGGTTTCAAATCCTATAAGGACGTTGTTATTATGAGATACAAGACGCAAGTGTTTCAAACGCAATTAGTTTCAAATCCTATAAGGACGTTGTTATTATAAGCACTACAGATTGAAGAAAAAAGAGAGGGAAGCGTTTCAAATCCTATAAGGACGTTGTTATTATGATGCACGGCTATCTATGGACTTACAAAAAGAGTTGTTTCAAATCCTATAAGGACGTTGTTATTATATCCCACACAACAACATCAAAAAGCTCACCGTCGTTTCAAATCCTATAAGGACGTTGTTATTATGGTTCAAATGGCTTTAGAAATTGAGAAAAAAACCAGTTTCAAATCCTATAAGGACGTTGTTATTATAGTCAAAAGTCCAAAAGTGATGAAGTTCTGGACTCCGTTTCAAATCCTATAAGGACGTTGTTATTATGGACAAAAAATTGGACAAAGTGTACAAAATGGACGTTTCAAATCCTATAAGGACGTTGTTATTATACAGATGACATTTTTCTATTTGATGATATTGATGAATTGTTTCAAATCCTATAAGGACGTTGTTATTATGGTTCAAATCCCACACTATCCTCCAAAAAAATTATAGTTTCAAATCCTATAAGGACGTTGTTATTATCTCATTTTTACGGCAAAAACATTATATTTTTGTGCAGTTTCAAATCCTATAAGGACGTTGTTATTATATAGCCAAAGCCTATGAAGCTATTGGAGTTGAAGGTTTCAAATCCTATAAGGACGTTGTTATTATCCTTGCGTATCATTGCCAAGAGCCATATCCGTGAGTTTCAAATCCTATAAGGACGTTGTTATTATCATTCCAAAAAGTATTGCCAACAGTAGTCCAAGTAGTTTCAAATCCTATAAGGACGTTGTTATTATTGGACGGCACACTTTATATACTCAATCTGGTCTTGGTTTCAAATCCTATAAGGATGTTGTTATTATTTCTCTCTCTATTTCTCTCTTTGCATAGTCTCCACAGTTTCAAATCCTATAAGGACGTTGTTATTATGTCAAGATTGGCGATGAAGCCTACGAAAAGTGGCGTTTCAAATCCTATAAGGACGTTGTTATTATTTGCAAAAGAGAAGCGCAGCAGAAAATCAAAATAGCAGTTTCAAATCCTATAAGGACGTTGTTATTATATTTTTAACCGCCTCTTTGTATTCGCTTGGAGCAGTTTCAAATCCTATAAGGACGTTGTTATTATAACCTGCTACAAGAGAATTATAGCGTTAGTTGGCTGTTTCAAATCCTATAAGGACGTTGTTATTATGCAAATCAAGCAATATCTACAATGTCAAACCTTAGTTTCAAATCCTATAAGGACGTTGTTATTATTCGATATTGTTTTTAGGTGCGTCTTTCACGATTCGTTTCAAATCCTATAAGGACGTTGTTATTATAAAATTTTTAAAATTCAAAGGACAATCAAATGGGTAGTTTCAAATCCTATAAGGACGTTGTTATTATGACCATCATTGAGAAATATTACATGAAAATAGAAAGTTTCAAATCCTATAAGGACGTTGTTATTATTTTGAGGATATTACCTCGTGTGTTACTTGTGATAGTTTCAAATCCTATAAGGACGTTGTTATTATTAAAGACGTATTGGATTGGGCAGGGCTTGAAGTACGTTTCAAATCCTATAAGGACGTTGTTATTATCTAAACCATGCAACCATTTGGCTACTAGCCATTTGTTTCAAATCCTATAAGGACGTTGTTATTATTTTTTGCGTAGGAGGAATTGGAGAATGAGTTTAGAATTTGTTTCAAATCCTATAAGGACGTTGTTATTATAGCAGAAAAATGCCGTAGATTGGGTGTGTTTTGAGAATTTTTACTTTTTTTTGTTGCTTAAAATTGGCTAAAAGTTTGGTTGCTATTTGTACAAGCCCCGCTGTGTGGGGCATCTTTCAATCTTAAAGAGAGCTTCAACGACTCAATAGACAAACGGCTCATACGGAGCAAACTCGCAAATGGATTTTTGGAGTTGATGGGCTTCTCGCCTTATGACTTGTCGCCATGTGAGTTGTTGTTTGCCCATTGTGATTTGCTGGGTCATCTTTTCGATGATTTTTAGTTCTATCTTTTTAATCGCCTCATTGGTGAAGCGTATGCGACCGCTATCGGTTTGAAACGATTTTGCACCGATCTCTTTTTTGTTGAGCATCGTGAAGATGAGATTATCCCCAATGATAGGCTTGAATATCTCCGCTATGTCCAGATGCAGACTCAACGCACGATAGTTTGGCTCATGCAAAAACCCGATACGAGGGTCAAGCTGCGTTTTATAAATCTCACTAAGCACGATATTATAAATCCGTGTATTGACATACGAGATGAAGCTGTTGATTTTGTCCGCAGGCGGGCGTTTGCTGCGGATGGTAAATTTGAAGCTGCGTTGGTCTTGGATGATGCTATTCCACGCTTGATAGTAGTTCTTTTTAAACGCCCCCTCACTAGCCATCACCTCTTGGATACTCGTAGCTTTTTCAAGCGATTGGATATAGGCACTGGGTTCAAATGCCACTTTGTAGCGCGTGACGTTGTTGGTGCCATTGAGGATTTGCCCCCGTGTGATTGCTTTGGCGATATGGAGGCGATGCTTCTCATCGTCAAAAGCACGGAGCTGTTGAAGCAGCATAAAACCGCTCTTATTGACACTATTGGAAGTGCTAGGGAAAAAATTACCCCGAAACGTCCCATAAGCACCAAAAAAATGCAACAGGATATTATTATTCGCCGCAAACGCCAACGTATAGCTATCTATATCCACCTTTGCCAACACATAAATCTCATCGATAGCATGAATAGGCAATATTTTACTCGACCCCGCACCACCCACCTCATCGTATTTATCAAAATAGAGATTATTATCCGCCCTCCTAAGCCTCCCCGCACTCATCAAAAAATGCGTCCTATCACTCTTTTGCATCGTCTCTCCTACTGATATAAAATTTCAATTCGCAAGAACACTTCCAACACTAATATACAAACCATTTGTTTCACTTGTTGTTATTTCTGGACTATTTTTCTTGAAGCTAAACTCCGCCAAAAGCTCTAATTTACCTTCAAATTTCTGCTTATCAAATTTGACAAAATTAGTCAGTGGCTCATTGGGTGTAGCATTATCCATCTTACCTTTTATGGGATTTTGGCTATAGCTCTCTTCTTCTATGTGTTCTCTCCTCATTAGTCCCAATCCATAGCGACTATCTCCACCGATAAAAATCTCTTTTATCGCTTCTATTTTTGCTTTTTCGCACTTGATGTATCCTACCCATTGCAAACTATCGGGCAAAATCACATCAAGTTCATGCAGTGATTCATCTTTGGCATTGAGCGTATTGGGGTTGATAGCCGTAGAGAGCAAAGTCGTGACATATTTTTGCCGAAACTCTTTTTCGCTCATATCACCCAAACAAAACTCACCATCTTTAAATTTTGGAAGCAACACCTCATCATTGCTCATAGGATAAAAGCAACTTATATTTTCAAAAAGCCCCTCATCGTATTGATTCGTTTTGTGAAAATAGGCATTGGTCAATGCTCCCCACATCATCTGCCCTGTAATAAAAATCCTTGTTTCATTAATAACCCCATGCTTTTTGTGACCCAAATGAATCGGTTGGATTTGCTTAAAAACGATTTTATGCCAACTCATTTGTCATCCATTGCTTTAGCGTGGTATCGTGCATAAGTGAGAGCTTTTTCAAGGATTTCTTTGAAAAATAGGAGTTGATTCAGATCTTGTGATAAATTTTGAAAAAACTTTTGATTATCTGATTCCTGACTCACAATTTTCATCAAACTTTTTATTTCATCTATAAAAACATCTGTTATTTTTTTGGATTGACAATAGACCCAATAGGCATAAACTCCATCGTTTGATAATACCCCTAAAGTTTTCTCTATTTCATTTTTATATTTTTTTCTCTCATTCTCATCTTTTGCAGAAATTTTTTTTACAATAGTAAATCCAACTTCATTTATTTTTGCATCAAGATTTTTCATGATAACTCTCCCAAAATCTCCATTCGTCCAAACCCTCTTGTGGTCATTCCACCGATTCCAAGACTTTGATAATACTGCTTGGAGTCATTCAAAGCCCTCCAAATATCTCCTAACTTTGGCAAACTATTACCACCCTCTCTATTAAATCCTCTCACCTCTCCACAAAAGATAGTCCCTCTAGGTATCGCTTCGCTTGTAAACAATGCCTTATCTTTTGCCGCACCCGTAATCGGGTCAATCGATACGGAAGTTCTTACTTCTAGGTTTGAATTGATAATTTGAGAGATAAGCGAATCGGGTACGATGATGATGTTTTTAGCTTCAAGTTTATACTTTTCAACATCTGAAATATTGTGTTTACCAGATACTTCAAGATTTAACCAACCTAAATTTAAATGTCTTTCATCACCTTTAGAAGTTTTAATTTGATTTTCTGCTATATCAATCTCTTTGTTTAAAAGCTTTGGCGATGTTATCCACTTCGTCCCAAGTCGTGTATAGACAGGGAAAAACAAGATACTCAAATCACTAAAAAAGAGCATTCCTTGATTGGATAGGTCATTTTTGGAAAACCCAAAAGCTTTGCAAACGATACAGTGACCGCAGTGACCAGATTTATTTTCTTTATTCTTTTCAAATGGTGCGTTTTCTATATTAGCTTGTGAAGTTTCATCTTGTCCCGCACAACTTATTTTTGCTATGAGATTACCACAATACTTTTGCCACTCTTTATCTGCTTTGGTTTTCCAAAAGCTATCGCATTTATCACTTTGAATGAATTGATTGATTTTCCCATCAAAACTTTTATCACTTTCATTTTTAATATCATTTAGGTGTGGTTGTTTCTCTTTGATTTGACTCACCAACTCCAACGCCATATAATACCGCCAAGTACCCGCCATACTGCTCCCTGGGATTTTGGGTATGCGTGTGATTGGGTCTCGTACTATCGTATTATCGACTCTTCCTATCGTGAAGCCTCCTGTACCTACATAAATCGGGTCGGTTGCCATTGCTATAATTCTATTTATTTTTACTGTACTCATTGTTATATCTCCTTTGGTGTGGTGTGGTAATATGCGAACATATCAAGAAATTTTTTCATCTCATCAAAGCTACAATCATTAATGCCAAACTTTGAAAGTTCAATCTTCTCTTTTGTAAATGTTGTTTTCATAAAGCATTGAAAACTCGTTTCATTCTCTCTACAATCTTCATTCTTTCTCCAATCTTCCATTTTGCCATAAATCAAACTCACAAGCGTTTGAAGTGTGGAGCTTTTGTTTTTAAATACTTCTCTAAACTTTTCAAACTTCTCCCACTCATCCCAACTATAAGGGCGATTGGATTTGAGTTTAATCGTTCGCTTTGCTTTTTCGTTATAAACAATATCATTGCGTCTTGCATTGGTATCGAGAAGTTCAAAATCTATGGTGTTTGTATAGATGGTAAAAGTATCGGTAGGGTTATATGGTTTGACTCCCTTTTCTGAGGGTAAAAGGCTAAAATCATACGCTTGATTATCTGTTTCATAGAGTGAATAGAAATCTTGTGAATGATTATCCGTTTCTTCTGTTTTGTGATGGCTACTCAAATCTTTCAAACTTTCATCTTTAGCTAACGCACTCCACTCTTTTACATCTCGGCGTATATTTCGCAACGCTTTGATACCTACATAGAGCGGTTTTTTGTAGTTTTGCACCACCACACCAATATGAAGCGGAAGTTTGCCATTGACATATTTGAAGTTTTGATAGTAAAGTTTTTGGATTTTTTCTATCGTACATTCTATCTTTTCGGTGGGGATAATAAACTGCCAAGAGATAGGCGTAGGGTCAAGGATAGAGAAGTAGCGTTTGTAAAATTCCTCATTGATTTGTGGTTTCAAATATGCAAAATCAGGAACTTTTTGAGCAAAGTTTTCTTTGGTTCTTTTCTCTTTGATAGCACCCAAAACATCTCTCTCTATCTCTTCAAAAAATCCCTCCGTACTCTCCCAAACTCTTCTTAATCTCGCAGGAGATGGATTTTTGCGTAGGAGGAATTGGAGAATGAGTTTAGATAAAAATCTAAATTCCTCATCGGTTAAAATGTTCCATTCAATTATTCTATTTTGAAAGTTAATTTTATTATTTAAGCCATCTATTACAAAATTTTCATAAATTGTGCCTATTGCCCTTTCAATAAACCAAGTTTCCACAACTGCTTTTAGTGCTTGATTAGATGGAATATTCTCACTATAATCTTTAATATATTGAGTTTCATTTAGTTTTTTATTTTGTTTTAGCGTATTGAATATATCATCTAAATAATTTTGATAGTTTAATGCAGATAAATCCAATCGTTGCCCCAATAAACTACTAAGTAAACTACCATTTAACCACTCAATAAGTTCAAATTTCAAAGTAACCATTGCTACACGATTATTTTTATCGGCTAATTCACCTATCCAAATTGTTTCACCCTCTTGTTTATTAAGCCACTTCTCAACTCGTCCTTGTTTTCTATTTTGGCAAATTTCACACATAGGTATATCATCGTTTATTTTAGTTGCAAATCTACTTTGACACACTTGGCAAATACCTATTGCATCTTCAATCTCATTGGGTTTTTCTTTTTTTGAATAATCGGCTTTTAGGAAGTTTTCTTTAGCTTTTTCCAAAAAAGTTGTTAGGTTCATCGTAGCTCTAGTAGGCTTACTTAACAAAATTGCAGGATAAAATTCATCATTGGTGGTAGTGTGAAAAATATCTAAAATCTTATTTTTTATTTCATCTAAATCTGTATGCAGTTCATAAAAATCTCCATTATCAACACCTATTAAATTTTCAGACACCAAAAAATAAATTCCTGTCTCATCTCTATAAACTTCATTGCCCAAAGCATAATCTGTTTCAATAGTTCTCTTTACCTCATTATCTATTTGCTTAGAAGTTTCTCGATACCAAAGTATATGAGCAGGTTTGAGTCCTTTTTCGGCAAGTGCTAATTTATCGTATTGAATAGCCAATATGCTCCAGTTGACTTTAGACAAATCATAACTATTTGTATTAATCGGTTGTAAGTATGCTCCAGCCAATAGAGCTTTAAACATTGAAGTTGCCATATAGGCTTGATCCCATAATGTAGTATCATTAAGAGGAAATCTTGTATCCGACGGTAAAGTTTGATACATTGTTTTGATAATTTCAAACATTTTTCTTCTATCACTATAGAAATCAAAATCAGCTGTAGAGAGTCTATTGAGTAAGTCAATAATGTCATTTTTATGAACATTACGAACTTCATCAAACAAATTAGGATTTGCGATAGATTTAAAAGAGCCAAAACTATTACTAAGCCAAGGGTAATCTCCTATAATTTTTTCTTTAGGACTACCTTTTTCAATACCAGAATTTAGCCCCTCAGAAGCACCATAAAGTTTTTGTAAAATAGGCTGTTTTTTTCTTCTCCAATTTCTCCAATTATTGAAAAAATTATCCCAAAGATTAATCATACTCGTATTTTGTACATTAGTAAAATGAGAATTATCTATTTTCATATTTTGAAAAACAGTTTTTAGAATAGCTTCTATTTCTTGATTTTGATTTGCATATAAAGGCGTTTCACAACTGAAATATCCTTTATCTTTCCACCAACTTAAAAAAGTTTTTTCAATCAAAAAAAGCAAACTCGCCATCTCCGCCTTAAGTCTCTCATCTCGATTATCTTTTAAATTTTGAATATTTAAACTCATCTCTCACTCCAAAACTCTTTTATTTCACTGATTTTACCTTTGCCCCAACCGAGCTTTGTTTTTGCTCCGATACCGTTAGAGAGAGCTTTGTCGATACATAGTTTCAAAAACTCCAAATCCTCTTTTGCTTCTTGCTCAATGGTTGCATTACTCTCCATCACACCATCAAAAGGGATATAGACAATCTGCAACTCCCCCTTTGTACCCTTTGGCACAACTTCATAATGGATAGGATTTGTTCCTGCTTTGGTTTTACGATTGTGCGGATTGATGAGTTCTATGGAGTATTTATCAAAATAGGTAGGATAAAAAATCGCTCTGCCTTTTTGGGCTTTGGACTTTTTGTATTTGGCAAAGATAGATTCTAACTCATCCGTTGTAGAGATGGCAATACCCTCCAAAAGCAAAAAAAGTTTCATCTCAATAGGTGTAAATTTCTCCATCAAACCTCTAAAGGCTTCATTGCCCACCCCAAAGATTCTAAAGTAGTTTGAGAGCTTTTGAATATCCTCTTTAGCAATCTCTCTTCCTGCATTAAGTAACGCCCCTTTCCAACTGCTTCCTCGCATCATCGGCACTTTAAAAACTTTTTCTTTCAAACAAGGATTATTGATGATATATAACTCATCGTCATCACTCGAATAATAGGGTGTTTGAAGCGTAAAGGTGGTTTGAATGGCAAAAGAGTAAGGGATAGAAGTTTTAATCAGCTCTTTGGTATCTACTTTGAGTAAGGTTTCTATCTTTTGTTTGTCGCCTATTGAGTAGGTTTTATTCTTGGGGGTATCCTTTTTGTAAGTCCACATAAACTTTTCAAGTTCATCAACTTTATGTTCAAACCCATATTTGAGTATTGAAAAAGTATCCGTGTGATTTTTATTTAAGATTGTTTCGTAGTTCATTTTTTTACCTCACCGACTATTAAAATGATTCATCAAATCAGCTTGATTGGATTTGCGTTGATTTGGTCTGTTAGTTGAAAATTTATCTTGTAACCATTTTTTGTATTTGTTCAGAATAGAATGGTTGTTTTTGAAAGTAATAATATAAGAAGTATTATCCACTATAGAAGAAAAATAGTACTCTGATGCTTGACTCATTTTCCCAAAATTTTGTACTCTAAATTTTTTATTTTCCTTTTGTCTTAAGTAGTGCTTGATGTTGTACCCTAAAATACTTCCATTACTAGGGAAATTTTCTACTTTATCCCATATTACATAATCTTTATTTTTAATAGTAATTTCATTAATATGATCAAAATTTTGATCACTTTTTAATTTCGCAAAACCTAATCCAAAAGCTTTTTTACCTCCTATAAGAATTGGTTTGTCTTGATAAAACTTCAAGAACTTTTGAAACTCATTTAAACAGTTCTCAGATAGTAAAAAAGTAACTTGAATATTTTTTAAAGTATTAATAGATTCTTTTTTTTCAAAAAGTGTTGTATTGCACCACCACTTTGTATCGTTTTCTTCATTCTCGTGTAAAAAAGTAAAATCTATATCATTTTTTTTGAGTGCATCTTCTTGAAAACTTATTTTCTCAATCTCTATCCGACTCTTCCACCCAGTACAGCCAAATATTCGAGAAACCAAAGTAACTTTCATATCTGACAAAATCTCATCATCGCTCTTATCTATATTTTCAATCTTTTTTCTTTGCTTTATGAACTCTCCATAATCCAGCTCCTCTTTCTCTTTGACTTCAATCCCTGCAAAATGACAATAGACCTCAAACCAAAATCGTAAACTCCCCATAATAGCCGTAGCTTTAAGCTCACTATTCTCACTCCACGCATCACCCGTCCAAATTGGCGTGATGGTCTCAAACTCTATTTCAATCTTTTCTTTCATAAAATCCTCCTTTTAATAATCGAAAGCAGTGCATATCCACTCCTAGCTAAACAACACTTCATTTTTATCAACTCCTATAACGTTCCGATTGGTGTAGCTAAGTTTGGTCGATTCATACAAGACTATAGAATCAAGCTCCTTATCCACCACCTTTTCCAAATCGGCTTTGAGTTTACGCAGGTCACTGGGGCGTATCTCCCCCTCAAACACCGAAAACTGCACACGAGGCAAATACTTCTCCACTGCTTTTCGTATTTTACGACTGTTGTCTCTCTCTTTGAGACTTCTATTGGCAATATCATAAAACAAAATCACATACATTATCATTCCTTATCCAAAATACCCATACCCCACAGCCGTTTTCGCCCCCAATCCGTGGTTTTGGAGGGCTTTTTTGAGCCATGTTTCTATGGTTTTATGGTTGTTGTTTTTATCTTTTATGCTAAAAGTCTCTAATTTCTCTTTCGCTCCAATTAAAAATCCAAATTTTGTATTTTCAACGGTCAAAAAAGGAATGGGATTAAGCTTCATAGTATCCGTCGGAGCAATTTTTTTACTGTAATAATCCCCATAATGCGGATTCATAATATCGACTTTGAGTTTTGGCTCACTGACTGGAAACGCATCGAAAAAGGTCACTTTGCCCTCTTTCTCTTGTGAGCCAAAAACATCTACAAACCCTTTCTCTTTATACTCTCCTTTTTCATCCTTGGCAAACAAAACCTCTTCTTCAAATTTCGTGTAGCGGTCTTTATAGTTTTTAAGTTCTGTTGCAAACTTCTCCGTGATAATATAACTCCTCACCACCCCTTTAATCCCACTAGCAGGAATATAAGGAATCCCATAAATATGATGCAATCGCATCGAAGTTTCATACACCGTGGCTTCTCCGCCGATGATGAGACGGTAGTCTGTTTTCAATTCAAAAGGTTTTAAATTTGGATATAACTCTTTTAATCTATCCCTATAATTATCTGAAACTTCTTTATAATTGGAAAAATCAAACTTCTCAATATCTTCATCAAATACAAATTTATCTAGCTCACTATTATATTCAGCAAACTTATTAAGCTTTAGATGAAAATTATCAATTTTTTCTATTCCAAAATTTGTAATCACATAGCAGGTATCATTTGGTATTTTCAAGTTATTTTGATTATCACATTTGGGATATACTTTAGGAACTTTTTTTCTTGTTTCTTTTTTGAGTTGTAGATTATTTATAGGTAATTTATTTTTTTTCTTTTTTGCCATCTTCTTTATCCCCCTCTATCATCCCATCCGCAAACCGTTTAAGCCAATTAAAAAGTGCTAAGAGTTCATTGGTTGTGGCACGATATTCTGATGAATTCAAATAAATCACTTTATCTGTTAGCTCTTTTAACTTATCTTCTGCTTTATCCTTATTTTCTAATGCAATTAAATATCTATTTTGCTCTTCTCTTAGCCAATTAAAAATATTTTCACCAATTTGGTTATAAACTTCTCCCTCTTTTTTTAATCTTTTGGAGAACATAAAAGCAATTGTAGAACCAAGCCCATTATTTAAAATCATTGAAGGAATACTTCTAATATACGCTCGATATCTCTTTTGATTTTCATCCCTATTTTCATTCACAAAAGAACCAACACACTGATACGAGAATATTGCTCTTTGTTTATCTTGATTTCTACTTTGAGTTTTCATTTATCTTAACCTCAACTATTCCTTTACCTAAAGTGCTATTGCCTCCTATTTGTATCGCACCTCTTTTATTTTTTATAAACCACTCTTTAGGTGTTGTATCTTTAAACACTTCAATAGAGTTTCCAAAAAGGAGCAACGAATACAAAACACTTTCAGCAGGTAAATACTCTTCTGTAAAAAGTCCTCCGCTCTGTGAATCTACTGTTCCTGTATCATTATTGATTCTATTTCGTGTAATGACCTCGGTAGAGCGAGAGACAAATTCTGTAAATTCATCATCGGGCAAAATAATAAGTCTCTGTTTTAAATCTTTTATACCAACTATTTTTGATAACGCATCTGCTAACCTATCAACTTTATCATTCTTTGAGACATTAAAAACATACTCCTCCAAAACAACATCGCCACCTGTTAAAGCAATAGTAGAATTTTTACTAATGGTTAATTCATCAACCTCAGGTAATAAAAAATCACTATTTTCACTATTAAAACGCTGAATAACATAAGGGCAAGTAGCATAAGCAAAAATGCCTTTGACTGATTTGATAGGAAATAACAAAATTCGTGCATCACTAAATCCCAAAGCTCCTGCAAACTCTTTAATCTCTAAATCACATCCATCACAACCAAAAGCTAAATGAATCTCTTTTGTATCTCTGCCTAATTTCTGTTCTAAACTCTCTCTAAAACACCCCTTTAGTGTAGAGGCTTCAATTTTTGGAAAATTGGTATGTTTCTCTCTCTGTATTGGTAAATCAATCACACCCAAACCACTGCCAACTCCTGCATGAAGTGGCGTTATCACTTTATAACTTACTAAACTCTTCTCTTTATACATTTTACCTCTCCCTATTTTATATAATCTATAATATTGTCAGCAATTTTATCAATACCCCATACATCAAGTGTGGCTCTTTTTGCTGATTTTATCGCACTTTTTATTTTGCCGTAAGTCTCTTTATCTAAAGTATTTATATCCTTAATTTCACTTTCCATTATAGGGGTTATTAAAATTGGTTTTCCATACACTCCACTAATCGCATAAGTAGAATAGTTTGTACTTTTTGCCACATCTCCACTCATTCCACCACTTTTACACTCAAAGATAATAAATTTACCATTTTTAGTCAATATCGCTATATCAAACTCATCGTTAGTTTTATTGCCTGATTCTTTTTGTTTTTTTTCATCACTAAAGATGATTTTTAGACTATGTACCAAGGATTCAACTTTGGCTTTTATCTCTTTTTCTAACTGATAAAAAGCCAATTTTTCTAAAATGTATCCAAAAGGGTATTGTTGATTAAAGTCATCTTCTGTATTTTTGCAAAAATTTATTTTTTCTAAGTCATTTTTAAATTGACTATTGTTTACAAAGTCTCGACAAAGTGCTTTTGTTGTTTCATTTAATGCTATAAACTCTTCTCTAAGTTTTTGATTTTCTATATAGAGTTGATAAAGTTTAAGATAACAATTTCTCTCATCATCTTTCCCCTCTTTTGTTTTTATATTTCTAAACTCAAATCCCATAAGTTTAAGAGCTTCTTTTATATTGACATAGCTTTGATGATAATCGTACTCTTTAGACTTTTTTTTGTCCATAATTGTCATAGTCGAGCTATTGCCCTCAAGATAACACAACACATCATCATCTCTATCTTTGATAAATTCAGAAATAGCCAATATAAAAGGTCGCTGTCCACCTGTGATATTCCAAAAAATTTTCTCATTTTCTTTTTTTGGAAAAAAACCTTTCAGTTTTTCAACAATACCCGATACGCTATTCATCTTCAATTGAGTAAAAGAGAGTGTATCTTTAAAAGTCAATCCAAGATTTTTGTTAAACTCTTCATTTTTAAAATAAGGGCTATCGGTTATTGTCATATTGTAAACATCATTAAAACGATATATCTTATAAGGTATTATATTTACAACTTGATTAAGTGTAGAGATAACCACATAAGTGTAATCTTGATACTTGACTTCATCCATACTTTTGGTTGCATTTTTATTTTCTAATCCCATTTTTTTCTCCTAAGCTTGTAATATTTCAAAGAGTCCAAACCCTTTATGGGTATCATTATGCTCTTTAATCTCTGTTTCTATTAACTCTTCTATCTCTTGAAAGCTCTTATTTTGACTTTCAAAAACATAAACAGCTCCACTAGGTACATACCGCCTCATATCTCTTTGTTGTGCTTTTTTGCTTTTAGTTTTCATATCGAACCCACCAATAGAGAGATATTCATCAATATTGGCACATAAGAGTTTATGTCCTGAAAGTATCGGTCTCCAGCCCTCTTTAAAAGCTGTGGGTGATTTGATGTAAAGTTTAAAATACTCTTCAGTAGAAAAACTGTTTTTTAACTCTTCGATATCTTTTTCATAACTATCTATATAGTTTGGTTTATCAATATGTTGAAATTGAGCTACTTTTGACTCACCACCCAATTTTAAATACCCCTCATCCTTAAACTCAAACTTATCTACATCATACTCAACTAAAAATCCCCACTCTTTTTCAAATTGTGTTAAATCAACTCGATAAAGATGCCCCTCTTTGGTTGCCTTTCGTGATTTATCAATAGCAATACCTACTTTGTAATCTTGTAAAAAAATATTTTTACTATCTTCATAAATAAGACTTCTACTTTTTTTCATATACTCTCTACTCAAACTATCAATTCGTATAAAACTATCCTTTAGTCGTTCTACAGACTCATCAGTATTCGCATAATTAATATACTCCAAAGGATAACTAGAGTGTTTGGGAGCTTTTTTATACTCACCTATATATAACTCTTTTCCATCACTAAAAACATCATTGGGCATTGTAAGAAAGGTTGATTTATCTTTGAAGTTATAAAGATAGATATTTTTGATTTCAAGATTTTTGAAATTTTCTTCTTGTTGTGCTTCTTTATCTTTAAAATAGAGATGAGCGTATAACGCACCCCAAATCACAGAGGGAAAAGGTAAAGAGTGTGCATCACTCCAACTATCATCACTCATATTAAAAGGTTTTGCCCCTCTAAAAAAGAGTGTATCCAACGGTTTTATAGCTATAAATTTACTCATTATTATCCTTTGATAGTTGCTCTACTGTTTTGAAAAATCCAAAAAAATTATCCAAATCAATAGAGTAATTTCTATTGACTTGTGCAATAAGTAGTTGTTGAATCTTGGCTACCTCATCGTCCGAAAATCCAATCTCTCTTCGTCCTAAAAATCTTTTAAGTTCAAGTTTTATCATATTGATAATCAATAAATATTCGCTATACTGCATATCTGATTTTGCAAAAGAGAAAAGTTGTTCTAAGCTGTAAAGATTGATTTTTTTACCATCAAATTGTTTTAATAGAGTAAATTCATTGTAGTCTCCAATAAATTTTGCCAAGAGTGAACTGCTACTATAAACTTCTATACCTATACCGCCTTTGATGAGCTTAGATTTTGAACTGTATTTAGCTTTGGTTGCTTTAAGTAAGGCTCTCGAATTTTCAATAATCTTATGCAGTGGAGCTTTATAGTGAGAGATGGTAATAGCAATTGAATAACTTATTTTCTCTTGATAGGTATTAACATTGTTTTCAAAACTCTCTTTGATTTGATCTAATACTTCATTGAGATAGTAAGGGGTAACAAAACATAAAAAGTCATCACCTCCACTATAAATCACTCTTCCTTTCTCATCACTAATAATTTTATTAACTGCTTGAGAAAAAGTAGAAAGCTTGGTTGAAAATTCTCTATGAAAGGTTTCTAATTCAATATTATCTAGTCCATTAGACAAAATCTTACCAATATTATCCAACCCATTAGACAAAATCTTACCAATATTATCTCCATCAAAATTGATTAAAACATACTGTTTGGTTGGTTTCTCTTTTGAAAGACTTTGAAGTTGCTTTTTTATCTCTTCTATATTTTTATTGTTTAAATGGTGATGCTTTTTTAAATAATCCTCTTTTAAATTTTCTTCATACAAGAGTGCTTCATCAAAATGATAAAAATTCTCTTTATATCTTTCATATAAAGTGTTATCTAATTTTTGCCGATAATATAATGAAGCAATACCTGCTGTTGATAAATAAGATTCACTCTCATATCTTGATTTCGTATAACAAACCGTGCATCTATTTTTTTCATTTTTATCTTGACAAAAAGATTCTCTTTCTCCACATACATAACAGATATTTTTAGAGCTTATTTGATTAAATAATCTCATATTTTTAATAATAGATAAATTTTTCTCAACTTCAAAATAACTCTCTTTATAGCCAGTTATCTCAACAGATGAATAAAAAAGTTGAAAAACATTCTCTAATTGCTGTAACTCTGGACTCTTAGATTTTAATTCCATTCCATTACATAAAGCTTTTAAAGGTAAAAATGCTTTCATTGTCTTTTGAAGTTTTTCAATAAGCTCTTCTTGCTTTTCTATAGCTATCCTTGCAATAATTTTATTGGATATGATGCTATTTGATGCAGGAAATATAATGTCATCTTTACAAGGAAATTGCTTTAACAATTCCTGAATCAAATTAGAGATAATTTGACTACCACTATAAAAATCTTTGGTTGTTTTTGCTTGAGCAATAAAACTTTGAATAGGTGTTATAGTTAAACTAAAAAGATAATTTTTACTCATTTTCTTAACTCCTTCAAAAAATCATCAACAATATTTTGATAAATATCTTTATATGAAGTATCTTTTTTTTCTTTGATTTTAGTACCTTTTGGCAAAAACTCTCCATTTAACTTTAAAACTAACCAATAATATGTATCTTGTACTTTTAAGATTTTAATAGTCATTGGTGAAGCCCTTCGTTCAAACTCTGGATCAGTGACAACTTCTATTTTATTTTTAGTATCTTCAAATATAATTGGTAATCCAAATGAAGCATTATTTAGCAGTTTGTTTTCTTTTCTAAATTTTTTATATTTAGTTTCTATATCAGATAATGCTTCATTCCAACTATTCTTACTTGAAGATAATTTAAAATTTAAAGTAGACAAAGTTGAATATTCATTATTGACTTCACTTATATTATAAGTATTTTGAAAATATTCCCTTATTTTTTCATAAATATTATTTAAGTTTTTAATATCCTTTAATAAAAAATGACTGTAGTTTTCATCACTAATAGAATTAATTACGAAACTTCCTCCTCCTCTTCGACTTCTACTACCAAGTCCACCAAACAAACTAAGAAGTATAAATGAATAACTGGCTTCTGTTAAAGCCTTTTTATCAGAAGATGATAAAATAACTTCAAACTTTATTTTTTCAAAGTACTCTTTTGGTTCTTCTTTATTTTGCATTTTTATAGAAAAAAACAGATAATCAAATTTTTCTTTTATCTCTGCAAATTTTTTTACCTTAAACTCTTTTTTACGAACTCTAATATTAACCTTACTTCTCTCTTTGGTACTACCAAAAATTAAACTTTCAGCCTCTTTAAGTTCTTTAATATTACTATTCCCATGTATCGCCCTCCACCAAAACCTCATCACGCCTTTGATAGAAGCTGGTCTTAGCTCTGCTGTTTTTCCGTCTGCACCATACATAAACATCGGTGTAATGGTCTCGCATTCAAATCTTATAGTTTGCATTAATCCTCCTTAATAGCAATAATCCCGATACCCGCAAGTATCGCAGAAGTTGTTGTGTTCAAATGGTGGGGGTCTGGGGGAGCTTAGAAATTGGCTTATCTCCTCTATCAATGCCTCCATCATCGCCATATTCGCCTCATTGCCCTCTACAAACACTACCTTTTTACCGCTTATCACCTTGCCGTTTATCTCTTTGAGTTTGAGTGAGGTTTTGAGCTGATATATATAAAAAAGCAACTGCATCTTCGCCCCCTGCGGGTTTCGCATCGATTTTTTGTACTCCGTTACAAGATAATGCCCCCTCTCTTTGCCAATCTTGTCAAATTTGAGATGAGAAAAGGGGAAGTTGTCCAACTGCTCCTCTTTGATATCCGCCAACGCCTTGCCCATGGCGATATTACTATCCTCTTGATCGGGCAAAATCTTGCGACTATAGAGCCACGCTTCACGAGGGCAAGTGGCGTAGTAGTGGATGTATGTACCTGTGAGGAGGGAGGGGTGGAAAGTCATAGTAAAGTCTTTTTAATTGTCTCTAAAGTTAGAAATAAGGGTGTTTGAGTTCTGTAACATTTAGGCAATCCTTGCTCTACTTCAAGCTCAATAAATCCTAACTTTTTATAAAACTCTTTAGCTTTGTCTTTGGCATCTACGACAACTCCAATACATCCAACTTTTTGACTCTGTTCAATTGCTAACAACAATATTGCTTTTAATAATGCTCGTGCAATACCTTGATTTTGAAAGGGTATGGCAACACCCAAGCGAGTGATTTTTAAAATAGATAAAGGGTAGTTTGGCAATCTTTTGCGTAGTTTTAATGGTAAAGAATTTCTGAGTAAATCCCCTGTGCTAACATTGATAAAACCAAAAATACTTTTTTCATCCGTAGCGATATAAGTTGAACCGATATAATGTTTAAACTGATTTTGCCCAGCAAATTGCTGAAAAAAATAATCCAACTCTATCTCTCCGCAACTAAATCCTCTTCTTTCGTCTGTGGATTTAAGTAAGCGAATATTAATCACCACGCATGAGCTCCTTGAGTGCATCTGTAGGTTCAGGTGGGTTTTCCAGCATACTTGCAACTTCTTTAAAAGAATCATGACTCAATATTATTTGTGTTGAAACAATAAATTCTTCAGGTATCTCTTTTAAAACCTGCAGATAGTGATTCAAAGCCGTCTCAATCAAAAAACCCTTTTTGATACCGTAACTAGAACTGTAATGCTCCATATTGGCCTTTGTCTCTTCCGAAATATACCCCGATACCTGTGCCATATCCTGCTCCTTATCTATTTTCTACAATTTTATAGAATTTTGTAGATTTTGTCAAATTTATGGTGACTAGTCGTCAAATCCCACATCACTTGCCTCTAGTTCGTCGGGTTTGTATTTTTTCACACCGTACTCACTGCTATACTCCATCGCTCCTGCTGGGAGATAGAGCATTTCGTGGAGGTATTTTACTTTGCCAATGGATGTATCAAAAGATTCTATCTCTTTTTTTGCCACATTCACACCGTGTTGCAAAAGTTTTTTGACCACACTTTGAGTCAAGTCTTTTTGTTTAAATTTATCCATTTGACCCTGTTTAATCTCCAACAACTTAACTTCTATCTCTTTGATAAACCCCTGATAGGGTTCAATGATAATCAACTGCTTAAAGTCATTATTGTCCATTAGTTTTATTATGCGTTGGTTGATAGTCTCAAACTCCAACTTTTTAATCTCCTCCGCTATCAAAAAGCTCTCCAATTGCTCTTTTATCTTTTCAAAATAGAGTTGGCTAATGCTCAATATCTCACTCTCATGCACAGGTTTTTCTCTCAATATTTCAAATATATTTTGACTAATAAGCTGTATATCACCATAAATCAAATCGCTGTATCCGCAAATATCATCAAAGATATAGAGAGTGGCTTGGTGGTCGCCAAAATGGCGATTGACTCGTCCTGCCGTTTGGATAATCGAACTAATGGGAGCTACCTCTCTAAAACCCACCTCAAAATCAAGATCGATTCCCGCTTCAATTGATTGGGTAGAGATGAGTAGTATTTTGGTCTCACTTTGTGCCAACCGTTCACTCACACATTGCACCGTTTTTTGCTTGTCTATATCTGTCATATAACCATTGAGAGAGTAGCACTCAAACTCATCTTTGAATGCGTAGTAGAGTTCTTGAGCCTTTTTGATAGTATTGACAACACAAAGAGTATGTTTGATTTGAGCTTCCTCACGGACTTTTTTGATTAAACCCTCTTCTCCATTTTCCAAACTAAGCCACTCAAGCACATAACGATTTTGCTCTTTGAAATAGTCCAAATTGGAAATTTCTTTAAAATTATCTCCCACGATTGGCATAGTTGCCGACATAAAGATAAATACCGTGTTCATTTGCTCTGAAATGAGTTCACAAAGCTTGATAAAATCTTGCCTAAACTCATGGCGTATCGCTTGGGCTTCATCAATAATGACGACACTATTTTTAAATTGATTGAACTTGATATTATCCTTATTGCTATTGCCAAAGAGTGCAAAGATGATTTGATAGAGGGTTGTGATGTTGATTTCACCACTAAATGAACTCATCAAAAACTTCACTTGTGAATATCTATCGTCATCTACACTCTCATCAATATCGGTTTTGTGGTGGACTTTAAAAACATCTATCCCATCAAATATACTTGATATTACATCGTAGGCTTGGTCGATGATGGAGGTAAAAGGCAAGGCAAAGATAATTTTTTCCTTCTCAAATCTAAGGGCGAACTCCATTGCTGTAAGGGTTTTGCCGTATCCCGTAGGAGCAGTAAGGGTGAAGAGTTTGTGTGAAGCATCAAAGTTTTTCAAAACAAAATTTCTAAAGTCATCTCTTTTTTCATGAAAAGGAAAACTGTTGATATGGCTTGTTAAAAGATAATCGTCAATCTCTTTTTTAGACTCTTTTGCTGTGCCAAATATTGCCTCATACTTATCACTATAGATAAGGGAAGCATAGAGTTTTTTGAACGCTACAAAATCTTGATAATCAAAGCGATTTTTAAATTTAAAGCTTCTCAAATATTTTTGATAAGCTTTGGTTTGTAACTCTAGTTGAGCAATATTGCCATTAAGCTCATCATAAAAATTTAGTTGATTTGCATTTTGTAGCACTTCATCCAAAAAATTAAACTCTTTTGAACGGGTGCAATGTTCCCCAATATTTTGATTACTCTCTCCTAATTTAAAAAAATCCTCTACATCACCATGATGTGAAGCAATGGCTAAAAAACCAAACAGCATCTCTTTGTTTTCAAAATGATTATTAAGCAAAAAAAGATAAGCAGAGAGCGAGGAGTGATTTTTATCTATTCCTTTGTCTCCACGGATATATTTTTGAAAATTATTTTTGAGTTTGGCTATATCGTGAAACCGTTTGACCTCTCTCTCTAGTGGCGTATCATCCTTATCAAACATATTGATAATATGCTCGATATAGAGTTTATCAGGGTGAGAGAAAAATTTATCAAACAAAATAGGCTCGATACTCATTGATTTGGTAGATATTGTCTCGATTTTTGGATTTGATACGATTGTCACCGCCAATCTCTACAATAAACTCTTTAAAATCTTTAAAAATCCTCCCCTCCTCTACACCGCACGCCATATTGGCAGTAGTGAGCTTGACACCAAAATTATCCCCCTCAAATTCAAAATCATCTTTGAGGGTGAAAGTATCAACGGAGCAAAATTCATCTTCTATCTTCTCAATATTTTCAATCTCGATCCACTCAAAATCAGCCAAACAAAAATTGATGCCCAAATATGGGGTAAAAGAGGTTTTATGCTCTTTGAGATAGGTTTTTATCTTCTCTTGATAGACCTCGTCTAGCCCTGATAAATCAACAAAAACGGTGTAAGAGGGTGAACAAATCAACTCTCTATAAAACTGCTTCTTTTCACTCGAATCTTGATACCCCTCTTTGATGTGCATATTGGACGAAAGGGCGAATTTGACACCGTTAAAAACAAAACTTTTTTTGACAATGCTTTTATCGACTTTTACGCTGTAACCAATTGTACTTAGCTTGTAATGCTCCTCCTCCCCTATCACCGCACCCAAAAATCCCATAATAGCCGTTTTGGGAGGGATAGGATAGGTTAAGCTCGAATAAATCGTAGCAGGATGCGAAAAGTGTGCATAGTCTCCTGTGAGTTTAAAAGCTACAATAGACATAGCCTTATCTCTCTATCTTTATCCATGAAGTATCAAATTGGTTTTTGTGATTGGCTTCAAAATCATAATCTACCAAATACTCCACTTTTTCGATAGAATCGGCATATCGTGCCAATTTGGCTTTGAGTCGTGAAAAATCTATCTCAAAATCGTTGATATTTCTAATGGCTTCATCATCTTTCTTTCCAACAAAATCAATACTGTTGTTCAAATCCCCTGCAAACGAATCATCTTTGTAGCTAATAACAAGCATCAATCTAGGAGTTTGTCCCATTTTGGAGCGGGTTATAAGATTTTTGGTTCCAAACCACAACGCATCAATAATTTTCGTAGCATCCTCTTCACTAAAGCCTGTTTTGGTGGCATTGTAGTTATCCATAATGCCATAAGTAGCAAAAAGGGCATAACTCAAAAAATCCTCTTCTCTAAAGGTCGCTTGTTGTTTTTGTTTTTTGGCATCGGTATCGGAATAGTTACTCGCAAACGCTCCTGTGCCTTTGATATGATTGGTAGAGACTTTGTGTAACGATTTTGACATTCTAAACTGCACTGCACCCGTAAATTGTACCCCTGCTGTTGTAATCTCTTTATCGTTTTTCATCTCATCTTTATCTGAAATCGGCAATACTCCACCAAAAGCTCTAATATCCAAAAATCTTGTCAAAATCTCTTTTTCAAGGTCGGCTTTGCTTTGCTTTATGTTTATCTCATTTTCCCGTATGGCAGTCTTGCAATCAAGTACATTTTCATCTCTTTTGTAGGGCTTGATAAAGACCACATCGCTACCCTCTTTTTTGATAAGCTCATCTCGAATGGTTCGCTTGATTCTCACATCGGTTGCCTCTGCTCTGCCTGTCTCTTCATCTATCCTTGGTGCGTTACTATTGAGCATATCTCCGTTTGGATTCCAATTCTCTCCATCCCACAAAAACAATATCTCTTTTTTTAACATTTTAATTCTCCTCTTTTGTTGTTGATTTAATATATTTTGTAAAGTCACTACCACCCATCGCAAAAGCCAACGAAACATACGAACTTTTTACGATTCCTTTATACATCAAAGCATTGCTTAAAGATGTAATGACCAACTCTTTAATCTCTGTAACGGTTTTATTCCCTTTTCCTGAGGTAGAATTGAGCTTACGAATCGTCTCTTCGGCTTTTTTCCACACTCTGTCAAGGCTATCTTTGGTAATAGCTCCACTGTTGTTGAGCCACTTTTCATACGAGCTATTGCCACTCACACCGTATTGCCAATTCATCAATGCACTTGAGAGCATCCCCATTAAATAGGCACTCTTTAGTACATCATTCTCAAGAAACTCACTTGTTTCTAGCAGTTTTTCTATCATCAGTTTTGTATCTTTTGTCTCTTCCAATTTTCTCTCCTTTTGTAGTATAAAATCTTCTTTTAGCTTTTTGGTATCATTGAAAAATGCCAAATACCTGCTAATCGCCTCTATAGTTCGTCCACTTTTGTGATAATAGTCATTAAAAAACCTACTCCATTCTAGCGGATGAGCATAGCTTTTGTTCATCGTCCCCCAATAGAGTAGCTGTGCAAACTTATGAATCAAAATATCTTTCTCTATCTTCCTATCAGAAAGTAACACACTCATAATCTCCAATCTATCCTCAAAAAGATTGTGCATAAAAATCGTCTCTTCATTTGGGGATTTTTCATCTTTGTTTTTGAAAGCTTTGATATTATAATGCCCCATTCTATCAGCGATATGTGAGATATAGGAGGGAAGGACATCATCAATTTGCAACAATACATCCACCGCAGAGTTATTTTTGGCATAAAACAAAATGGTATTTAGTACAGGTAAACCCTTTTGGGCATAAGCACTCTCTTCCAAAAATTCATTGATATAGGTTTCACTCTCTTTGATTTCGTGAATATCCCCTTTAGCTGATTTTTCCAAAATCTCCAAAATCTCTTCATACTCCACTTCATCGCTCAACAGTGTTGGCATTATCGCCATTTTAAGCCCATAAAAATTGTGTGAAAGCATCTTATCCATCACATCAAAACCAATTTTGACTTTTTTGGCACTCCCAAAAGAGAGCGGTAGAAGTTTAAGTTTAATCGATTTTAAGCTTGTAGGCAATTCATTGGTAGAACAAAACGCCAAATTAGCATCTCCGCCTATCCCTTTTTCATTGGATACAATATCGTATCCCCTTAATGAAGCCTCATCGGAGCTATTGAGATGCTTATCGAAAATATTTTTGTAATAAGCACAGAGTGGCAAACCTTGATAAGACAACGCAAAATAAGTTGTTACCTTTTTCTCACCTTTTTCTTTTTTGTACTCTTGAAGCTTTTGAATCTCCATCATCGAATCAACAAAAAATCCATTTGGCTCTTTACAAAAAGTGTTAAAATGGTAGTCATAATCTTTGAGTGTAAGTTTCAACGGCTCAGCAGAGTATTTTAGACTCATTAAATTTGCAAAAATCCTATTTTCAACACCATAAAGAAGTTGTAGTTTTCTATCGTGAAATATCTCTTGTCGTGTAAAATAGGAGAGCAAATTGGTATTAGCTTTTAAAATAGCTTTTGTGAACTTATCAAAGTTGGCATTGACATCTTTATTGGTAAAGAATATATTGGGAAACAAATTACCGCTATTAGCTCCAACCCCAAAACGAGTGATAATCAAATCCTCTTTGGCAATATTGAAATGAGGTTCAATCTTTTTTGTTTCAATGTCAAAAAGATAGACTTTGATTTTATCGTATTCATACGCTTTGTTTTTAACCCTCTTTTCATCCTCAAGATATTGCGAACCTATCTTTGAAAATGTCGTAATAATGTCACCCATTTTTTCCTCCTCCTTGATATATTATTTTTTTTGTGATACAATACAAATCTAAACTGCCTGAAATTATGGCCCCGTCAAGGGATTTATCTCTTGACAAACTAATTTGTCAATTCATAAAACTTTCTTTTCATCTCAACCAAATCATCTTTTCTGATTCTTCCTATTTTTGAATACAATCTTTTGGTATCCAACAATTTTATCTGCGAAAGCAATGCAACGCTTATCTTGTTTGGTTCAAAACTAAATGAAAAATAAAATCTTCCCTCTTTTGGTTGAGTTGATAAAGGTATAGCCAATATGGTCTCTTTGCCAAATTTCTTAAATACCACAATAGGACGCATAAATTTATCTCCCTTTCCGTTTTGTTCAAAGCCTACATTGTGACCCACCGAGGCGTAATAAATCTCACCTTCTTTGGTGTGAACAGAACTCTTCTTGGCGATTTCTTTTTTTACTTCATTCCAATGATCAAACGACTCCATAGTGCTATTTATTCTCATTTTCTTTGAAATTGTTTGTAATATTGATAGTGATATGCCGTGCAAAAAACAAACCTAACAAAATTACTATGACAAAAGTGAGTAGAAAAATATTATCCATTTCTTGAAATGTCTCCTTAGGATTAATATAAGAACATTGTATCACAAAAATAGACACAATGTCAATATTTTAACAGTAATTGTAGTTAAAAGTTTATGAGTATTGATTTATTCTTACTATTCTGCTATTATTCCATCTCACAGACACAAAAACGAAATTATTCCCTGTGGGATTTGAAACACAGTAATTGTAGTTATTGTGTCTGCTTTTCTTTCCTGATTATTGCTTCTACAAACCCCAAACCCTGCATTGTCTTCTCCCCCATGCCTGTATCGAGTATCAATTCAAGCATTTTTTTGTCGGCTTGTATTTGGTAAATGGCGTACCATGCTTTGATAACTCCTTGGGAGTAGTGAAAAATTTTGGGATTTGGCTTTTGATGGATGGGTTTAATCACTAATTTTCCTACATAAGGTTCACCAAAGAGTGCTTCATATTTTTGGAGGATGTTGTTGTGGATAATCTCTTGAAATTTATCGGTTTTGGGTTCGATGTATATCTTGTTTTTGCCCATCTTGCCATCTTTGATACCCACCGCCACAAAGCCGCCTACTTTTATAGTTTCTCCTATAGCTTCACGACGTTGCAGTTCTACTTGAGACGAGGCGATGTGGATTGCTCCTAGTTTGAGACCATTGAGCAAAATCTCCTGAGCGATACGCTTCTCATGTTCTTTGTCCAAAGCGTTGTAGTAGATATCCAAATCATGCCCATAGTAGCGTAGTTTAAAGTTCATGGATTTAAAGACTTTGCCGTTAGGGTGCTTGTAGCCTTCGTGTTCTTTGTCATCAAGAGTGGTATAGACAAAAGATTGAAAGAGTTTAGGCAAACTTCGCCAAACGGGTAGATTGTAAGTAGGTATTTTAGCATGGACAATGACCATAAAAGACTCCAAAAATTATATTGAAGTAAAATATAGCATAATCTTACTAAAATTATTTAAAGTTTTTTATAAGAATTTTACTTTCCTAGGCAAAACTCTCCAAACATGGTATCAAGTATCTCTTGGGAGTTGTAGGGATGCGAGATGGAGCTAATGTGTGTAATGGCATTTTGGAGATGGTAAGAAAAAAACTCCAAAGCCTCATTTTGGAGGGGTTCTTGGGCGTTGTCTATTTCGATTTTGGCTTGTGTCACGGCGTTGATTTGTCGTGTGGAGATGAGCATAAGCTCTTCATCGCTTCCAATTGTATCCAAAATCTCTAGCAGTTTTGCATTAAGAGGGCTAAAATCACCCTTGGTACTCACAAGTAGAGGCAAAAAGGCGTGAAGCTTTTGAATCTCTAGGCGTTGGGGCAAATCGCATTTGTTGATAGCTACAATAAGATGCGTATCTTCGAGTCTTTCAAGCAACGCAATGATTTTTTCATCTTCATCATCAAGCTTTTGTGAACCATCAAAGAGAGCAATCACAATATCGGCTTCATGAAGCGAACCTATTGAGCGACCAATTCCAATCTTCTCAATGCTATCACGAGCCTCTCTAATCCCTGCCGTATCGACAAGGCGGACAATATGCGTACCAATTGTGATAGACTCTTCAATGGTGTCTCGTGTCGTACCTGCAATATCGCTGACTATGGCCCTTTCGTAGTTTAGTAGAGCATTAAGCAAAGAGCTTTTGCCCACATTGGGTTTACCAATAATAGCCACTTTAAAGCCCTCTATTAAGCCTTTGCGACGGTGTGAGGCTTCCAAAATAGTCTGCATTTTATCGCTCAAAGCATCGAGTTTGATGTGTAGATTCTCAATGATGTCACTTGGAATATCCTCATTGCCGTAGTCAATCATCACTTCGGAGTAGGCAATAGCCCCCAAAAGCATTGTGCGTGACTCATCGATGAAGTTTTTCAAATCCCCTTTGAGTTGCTTGGCTAAAATTTTAGCTCCATCGAGGCTTTTGGTCTCTATAAGTTTGGCAATCGCTTCGGCCTTAGTAAGATCCATCTTGCCGTTTAAAAAAGCTCGTTTGCTAAACTCTCCTGCTTGGGCTAATCTCGCACCGTAATGAAGAGCCGTTTGCACAATCTCAGTAGCAATCACCAATCCTCCGTGACACTGAAACTCCACAATATCTTCACCTGTAAAGCTCAAAGGGGCTTGAAAATAGATAACAATGGCTTGGTCGATAAGGTCATGGGTTTGGGTGTAGATGGAGCTAAGCGTGGCATAACGAGGAATAAAATGCTCTTTTTGGGCAATGCGTAAGACAATAGAGAGAGCTTGACTACCGCTAAGACGAACAATAGAGATCGAAGCTACCCCGCTAGCAGTAGCGATAGCAACAATTGTATCAGTGCTTTGAGGCAAAATCATTGATGACGATGTATTTTTGTCCATCACGCGTGGTTTTGACGGCGACGTATTTATTTTTAAATTCAGCTCTTAGCTCTTCGAGGGCAAGTTGTACCAAAATCCCATCGAGGGGTTTGGTTTTGCCTCTGCCGTTTTGATGAATGTGTTCAATGACGGGAGCGATGTAGTTTTTGATCATCTCTTTTTGAGAGGAGAGAAACTGGGCAATCTCTAGCTTGACATAGAGATTGTATTTGGCTTGAAGCCAATTGAAGAGCATATAAGAAAGAGCGTTGTAGCGGTGTCCCTCTTTGCCGATAATTAATGCAGCGTCCATTCCATCGAGATAGATTTCAGCCGTTGAGTTGTCGATAGTGACCTCGATGGTATCAATATCGTAGCAACTAAAAGCAAAGAGTCGCTCAAGCTCTTTTTGGATGCTTACTTCAAGCTCTTGGACGGTGATATCATCCTCTTCATCGCTAATCTCAAACTCATTGATAATGCCTTTGGACATCTTATCATCAAAGAAGTTGTCAAGGACACTGTTGTCGTTGCGAATCAACTCTTGATTGATAGAGTGGGTCTGTTTTTCTATTGCTTCGGGAGTCTCTTTTGGTTGTTTGGTAATATTTGGGCTTGAGAAAACCTCTTTGGGTTGTTTGATAATGCTTGGATTTGGTTTAGAAACCGTCTTTTCGACCTCGTCGGAGACTGTTTGAGATCTAATCTCTCGTTTGGTACACTCAGCTACGATAATGGCATCTTTTCGCATAAAGCCAAAAATACCGTTGCTTGGGTGTTGAATAATCTCATACTTTAATTCAGTAACCGAACACTCAAGCTCAAAAGCTGCTTTCATATAGGCATCTTCAAGCGTACGAGCTACAATTTTCTTCATTGTTTACTTGTCCTTGTGTTTTTTGTGTGTAGCAATCTCGATCGCTTTGTGTTTTTCATATTGAATATTGATAAAATATTGTTGTGCGATTGAGAGCAAATTGTTGGTAAACCAATAGAGTACCAAACCAGCGGGGAAAGTTACAAAAAAGATAGTCAATATAAGCGGTAGATACATAAAAATCTTTTGTTGTAACGGATCGGTAATGGTTGTGGGAGTGAGTTTTTGTTGCAAATACATCGAAGCCCCCATCAAGATAGGCAAAATGAAGTACGGATCAAGTTTGGAGAGGTCTTCTATCCAGAGTATCCACTCTGCTCCTTGTAATTCCACAGCATTGAGCAGTACTCGATAGAGGGCAAAAAAGACGGGGATTTGCAACAACATCGGTAAACATCCACCCATTGGGTTGGCATCGTGCTTACGGTAAAGCTCCATCATGTGTTGATTCATCTTCATAGGGTCTTTGCCGTAGCGATCTTTGATCTCTTTCATTTTGGGAGCGAGGTCTTTGAGTTTTTGCATCGACATCATCCCTTTGTAGGAGAGTGGGAAAAGTACCAACTTAATAAGTAATGTAAAGAGTACAATTGCCCATCCCCAGTTGCCCACATAGTTGCAAATCCACAGTGTAATAGCAAAAAAGGGCTTGGCTAAGAAGGTAAACCATCCGTATTCAATCGCATCGGTAAGTTGTGGATTAATGTCATTAAGAACTTTGAAATCTTTTGGACCAATAAAGCCACCCAAATGAAGCTCAGGCTCTCCTTGTACAAAAATAAGCGGATTGTCATCTTCTATTTTCAAGATAGAGATGTGCATTCCTTCGTCGAGGTTGTAAAGCATTGATGTGTAATACCTATCGAATGCCGATACGAGTGAAGCGTTTTTAAACTTCTCATCACCCTCACTTTCACCATCTTCAATGGTTGAGATAATCTTGTCTCCATCACGAATCAAAGCACCTTTGACAATCATAAACTCTGTATCATCAGCAGTAGGGCGATACCCTGTGGTGATAAAATAATCCGCAGGAGTGGAGAGCTTGATATCTAAAGTATATCCGCCATTGGAATTAAAGACAATCGTTTTGGTGAGGGTTGTAGTAGAGAGTTGTTGGGTTAAAACTACTTCAATTTTTCCGTTCTCATCCAAATGAGCCTCTTTGATAGAAGCGGTGTAGCTTGTTTTAAATGCCTCTTGGTTGAGCGTGGCATCTGAAAAACGCACTTCAAGGGGTTTGACTTTGGTGTTGTCAAAGATTTTGAGCTTCTCATTCTCTTTGGTGTTGTATTTATCATCCAAAAGGGTAAATTGCCCAATACGCCCCAAATGGTCGATTTCAATATTAAACTCTTTTGAAGTGATAGTTGAGATAATGGGTGCAGTTGCTACTACAGGAGCACTGTTGGCTTTGGCGGGTGCAGGAGCGTTTTCTACCGAGGAAGCATTTTCTACTTTAGTTGGTGTTTGAGGTGTAGTAACGGGAGTCTCTTTAGCACTGGTTGTGTTTTGCTTGGGGGTGGTCTCTTGGGGTTTGTTGTGTTGCATATAATACTCTAGTCCTACAAATACAATAAAGGATAGAAAAAATGCAAGCATTAATCTCTTATTTAAATCTGTCTTATCCAACGGTATGCCTTTTTAAATAGTATCTTGCAATTTCAAAAGATGGAAAGAAAAGATAAAAAGTTACTATGTTCTTATATAAGAACGTTCAAGAGCATAAAGATACGACTCTTCGAGTTGTGTAAAGTCTCTCTCCAATAGTGGGGCTTTTGCCACCAATACAAACTCACCAAACTTTAATGTATCAATATTTTTTATAAATACAGCTCTTAGCAATCTTTTTGCTCTGTTTCGTTTTGTAGCATTGCCAATTTTTTTACTGGCTACTATCCCTATCTTTTGTAAATCGTCACTTTTTTTATAGAAAAGTACAAAAAGTGGAGTATGCCACACTTTTGTAGCTTTTTTATAGACTCTGTCAAACTCTTTACTGCTTTTTAGAGTAGTAAAGTGTTTTAAACGGCTAATCTTTTTCTGCCTTTAGCTCTTCGAGCCGAAATGACTTTTCTACCATTTTTGCTCTTCATGCGGGTTCTAAAACCGTGTGTTCTTTTGCGTGGTGTATTGTGCGGTTGAAACGTTCTTTTCATCGTTGTATCCTTTAGCTTGGGTTAAATTTCCATAATATCGAAACGTAATTTTATCCAAAGAAGACTTAAGAAGCCATTAGAAGCGTAAAGAGATGAAGAATTTTATAATGAATGATATTTGATTTCACCCAAAGAGCTGTGGCGACGTGCGGTAATGTAGAGTTGAAAGGCTTTGTAAATCATATCTCTCACATCGTAGCGTGTCGTACGCACTTCAAGCGCGACACATGTCACATCTTTGACATCTTTGTCTTGCGTGAGGGCGGTAACCATGCGATTGGCAAACATATACCCTCCATCTACCGTAGTATCTTGGCAAACGATACTAAAAAGATTGTATTTTTCATCAATAACTTTGAGAATATCACTGTCACGTTTGGTATTTGCAATGTATTGATAGAGGTCGTCATACTCGGCTTTGATGATGATAATGGTAAATTTTGTTTGCGTTTTATCAAGCATATAGGAGAGTACATCTACCGTAGGAGCCAACTCTTTTTGCATCTTGGTAGCAATATCAATTTCACGTTCATTAAATGTAGATTCATTTTTTTTGCTTCTATTATCTGCCATACTGTACTCTCTTTTGATTGATTTTTTATCCTAAATGGTTAGCATTGGATATTTTTTAGTAGTACGCTAAGTATAGCAAAATTAAATTTAATCAAAAATTAGTAATAGGAATAATATAATACGCTTTATGAAAAATGCACACATTAATACAATTATCGACACAATCACTACACCCGCTTGGATTATCGAAGAGAGACGACTTAGAGATAATTTGGAAATAATGGACTCTATCAAAGAGCAAAGTGGAGCAAAAATTCTTTTGGCACTAAAAGGTTATGCCGTATTCTCCACCTTTGATACAGTATCGCGCTATCTTGATGGATGTTGCGCTAGTGGACTCCATGAGGCTATTTTGGCTCATGAGGAGTTTGGCAAAGAGGTACACACCTATTCACCTGCCTTCAAAGAAGAGGATATTGAAGCAATTGCCAAAATATCGCACCATCTAGTCTTTAATTCGATTGCTCAATTTCAAAAGTTTGCCCCCAAAGCAAAAGCGATTAACCCCTCCATTTCGTTGGGACTACGCATCAATCCTGAGTTTTCTAGCTCTCCTGCTGAGCAATACAACCCTTGTGGTCTCTATTCACGATTGGGCGTTACGGTAAGCAACTTTGATGAAACCATTTTGGAACTTTGTGAGGGATTGCACTTTCACGCGCTTTGTGAGCAAGATAGCAGTGCTTTAGCCGAGGTTTTGGAGCATTTTGAAGCCAAATTTGGTCAGTATATTCCCCAAATGAAATGGATCAATTTTGGTGGCGGACACCATATTACTCGAAAAGATTATGATATAGAGGGGCTTATTGACCTCATTAATAACTTCAAAGCCAAATACGCTATCGATGAAGTCTATCTCGAACCTGGAGAGGCGGTAGGTTGGGAGATAGGTGTATTGGTAGCAACCGTTGTGGATATTGTTCATAACGGTATGGAACTAGCCATTTTGGATATTTGTGCCGAAGCCCATATGCCCGATACTATCCTTATGCCCTATCGTGCCACTATTCGAGGGAGTGGAAAAGCAGGGGAGAAAGCCTATACCTATAGAGTCACAGGCAACAGTTGTCTAGCAGGAGATGTGATGGGGGATTACAGCTTTGATACTCCTTTGCAAGTGGGCGATAAGCTTATCTTTGAAGACCAAGCCCACTACACTATCGTCAAAGCCACAACCTTCAACGGCGTACAACTCCCCTCCATCAATATCCTAGAAGAAGATGGCACGTTGCGATGCGTCAAAAAATTTGGATACGAAGCCTTTAGGGATAGGCTCTCTTAGTCTATCAAACGAGTGCAAAGTGGGTTTTGCACTCGTATCCTTTTATATCAGAACTTTATAAAAAATCTCTTAATTTTTATTTTTGTACGTCATACAAATGTAATTTAATTGGCATAAAATTGCGACTTATTTTATTTTAAGGATATTGTATGCAAAAGAGAATAATCTTATCGACATTGGTAGCAGGAGCTATTCTTGCAAGTTGCGGAAGCGATAGCGACACGGCTCAAAGTATTGTAAGCTATTTGGACAAAGTTGCAAGCAGAGGTGTAACATTGCCCTATAGTGTATTGGATGCCACGATTGAAGATGGTGCTAAGCTAGGTTCTACTATGGAGATACGAAACGGTGGATTTGGTTCTGCTTCAACCGCACATCCTACTAATATCAATCAATTTTATGCGCTTACCGATAGAGGACCCAACGCCGATTATACAGGCAATGAGGGTGAGGGCAAAATGTTCCCAACGCCCGATTATACCCCTAGAATTGGTCTATTTGAGATTCAAGCCGACGGTTCAATCAAAAAAATTCAAGAGATTTTATTCAAAGATAGAGAGGGTAAGGTCATTTCAGGTCTTCCTAATCGCAAAGGATTGGGTGGTACAGGAGAGCTTCCTTACGACAAAAACGGCAACATTATTCGACTCGATATGACCAAAGCCTACGATAGCAACGAAAGCAGCCCAACCTACAATCCTCTCAAACTCGACGATTATGGCTTGGATAGCGAGGGATTGGTAGCACTCAAAGATGGAACCTTTTGGGTAAGCGATGAGTACGGTCCTCACATGGTACACTTTGATGCTAATGGCAAAGAGATTGGAAGAATCAACGCCTTTGATGATGCTCGTAATGTGTGTAAGCTTCCTGCGGAATTTGGCAAAAGATGGGCAAACCGAGGAATGGAGGGCTTAGCCATTACTCCCGATGAAAAAACGCTAGTTGGTATTATGCAATCTACCCTTGACAACCCCAGCAAAGCCGTACGAGGCAATCTTACAAGAATTGTCACAGTCAATCTCGAAAATTGTAGCAACAAACAATACCTCTACAAACAAGAGAAAAAATCCAACTCCAACTCTGAAATCGTAGCCCTTGATAGCGATACCTTTTTGGTTATTGAGCGTGACGGTGCATTTTACAACGCAACTCCAACAGCACAAAAGCAGGTCTATAAAATCAAACTCTCAACAGGTACAGAACTTGAAAGCGTAAACCTAAGCGAGGGAATGGCTCAAGATGCCTCTTTGGGTCTTACAATCGATGGCAAAACGCTTGAACAAGTCGTAGCCGATAACAACCACAGCTGGGATATGCTGAGTGCCAAAGGAATCCATCCTGTTGAAAAATCATTGGTCGTTGATATGGTCGAAAAAGTCCAATACCCCCACGACAAAATGGAGGGCTTGATTGTATTTAACAGCACCACATTGGGTGTGCTTAACGATGATGACTTTGCAACATGGGCAACGGATAATGTATTGGAGCAAAAATACCTCGATGAAGCCCAAACAAACATTGATAGCAATACTCTCTACATCATCAACAATCTTGATTTGAGTACCAACTAATCACTTAAAATCCCAATCTTTTTGGGATTTTAGTATAATACCATCAAAAATTTTCTCTCATTCCACCTCTCCCGAGTTTGTCTCTCGTTTGTATTGAGATACATTAAAAATTCATCAATTAATTTATGGGTTTGATTGGCATCATCCTTAACCCCTCTAAAAGAAATCCTAAGCTATAATCAACCCTTTAAAATCTATAAGGAAATAAAAATGTTGGAAAGTGTCGTTATTATTTATTCAATTTATACGGTTATGAAGCTCTATATCTCGATTATGCAAATTGGCTTTATCAATGATGAGAAGCGAAAAGCACCTGTGCTTATGAATCAAAGCAACTATTTAGTCGCAGGAAACTACGCTGTAGCCAAAGAAAAATTGGGACTCATTGAGACCTTTGTCGATTACTTTGTCTTTTTGTGGTGGGTTATAGCAGGATTTGCGTGGCTTGATGGGCTTTTGGGATTTGAAGGAATGATTATGCAAAGCGTGGCGTTTTTGTTTGGCTTTGTTGTCGTTAATTTTATCGTTGGGTTGCCTTTTGAACTCTATAGGAAGTTTACAATCGATGAAGATTTTGGATTTAACAAGATGAGTCCCAAAGATTACGCTCTTGATACCCTCAAATCGGCTTTGGTTTTTACGCTTTTGGGTGGGGCTATTTTTGCGTTGCTTTCGTGGATAATTAGCACTTTTGATAGCTGGTGGTTGTGGGGTTTTGGGGTGATGCTTGGAGTGGTTTTGATGGCAAATATCATCTACCCTACCATTATTGCTCCTATTTTCAACAAATTTACCCCCCTCGATGAGGGCGAACTCAAAGAGGCTATTGTGGAGATGATGGGCAAAGTAGGACTCAAAAGTGAGGGTATTTTTGTCATGGATGCAAGCAAAAAAGATAGCCGACTCAACGCCTATTTCGGAGGAGTGGGCAAAAGCAAACGGGTGGTACTCTTTGATACTCTACTTGCCAAACTCAACAAAGAGGAGCTTTTGGCGGTATTGGGGCATGAGTTAGGACACTTCAAGCACGGTGATATTTTCAAAAACATAGCCCTTATGGCGGGATTGCTGTTTGTCACTTTTTATATTTTTGGACATCTTCCCGATGCTCTCTTTACTGATATGGGTGTCGTGCCTAGTGCGGGAGTAACCATAGCGTTGTTGATGTTGCTTATGCCCATTGTAAGCTTTGTGTTTACCCCCTTTGTGAGCTTTGTAAGTCGTCACAATGAGTATGCCGCCGATGCTTTTGGTGGCGAGATGGGTGGCAAGGAGCATTTGGTATCGGCTCTTTTGAAGCTTATTAGCGAAAACAAAGCCTTCCCCAAATCGCATCCATTGGTTATCTTTTTTTACTACACCCATCCCCCCGTGCTTGAACGCCTCAAAGTTTTGGGATACGAAGAGAGAGCCTATTTCCATGAAGAACCCCAACTTCAAAAAGAGGGGATTTTTGCTTTTATTGATGACAATAAGTGAAGCATTAGACAAGGCAAGAGTTTTGCTTAGCGACTCTTGCCCTCGTCCTCAATTGGAAGCCCAACTCCTTTTGGCTTATTTTTTGGAAAAAGATCGCATCTATTTGACGCTTCACGATAGGGAGGAGATTGGGGAGGCTTGGGAGTATTGGAAGCTCATTGAGCGACGAGCCAACCATGAGCCTTTTGAGTACATCGTAGGCAAAGTAAGCTTTTACGATAGTGAGCTTTTTATCCATCAAGGGGTATTGATTCCACGCCCCGAAACGGAGATACTAATCGATAGAGTCGCTCAAATCATCGCCAATGCAAACATCAAGCGTATTGTCGAGATTGGCGTAGGAAGCGGAGCGATTTCGATTGTATTAGCACGCACATTTCCACACCTCACCATTATCGCTACCGACCTCTACGAAGCTCCTTTAAAACTAGCTCAAAAAAACATAGATCACTTTGGCATCAAAAACATACAATTGGTGCAGAGCCATTTAATGGATAGGGTTGAGGGTACTATTGACCTCGTCGTCTCCAACCCTCCCTACATCGCCAACGGCTTTGCATTGGAAAAAAATGTCAAAGATTATGAGCCTCATAGCGCTCTTTTTGGGGGTGAAGTGGGGGATGAACTACTCAAAGCCATTATCCTCGATACCCAAAAGCGAGGAATTGGCTACCTTGCGTGCGAGATGGGATACGACCAAAAAGAACCCCTTAAGAGCTTTTTTGCCCAACACGCCATTGATAGGTTTGAGTTCTATCAAGATTTAGCGGGACTAGATAGAGGGTTTGTGGTACGCTTTTAGCTCTTTTGTGAGATTGTTTTTACAACAAATGAGTAGAGAGGTAAAGCAACTTGACTTTTGCAAAGATAAATCTTACTTTTTAAACAGTTTTTATATGATTTTTTTCTATAATACTTTTACAAATATCCAGTAAGATAAAATAATCTTATAGTAGAAAAACATGAAAATAAATATTATTATTGTTGATAAGAGGGTCAAGGAGAGTCTCTATACACCTTTAATTGACCACTATACAAAGATGTTGAAGCGTTTTGCACAGATTGAAATCATTGAGGTATTTAATAAAAATATCGCAAAAGCTCAAGATATTTCAGCCCTAGAGGCTCAAAAAAGCTATACATTAGCACTTGAGGGCTATCTTAAGGGCGGATACTCTATCGTGCTTGACCCATCAAGTCCAAGCGTCGATAGCCATACCTTTGCCAATACGCTCAAAGATAGAGAGGTTGTCAATTTTTTCATCGGTGGGGCGTATGGATTTGAGTCGAGTTTTTTGAAACGGTGCGACAAATCTATCTCACTAGGAGCTATTACGATGTCACACAAGCTTGTTAAAGTGGTTTTGTTGGAGCAAATCTATAGAGGCTTTAGTATTCTAAGTCACCACCCTTATCACAAATAATACATCAGGAGAGACCATGCTAACACAAGAGCAATTAAACCATTTTGAAGAGAAGTTGTTAAACAAAAAAGAGAAGATTATCAAAAATCTTACAGAAACTGAACGTGATATGAATGATGTACGAAACTCAGAGCTTAACGATGAGGGAGATTACGCCGCAGCGTCCGTTGAGACAGCCGTTGATAGTGCGATATTGGAACAACAATACCGTGAACTCAAAGAGATTGAACTCTCTTTGGCTAAAATCAAACATGGAATGTATGGGATTTGTGAAATGTGTGAAGAACCCATAGGTATCGAACGCCTAGAGGTGAAAAACTTTGCTCGATATTGCATTACGTGTCGTGAAATACAAGAAAAAAACAAATAAAAAGGATAAGCCATGAGGATAACACTCTACACCGTTGCAGCCTTGACTTTAATCGTCATTGTAGGTGCTTTTGCACACTATATCAATCCTGCTAGTTATGCCACCAATCTCTTTGGAATACATTTTGAATTTCTTGTAGCCATTTGGGTGGTTATCCCTATGATGATACTTTTGGTAGCTTCTGTGGCACACATGATGTTTTATGGACTCAAAAACCACTTCAAACTTCGCCGATGGGTCAAAGATACCGATACGCTCAAAGATGCACTCTATTGGTCTATCCTCAAAGAGCCTCAAAGACACCGATACCTTAAAACGCAAATGAAAGATGGAGCTAAGATTTTGGATGGGTGTCATATCGAAGTAAACTGTTCGGCAGAGGGATTGGATAACCGCTTTGTGGGAGCTATGGAGATTGTCAAAGATATTAAAAATGGCAACTACGTCGAAATCAAAGATAGAAAAATCAAAAACGCTCTCTCCAAAACCAATCCATTGGTCATTCAAAACGAAATCAATCGGCTCAAAATCTCCGATGAGTTTGTCGAAAGTGTGCTACGTGCCAAAGAGAGTTACGATAAAAGCATCGTCGATAATGCCCTTGATATCTATTTTTCCAAAGCCACTTTTGAGGGAGCTTTGAAGTACATCTCTATGCTTAGCAAAGCCAATCTCTACAAGATGCTTGATCGCTTCGATGAGGGCGAAAAGATTGGTTTGACGCAAGAGATGATTGAAAAATATGTCAAAGCAATCGATTTTGAGTGCGAAGATTATATGCGACTTGCCAAAACGGCTATGAAAAAGTTTGCCCCCAATGTCACGATAGCTCTCTTTGAAACCCTTAGAAAACAAACCGAACAAGCTGAAAATGCCTATATCTACATCCTCTTTGAATACGAAAAACTCGAAGATGCACATGAGTTTTTGGAGGAGCAAAACGAAAATGAGTTTATCAAATATCGAGCCTTGTTGGAGCTTAAACACCATAACTTTCAAATCAAACTTGAAGATTTGATTGATATTGATAGAGTTTGTCGTTAAATGAGCATTGATTTTTCCAAACCTCTCTATGTGTTAGCACCATTGGCAAGTTACTCCGATTTGCCTTTGCGTAGTGTGGTCAAAAAGTTTGGAGCCGATTTGACGGTGAGTGAGATGATTAGCTCCAATGCCTTGGCTTACCAAAGCAAAAAAACGCTTAAAATGTTGGAAAAATCCCCCTTTGAGACTCCCTATTCGGTGCAATTAGCGGGGTCTGACCCCAAAGTCCTTAGAGATGCCATTGAGAGGTTAAACGAACAAGAGGGAATTGATTGCATTGATCTCAATTGCGGTTGTCCCGTACCCAAAGTAGTCAATAATCTTTCGGGCAGTTCGCTCCTAAGAGACCTTCCTTTGATGGCACAAGCGATTGAAACAATCAAAAAATACTCCACCAAGCAATACACTTCAGTCAAAATTCGTCTAGGCTTTGATACAAAAAATCATGTCGAGATTGCAAGAGTTTGCCAAGAGGCAGGAGCGGACTTTATAGCCGTACACGGACGAACACGGAGCGGTCGATACAAAGCCGCTGTTGATTACGATGCTATTAGAGAAATCAAAGAGAGCGTGACCATTCCCGTCCTTGCCAATGGCGATATCGACACACCCGCCAAAGCCCAATGGGTGCTTGAACATACCAAAGCCAATGGGGTAATGGTAGGACGTGGAGCGATTGGAAGTCCGTGGATATTTTATCAAATGAAAAACGGTATCGATGATGTACCCAGTGAGCTTATCCACAAGGTGGTTTTGGAGCATTTTGATGAGATGATAGCCTTTTACGGCGAGTACGGGGCAGTGCTTTTTCGCAAACACCTCCACACCTACTCCAAAGCAGGGTATCAAGGGGCAAGTGCTTTTAGGGATGGCATTAATGCTATGAGCGACCCCTATGCAATGCGACAACTCATCGATAGCTTTTTTTCTCAACCTCGTCTAAAGGAACTCCATGTCTAAACAAGCTTTGTTGTTGCTCAATATGGGTGGCCCTAATAACCTTGATGAAGTTGAACTCTTTTTGCGTAATATGTTTAGCGACAAATACATTTTGCCCATCAATCCTTTGATGCGTAAACTTGTAGGTACTATCATCATCAAAAAGCGTCTCAATGCTGTCAAAGCAAACTTCCAAGAGCATTTGGGTGGCAAATCGCCCCTAACCCAGCTCACACAAGAGCTAGTTGATAGGCTTCAAACCAAGCTTGATATGCCTATTTTTATGGCTATGCGTTATGTGCCTCCCTTTGCGATAGAGGCTATCAAAGCGTGTCAAGCCCAAGGGATTGAGGAGCTTGTGGTATTTCCTATGTATCCCCAATGCTCCACTACGACGACTATCTCCTCGATTGAAGAGATACAAGCCCATTGCAAAGCTCTCAATTATCAACCCAAAATGAAAATTTTGTGCAACTACTACGACGATAGAGACTACATCCAAGCAAGTTTTGATAAAATCATCGAAGCTTTGGGAGAGCGTAACCCAAAAGAGTACGATTTGATTGTCTCGGCTCACGGATTGCCCCTAAGCATTGCCCGAAGCGGTGATGTCTATGAGAAGCAAATAGAGGCCAACTTTTCGGCACTCAAACTCTATTTGGAGCTTCAAGGGGTCTATTTCAAAGATACCAAACTCGTCTATCAATCCAAAGTGGGTGCGGGTAGATGGCTCGAACCTGCCCTTGATGATACCATTCGCAATCCCAAAAACCTCAAAGTCCTTATCTATCCCATCGCTTTTACGATTGATAACTCCGAAACGCTCTTTGAACTCGATATCGAAACGCGTGAAATTGCCCACAAGATAGGCTACGAGGATTTTGTAGTAGCCCGATGTTTCAACGCCGATTTTGCAGAGTTTATTGCCCAACGTATCGGCAAACCCGAGGCGAAAATGTGTGTCGATTGTCCTGTAAGGATTTGAATTTTGTGTTGGCACAAGATACGAATAATCTAATCTCCATTTACTCCTCAAACTTTTTGGGTGTTTGGCGTTGTATTAGGTCGGCGGGGCTTCGTGAGAGTTTTTGGAGGTAGCAGAGCATATTCCTCCAAAGTTTTAGCAAAGTGATGCAACGAGGCGTTGATTTCATCGGGGTTGAGTGTAGTATCAATTTTGTTGGCACTCTTTTGGATGGCTATGAGACTGAATAATTTTTTGGATAAACACTATCGTTCGTCACAAATCCAATTTCTTGCTTTAAGTAGCTCTAAAAAGATTGATAATATTTTGACAATGTTCATTATTTTGAATATCGCTCTTTTTTATGTAGTCACTGTTTGCAATTATGACACTGTTATTCATTCCCGAAAATTGTAATTGTCCCGCAATGGAAATAATTGATTTTTTTTCTTTAAATTTATTCCCTGGTTTACATGTTCCTTCAAAACATTTAAACTCTTTTTGCCTATCATTATTTATGGGGTTGGTATCTATATAATTTTTACTATTATTGAAGTATGTATCATTAGAGGGTTTCATTAAATCTAATAAAATATCTTCTAGTACACCGCTATAGATATAGCAACCATAATCATGCGTATCAAAAACAAGTTTATTATGTTGCAATGGAGTTGTCAAAGCTAGTTCAGAGTTTAATTCATGAACTCTCTCTTCAATAGTTTTTTCATCTGAATCTAAAAAATATAAAAATTTATATTCAAAATTATAACTAGATGTAAAATCATTATCTTTATTCACAAGTTTCAAATACATATTTAAAACTTCTACTCTTTCAATACTTTTCATGTCTCCACCCATATTATGAAACAGTATTAAGTTGTCATCTTTATATAGAGATACACTTGGAATTTTATATTCAGATTGAAATCCCAATTTTTTATCTGAGATTTCCATTGTTTTCATAAGTCCAAAATATTGATTACCAAAAGGTTTTAAAAATTTATCCAATGTTTTGTCATATTTTTTATATTCATGTGCAAATAATATTTTTGATAAAAAAGCTATATCGTGTTGCCCTTCACAAAAAACTATTGTAATTTTATTCATTGATATCACCTCTAATATCAAGACCAATGTTATTAATATAGTATTTTAATTGTACACCAGAGATAAATTTTGTTTTTATTGTACTGTCGACATTTTCTAGATAATACGCAGATATTTCATCATTTCTATACTCATTATTGACAAAAGCATCGATACACTCTTTTGAATGTGATGTTAAAAAAACTTGAACATTGAATCTATCTGCCAATTGTTGAATAAATTTGGTAAATTTGACCAACAATGAATAGTGTATAGCCGTTTCAAACTCATCTATGCATACAACACCGTTTCGAGCAAAAGCAAAACTAAGGGCTATTTCAAAAATTCTTTGTAATCCCTCTCCATAATTGGTTATCTCTAAATTTTTATCGCTAAATTGAGTAGAATCGACAATAAACCTCTCCACGTCTTCTATATCGGTAAGTCGTACATCTTCGATGGTTGAATCTATCTCATTTTTGAGAAATTCTACAACCAATCGTATGGCTGTTTTCCCTTCATCACTTTTATAAATCGTATTTTTACTGTATGTCTCTTTGATTTCATCAAAATTATAAAAATAGGGACTCTTTAGAATGGAACTGCAAAGATGCACTACCTTTTCATTTTCTCTTCTAAGTGTTTCATAGCCAAAAGTATGGATAATGTTGTCTAATGTTTGGTCATTGATAGTCGATTTGAGGCTATACGAGGCAATATAATCATCCTTTTTATCAATGGATGATGCTTCAAATTTATTAAAATAGATGGATGTATTGACCTCATTAAATACCCCCTTTATGTCTATAATTTCATTTTTATCAAAAACTTTGTTTACCCATGTGGGGTTGAGTGATTTTAGTTTATTTCTCAATTTGATAATCTCCAAAAATGAAACAATATCATTTTGTTTAGTCAAAAAATAAACTGCTTCAAGAAGAGAAGATTTACCACTATTGTTAAACCCTGCAAAAATATTGATTCTATTGAGTTTGTCTATTTTGAAATCTTTAAAGAGCTTATATTGTGCAATGGTTATAGAGTCAAAATGTTTGATTTTTCCATGTTCAAAAGAGATTGATACATTTCCAAGAGCCATATTTAATGAACTTTTTTTAGGAATAATGTCCAAAATTTTGTTTTTCATTTCATTGAATTGCTCTAAATCTTCATAGTCAATCCTATCTTTATAGGTGACTAACTTATCGATGGTTTTAGATAGTTCATTCATCGTTTTATCATACGACTGCTTATCTATCTCGCCACTCGCCACCAATCCCCTTGCAAAACTCCTACTATCTTCCATCTCTTTAAGTGCTTGTTCATTTTTGATAAAAAGTGCTAAATCTCTAACCTCAACAGATTTTGTAATGATGGCTTCTCTTTCAACGCCATCCTCGTCTTCTATCTCTTCTGTTTTTGAAATCCAAGAAAAAAGCCTATGGAGATTATTTTTATTTAATGCCTGATAACTATCATCATCCCACTCTAACCACTCTTTAATATTGGGTCTTTTTGTAATCTCCTCAAAGATTGAATAATTTTCACTCTCAAATTGATCGCCAAAATCACTTTTTTTATAAGCCAATATGAGATGATAAGCTCTTTGAGAATTTCGTAATTTTTGTTTGGATATACCCAATGAATCACAAAGCTTTGTCTCTTTTGGGGTATATTCATCTGCTTGCCAATACTCTTTGAGATAGTCATAGATTAATTGAGCTTGATTGATAGCCGACCATTTTTTATTGCCGTTGATGTGCTTAAGCCCCATAATGATAAGGTGTTTTTCTTTGCTCTCATTATCGTGAATTTCAAAAGGAACTTTTTTAAAAATTTCAGGATTGAGATTGCCTATATCAAATCCTTTTTCTTCATCTTCTTGCAATGCTTTAAGTGTTGCTACTCTTCTATTGCCCTCGATTACAAGATATCTGTTATTACCTAGGTCTCTTACTTGAATGACATCAACATCCATAAAGCCATTGGCTTTAAAGCTACTGATAAGGTCTTTGATGTTTTCCCTCTTGTTGCCCTCAATAAAACCTCTTGTTCTTTTTTGAACCTTATCATTTAAAAGACTATTATCATCTATCTTGACATATTTTTTATCATCAACAAAACGATAATTATTTGGGTCTAAATAGATATTTTTTAGGTTATAACTTCGTTTTCTGGTTTCTTTTAGTTCTTCATTCATAAGTATCCTTTAAATATTTCATTTAGTCACTCCTCAAACTTTTTGGGTGTTTGGCGTTGTATTAGGTCGGCGGGGCTTCGTGAGAGTTTTTGGAGGTAGTAGAGCAACTCTTGGAAGCTGTAAGCACTCTCTTTGACATCGACTTTGATAGGCTCGAATATATCTTTGAAGTTGTAATCACCTCTTTGGACGGTGTAGCGAAAATCTTTGGTAGCACGGTTGAGATTTTGGGCGAGTAGAGCATATTCCTCCAAAGTTTTAGCAAAGTGATGCAACGAGGCGTTGATTTCATCAGGCTTGAGTGTAGTATCAATTTTGTTGGCACTCTTTTCAATGGCTATGAGTGTGGTGTTCATCTGCTCTTCGATAGTCACCACTTTGGCTGTCATGGTTTCAATGTTTTGCAAAATTTGCGAAAACGTTTCGATATTTTTGGGCGAAAGGGTTTGGTTGAACTTCTCAATAGCAAGTTTGAGATTGTGGGTAATAGGGTCGATGTTGTTGCTAAAAGATTCAATGAGTGAGGGTTTGTTGTCGATAAGTGCCATTTCGCCTTTTTGGGAGAGTAGCTCTTTGGAGTCGTTGCTCCCTTGCGTGATTTCGATATAGGAGAGTCCCGTAACTCCGTGCGATTTGATGATGGTGACCATATCCTCTTTGATAGGAGTGTGTTGATTGATTTTGAGCGTTACAATGACTTTTTGAATATCGTTGGGGTCGATGTACATATCGCTTACACTACCTACATTAATCCCTCTTAGTTTTACAGCGGAGTCGATAGAGAGTCCACCTACGGACTCTTTGATATGGGTTTGGTAGTATGTATATTCTTTGCCCAACCCCTTTTTACTAAGCCAAAAAGCAAACGCTATCAAAGCAAGAGTAAACAACACAACAAAAAATCCAACAATTGTATAGTTTACTTTGCTGTACACATCGACTCCTAAATGAAAATATTATATCATAAATACATGGTCAAGGTTGATTTATTGCTCAAAGGCTCCATGGCTAAAGTGTCGTAAAATATCCGTTACCAATTGCAATCGCTCATCAAAGCTCTCTTTTGAGGCTCTTTCGTGTATTGTATGGTCTCCATCGCCAAAAGGCCCCCAACCATCGAGTGTGGCTACGCCGTTGGAAGATATAATATTGGCATCGCTTACACCGCCTCTTCTCTCTGTTGGTAGAGCGATGTTGCAAAGCTCATTAATTTTGGCAATAAAGCCTCTTTGTTCGTCGCTAGGCTCCATGACATCTCGCTGTATGCCTCCGCTAAGTGTTGCAACACTCCCTTCGATATAAGAGGTAGCCACAATTTTGTCTATCTGTTGCAATACCCTATCACGCTCATCGGTGGAGGTGTAGCGAAGCTCAAAAGTGAGTTTGGCACTTGGAGAGATAGTATTGGCTCCAATTCCCCCTTCGATTTTACCCACATTGACGGTTGTACTTTTTGTAAGATCGGTTAGTTTTTTAAGTTCAAGGAGTTTGAGGGCTGCTTCGGCATTGGCATCAATCCCATCGATGTAGTGGTTGCCTGCGTGTGCGGCTTTGCCTGTAATATCAATAAAGAATGTCCCCACTCCCTTACGAGCTTCAACTACCTCTCCGTGGATACCCGCTGCCTCAAAGACCATACAGTAATCGTAGCGAGAGGCCAACGCTCTTGTGAGATGTTTGCTATCGTCACTTCCCGTCTCCTCATCGCTTACGAGCAACATATCAATATTGTAAATACTCCCCAGTTCTTGATGCAAATTTTCAAGGGCATGAAAGGCTATCATATTGCCCCCTTTCATATCGCACACCCCTGGACCGTAAATCCACGCCTCATCTTCTCTAAAGCCTTCAAAGCTTTGAGGTGGGAAAACCGTATCCAAATGTCCCAAAAGCAACAACCGTTTGCCCTCTTTGGAGGGTGAGATAAAGTGGAGATGGTCGCCAATCTCCTCTCTTGCGTGACGCTCTACTTCAAACCCTAATGACTCCATCCATGCAGCCATAATCGTGCCGTTTTGATCGACTCCCTCTTTGTTTTTTGTCCATGAGTTGATCTCAATCAATTGTGATAATTTTGTATAATCGAACCTTTGCATCCTAAACCACCTTTGTAATAAAATAATAATGCTATTTTACTCTAAAAACGATATGAAATGATTATAACATTTTGATAACTCCAAACTATGCTTTTTTATAGCTAAAAAGTGTAAAATTCGCACAAAAAAGAGCGAGAGTTTTACACCTTTAAGGCTATAATTACAAAAAGGAAACAAAAACCTTTAACTATAAGTAGGAGTTATGTATGTCACGCAAAATTGGTATGTGGATGTATTCAAATAGTGGCGGTGATAAGATTCAAGAGAAGCTTATTAAAAAATTACAAGAGAGAGATATTAAAGCGATTACGGATATTAATCTACGACATGCTATTGGCAAAAACGGTCACATTCTTCACAACGATGTGAAGCTTGACAAATTGGATCTTTTTTTCTCCTACAATGCGGGTGAACAGACTCAATACCAAGTTTTTTTGTACCAAGCACTCAACCGTGTCATACCTATGATTAACTCCTACGAAGCTTTTGCACTCACAGAAGATAAATTTCAAACCTCATTTTTGCTTAGAAATCACGGTGTAGCGACGGCTGATTTTAAATTGTGTCACCGTGACGATAGTGAGAGGTTGAGAAAAATCATCAAGAAATGGGATAAGATGATTTATAAGCCAACCGATGGATGGGGTGGGGTAGGGCTTACCAAAATCGAAGATGAATCGGCACTTGATATGCTTATTCCTTTCCTCAATCAAATGGATTTGCGATTTTTTTATGTTGAAAAATTTATCCAATACGATAAAACCGATTTTCGTATCGATATAGTGGATGGCAAATTTATTGGATGTTACGGCAGAAGAGCTGGGGGTAACGATTGGCGTACCAATGTCACAAGCGGTGGAAGCGTATTTTTAAGAGAGCCTAATGATGAAGTGGTCAATTTGGCTCTCAAAGCGTGTGAGATTTGCAAGACTGATATTGGCGGTGTCGATATTATTTATGACCAAGAAAAGCAAGAGTATGTAGTACTAGAGGTAAACGGTATCCCCGCCTTTACAACCCCTGCTCAAGAGGAGATGGGATTGGATTTTAACGATAGAAAAATAGATGCTATAGTAGAGCTAATCGATAGAAAAACACAAAAATAACAAAGGAGGAGAAGACGTGACCAAAAGAGCAACAGCCAAACCCAAACTGCCAAAATTAGGATTTTTATACCTTGATTATGTATTAAGATTTTTTGACCATTCCAACTTTCGAGGATGGCCCGATAAGATTGAGAGTGTTGTTTATCATTGGAAAAATGACAAACAACGTTTCATCAATGAAGTCAAACGCAAAAAAATTGATATTTTAATCGGTAACATTCCCGCAACGGCGTATGAGACTTTTCGAGAGATTGCCAAAGAGTTGCCCAACGTGCAATTTATTCCCTCACTTGATACCCAATTTGCCAACAAATCCAAAGAGAATGTCACCCGTTTTGCGTGGAAATACAATATCCCTGTACCCAAAACCTATATCTTTTACGATAGAAACAAAGCCAATGAGTTTATTGAGACGACGAGCTATCCAAAGATTATCAAAAAAAGCTACGGTCCATCCAACTACGGAGGCTACTTTGTGCATAAAGTCGATTCCATTGTTGAAGCCAAAGATTTACTCGCTAAGAAAAAATACTATCCTATTTATATGCAAGATTTTGTACCCATGGATGCCGATGTACGGGTAATGCTCATTGGTCACAAACCCGTGTGTGCCTTTTGGCGACGACCACCCGAAGGGGCATGGCTTACCAATACCTCTCAAGGGGGTACGATGGATTATCAAAAAGTACCCAAAGAGTTGCTTGATTTGGCCGTCCAAGTCTCCAAATCAGCCAACGCTGAGTATTGGGCGTGTGATATAGCCGTAGGTAAAGATGGCAAGTATAGAATATTAGAGTGTGCCACGGCGTTTGCGGCGTTTCCTTATATTCGAGATTGGATAGGACAATATTTGATGCACAAATTTAGCAACGGTTTCTTCCCGCTTCCTCATGTACCCATGTACAACTGGGAGGAGTTGGGCAAGATGGATAGCTCTATATTGCGTACACTGCGATACATCACCTTTGGACGCTACAATCCAAGCTACGATGCGGAGTTTTTTATGAATCAAAAGCGTATCGATTCTGAGGGCGGGGAGTTTTATATTCATCATCTTGATAAACTCTTTCCTATGCTTGTTACTACCGATAGAGAGTTTGAAGAGTGGCCAAGTGAGAAGTGGAATTTTCAAGACAACTACAAAGATACCATGAAAGCACCCATTACACTTGCCGATGCCGTAGCCTACGATGAGACCCAAGAGGTTGAAGATGAGGAGATTACGATTACAGAAGATAAAATCAACGCTATGTTGCTTGAAATCAAAGGAATCGGTAATAAAAAACTTGCAAAAATCAACGAAAAATTCTCCATGATAGAACTTATTGAGGATTTGGAAGATAAGTGCCAATCTCTCAAAGAGAACTTCGGATGGTTCAATGATAAGATGGCGGAAAAACTCGATAAGAGTTGGAACAAATTTAAAAAGCAACTGGCATAGACAAAAACTCTCATGTCGTTAAAAATAAGAATGAAAATCTCAAAGGTTTCATTCTTGCCGATAGGCAAAGCACAAGTTCGAGGAATTTTCACCGAGTTTTGCTTAGCAAAAAGGAGATTTACAGGTGAAAGAAGCCCAAAATCACTTGCATTGTAACTTTCTATATGTTAAAATTCGCACAAAACTTACACATGGGACACTAAAATAGAATGAAAAATCAATACCGTTCCTACCAAGAGAGCCTAGAGACGCTCTACAATTTACAAAAAAACCACCCCAATCTTATTGAAATCATCAAAATCGGTCAAACGTATGAAAAGAGAGACATTGTTTTGGCAAAAATATCTCAAAATGTCTCCAAAGCCGATACCAAACCCGCTATGCTCTACACAGGAAGCATTCACGCTAGAGAGTGGATTGGTAATGAGTTGGCTCTTGATTTTATGCACTTTGTTGCCAAAAATCAACACATTGATCCCGTACTTGAAAAATCTCTCAATGAGGCTACAATCTATATGGTGCCTTGTCTCAATCCCGATGGATACGAGTACTCAAGGAAGCACTTCTCTTTTTGGCGTAAAAACCGCCGTCCCAATTATGACGGTACTATCGGAGTTGATCTCAATCGCAACTTCTCTATAGGATTCAAAAAAGAGAGCAATACTAGCTCCAATGTTTACGGCGGAGAGTATCCCTTCTCAGAAGCCGAAACTCAAGCTATCAAAACTTTTGTTGATGCTCATCCCAATATCACTATCGCCTTTGATTACCATTCGCAAGGCAACGTCTTTTTCCCTGCACACAAATTCAAACACGAAGCCGAAATTGATGGAACCGATATGAATGCTTTGTGTGCCAATATGAACGATGAGATACACAAAGTGACAGGACGAAGATACGGCATTCATCGAGGCAAACCGCCCGCAGCACTTATTTCGGGAAGCGGAAGGGAGTACTACTACTCCAAAGGCATTATTGCTACCGTCGTAGAGGTGGGTACGAAAAATATTCCAGACTACATGAAGAGTATGAGTTCTTCTATCAAAGAGAACATCCCAGCCCTTAAAATGGCATTTTCGGAGGTTGTGAACTATTCGCACAATGCACCCAAACGAGTTGATGATTTTACTATTGAGAGTGTGACATTCAACGGTGTTTCACTCGTGTGGAACTATGAGATTCGAGAGGATATATACTTTGAAATCTATCGTAGCACACAAGATAAGGATGCTTGTAACGAACGTACTCGTATCGCTATTGTGGGAGAGAAATATTACGAAGATTCCAATCTCAACTCCGCTACAACCTACTTTTATACCATTCGTGCTGTAAACAAAAAGAGTGGCTACAAATCCCCTTTTGCTCCTGTTGTCAAAGTGCGTACGAGGTTGGAAAATGATGAGTTTTATAAGATTATCTTTGCTTCCAAGAGTGAAACGGGCTATTTGGGTGAAAACTCAAAAGAGCAAAACCGTTCCCATTTTGGTGAAAATTCACTCTTTGCAGGTGTAAGTCATGCCAAAGGGATATGTTGCAGTGTGATTACGTTTGGTTTGGATACCATTCCATCCAACCATGCCACCATCAAATCAGCCAAGCTCTATCTCTATCCTATGAATCGTGTAGGAGCCAAGATAGAAAAATATGGAGAGTGGAATGCCTCTATTTTGGATAGCGAAAGTTTTGGAGAGATTACAGATTATGATGATGTAGTCAATGCCAAAGTGACAGGCACGGTAGGAAATGCCATTGAATCGCACAATCTCACCCAAGGTATTTGGAACGTTTGGCAGTTTTCCAAACACGAATGTCAATTGCTTCAAGCCCAAATTGCCAAAAAAAAGGTACATTTTCGCATCGATGGACCCAAAACTTTGCCCGATGGAGAAGATTCGCAAATCATGCAATTTGATATAGGGTACGGTCGTTTTGGTGGAGGGATTCACTATCGACCCATGCTTGATATTAAATACACAATCCAAGAGAGTCGTATCGCTCTAACACCCAATCGAACACTTAGTATATCCAAAGAGGGAATCATAGAGTCTCTTACGAGTGGTTTTGATGCCAATGGCGATAGGGTTTATGGCTATATGGAGTTTAATCTCGACGCTATGCCCCAGTATGAGACCCATATTATTACCTCGGCTATTTTGAAAATCAAAAACAAAAACAGCTTCAAAAAAAATCGAGACACACGCTACTATGTCGAGCTTATTGAGGTTGATAGCGTGACAAGTTATGATGATATTAGGCATCGTGATAAGATTGAGTATATAGGTTATGAAGTAGCCGAAAGTGATTTGACTCTCAAAAATGATAACTACTTTATATTTGATACGCTCTCCAAGATGACACTAAGCAATCTACACAAAGAGGGCAAAACGCTCAAACTTGCTATCAAAGCCACGTCGCCCGATAACAAAATAAAAGATAGAATACTCAAATGGGACAACCATGTAGAGCTTCAACTCAAATACATCAACCGAAGGCGAAAACCTCTTGACCCCGTGCAAAATGTCAAAATTACCAAAGTCAATGGCTTAGTGAAGCTCACATGGGATGAGGTTGAACACAACGATTTGGTAGGTTATTATGTCGTACGCAACAGTTTCCATGTCCCTAAAAACTTCTCCGATGGGGTGAAAATTTACGGCGGAAAAGATACTTATACCTATGATAATTTTGGCTCACTTGACAAAAAAAAGTACTATTCAGTATTTAGTTACGACAATGTACCAAACTATTCGCTACCTACCCATATAGAGTACAATCCACTAGAGGTCTATTGAAGATAAAATAGTCTCTAGGATGCGTCGCAATGGTGGCACATTCCATAGAGATTGTTTTGAGTAGAGAGAAGTTTAAACGCATCTTGAGCGACCAACTCTTCAAAAAAATGTTGAATTTTATCGGTGATTGGCTTGTCTTTGACATTGCCACACTTTTGACAAATGAAGTGAATGTGGTTCTCTTTTATCAGTTCGTATTTGGATTTGCTATTGGCAATGGGAACTTCAACAACCAAGCCCAACTCTTTCATGGTGAGTATGTTTTTATAAACCGTTGCCAATGAGATAGAGGGGTGATAGACAACAATCTCTTTGTAGATATCGTCAATGCTAATATGCCCTGCTTTATCAATGGCTTTTATGATACTGACTCGTTGAAATGTACTTTTGAGTCTATGTGCCTTAAGTAGGCTCTCGTAATCTTTCATTGTTTCTCCCACTTCCCAATGCAAAGTTGTGTGCATTGGAAAAGCAATCTATCTTATAGATCTTTCTCGTGTTTAGCAAGATACTCCGCTACACCCTCTGTTGAGGCTTTCATGCCCTCATCGCCTTTTTGCCAACCCGCAGCACACACTTCACCGTGTTCGTTGGTAAATTGCATTGCATCAACCATTCTAATCATCTCATCGATGTTTCTTCCTAGTGGCAAATCGTTAATTACGGCGTGTCGAATAGTACCATCAGCATCAATCAAGAAGCTTCCTCTAAGGGCTACGGATTCACCAAAAAGTACATCGTAATCTCTTGAGATTTGTTTGTTCAAATCGGCTACAAGAGGATATTTGATTTTGCCAATCCCGCCTTTTTCTACAGGAGTCTCTCTCCATGCAAAGTGGCTAAATTGAGAATCAACTGAACAACCAATAACATTGACACCTCTTGATTCAAACTCTTCAATTCTGTGCGAAAATGCAATAATTTCAGATGGGCATACAAAAGTAAAATCAAGTGGATAGAAGAAAAGTACCGCACCCTTTGAGCCTAAATTTTCATAAAGATTAAAGTTCTCTACAATTGAACCGTTTGCCAATACGGCAGTCGCTGTAAAATCTGGAGCTTTTTTTGTCACTAACATTTTTATTCCTTAGTAATAATTTTTATTAACAAACAGATTATAACCAATTTAAGATAAATTAACTCTTAATTTGAAGGGTGGTGAAAAAGTTTCCATCTCCACGAGAAGTGAAGATAGAGAGTTTAGTTGATAGGCAAGACTTTGGATTGCTCAATCTCGGGAGCTTTTTTGGGTATGGTTACGGTTAATACCCCATTGTTGTGCTTGACATCAATCTTTTGCGTATCGGAGTTTTTGGGCAGTTGCACGACACGTTTAAATTTGCCAAAGTAAATCTCTTCTTGAAACGATGTTCGATTGTTGGTTTTGATTTCTCGTTTTTTATTTCCCTCGACAGTAAGCAAATTATCCTTGACAATTGAGACATTAATATCGTTTTTATCGACTCCTGCTAACTCAAACTCCAGCAAATATTGATCATTTTTGTCATAGAAATTTGCTCTAGGGTAGAGTCCATGGCGATACGATGAGGAGAAGTGCGAATCAAAAACAGTATTGATGTAGTGTTGCATCCGTCTAAACTCATCATCAAAGTCATTGTTATCAAAAGGAGAAGCATGAAGCAAACCGCTCACCAACGCAACACCAGCCAATGTGCTAAAAAATTTTTTCATAGGAGAACTCCTTTGTAAGTTTTTGTTGCTATTGAGTCTGTATGACTCAAAAAAATTGTAGCTTATAAAGGTTAATTGTAGTTAAATCTCTCTGCTAGGATTTGACGCTTCGGATATAGATTTCGATATTGGTATTGAGTGCTTCAAGCTCCTCATTGAACTCATCGATAGAGTTTTCGAGTGTGTCATACTCTTTGTTGCGTATCATTTGATCAAGTTTTTTAAGCAATGCAAACATATTGTTAGCCCCCAAAATATCACTCAATCCCAACATATTATTAATCATCTCTTTGAGACGGTCATAATCTTTGGCATCCATAAGCGTTTTAAGTTGCGTAGCACTGTTGCCGTAAGCATCTTTGAACTCTTTGACAAGCTCAAGATAGACTCGATAGTCGTGTTGGGTTTGCATAATCCCTCGTGTAATGTCAAGTATCTGTTCGCTTAGGCGTATGTAGGGGGAACCCAAATCGACTTTATCTAAGAAGAGATTAAAGGCGGTATAGATGGATGTTAGGCGGATAGGCTTGAGGAGATAAGCGTTGATACCCGCTTTGAGAAGTTCGCTTGGGTTGTAGGGTGTAGTGATAATAGCAATAATAGGTATCTTGTCGTAAGCGTGTGATGATCGTATCATTTTGGTTAAAAGATAGCCGTTGGTACTCTCTTTTTCTATGTTGATAATAATGAGATTGAAGTTATGATAGTATTTGCCTAGCTGTTCAAAGGTCTCTTGGGCGTTTGATGCCAATGCACAACGAATGCCACTATTGCCTATTATCTCCCTTAGGATGTTGAGCGTAATTTTATCGTCATTAATAATCAAAATAGAATTTTGGGCAAACTCTTTGAAAAACTCAGGGGTTGCGTCTTTGGTATCTACCATGGGTTTGGGGTATTGTTTTGGCAGATTGCTTGATTGTTTGTTTCTCATCTGCTCCATATAGATCATCTCATCTTCGCTCGAAACCACTTTGAGTTGGCTAAAGATGTCCAAAAATATCTTTTGAGCATAAGAGGGCGTTAGGGGTTTGGAGATGTAGCGTTCGATTTGCTCATCCACAACTTCGGCGTAGTTATTGTTGAGCATTGAGTGTGTAATGATGAGTTTGAGTTCTTTGTGTTTTTGTATTGTTTTGATAAGTTCAAAGGTTTCATCGTAGAGCATACTATGATCAATCAAAAGCAAATCAAAGCGATTAAGGACATCATAATCATTCAAGCTGTAATCGGCTACAGTGGAGACATTTTTGGTAAAGTGTAAAAAAGATTTTTTAAGTGCCATAGCACTCTCTTCGTCTTTGTCGATAATGCCAACGTAGCGTTTTTCAAGCTCTTTATGGGAGATGGAGTCGCTCGAGAGGGCGTAGGATTGTTTACGTTTATCATCAATGTGAAGCGGAATAGTAATCGAAAAGGTGTTGCCCTTGCCGTAGCGTGATACAAACTCCAATTCTCCTTTCATGAGTCGAACAAGCTCTTTGGTAATAAAGAGTCCTCTTTGGTTGTCGTTGTTGCTAAAGGGAGTAAAGATAGCATCCTCTTGCTCTTTTTTTACCCCCGTGCTAGTATCAACGATTTTAAACTCTATCAAAGCCGTATCGACTCGCACATGGTCAAATTTAGCTATTACCAATTTGATATAACCCCTCGAGGTGTGCCTAAAAGAGTAATCCAAAATATTCATAAGCAGTTCACTTAAGCGATTAATATCCCCCATAATGTAGCGTGGTACGTCGATATTGATATCGTAAATTAACTCAACCGCTTTGCCTTTGAAGTTTTGAAAAACAAACGCAGTAATCTCATCCAAAAGTTTATTAATATCAAAAGATTTGTGTTGCAACTTAAGTTTGCCCGATTTGGCTTTGAGGAAGTTGATGATTTGCTCTGTCGTATCGGTCAATATTTTGTCGGTCTCTTGAATGGATTGAAACTTTTTCTCAACCACCTCTTTGGTGTATTCAGTAATAGGCTCATTGATAATCTCATCTCTTGCACTGATCAAGCTTTTTGTGGTTTTTTCTATCTTGTATCCTAAATTATTCAGTACTTCATCGTGTTTGGCAGAGAGCGAATCTTTGATTTTTTTAAGTTTTTTATACTCCATTTCAAGTTCATTGTATTTTTTGGAGGAACGCACAATAAAGATAACACCAATGGTACCAAACATTACAAATATAACCGCCAACCAAACAATATCGGATCCTGTGTTGTTTTTGATAACACGATAATTGGTTTTGAGTGTATGATAATCTCTTTTGAGAACCTCATAAACCAATGGAATAGTTTTGGGATTTTTAAAGTTTGTGAGAATAATAAGGAGTTCATTTTCTTGCTTTTCAATAGTTACTTTAAATTCAAAACGTTTAGCCAACTCTTGAATAAGAGTATTTTGATTGGCTTTGGCAAGGGCTACAGTGGCATCGCTAGGCGATTGATGAGTACTAAGTATGATAGAGCTACTCTCTTTGGCATGAGAAAATGTGATACAGAACAATAAAACTATTAATATTCTCATAAGCAACCTCTCTATTGGAATCTATTATCTTTTACAATTATATCCAAATTAAGAAAAATTTACTACTTCTCTTCTTTAAATCCGAATTAAATGCAAAGGATTGATATGTTTTGAATTTTTGGTAGCTTGAAAGATAAGTTTGCTAGAGACTCGTCCAATCACTTCACCCGTGGATAGATGTTTGCCTACTCGAATGGTTGGGGCGATATGCGATAATCCTGCATAAATGGTATGAAGTTTTTGATCATGAGCTACGACGACGACATTGCCTAGCATGGAGTTGCTTCCCGAATAGACCACTTTGCCCGAAAGGACACTGCTTACTTTGGAGTCCCTATTGGGTGCTTTGAGGGTGATGGAGTCATTAAAGATTTTGATTTTATAGATGGGGTCTATGTGTGTTCCGAAGCGTTTGATGACTCTAGCGCCTTGAATGGGCGAGAGGGTTTTTTGACCTTGATAGGCAGTGACATTGGTCATGTAATAGGAGGATTGGTTGGAGCCTTTGTAATCCTTGAACTGTTTGGTTTTGAGTGCGTTGCTTCTTGCTATCTCTTCGGCACGAGCCTTTTCAACCTCTTTGGCTTGGAGGATATTGAGTTTGGCGAGTGTCGAACGAAGTGAACTTTGTTTATCGACAATGGCTTGAAGTTTTTTGCGGTAAATCTCCTCATCTTGGGCGAGTTTGTTTAAGAGTATTTTTTTGTTTTGTTTCTCTTTTTTGTACTCGTTGCGTTGTTTTTCAAGTTTTGCCATGGTGTGTTGAATGTTTTTTCGCTTTTGGGTGATGTCGTTTTGTTTGGTTTGCCACTTTTCGATTTCGACTTTGAGTTCTTGAAGCTCTTTGATATTTTGGATTTTGTAGTACTCGTATATCTCTTTGTAGATTATCGATTTTTGGGTATTTTTTTTGACTTTTTGCATCGCAAAAATCACACCAAATTGATTGGAGAGCAGGGATAAAAAACGCATATTTTTGAGCTTTATCTCCTTGTCGGTATCACGGTAGAGCTTGTTGTACTCGTTGAGTTGGACTTTGGATTTTTGATAGAGTTCTTCGTTTTGGTTTTTCTCCTTGGAGAGTTTTTCGATGCGTGCATCGTAGAGTTTGCTTTGATTTTTGGCTTTGTTGATGCTTTGGACTATCTGCGAAAGCTTTGCACTCGTGGCACTTTTGGTCTGTTCGACTTGATTAAGCTGCTTTTTGGAGTCGTTGATTTTGGTATTGAGATTGGTTGCAAAGCTCAAACTTAGAGCCAACCCTAGGCTAAAGAGTATCCTCAACTCTCATCCTTCATATTGGAAACAACCAAATAGACCGATGTGATAACGATAGCCAACGAGATACCCAACATCTTAAAAAAATCACTAAACTCAAAAATAAGCTCTCGATTGTGCATAAGTATTTCAATCCCGCTACTACTAGCCCAGTTGTATTTAAGATAGACAAAAACAAGCGAGATAAAAATGGATGAAAAAAAGGCATCGGTAACGGCGATACGATACATCACGGCACTACGCAAAAAGAGCGGTGCACCAAATATCTCCATAATATTCATACGTTCACGATGGGTCAAACTCCATACCTCCATCTGTTTAAATATCAAAAAGAAGCTTACTATGCCTATAAACAAAATAAAAATCTTAAAGATAAATTTTAAAAATACAAAGAGTTTGTAGGTAGAGTTGTGCGAGTTGTCAAAGGTTTCGACACTTTTGATTTTGTTGCTCTTTTCGAGGTCGGCTTTGATGGTGCTAATATCATCCATACTCAGATAGGTATCGAGTTTGGTGTTGTAAAAATGGGGCAAAATTTTAGAGAGCGAAGCTTTGCTAGAGTCTTTGAGTCCTTTGGAGATCTCATCGACAATGGAGTCTTTTTTGACCTCCTCTATGGTAGCAATATGCGAATTGAGCGTTCGCAAATACTCAATATCAACTTTGTCGTGGGCAACGATAAGCATGGAGTAGTTGTTTTTGAGTCCCTCTTCGTAGTTTTTGGTGGTTCGCTCAAAGACAAAATAGAACTCCAAACCAATCAAAACCGCCATAAGTGGCAAGATAAAGGTGATATGATTTTTAATGAATTTCATAGATACCCCTATTTTCAATGATGAGATGACGATAAGGAATGGAGAAGATATTGGGAATTTTGTGCGTGACAACCACCACGGTGGTATTGAGCTGTTCGCAGGTGTTTTCCATCAAATCCCAAATGACATTGGAGGAGTACTCATCAAGATTTCCTGTAGGCTCATCGGCAAGGATTAAAAAAGGATTTTTGGATAAGGCTCTTGCTACTCCTACACGTTGTTGCTCACCACCGCTAAGCTCTAGGGGTTTTTTGTAGATGTGATCGAGCAATTTGACATGGGTTAGTAACCTTTTGGCTTGTGTGTGTTGAATATCTTTGGAGTAACCTGCGATAATCAAAGGCAAAGCGACGTTTTTTTCCACACTCCACTCATTGATTAATTTGTAGTCTTGAAAGATAATGCCCAAATTTTGACGCAACTTTTGGAGGTTTTTGTTGGATATTTCATTCATATCAAGTCCTCCTACGTTAAGATCACCACTAAAAGGCTTAAGTTTGCCATAGAGTGCTTTGAGCAACGTCGATTTACCGCTTCCGCTAGGTCCTGTGATGAAAACAAAGTCGCCTTTGTTGATAGTAAACGAGGCATCTTTGATGATTTCGCTTGACTCATCATGATAGGAGAGGTTAAGGTAAGAGGCATTGATGACACTGGTGTTACTCATTTAAAAACTCCTGCAATTTTTGATGCACATGATAGTTGGTGAGCGTTGCTACGGGCGGTGAGGGCATATAGCGTATCTCTTGGGGTGTCATTAAGATAAATTTATGTTCGGGTCTATCAAAACTTCCCATTGCCACACGCAACAACCATCCCCCTCCAACGATGCTATAGATTCGCTCAAAGTGAATAAAATACTCCTCGAAAATTTGACTTTCACTAGGGAGAGTATTTTTTAAACCATTATTGTACCCAATCGTATCAAAATCAAACTTGAAATCTCGTCTATCTTGCGGAGAGTTTTCGTGCGAGACTACCCAAACATCGTAAATATCTTTGGCTTGTCGTCGCCATCTTGCTTCGTATTTGCTGACGACTTCTAGGTCTCTGTTTTTGTGTACCTTTACTTCAATCTTTGGATAGGCAAAAAAGGTTTGCAAGGCATACCAAAAGTAGCGGTCGCTATCGGTTCGTAGCTCCAAAGTCCCCCCGATTTTGAGCGTACGCATCGACTGCGTCAAAAAGCTAGGACTAATAACCCTACGATGGGGTTTTTTGTCCCATGGCACAGGAAAATGGACATAAATCTCCTCCAAGCTATTGGAGGCAAACATCTCCAACAAAAGCCTTGCATCGTAATTAACCACCCAAATATTGGTAAGGTTTTGCAATCCTATTTGTTTGAGAAGTTGCTGGGCTGATGGAGTGTGTATCTCAACACCGATATAGAGTTTATCGGGGTTTTGGGTGGCTTGATACACAATATGTTTACCGCTTCCAAAGCCTACTTCGAGTGAAACTTTTTGCGTTCCAAACTCAATATTTTCAAAATCTTTGATGCTCTTTTGGTACATTGAAGCCAAAGGTGCTTTGGTTTTGTACGAAACGATATTGGCACTTAAAATTTCAAGCTTAAGTATATCGGCAAGAATGGCAATACTCTTTTTGAGCAGTTCAACTTTGAGCGGACGGGTAACTTTGTCGTATTTTAAGAGGTAGTTTCCATCGCTATCGATTTTGAGATGAAGCAAAAACTCCACCCCCTCATAGCATATACCCCAAAGCTCCTCATGCTCATCGGTGGCACGAAAAGTAATAAAATCATTAAATTCTTGATGATAGTTTAAAATCTCTCTATTAAACGGTTTGGTTTTGATATGTGGCATTGCGATATTCTCTTTGTTTTATTGGTATATATTATAACCTATTGTGATTGAGAGTTAGATAGAGGGTGTATCTATAAATCTCTCTTTGAGAGACTCTATGGTCTTTTGATAGGAGTCAAATTTAGCTTCCAATAGTCTCTCCATATCCTCAAAAAGCGGTGCTACTACTTCAATTTTTTTACCCGTTCGTGGATGAATGAGATAGAGCAAATAGGCATGAAGTTGCACTCTGTACGATGAATTTTGGCTTTGGTATCCGTAGAGTTCATCCCCCACAATATGCCGTCCCAAATGCGAAAGATGTACACGTATTTGGTGGGTTCGTCCTGTGTAGAGCTTTGCAGCGATGAGTTCCAAACGCTCTTTGCCCTCAAGGAGTTTGGCAAAAGCACTCTTTGCCTCTTTGCCGTGGCTATTGATGCTCATCTTTAGACGATTATTGGGATTGCGTCCAATGGGTTGTTCGACGATTGTATCCTCTTTGAGGGGGTAGTCAATCACCGCCAAATAGTATCGACCCATGCTTTTATCTTGGAGTTGCTCACTTAATTTTTGATGGGCTTCATTGTTTTTGGCTACTACCAACGCCCCTGTCGTCTCTTTGTCGATACGATGTACGATACCGTGACGCTCCTCGCCACTAAGAGTAGAGAGCGAAATACCTCTAGCCATAAGCCAATCTACCAATGTAGGCTCTTTGACGCTAGGGGCGGGGTGGACGACGAGATGGGCGGGTTTGTTGAGGATTAAAATATCTTCATCTTCGTAGAGAATGGCTACATCAAAATCAACCGCTTGAGGTGCTTTAATGATTGCTTCTTTGAAGCTATACTCTACGGTTTGTCCCTCTAGTACTTTAAAACTAGGCTTTGTTACGACTCTATTGTTTACACTCACAAGAGCCTCTTTGATAAGTTTTTCGATTTGATTACGGCTTTGATTGAGATGTTGGGTTAAAATCTTATCCAGTCGTCCCGCTTCTTGGGCTACAAAACTCTCCATATCCTAACGTATCTGCCCATTGCCGTAGATTTTGTATTTGTAGGTTGTAAGCCCCTCAACGCCCATAGGTCCTCGTGCGTGGAGTTTGTTGGTGCTAATACCCACCTCAGCACCAAACCCAAAAACTCCTCCATCGGTAAATCGTGTCGAAGCGTTGATATAGACCGCAGCAGCATCAACGGCGTTTAAAAACCGCTCACCCGTTGCAATGTTTTGGGTAATAATCGCCTCAGAGTGTCCCGAACCGTACTCAATGATATGGCTAATAGCTCCTTCGACTCCCTCAACCACACGGATATTAAGGATATTGGCAAGGTACTCCGTATGAAACGCCTCATCATTGGCACTTTCAACTTCAATAATGCTTTGGGTGGTATCGCACCCTTTGAGCTGGGTATGATAGGCATCAAAAGCACTTTTGAGACGGGGCAAAATCTCTTGAGCAATCGCACTATCGACAAGCAAGGTCTCCATAGCGTTACAGACTCCTGGGCGTTGGCATTTGGCATTGATAGCAATGGCAATGGCTTGGTCTCTATTAGCATCTTTGTCGATGTAGGTGTGACACTGCCCTTTGTCGTGTTTGACTACAGGGACGGTTGCGTTTTGGCTTACATAATCAATCAATCCTTGTCCTCCCCGTGGGACGATAAGATCAACGTATTTATCTTGTTTGATAAGCCATGTGACTCCCTCACGCGAACTATCGGGCAACAAAGCAATCATCTCTCTGGGTAAACCATTTTTTTCAAGTACATCTTGCAATGTTTGGGCAATGATTCTATTGGAGTTATCCGCCTCTTTGCCGCCTTTGAGTACGCAAACATTGGAGCTTTTGAAACACAGTCCCGCCGTATCACTCGTGACATTGGGGCGAGATTCATAAATAATTCCAACGACTCCGATAGGAATGGTAACTTTTTCGATTTTTAGCCCATTTTCATTCACCCAGCCCTCAAGTACACGTCCGATAGGGTCTTTGAGTGTGGCTATCTCTTCAAGGGCTATCGCCATGGCTTCAATGCGACTCTCATTGAGCAACAATCTATCTTTTAGGGCATCCGAAAGTCCACTGGTGTGGGCATTGTGCATATCAAGTGCGTTATGTTCGATGATGGTTTGACGACTGCTACGCAACGCTTGAGCCATCTCCAAAAGTATTTGATTTTTTTTGGCACCGCTTAGAGCATTGAGTACTCTAGCCGAAGATTTGGCTTTTTGTAAAAACTCTTGCATCTATTCTCCTATTGCATACATTCTTTATTAAACTTTGATGAATTGTAGCTTATTTTGGGTTAAGAGTTGGTTTTTTATTGCTTTCAAAATATTTCCATTTGCCGACCCCATTTGTAAACACACAATGACGTATTGCAATGGGGTAATTTTTAAGGTACGCAAGGTTGGTTATTTACATTTGTATTAATGATAAAGTTTATTTGGATGGATGATACTCAACTTTTATACTCAATTGCTATAATACACTCACAAATCATTGAGGAGAAAAAATGTTTAAATTAAAACCGCTTATTATACTTCTATCGATCTTTGTCTCACTGCTTCATGCCAAAGAGTACTCCGATAGTTGTCTCAAAGAGACCAAAGTGTTGCCTGAATTTGACTACATTATTGATGTACGAACCAAAGAGGAGTTTGAACACGGACACCCCAAAGGAGCGATAAATATCCCTTACGAAATGAAAGTAAACGGTGAGATGGTAATCAATAAGCACTTTGTAGAGCAAGTCAATCGACTAACCGATGATGGATACGACAAGGAGATAGTTCTTATTTGTCGTATCGGTTTGCGTTCGGTCAAAGCAGCGATTTTGTTGGCTGATGAGGGGTATGAGAAGCTTACCAATATCCAACAAGGCTTTGTGAATGGATGGAAAAAAGCAGGATTGCCAATCGAAAAAGGCAGTAAGTAGTCGATGCGTATCGTTTTGGCTATTAGTGGGGCTAGTGGAGTGGCATTGGCAAAAGCCTTTATTGCTCATTTGCCCGATAGCGTAGAGCTTCATGTGGTGGCTTCTCAAAGTGCTTTGGTGGTTGAACGTCTCGAAGAAAAAAATTTCACCCTGCACTCCCATAAACACATCGGAGCTTCAATCGCCTCGGGTTCGTTTGGTGTTGATGCTACGGCGGTGATTCCTTGCAGTATGAATACATTGGCCAAAATCGCTCACGGTATTGCTGATAATTTGATTACAAGGGTTGCGGCGGTGGCACTCAAAGAGCAAAAAAAGCTTCTATTGGCTCCTAGAGAGTTGCCTTTTGGGGCTATTGCACTCGAAAATATGCACAAACTCTCTACTCTTGGGGTTATCATCGCACCTCCTGTCATGGGCTACTACTCCGATAGCAACTCACTTGAAGAGATGGAGCGATTTATCATTGGCAAATGGTACGACATTTTAGGTATTCAAAACAATTTATATAAAAGATGGAGAGAAGATGAGTCAATTTAGACGTGCTATTTACCCAGGAACGTTTGACCCTATTACCAACGGGCATTTGGATATAGTCAAACGTGCGTGCAAGATGTTTGATGAGATTATTATAGCTGTTGCTATTAGCGAAACCAAACGTCCTCGTTTTACACTCGAACAACGCATTGAGATGATTAAAGCCTCTACGCAGAGTATGCCCAAAATCAAAGTCGTCTCCTTTAGTTCACTATTAGTCGATTTGGCACAAGAGCTTGATGCCTATATCATTGTGCGAGGCTTAAGGGCTATTAGCGATTTTGAGTATGAGTTGCAAATGGGCTATGCCAACTCCTCACTCAATAGCGATATTGAAACCATCTATCTAATGCCCAATCTCGACCACGCCTTTATTAGCTCCTCAATGGTGCGTTCTATCTTGCACTTTAATGGGAAAATTGACCACCTTCTTCCCCCTAATGCACATGCGTTGATTAAGAGTTATATCTAATGGTGGTGCTTTTTGAGGGGATTGATACCTGCGGTAAAACGACGCAAATTGAGCTTTTGTCCCAAAGATACCCCCACTTTGTGACTACCAAAGAGCCTAGTGAGAGATTTCGTGAGATTTTACTGAGCGGTAAGCTTACACCACGGGCTTTGATGTTGCTTTTTGTAGCCGATAGGGCGCAACACTATGCGGATGTAATCAAGCCCAATTGCGACAAAACCGTTATTAGCGATCGTGGCTTGGTGAGCGGTATGGCGTATGCACTGAGCAATGAAACCCTTGATTTGGAGTGGCTTTTGGAGCTTAATCAATACGCACTGCACAACCATCTGCCCGATAAAATCGTGCTTTTTACAACCACCTACGAGACACTCAAAGAGCGTTTGGCGACCAAAACACTTGACGGTATCGAACAAAAGGGGCTTGAGTATCTCTTGAGTGTACAAGCCAATATGTTGCGTATCGTTCGTTATTTGGATGTGGAGTATCGACTCATCGACGCCAATGAGACCATCGAAGCGATACACCAACAGCTTGTAGAGTTTATAACGACCTAATTGCCTCTACAAGTTCTTCAAAGCTCTCTTTGTGGGCGAAGCAACTGTAGCTACTACACGCCATAAAGCCCTCATGGGTATCGACTTTGGTTAAAACAAAGGGTTTTTTGAGGGTATCTATCGCTTTTAGATGAGTTTGGATAGCTTTTGCGTCTGCTTTGATGATAATATCATCGACCAAATAGCGAATAACGGCATGGGTAAGCTTGGGCGAAGAGAGAGGTTGTCGCATAATCTTATAGGAGTGTAGCTCAAAGGATTTGAAGGCAAACTTTTTATAGACACTATCGACAAGTGAGCTAATGGATAGGATAAAGTGGCTCATTACTCCCACCGAAGAGGGATAAGAGCTATCGTAAATATCGGCAAAGGTTTCAAACTCACCGCTAGAAAATTTCCATTTGCCTTGATTGTAGTACTTTTCAATAGCGTTGTTGAGTAGCCGTGTCGCCTCTACTAGATAGATTTCGTTTTGGGTTGAGCAATAGGCCTCTATCAAAGCATCGCCCAAATAGGCAAAATCCTCCAAAAACGCCTCAATTTTGGGAGTATGTCCAATGATAGTTGAGTGATAAAGCACCCCATTGACCATCAAAAGCTCTATCAAAGCTTTGAGCGAGGCTTGGGCTTGTTGGTTGTAACGCTCCTCGATGCGTCCTGCCTTAAAGAGTGTCTTAATCATCATCGCATTCCATGAAACCAAAATCTTGGTATCGATAAAGGGATACTCACGGCTTTGGCGTAAATCTTTGAGTAGTGCTAGGGCTTTTGGAATATCTTGGGCGTAGGAGGCGGGAATCTCTTGGGCAAGGCGGATGATAGTATGCCCCTCAAAGTTGCCTTGGGGTGTAATGCCCAGATACTCCAAAAGGGCTTTGGGTAAAGCGTTTTGTTCAAAGGCTTGACGTGCTTCATCGTAGCTATAGACAAAGTATTTCCCCTCCTCCCCATCGGTATCGGCATCACTAGCGGCGTAAAAAAGGTGCGATTGGCTCATCTTTTCTATCATAAAATCAAGACTTCTAAAAGCAATGGCTTTGAAGTTTGTATTGCCATCTATGCAATAGGCTTTGAGCAATAGGTCGCAAATGAGTGCATTATCGTAGAGCATCTTTTCAAAATGAGGCACAAGCCACTTCTCATCGGTAGAGTAGCGACAAAAGCCCCCATCAACAAGGTCATAAAGTCCCCCTTGGGTCATTTTGGTAAGGGTAAAGTTGGCAATATCGAGGAGTTGTTTATCTTGGGAGATGAGATAGAGGTCAAGTACGAGGTTGATAATAGAGACTTGTGGAAATTTGGGGGCTTTGCCAAATCCGCCGTTTAGGTCGTCGTGAATCTCTTTGGCGTGGGCAATGGCTTTGTCGATGAGACTTTTATCAAGTTTGGTAGCTTGGATACTCTGGGCTTGGTTGTTTAGAAATTTTAGCACCTCTTGAGCTTTGCTATCGAGTAAATCAAACTCTTGGGAGTATTTATCGACAATGAGACCCAAAAGTTTACCAAAACCCATCAAACCGTATCGATCCTCGGGGGGCAAGTAGGTAGCACTGTAGAAGGGTTTAAGCTCACTTGTCAAAAAGATACTTGTTGGCCACCCTCCAGCCTTGCCATTCATGAGCGTATAGACCTCTTGGTAGTATCTATCAATATCGGGACGCTCCTCTCTATCGACTTTGATGGCAATGAAATGCGCATTCAAAATCGCCGCTACCGCTTCATCCTCAAAGCTCTCACGCTCCATAACATGGCACCAGTGACACGCACTGTATCCGATAGAGAGAAAGATAGGTTTGCTCTCCTCTTTGGCTCGTCTAAACGCCTCATCGCACCATGCGTACCAATCGACGGGGTTATGTTGGTGTTGTAATAAATAGGGTGAGGTCTCGTGGGCTAATCTATTGGGCATACTCTATTTCCTTTTGGGTTCTATTTTTGGTTTGATTGTAGCACAAAGAAGTATAAAGCACATTTAACTCCACTCTATCACTGTAATCTCGGCCGCGCTTCCTAGTCTCATTTTGGGTTCCCAAAAGCCTATACCGCTATTGACATAAATAGCCTCTTTGGGGGAGAGTGTGTGCAATCCTTTGACGTAGGGTTGTTGTAAGGTGACAAGATAATTAAAAGGAAAAATTTGTCCTCCATGGGTATGACCGCTAAGCATGAGATTGGGTTTGAAATCTTCAAGCATGGTGATTTGGCGAGGTTGATGCATCAGCAAAAGGGTAGGGTAGTGGGCGTTAATGGAGTGTTTGAGGGCATCGACATTGGGTACAAACTCTCCCATTCGGTATCCAAAGTAGTCGTAAAGCCCAGCGATATTGAGTTCGTTGCCCTTGTCGCCAATCACAACCGTTTCGTTTTCCAATACCCTAATGCCCAATGTTTTGATATGGGTTAGGGTATCTTGCAACCCATGAAAATACTCGTGATTACCCACTACATAAAAGATGCCCAAGCGACTTTTGAGATCTCCAAGAGGCTCTACACTCTTTGCGATAGTATCAATGTGTGCATCGGTCAAATCGCCCGTAATAGCAATAAGATCGGGATTTAGGGCATTGATACGAAGGGCGGCTTTTTGGACAAAATCGGCCCCAACGAGTCCACCGATGTGCATATCGCTTATTTGTATGATGCGGTACGGTTTACTAAAGAGCTTTTGGTTGAGTGTGACATTGACAATCACGGGTTCTCTTTGACCTCCCGCAATAGCCCCCGTGCTATAAGCCCCCCCAACGTCAAGAGACCCATATCGGTTGAGCGTTTGAAAAAGGTACGCTTAGAGGGGTCAAGAGGGGCTTTGGTTTGAAGCAGATGCAACGCTTCATACATTACCCCCATGACAAAAAAGAGCAACACCACTCCAAAACTAAGCGAAAGCATATAGTAGAGCCAATCGGGTGTGCTTACGAGGTAGCGACTTGCCATATAGCCCAAAATCGCTGCAAAATTCAATATCACCAAGGCGATTAAAATCTGTTTTGTCGCTTTGCAAATCGCAAGACGTTCAATGACACGACTATAGAAGAGATAGTGAATAGCTATCATAAGCGTAATTATCATAATAGGAAATAAAATAGGTATTTTCATCGTTTGACCTTTGATTTTTTGTACTATAGCGTACCATCTTTAATAGAGGATTGATTATAATGTGTCTCAAAAACTAATATTAATGAAAAAGCTTTTGTTTCTTGATGTTTGGAAATAAAACCTAAGGAAAACCATGATACTTAGCATCGAAAGCTCGTGCGATGATAGCTCTATTGCTATTACCGATAGGCTTACCAAAAAGTTAATTTTTCACAAAAAAATCTCCCAAGAAGCCGACCACGCCTATTATGGCGGAGTAGTACCCGAACTGGCTTCAAGGTTGCATGCTGTTGCCTTGCCCGATATTTTGGAAGAGCTTAAGGAGTATTTGCCCCATCTCAAAGCCGTTGCGGTGACCAATCAACCAGGGCTGGGGGTGACACTACTAGAGGGGATTGCTATGGCAAAGACTCTTGCGATGCTTTTGAAGATTCCGCTTATTGAGGTCAATCATCTTAAGGGGCATATCTATTCGCTCTTTATTGAAAAAAGCTCCATCATGCCTTTGCTTGTTTTGCTCATTTCGGGAGGGCATACGCAGATGATTAATGTAAGCTCTTTGGATACCATGCAACTTTTGGCTACAAGTATGGACGATAGCGTAGGGGAGAGTTTCGATAAGGTAGCCAAGATGATGGGACTAGGCTACCCTGGAGGACCCATTATCGAGGCTTTGGCACACGGTGGGGATGAGGGGCGTTTTGATTTTCCTGTACCGCTTCGTCACTCACCGCTTCTTGCTTTTTCGCTTTCGGGTCTCAAAAATGCGGTGCGTTTGGAGATAGAGAGATTAGGAGGCGAAGCAAACCTAACACCCCAAGACAAAAGCGATATATCCGCCTCATTTCAAAAGGCTATTAGACTCCATTTGATTCAAAAAAGCAAAAAGATATTCCAAAGCCAACCTACTAGAGATTTTGCTCTCGTAGGAGGAGCATCTGCCAATCTCTCTATCCGTCAAGCCTATGAGAAGCTTTGCCGTGAGTTTGGCAAAACATTGCACGTTGTCCCGCTTGAATACTGCTCAGATAATGCCGCCATGATAGGACGCTACGCCCTTGAATGCTATGAGCGAAAACGCTTTATTGACCCCGATAAAATCGATATAGGTGTCACCAAAAAGCTTCAAAATGGGGATTTTTTGTGAGATACGACTTTGATACCCCCATCGATCGAAGCACCACCAACGCCGAAAAATACACCAAACGCCCAAAGCTTTTTGGTACGCATGATGTCATTCCCATGTGGGTAGCCGATATGGATTTGCCCTCTCCCCCGTGCGTGATAGAGGCACTTCAAAAGCGTCTCACACATCCCATACTAGGCTACGAAGAGATGCCTACAACTGCCTTTGAGGCTCAAATGGATTGGATACAAAGCCGTTACGGTTTCTCCATCCAACGCTCGATGATGCTCCTCTCTCCCTCGGTTGTCGCCTCTATCAATATAGCCATTGAGGCTTTTAGTGCAATAGGCGATGAGATTATCGTACAACCTCCTATCTATCCTCCCTTTTTCCACTCCATCACCAACCGCAACCGAAAACTCATCCTCAATCCTCTCAAAAATGAAAAGGGAGAGTATCGCATCGATTTTGAGGATTTGGAAGCCAAAATCACGCCTCGTACCAAAATGTTGCTGCTTTGTTCGCCCCACAACCCCGTAGGAAGAGTATGGAGTAGCCAAGAACTTGAAACTTTGCTAGAGATTACCCAAAAGCAGGGGATAGTTGTCGTAAGCGATGAGGTACACAGCGATATTGTTTGGACTCCTCATACACCGCTCTATACACTAAGCGATAGGGTTGTGACACTTCAAGGTATTGGCAAAACTTTTAATCTTTCGGGTATTGCCCTTTCGACCATTATCATCCCCAATCGTGAGCTTCGAGAGGCGTTTGGCAAGGTTTACGATACCTTTCATTTGGGGGAGGGAAATATCTTGTCGCATATCGCTTTTGAAGCGGCGTACCGTGGAGGCAAAGCGTGGCTAGAGCAGCTTTTGGTCTATATTGAGGGTAACTTTGCCCTTTTGGAGGATTTGGCACGTCGCTATCCTCGTTGTATGCGATTTGTTAAACCCCAAGGCACCTATCTAGCGTGGATTGATTGTGGAAACTTTGGCGAGAAGCAACTCTTCGAGGGATTGGTTAAACAAGGCTTAGGAGTCTCAATGGGACACCATTTTGGCAAAGAGGGTAGGGGATTTGTACGCCTCAATTGTGCCTTGCCCAAAAGCATCATGCAAGAGGCAATCGAGAGACTAGAGAGCTTTTGTCGTAGCGAAAAGTTTTGATTTGCACTCTTAACAAGTTGCGTTTTGCGAAGTTTTCAGGTTTTTGGAGATACCCTAAAGTTACTCTCCTCCCAAAGCATCAAGAATTTGAGGAATATACCCCGCCAATTTCACGCCTACTTCACCCACAGTTTTGGCGGCTTCGAGGAGTCCTTTTGCACTCACATCAAAAAAAGCACTTTTTGTGCCATTGTTGGCATCGTTGATAATTAGCTCGGTATATTGCTTAGCCTTGCTTTTTTCATTATCATTTGGTAGAGCCTCTATCACCTTATTGGCTTCTGCTTTTAGATTTTCCAATAGCTCTTTTAATTCATTGGAGTTTAAATTTGGTTATCATTTTGATAGCCATATTGAGCGTAGTTTCTACTATTCCCTCTTGTTTTCCCAAAGATATTCCTTGCGAAACACCTCTCTCCATTCCTATTTGATAACTCGGCAACTCTTCTAGTTTCATATCTCGTAACATGCTCTACCTCCTTTAGTTTATTTTGCAGGTCTCTATTGGTTGATAGCTCTTCTAGTGTAAGCATACATTGACCCAGTTTTTGGCTATTACCTTGTGTGAGTTCTTGCAATCTAGCAAGAATGTAGGTAATCACATCCTTTTCATCACGCCCTTTAAAATCACACAATATCGCCAACACCAACGCATCGGGCGTATCCATCTTGAGAAACTTCTCGCAATCAATGGTGTGCATATCGATTATATTATAGCTAAATTTGAGATGTTCTTCAACTATGCTATTTTTCATTTTGAGTTTGGGTTTGCCAATATAGACGACGTATTGAAATAAAGGTAGATGTTCAAAACGCATTTTGATGTCGTTGCAATACCTTACCATTCTGCGGTGCATGGTTTTGTCGTTGTCGTTTTGTATTTCGAGATGAAGTATGGCTTCAATTCCGTTTACCTTGCAATGAGCGACTATATCGGCTTCTCTTTTTTCTATTCGTTGTAACTCTTTATCGACAAATTCTATTTCGGTT
>JQIS01000009.1:0-74983 GCA_000830175.1 Sulfurovum sp. FS08-3 | reverse complement strand
AGAAACTACGCTCAATATGGCTATCAAAATGATAACCAAATTTAAACTCTCTATCGAAGAGGTAGCAGCAGAGCTTAATATCTCTATGGATGAGCTTAAGAAGCATTTGGATAAGTAGTTCACTTACAAAAAACACCTCGCAATAACGAACCTTGTGGGTTGCTTTACAATGTTGCCAATGACGTATTTTAAAGAGAGTTTGCTCCTAGCTCCTTAGCCAAGTATTCTCCTGTGTAGCTTTTGGTTTTGGGGTAATTTTTGGCTACGCTTTGAGGTGAACCTGTGGCGATGATTTGTCCCCCTTTGTCGCCGCCCTCTAGTCCCATATCGATGATGTAATCGGCGTTTTTGATCATATCCAAATTGTGTTCTATCACCACTACGCTATTGCCCAGTTCTACTAAATGGTGTAAGACTCCCGTAAGCCTATCCACATCGGCAAAGTGTAGCCCCGTGGTGGGTTCGTCCAAAATATACAGTGTATTGCCTGTATCTTTGCGGCTTAGTTCTTTGGCAAGTTTGATACGTTGTGCCTCTCCACCGCTAAGCGTTACGGCGTTTTGTCCGAGTTTGAGGTAGTCTAGTCCTACGGCTTTGAGTGTGGAGAGTTTGTTGAAGATAGCAGGAATGGGACGAAAAAACTCCAAAGCATCCACCACGCTCATATCAAGCACTTGAGCTATGTGTTTGTTTTTGTATTGTACCTCTAGGGTTTGGGGATTGTAGCGTGTACCGCCGCACCCATCACACGCCACCATCACATCGGGCAAAAAGTGCATCTCGATTTTGATCTCCCCCTCGCCTTGACACTTCTCGCATCGCCCCCCTTTGACATTGAAGCTAAAACGTCCCACTTTGTAGCCTCTTAGTTGTGCCTCTTTGGTCTGTACAAAGAGTTTGCGTATCTCATCCATGACACCCGTATAGGTAGCGGGGTTGCTTCGTGGGGTTCGTCCGATGGGGCTTTGGTCGAGATAGATGACTTTGTCAAGTTGCTCCAATCCTTTGATGGTAACCCCATCGACTTTGTGGATTTTACGGGCGTTGTTGAGTATCTCTTGGGCTACGGGCAAAAGCGTTTGCAAGATAAGCGAACTCTTACCGCTACCGCTCACACCTGTAATGGCGACAAAATTGCGTAAGGGGATTTTGGTAGAGAGTTTTTTGATGTTGTTGAGGGTGACGTTTTTGATTTCCAACCACTCCTTTTGGGAGCGATGGGTGGCGTAATCGACACTTAGACGATTGTAGAGATAATCGGCACTCAAAGTAGTGGCATATTCAAGCTCTTTGGGAGTGCCGCTAAAGACAACTTCACCGCCATACTCCCCCGCACCTGGCCCTATATCGATGATGTAATCAGCGGCCATAATGGTCTCTTTGTCGTGTTCTACGACGATGACGCTGTTGCCTTTGTCTCTTAGGGATTTGAGTGTTTTGATAAGCCTCATGGTGTCACGCTCATGCAATCCGATACTGGGTTCATCCAATACATACATCACCCCCGTAAGCCCAGAGCCAATTTGCGAAGCGATACGAATGCGTTGCGATTCACCCCCCGAAATGGTACGAGCGTCACGACTAAGTGCCAAATAGCCCAATCCCACATCGTAGAGGAAGTAGAGGCGTTCTTTGATCTCTTTGAAAATAGGGGCGGAGATTTGGGTTTGTTGAGGGGTGAGATGGCTAAAGTGGCTCTCGTTTTCAAAGTACTTCAAGGACTCCTCGATAGGCATATTGATAATATCGCTTATGTTTTTATGTTGAATGCGTACCGCTAGAGAGGGAGGGCTTAATCGATTGCCCCCACACGCAGTACAACGGTTTTCGCTCATGTAGTCGCTCATATCTTTGGTATCGCTAAAAAGCTCTTTGGCAAAGGCTTTGATGCCTATCCATGGCTTTTGGAGTCGGTGGCGTTTCCATGCGAAATCAACCCTTTCGCCCGTACCATCGATAAGCATGGTTTTGGCTTTTTGGGGGAGTTGGGCGTAGGGAATGGTGGTATCAATGGCGTTTTGTTTGCAAAAGCTCTCCAAAAGTTTGGCGTAGTAGCTTTTGTTGAAGCCGTACATGGTTTTGATAGCTCCTTTGTCGATGCTTAGGGTTTCGTCGATGATTTTATGCAAATCAATGTCGTAACGAATGCCCAATCCCTCGCACTGCGTACACGCTCCTTTGGGGGAATTAAAAGAGAAACTCACAGGTTCAAGAGGCTCAAAGCTCACTTTGCAATCAAAACAAGCAAGGTGCTGGGAGTAGTGAATATGTTTTTGTGTCAATCCCATCTCTTCGTGGTTGGTTAGTTCTAGCTCCACTTCTCCGTAGCTTAGTGTGAGTGCTTTTTCAATATCTTGTGCGATTCGTTCACGGTTGTCGGATTTGATAACGACTCTATCGATGACGACTTTGATGGTGTGTTTTTTGGTTTTGCTAAGCTCTATCTCCTCATCAAGACGCACCATAACTCCATCAATCATCGCCCGTACAAAGCCTTTGGCAATGAGCGATTCAAGCAACTCTTTGAACGTGCCTTTTTTCTCTTTGATGAGAGGAGAGAGGATGTTGAGTTTGGTCTCATCGGGCAATTTAAGAATCTCTTCAATAATGTCACTCGCACTCATGGAGCTAATAGGTTTGCCGCACTCATGGCAGTGTTGTGAGCCAATGCGTGCAAAAAGCAGACGCAAATAGTCGTAAATCTCCGTAATTGTCCCTACTGTTGAGCGGGGATTTTTGGAAGTGGTCTTTTGGTCTATCGCAATGGCGGGGGTGAGTCCCTCTATCTTATCGACATTGGGTTTGCCTACTTTGCCCAAAAACTGCCGTGCATAAGAGGAGAGCGATTCGATGTAGCGTCGTTGCCCCTCCGAGTAGAGAGTCGAAAAGGCAAGTGAACTCTTACCGCTACCGCTAATACCTGTAATGACTACCAATTTGTTTTTGGGAATCGTGAGATTGATATTTTTGAGATTGTGCTCTCTAGCTCCATAGACTTCGATGTTTTCAATGCTCATTTTTGACCTTGGGTTTTTAGTTGCAATTGTAGGAAAGTGTTGATAAAAGGTAGCTAAAGAGAGCTACCTCGATTTGATACTTCGCCCCATTACGAAGAGGGACTCTCCCATGTGTAGGTGTATTCGTAGAATAGATTGCACAGACCTTGCAATTTGTATTGAATCAGCAACGTCGTATAGTTCTTGTTGTTGTGAGGCACAAAGGGATTGGTGGTCACGCCTCCATACCATTCGTGATACAAAGTCGCACGTTCGCTCATGGAGTCGTAATCGGCGGTTATGACCATCTCCCAATTGCGTTCCTCACCGCTTTGGAGATTTATCTTTCCATCAATTTGATACTCTTTGCCTACAATAAACTCATCGGGCGGAGGGGTGTAGGTTGCGGTTGCACTTACGGTATAGTCGATATTTCCGCTTGAATCAAGACGGCTATAGCTTTGCCACATAGAGCCTTGTGAAATCAATTGATCGGCTGTGTAACCAAAGGGTATATTTGTGGTACATGTCTGAGTGGAGCGAGAGTCACTTAATATCCATTTCCCAACATTTGGCTCTTGCTTGGTGTATTCAAAAGTCGCTACACTTGAAAAAGAGGCATCGTCACTACTGTAAATATCTTTGGAGGCGACGGCTTCAATTTTGGTCGTTTCATTGAGGAGAATGGGAGCGGTGTAGAGCTGGGTATCGCCGCCGTTGAGGGTGTAGAGGATCGCTAAATCTTGCGGATTGTTCAACGTCACTTCAAGTGTATCGCTAAATTGTGTCCCCGAAACAGGAGTGGCAGCGGGTGCGACAACATCATCCATAGGAGTCAAAGAGAACCCATCAAAAATATGCCATGTTGAGCGTTTGCCATTTTCGGAGAGTGCAATGGATACGACGCACTCCGATGGATTGTCGAGTTTTTCGATTAGGGGAGTAAGATCGAGTTGCATAGTAGCCGTCGTTTGCGTCAATGGCAAAAGCGTCCTATCCAAATCGGTGCTTATTTTGTTGGAGGGTTGATTTTTTTCATAGACCTCTACGGTAATAAAGGCGTTTGCTTCTCTAGTGCCGCCGTTGTATAGAGGCAAATCAAGTACCAATTGCGATACATTTTTTTGAAATAGGGTTTGAGGATAGTACAAACGCATATCTTGCGACCAAATATACCCTTTGGACTCTTGCGTGGAGAATTGCAAATAGTAGCGTACGGAGTTGAGTGCATCTTTTTTCGCCCCCTCAAAATAGAAACTGCCCAGTTCTCCGTGGGTAGGAATGCCCATCGTGATTGTGGAATTGAGCGTTGAAGCAGGAGTACTTGACCAAAAGAGCGTTACGGCTTCGGTGGGTAGATATTGTACGAGTTGCATATCGCTCCATAGCATGGAGGTGTACATTTTGCGGCTTCCCACATTGCGTGGATCGTGCATGATAAAGCTTAGCTCTCCACTGCTACCGTACTCATACCCTACAATCAATACAGCGTGGGCTATTTTACTTTTGGGATCAGAGAGCGATTGAAACGTCCCCATATAAATCAAAGGATTGCCGTTGTCGAGTTCTTCAATCAATTTTTTTTGGACACTAGACCACAAAAAGTAGTTTGCATGGTTTGTACCCGTTACTTTTGCCAAAGAGGCACCTCGATAAAATCCATTAAACCCATCATGAATACCCACTTGCAACGCACCCATAAGCGAATAGACGGTATCGGTATCGTTCATAGCCTCCGAAATACTCGGTATGCCGTGGGTGAGCATCTTCGCCGTTGTCGCCCAACAAGTACTACCTGGTTGTTCATAATAGGGCATCTTGATAAGTTTGGCAGTAGCGTTGGGGAGTGGTGTGTTCTTTTTGGATTTCATAATAATGAGATAATGATTTGGTGAGGTTGTGCTACGCACCAAACTTCTTGTATGGGCAACGGTTGGGAAAGTCCAATTGTCGCTTAGTGTCACCGTAGCGATTTGGCTCGATGCGTTGTACTCTAGCGTTGGGATTTTCATCGAACCCTCTTCGTGGATATAGACAGCGTGGAGGTCTTGGACACTTTGAATATCTCCAAAGGCTATGGGTATCGCAAAGGTGGCTTGTTTGATAGCCTTATCACTTGCAAAGATATAGCTTTGCATCTCTTCGCCTACACTACCTGATAAATCGTGTTTATCAAATTCAATCGTCGTGGGGGTAGTTAAACTATTGGGTGCGATAGTAAGCGTTTCACCTCCCGTAAGCGTCACTACGCCACCCTCTACGCCTATTAGGGTTTGGTTTTGGGTTGGTTGAGGAGCGGTTGTATCACCACCTCCGCCTCCACCGCAAGAGTGAAGCACAAGCAACACCAATAAAAAACTTAGAATACTTCGTTTCATCGTATCTCCTTTAAAAAAATTTGAAAAATTAATTATAGATAGATTAACCTGCCAACTTACATTGTAGCATAAAGTTAAAGAGCATGTCAATGAAACGGCTTGATTAGAGATTTTGCAAAGTTCATTGAAAATGGGGTATTTGTTTTGCTTCTCCAATAGTGACGTAGCATCCTTTTCCCAATAAAGAGCATCGATTTTTATGGGTTTGGACTTGAAAGACGTTGTTATTGTTCACCGATAGAAGAACATATCATATCAATTTAAAATGTTCCAAATCCTATAAGGACGTTGTTATTATCAATGCAGAAAATGGAGTACATAGCAACCCTATAGAGTTTCAAATCCTATAAGGACGTTGTTATTATCATCGGGTGTAATCAAAGCTCTTGATACCTCTTGAGTTTCAAATCCTATAAGGACGTTGTTATTATAAAAGATTGGTAGGCATATGTTCCCAAATCCCAAAGTTTCAAATCCTATAAGGACGTTGTTATTATGGGAAAAGCTCGATAAGGATATTTATTACTATTTAAAGTTTCAAATCCTATAAGGACGTTGTTATTATAAAATAGTGTATTACTTGATTAATGAAGAAGAAAAAAGGTTTCAAATCCTATAAGGACGTTGTTATTATCGGGGTCACCATCTTGAACATCTGCATCAAAAGAGTTTCAAATCCTATAAGGACGTTGTTATTATCTTTGGCATTAGCTACAGATAATCCAGAGGTACAAGCGTTTCAAATCCTATAAGGACGTTGTTATTATAAAGCATCAGTATCCAACAGAACACCTAAAGAGGGTTTCAAATCCTATAAGGACGTTGTTATTATAAATAAAGCAATGCTTTTGCACCTTTGGCACTACGTTTCAAATCCTATAAGGACGTTGTTATTATTGTGTCGTGTGCTGCAATACCGCTCATAGCGTTGGGTTTCAAATCCTATAAGGACGTTGTTATTATAAAAATAAAAAAACTCGGTGCAAAAGATATTGATGGTTTCAAATCCTATAAGGACGTTGTTATTATGAGAAAAGGGGTACGATATACACCTTAAGGTAAACAAGTTTCAAATCCTATAAGGACGTTGTTATTATAACAACGTACATCTTCAAGCCATCGGAGCTGAATGGTTTCAAATCCTATAAGGACGTTGTTATTATCGAGGGAAAAACGGAGAACTTATTAAGAAGTTTACTAATGAGTTTCAAATCCTATAAGGACGTTGTTATTATCAAGGTGCAAAACAACTCAAAAAGATATTGAAGAGGTTTCAAATCCTATAAGGACGTTGTTATTATATTTTCAATTTTCTTTGAGTGTCTCCAGCTTCACGTTTCAAATCCTATAAGGACGTTGTTATTATATCCGATATATGAAAACTCTACTTTATCACATTAGTTTCAAATCCTATAAGGACGTTGTTATTATGAATACCAACTTGATTAATTTTCCCCGTTGTGTGGTTTCAAATCCTATAAGGACGTTGTTATTATAATGCCCGTTGGTACGGTTTCCAAAAGTTTTGGCAGGTTTCAAATCCTATAAGGACGTTGTTATTATTATTCTTCAAGTTTTTTGTTATATATTTCTTTGATTGTTTCAAATCCTATAAGGACGTTGTTATTATAAATTATTTTCTAAATTAAAATATTTATCAAATAGTTTCAAATCCTATAAGGACGTTGTTATTATGCTCCGCCGTTTTCGGTCTTGATATAGGGCAAATGTTTCAAATCCTATAAGGACGTTGTTATTATTGATGTCTTATACCAAACAATATTATTCTCTAAATGTTTCAAATCCTATAAGGACGTTGTTATTATGGATTTATACAACAACCAAATCACCGACCTAACCCAACGTTTCAAATCCTATAAGGACGTTGTTATTATAGTCGCTAGAGCAACCATCAAAAAGCGGTGGATTGAGTTTCAAATCCTATAAGGACGTTGTTATTATTGCAGAATACGAGGGCAAAAATGTAACTCTAAAGTTTCAAATCCTATAAGGACGTTGTTATTATGTTTTGACTAAGGATTTTAAATGAGTACATCAAACGGGTTTCAAATCCTATAAGGACGTTGTTATTATAAATTTCTTCAATGAGTTTAATATCACCATTGAGTTTCAAATCCTATAAGGACGTTGTTATTATAAGTCGTAAACCCACCAAAGCCACAAAGCCAAAATAGTTTCAAATCCTATAAGGACGTTGTTATTATGAAAAAAAATATTGTGACATCATAGAAGATAGAATGTTTCAAATCCTATAAGGACGTTGTTATTATCACCTTAGAAAAGCAAAATTTTAGCTATTTTGTGATAGTTTCAAATCCTATAAGGACGTTGTTATTATATCCCAAGCGAAGCGGTACTCAAAGAGTACCATAGGTTTCAAATCCTATAAGGACGTTGTTATTATGGGAGGGTAGGACTATCAAAAGTCTTGATGAAGAGTTTCAAATCCTATAAGGACGTTGTTATTATAACTTTCAAGATACTCAAGCATGGGGAGGAAATTTGGCGTTTCAAATCCTATAAGGACGTTGTTATTATCCAAGAGACTTGTTTTCATCAAGTGCATTTATTGCGTGTTTCAAATCCTATAAGGACGTTGTTATTATTGCCACCCATTTCAATTGAAATATTCCAATTTATACGTTTCAAATCCTATAAGGACGTTGTTATTATATGCAGGTATATCGATGCAAAGTGTGATGAAAGAAAGTTTCAAATCCTATAAGGACGTTGTTATTATGAGTAGTTGGGTATGCCGTTTTGGATATTTGGAGGTTTCAAATCCTATAAGGACGTTGTTATTATAAACAAAAAGATGCTCGTATCTTCCTAAAGGTTACGTTTCAAATCCTATAAGGACGTTGTTATTATCTATGCGTGAGAGGATAGAGATTATATCAGGCGTGTGTTTCAAATCCTATAAGGACGTTGTTATTATCATACTTTTATATGAATTATTGGCGATATGACTAGTTTCAAATCCTATAAGGACGTTGTTATTATGCCCCATTGGGGGCGACTCAGTGGTGGATGGCTATGTTTCAAATCCTATAAGGACGTTGTTATTATGGATAAACAAAATAAAATCAAAGCCCCTCAAGGAGGTTTCAAATCCTATAAGGACGTTGTTATTATCATCAACGCATCTATTTACTACTATTTCATGTAGGTTTCAAATCCTATAAGGACGTTGTTATTATTGTTTCCCAAATATTCAATACAGATTAAGTATAAATGTTTCAAATCCTATAAGGACGTTGTTATTATGCATTTTAGCGAGTATAGAAACTGAAAAATTGAACAGTTTCAAATCCTATAAGGACGTTGTTATTATCAAAAGACAACTACAGCCTTATCAATGGTGATATGTTTCAAATCCTATAAGGACGTTGTTATTATCAATACCAAAGCCTACTCAACCAAATAAAAGCCCGTTTCAAATCCTATAAGGACGTTGTTATTATCAAATATCACCCAAAAAATAGCCAAATTATGGTAGTTTCAAATCCTATAAGGACGTTGTTATTATCTGCCATGATACCAATCGTGGGTCTTTTTACGTTTGTTTCAAATCCTATAAGGACGTTGTTATTATTCCATTTTAATCTTTCGCTCCTATTTTATTGGCAAGTTTCAAATCCTATAAGGACGTTGTTATTATGTAAATCGTCAAGTGTTTTATATATGTACTTCATGTTTCAAATCCTATAAGGACGTTGTTATTATAAAGCGGCCGTACTAGAAGCCGTCCCGAGCAACAATGTTTCAAATCCTATAAGGACGTTGTTATTATAAGATAGAAAAATCAACCCAAAGAGTAACACCAAGTTTCAAATCCTATAAGGACGTTGTTATTATATTTGGAGACCAACAAAAAGCGAACATCGATAAGCGTTTCAAATCCTATAAGGACGTTGTTATTATGAGAACTCAACCTTTTCAATAGCAACTGGAAATCGTTTCAAATCCTATAAGGACGTTGTTATTATGGGCGACAATCGTCTTTTGGTTTGATGGAACTTATAGTTTCAAATCCTATAAGGACGTTGTTATTATTGACGGTTTCAAAATTAATATGTAATTCTATGAAGTTTCAAATCCTATAAGGACGTTGTTATTATCATCCACCAACACCAACACTTGCTTGAGGAGGCAAAAGTTTCAAATCCTATAAGGACGTTGTTATTATAAAACAAATCGGTCGATATTGGAGCAGGAAAGTTGTTTCAAATCCTATAAGGACGTTGTTATTATATGGTGCAAATGCAAAATTCAAAGATGAGGAGATAGTTTCAAATCCTATAAGGACGTTGTTATTATTTGACGAAATAAACAAAAGCATAAAGAGAACCGATGTTTCAAATCCTATAAGGACGTTGTTATTATGAGATAGACAATATCCGCCTACTCCTACTAAAGCGTCCGTTTCAAATCCTATAAGGACGTTGTTATTATATAGTTCACCGCTATCTATTTCATCCCCATCATAAGTTTCAAATCCTATAAGGACGTTGTTATTATGTACGAGTATTTCACTATTTTTTTAAAAAAGTGCTGTTTCAAATCCTATAAGGACGTTGTTATTATATATTCCAAATGAACAAAAAAAAGAAAGTCTCAAGTTTCAAATCCTATAAGGACGTTGTTATTATTTACGCCCAAATCCTCAATTTTTTTATACGCAGTTGGTTTCAAATCCTATAAGGACGTTGTTATTATTCCAACAAAACCAAATCGTATCTACAGACAAAGAGTTTCAAATCCTATAAGGACGTTGTTATTATGAGGATATTCAAAAAGACCTTTTAGGCATAGGATGTTTCAAATCCTATAAGGACGTTGTTATTATTCTCCTTGTCAATGAGAGTGGTGAGATAGAGCTTATGTTTCAAATCCTATAAGGACGTTGTTATTATGAAATCAACAAAAAGCTAGAACCAATAGCAAAATTCAGTTTCAAATCCTATAAGGACGTTGTTATTATAGTCGCTAGAGCAACCATCAAAAAGCGGTGGATTGGGGGGGTTAATCCTGTGCTATTATCCTTTGATCTCTACAGCGTAGGCTTTGTCTGAAAGCGGTACGTTGGGGCGATTGATGTGTCTGGGTCGTCGAATCGTATCACCCGCTACGAGTGGGCGAGTGAGTTCGTCTCGCCATGCTTTATAGACTTTCATGTTGTTTTCATAGTTTACATAAATGTCACCAATTTTATCTTTTTTACTGGCTTTTTCGATGCTTACTTTTTGGTGCCATGCGTGGTTACCCGCTATAGGGTCTGGATGGGTAGGGGCTACGGCATTTTGCCATGAACCGCTCAATCCATCCCACCAAATATTATCAAGGTCTTTGTTGTACTCTTTGAATTGCCATGTATCTCTTCGTGACATCATAGCTTTGTCGATTCCCTCTTTGGGTTTCATGATTCCAATTTTGCCATCCATACTCATCTCATAAATAGGAGCCCCCATACCCATTACACCCAAAGCGTGTTTGAATCCAGGAATATCGACAGAGTTTACAAGTCTCCATCGACCCGCATGGTGCGAGTTTGCCAATACACCAGGCATTTGTGCTTCAGTGGGTACTGCCATAGCGATAAAGTAACCGCTCTCTAATCCACTAACGGTATCGGAAATAGTCACTTTAATAGCATCGCCGTGTTTGATGTTGAGTCGTTGGGCATCTTGGGTGTTTATCCATACAGGGTTGTGGTTTTGAGAAATCTCCATCAAATGTTTGGAGTTTACCGAACGGGTATGAATCATATAAGGCAATCTAAAGATGGTATTGAGAGCAAATTCATTCTCTTTTTCCATATAGTCATGGTGTACATGTGAAACAACATGAATCATCTCTTTGCGTTGCTCTTTGGTTGTTGGGTAGATGGGTATCGCATACTCTGGCCATTTCCACTGTGCAAACCACTCAGCGTAGAACTCCAATTTTTTGCTTAGTGTATGGAAGCCCTCTTTGAGTTCTCCATTGACTTCTACGCCAATTCCCTCTTTTTTACCGTGTCCATCGTCTGCCATAATGACACCAAACTCATCTTTGCTAAGTTGGCTAATATCGTACTCATGCCCGTGTGCAAAGAATGTATTGCCCTCTCGCTTCATAGGACGCTCTTGAGGTTTGTAGATATTATCCTCTTCTAGCCATGTACCCATATCTCTCATCAACTCATAGTTGGGATATTTTGAGTTTGGAAACTTTGATTTGGCAGCGGCTTTGAGATTGGGTAAATTGTCAAAAGCAGCTTGATACCACTCAGGCATGGTTACAGCACGGCTAGGATCTTCTTTGGAGGCCCAGTAGTCTCGAATGCCCAATCGTCCATCGGGATCTACATAGTCCACCATAAGGTTTGCCCAAAACTCTACCTCTTCCCATACTTCACCTAGTCCAGCTACAATGTGTGCTTCAAGTGTGGCTCTTTCGGGGCGTTTGGCTTTCCATCCCATCTTTTCAAGTGCTACTCTAAGGGCGGGTTGTCTAAAGGATAACCATCGTGCAGGTTTGGTTCCCTCTGAGTGTTGGTCGTGTCGTTCACCTGCTAATCCTGTAGGAAGTATGTAATCGCAATACCAGTTGGTCTCTGACCATGTAGGAGAGAGGTTGAAGCTCATCTCAATCTTATCTTCTCTTTTGAGAGCCTCAATCCATCTAAATCCATCGGGATTAATCCATACAGGATTGTACATTCTAGGGATATAAACAGCAAGTTTTTTGGGGACGTTGAGTCCTTTTTTGTTCCAATTATCTTGCCACTCTTCATCCATCAAAAGGTGTGGGAGGATGTGGCTCATCTCGTAGGTAGAGAGTGGGTATTCGGGTGGCCATGCCAACTCATTCCAAACATCGACTTTGTTGGGTGCTTTTTGAGCGACGGTAGCAGCTTCGCCTTTGCCATTAACGGAGATAATGTGCCAGTGGTGCATACCTACCCCACCTTTGTCACCTGCTAATGCACCACGCAAAACCAATGGCAAGAAAGCGGTTCTAGCATTCATCCAACCCCCTCTATGACCAATAGGGCCAGCTCTCCAAATAAAAGTAGCGATTCTTTCACCTGCATCAATGAGGTATTCAAAAAGTTTTTCGAGTGTAGAGGACTCAACACGGCACTCTTTGGCTGCAAACTCCAAAGTATAGGGAGCGTAGAGACCTTTGAGCATTTCGATAAAATCTTCATAGCTTTCGCCTTTTGGAAGCGATTGAATGTAGCCTCTATCAAGCATAAATTGAAGATATTTTTTATCTTTCATCAATCTATCCCAGTTTACCCAGTTTTTGACAAAATCATGCTTGACAAGATCTTTGCCATCAATACCTTTTTCATTAAGAATACGACTCGTCAAGTGAAGATAGAGTGCTGCTTCGGTTCCTGGCCATACAGGCACCCAAAGGTCAGCCATACCCGCTGAGTTTGAAAGACGAGGATCCATAACGACAAGCTTAGCACCTTTTTTACGTGCATCGGCAATAAAACCAGCCGATTGTTGGAAGTAGTGACCTGCGTCAGCTGCGTGTGAAGATTGCAAGAAAATCAATTTGGCATTGGCCCAATCGGGTGAGTTTCTATCGTCGTTTGCCCACTGAATTGTACCTTGTCTAGCACCAGCTGAGCAGATATTGGTGTGCGAATCGTACCCATCACACCCCATAGAGTGAGGTACTCGCCCTCCAAAACCGTTTTCGTTGGGTCGTCCTACATGGTACATGATGAGTTTTCGAGACATCTCATCGCCGCTTTTGAGCGTATTGTAAAACTTGTTTCCAATCTCCTTCATCGCTTCATCCCATGTTGTACGCACCCATTTACCCTCACCTCGCTTAGAACCACTGGCTCTTTTGAGTGGGAAGGGGATACGATCGGGATCATACATTTGCGATTGCGCTGCATACCCTTTGGCACAGTTACGTCCACGGCTTCCTGCATGGAGTGGATTACCCATATATTTGCGTACTTTTAGATCTTTTGGATTGTTGCTTTTTCGATACTCGCCTATATCCACCCACGCAGTAAGACCGCATGAAGCTTCACAGTTTGAACACGCCGTAGGCACAAGCATGTATTCCGTTGCTTTAATCCCCTCTTTGTTTTCAAGAGAAGAGCCACCGTTTCGTGCTGTACCTCCTCGTTTCCAATCATGCCCATCAAGCTCCACAAAGCTATCCCATTGTTCAAGTGAGGGATAAAAAGAGAGCGTTTGGGGTGTGGGTGTAAATTGTGACTCCGCCATTGCGGGAGTATTGACAATCGTTTCAAATACCCCTTTGGCAAGTGTTGCACCTGCTACACCAAATGCGGTGGCTTTTAAAAAAGTTCTTCTACTTTGGATAAATACACTGTTTTCTTTTGACATCATAACCTCCCTAGCTTAATGGTAACAATTGTGGAATTTTGAGCCACACATCTTTGGCAAGATAGAGACCCACAAGAGCAATAATCGCTGCAAATCTAAGCGTTGTTTTATTGTCCTCTTTGATAGATGAAACCGCCAAGAAAAAGGGTGCAAGGAAGCCAAAAATCATAGCTACCCAAAACTCTCCACTGTAAGTTCCACCTGAATGAATATATTTAAGTGTCTCTTCGGCTTCGGCAGATTTGTAAGAGAAAAAGTACTCACCCATATACATCATAAATCCAAAAGCCGTTGAGATAGCCAACACCAAAGCCAAATCTTTTCTCGCTTCTGCTTCCCAATCATCGGCAATCAAAATAAGCGTAGCCGAACCTGCCAAAAACGCTGCTAGTAGCATCTGCATCAACTCCGTAGGTGCTTGCCATAGCTCTCTAGCACTTGATTGAGCCATAATGACGGCCGTATAGAGCGTAACGGGAATCGCCAAAAAGACTACATAGGGAAAAATTTTCTCATAGAGTTCGTTGTTGCTTCTTGCCCAATTGGCAACTTTGCAGTGTCTTTGGAAATCTTGATGCTCATTCATACCACCAATCAAAGCCAAAAGAGTAATCAATCCCGTAAAAAGCGATGCCATCCATGCTCCAACCGTAATAGCAGAACTCCAATGGGGATGCAAGAAGATATTAATCATTCGCAAAGGTTGGTGCAAATCCACCAAGGTAAAGAGGAGGAATACATTGAGTGCTACAAATGAGATAAGTGGCATAAGCCATCTAATATTGGGCATTGTCTCTTTGTTGTGTCGATAGAGTAAAAAAGCACCGATCAAAATAACACCCGTACCGATACTCTTTGCCCACATATTGAGTGTAATCATCCATCCCCAAATAATGCCAGGGATTGCAACATCGAGTGTAACAACTGCTTTTGTTGCTTCTATTGTATGCTCAACCATTAGTGACCTCCTTGTGTTTCATGCTCTTTTGTTTTGCTACCAATCTTCTCATCGGCTAGAGATTTGTTGCTGTAGTGAGTGTGACCGCCACCGATAAATCGATCCAAAATGGAGTGGTTAGGGTCGCCTACATGATCCAAATGGGTAATGTTATTAAAGAGATTGTAGCCCTCAATACGCTCATGTGCCAATGGATTAAGCGTTTGATTGCCTCCACCTACATAATAGTGTTTGGGCTCGGTGTGTTTTTCGGGTTTTCGTACTTGCACACCGCCATTTTTTTGATGCTCCATAATGTAGCGTGAGATATGGCTTGTAGCATCATCGACATCGCCAAAGATATTGGCTTCAACAGGACAAGCTACCACGCATGAGGGCATCATACCGCTCTCTATTCGGTGCGCACAGTAGGTACATTTATCAGCGGTATTGGTTTCGGGATCCATATAGATAGCACCGTAGGGACACGCCATCATACACCCCGCACATCCGATACATCTATTGCTATCAATATTGACAATACCATTTTCAAGATAATGCAGTGCCGATACGGGACAGATTCTTACGCACGGTGCGTTTTCACAGTGATTGCATCGAAGCGGTGTGAAATTTCGTGTTGTTTGGGGGAAAGTACCTACATCAATGTACTTTACCCTCAAACGCCATGAGCTTAATGGAACTTCATTTTCCACTTTACAAGCAATCTCACAACCTTTACAACCCATACATAGGTTGAGATCAACTAAGAAGCCTAGTTTCATAATTCCTCCTTGAATTAGCAATACTTATACATAAGATAAGAACCCCACAGAGTAAACCAAATGGGATTTTGCTTTGCGTCTATTTTATATAAAATTGCTTTAAAAATTAGTTATTTTGTCTCCAATTTACTTTTTTTGTTGCAACTGTTTCATATTGGCAAACAATTTCATCATTTTATCTATGAAGATTACTATTTTTTATACTCGTCATTGAAACAATTGATAATATTGGTTTGTTTGAAGAGTTCAAAAAGATACAATAGGGTTTTTCAAAGTTATTTTAGTATAATTGCCCCCTCAATTTCATGAAAGGAGGGAGGGATTATGCTCTATATACCTAAGGCTTATTTTAGTTTGTTTGGCATTATGGCTTCTACGGTAGGGGCAACGCTGAGTGCTTTTGCTTACGCTATAAAGATGCTCAATTTGCAACGCATCCAAACGCTTAAAATCAGACTCATTGCACTGCAATTAAACGCCAACATACAATCCAAAACAAAATAATAATTTAAGGAAAAACTATGCACAAAACAACCCTATTGAGCCTAAGCACTCTTTTGAGTCTGCACGCTTCGCCGATTTATTTGGGCAAAATCGATGTCACGACACCCAGTAATACCCCTCAAAATATCGCTACTACAACCACTGCTTTGGAGATAATAAACGCTCATGAGCTTCATGATAGAGAGTATATCAATCTTAATGATGCTCTTAAGTCTATCGGTGGAGTCGATATTCAAAGCAGTGGAGGGGTGGGAACGCAATCAACCGTTACTATTGATGGGATGAGCGGTAAAAATATACTCATTTTGATTGATGGCATGAGCTATAATGACCCCTCGACGATCAACAACACCTCGCCATTGGAACATCTACTACTTGACAATATAGAACGTATCGAAATCCTCAAAGGTTCTCAAAGTGCTATTTGGGGGAGTAATGCCAGTGGTGGAGTCATTAATATCATCACTAAAACGCCCCCTCAAGGAACACACGGGAGTTTGGATTGGAGTATCGGAAGCTTTGCGACTCATCAGACCAAACTCAACCTAAGCCATCAAGGTGAGCGTTTTTACATCAATCTCAACCACAGTCAACTCAAATCCGACTCCTTTAGCTCCCTCGTACCTCCCAAACAAAATCCCAAAGATTATGAAGCCGATGCCTATAACAACCGCACTGCATCGCTCAAAATGGGACTTCGTATCGATAAAAACAACCAACTAGAGGCACTCTTTAAGATGATAGATACCGCATTGAAGTCAGACCCATTTGGAGACCCCGATGGAGTCTATGATGTCGATACCCAAGATAGATTTTATCGCATCAAATATACGCATTATAACGACTGGGGAGAGTTTGAGCTCTACGGACAAAAGTCCACCTTTGCTAGAGAGTATCTTGATGAGTTGTGGGGAGTGCCAAGGTACGATGGGCAAACGCAAGAGATAGGTGCTAGATTCAATAGGCATTACAACCAAAAAGATTTTTTTGCGGTTCAAGCCCTCTACAAAACGTTTGAACACGCCAACGCTATTGATCAAAAATACGCCAACGCCTCGTTGAGTATCACCAATACCAATACTGTAGGCAAGAGTGTGATAACCGAGTCGATTCGACACGACTCTTATGATACATTTGAAGATAAAACAACGATTAAACTAGGGATTAAACACGCTCTTAATAGGGATTTAAGTATCAGTACCAACTACGCCACGGCGTACAATGTCCCTACACTCTATCAGCTCTATGCACCCGACACCTCATGGGGCAAGATGGGTAACAGCACTCTTACGCCAGAAAAAGTGCAAAGCTTTGATGTGGGAGTAGCTTATTGTGGGCTAAATCTTCGATATTTTTACAATACGATAGATAATCGCATCGATTTTGGCAACGGATACATCAATGCTCAAGGCAAAAACACAATCAAAGGCGTCGAAGTAGGCTACAAACAAAGCTTTGGAGATACTCTATGGCTAAGCTTAAACTACACCCGTATCAACGCCAAAGATGCCAAAGATGAGGATATTTTACGCATCGCCCAAGATAGTCTCAAAATCGCACTCGATTACCACCTCGACAGATGGCATATTGGGGCGAGTTATCGCTATATCGGAAGCAAAAAAGATCTCAAATTCAACCCCGATTTTACTTCAGAGGTAGTAGAAAATGGTAAATACGGTATTGTTGATGCTATTATCGACTACGATTTGAGCGATACAAGCAAACTTTATCTCAAAGCCAACAATGTTTTAAATACCCGCTATCAAGAGTTTTACGGTTATGGCTCATCGTCACGGGCTATCTATGGGGGCATACGATTTGAATTTTAGGCATTTCATGGGAGTTTTGTTGATGCTGGGTTTGTTACAAGCCAAAGAGCGTATCGTAGCACTCTCACCCGCTATCAATGAACTTATTTTTGCCATGGATAGAGGTGACTGGGTAGTAGGCAACACTCAATACGCCTCCTATCCACTTCAAAGTCAAAAGGTAGCCAAAGTGGGAGGCTTTTTTGATGTCTCTTTCGAGGCGTTGCTTAAGCTCAAACCCACACTCGTGATTATGCAACCCCACAATACCAAATTCATTAAACATTTGGAGGCGTTTGGTATTGGCTATGCACTTATCAATGTCGATAGACTTCAAAGCATCCAAGAGGGGATTATCACAATAGGCACACTTCTCCGCAACCCACAAGGTGCCAAAAGTATCGTAGAGCGTATCCAAACCCAGCTCAAAAGCCTCCAAGGTATCACGCACAATCAAAAAATTTTGATGGTCATTGGCGATACGATTGATTTTCAAAAGGGTGTTTTTATTGTGGGGCATGGACTCTATTTGCACGATATTATTGAGATAAGTGGCAATCACAACGCTTATGCTTCAAAGCTCCCCCAACAACCCATTTTGAGCTACGAAAACATCATCGCAACCCAAGCCGATATTCTCATTATCCTAGCCCCCAATTCCAACCGTTCGCAAGAGGTTATCAAGCAAGCATGGTCACAGCTTCCTATCCCCGCAATACAAAAGGGCAATATCTTTGTCATGCAAGAGGAGTACGTCTCAATACCCAGCGATCGATTGGTGCTATTTTTGGAAGATTTTAAAAAGATTTTAGAGGTATCTAGGAAGTCAAAATGAAGAGTTTTTATGCTACAATTAAGATGAGAGTTTTTTGTGTGTTTTTGTTCCATAAAAGGAGTCATTGTGAAAATTTCCAAGCTATTAGTACTCATTGCGGTGTTTGTGATGAGTATTACATTTATCCAAGCCAACGGCTACACTAGAGGTTATGATCATGGGTGTAGCTCTGCTAAAGGATATTGGCAAAAGAATCGTTACGCCTTCAACAACAACAACCGCTACCGTTTGGGATGGTTGGCAGGAGAGCGAGATTGTACTAGAAGAGTCAATAGAGGCTACAACGCACCACCACCCGCGCGAGGCTACAACAATCGCTACTCCCAGGGTGAATATCAATTGGGTTATCAACACGGATGCAGAACCTCCGAGTCTTATTATACACGCAATCGATACAAGTACAACAACTCACGAGGCTATCGAAGTGGTTGGGAAGCAGGGAGACAAGCGTGTATGAGAAGATATTAGTGGGGTTAAAGTGATGCTCTATCAAAAAAAAATATGGCTAGGAGTCTTGATAGGTGGGATTTTGCTTCATTCGTGTACCAAACGTGAAGCAACTACCAAAGCGGTGAGTACAAAATATGCTACCAATCCCCAAAATTACACATTGGATTATGAGGATGCTATGCGTGATAGATGCAATAGCTTTCCTCAAGATGGTTATCGCTACAAGAACAATAGCGATTATCGTAACGGATGGGATGAGGCGAGTAAAAAGTGCTAAAAGATTAGGCATTTATAATTAGGAATATGATATACTTAAATTAAGCATAATTTAATTGCTTAAACTCTATTTTAACTCAAAGGAATCGTGATGAAACTTACGAAATTGTTTATCGTAGCGGCTGCTATTGTGGGAATGTTTAGTTTTACCTCTTGTACATCATACGAAAGAGGTTTGGTTACGGGTGCTGTAGTGGGCGGAGTAGTCGGTAATGTAGCGGCTAAAGAGAACTACAATAACCGATACTACAATAACGGTAGCTACTACTACAAAGCAGGTTATAGAGACGGTTGTAGAGGATACAGAGCCAATTCATACAACTACAGAAACTACTATGACTACCGAAACGGCTACAGTGCTGGAAGAAGATACTGTAGATAGGCTTTTAGCTTCTGGATGCTCTCTTCTCCTCTTTGGGAGGGGGAGTATTTTTGGCGTAACCCAAATCAAGTTTTGGGTATCGGCTCAAAGGTACGATAACATACTCTTTGTGGGCTTGAATGAGCTTGATAAAGTTTTCTAGCTCCGTTGAATCCTTACGAAACATAGGATCGTGCAAAAGTACTACCATATTATTGGGAGTAAAGAGTTTTTTATCCGATTCAAAATGATTTTTGAGTTGGCTAAAAAACTCTTGTGCGTTGCAAGTAGGATCTTTGGTTTTGCGATTGTATCGCCACTCAATATCCCACCCAATCACTTGATAACCGTTTTGACTCAGTAGCTTAACGGCCTCCGTTGTTTCGGTGTATTGGTTGTCGGTTTTATTATTGATAGCCCATACGTTTCGACCAGGTAGTCTTATGAAGTTGTTTTGGAGTGCCAGTAGATGGGTACTTTTGTTGAAATCACTCAAAACCTCTTTGGGTTTGGAATAAAACGAGTAGTATTGATTGTTGGCGTGTGAGTAGCTGTGGTTGCCTACCTCAATAAAGGGATTTTGAATATAGTCTTGAAAATAGCGTTTTTGATTTTTGCTCATAAAGACATGCTCACCTACTATCATGACATTAAGAGGCACACGATATTTGTAGGCTATGGCGTTGATGTTTTGACTGCCATTGAGTGGTCCATCGTCAAAAGAGAGGTAGATGTATTTGGTGTGATTAGTGACTTTGGGTTGCGAAGATAAGGTAGGTTGCGTCTTGTTTTCAATATCGCTAAATTCAAATTTTTTGCCATAATAGAGTGCCGTATTCTCTTGCTTTTTGGGTGCAGTGAAGAGATTGAGCATAACAATAGACAAAAAGAGGATAATAGCAAATAAAAATTTTAGCATACAGTTGATTCTCTACAGCGGGGATTGATATTAATTAATTTCAATTATAGCGAAAAAATACTAAAAAAAAACTATTTGGGTATAATATGCAAAAAATATGGAAAAAAAAGAGATGATAAATCAAAGCATAGAAGTGGGCAAAATGAATCGGCTAAGAGTCTATAAAAAGAGCGATTTTGGACTCTTTTTGGAATCCCAAACCCAAGAAGAGGTACTTTTGCCCAATGCCTACTGCACACCCAATATGACAATAGATGATGAACTAGAGGTCTTTATCTATCACGATTCCGAAGATAGATTGGTAGCTACTACTCAAAGACCCTATGCCTTATTGGGTGAGTATTTTTATGCCAAAGTCGTTGACTATCGCCAATACGGGGCTTTTGTGGATTGGGGATTGCCCAAAGACCTCTTTGTGCCACTTTCACAACAAAAAGCCTACTTCAATATCGATAAATATTTTATTTTGCGGGTTTGTCAAGATGAGGAGACGCTTAGACTCTATGGGACACACAAAATCGGCAAATATATCGTGCGGAATTTAGGCGGATTATCCAAAAATCAAAAGCTTGATGTTATCATTATCGCCCAAACGCCTCTAGGCTACAAAGTCATTGGTGATAATAAATACGAAGGAATGTTATTTAATAATGAAATATTCGAGCCTATTGCGATAGGCGATAAAAAAGTAGCCTACATCAAAGCGTTGCGAAAAGATGGTAAATTAGATCTCTCCTTGCAACCTATTGGCAAAACGCAAAGTCTCCACGATGAGTTTTTGGAGCTACTCAAAGCCCATCCCCATATGAATTACAAAAGTACACCGCAAGATATTCAAACCTACTTCAAAATGAGCAAAAAGAGCTACAAACGCCAACTTACCGCACTCATAGAAGCCCAAAAAATTGGCGTGAATGAAGAGGGAAGAGTGATTATTTATGAGTAGTTTGAGCGATATTTTAGATACTCTTAAAGAGCATAATGTTTTTTTGACAGGCGGGGCGGGAGTGGGTAAAAGTTACCTTACAACCGAGGTCATTAGGTACTACAAAGAGTATGACAACAAAGAGGTGGTAGCATTAGGAAGCACGGGCGTATCGGCGGTGAATATCGGAGGATTTACAATACACAGCTTTTTTGTTTTTGGTATTAGTTCCAATTTTGAAGAGCTTAAAAATTTGGACAAACGCAACAAACAGCGTCTAACACAACTCAAAAAGATAATGCAAACGATTGATTTGATTGTGATTGATGAGATCTCAATGGTAAGTTGCGATATGCTTGATATGATTCGCTACCGATTGGAGAGTATGGGATATAGCGGACGTTTGATGCTTGTGGGGGATTTTTTTCAGTTGCCGCCTATTGTGCGACAAAGTTCTCCCCATACGCTTTTTGCCAATCGTCTCTATGCCTTCGAGAGTGAGAGTTGGAGTCATCTTAAACTCAAAGTGATGCAACTTGATACCATCTATCGTACCAGCGATGAGTATTTTGGTGCGATACTCTCCAAAATCCGCCTAGGAGTATGCGATAAGGAGGTGGTAGAGTATCTTCAAAGCCTTAGAGACAATCATGGGGTCTATCAAAACGAACCAACCTATCTCTTTGGACGTAACGTCGAGGTGGAGCAGATGAATAGGTTGCGTCTTGATGCTTTGTCCAGTGAAGAGACACTGCTCTTTGCCGATGTCAAAAACCATGCCAAACTCGATACTCAACGCATTGATAAGTGGGTCAATATGTTGCCAGTCTCCTCCGCACTTACCCTCAAGGTGGATGCTCCCGTACTCTTTAGTGTCAATAAGTGGGGGCGTTTTGTCAATGGCGATAGAGGTATTGTCATAGCGATTGAAAACGATACCATTGCTGTACGCAAAGAGGATGAGATTATCCGTGTAGAGCGTCATGATTTTGAGCTTTTGGAGCTTGATATTGACTCCGAGGGAGGACTTCATAGCAAGGCGAGTGCGACATTTAGTCAATTTCCTCTCAAACTTGCCTACGGTGTGACGATTCATAAATCCCAAGGAATGAGCATTGAACAATTGGTATGCAATGTGGATCATATCTTTGCTCCAAGTCAATTTTATGTCGCTATCTCGCGAGCCACCAACCCCAAAAATCTCAAAATTGATTTGACACACAGCGATATTGCACACTATTTGCAACGGGTAATTAAGGTTGATCAAAGAGTCGTAGAGTATTATGCCGCTTTAAACGCATAGGAGAAAAAATGCAACGCTACAACAACTATTTCAAACGCCAAATAGAGCTATGGGGAGAGGAGAGACAACAATCTTTGCAAGAAAAATCAATTGCGATTATCGGTGCGGGAGGATTGGGTAGCTCTTTGGCTATGGCACTGGGTTCGAGTGGCATTGGGCGAGTTGATACGGTTGATTTTGATAACGTTTCGTTGCACAATATCCACCGCCAAATTGCCTTTGGACTTAAAGATGAAGGACAAAATAAAGCGCAAGTGGTTTCACACCTCATCGAGTCCAAATCCCCTTTTGTCCAAACCAACGCTTACGACATCGATTTTGATACCTTTGCTTTGCACAATACGCACCGCTACGATTTGATTTTAGACGCTACTGACAATCTCCCCACTCGTCAAAAAATAGATATTTACGCCAAAAAGAGCGATACACCGTGGATTTATGCCAGTGTTGAGGAGTTTAATGGGCAAATTTGCTTTTTTGAGCAGAGCGATTTTGGGGTATTTAATATCTCCGACCATACTCCAGCGGGTATTGCCACGCCCATGGTTATGACCATCGCTTCGATTCAAGCCAATTTTGCTTTGCGTTATCTTGCAGGGCTAGAAATCCCCAAAGATACGCTTCATTATATCTATTTTAATACCCAAGGGGAGTTTATCACTCAAAAATTTAAAATGCCAAAGTCGCCAAAGTGTTAAGTTCTATCCATCCCCTTACCAAGCTTACGTTGTTGCTTCTTTCGATGATGACAATGATGTCCAATGTGGCTATTGTGACGATGTTGCCCCATCTAAGTGAGCATTTTGAAGGCGAAGTAAATATTGAATTTTTGAGTCGTTTGATGATTACGCTTCCCTCGCTTTCTATCGCTCTATTGGCTCCTCTATTGGGGCTTATGGTAGAGCGTATCAAGAAAAAACCTTCAGCCATTGTGGCACTTTTGCTCTTTGGAGTAGCAGGAAGTGCAGGGTTGTATCTCGAAACAATTGAGGGACTTTTGGCTTCACGTGCACTTTTTGGGGTAGCGGTTGCTATTTTGATGATTGTGAGTACTTCACTGATGGGAGACTATTTTGAGGGTGAAGCAAGACACAAATTTATGGGGCTTCAGAGTGCTTTTATATCTGTAGGAGGTATTGTTTTTATTGTTGGCGGAGGGTTGCTTAGCGATAATAGTTGGCGGTATCCTTTTGGTATCTATTTGATTGGTTTTTTGATACTCCCTTTTGTTGTGCGTTATGTAGTTGAGGTAGAACACCCCACACAAATGCCACAAAACCATCAAGAAAAGGCTCATTTGGGAGGAATTTATCTTTTGGCATTTGGTTTGATGTTGCTTTTTTACATTATGCCTACCCAAATGCCCTTTTTGATGATCAATGAATTTGGAGCAAGTGGGACATTGGCGGGGGCTATTATCGCTATGGCGTTTGTCTCCAATGCTTTAGGGGCGATAAGCTTTGCTAGGCTCAAAAGGCGTTTTTCATTTGTCTCTATCTATCTTATGGGTTTGGTCATTATTGGGATGGGATTTATTTTGATTGGGTTTGTGGATAACCTCTATCTCTTTTTTTTCACTTCGCCTATTATGGGATTTGGGGGTGGTTTAATGATGACCAATATCTCAGCGTGGGTACTACACAAAGCCCACCACAAAAAACGCATCAAATCTTCGGGCTATTTGACGAGTGCTTTGTTTATGGGGCAATTTTTTTCACCTATTGTTTTTCATCCTCTGGTGACACACTTTGGGGTTCATCAATTTTTTATTATTGTAGGTATTGGCGTAGTTGCTTTGGCATTGGTTGCCAAAATGGTGATGCTTCAAATCAACTCCCATGAATCGACTTAATTGCTTATCTTGCGAATCCACCAATCCATATTTTTTTGTTCGGCTTTGAGCGTAGTCGTGCCACCGTGTCCTGGATAGAGCGTGAAATTGCCTTTGATTTGTTTGGCTTTTTGGAGTGAAGCTATCATGTCTTTGGCACTTGAAAAGGGAAAATCCCATCGTCCAATGGAGTCTTGAAACAAAAAATCACCGCAAAACCAATTATCGCCTATCTCAATGACACTCGTACCAGGTGTATGTCCTGCAAAATGGATATATTTTACCGCAATGGTATCAATATAGATTACGCTATCTCCTTCGATTTCAATATCGGCTTTGGAGGGTGGAACACCTCGCCCTATGGGGTCTCGTGTGAGCATAAAGGCATCGGATTTTTGGATATAGATAGGGATATTGAGATCCTCTTTGAGCTGGGCATTGCTCCATACATGATCAAAATGTCCGTGAGTATTGAGAATGGCTACGGGATTTTTGGCATGGACTTTGACCCACGCTGTCGCTCCAACCCCTGGGTCAATTATGAAATCTTTATCCTCAACGCTTACGATATAGCAGTTAGTACCGTACTCTCCCATAGGACGAGATTGAATTTCAACTTTCATGCGATTGTGCATCCTCGGCTTTGATTTTTTGAGCTTGTGATGCCCATTTATCAATATTGAGTCGTCCGTGAATTTTTTTGCTAATAGTGATTTTGTCTTCATCGGTAAGTGCAATGATATGATTAAAAGTGCTAATACCTATCATTCCTAAAGCTTTGGCGGTTTTGGGTCCTAGTCCTTTGATACGGGTTATATCATCAATAGGATTAACCTTCTCAATTGCCTTGGTTTCCTCTTGTGCTTTGGCTTCCAATTCAATGCGTTTTTCTTCTTCTGTTTTGAGTTGTTGGGTTAGGGCTTTTATCTCTTCTTGTGCTTTGATTTGTGCTTCTTCGTGTGTTTTTGCCTCTGCCTCAATGCGTTTTATCTCTTTTTGTGCTTTGGCTTCTAGCTCAATGTGTTTTTCTTCTTCTGTTTTGAGTTGTTGAGTTAGGGCTTTGACCTCTTCTTGTATTTTGATTCGTGCCTCTTCGTGTGTTTTGAGTCGTTGTGCCAGTGCTTTGACCTCCTCCTCGGCCCTAATACGTGCTTCTTTATTGATGTGTTGGGCTTTGGTGTACATATTATGGTCTATTGCTTCATTGGACTCTTTGTTGCTACTAAGGTAGCCTATAATGTATCCAATCAACAGAGCAATCAACAAATAAACAATCATTTGCGACGCTATTTCAAACATCCTCTTCTCCTATGCTTTTAGCAGAAATTTTTTACTATTTTGATAGTAGGTATTAAGAGATATTGTACTTAAAAGATGATTAGATATAAGTGTTTGAAGAGGAAAAATTAAATATTTTTATAATAGATGATTACTTTTGGAGGTAACTATCCGCATCGTACGATACGGATAGATTGCAATTAATTACGTAAGCCTAACTCTGCTTTGATGATGTTGTATCGTGCCAAATCTGTGTTTTTGAGGTATCTCATCAATCGTCTTCTTTGTCCAACAAGTTTCAAAAGACCCAATCTTGATGAGTGATCTTTTTTGTTGATTTTAAGATGCTCTGTCAAATAGTTGATTCTCTCCGTAAGGATAGCTACTTGAATCTCTGTTGAACCTGTATCTTTGTCGCCTCTTGCATACTTAGCAATAATCTCTTGCTTTTTCGCCGTATCCAAAGCCATAATGACCTCCTGATGGGTAATATTTAATTTTCACAATGTGAATGAAATGTGATTATATCATAAAAACTTTAGATTTTATTCACATTTTTGCAAATCATCTTAAAAAATAAGTTTTTGTCATTTCAAATATATATTACGACAAATATCGTCGTAATATTGACTCCTTTAACGCTCTATCGCTACTACGCCACCACGAACGATTTCGATAGGATTAAATATTTGTGTGGCTTCTAGGAAGTGTTCGATACGCTTAGGTTCATCGGCCGCCATAGCAATGACAATATCGGGACCAACATTGACAATACCTCCATTGTAAGCACCGCAAAGGGCAGCAATATCGCTTAGACGCTCTTTGACTGAAAATTTCACCATGACCATCTCTTTTTCAATCATCTCTTCATGTTCCATGACTTTAAATACAGGGACAAGCTTGTTGAGTTGTTTGGTAATCTGCTCAATAATACGCTTGTCGCCTTTGGTGACGATTGTGATATGCGAAAAGTTGCTTTGGGGGATGGGGGCAACGGTTAGCGAATCGATATTGTAGCCTCGTCCTGCAAAGAGTGCCGTCACACGGGCTAGAACCGAACTCTCATTCATAACGATTACAGAAATTACTCTTCTTATATTTTCCATTATTAATCCTTATGCTCTAACATCATATTGTACAAGGCACCACCTGCGGGTACCATAGGAAGTACATTTTCCAATCGATCAATGGCGACATTGATAAAACAAACTTTTTTGCGTTCAATAGCTTCTAATAGCACTCTATCAAACTCCTCCTTGGTGGTTACATCGTATCCAATGCCTCCACACGCCTCTGCTAGAGCTTTGAAATTGGGTTGGTAGCTCAAATCAGTCTCAGAATAGCGTTTATCGTAAAAGAAAGTCTGCCATTGGCGTACCATTCCCAAGTAGTGGTTGTTGAGTATGACATTAATAACGGGTATCTCATACTCCGCAGCCGTTACCAACTCTTGCATATTCATGAGTATTGAGCCATCGCCTGTGATATTGATAACGACTTTCTCAGGACACCCCACCTTGGCTCCCAAAGCAGCAGGAAAACCAAATCCCATAGTGCCTAATCCGCCTGAATTGATCCACTGTCTGGCTCTATCGAAAGGGTAGTGTTGAGCCGCCCACATCTGATGCTGTCCGACATCGGAGGTGATAATCGCCTCTTTGCCTACAAGCTTACCGATACGCTCAATGACCCATTGAGGTTTGAGGACTTCATCGCTATCTTTGAAGCTTTGAGGATGCAACGTATTGTATCGCTTGAGGACATCACGCCAACTCTCATAGTTTTTGGGATTAACTCTCTCTTGAAGTTGCTCTATAAGCTTCTCTACTACAATTTTAATATCACCCACAATAGGATAATCAACATCGACAAGTTTTCCAATATTGGCAGGGTCTATATCGACATGAATGATTTGAGCATAACGTGCAAACTCTGAAAGTTTCCCTGTTACTCTATCGTCAAATCTAGCTCCTAGTGAGATAATCAAATCGGTTTCGCTCATTGCCATATTGGAGGCGTAGTTTCCGTGCATTCCTAACATTCCTAAGAGTAACGGATTGCCCGCACCCATAACCCCTCTTGCCATTAATGTTTCAACCGCTGGGATTTGGGTCATTTGGGCAAGTTCACGCACCAATTCACTCGCATTGGACAAAACCGTACCGCCACCGATGTAAATCAAAGGCTTTTTGGCATTGATAATCGCCTCAGCAGCTTTTTTGATTTGTCTATCGTTTCCTTTGCAAGAGGGTTTGTAGGTAGGCATATCGACGCTATCGGGATAGTCAAACTCTCCAAATTCCGCCGTGACATCTTTGGGAATATCCACCAGTACGGGTCCAGGTCGTCCGCTTCGTGCCAAATAGAACGCCTCTTTTAAAATGCGTGGCAAGTCGTTTATATCACGAACCAAATAGTTGTGCTTGGTACATGGACGGCTAATGCCCACGGCATCTATCTCTTGAAATCCATCGGTGCCAATAAGACTCAAAGGGACTTGACCTGAGATGACTACGAGTGGAATTGAATCCATATAAGCCGTAGCCAATCCTGTAACGGCATTGGTAAATCCCGGCCCACTTGTGACCATGGCAACACCTACTTCGCCCGTGGCCCTTGCGTAACCATCGGCAGCGTGAACACTGGCTTGTTCATGACGGTTTAGAATATGCTTAAAACCATCTTGTTTGTAAATCTCATCATATACGTTCATAATAGCTCCACCAGGGTAGCCAAATACTACTTTTACCCCCTCACGGGTGATAGCTTCACAAACCATTTGAGAACCATTCATCTTCATGGTTTATACTCCATTTTAAAATAAGTAAATTTTGCTGATTATATCAAAATAAGATTATAGATGACTAAAATGTAAGCTTTTTAATCCTTGGGTGGAATAATAAGCTTTTGTCCTATTTTGAGGGAGCGAATATTTTTGATTTTATTGGCTTGAAGGATTTTTTTATAGAATTTAGAGTCACCATAGACTCTTTTGGAGATTGAATAGATGTTGTCGCCCGATTTGACCGTAATAGTTTTGGGAGGTGTAGAGGTTTTGTTCTCTTGTGTTTTGGGCTTCTCTTTTGTATTTTCCTCTTTTGGGGGGACAACACCGTTGTTGAGTTGTTCGTTTTTGATCTCCTCTTTGGCTTTGGTATCATCGATTTCCAAATGAATCTCTTCTACATTTTTTTTGATTACTGCCCCTTCTACGCTTTTGCCCATAGAGGTAAAAAAGAGATTGGTGTTGCCTCTATCAAAAATAACCTCACTGCTATTATCTTCGGATGGGTTGGCTTGGATGTGTGTATCGTTATTCTCTAGCGTTGGATTGGGATAGCTTGAGGTGTTTGACTCTTGGGTAGTGTTTATCTCTTTGGGTAGAGGGGTAGAGGGTATGGGTTGGGTTTGGATGGGTGAAGTTGTGTTCTTCTCATCAAGAGGCTTAGGTTGTGTTGTTGGTGTATGGGTTTGTGTTGGAGGTGTTTGAGGCTCTTTGCTCTTTTTTTGATTGAGCAGCCAATAGATTCCACTTGCTGTAAGAATCAGTGCGGTTACTATGAGTGATATTTTTTGAATATGTTTGTACTTCTCATGCTTTTCGAGATCCGCTTCGTAGTAGTAACCCAGTTCTGGAGAGTATTTAAGCTCACCCTTTTGCCTATCATACATTGATTTATAGTCCTTACGTTTAATTGAAAGTGTATTATAGTCAAAAAATACAAACAAACACTTTATGGCTTTGTGTCGTATCGTGTAATCCAATGGCTCAAATCAAGCTTAGGGTGATAAATATTTTTGCAGTGTCAAAAATTAATTAATTTTAAGATATATTAGCAACCAAAAAACAGGATTATTATGGATACAATCACAATAGGTGTCGTCACAACAAGCGATAGGGCGAGTGCGGGAATTTATGAAGATGTTTCGGGTGTGGCTATTATGGAAACGCTAGGAGAGTATTTGCAAAATGAGTGCGAATATCTCTATCGATGCATTCCCGATGAGCAAGAGATGATAGAAGCAACCCTCAAAGAGTTGGCAAAGGCTCGATGCGATTTGATTGTGACCACAGGAGGCACGGGGCCAGCTCTTCGTGATGTGACAACCGAAGCGACGCTCAATGTGTGTCAAAAGATTTTGCCAGGCTTTGGAGAGCAGATGAGAGCGGCAAGTTTACGCCATGTGCCTACAGCAATTTTATCAAGACAAACGGCTGGGATATGTGAAAGTTCACTCATTATCAATCTCCCAGGCAAACCCCAATCGATACGGGAGTGCCTTGATGCCGTCTTCCCTGCTGTGCCTTATTGCATTGATTTGATTGGTGGGAGGTATATGGTAGCCCATGAAGATGTCATTGAAATTTTTCGACCCAAAGGGAAGTAATGGATATAGGTTTTATTGAAAAAAAGTTTGATGAGATTAAGCAAGAGCTTGAAAAAGAGGTAATGGGGATACTTATGGATGAATCATTGGATAAAAAGCAGACCAATTTAGCCATGAAGCCTTTGGCATCAACCAAAAAGATTATTGATAATGCCCTTGAGAGCATCAAGATGGTACATGCACTCAAAGAGTAGCGATTAACCGCAAATTTGTTATAATCGCAAAATAAAAACAACAAGGGGTTTATATGTCAATTAGCGTAGTGATTTTAGCAGCAGGACAAGGGACACGAATGAAGTCCGATACTCCTAAGGTATTGCATAAAATTTCAGGTCAAGCGATGCTCTTTTATGCCATTGATGCAGCCTTAGAGGTTAGCGATGATGTTACAGTCGTGGTCTATCATCAAAAAGAGCGTATTATTCAAGAGATTCAAAAAAACTATAAGCAAACCATCAACTTTCACATTCAAGATGTAGCCAACTTCCCAGGTACGGGCGGGGCGATGCGGGATTTGTCGATCAAGCATAAAAAAGTAGTCATTTTAAACGGTGATATGCCCCTTGTGACCAAAGATTCTATTGAGGCTCTTGCTAGTGGAGATGGGGATATTAATATGAGTGTCATCAAGCTCAACAACCCCTCAGGATACGGGCGTGTGGCTATCAAAAAAGGATATGTTCAAGAGATTATCGAAGAGAAAGATTGCAATGAGGCTCAAAAGACGATACAAAGCGTCAATGCAGGGGTTTATGCCCTCAAACGAAAGATTTTGGAGAGTTTTATCCCCAAGCTTACCAATGACAATGCCCAAAAAGAGTACTACCTTACCGATATTATCAAAATGGCGGTTAGTAAGGGCAAAACCATCAATCCCGTCTATGTCAAAGAGGAGGAGTTTAAGGGAGTCAATTCCAAACTCGACCTTGCCAATGCCGAAATCATCATGCAAAACCGTATCAAAGAGGCACTTATGCACAAAGGGGTCATTATGCGTCTGCCCCACACCATCTACATCGACTCACGTGCGACCTTTGAGGGCGAGGTGATACTCGAAAATGGGGTAAGTATCGAGGGCAAAAGCCATATTGGCTCATCGCATATCAAAACCAACTCCGTAGTTGAAGAGAGCATTCTTATCAACTCCACCATTGGACCCATGGCGCGCATACGTCCCCAAAGCTACCTTATTGATACGCACATTGGCAACTTTGTAGAGGTCAAGAAATCGACACTCAAAGGGGTGAAAGCGGGACATTTGAGCTATTTGGGCGATAGTACGATTGATGAGGGTACCAATATCGGTGCGGGGGTTATTACGTGCAATTACGATGGCAAAAACAAATACGAAACGGTCATTGGCAAAAATGTCTTTGTAGGTTCAGATACCCAACTCATTGCACCGCTCATTATAGAAGATGATGTTTTGATAGGGGCAGGAAGTACCATTACGCAAAATATTAGCAAAGGCGAATTGGCTATCTCACGCGCCCCATTGAAGCGAGTTCAAAATTTCTTTTATAAATTTTTTCATCAAAAGCAGACCTCATGATATACTACTACATCTATACAGGACACAAAAATTCACTGCATCGTTTACGCAGAGGAGCTGTACTCTACAAGGCACTTAAATCCAAAGGTTTTGAGGTGCAAGTTTTGCTCAATGACTTTCGAGCGGGATTGGAAGCGAGAGTTTATGGGATAGAGAACTATGTTACTATCTCTACCATTTTGGATATTGATGCTTTGGCACAAAGGGGCGATTGGCTTATTGTCGATTCCGATGAGGATGATAAGGGCAAGATGGAGTATTTTGTGCGTGACTATCGGCGTGTGTTTAAATTTGCCAATAGAGTGGATGAGGTCTCACAATACGGTGAAACACTTTTGCCCTATGAGCAATTTTTGGTGGATGAGGTCTATTGCAATGCTCCCACAGATAAATTGCAACGGGTACTCTTTTTTTACAACGATAGCGATAGCAACAAAGAGCTACTTGAAAAGTTTACTCTTTTTAAAAACAACAACTTTGATTTGCTTTTGGGACACTACTTCTATTTGGGCTACGAAGAGGAGTTGCAACCCTTTTTCCATTATATTTACGAGTCCGATGAGTATAGGGAGCAAATAAGTCGATACGGTAATGTTGTCACCTACTCACTCCAATGCGCCATAGAAGCCAAAGTTGCAGGGGCTAATGTCGTCTATATCACCACGTCACATCAAGATAGCACCATTGCTTCATCGTACGCTATTGAAGTGATAGAGGAGCTTGATGATGCACTCATCGAAACCAAACTCAAAGGGCAAAAAGCCAATACCAAAAAGGTTAATGAGGTAGTCGATAGGCTACTGCAAACACTTTAGAGTTGAGCCAACTGCGTGGTTTGCTCTTTGTAGTGATCCAATACCGCACAAAGCTTAAGTCCTCTTAAAAATATCGCCCATGAGATGTAGAGCCAAAACATTATGATAAGCAGCATGGTAAGACTTCCGTAGATGTTCCAATAGGTGGGATTGTGGAAGAGGTAGGCAAGTAAAACGGTTTTGCCCACATGCCATATACCCGATGAGATAAAGGAGCTAATAAAAGCTGCTTGGGTTGAGACGTGCTTATTGACCGAAACTTTGTAGGCGATAAAAAAGAGTGTCCAAATTATAATGTAAGGTAAAAAGTAAAAAATTCTTACGGTATGGGTATCTAAATTGGCATCAATAAGGTCTTGAATTAAAATCGTAATATAAAACGAGAGAGGCACTAAGAAAGTGACGGCTATAAAGAGTATCCAATAGACCTCAATGGCACGAATAAAATCTCTTTTGGGAGTTTCAAATATCTCATTGACAATGCTGTCGTAGTTTCTAAAAAATATCGTTGAGGCAATCAAAATATAGACAAAGCCCAATATTCCAATTTTGCTGTTGCTATTGGAGAGAAACATATCAACTTGTGTCATAAAAAATTTGGAGTCGGTGGGCAAGAAGTGACTAATGAGAGAGTTTTTAATGATTTTGGAAATATCTTGCAACATAGGAATCAAATCCGAAAGTGAAAAGACAACAATAACAAGCGGTATAATCGACAAGATGGTATAAAAACTCAAACTAGCCGAATAGTAGCCTAGTTTTCTATCCACCAAAGCCGTAATGAAATCTTTGAGAAATAGATAATAGATGACAAAAATTTGAGAAATGGAGTTGCGATACATTGCTAAAATGCCTTGAAATTGAATAGTGGTGAGAATTAAACTTTTGAGATTGTATTGCAAAAGTTAGTAGAATGATAATTTTTATTATAGCTGTAATTTGCTTAAAGTTTTATTTTGTTTTGCGATATAGAACCAAAATACCCGAAAAAATGACCAATACTACTCCTAGTAGCGTCCAATTATCAGGAAAAGAGTCGCCAAGCATAATACCAATAATCATGGCAAAGATGATGTTGGTATAGCTTATTGTACCTACTATGGCGGCATAGGAAAGCTCATAGGCTTTGGTCATAAGCAACTGCGAGAGAGTAGCAAAGAGTCCCATTCCTAGAATATAGAACCAATCCGTTGATGAGGGCATTACAAAGGAGCTAAAGAAAATTTCAAGTTTTGGATTGGGAACGCAAGGGGTTAGGAGCATCAAAACAAGTGGGACAACACTCCCTGTAACCATAAAAGATAAAACAATGGCACGGGTATCGTAATAGTTTCTGAGTTCTCTAATGGAGGTGTATGCCAAAGCCGCTCCAATGCCCGAAAAGATACCCAAAAGAGAGTAGAGATCAAACGCTATCCCATCGGGTTTGGCAATGAGTACAATCCCTACAAATCCCAAAACGACACCCACCAATGCCCACAAAGAGAGCTTTTCACCCAAAAAAATATAGGCAAAGAGAGCCACAAAGATAGGTGAGAGTTTATTGTACGTCACGGCCTCTCCTAGTGGAATAAAGGCGATGATGTAAAAGTATGCCAGCAAAGATAAAAATCCTATCATTCCACGAAATAGAAGCAAAAGCGGCTTACCGCCTATTTGTTTGAGGGGATTATTGAAAAGTGTCACACCTATCAAAACAACTCCGATACTGTTTCTAAAAAAGGTAATCTCAAGAGGTGGCATGGATGTCGTAAGCAACTTCACAAAACCGCCCATAAAGGCAAACGATAGGGAGGCAAGAAGCATCAATGTAACGCCTCTTTCGATCTTTAGAGCCATATTTTTTTGACCATCAAAAGAAGCGAAAGGGTATAGAGTCCAATAATAAGAAGTTTATGGTTGTGACTGGTGACATGATCTTTGAGCCAAATGCCCACAAAGACACCTATGAGCGAGGCAACACCCACTTGAAGTCCGTTGGTAATATCCAAATGACCCGAAATCAATCGCCCAATGAGTCCCGCAACCGAAGAGAAAACCACAAAAAAGAGACCCGCACTGACGGCTTTTTTGATAGGATAGTGCAAGATACCTGCTAGTATCGGTGTGAGTAAGATAGAACCACCTACACCCAAACTAATCGTAAACGAGCTAATCGCCATGCCGACAAAAAAGAGTACAAGCCAATGAAGTGATTTGGTGGGTGCATCATCGGCAATTTTGGTGGATTTGAAGAGTTTGTAGAGTGCAAAGAGCATCAAGCCTACAAAGAGATACTCCAATGAGCTACTCGTGACATATTGCGTAATATACCCGCCTATAAAACCACCTACAAAACCCCCAACTCCCACAAAGAGACCATCTCCGAGATTGAGTGAGCCTTTTTTGAAATTGAGATAGGAGCCATAGATGGAGCTAAAGACCATCTGAATAATAGAGATACCAATAGCGGTTTTAATATCAAAACCGATAGTAACGAGTAGGGGTACAAGTATCATCCCGCCACCTACGCCAAAAAAGCCAGAGATGGCTCCAATAATGATACCGATAAGAACTAACTCTATGCCCATAATTTGCTCCATAATAAAATGGGCTAATTATAGCATTTTTAGATAAGGAGAGAGTTCCTTAGCTAGGAATTTTTGTGGGTACTTGCATATGGGGTTGCCATGGAGTGGTCGAATCGGTAGTGGTGTATTTTGGAATATAACCCTCTTGATTTAAAAAGAGTCTCTTTTCATCGGTACTAAGGTAACGTTTGCAGAGTTTTAAGCGTTGTTGATAAGCTTCGGAGGTTTTTAAATCGGTATAGATAACCTTTCTAGCGCCACTACTCGCATGTGCAAACCATCCATTGCCGATGTAGATGCCCACATGGTTGATGTATCTACTGCGTTTGTTTTTAGAACCAAAAAAGATCAAATCGCCATAAGCCAATTCGGTAGGTTCGATGGTTTTGCCTACTTTGGCTTGGTCTCGTGCGACACGTGGAAGATTGACACCCATTTTTCCGTAAATATTGTAGGTAAGTCCCGAGCAATCAAAAGCATGAGGTCCCTCTTCTGCCCAAACGTAGGGTTTGTTGATGTGTTGATTGAGTTGTTTTTGAATATTGTCTCGCTTGGGTTGATAGGAGACGGAGGGTTTGATGATAGCGTAGTTTGGATATTTGTATTTGTAAGCTTCACCGCAACCGTTGAGGGCTAAAGCAACTAGAAAAAGGACAAATGCAATAGATTTTGATCTCATAGAAGTAAACTCCAAAAGTAAGAATTAAGAAAGTGGCAAAATTATAGTATCTAAAACCTTAAAATACTATAAAAAATAAAATTAGTATTGTGTTGTGAAAGGATTTTTCTCTATAAAAATTTAAATTTGTCTTAATTTAAGTTTATTTTAACAATTAAAAAGCTATACTTCGCTTTACGATTATCGATAGACAATAATTGATACAAATTTTAAGGACAATTCATGAAAATGACAAAAGTGGTTAAGCCTCATGAAGTACAAAGAGATTGGATTTTAATTGATGCTGAAGGTCAAACTTTTGGTCGAATCCTCACTCAAGCGGCTACATATTTAAGAGGTAAACACAAGCCATCGTTTACACCCAATGTTGATTGCGGTGATTATGTGGTAATTATCAATGCTGAAAAAGCAAAATTTACAGGTAATAAACTCAACGACAAAGAGTACTTTACTTACAGTGGTTATTTTGGTAGCACTCGAAGCAAAAAGCTGGGCGATATGCTTGAAAACCATACAGAAAAGCTCTTTAAATTAGCCGTAAGAGGGATGCTTCCAAAAACCAATTTGGGCAAAGCAATGCTTAAAAAACTTAAAGTTTATGCAGGTAGCGAACACCCCCACACAGCACAATTTAACAAAGGAAGCAATTAATGGCAAAAATTTATGCAACAGGCAAAAGAAAAACAGCTATTGCAAAGGTATGGCTTACACCAGGTAGCGGCGAGATGGTAATCAATGGCAAAAGTATTGATGAGTGGTTGGGTGGTCATGAGACGCTCAAAATGAAAGTAAGATTACCTCTTAATGCAACCAAACAACTTGATGCGGTAAATATCACAGCTACTACATTGGGTGGTGGATACTCCGCTCAAGCCGACGCTTTGAAGCACGGAATTACACGGGCGTTGGTACGCTACGAAGAGGGCTTTAGAGCGATTCTTAAACCTATGGGACTCTTAACACGAGATTCAAGAGTGGTTGAAAGAAAGAAGCCAGGAAAAAGAAAAGCCAGACGCTCTCCACAATTTTCAAAAAGATAGTCGAACCCTTTTTGCCTATCTTTGCCAAACTCTCTCTTTGGGGGGTTTGGTTCTATTTTGCTCACCTATTTTATCCTACACGAAATAATCTTTTGCTTTTTAACGAATGTTAGGTATTTGAAAATTACTCCCTTTGCATTGTCGATTGTGTAACTTTTCACCAACAGCGACGCAATTTGCACCAAAAATTTATCTTATTGGTAGCAACATAAAAGTACAATCGTAACAAAATTTAAATGGAGATGAATGTATGAATCTAAAGCATCTAAGTATTGCGGTGTGTGGTTTTGTGTTGATAGGTTGTGGCGGTGGTGGCGGGAGCGATAATAGTGCTTTGCCAACGACAAATATTCAAACCCCTACAGGTTCAAACAGCCAAGCCAATACAGCAGACCAAACCCTCATCAACGAGCAACCCAAAGCCCCAACGACTCCTAGAGCCTATGCCTCACTCTATGAGACGTTGCTAAGCTGGGAGCCTTCGGCAGATAGTGATGGTTTAATCCAAAGTTACGATGTATCCTATAAAATAGCAGGAAGTTCGCAGTGGAGTGAGCCTCAAAGAGTCTATGAGCCAACGGTGACCATTCAAGACCTTAAACCCAACAGCAGCTATGAGTTTCGCATTCAAGCTATTGACAATAAAGGCTCTACAAGTCCCTATCTCTACACCAATGTTCTTGCTACACAACCCACCAAAGAGGGCAAGGCGATTGTTTTGATACAAGGGCTTAATGAGAGTTTGGGTGATTGGAGCCTTATGGCAACCGCACTCTCCAAAGAGATGGGGGATAGTAATGGTAGCTATGTGGAGATTGGGTTGGAGATTGCCATCGACCCCAATGCGAAGTGTTGGAATGTGAACGCTTTGGATTACCAAATGCCTTGTTCACAGCTTACCGATGTGCAATACACTAGCCCCTATAGAAGTGATAGCTATTTTCTCTATGCCCAAGATCGTATCTTTGGACTCGATAAGGGGCAATTTGAAGTGGTTTCGATTGATTGGAGAAAGCATGGCAATAGCACATTTACCAACGACGCTATTGAAAAAAACTACAACTTTGGCAACAGTCGTGTTTTTGTCATCAATTTCACCAACAACGACCAGTTAAGCTTCGATGCCCAAGGGGTTCAACTCAAAGCGGCTATGGATGATATTGCGAAAGTTACGGGAATTGGTGAGTATGTTTTGATAGGACACTACACGGGTGGATTAGCCGCAAGAGCCTATATCCAAAACGAAAAAACGCAAAAAATAACCAAACTTATCACCCTCAATACTCCCCACCAAGGAGCAAAAGATTTGGCGGTTTTAATAGCTGAACTCTATACCTACTACACCTCTACAATAAGTTGGTGGGATTCAATTAAAAACACTATCGCCTCTATCTACGATGCTACGACACTTGATGGACTTATCGATGCCATTTCAAGCAAGGGTGATGTCCACAATGCTCCACCCACCCACAATACAGGCAATGAAACTCTTAATCAAGTTTTAAATATAAAAGACCAAATCAAATCGGGCGGGATTGAGCAATACGCTGCCATTGCAGGGATGATTTATCGTGGCGTTTCTCAAAATGCGGGAGTCAATGCGGCTAGTGGAAGTTTGGCAATGGCAAGACTCAACGATAGAGAGCTTCTTGCCAACAAATACGACGCTATTGAGGTGCATCTACTAGGCTACAGTGATGAGAAGTGGAGTTTAGTGGAGAGCTATGTGGATGGGGATGGGAAATCCTATATCGGTAGTCAATTGGGATTGGATGTATTTAACGACTATCGTGTCATTTTCACGCCCGATTTTGGTAGTAATGCACGTTACACTCAAGATATAACAAGCTTAACGCAAACTGATTATGCTGATAAAGTCGTCTATACCGCAAACTACAACACCCTCTTTGCCTTTGATGATGAAGATGCCAATGCCCAAATAGTGCAAGATAAGATGTATATCGATTACGTCACACAAGCTATCAATCATTCAGGCGAAGAGATTGTGTCGCATTTTGGTATCGTGGAGCTTTACAACAACACCGACTATACCCTTTCGCAACTCTATATCAAAAAGAGTTCCAGTAGCCTTTGGGGTGATGATTATTTGACCTATTTTGACACTATTGATTCCAATGAATACAGTGAGCTTATTGGTGTAGAGACGTGCGATAACTACTACGATATCAAAGCCTTAGAGTATCAAACCACAGGAGATCTTATCGAAGAACGCATGGAGTTTGTCAATAGCGGTGTCCATTTGCCATGCGAAACCAAAACAACTATCAAAGCCTCAAAAGTCGCAACCCTCTCTATCTACAATGCAACCGATTTTTGGGTTGATAAGGATGGTATCTATCAACTCTATGTCAAAGAGAGTGGCAGTAGCGATTGGGGAAGCGATTTGATAGAGGGAATTGATTATTCAATAAGCTCCAAATCTTCAAGAAGTGTCAAAATATACACCTGCGATACGACGGTGGATATCAAAGCAACGGGCTTTTTGGGTAGTCCCGTATGGACAACACAACAATACATCTCTTGCGATACGACGCAAAACATTACCGTATTGTTTCTAGTCCAACATTAAGCAAGTGTAAGGGTAGCCCCCCTTGCCGATAGATTTAATCGACACCTTCAAACCTCTCTCTTAGTACTTTTTGGATAAAATCTACTACAAATTGAAAAAATCAAAACAATGAGGTTATTTTGAAAGCTTTAGAAGAGAAGATTATAGATGCTTCTAGCCTTGAAGCCCTTGAAAAGGTACGGGTAGAAGTTTTTGGCAAAAAGGGGATATTAACCCAAGAGTTTGCAAAGCTCAAAGATGTCCCACCCGCAGAGAAAAAAGATTTTGCACAAAATCTCAATACTCTCAAAGAACAACTCCAAGCCCTCTTTGATACGCACTACGCCAAAATCAAAAAGCTTGAGATAGAACAGATGCTGCAAACGCAAAAAATTGACGTTTCGCTCTACTCCAATATCTCCAACAAAGGCTCACTTCATCCGCTTGTTGAAACCATGGATAAGATTATTGACTATTTTGTCGCACTTAACTTCTCCGTGGAGGTGGGTCCTATGGTCGAGGATGATTTTCACAACTTTGAAGCCCTCAATCTACCCAAAAATCACCCCGCTCGTGATATGCAAGATACCTTCTTTTTTGCCGATGGAAAGTTGTTGCGTACCCACACTTCACCCGTACAAATCCACACGATGAAGAAGCAACAGCCTCCTATTCGTATGATTGCCCCAGGTTGTGTCTTTCGGCGAGATTATGACATCACCCATACGCCTATGTTTAACCAAATCGAAGGATTGGTGGTGGATCAAAAAGGAGTGGTAAGCTTTGCCAATCTCAAATCGATTCTTACCGATTTTTTGAAGTATATGTTTGGCGATGTTGATGTGCGTTTTCGTCCTAGCTTCTTTCCCTTTACCGAGCCCAGTGCTGAAGTCGATATCTCATGTATCTTTTGCAAAGGCGAGGGGTGTAGGGTCTGTTCGCAAACGGGTTGGCTTGAGGTTTTGGGATGCGGCATCGTTGATCCCAATGTCTTTGAGGCGGTTGGCTATAAAGATGTGAGCGGTTATGCTTTTGGTTTGGGGATTGAACGCTTTGCGATGCTATTGCATCAAATCCCAGATTTACGCTCTTTGTATGAAGGGGATATGCGTTTATTGGAGCAATTTAGATGATTATTACAAGAAGTTGGTTAAGTGAATTTGTTGATTTGGATAGAATAAGCGATGAGGATATTTACAAAACGCTTAACGCCATTGGTTTGGAAGTCGATAGTATGCAACGCTACCTTGTGCCTAAGGGTGTAGTGGTAGGCGAGATTCAATCGTGTAGCAAACACCCCAATGCCGATAAACTCAACGTCTGTATCATTGATATTGGAGCTAAGCAACCCGTACAGATTGTGTGTGGGGCAGCCAATGTGGTAGATGCCAAATTTGTAGCGGTGGCGACTATTGGGACAAAGATGGGCGATGATTTTGAAATCAAACCTGCTGTGTTGCGTGAGGTTGAGAGTTTTGGTATGGTCTGTTCGGCAAGTGAATTGGGATTGCCAAAGCTTAATGATGGAATTTTGATACTAGATGACTCCATTGGCAAACTGGTAGCAGGAAAGCCTCTTAATGATTATACGGCTATTAGTGATACGATTATTGAACTCGAACTTACTGCCAATCGAGGCGATGCACTCAGTATTCGAGGTGTGGCGAGAGATTTGAGTGTAGCCCTCAAGCGTAAATTGATGGGTTTTGATTTCAAACCTCATGCAATAGAGAAAGATTTGCATATCAATGATGTCGCTACTGTCGATATGAAAGATTTTTTACACGCCGATTTGAGCTATACTTTGGCGACGTGCAAAGATGTACACAATAATCTCTTAATTCAAATACGTTTGGCTTTTGCAGGGATTGAGCCACGAGGCAAACTTGATAGTCTGCTTCAATACACCACACACTCGACAGGAGTCCTCCTAAGAGGCTACAAAGCAGAGGTTTTTAAAGATGCCAAAGATACTGTAGCTATCGAACTCTCCTCACGTCACAAAGGTATTGTAGAGGTTTTGGGTAACGATAGAGTCGTTTCTACTTTGGGGGTTTATCAAGCCACCGATACGATTGCCGATGATGAGACGACTAAAGTTGTGATTGAGGCGAGTTATATTCATCCTAAGCTTTTGGTGGACGCTGTATCGGGTAGCGATAGGCTCACCGATAATCTATACTACAACGCTTCACGAGGGAGTGAGCCTGAGCTTGAATTGGGGATAAAATATATCATTAAGCTCCTAGAAGACAACACTTCGGTACGCTTTGTAAATGGTACGTTGGATATTTGCTCCAACCAAAAGCCTATTACACTAGAGATAAGCAATCGTGAAATTTGCGATATTATCGGTATGGAGATACCCAAAAAAGAGTCTATGCGTATCTTAAAAGCACTTGAGTTTATCATTGATGAACGAAAAGGTGATATTTTTATGTGTACTGTTCCCTTTTTCAAGCAAGAGGTTACCAATATTTACGACATTACCGAAGAGATAGTGCGTATTGTGGGGATTGATAATATCCCTTCTAAGCCCCTTAGTTTCACCGAAGTAGCCTATTTGAACGATGCAACTACGCAGTATCAAGCTAGAAAAATTATCCGCAATCGTTGCGTGGGAGCGACCTTTAGCGAAGTCCTTACCTACGCCTTTAGCGACGCTACCAAATTGGCACAATACGGTTTTGTCACCATCAAAGAGGAGCTAAGACTTCTTAATCCTATCATTGATACGCTTGATACCCTTAGAACGACAATGATGATAAATTTGCTTGAAATTGTACAAAAAAATATCAATTACAATAAAAAATCATTAGCACTCTTTGAGATTGGTGCAATTTTTGATGAAAATCGAAAGGAAAAAGAGGTGATTAGCTTCATCTTTAGCGGTGCGGTTTCTAGGGAGAGCATTATCAATATTGCCAAACCCACTCCTATTGATTTTGCATCGTTCGTAGATAAACTTGCCAACGCAATAGGTAAATTTGAGCTTGTGCCCACAACAACGCAAAATGGACTTATCCATCCCTACCAAAGTGCCGATATTATTATAGAAGGCAAAGTGGCGGGTTATCTAAGCAGACTTCACCCTAGCGTCCAAGAGGATTTTGACCTCTACGATACCTTTATCGCTCAAATTGACTTTGATGCTATTATGCCCAAACATATCAATGCACGCAAAATCTCCAACTACCAAGGCACCTACAAAGACCTTAGTGTCGTTGTCGATGAAAAAATTTCGCTCAAACCCTTAATGGATAGCATCGCACAACTCAATATTCTCCTACTTCAAGACTATTATGTGATTGATATCTATCAAGATGAGGCTTTAGGAAGCAACAAAAGTGTGACGTTACGATTTTTTATCCAATCCATGGAAAAAACTTTGCAAGATAGCGAGATTGAGACATTGATGCAACAGATACTTGCCAAACTCCACGAGAAACACGGGGCTTTGCTAAGATAATAAATCTATACTAATCTTTAAAACTTGCAAGTTCGGCTAAAGCCATCCCTATCTACACAAATCATACATTAAACCCGAGCAAACTATCAAGCTCCTCCGCATCTTGTCCCTTGTGCCGTGTCGATAAAGAGTACTTCAAGAAAAAAAGCGAAGATGTAACGGCAGGGTAGGGGGCATCGTTGTGCATTCACTAATATTACGCACTTCGTCCAACATTTCATCTTTGAGCCACTCATTGCGAAGCACGAAGCAATCCAGAATGTTTGAGATTGCTTCACTTTGTTTGCAATGACACATTCCAATAGGATAATTTTTACATGCAAGGCTCTAGTTGGTATCTTTAAAGTATCTCCTAACCAAAAACAAGCTACAATTTGCTAAAAGTTTACAATTCGCAGTTGATTTTATAGGTATTCCAAAGAGCTAAATTGCTTCTAAAGTTTTCAAGAATCCATTGCCACGAGAGTTTGTTTTTAAAAGGGCAAAAAGTTGAAAAAAATAATCGTTGCTTTTTTGTCGCTCAATCTACTGCTCTTAGCCTCCAATCAAGAACGAGACCTTCAAGCTGTTTTCATCGGCAGATTGGCTCAATTTGTACAATGGAACCATCCCAAAGAGCATCTCTTTCGCATAACCATTATTGGCAATAACCCCTTTGGTGATCTCTTAAATAGGCTCTACAAAAAGAAAAAAATAGACGGCAAATCGGTCGAAATCCAATACATCACACGCCTCGAAGAGATAGGTCAAACCGATATTTTGTTTGTCGCTCTTGAGAATCAACAAGAGATTCAAAAGGTTATTTTGTATGCCATCAAAAACTCTATTCTCACCATCGGCACCCAAAGAGGCTTTGCGCAAAGAGGCGGTATTGTTCAGCTCTCTTTTGTGATGCAAAAGCCCCATCTCGTCATCAATCACAAAACCGCCCAATACTCCAATATCAAAATTCAAGCACCGCTATTGGCTATTGCCCAAGAGATTATCAAAGGAGATGAGTAATGCAAACCAAAAAATATCTATTTCTATCCCTACTAGCAACCCAATTGCTCTATCCAGCCCCCAAAACTACCCCGCAAAGCGAAAAGTATTACCACAAATCTCTCGAAGAGCTTCTTGCTACCGAAACCGAACTCAAAGCCGATATTGGCTCACGAAGCGGTGAACGTGATACCATGTACTCCGATGTGCCTATTGATGTCATTACAACCCAACAGATACACCTAAGTGGCTCATTGGAGCTTAGCGAAATACTCCAAAAATACATTGCGGGATTTAACTACCCCAGTGCAAGTATCAAAGATGGAACGGATCACTCCAAACCCTTTACGTTACGAGGACTCAATCCTGATCAAGTCCTTGTCCTTATCAATGGCAAACGACTCCATCAAAGCTCTCTTATTCATGTCAATAACAGCATCGGACGAGGCTCATCGAGTGTTGATCTCAACACCATTCCCGTAGCCTCTATCGAACGCATTGAGATACTTCGTGACGGTGCTGCGGCACAATACGGCTCAGATGCTATTGCGGGAGTGATTAATGTCATACTCAAAGGATACGGTCACAAAAACCGCATAAGCACCACCTACGCCCAAACCCACGAAGGGGACGGGAAGACCAAACAAACCGATATTTTCTACTCAACCCCGTTGCCCTACGATGGATTTATCAATATCACAGCAGAGTTTAGAGACAACCAAAAAACCAATCGTGCAGGAGCAGATTTACGAGACCTCTATGCACAAGGCGACCCCAGAAATGCTCTTGCCAATCCTATCACCATGCACTATGGAGACCCAGAGGCTCAAAACATTCTCCTTGCACTCAACAGCGAAATGATTGCACAAAACGGAACAACCTTTTACGCTCACGGTATCTTCAACAAGCGAGAGAGCGAGGCGGGTGCTATTTTTCGACTTCCTATAGAGGATAGAAACAATCCTACTCTTTACCCCGATGGATTTTTGCCCCATATTGCCCCTAAGATTTTGGACTACTCTTTGAGTTTGGGTATCAAAGATAGACTCCAAAACGGCATCAAGTGGGATCTTAGCTACACCAACGGTTACAATAACTTCCATTTTTATGTACACAACAGCCTCAACGACTCACTAGGCGATAGCTCTCCCACCTCCTTTGATAGCGGTGGTACCTCCTATCGGCAACAAGTTATCAATCTGGATCTCTCCAAAAATTTAGAGCTTCTCACTCTTGCAGGAGGGATAGAGTACCGCAAAGAACACTACACCATCTACAAAGGAGAACCCGACTCGTACCGTTTAGGTGAATTTAGCAACAACGCAGGTGCGCAAGGTTTCCCTGGATTTTTGCCTAGCAATGAGGTGGATGCTCACCGTGAAAATGTGGGTTTGTATATCGATGCCAAGTTTAATCCTCGCCCTAATCTAACACTTGAAGTAGCTTCGAGGTTTGAACACTACAGCGACTTTGGCAATACCTTTGATGGGAAATTTTCCGCACTCTACAAACCCACGCAATCGCTTATGTTTCATGGAAGCCTCAATACAGGCTTTAGGGCCCCCTCGCTTTCACAATCCTATTTTACATCAACCACCACAGAGTACGTTGTCAATGGACTCAATCAAATTGGAAGCTTTGGGGTTGATAGTCCTGTAGCAAGGGATTTGGGAGCGGTGAAGTTGAAGCCTGAAATATCGCAACACTACACCTTTGGATTTGTCTATCAACCCATCTCCAATCTCTCCTTGAGTGCCGACTACTTCTACAATGCTATTGATGATCGTATCTTGCTTACGGGCAATATTTCAGGGAGCATTTCACCCCAAGTTCAAGCGATACTTGATAGCTACAACGTCACAAAGGCTCGCTATTTTACCAATGCTATTGGCACTCAAACCGACGGAGTCGATGTGCGTCTTAACTATCATCATAAGTTTGACAACAATCTTTTGCTCAAAACCAATCTAGCCTACCACTACAATAACACTCAAATAACCCAAATCAATACCGCTCCCTCTATTTTGGGAGCAGCAGGGGAGGGGATACTTATCGATACGCTCACCAAAGAACGCATCACTTCAGGACAACCCAAACATATACTTTCGCTCTATACACAACTCACACAAGGCGATTGGGCTTTGGCGTTTAATCTCAAACGTTTTGGGGGGTACGCATCGGTTTTGGGTGAGGATTTGTATCGCTTTGATGCCAAATGGGTAAGCGATGTGGAGTTTTCCTATCAAATCAATGCACGTTTCAATCTTAGCATAGGAGCAAAAAACCTATTTGATGTCTATCCCGATAGATGGGGCGATACAGGAAGTGATTTTTACAGCACCCAAGGTTCGCTTCCCTATCCCCCAGAATCCCCTTTTGGTTACAACGGAAGAAGCTATCATATTTGCATAGAAGGAAGATTTTAACCCCATGATAGAGACTCGTCCACGCCCCAAAAGATTCTTTTCTATCCGCAATAAATTTATTTTGATTCTCAACACCGTCGCTATTACAACGATGCTTCTTTCGGCATTTGGAATCATGAGCTATGTATCCTACAAAAAAGTTGAAGTCGATACCCAACAACTCATCAATCTCTCACGCATTATGGGCAAAAATCTCATCGCTTCTATCTCATTTGAGCAAAAAGATAGCGCACAAACCCTACTTGCATCGCTCAAAGAAAATCAAAACATTAGTGCTGCTTTTGTCTATCAAGATGAAAAAGAGTTTGCGGCTTATATCCAAACCAACGCAGACAAACACGAACTATTGCATCTTGTCCAAAAACATCTTGACTACTCCAACCGCCAAACCACCCAAGCCTTTGTTTACAAAAACCAACACTATCTCATCGTAGCCACCCATCTCTTTTTGGATAACGACTATTTGGCAACGTCGATACTCGTATCCGACACCAAAGGAATACAACAAGCCAAACAAGAGATTTTGCTTGTCTTGCTTTTGATTGCTTTGATTGTCATCGTTTTGAGCCACCTTGTATCCATCAAACTTCAAAAAATATTCACCGCTCCCATCTACAAACTTACTGATATAATGGAGGAGATTTCCATCAATCACAACTACGACATCAAAATCAAGAAGCACAGCAACGATGAGTTTGGGATTTTGAGCCGTGGATTTAACCACATGATTGATACTATCCAAAAACAGAGTCGTGATTTGATTTGCGAGAAAAACAAAGCCCAAAAGGCAACCCAAGCCAAATCGGAATTTTTGGCCAATATGAGCCATGAGATTCGCACCCCCATGAACGGCATTATCGGCATGGCACACCTTGCTTTGTCCTCTGAGCTAACATCCAAACAACGCAACTATATCCAAAAAATCGACAACAGTGCCAAAACACTTTTGGGCATTATCAACGACATTTTGGACTTTTCTAAAATCGAAGCGGGTAAACTCACTATCGAAAAGGTTGATTTTGATCTTTTTGCACTTGTCGATAGCGTTGTAGGGCTTGTGGAGTTTAAGATTGATGAGAAAAATCTTGAACTGTTTGTCGATTACGATAACAATTTAGGCAAAATATTTTACGGTGATTCGCTTCGTATTGCCCAAATCCTTACCAATCTTATGAGCAATGCCGTCAAATTTACCGACAAAGGGGAAATAACCCTCTCTATCGCAAAAACTTCCAACAATCGTGTGCGTTTCGAGGTAAGCGATACGGGCATTGGGCTAACGAACGAGCAACAATCCAAGCTCTTCACCTCCTTCACCCAAGCCGATAGCTCAACCACACGCAAATACGGCGGCACGGGATTGGGGCTAAGCATCTCCAAACAACTTACCGAGCTTATGAAAGGGAATATTTGGGTCGAGAGCCAATACGGCAAGGGGAGTCGTTTTATATTTGAAATCGAACTTCTCCCCAAAGATACCCCTCAAACCTTTGAAAATTTTGAGAATAAAAAGATTTTAGTTGTCGATAACCATCCAAAGTGGCAAACCATTCTTCAAGGCACACTCCAACGTTTTGGCATAGACTCCACCGCTCTCCCAACACTCCAAGAAGCAATAGAACACGCCCAGCAAACCCCTACACTCTATCACCTCACTCTTGTAGATTGGCATCTTGCTACACCTACAACCATTGAGACCCTAAAATCTCTCCAAAAGACTCCTATTGCTATTATGATCAATACCTACCACCATGAATCAAGGATTGAGGAGTTAAAGGATTTGGGGTTTGAGACCTTTTTGTACAAACCTATCAATCCATCCAACCTCTACAATCTACTTGTTGATACCTTTTTGGGGACAACCCATCAGCGTCCAAGCGACAAAAATGCACAATTGCACACTATTGCCACCCTTAAAGGTTCGCATATTTTACTAGCCGACGACAATGAAACCAATCGAGAGATTATCTTTGGACTGCTTGAACCTAGCGGTATTCTTATCGATAGTGCTACCAACGGTCAAATGGCACTCAAAAAATACAAAGCCAATCCCAACAAATACGAACTTATCTTGATGGATATTCAAATGCCCATCATGGATGGATACAAAGCCACCCAACTCATTCGCCAAATAGACACCGATATTCCCATCGTAGCACTCACTGCCAACGCTATGCATGAAGATATCCAAAAAAGTCTCGAAGTGGGCATGAATGCTCATCTGAATAAACCCATCGAGATTGATAAGCTCTACGATATACTCTTAACCTACCTAACGCCCAAAACCAACGAAACATCACACGCCCTAGAGACTCCCCAAAAAGTCTCTATCCCCGCCTTTGGCTCTATCGATACATCCAAAGGCTTGGCTTATCTAGGAGGCAATCAAACGCTCTATCTTAAACTGCTTCATAATTTTCAAGACGATTACCAAAACGTTACCATTGACTCCCTTGATGATACCGCCAAGCGAACCATCCATACACTCAAAGGCTTTAGCGGTAGTATTGGAGCTGTGCGACTCTATGAGCTGTGCCAAAAACTTGAACAACCCAACGGCAATAACTATTTGGAAGCTTTTCATCACGAGTTACACACTCTACTCCATGAACTCAACACCAAACTTCCCCTAAAAACCCAAAAGATAGAGAGTCCCAAAGCACCCATTGATGCAAAACTCAAAAATGAACTCTTTAAAAATCTTAAAGATGCTTTAGAACTCATGGAACCTAAAAAATGTTCTGATATAATTCAGAAGATAGAACTTTACGCACTCGATACCCAAGAGACGCAACGCTTTGAAGCAATAAAAAAGCTCGTTGAACACTATGAGTTTGATGAAGCTTTGAAGTTTTTTTAAAAAATCCAATAGAAGGGGAAACAATGAACGAGATACAAAATATACTAATCGTAGATGATGAAAAATCCAATATTGATATTCTTCTCAATTTTTTTTCAATCAATCCCAATCCATACTACAAATTCATCGTCGCCCTATCGGGTGAAAAAGCGTTGCAAATCGTTGAAACACGAGAAGTTGATTTGATACTCCTTGATATTGTCATGCCCCATATGGATGGCTATGAGGTGTGCCGACGACTCAAAGCCAACCCTCAAACCCAACACATTCCGATACTTTTTATCACCTCTAGCACCGATGAAGCCTCCATTCTCAAAGCCTACGAGCTAGGAGCTGTGGACTATGTCACCAAACCCTTTAGGGCAATAGAGCTTATGGCACGAGTCAAAATCAATCTCGAACTCCAATCAAGCTTTAGACAATTAAAATTTCTATACGGCAACCTTCAAGACTCTATCGCTTACGCTTCGCATATCCAAAACGCCATCATTCCCCAACCTCATATCTTAGAGAGCTTTTTTGCTCAACATTTTGTAATGTGGCAACCCAAAGATACCGTAGGGGGAGATATTTATCTCTTCGAGGAGCTTCGCCATAGCGATGAGGCTTTACTTATGGTTATTGATTGTACGGGACATGGAGTACCAGGAGCTTTTGTGACGATGCTTGTTAAGGCAATTGAGCGTGAAATTATTGGCAAAATCATTACAAGCAATGAGGCGGTCAATCCTGCTCATATCTTGCAACACTTCAATCGAATCATGAAAAAACTCCTCAAAAAAGAAGATTACACCACACGCTCCGATTCAGGCTTCGATGGTGGCATACTCTATATCAATAAAAAAGAGAAGATTTTACGCTTTGCAGGAGCAAACACCCCTTTTGTCTATCTTCAAGAGGGTCACCTCAAAATCATCAAAGGAGATCGCCACTCTGTAGGCTATCGCAAATCCCAAGACGATTACCCCTTTACCAACCACACCCTTGAGTACTCATCCAAAATTTGCGGATACCTTGCAACCGATGGATATTTTGACCAAACAGGGGGAGAGTATGGCTTTATGCTAGGTAGAAAAAATTTTTTGAAACTTATCAAAGAACACTACACTCAAAATATGAACGACCAAAAAAAGCTATTTGAAGAGAATCTTACAAACTACCAAGGCACACACAACCGCAAAGACGATATTACACTTATTGGATTTAGAATCTAAACTTTTTTCTTGCTCCATCTCTCTCAAAGTGGAACGAGCAATGAAACGAACATTACCCATTCTATGCTATAATAACCCCAAAAAGGAGAACCTCATGTGCATGACCATCAAAGACAAATACATTGACCCCTTTACAGACTTTGGATCCAAAGTCTGTAAAGGGGTCAATGTATTTGTCTTTGATGGTCATGCACATGAGGTTCTCCTTTTTAGGGTTATTATAGCATAGAATGGGTAACGAGACCTCTATTGAGCATCTCTTACGCATCGTACGCTATTGTAGCCTCGTACAACATCGCCTTGAGGTCCATGGGTAATGGCACCATCGACAATCGTATAGCCTTCTTGATTGGTATTGAGTTGTGTAATATCTTTGGGGTCGCTTCGTTGAGCTCCCGCACCGTGAACATCGAGCCATGAAGCGTTCATGTACCCCAAAGCCCTACCAAAACTTATATAGACTCCATTGGCACCGTTTTGCATATTTTTGTGTGTCGTAGAACTCCAATAGAAGCCATAATCTTCCGCTCCCATTTCATTAATGATTGGGGTTGCATGAAAAAGAGGATGAAGGGCGGGAGATGAGGTGGTATCGGGTGAACGTGTCGTATCGACGATGGAGTGTAGCTCTTTTGCGTTGGGAAGCCTCCAGTTGGTGTAGTTGGCAAGGGTGAGATTTTCGCAATACTCTATAGCACTTTGCCAATCCATGGCATTGGGACTATCCATTTGTTGCCACATCAAACCCGTAGCGTTGTCGCTAACAGTTTGGTCGGAGTTGTCGATAAAGTTATTTTGTCCGTATTGTGTATTGCCTCGAACGCACTGAACGTAGTAGCTTTTGTTGCTAGTGGGGTAGCCTTTGATACGTCCATCGGCAAGATTGAGTCCAAACATCGCCTCTTGAGCATTCATTACTTTATAGACATAGAGTGTTGAGGTTGCCCACTGTGCATCAATAAGGCGTTCACCTTGGCTCGTATCTCCATACCCAAAAGCAAAAATCTCGTCATTGATAAAAGGAGAGAGGGTAGAGGTATCGCTACTGCTTAAACCGCTCACATCTTCACCGCTAAAATCAATCAACGAGTAGAGCGTTTTAATATCGGGCAATCTCCAATCGGTGTAGTGGGCAAGGGTAAGATTTTCGCAATATACCAAAGCTTGAGTTTGGGAGAGTTTATCGTAGGCATTAATGACTCCATCGCCATTGGTATCGGGAGTTTGTTGCCACATTAGAGTCGTAATATTATCGCTTACGGTTCCATCACCGTTGTGGGTATAGGAGGGTTTGCTTCCCTTATAAGGCTCCATCTTGTCCACTTGCGTTGCACTCTATCTCAACTCCAATAGTGTTGAAACATTGGTGTTGATTGGTATCGACAATAGGGTAGGTTCGTGCGGTGATAAGAGAGGCGGTGTTGGTTGAGGTGTTGCTCTCCTCTTTTGGGGTAGTGTTGATTTCGCTTTGGCTAGGGGTGTTTGCTTGTGAGGTATTAGGGGAACCTCCACATCCTACGGCAATTATTGCATTGAGTGCAATGAATATATAAACAGTTCTCATTATTGTCTCCTCCTCTTTTGGGTTGTTTGATTATAATGACTTAAGACCAACAGTTGGTAACAATACCATAAAATTTTCTTTCGCAATCGTTTTGTAACCATGGGTGATTATACTTCCAAAGTCATTCGACAACAAATTCCCACTCCTAATTCGTAGTAGATTTCCATCCGTAGAGATAGAGTATATAAGCCATCTCTATGGATAGTATTGATTTTTTTTAATTTTTACTCTATTTTATATCAACTTGCAACCCAATTGTAATCACTCTATGGTATAATTCCACCATCCAAAATTTTAAGGAGTTCGATATGTTTAAAAAAGGTTTAGTAGTAATGGCTTTGGTTTCATTGGTAGCGTTTACAGGTTGTATGGGCGGAGGCGATAAAGCTGAAGACAACAAAACTGCAACAACAACAGAAGCTAAATAGTTTTTAGCCTAACACTTTTATACCAAGCAAGATAGCCTTTGGCTCTCTTGCTTCCTCACACCTTCAAAACTTCCCAAATTATCGAAATCATTTTGTAATATTTCTTTACTATAGTTGCGTTTATTATACTTTAAGGAGATAGAAGTGGTTCGTAATAGCTTAGTAACACTTTCGTTCGCAGCGATGCTAGGATTGGCAAGTTGTGGTAGCAGTTCAAATAATAGTGTAGTCGATACAAACAATAGTCCAATCGATACAAACACCAGCGATCAAAACACAACACACGATCTAAACAACACGGAAACAAATACAAGTGAGGCAAAAGCCTTAAATCTATCTATCATTCATGTCAATGATCAACACTCTCATATTGCCTCAGAAAATATCTCATTTACATTTGGCAATAGCAGTGTAAAAGTAGATATAGGTGGGTATCCTAGAGTTGTAACCAAAATCAAGGCGTTACAAGCAAGTAAAACCAATGCTTTGACACTCAACGCAGGGGATACTTTCCAAGGGACACTCTACTACTCTCTCTTTAAGGGTGAGGCTGATGCGGCAATGTTTAACATGGTCGCATGGGATGCATTGGCTTTGGGAAATCATGAGTTTGATGATGGCGATGCTCATTTGGCGAGTTATCTATCCAAGCTTAATCTCACCAGTAGCGATATCTTAGCTGCCAACGTCATACCCGCAAAAGGCAATGTACTTGATGGCAAATTGAGTCCCTACAAAATTAAGACAATTGAGGGTGAACAAGTAGGTATTATCGGTATTGATATTGCCCAAAAAACCAAAGAGTCATCAAGTCCTAGCGATGAGATTACTTTCCTTGATGAGGTTGAAACCGCCCAAAAATATATCGATGAGCTCAAAGCAAAAGGGGTTAATAAGATTATCCTTTTGACGCACGTTGGTTTGGACAAAGACAAAGATTACGCTTCAAAATTAAGCGGTGTGGATGTCATTATCGGTGGAGATTCACACTCTTTGATGGGTGATTTTAGTGCGGTTGGACTTTCAAGTGAAGATACAAACTATCCTGCACAAACTACCGATAAAGATGGCAATCGTGTATGTATCGCACACGCATGGCAATACAACTACGTCGTAGGAAATCTTGATGTAGAGTTTGATTCATCGGGCGTAGTAAGCAAGTGTGAGGGTACGCCTACGCTTCTTTTGGGCGATAACTTTACCGCCAATGGAGCGGAGCTTAATGCCACAATGCAAACGCTTGTAACCCAAACCATTGAGTCTCATCCCAACCTTGAAATCATCGCAGAAGATAGTGCTAGTGCGACTAAATTGGCAGAGTATTCAGGTGATGTAGATGCTCAAAAAGCGACGGTTATCGGTAGTGCTTCGGAGTTTTTGGGACACAGCAGAGTACCAGGGGATGGCTATGATAAAAAAAGCTATTTGCCATTGGGTTCAGATATTGCTCCTATTGTAGCCAAAGCTTTTTATGATTTAAGCAATCGTGCCGATGCGTGTATCCAAAATGCAGGCGGTGTAAGGATAGCCATAGAAGAGGGCAATATCACAATGGATAGTGCCTATACGTTGCTTCCTTTTGCCAATACACTCTTTGAAATTGATATGAAAGGGAGCGAAATCAAGCAAGTACTTGAAGATGCACTTACAAACACTATCACCAACAATTCAACAGGCTCATTCCCTTATGCTTACGGTTTAAAATACGATATTGATACCACAAAAGAGGCAAACAATCGAATCTCAAATCTTGAAATCAAAGATAGAGCCACAGGCGTATGGTCACCTATTGATGCCAATACGATGTACGTTGTCGTCACCAACAACTATATTGCCAGTGGAAAAGATGGATATACTACCTTTAAAACCGTGCAAGATGAAAGAGGCGAGGGAGTAGATACTTATCTTGATTATGCTTTGAGTTTTGTACGATACGTTGAGAGCAAAACCGCCAACAACGAAACGCTCACCAAGCTTCCAGCCAACGACCATCCTATCAAAAGCTACAACGGTTATGCTTCGGTACTTACCAAAGTAGGCACTTATGAGACTAAAAAAGAGGCAGGTAGTGAGATTGCAGCCTACGACAAAACAACCAAAAGAATGTTTGTAACCAATGGCGAAGATAAAAGATTGGATATTATTGATATTGCCGATGTTACGACTCCTAAATTTGTAACATCCATTGATATTACTCCTTACGGTACAGGACTCAACTCCGTAGCGGTTCACAATGGCGTAGTAGCTGTAGCCGTTGAGGTCAAATCAACCGATGGACTCAATACCAATGCAAAAGGCAAAGTGGTTTTCTTTGATGCTCAAGGAGCATTGCAAAAATCTGTCGAAGTAGGCTATTTGCCCGATATGGTAACCTTTAACGAAGAGGGTACAAAGGTGGTGGTAGCCAATGAGGGTGAGCCAAATGGTGATTACAGTGTTGATCCAATGGGTTCAGTAGGTATTATCAATATGGACAATTATGCTTATACCGATGTAGATTTTTCAGGTGCGACACTAACCGATGCAAAAGATGGTACACCCGTACGATTGGGCGGTACTCCTAGCAACGATCAAGCCAAAGATTTAGAGCCTGAGTATATCGCAGTAAGCGGAGAGTATGCCTATGTAACACTTCAAGAGAACAATGCTTTAGCCAAAGTCAATCTCTCTACAAAAACTTTGGAGTGGGTTAAATCTTTGGGTGCAAAGAGTTATGAGACAGCCAATACGATTGATATTGAAGAAGAGGGCGAAATCAAAATGCAAAATTACAAAGGTCTCTTTGGTCTCTATATGCCCGATTCCATCGCCGCCTACAGTGCAAACTCTACAACCTACCTTGTAACAGCTAACGAAGGGGATGGAAGAGAGTATCCTGTAGAAGATGTCAATGCTTCATTGGAGACGGGTGATGCCTTGACCGATGAGAGTAAAATCTCTAAACTTAAGCTAGATGCTTCAATTGATGGAAACTATACAACTGATAACGACCTAAAAGTGGTTATTGATATGGGTGATACCGACAATGATGGTGATTACGATAAACTCTACACTTACGGTGCTAGAAGCTTCTCTATTTGGGATACCGATGGAAATCTAGTATGGGATAGTGCTGATACAATCTCAAAAATGGTAGCCAAGATGCAACCTACACTCTTCAACCAAGATGATGGTGAGATGGATGGAAGAAGCGGTAACAAAGGTGCTGAGCCTGAAGCATTGACTATTGGTGAAGTGGATGGAAAAACCTACGCATTTGTGGGGCTTGAGAGACAAAATGTTATTATGGTTTTTGATATTACCAATCCTAGTAATGTGATGCTCAAACAGTACCTTATCACCCAAACTCAAGGAGATATTTCGGCTGAAGGTATGAAATTCGTACCCGCTAGTGAGTCTCCAAATGGCAAAAATCTACTGCTTGTAGCTTACGAAGTGAGTGGCTCAACCGTCGTGTATGAAGTAAAATAATTTTTCTTTTGGGGTAACCATGCCCCAAATGGTACCATTATGCTATAATAAGAAAAAAAATAACGGATATTTCAATAGTGCTAACCAATAAAAACTACCTACTTATTGCTTTTGGCGTAGCCATGGCGACGCTTTTTTTGCTCTTTCCACACATTGATATTGCTTTTAGTTCCATTTTTTTTGATGTTCAAACAGGAAAGTTTATCTACAAAGAGTCCCAAGTTGTGCGATTTTTGTATCATTTTGTCATTAAAGTGGTTCAACTTTTTGCAATAGGTGTCATAGCACTTCTTCTTTTGAGTCTCTATTACAAAAAAGAGTTTTTTAATCTGAGCAAAAAAAAGCTACTCTATCTTCTTGTTGTACTCATTGTAGGACCTATTTTGGTGGTTAATATTATTTTCAAAGACAATTGGGGGAGGGCAAGACCCGCTCACATTGTAGAGTTTAACGGGACACAAAAGTTTACGCCCCCTTTTGTCAAAACCAACCAGTGTGATACCAACTGCTCTTTTGTCTGCGGACACGCTTCGGCTGCTTTTTACTTTTTTGCACTTATTCCACTCGTAGCCCCAAGACACCAAAGAGCTGTAGCGTGGTTTGCTCTTACGTTTGGTACGCTTATTGGACTGGTACGGATTGTGCAAGGGGGACACTTTTTGAGCGATGTGATATTTTCAGGTTTTTTTGTCTATTTTAGCTACAAAATCGTCTATTGGGTCATGTTTGAACGCCCTATGCCTCATTCGCCCTAAAAGGCAAACTCCTCGCCCAAATAGTGTTTGCGTGCCTGATCGTTCTCTATAATCTCTTGTGAAGTACCGCTGGTGAGCATCTCGCCGTTTTTCATGACGTAAGCCCTATCGCAAATTTTGAGTGTCTCTCGTACATTGTGATCGGTAATTAATATCCCCATATCAAGCTCCACAAGTTGTTTAATAATGTTTTGAATATCAATCACCGCAATAGGATCAACCCCTGCAAAAGGCTCATCAAGCAACAAAAACTTAGGCTCTCCTATCAAGGCACGGGAAATTTCTACCCGTCGTCGCTCTCCACCGCTTAGACGAATCCCTTCACGGTTGCGTATGGATTGAATATTGAAGAGTTCCAAAAGCTTTTCGATTTTGTCGTGTGCCTCTGTTTTGCCCAGACCAACAGCTTGAGCAGCCATCAAGAGATTCTCCTCGACACTTAAATCTTTGAAGATGCTTGACTCTTGCGGGAGATAGCCTATGCCCATTTTGGCTCGTTGGCTAAGAGGCAATGCGGTAATATCTTTGCCATCAAGCGTAATCGTACCTTGTGTGGCGTTGGTGATGCCGCATATCATATAAAAACTTGTTGTCTTTCCTGCCCCATTGGGGCCTAGTAGTCCCACAATCTCTTTGGAGACAACCTCAAGAGAGATGTTGTGAACCACACGGTTTTTTTTGATGATTTTGGATAGGTTATGGGCTTGAAGTTTATGCATGGTCTTCTCTTTGGATGGTGTATAATCGTTTGTTGTTGTGAGGTGTTATGTCAATAGTCGTAATGTCGTATCCCGCTTGAGTCAAAAAGTGTTTCAAATCGTTACTTCCCCACTCAATAAAATGCCAACCCTCTTTTTCAAACTCTTCAAAAAGCCCCATTTGCATAAATGCACTCTCTTCTATGCGGTAGAGATCGTAGTGAAAGAGGGTATCGCCGTAAATATTTTGCAATGCAAAAGTAGGCGAAGAGACACCGCCCAATCCCTTTTGTTGGGCGATAAAAGAGGTGAGAGTCGTTTTCCCTGCCGCAAGATCACCTCGCAAAAAAATGATAGCATGAGTGGGAAGATGACTCCTAAGATAATCATAAATGCTATTAAGTTCAGCCAGTGAAGCTATACAATCTATCTTCAAATAGACTCCTCTTTTAAATAAAAAATAGTATCTTAGATTAGCTTTGTATAGCCTTGTAATAGTTCAACCAACTCTTTTTGAAGAAAGTATTAAGTAGTTAGAGCAGTTTTATGCTACAATACCAAACAAAAAATTTGCTAGACAAGGAGTTTTGGATGCGGATACTTTTGAGTTTTTTTACGGTTTTGTTGTTGGTTGGATGTGGGACGCACACCCCATCACCTGCAAACAAACTAACAACTGCAAAAAAGTTGGGCGTAGATGATGCAAATCGTACGCAATCATTTATTGCAAAAAATTTGAGATTTAAAAAATTTCAAAAAGGTTGTGCTTCGTTCTACTCCAATAAATTTCACGCACGTCGCACAGCGTGTGGAGAGCGATACGACAAAAACAGATTGACAGCTGCCCATAATAGTTTACCTTTTGGTACACTAGTAAGGGTAACTCATGAACGAAGCGGAAAAAGTGTCATTGTTCGCATCAACGACCGAATGGCTAGACACAATAGACGAGCTATAGATCTATCCTACTGCGCTGCCAAAAATCTCAATATGATTCATCTAGGTGTCTCAAATGTGAAACTCGAAGTGGTTACCAACTAGAGCGATAGCACACTTTCAAATTATTTTCAATTTTTGCAAATTCAACACATTCTAATGGGGTGTTGAATTGAAAAAAAAGATACAATTGATATAAAATTTTGTAATAATTCATTTTAATTCAATCAAATTAATTAAACAGGCTAATCGGTTAGCTCCTCCTGTTACCAATCGTATCCATAAGTGATGTTTTTCTCATTTACTGGTTCCATGGGTTACATTATAGCATATTTAGGAGGAGCTAACCGACTAGCCTGTTTTGCCTATATTGGAAAATCTATGCTCAAATCCATTAAGTATCATTATCTCTCCAAAATACAATAGATTAATATCAATCAAATAGCGTCTCGAAGTTATCAGAGTGTATTTTTGAAATTGCAGGATATGCAAAAATTCATTTTTTATTTCCCAATCATAAATCTTATCCATACCATCGCAAAGATAGAGTATTGTATCAAATTGCGACAAATCATCCGTCGAATCCAAAAGAGGCTTGTAGTAAGCTTGACACAATATCACTCATATCGCTTACTTTCTCTTTTAAGCGACTCAAATCTATATACAAAACCAAATCATAATACGCTAAACTTTTCCCTATCGACCACAAATAGGCAATGTGTTTCAAAAGTGCTGTTTTGCCCACACCTATATTGCCCTCAAGAAGATAACGAAAAGGAGAGGAGTTATCATTAAGAAGTGCAAGTAGATGTTCTTGATTTTGATTTTGATTGAGGGATAGATTTTGAAAATACTCTTCACTATCCAATCGTATTGGTGAGTTGTACATACTGATAGTGTTAAACTCTTGTTGATAGTAATGTTTAATTTTCTCTTGCATTTTTATTTCCTACCAAAAAACTCAAAATTTTTTGTAGCAAATCATCCCCTACTATTATATTAATTAACTTATTGAGCTTAAAATCATTTCTACTATTTTTGTACTCTTGCAAAATCTTTTTTAGCTTTTGACTCATTTGGTTATCATTTTGTAAACATTCATCAATATTTTCGACACAACTATTTTGATTGCAAAATTCTTTTAAAATATTATCTGTTTTATTTTGTTCGATGTCTCTTTTGATTTCCCTATCAAGCTGTGGCAAGAAGAGTTCAATCAATGCAATAATTAACAATACTCTTTCATCTTCACCGCTATGCAGTATAGATTTTAGATTTAATAGTTCCAATGTTCGTATCATTTTGCGTGGATTGAGAGGTACACACTCTTGGATAGCCTCTAAAATATCATTTGGAATATCTTTATCTCTTATAGTTTTGTATTTATTTTTGATGAATTGTTTCATATCCTCTTGTTTGATAGTAGGAAAGCTAAACGGCAAGGTAACAATTTTTTCCATATATTCACTTGCTGTAATAGGGATGGATTGTCCCTCTTTGATATACTCTTTGTAGCGATGCTTAATGGCAAGTTCTAATACCTCTTTGTCAATCGCCATCACAAAAGCACAGTGAGGTATATCCAAAAAGAGCTTCATGGTCTCTAGCATTCTCAGTGAATTTTCAGGCAAACATCTATCAATATCATCTATCAAAAATAAAAATTTAACTCCATTTTTCTGTGCAGCTTCTGAAATTTGATTGACTATATCAAAATAGATGGATTCGTAGCTAAGTTTTTGTTGTTTGAATTTGTTTTTTTCTCTATTTTCTTCATATTTTTTGATGTTTTGGCGAATCTCTTTGGTGGGATTGTTTAGCTCTAATCCCAAAAACTTGATTTTTTCAATCGATTGAATGATTGGAAAAAATGACAATTTCACAAGCTCAAAAGTATTTTTTAACGTATCTTTTACTTTGTTGCTCTTTTGTGCTTCCTCTTGTGCTTTTTGGTCGAGTTTCCAATAGAGCGACTTTAGCAAAGGAATAATCAAATGCTCCTCTTTTTCAAATCGCCAAGCATTAAAAATTACGGGAATAACAATAGATTCTTCGCTATTTTTATGATTTACACACTGCTCTATACCTTCCAAAAGGTGCGTCTTACCGCTTCCCCACTGGGCATGAAGCCCAATAACCAATGATTTAGTGCTATTATCACTGTAGAGATGCTTTCTTATCACTGTTTCCAGAGAGTCAATATAGCTATCAAAACCAAAATTGTATTTATCTTGTGTAACGGGAGATTGATTGGTATCGGCAGACATACTTTTTACCTTGATTAATTGTATTTTAGAAAGTATATATCTTTTGTATTTAAACTATTATTAATATTGTAAATACTTCTTATTAAACATAACTCTCTTTATAGGTTTAGCCCAAGATAGCCACGACTTACAGCAGTTGAAAATCACTTTCAGGGAAGGCATAGGCGCGGCGTTCGAGTCGGCGTAGCTCTTCGAGTAGGTCAAATGAAATCTTCTCAAGCTCTTTGAAGTAAGCCTTTGCTGTTTCGACCTCTTTGGGTTCGATTTTTTTCTTTCTTTGCATCAATCGTTTAAGGAGAGATTTTTTCTCAACATCAAAATATATAGCATGAATATTGAGATAGACATCGTGTACTTTATTGTGCAGAGTATTAATTAAATCCATGGAGTCTTTTGGTACGGTCTTGATGGCACTAAGCTTTTGCCCCTCATCCAAAAACCACGCACCAAAACCGCACTCGGTGGCATTGACTTCGACTGATTCAACATCTTCTCCGTCGATTATTCGTTTAATATCCTCTACCCATTTGATGTGTGATGCAATCGCTTTGCCAAGATGTCCAAGTGCTAAATTTTTATCCATAATCTTTCTCTTTTTTATTGTTTTGAAATAGTATCTTAAGTTCATTTATAATAACGACACATAACAGCCATTTTGGTGCAATTCATCAATAGTTTTTCTAATATAATAAGAATTATCATGGATAAAAGATGGTTGTTTGCAAGCAAAAAACACTCATCCATGCCAAAAACCCTCTTTTTTGTTTAAATTGTTTCAATAAAACACACTTATTTAAGGCTTTGCTTGACAAACTTAAGCTATACAAGCGATTGCTTATTCAATCTAGTTATAATACCCAACTAACAGATTTGTCATGGAGGAGGAGATATGACTAATAGAAGAGTTGGAATTATTGGGGCAGGTGCGGTAGGTTCGACGACGGCTTACACGTTGGCTATGCTTGAGGTGTGTCAAGAGATTATTTTGTACGATATTGTACCTGAAATGGCTATTGGCAAATCGATAGACATCGCACAAGCTACCAATTTTTCACGAAAAAACACCCGCATTGGATTTGCCGCAAATCCTAGCCAAATGCGTGATTGCGATATTGTCATTGTCACCGCAGGAGTCCCACGCAAAAAAGATATGACACGTGCTGATTTGCTGATGATAAATGCCAAAATCGTAGGGGAGATTGTGCGTGATATTGTGGAGTATTCGCCCCATGCACTTATCATTTGCGTATCCAATCCGCTTGATGTTATGACCTATTTGATGCAACGTCTTAGCGGTTGGGATAGAAAACGCATTATGGGCATGGCGGGGGCATTGGATGGGGCTAGAATGGCGTACGAACTCAACAAAGTGACCAATATCTCACTAGCTCAAACACAAGCGATGGTGATTGGCGAACACGGACCCAATATGATACCCTACCCTACCCTCTCTACCATTGGAGGTATTCCCGTAGAGCTACTAGTAGGCAAAAATGATTTGGAGAGTATCATCGAAAATACCCGCACGGGCGGAGCACAAATTGTCAAATATCTTCAAACTTCTGCCTATTACGCTCCTGCTCGTTCTATTGTAGCGATGGTAGAGGCGATATTTAACGATGCCAAAACCATTATCTCTTCATCGGTAGTCTTGGAGGGCGAATACGGATACAGCGATACAGCATTGTGCGTCCCAGTCGTATTGGGTATCGGTGGGGTTGAGAAGATTGTAGAACTTGAAGTACCCTCTCAAATCAAAACCAAACTCGACAAAGCCGTTGCCTCTATCCAATCCAACATTGCTATCTTAAAAGAGCATAATGTTTTATAGTTTGACTCACTCCACGAGATATTTAATTTATCGTTCGTACTGAGCTTGTCGAACTACATCAAGCTCAGGGTGAATGGATACGATATTTTTTACTCTGTCGTGAAGCAAGATAGTTTGACCTAAATGATTACTTGGTGTTGGGTCATAATGACTTTGAATGTGTAGCCTCGGCTTTAGCCGAGTTTGAGAGAGACTCAATAGCCTCCAAATGTTCGGCTAAAGCCGAACCTACAGCTATTATTTATTAATGGGATAATTTTTTGAGTGCATAAGGTCATTGGCTTTGGGCAAGTTTTTTCTCTAAGATATTCGTTACTGCATAAATTGGTAGCATTTTTGCTCATCATTGCCCCTAGTTTGCTCAATCAAACCTATAGCTTTGCCAAAATGTGTGTAAAAAATTTACATATAGTCAAATTATATTTCTAATTAGAGAGGATTAATTAGCTCCTATTTGAAGATAGAATATAATTACACCAATCAATTGTAAAAAGGATAGCAAAGTGAATATTCATGAGTATCAAGCAAAGCAGATTTTTGCTAAATATGGTGTACCCACTCCTAGAGGTATTGTAGCCAATACGCCCGTTCAAGCCGTAGCCAACGCACAAGAGCTAGGAGGAGATATTTGGGTTGTCAAAGCTCAAATACACGCAGGTGGAAGAGGACTGGGTGGAGGCGTAAAATTGGCTCGTTCAATCGAAGAGGTACGAACATTAGCCAGTGAAATTTTAGGCATGACGCTTGTGACGCACCAAACAGGACCCGAGGGTAAATTGGTACAAAAAGTCTATATCGAAGAGGGTGCAGATATCAAAGATGAACTCTATCTAGGCGTTGTACTCGATCGAGCCAAAGAGATGCCCGTGATTATGGCTTCTACCGAAGGCGGTATGGCTATCGAAGATGTCGCTCATGACAATCCAGAAAAAATTATCAAAATCGCTGTCGATCCCGCTATTGGGTTTCAAAGCTTTCATGGGAGAGAACTTGTATTTGGTTTGGGTATCACCGATCCAATGGAACAAAAAAATCTTATCTCATTTGCATCAAAACTCTACAAACTCTATATGGAAAATGATGCTGAAATGATAGAAATCAATCCTCTTATCAAAACAGGCAAAGGGGAGTTTTTGGCACTCGATGGCAAGATGGGATTTGATGATTCTGCTCTTGGAAGACACCCTGATATTGAAGAAATGAGAGATATAAGCGAAGAAGATCCCGATGAGCGAGAAGCCGCACAGTATGGACTCTCTTATGTATCTCTTGATGGGGAGATTGGATGCATGGTAAATGGTGCAGGTCTTGCGATGGGGACTATGGATACGATTAATTATATGGGTGGAACTCCTGCAAACTTTTTGGATGTAGGTGGCAAGGCAAATGCTCAAACGGTGGCAAAAGGATTTGAAATCATCCTCAAAAACCCTAATGTCAAAGCAATTTTTGTCAATATCTTTGGTGGGATTGTACGATGCGATAGAATTGCCAATGGTATTTTAGAGGCTACCAAAATGGTTGATGTTCATGTCCCTGTCATTGTACGACTTGATGGCACCAATGCCTTAGAAGCCGCAGAGATTTTACAAAATGCAAATATTGCCAATGTTGTAGCCGCCACTGATTTGGCCGATGGTGCAGCCAAAGCCGTAGCAGCCGCAAAACAAGCCTAAGGAGAGTAGTTAATGTCAATTTTAGTCAATAAAGATACAAAAGTCATCGTTCAAGGTTTTACAGGAAGCGAGGGTACATTTCATGCCCAACAGTGCATGGAGTACGGTACGCAAATCGTAGGTGGAGTAACCCCCAACAAAGGCGGACAAGAGCATTTGGGCAAACCCGTATTTAACACCGTCAAAGAAGCAGTATCACAAACGGGTGCGACGGTCTCTATGGTATTTGTCCCACCCGCATTTGTAGCCGATGCGGTAATGGAAGCGGCAGACGCTGGGATTGAACTTGCTGTTATTATTACCGAAGGAGCACCTGTCAAAGATATGCAAATGGCAAAAGCCTATGCTACCAAAAGAGGCATGAAAACCATTGGACCAAACTGCCCTGGAATTATCACCGCTGATGAGTGTAAAATCGGTATTATGCCTGGAAGTATTTTCAAAAAAGGCAGAATAGGACTTATCTCAAAATCGGGAACACTTACTTACGAAGGTGCAAATCAAGTATGTCGTGAAGGTTTTGGTATCTCTACTGCGGTAGGAATTGGTGGAGACCCCATTATTGGACTCTCGTACAAACAACTTTTGGCTATGTTTGAAGCCGATAATGAGACCGATGCCATTGTAATGATTGGCGAGATTGGTGGAGACCTTGAGATTCAAGCGGCTGCATTTATCAAAGAGAATATTACAAAACCCGTAGTAGCCTTTATCGCAGGTCAGACCGCCCCAAAAGGCAAAAGAATGGGACACGCTGGAGCTATTATTAGCGGCGGTGCTGGAACGGCTGCTGAAAAAATGGCAGCACTCGAAGAAGCGGGTGTCAAAGTCGTAGTATCCCCCGCCGAAATCGGCAAAGCTATCAAAGAGGTTTTGTCTAAATAATCCAAAGATTGTGCTACGGCACAATCTTTATCTCTACAATCTTTCCAAAAAAATCAAATACCGTTGTAATGCCCCAAAAGAGGGGCTGTTTGTATCTATTTGATCATCGCTTTTTGATGTTTGAGATAGATAAGATTGTCGTGTTTCATTTTGGCTTTTGCGATTTTAATCTCTTGGGGAGTTTTGGATACTTTGGTTTCTTTATTGACTCCACGGTAGTAGTTCAAGGCAGATTCTATATAAGCATCTTTTAAATCTTCAATAGCAATTGGATTGTATAACAAACCGTCGTTTGGAGTATATGTTTCATACAAATCACTTTCGTAGTACTCTCCAGCTCTCAAATAACCCGAATCAACGGTATAAAATTGTTTGATAGCACCATCATAATGCGTGACTTGATAAGGATTTAAAATCAATATCTCTACGCCCTCGACGCTTTTAATTTCATACGTTCCAATCTCTCTGGGCTGATTGGTAGCGTAATCTTTCGTGAGAAGTTTTCCATCCTTAAAGAAAGCATTTTCGCCGTTATAGAGCCATACACCGTATTGATTTGCACTATTTGCATCATAACTATAGAAATTGATAAATTCATCTATAGAGGTCATAGCTTTATCCAAAGTATAAGTCATAGGATAGCCGTGTACAATAATATTTTGGCTTGTCGCATCATACACAAGTTGCTCGATAGCACCATCGGCATTTGCCAAAACAAAATAATCTAAAGTTGCATCGCTCACAAGATAGAATCTCATGCTCTTACCCTCTATCTCTCTATCTTGTCGCTTGAGTACTATACCATTGACCACTTTTTGAATTGTACCTCTGGGGGCAGGTGTATCCAAGATAGGCATAATATCTGGTTGTTCCGTTGAAATGGGATATACATCATCGCCGTATAGTGTTGGCATTGGCTCTACTGTTTGATTGTTATCCATTACGGGAGCATCATCGTGAGCCTCTTCGTCTGATAAGTTGAGCGTAAAGGTTTCATCGCTATAGAGTGCAGGGGTTTGATTGTTATCTCTGGTTAGATTTCTATAAGGAGTTGCTATACCATCAGTAATTGGCTTATCGCCGTTTGCATAAGAGACCTCTACTAAGTCGCCGTTTTCAAAAACAAACTCTCTGTAATCATAGACACCATCAAAATTGACCATTAAGCCTATAGTATTACCCTTTTCAAGTGAGAAGTGTTGCTCCATCTCTTCCCATGATGCAATGGCTCTATCACTGCCCAATGCCTCATCCCAAATTCTATAGGTTTGGTTTAGATAATTTGAAAGTTTACCATTTTCATCTACATAGCTTTGAACCACTTTGCCATTCTCTTCGAGGTAAGCCGTATGATAATTGGAAGCATCGTTATCGAAATTTAATAGAAGTGTGACTTGATTTTCGATTGTACTAAGCGTGTAAGTTCCTGTTGCCATCTCTTTGATGCTCTCTACGCCTTGTTCGTCCCATACTTTTTGGATTAAGCTCACGCTGTTGTTACTACCAAATACTATGTAACCACTCAAATATTCACCTTTTGTATGCATAAAACCATACCAAGTGGAGTGATTGCTAATCTCTTTTGTGGAGTTGAGCTTGATAAATTCATCCAAAGAGCTATAGCTTTGCGTAGTGTAACCATTGACAATATTGAGATTTGCATCGCTTATACCGTCGGTATAGTACGCCATTTGATAATAGGGCTTGAACGTAGAATTGTTTGAGACTACCGTATATTTATAGCCTTTGGCACCCTCACTAAAAGTTTTGGAAGGTTCAAAAATATTACTCCAATAATCACTGGCAATAGGAGCAATTTTGAGCTTTGAAAGGTCAAAACTATCGACACTATAGGTAACGGTTCGACTCGTTTGTGTCACAACCAATGAGCCGTTGCTATCAAATGAAGCTTGTGCATTTTCATACTCATCCATAGAAATCCATTGACCGTTAGACAAAACCAACGAAACATAGTGTTTGGCATCTTCTGTGATAGAGTCATTGTTGTCATAAGACGATGTGACCAACTTGCCATCTACAAAGAGTGTTTTTGCGATCTCAAAAGTATATTTTTGGCTTTGCTCATTCCATATATAAGCAAAAAACTCAAAAACTCCTTCACCACTTAATAGAGTTTGAAGTGTCTGCCCATCGCTAATGAGTCGCTCTTTGAGTGTGGCTTGTTCTTTTTTTGCCAAAATTGCCTCTTCGATACGATTGACAAAATCCAATGATGCGACATCGCTGCTTTGTACACTCTCAATAAAGTCATCTTGTGAAAAACCAAAGCCTAAATCCATGTTTTTGAGTTCTTCTATATCTTCATCGCTAAGGTTAAGGTCTTCATAGTTTTCGAGCATATTGGTGAGATAGTAATGCTCAAGCTCTTCATCCAAAATCATAAAATTTTGCTCTACGATGGCACTCGAATTGGCATCAACGCTCACGCTACCACTTAAGATACCTTTTTTGAAATTTTCTATACTAAGAGCCATACGTGCCAATTTTCGCTCATCTAGCTTTTCATCACTTACCGTTTGGATAGCTGTGTGAATATTTTTGACCAATACAACCGCTTCATCTTTGCCTTCTAAAGTAAGTTGGCTCAAAACACCATCCCAACCGCTTACATTATCGTCAATACCCTCAAGAGCTTCTCCCAATGCAGATAGTAAATCCTCTATGCTTTGATTATTTTTAGAAACCAAAACTTCAATAGCTTTTTGGATTTGCAAAGCACTATTCAATAAATTGTGATCATTCTCTTTGGCTTGTGCTACAGGGTCTTTGAGAAGTGTATCTTTGGGTATGTCAAAAAGTTTTGATATACGCTCTAGTGCCTCCTCTTTGGTTTTTCCTTGTCTCATGAGCTGTGCTACAAGAGTCGTAACGGGAGTAACAAAGAGTGCTTGAGTGTTGTTCATATCGAGAGGTGCTTTGAGCGTTCCTTCAAAAGCTTTACCCGTATCGCTATCGGTTCCACCAAACACAAGAAGATGCGCATTGGCAAAACCAGAAGATTGTTGAATCTCTTTTGTAATAACAAGAGAGTAACTACCATTTTCATCGGTTGAAGCTGTAGGTTCGCTACTGGCTTGACAATATCCATTGTTGTCCAAATCCAAACAGATAGTCGCCAATTTTAAATATCCATCAATTGCTTTACCTTGCAAAGTCACATCTTGAAAGAGTGCTTGAGGTGTTGTTGGAGTTGCATTTGAAGCCGAAGAACCACCGCCTCCGCAACTTACGAGCAATGAAGCAATAGCTGCCAAACTTAAAGATATACTCTTTTTCATAGAAATTCCTTTTTATTAAATATATGAAAACAATTTATAGACTCCACGCCTCTCAAACCTCTTTGTGATACACATTATGACGAAAAAGAGATTTGGGTTTTTATAGATTGTCTTAGATATTATACATCAAATCATATTAAGCTACGACTAGCAAGAGGAGCGATAAAAAAGATAATTTCTGACCTTAATCTCGCCCTCTAGTTTGTTCAACAACTCATCTAGGTAAAATTAAACTTAAAATAAAAACTTTCTTTGGCTCAAACTGTTTTTGGTTTGTTGATTTCAAAGAGTCTCCAACCCTCTTCTATCAAAATCTCTTTGGCTTTGGAGCAAAGGGGTGCGTTGATGAGGATATATTTTTTGTAAATCTTGCTATCGTTATAGATTTGGGCTTGTTGGTGGAGTGCGATGTAGTCGTTTGCATCTTTGCGTACAATCGAACTTTTTCGCTCAATACCCAGTACCAAAGCGTAGTAGCCATTAAGTTGCGTACCGATATAAATCTCAATTTGCTTTTTGTTTCCTAGTTCTTGGGGTGCGATAGGACGCAAGGATTTGAAGATGATATTGGCTTTTGCCAATCGCTCGACGACGCTTTTCATGCTGCCACTTTGGAGAGGGGATGATGGGCTTGGATGGTTTGTTGCAACTCTTGGGCTTGAATATGGGTATAGATTTGAGTTGTCACCAATGATGCGTGTCCTAGCAAATCTTGTACCACCTTAAGATTAGCCCCACCAATAATAAGCGACGTGGCAAACGAGTGCCTTAGTACATGGGGCGAAACTCCCAAATATTTTTTGACAATCGTATAGGCTGATATTCGGCTTAGAGGCTGGGCTTTGTGATTGAGCCAAATATACTTTGATGTCATGGGAGCTATCTCAAGATAGGCTTCAAGGGCTTCAAGGGCGATGGGTGCAATGGGTACGATACGCTCTTTTTGATTTTTGGCAAAACGTATATTCACCCAACCTTGGCTAATATCGCCCCTATAGAGACTCAAAGCCTCCGAAACTCTAGCTCCCGTAGCGTAGAGAAACAAAATCAACGCATAATCTCTAGCTCCAAAGAGTCTGCTTCTATCAATAGACTCGATTCCTCTTGTTATCGCTTCAAAACTAAGATATTTGGGAAGTGTTTGGGGTACTTTTGCCATAGCGATAGTAGGTTTGCTTTGCGTTGCTAAAGATTGGCGATGGGCAAAATCAAAGAATTGGTTGATAGAGGAGAGTTTGCGATTGAGTGTGCGTTTGTTGTCAAATTGTGCCAAAAAGCTCACAATATCATCGCTTTGGACAAAGAGTATATCTTTTTGGGCAAAATCTTGCAATTGCCCAATATCTAGCAAGTAGCTCTCGACCGTATGGGTATTGAGCGACTTGACAACGATGAGATACTCACCAAAAGCCTCTAAAGCACTATTCATAACTCAATGTATCGATCTTAATCACCTCTTTGTTTTTGAAGAGTCGATTGTTGGAGATGAAGGTGTAGCTATCAACATCTTCAAAGTTATAAATTTTGTGTTGCGTCAAAGAGCTATTAAGGACAATCAAGGCTCCCTTGAAATCAAGTGCGTAAAGCTTATCGCCGTAAGCACCCACTACGCTATAGAGTGCGTAATCAAACTTCACACTTGCTTTTTTGTTGAGGTCAAAATCGCTCTTGATAATCTCACCGTTTTTGGCAAAAAGATAGATAGCGTTGTGGGTTACAACAATATCACTAAGCTTAACACGCATACGTTTTTCGTTTCCACCTGTGACTACCAACACCGAGTGAGCCGAAGCGGCAATGAGTCGATTGCCTACTTTGGAGAGGAAAATAGCGTTGTTGAAGTTGTTTTGAGCACTGATATAAATCGTTTTGGTCGCCTCTTTGTTGTTGGGATTGAGCATAAGCAACTTGCCATCAAGTGTAGGCAATACAATCGAGCCATCGGCAAAGATAGGGTTGGCTACACGGTTGTCGATAGCAAAAACACTCTCCGATTTGCTCTCCCAAAGTTTGAGATTGTTGGATATTTTGTAAATCCCATAAGAGTTATCTTCAAGCAGATAGACGACAATATCGCCCGATACATTGGCACTCACAACGGGTACTTGCAATCCTATAACCACTTTGGACTTTTGAGTCGTTTTGTCGATAATTTTTAAATTACCCGTCGTGTTGGCTGCCAAAATGTATTGGCTTGATTCATTGATATAGCGATAGGCTTTGCCCAAATTCACCACGCCACTGCCTTGTTTGTTGATATACTCACCGCTGCTCAACGTCGCTCCGTCTCGATTGACAAAAGTAATTTTGCTACCCAATGTTTGCGTTTTGGTATGCATTTCACTGCTTTTTTCGGGTTCAAAATATTTTTTGCTGTTGCAACTTGGCAAGAGAATAAATGCCAAAGAGGTTACGCCTAAGAAGAGTATTTTTTTCATTTTTCAACCTTTATTGTTTGATGTTTAAGTAAAAGTGCTAGATTGTAAAAGGGGGAATTTTGTTCAATAAAGCTTAACTTATCGGTAGCATTTTGAACTTTTCCTTTTTGAAGCGATACAAAAGCCTCTTGGATTTTGGAAAGCTCACTGTAGTATTTGGAGTATCCCACTTGATGCTCTAGCACGGCTAGATGATATTTGCTCAAATCAGCAATCATCGCATGAGTAGAACCACTTAAGCTTTTGAGTGCTACTTTATCGTTGTTTTTGATGGCTACTGAGTAGAGATAGAGTTCATAGAGTGGCTTATTTTTGTTTTGCAGTCTCTCCAATGCTTCTGTATCTTTGGGATTTTGTTGAAGTGCCAACAGTGCCTCATTGGAACTCTTGATACGTGCTTCATACAAAGCATCTTTTAAGGCATAACCACCAAAAACAAACACCACAACCGCAACCAATCCCACCAATTTGAGTTTGTGTTTGTGATAGAACTTCTCGACTTTTAATAGTCCTTCAAGCATCTTCTCATCACTGCTAAGTTCTTGTTTTACATAATTAACATCATCTTTAATGCTCACCCATTGCTCCTAAGAAAAAATTGCTTTAATTATACTAAAGTTTAACTAATGGACTACTTTAGAGCCTTTTCTATCTGCCTCACTATCGGTTCAATATCGGTTTGAGCTAAGATTTGGGTGGCTTGGAGGAGTTGATAATGAACCAAAGCGGATGAGAGTTCATCTTTGGAGACTATCTTGATACCGCTTATGGAGCGATAGATGTCGATTTGGTTGAAATACTCTTGACCTGAAATCATTTTGCATCCAAATTGTGCCGCCTCCGCCACGTTGTGACCCCCGATGGGTTCAAAGCTTCCTCCTGCGATAACAATATCGCTAATGGCATAGAGATTGATGAGTTCTCCCAATCTATCCACCACCACAATATCGCTTTGCAAAGAGCTATCGAGGGAGTATTGAGCAAAGCTTACATTGTGAGCCACAGCAAAGGTTTGAGCAAGGCTAGCCACCATATCAAAACGCTCGGGATGACGAGGCACGAGGAGCAATTGGGCATCTTTTTGCTCTTGCTTGAGAGCGTAAAAAGCATCCAATATCAACGACTCTTCATTAGGATGAGTGCTTCCTGCACACACGACTACTCTATCGGGCTTAATGAGTCTTTGGGTGGGCTTAGCGATTTGGTAGAGCTTGATATTGCCCGTTACGGTGATGTTTTTTGCCCCCAAAGCTCCTAAACGCTCTTTGTCGGTTTGGGTTTGGGCGAAGAAGGCATCGGTATGTGCAAAGATACGACGATAAAACCAACGCAAACGGTAGTATTTTGGGTAGCTCCTATCGCTCATTCGGGCGTTGATTACCATCACTTTGGCTCCTCGCCATTTGGCAAAAGCAAACAAAAAGTACCAATACTCCGCCTCCATTATCACTAGCACCTTTTGGGGTCGTATCCAAAAAGGCAAAAAGAGTTCAAAGGGCAAATAGCGACTTTGGGTTGTATTGTGGCTTATAGCCTCAAATCCCGTTTGCGTCGTAGTTGTAAGACGAATAGTGCTACGTTCAAAGTGCTTGATAAGTGGCTCAATCGCTTTGGCTTCGCCCAAAGAACAAGAGTGAAACCAAATACCATTGGGTTGCAGGGGCGGGTTTTGGTGCAAAAAAAATCGTGCAGGGAGGGATTGGCGATATTTGTTTTTGAAACTTAGCACCACCAAAAAAGGGAGTGCAAGAGCATAAACAACGCCAATAGTAAGAAAATAGAAAAGATGAAAGAGCAACGCTTGGCTACTCATCGTCCATTTGGGGTTCGATATACAAAATCCTACCGCAATGTGGACAGGTGATAATCTCTTGAGATTTGATAACTTCCGCATAGGTTTTGTCATTGATCTTCAAAAAGCACCCATAACAGGCTTGTTTGCGAATGGGTACAATAGCCGAGTTTCTTGCCCACATACGAATTTTTTCGTAAAATTGCAAAATATTAGGCTTGATGCTCATAACGCTCTCTTCACGGCTACTATAGAGTTCAACCTTTTGATTCTCAATCGTCGCATGGACTTGTTCCACATCGTTGGCTATAGCATCAACGCTTTGTTTTTCGCTATCGTACTCATTTTGAAGCTCTTGAAGCTCTGTGGCTTTGATATTGCTTATCTCTTGAAGTCGCCCAATCTCTTCGTTGGCAAAGGTCATCTTCTCTTTGGCAATATCCTCTTCGAGTCCTAAGGCTTTTACCTCTTTGTCGGTTGTAACATTTTTGGATTTTTTGGTAATATCTTGAAGTTGCCCACCAAGCATCTCCAATTGTCTCTCATACTCACCCACTTTTGTCTCATTTTGTTCTATGAGCCTCTTGGTCTCTTCCATGCGTTCAGCCACACGACTCAATTTGTTTTGTGCAATATGCAACTTTTTATTGGCTGCTTCAATTTTTGGTAAAAAGCTATCAATAGACTTGTCAATATCGGAGAGCTTGATGAGCTCAACTAAATCACTATTCAATGGTAATCCTTTAAAATATCAACCCAAACTATAAAATGGATTTTTTGAATTTGAAATTATAGCCAAAAGTGGTAAATTTTCCAACTCTCTTTTAATTGCCTCGCCAAAAAACTTTTCACTCTCATAATGACCTATATCAATCATCATCAAATTTTGCTCTTTTGCTTTGATGGCGTCGTGGTATTTGATGTCGCCGCTCAAAAAACAATCGGCTTGTATCTTATCCATCATCGAAGCTCCACTGCCTGTAGTAAGGGCGATAGAACCTATGGTCTGCTTGGGATTGACAACCTTTAGAGTCTCCAAATCCAAACGACTTTTGAGATGACGTAGCAAATCATTGAGCCTCCACTCTTGCTTCGTTGTGCAGATATACTCCTCGAAATAGCTCACATCAAAGTCCAAAATCTCTTCAAAAACGTAGCGATTGAGGTGCGTTTTGTCAAAATTGGTATGCATGGCTATGAGCGATTGGTTGCGTTGTATCATGATTTTGATAAGATTGGCAGGATACAACGCAAAATCAAGCGATTTGAGTCCTCCAAAAATCAAAGGATGATGCACAACAAAAAGCACCCCCTCATCGCTACGCAAAAGCAACTCTTCATCAAGGTCAATGCTTAGAACCACTTTGCTAATCTCACTCCCCCTATCCCCTATCAAAAGCCCACTATTGTCCCACTTCTCTTGCAGCCCAAAAGGACTAATGGTATCCAAATGGTTGTAAATCTCTTGCAGTTTCATTTTTTTGTTCCTCTTATTGATGATAATCTTTTATTATGTAAAGCTATTATAGCTAAGTTTTGTATATTAAAAGATGCTCAAAGAAACTATTGTTTTTTAAACTCTAAGCAAAAGATATGTTGTTGCAACATCATCTTGATGGAGGAGTACATACAAAAACCCACCCATTTTTCGCTATAATATCCCCAAAAAGCAAACAAACAAATACAAAGGACACCTCATGTGCATGACCATCAAAGACAAATACATTGACCCCTTTACCGATTTTGGATTTAAGCATATCTTTGGCAAAGAGGAGAATAAACATCTACTCATTAGCTTTCTCAACGATTTGCTTGATATTGAAGCGAAGATTGTGGATATTGAATACCGAAACTTAGAGAAATTGGGACTCAATGTCATCGATAGAAAAGCAATATTTGACATCTACTGCACTGATGAAAAAAATAGCAACTTCATCGTCGAACTCCAAAGAAGCAAACAAAAGTATTTCAAAGATAGAGCCTTATACTACACCACTTTCCCAATCCAAGAACAATCCCATAGAGGCGATTGGGATTATGAACTTAAAAAGGTTTATTTTGTGGGTATTTTGGATTTTGTTATGGATGAAACCAAACCGCACTACCTCACAAAAGTAGAACTTACGGATACCCAAACCAAAGATACCTTTTACGATAAACTCACCTATTACTACCTAGAGATGCCAAAGTTTCAAAAAGAGCAAGAGGAGCTATCCACCCACTTAGAGTATTGGCTCTACTACCTCAACAATCTAACCGACATCATAGAGATACCCCAAAAGCTCAAAGAAGACAAAATCCTCACCGATGCCTTCAAAGTAGCCGAATTTCTAGCCCTCAACAAAGAAGCCCAATGGAGCTACCAACAAGACCTCAAACGACGACTCGACTATAAAGCTGTATTGG
>JQIS01000008.1 GCA_000830175.1 Sulfurovum sp. FS08-3 | reverse complement strand
GAGGAATAGAGAAGGGGATTGATATTGGGATTGAAAAGGGGATTGATATTGGGATGGAGCAGGGTAGAGAGGAGGGCAAGAGAGAAGCAACGCTTAATAATGCTATCGCAATGATAAAAGAGTTTCATCTTCCTATTGAGCAAGTAGCCTCTAAGCTTAATATTGCTATTGATGAGCTTGAGAGATACATTGATAATTGAATGAAAGTTGAAATAGAATAGAACGATGCGGACAGATAAAAGCAATTTTGCAATGTATCTAACCGCATTTGCCAGGTTCGCACTTCATGCCTCCGCATTTGCCCTGCATTTTGGAGCGTAAACTTCCTTCATTCATCGTATCAATTGCTTTTTGTGTTGCTATGGGATCACTTATAAATTGGTAGCCTTTGTAGAGCGTATAGCCCCCGTAAGAGATGACCATAAGGGCGGCGAGTTTCATCATTACTCCCCTCAAAGAGCCATTTTGCAACACCTTGGTGAGCATCGCCAAAGTAAACATAGTAGGAACAGTAGCCAAACCAAAAATAGCCATAATCACTGCCCCCCACAAAGCCGAAGCACTACTAGCAGCAAAAACTGCAAAGGAAAGCACCAATCCACACGGTATCATCCCATTGAGTACCCCCAAAAGATAGAAACTCTTAAGCGAACGTGAGGCAATCAAGGTTCTAAATTGTCGTGCAAACCAACGGTTGTTGGCAATCGAAAATTCAGCCGAATTGAGAAATTTCAAACCTCCTACCAATGAGAGTCCCGCCAATATCATCAAAATACCCGTCAAGACAAAAAGGACCCCTTTGGTAGTAGGGGTAAAGGCAATCACCTGCCCCACAAAGCCAAATAACGCCCCAATAGCACTATAGGTCGTCACACGCCCCATATTGTAAGCTCCATGAACAACACTTTGCCTTGCCCAACTCTCCTTGCCATCAAGCTTGGTCGAACTATAAGCTATTACAATCCCTCCGCACATACCAATGCAATGCCCAACACTTGCCAACAGTGCGGTAGTAATAATAATATAGAGATCAATATTTTCCATAAAATTTCCAATTCGTGTGTAATGGCGTTAAATATATAATAATTTTGTTAAAATAGTGTTAAAAAAGTGCAACAAATCCAAAAAGGTTATTTCAATATTTTTTGAAATGTATCGTCTATTTTAGAAATCGTTGAAGATAGGAGCATAGACCATGAAAACCATTCTATTTTTTCTACTCATTGTACTTTTGTTTAATGATATTTTATTTCACCCCACCGTTATCGTTTTGGCGGTAGCTCTACTGGGTGGAGTCCTCTACCATACGCTCCAAAGAGTGACATTGCTCGAAGAGAAACTCCACGCTCAAAAGAAGATAATCCAAAAATTACTTGATCAACAACCCAAAGAGCAAGAGCAAGTAATGAAGCCCCTACCCCAAACAGAGCCTATCGTTACATTCACCCAAAACGAAGAGATTGTCTCCACGCTCCCCATAGAAGAGATACCAACCAAAGCCAATCCTATCCCCACAAAGCCCAATAGCGTGATAGATTCGCTTACGCACATTTTTATCGGAGGCAATCCGCTCGTACGCATTGGCGGAGTGTTGCTCTTTTTGGGACTCTCCTTTTTTGCAAAATATTTGATTGATCAAAGCATTATCACCCTTGAGATGCGGTTTATCTTTTTGGGTATTGTTGCCATTGGACTCATCGTTTTGGGTTGGCGATGGAGAGACAAAGAGGGAGATTATGGGCTTATTCTTCAAGCCATTGGGGTTGCTACGCTCTATCTTGATATTTTCAGTGCAGCAAAACTCTATCATCTTATGGATTTAAAAATAGCTTTTGTTTTGATGCTTGGGGTGGTACTCTTTGCAAGTTGGCTCTCTATTGCCCAAAAATCCTTGCCTTTGATACTCTTTTGTCTCACGGGTGGATTTTTGGTACCTATTTTGACAAGTGATGGCACGGGTTCGCATATTGTGCTTTTTAGTTACTATGCGTTACTCAATCTTGCCATTGTGATTGTAGCCTATTTCTGCTCGTGGCGGATTTTAAATCTAGTAGGGTTTGTTTTTACTTTTATTATCAGTTCATGGTGGGGAGTATTACGCTACGAAGCCGAGCTTTTTGCTACAACTGAGCCTTTTTTGATTCTCTTTTTTATCTTCTATTTGAGTATCAATATCCTCTTTACTTTGCGTTTAAAGGCTTTGAATATCCAATATGTCGATACCCTTATGACCTTTGCATTGCCCTTTATTGCTTTTGCTTTTCAAGATGCGATGATAGGTGAAAGTGCTAATGCCATGGCACTCACAGCATTTGTACTTACATTAATATATGCCATAGCGAGTTGGGGAGTCAAAGACAAAGCTCAAGAACTCTCCTATAGCTTTTTTTCATTGAGTATTGTTTTTTTGACTCTAGCCATTGGCTATTGGTTTGAAAACGAGATGCTTAGCATGGTTTGGGCATTGGAGGCGTTGGGGTCGATTTGGATAGCGTTGAAACAAGATAGAGCACTGACACGTCTTATTGCTTCCATTGCCATGATAGGTTCGCTTTTGACAACCATTGAAAATATAGCCAGTGGGGAGTCTCTATTGCTCTTTTCAGCTTCTTTTATCACAGCTCTATTGGTACTAGCGATACTTTTTGTCCTATTGTGGCTCTATCACTACTACGCCCAAAATCTACGCCCGTGGGAGATTTCTATAGCACCTCTCATGGTAGGATTGGGACTCTTTGTCTATCAATTTATCGGCTTTATGCATTTTGATATTGTTGATAGCCAAAGGAGCATAGACTATTTTTTGATTTACACCTCGCTTGTTTCGCTGGGCTTAATGGTCGTAGCACGCAAAAGCCAATGGAACACGATGCAACGCCACCTCTCTAGCTTTTGGGTCGTAGGTGCGTTTATGCTCTTGTTTTCTGGGCGATTGTTTGATACGCATCCTTTTGATGATTGGGGCATTGTGAGCATTCCTCTCTTTTTTGCCTCCTACCATGCTCTTGCTTTTTACCTTGAACACCAATGGCAAAGAGCATCTTGGTGGCAATTGCTCTCTTCACTACTTATCGTTATCATCCTCTCAATCGAACTCCTCTATCACGCCGATAGATTGGGGCTAGAAGAGGTTTATCTACAAATCGCATGGGGTATTGTGGCTTTGGTTTGTTTTGGATTGATTTATGGTGTAGGCGATCGATGGCTTAAGTATCCTATCTTCAAACACTACAAACTCTACAATTTCTTCTTTTTGGCTCTTATGGCTATTTGGATTTTGGTATGGTCGGGGGTTTTGTTTTTTTATACGACACCCGCTTACATCCCGCTTTTCAATCCTTTGGATACCATCGCTATCGCTACGCTTTTGGCACTCTATGCTTTTATGAAACGCAATGTTGCCTATTTGGGTGTTCAAGAGTCTCTTTTTATCTTGTTGGGTTTGTATGCTCTTGTTTTTATCAGTGTGGTTTTGGCAAGAACCCTGCAAAGCTTTGGAGTTGTGGAGTACGATGCAAGAATTTTGAGCCATTTAGGCTACCAGATGGGGCTTTCGATTGTGTGGAGTTTGGTAGCTTTTGCACTTATGCTACTCTCGCAACGACTCCAAAATGCCAGAGTATGGATAGCCTCCATGAGCCTTATTGGCATTACTGTACTCAAACTGCTCTTTGTGGATATGGCAAACAGTGCGACGATTGAGCGTATTGTCTCGTTTGTGGGAGCGGGGGTGTTGATACTCATTATTGGATATTTTTTTAAGATGCCTCAAAAGCCAAACTAAAAGGCTATTACTTTATAGTCAATCTTCTTATCTTGGGTTTGGAGTCTCTCAATATAGGCTTTGGCTTCGTTCTCCACTATTTCATCCGAAAGCACCAAAAGCAGCGAGGGCTGATAGTTGGCAAAGGGGGGATTGGAGTCGATAAAATCACCCACATCGACTCTAAAAGCCTTTATATCGTTGATGGTTAGGCGATAAGAGGCTTTTTTGCTCGAATGGATAGAGCGAACAAAGAGCAACTCCCTTCCTTGCTTTGCAACAATGTCGCCATCAAGCTCTTTGTATTGATGTTTCCATAGCGTATAGCCTAGTTTTTGATACCTCTGCTCAAGATACTCTTTGAACTCCAAAACAGGCTTAGGAGGCATAGCAACATCCACTTGCGGAGGCTCGATTTTCTCCAAAGGAGTTTGAGGGGTAGTGTAGGATACTTTGAGGGGCGTTAGGTCTGCTTTCAATACGTCACCTAAGTCAAATTTATCCTCGAAGGCTTTGAGTCGGCGTTCTTTATCCTCTTGAAGCTTTTGCTTTTTGAGATTGAATACATAAAGAGTAATAGCCCATACAAAAAGTACGATACCTAGGGTCATTGAGAGCGATTCCATTGAGTTAGTCATCCCTTTTGAGCATTTTCCAGTAGGTTTCGTAGATACCTAATGCCTCGCCTACATCCATAAGCAACTCACTATCGACAAGCTCTTTTTGAGTCGGATAGACAACGGGGTTCATTTGTGTCGATTTGTCAAGAAGCTCAATGGCTTTGAGATTGGGAGAGGCGTAACCAATATCACGAGTAATCAATTTCGCCACTTCGGGTCTTAGAAGATAATCGATAAAAAGATGAGCATTTTCAACATTTTTGGCTTTTTGGGGAATGACAAGCGAATCCATCCACACCAATACTCCCTCTTTGGGATAGATGTAACGTATCTCCTTTTGCTCCTCTTTGGTTCCAAGGATAGAGTCTGGATTCATTACCATTTGACTAAGCTGATTTTCAGTATTTTTCTCTTGTGTCATAAAGCTCTCACCGTTGAAACTCATACCAAGCTTAACGTGTTCATTGAGATAGATTTGCGTTTGCGAACCCGAATAGAACATTTTGATATTGGGTTTGAGTTCCACAAGCTTTTCATAGGCGGCTTGAATCTCTTTGGGATTGGTTGAGTTGGCACTGTAGCCCAAAAGTTTGAGTGCTACACCAAATACCTCACGCATATCGTCATTGAGCAATACGCTCCCTTTGTACTCTTTGTTCCAAAGATTGCTCCACGAGGTTATCGGTTCATTGACAAGAGCAGGATTGTAACTAATACCCGTACTTCCCCACAAATAGGGAATAGAGTAGTCGTTTTGGGGATCAAAAGGGTGAGAGAGCAATTTGGTATCAAGATTTCCATAGCGTGTAAGTTTGGTTTTGTCAATCTTTTGCAACAACCCCTCATCTATCATTCTATCAACAAGATAGGTAGAGGGTACAACAATATCATAAGGTTGCAATGGATTGGAAGTAACGTTTTTATACATCTCTTCATTGGAATCATAGGTATCATACTCTACAACAATACCCGTCTCTTTGGTAAAGTCATCCACAATAGATTTTGGCAGATACTCCGACCAATTGTAGATACACAGCTGCTTCCCATCGCCCATTGCCAACACCACCAACATGACAAACACAACAAAACTTCTCATCTTCGCTCCTGATAAAATAATATTCCAATATTAACATATTTTAGATGAAATAAGATAATTGCTTAAATATAATATTTACACCGATACACGTTATGCTTTTATGATACTTTTACTTTTTACTATCTTTGCCCAAACCATGCTATAATCAATCCAAAGAAATTAAAATTCATGCCTCGTAGCGACCCCATTCAAAGCTAAAATTCGTAGGATAGACCCACCAAAAGCTTACTATTTAAATAGATAAGATAGTGGGATGTGTGAGTGGATATCTTTGCAACGAGTAGCTTTTGATAAACAATACAAATTTTACACTTTTGAGTATAGGTGAATAAGTGATAAATTTAAGAAGTTTTTAAATAGAGAGTGAAAATAAGTGGTGTTCGAGATAGGATTTGAACCTACGACCACTACGATGTCAACGTAGTGCTCTACCCCTGAGCTACCCGAACGTAAATATTAGGATTGCTATTATAGCCAAAAAAATTAGGAAAATCAATAGTATTATTAAGAAAAAAATAAAAACTCTAAGATATAATGCTCTATTATACTATTTTTTTGGAGTTTTTTATGGTTAGAGATTTGGTTGTCTATCCCGATCAACGTATTACGGTTATTTCTAGCGATGTACGCTTCTTTGATGAGGAGCTTTGCGAACTGCTTGAAGATATGAAAGATACCATGAATGAACACAAAGTGGATGGATTAGCAGCTATTCAAATCGCCGTCCCTGCCCGTGTGATACTTCTTCGTGATAGCAATGGAGAGATTGTAGAGCTTATCAATCCTCGTCTTATCAAAGGCTTTGGGGCTATTACCACAAGCGAAACCACCCTCTATTTACCCAATGTCAAACGTGATATTACCCGTTACGAAAGATTTACGCTTGTCTATCAAGATAGAGAGGGCAACAATTGTGCCAAAGATTTTGAAGGAGCAGTGGGGGTATTGGTGCAACGAAAGCTTGATTATACCTTTGGTAGCTCCTTTGCGGGGCGATTTAAAGCAAGTGGGCGTGAAGCGATTGAAAAGGAGTTGGCGGGTAAAGGGGTGGGAGGTAGCTTTGAATCCTACGACAACCTCTCCAATCGTGAGTACTTCACAAGCATGAGTGCCAAACTCCTCTTTTTGGAATTTTTGACCCTCTTTGCCCCGCTCTTTGATTTGACCACTCAAACCATGGCAAATCTCCACCTATTCAATACAATCGCCACTGCCCTTATTGTTATTTTCATCATTATCTATTTCATTTACGGCAAATACGAAATGACCAAACGCCTATCGTGTACAGGGTGTCAAGTAATCAACTTCGTCAATGTTTCACTCCAATACCTTGCCCTAGCAGGAGTACTTTTTGGCTTAAGCTACAAGATTGTCAATCCGCACTAAAAGGCAATTGAACACAAGTGCAAAGCCAACAAAAGAATGATATAATTAAGTTAACAGGCTAGTCGGTTAGCTCCTCCTAAATATGCTATAATGTAACCCATGGAACCAGTAAA
>JQIS01000007.1 GCA_000830175.1 Sulfurovum sp. FS08-3 | reverse complement strand
GACGACTCGACTATAAAGCTGTATTGGATTATGCTATAGAAGAGGCGACTAAGGAGGGGATGGAGAAGGGGATTGATATTGGGATGGAGCAAGGGATTGAAAAGGGGATTGATATTGGGATGGAGAAGGGCAAAATCGATAGTGCTATCGCAATGATAAAAGAGTTTCATCTTCCTATTGAGCAAGTAGCCTCTAAGCTTAATATTGCTATTGATGAGCTTGAGAGGTATTTGGATTAATCATCAATAGAGATATACAAAGAGTGTTAAAAGCTTTAGAGACTCTACTTTATATTTTTGGCTCTTGTTGTGGGAAGTTCTCTCCCTTGAAGTGTTTGTATCTCTTTGGAATAATCCAAGCATCTCTAAAAACCTAGATTGCTTCACAATGTTTGTTATTGCGAGACCTTGCAAAAGAGTTTTTAGAGATTTTCATCCCTTGATTTTGCCCTAAAAACTATAATTCACAAAAACTCTCACATTCTTAAATGACTCATCGTTGAAGCTTTTGTCTTCTATGTCGCTGTAGATGAGTTGGAGATTTAAATTTTTGGCGTAGCTGTACTCAAGCGTTACATCAAATTCGTTGATGGCTTGGAGTCTTTGGCGTTCTACATCAAGGTAGCTTACTCCTAAGACTAAATTCTCTATGCCCACTACACCCAAATCCAACGAAGCACCCAGCAATAACGCCGTGGCATTATCCCCACCATCGGTAACGGTAATATGCTGTGCACTCGTAAAAAAGGGACCTCCGCCAAAAAAGTTATCAGCAGCTCCTCCATCCACTTCATTGTAGGCTAGTACTGCTCTCATGTGATTGGTAGAGGCTTCGATAAATGCTCCATAGATAGTGGAATGGTCTCCATTTTCGTAATCTTGCACACTGTATTGTGTTGCCAATGCCACTTGCACCTCATCTACTTTGAAGTCGTAGTTTGCTTCAAAATAACTCAACATCGCATTATCTTGAAGATTGTAGAACCACGCTTTAAGTTTAAGGTTTTCCACTCCCCCATAAACTCCACCCAAAATATAGAGACCTCTATCCCCGTTGAGTCGTGTAAACTCTTGAGGTGTATCGCTATCCACGCCGCTCCATTTTGCCAAATAAGCTCCCACTATTTTGGCATTTGGAATCTCTTTTGAGGTTACCACAATTCCCTCGAAGGTGTTGGGAGTCATGCCCACATCATCGCTGTTGGCAAAGGGACTATCAAAGAGTTGGCGACCTATCACCGCTTTTGTTTGCCCTAGCTTTAGACGCAAATAGGCTTCGCCCAAAAGAGTGTAGGAGTTGTTTTGGCTACTGTAAAAGGGTACGCCAATATTTTCTTTGTTGCTCAATGCGTTGGTGGTATAAAAAGTAGCCCCCAGTGCAAAGTAACCTTTTTGTTGCAACTCGACATTGAGTTTGCCCCCAATGGCACTATCGTACTCACTCGAAGCATTGTTTTTGAAGCTTTGATACCCCCATCGCACATATCCGTCGTGTTTTAACTCTATCGCCTCAAGTGCTACAGTGCTAAGCAATAGCCCATAAAAAATCTGCTTTTTCATCTCTCAACCTTTTGCACTTCTATGAGCTTCATCTCGGTTTGTCGCAATCCCACAAGGGTATCATCGACAAGAAGCTCCACGTTTTGTTTACCTATAGCAAAGCCTCGTACTTCAATATCAGCTCCTCTAGTGAGTCCTAAGGATTGAAGTCGTAGCTTCAAATCTTTTTGGGCGTGAATATCCACCACTTTGGCTTTTTCGCCAATATTCATATCTACAATGCTCATTTGTTATTCACCTCTTTTGGTTTGTTTTGATTAAAAATTGAGACTATCTCAATGGATTGTGTCTCCGTTTTGATACGATAGACAATCGTATAGCCTTTAAAAATCATCTCACGAATCTCTTTGTTATTAAAATAGATTGATTGACGATATTGGTAGGGAAAATCTACCATATTATCAAGTGCCTTATCAAGTTGAATGCGAAATTTCTTACTTGCTCCAATCTTGTCTTTGGCAATAGTTTCTAAAATATGCAAAAGTTCATCTTGATACTGTTGAGTTTTTTGAATATTCATCTTCTAATCTTTCAAAAAGTGCATCAATTTGTTTTTGAGACTCTTGATCGGAATAGATTTTCATCTTTCCACTATCTATAGCTTCCAATGTTTTTTGAAGTTGCTCTTGACGTTGATAAAAATAGGGATCTTGCACCCAATCAGGATTTTTTTGAAGTTTGATTTTATCTTTATAGCCTTCGATAATCCTCAAAAAATCTTGTATAAAACTCTCTTCTACATTAACAATAAGGGTTTGCATTATTTTTCCTTTTTTTTATGCGATAATTACCAAAACTCTGTAGGTTATAAAACTCAATACCCACGCACTACCCGTTGTAAATACAAAAAGATAGCCCAAATATTTCCAACTTCCCGCTTCTCGTACAAATACCATTGAAGCGGCCAAACAAGGGAGGTAAATCATAACAAAAACGATAAACGCCATAGCAGCAGGAAAGCTTATGTTTTGACGTAGCTGTTCTTGCAAATTGCTACTTGTCTCATCACTCTCTCCTATTGCATAGAGTATTCCCAGTGTCGAAACCACCATCTCTTTGGCGGCTAGTCCCGTTTCCAAAGCAACCGCCATCTTCCAATCCATGCCCAAAGGCACAACCAAAGGCTCGGTAAATTTGCCGATAATGCCCAAATAGCTATTTTCAAGCAGTTTCATTTGCAACTCATTAGCCAAAGCCACCTTTGTCTCTTCCGCTGTTGCGTTTTCAATTTTTGTGTTGTAACTTGCTTCAAGCACCCTGTTTTTGGGATAGTTGCTCGCAAACCAAATCACAATCGAAGCCAACAAAATAAACGTTCCTGCCTTTTTGAGATAGGAGAGTGCTTGTATGTAAACCGTATGCCAGATTAGCTTGAGCGAGGGCAAACGATACTTTGGCATCTCCATAACAAAGGGTTCATCCTCGCCTTTAAATACCAAAAGATGCAGCACTTTAGCCCCGATTAGCCCCAATAACGCCCCAGCAATATAGATGAGAAACAACACATTACCCGCACTGCTTGGGGCAAAAAAGGCAGAGACAAACAAGACATAAATAGGCAATCTCGCCCCACAACTCATAAAGCCAATGATAAAAAGTGTAAGCAATCTATCCCGTTCGTTTTTGAGTGTGCGTGCTGCCATGTAGGCGGGCACGGAGCATCCAAAGCCTGTCACAAGTGGGATAAAGCTCTTGCCGTGGAGTCCAAATTTGTGAAAAAATCCATCAAGCAAAAACGCCACACGGCTCATATAGCCCGTCGTTTCAAGCAGTGCAATACCGATAAAAAGGATAATAATATTGGGCAAAAAAAGCACCACCGCTCCCACACCTGCAATCATTCCATCGGCTACCAATTGCCCCAAATTGCCCTCACCCAGTATAAATTTGGCTTGTTCTCCCAAATAGGCAAAAAAGGCATCAATATACTCCATAGGAATAGCCCCTAGCTCAAAGGTAAGCTGAAACAAAGCCCACATAAAAAAGAGAAAGATAGGAATCCCTACAATCTTGTCAATCAAAATATTATCAATTTTTTGCGTGAGATTGGCTGCTCGCATACTTTTGGTACTCATTACCTCCATTTTGGCACCTTTGGCAAAGGCAAAATACTCATCGCTAAAGATTTGGGCTATATCTTGGGTGTCGGTATGAAGATAGATGTGCGTTTTGGCTTCACGGATAATCGGGGCTATCTCCATCCAAATAGGCTTATCGTGGATAAGGGCATAGGCCTCTTTGTCTTCTTGCAACAACTTAATACTCATTTGACGATAGCTATAAGGTGAGACAAATTTTTTGGCTTTGAGAAAAAAGTTAAGCTTTGCAATCTCTTCTTCCATAAAATCACTATAGACAACTTTGGAGGGAGTGTTTGGGCTATTGTGGGCTTTGATAATAGCGCTTTTAAGCTCCTCTATTCCTATCTTTTTGTTGGCACTGGTTTTGATGCACGGCACACCCAAAATAGTGGAGAGTTGTTTGTGGTCTATCTCAATCCCCTCTTTGTTGGCTTCATCTATCATATTGAGGGCTACGACGACTTTTTTGCCCATCTCAAGGAGTTGCGTCGTAAAGGTGAGATTGCGTTGGAGATGGGTAGAATCGACTACATTAACTATCACGTCATACTCATCGCTCAACAAAAAGCTTCGAGTGACTTTCTCTTCTATTGTATAATCCGTAAGCGAATAGGCTCCTGGCAAATCAATAATATCAACGCTGTAGTCTTGACAACTCACCTCATCGCAAAATCTAAAATTGATTTGTGTCTTTTCTACCGTGACCCCCGAAAAGTTGCCTACTTTGAGTTTGGCATTGGAGATGGCATTAATGAGTGAACTTTTGCCCACATTGGGCTGACCTGCAAGAGCCACCTTGATTGTATTCATGCTCTCTTCCTTCTTTTATTTTAATAATGATAACAGTTATCATTTTTTGAATACTACGCTATTTTTTGTGAAAGTTTGCTTAAAATTGCTGTTTTTAAATCAAATGTAGGATTTTTTGTGTGTTGGATTGCAGTGTGCATTAAACGCACACTATCTATTTGAAATTCCCAAATACCAATGGGGCTTTGAGATCGAGTTGTTTGAGCGATGCGATAACGGCTTGAAGGTCATCGATGCTTTTGCCACTCACTCGTACCTCGTCGCCTTGAATACTGGGTGTGACTTTGAGTTTGAGATCTTTGATAGCTTTGACAATCTTTTTGGCTTCATCTTTTTCGATGCTATCGACGATTTTGTACACCACTTTGAGATTGCCACCGCTTACGCCTTCGCTTTTGATCTCTTCGAGCGATTTACCCGCAATATTGCGTTTGATGAGCTTGGAAATCAAAATATCTTTGAGTGCGTCAATCTTTTGTTCACTTGAAGTGGTGAGATTAAGCGTTTTTGCCTTTTCGTTGAGTTCAATTTCGGCTTTGATACCTTTGAAATCAAAACGGGTGGCGAGTTCTTTTTGTGCCATAATGACAGCGTTTTTCATCTCTTGCATATCGAGTTTGGCGGATATATCAAAATAGTGTTCTTTTGCCATGGAGTCTCCTTTGTTAAATGGGTAAGAGTATATCGACTAAGATAAATGCAAAAAAAACAAAACCCAAATAGCCATTTACAGTAAAAAAGGCTTTGTCGATTTTGGTAAAATCTTTTTGCACCAAATAGTGTTCGTAGCCTAGCATAGCGATACTAAAGCCAATAGCCACCATAGCAAAAGCTCCCAAATGAGCCTCGCAGACAAAAAGTGACCAAAAAGTAATCGTTAGCACATGAAAGCCTTGGGCTATCCATAGAGTATAGGTAGCTCCTAGCTTGGAGGGTATGGAGTGAAGATTGTGTTGTTTATCAAACTCCATATCTTGAAGCGAATAGAGCAAATCAAACCCCGCTACCCAAAACATCACACCAATAGCTAGATAAATCGACCAAAGCGTAATGGAGTTGCTCACCGCTACCACCCCCGCAATAGGAGCAAGACCCAAACTCACACCCAGTACAAGATGTGCCAAAGAGGAGAAGCGTTTGAAGAGCGAATAGAGTCCCAATATCATCAAAATAGGCAATGAGAGCTTAAAAGCCAAATCATTAATAAGATAGGCAACAACGACAAACACCAACGCATTCATGACAATAAAACCTAGCATCTCACGAGGGGTTACCCGTCCATCGACTGAGGGGCGATGGGCAGTGCGAGGATTGAGTGCATCGATGTCACGATCAAGGTAGCGATTGACTCCCATAGCGAAGTTTCTAGCACTTAGGGCAGCTAAGAGCCCCAAAAGCAAAAGCCTCCATCCAAACCATCCATCAGAGGCTACAACCATCGCCACAAAGATGAAAGGCAACGAAAATACAGAGTGTTTAAACATTACCAATTCATTGAATGTGTGAAGATATTTGAGCATCAAAAGAGCCTAAGGATGAGGGATTTTGAGTTTGCTATTGAGACTAAGCGCAATCAAAATCACAAAAAAAGCGACAAGATAGCTACTCGTAATCATCCCATAGGCAAAAAGCAGATACAAAATCCATAATAAAATCGCCCCTAGCGGTGTAGGAACGCCCTCGAAATATTTGGAGACTTTGCCCACTTGAACTTTGAGATTAAAGGCTACCAAACGTCTAAGACCGCTAATGATATAGAAGATAAATACCAATCCAATCAAAAGCTCTTGGGTTGTATCAATTTGGTTGAGCGTGATGGCATAAAAGACCAAAAAGGAGGGCATAATGACAAACGAGACAAAATCGGCAAAACTATCAAGCTGTATCCCAAACTCGGTAGAGAGATTGAATTTTCGTGCTACTTTTCCATCGGCTATATCAAAAGCTCCCGCAATCCATGCCAAAACAATAGCCGTAAAAAAATCTCCCTTAACAGTGAAATAGATAGCACTTATTCCACAAGCGATATTGCCAAAGGTAATTAAGTTGGCAGCATTAAAATGGCTGTTTTTATCCATCAAAAACATCAATACAATCCTTACTTTAAAACAGTAATTTTATCTTATTTGAAATTAGGTACGGTTTAAGCGTGACTACAACACCCCATCCATAGACGGAATAGTCGAGGCATCAATGATTGCGATTTCAAACTTTTTAGGTTGGGCGATATTGTAGATGGAGTTTTTGGATAGATAGAGTGAACGGTTGGAGGTGATAGTAAGCGTGTTGTGTGCATACTCCAAATCAATCGTAGCATCTTTAGCATCTTCGTAGAGGGCAATGCTAAGAGCGTAGCAAAAATTGAGTATTTTAAAACTGCTCTTTTTGGGTAACAAATCTTTATAGTAGTGGTAGTGACTTGATTTTTTAACATCTTTACCTTGCATAAGCAACAACATGGAGATAAGCACAATCGATTTGTGGCGGTATTGATAATTTAGCTCTTGCAAAGCGATATAAAAAGCATGCTCATTGGCGTGATAGATGGTGAGTGATTTGCCGATATTGGAGAGCTTGATAGCCCAAATAAGCTCTTTGGTATAGTCTTTGTCGTTATCCATTTTGAGGTGATGGCGTAGCAAATCGTAGAGCTTCAAGGCACTATCAATCGTATTGTCATAGTGTTTCAAAGTCGCATCAAAGCGATCTTGCATGGAGATAATGCTTGGATTGATAGAGGCAGGGAAGCGGTAGTTGTAATTTTTGAGCAATTTGGATAGAAATATCCCTTCACGCACCCCTACCCCGCTTGTAATCACCTCTTTGGCTTTGATGGCTTTGAGAATGGAGACAAAAATAAGCGTACCCTCACGAATCGTATCAAATCGATCCTCTTTGAGATAGAGTTTCGCCAATCCCTCCAAATCGCTCTCAATGATGGTATCAAAGTAGCTTGATTGCTCTTGAAGGCTATAGCTAAAGGCGTGAAGTTTTTTAAGCGGGTAGGATTTTTTTGTCATAATGGCTTTGCTTAAGGCTCGAATAGTACCACCCATTCCAACAGCACTTTGATGATGAAAATGCTCAGGAATACGTGCTATCTCTTGGTCAATAAAGCTTTGCATCTCCTCTACCCCTTTGCCTTTGTCACGAAAAAGCTCTTTGAGACGAACGCCACCCAAATTGAGTGAGATAGTATCGACTACTTTGCCCATCTTCATCAAAGACATATCCGCCGAACCACCGCCAATATCAATAGTAATACCGCTTTGAATAGGCAAAAGGTTAAGTGCTGCGATAGAGCCGTAAAATGCCTCTTTGCTACCATCAATCACATCAATTTCGATGCCTATGTTGGCTTTGATCCATTCAATAAACTCTTTGGCATTGGGAGCATCACGCAGTGCAGAGGTTGCCACACAATAGATATGCCCCACATCGTATTGACGAATGGTTTGCATGAAGCTATCAAGGGCTTGATAGGCACGGGTAATGCCAATAGCTTGAAGCCTCCCATTGTTTTGATAGGCTCCTTCGCCAATGCGTACACGACTCTTTTGTTCACGAACAATATGAAAACCAAATTTACTGCTACGTTCAAAGATTACCAAACGTGCAGAATTGGAGCCAATATCAATGACAGCCGTGTGTTTTTCTAGCTCCATAAAGAGATTTTACTCCTCGTCTTGGAGTTGTTGAAACTTAAATTTAAGCTCGTCAATGGTTTCAATATTATCAGGGTCAGGTACGATACAATCGACAGGACATACCGCAATGCACGATGGATCATCGTAGTAACCAACACACTCCGTACATCTATCGGGGTCTATCACGTAAATAGGGTCATTTTCTTCGATTGCATCATTGGGACACTCCTCTCTACAGGCGTCACAAGCGATACATTCATCATTAATTATTAGAGCCATTTTATCCTCGGTGTTTAAAATTTTATGATTTATATCTTATCAAAGCTTATTGTTTTATTAAAACTATCAAAAATTCAAGCGGTATTGTTCCGTTTTGTGTAGTTTTTGAACTAAAGCAAACCTTTTTTGATTTTGGCTTCCACTATCCCACGACGCAAAACGGTATAGCTGGGCAATTGGGTAGGCAAGATGATGTCGCTTAGGTCACCGCTGTGGATACACTCAAAAACTTTACCGCTAAGAGACTCTATCTTTTTAAAACTCAAATAGTATCGACCGCCCTCTTGCACAATCCTCCCGTACTCATTTTCAAGAGGCTCAATGGTTTGACCCATAGGCAAAAGAATCTCTACGCTATCACCCAAACACGTTTTGTCTTTGCAACTCCATGTTAGCCCATCTTCGCTCACAATCCCTGCTACTTGATGCGTACCGTCGGTGATGGTAAAGCCGTGGCTTTGGGTATCGTTTTTTTCATACGGGCGAGAGATGAGATAGGCATCGGTGAAGCCTCGGTTTTGGGTAGTATGAATCTCCTCTTGATATTTGGAGGCATCAAAAGACCCTGCGTAGCTATCGTCTATGGCAGCTCGATACGCCCTTGTGACGGTGGTGAGGTAGTAGGGCGATTTGGTGCGTCCCTCGATTTTGAGGCTATCAATAACGCCGCTTTGGATAATATCATCGATGTGTGAAACCATATTCATATCTTTGGCGTTCATGATGTAAGTACCCACCTCGCTCTCCTCTTCGAGTCTAAAGGTGGTGTTGGTCTCTGGATTGTGGGCGTAAATCTCATAAGGAAACCTACAATCATTGGCACAACTTCCACGATTGGGTACTCGTCCCATTTGCAAAGCTGAAATCAAACATCGTCCGCTGTAAGCAAAACACATCGAACCATGGACAAAAATCTCAATTTCAAGCTCTGGAATAGAGCGTTTAATCGCTTCGCAATCTTTGAGACTAATCTCTCGTGCTGCAATGATACGCTCCACACCCATATCGTAATAGACTTGGGCATCCATAGCATTCATAACATTGGCTTGTGTGGAGAGGTGCATAGGAATATTGGGGGCAATTTCACGGCACATTCGCACCACCCCAGGGCTAGAGACGATAATGGCATCGGGGGAGAGGTCACGCATTTTGGCGATGTGGTTGCGATACAAATCAAGCTGTGAGTTGAAAGGAAAGCCATTGATGGTGACATAAACTTTTTTATTTAAAGCATGGGCGTATTGGATTCCCTCTCTAAAAGAATCAATATCAAACTCTTTACCCGAACGAATCCGAAGCGAAAAGGTACTCGTCCCTCCATACACAGCATCCGCCCCATAAGCAAACGCCATTTTAAGTTTTTCCAAATTACCCGCTGGAGCCAAAAGCTCGATTTTGTTTTGCATGGTTGTCTATCTCTCTGTTTTTATTGAGGGTATTGTACAATAATGGCTCTAAAATTAGGGATACTAACTATCGCTTACAAACCATCAAGTTGTTTTTTGCTTATCACTAGCTACGCAAAAGCCTATAGTTTGAATTTTATTTTAGAAGATTTGGCTATAATATTCAAACTTTTTTAAAGGCACATGATGGAAGAAAATAAAAGCGTAGCCAACGAACAAGACAACTACGGTATCATCAATACAGGCAATCACAACCACATCACCATCATCAACCCTCCACACTCCATGCCCCCAAAGCCTATCAAGCCCATCTCCATTGCCCCCGTTTCTAGCTCCACGCTCTACATTAGACGCTCTATTGATGAGACTATCGATGCTATTATCCAAAATCAAATCCATCAAATAATAGTTATCAACGCACAAGGGGGACTGGGCAAAAGTACACTTATAGACAATCTCCCCCCATCATTACCCTACTTTGCCTATGATTATCATCAACAAACAAACACAAGAGGGTATCACTTTGCCCAAACTCTTGATGGATAGTCAATTCACCACTCTACACCACACTCCACTACTAACCCAATGCAAAGAGCGATACAATAGCGATGAAGCACTTCATGAGATAGAGATACTCGATGCTTTGCAAAAGGATTTTGGGGAGTATGGACTCTTTGTAGTCGATACCTTTGAGAAGATACGAGGGATGGATATTGGCTCTTGGGTTGATTTCAATAGTGACAATATCACACGCCGTAAAGATATTCGCCACGAGAGGCTCAAAGATACTATTGAGACGCTCTTTGATAGATTATTAGGAAGGGCTACATTTGTTGTAGGAGGGCGTAACGATTTGAGAGAGATTAACTTCGGGGTTGATGAGAGCAAAATAGAAGAACTCACCATCGAGGGATTTACCACCGCAAACATCAAAGCCTATTTTGAGATGTCCAATGTCCCTCTCCCCGATAATGAAACGATAGCGTATATCCACACCATCACCAACGGTAACGCCCTGCTTGTCTCACTATTTCCCAAAATATACAGAGATTTTGAGAGTTGGGAGGAGCTTGATAGGGAGAGGATAGAAAAAGTGATGCTAGAGGATGAGGAGTATGGATTGCTCTTTTATCTCTCCAATAGGGTATTTTCGCATATCGATAAAAATTTGGAAATATACAAACTCGCTATCCCTAGAGTACTCAATCGCCAAATAGAGCAGATTTTGTATCCTGATGTAGAGGTTTTGGATAATATGGTGACCAATGGACTCATCTACAAAGGCAAAGGGACAAACAAAAGTCAATTTCATCTCCACGACAGTGTCAAATCGGCTATCGTAGCCGATACCAAACGCAAGTATCAACAAAACTTTTCAAGCTACCACGACAACCCCAAAATCGCCGATATTCACAAGGAGATGATAAATTATTATCAAACTTACCCACTTGACAAAACCATCAACAAAGATTTGGAGATTTGCTATCACACCATGCTCCTTAGAAGAGATTTTGAGAGGGATTTTGATATTAATAGAGAAGAGTTTATTGAATTGCTTTTAGGTTCATTTAAACATAATATGCAACTGAAAATAATAAAATGTCAAAGCTTTAACACTCTACCAAAAAGTGAAATGCAAGAGCTAACACAAGAGCTAAAAGATGAAAAAAAATATTTTTTAAACTATATGAGTCAAGAGCTATACAATGCATTTACAAAATATACATCCATGGGCAAAAATGATAGTGGAGTTTATAATATTGAATTTTTGTTAAGTTTGTCCAAGCAAGAGCAGTTTAAAGAAGATGCATCGCTCTATTTATATATAGGAAATGCTTTTTTTGATAAAAAAGATTATGACAAAGCGATAGAGGCGTATCAAAATGGCATTAGAATTAATCCTCAACTTGATTATATTTATAATGCTTTGGGGATTCCTTATCGTCATAAAAAAGAGCACGACAAAGCACTCACTGCCTATCAAAAAGCCATAGCAATAAATCCTAAAAATGATGTTGCCTATTATAATATGGGAAATGCTTATTATGACTTAAAAGAGTACGACAAAGCTATTACAGCCTATCAAAAAGCCATAGAGATAAATCCTAAAGATGATAGTGCCTATTATAATATGGGAATTGCTTATGATGAGTTAAAAGAGTACAACAAAGCACTCACTGCCTATCAAAAAGCTATTGAGATAAATCCTAAATATGATGAAGCCTATAATAATATGGGAATTGCTTATTATAATTTAAAAGAGTACTTAGGAAAGAGATGTTGGTGATTTTGTTGTAGCCTAAATCCAAAGTGGTTAGATTGGTGAGGTCTTTTAAGAAAGAGATGTCGGTGATTTGGTTGAAGCTTAAATCCAACTTGGTTAGATTGGTGAGGTATTTTAAGAAAGATATGTCGGTGATTTTGTTTTTGCTTAAATCCAAAGTGGTTAGTTTGGTTAGGTCTTTTAAAAAAGAGATGTTAGTGATTTGGTTGTTGTATAAATTCAATCTGGTTAGATTGGTGAGGTCTTTTAAGAAAGAGATGTTAGTGATTTGGTTGTCTCTTAAATCCAAAGTGGTTAGATTGGTGAGGTCTTGGGGGTTGTTCCAGTCTATTTTGTAATCTTCTTCGATAATAGTGATGGCTCTTTGTGCTTCTTGGGTGTATTCTTCTTTTCTCAAACCCTATCCTTTGTGAATGATGGGATATTATAGCGAATTTTCGTAGGTTTGGCACTGGTGAAAACAACGGAGGTGACACTTTAGTGTCACAAAAACAACACTATCAAACATTTTGTGGGACTAAAGTCCTACTTCCGATATTGTGGCAGTGGTTGAGAGGAAGTTTGGGGATTTAGAAATGGTTGTGATTTGTAGGTGTGACCGTGTCACACGCTTTTTGTGCGACATGGTCGCACCTACGGGTGGTTGGTCTCAAACCTACGCAACTAACACTCAAAATATCGACAAAAAGAGGTTTTATATCGTTTGAAGCTATCCGTCGAGATTGTTCCGTATCGTTTAATCACGGCATTTTTGGAGACCACAAAGGTTTTGCGTAGCATCAGTTTGGAGGGTTTGGGAATCGCACCATTTGCAAAATGACTATTATCGATTATCTGTTCATCAAGATTAAGCTTTTGTATCTGAGAGCTAATGGGAATGGCGATAAAATCATTGTAGGGTAAGTTGTCTTTGAGTACCAAAACGGGACGTTTTTTGGAGCTTTGCATATCTGAAAAGTAAAACTCACACAACACAACATCTTTGGCTCTTATTTCCACACTTCATCCTCACGGCTATCGTTCCACTCATCTATCAAATTGGCACTATGATTTGAAAAGAGTTGAACTTCTTCATCATCAACTAGAGGTTTGCTTTTGATCTCTTTTGTAGAGAGCAAGCGTACCACGAGCTCATCGACTCTCATCCTAAGCCCTTGTGCCTGAGCAATCAATTGGGCCTCTAAAGAAGGGTTATCAATGGTAATCATACACACTCCTTATAGATTTTTTACTATTATAGCAAAACTTTTGTTTGGCACTGCCAAATGGCTAAAGCAAATTGGGGATTGTAGAGAAGGGTGTTTTTAGATAGATGTTTAATACGCTTTAATAATGATAACGACATTGTGCTACGACAATCAAATCATCCATTATTTTGTAAATAAGTCGATGTTCTGAAGTGATACACCTAGATAAATAGCCTTGATAATGACCTTTTAGGCGTTCAGGTTTGCCAATACCTTGCTCATCATCAAGATTGCGTTTTATATCTGCTAGTAATAGATTGATGCGTTTGAGAATTTTTTTATCATTGGATTGCCAATATCCCATCCTCTATCTGTAAAGCCAACAATCATATATTAATTTCTTTTTTACTAAAGTTTAAACTCTCAATTTGTTCAACTGCTTCATTAAGTCTATCTCTATTATTTTTAGAGGAGAGTAGATAGAGTGTCTCTTGCATAGCATTGTATTCATCATAAGAGAGTATCACTGCTGATTTATTATCTTTTGTTGTAATGGTGTACTCATCAAAATCATCACAAACACGATCGATAATTTCACGCAAATTATTACGAGCATTAGAATAAAAAACTGTTTGCATTTTTCCTCCTTTTGATAGGCATTATGGCATAATTTTATACCCATCTGCTTTTTAATCTCTTTCGTTCACTTCTCCCCGATGTAGAACGAGAAGCACTTTGGCTCTGCAACAATCCCCGATACTACTGCTCCATCTCATCCGATAAGGGGTCGAGGTTGCCTTTGCATTTGACCCACACAACCTCATGACGCACAGAATCTACACGATAAGCACTGAGACTTCCGCCCCAAACGCATCCCGTATCGAGTGAGACCACATTGCCATCGTCGTAGTAGCCCAAAGTGGACCAGTGACCAAAGATGATTTTGAGTTCAATCGTGCGACGGGTGGGACACGCAAACCACGGTTTGAGTCCTTTTTGTTCGATAAGCAAGGGGTTGGGTTTGCCTTTTTGTTTGAAATCAAGTTTGCCATTGGAGTAGCAAAAACGCATACGAGTAAAAGCCCCCAAGATGTACTTCTCTCTATCGCTTTGGTTGGCGTTGGGGTTGAAGGCGTAAACGCTTGTGCTAAACATCTCTTTGAGCCAATCTTTGACACTGGCACTTTGGAGTTTGGTTTCGATAACCTTAGCGTAGTTAATCGCCATACCCAAATCAAATTCAGGCGATATACCCGCATGTGCAATAGCGTGACGATGCTCCAAATCAATATGCAAAAATTTCCCCTGCCGTAGCCATGCAATGTAGTCATGGATTTTGGGGCTACGCATGAGTGTATCGGTGTAGGTTGATGGTTTTTTGAGACCGTAATAGGAGCCAATAAGCGACATATCGTGGTTGCCTAGTATCATCACTACGCTATGGCGAATCGAATAGACATACTCCATGGTTTTGAGTGAATCTTCACCACGATTGACAATATCACCCACAAGCCACAGTGTGTCATTGGAGGGATCAAAAGCGATTTTGTTTAATAGCTCTCTAAAGGAGTCGTAGCATCCGTGAATATCTCCAATTGCCCAAATAGCCATCTTATAAGCCCAACTTTTCTTTGTAAATAGCTATCTTTTGCTCAATTTTCATCGCTGCATAGGCGGCGGAGGGGGAGGGGAGATAGATAGGCTCAAAACCCAAATAGTCAAAGTGCATTTTAAATAGCCCATAGGATTTTTTGCCACTACAAGCGATTGTTTCGATGCTAGGATAGGATTGCACAAGCGAGGCAATGTCGTTTACCTCTTCATCGTAGATAGAACTATCGAGAGAGTTTTCTTGAACGCAACTGCTTATCATATCCCACAAGCCAATCTTTGCCTCTTTGAGTAGCCAAATCTTTTGGTCACGGTTGTGAATAGGATAGGCGGTAATGGCACTGAGGATTTTCCAAAATTGATTGCGAGGATGGGCGTAGTAAAAACCCCCTTCAAAGGATTTTTGACTAGGAAAACTCCCCAAAATTAAGATTTTGGTATCGCTAAAGAGCAGAGGTTTAAAGGGGTGAAGCTTTGGTGGCACTTTTTAATCCTTTTTGAAGATTTCTAATAAGCAAAACAAAGATTGCCAAAGCAAAAATTTTGAAATTGATCTCCGAACCTTTGTGGGTATTGACAAACTCTTGGGTTTGGGTCATGGCTTCTCCTACGTGTTGCATCATAATAATATCGGGGAGGTAGTAGTGTGCAAACAAAGCACCCGTAGCAAGAGCCAAAAAGGTAGCCACAAGGGTAATAGCGTCTCGTTCGCCCATTTTGTATTTGTAGCCTTCATACAAAAATATCGACAAAAGGGCAAAATCGACTAAAATACCCAGTTTGTAGAAGTTTACACTCATAAGCTGCCCCTCTTGAAACTGGGTGAGTATCTCTTTGCCTAGATAGATGTGCGAACCAAAAATCGTAGGTGCTACAACCGCACCTGCATAGAGCGAAGCCCCCAAAAGAGAGCCTAATAGAATAATGTATCCGATAGTAAAGTGTCTAAAAATAGGGGGCATAGTTTATCCTTGTATGTATTTTAAAACTAACCTTACGCTCTCCCGCTATGCGGGTAGCAAGAGGTGGTTGCAAGGGACACTTGTGTCCCTGCCAAAAATAGGGGCAATGCTTCTATTTTTGTGTAGCATCAATTAAAAAAATGCAATTATAGCAAATTTAGTTAATAAGAATAGGTTGGAATAGAATCGAAAGCCGTTCAAATTGACACTATACGAACTCAAGACTACCAAACCTACAAAAAATTTTGCTACAATGGTACTATTTTATTTTGGAGTTTAGAATTGATGAAATTTGATAAAAGTATAGAAGCGTTTAATGAAGCCTATCAAGTGATTCCAGGAGGCGTTGATTCGCCCGTGCGTGCCTTTAATGGCGTGGAGGGGACACCGCCTTTTATTGCTAGAGGTGAGGGGGCTTATCTCTACGATATAGATGGCAATCGATACATTGATTTTGTCCAAAGTTGGGGACCGCTTATCTTTGGACATTGCGACAAAGATATTGAAAACGCCGTTTTGGAGAGTGTGCGAGGGGGATTAAGCTTTGGTGCGCCTACGGAGTTGGAGACGCAATTGGCAACGCAAATCGTAGAGATGTTTGACAACGTCGATAAGTTACGATTTGTAAGCAGCGGTACAGAGGCGGTTATGAGTGCTATTCGTTTGGCTCGTGGCGTAACGGGGCGAGATGATATTGTCAAATTTGCAGGATGTTACCACGGGCATAGCGACTCCCTACTCGTCCAAGCAGGAAGCGGTGCAACGACATTTGGAAGCCCCAGTAGCCCAGGTGTTCCCGCTGATCTTACCAAACACACACTTCTAGCACGATACAACGATATCCAAAGCGTCCAAGAGTGCTTTGAGGAGAGTGAGGCTATTGCGTGTGTCATTATTGAGCCCATTGCTGGAAATATGGGGCTTGTACCTGCCAAAGAGGAGTTTTTAGTAGCCCTTAGAGAACTTTGCGATAAACACGGTGCGTTGCTTATTTTTGATGAAGTGATGAGTGGTTTTAGAGCTTCACTCAAAGGAGCTCAGGGGATAAGTGCGGTAGTCCCCGATATAGTCACATGGGGCAAAGTGATTGGAGCGGGGATGCCTGTCGGTGCTTTTGGGGCTTCAAAGGAGATTATGTCACACCTCTCTCCCGAGGGCAAGGTCTATCAAGCAGGAACGCTTAGTGGCAATCCAATCGCTATGAGTGCGGGATTGGCTTCGATTCAAAAGCTTAAAATCCAACCCAATCTCTACGACGAACTCAATGCAAAAGCAAAGCGACTGATGCAAGGGTTTGAAGAGGCAGGAAATCAAGCGAGATTGAATATCGTCACCGATACAAGAGGGAGTATGTTTGGTTTTTTCTTTAGTGATAAACCTGTGCAAAACTTCGACGATGCTTTGCAAAACGATACCAAAACGTTTGCCTCTTTTCACAACAAAATGCTCAATCGTGGGATTTATTTGGCTTGTTCATCTTTTGAAGCGGGATTTATTTCGAGTGTCATGACCGATGCGATGATAGAAGAGGCAATAGAAGCCGCCAAAGAGGCGATGATGGAGCTAGCTCATGGATAAAGAGCAAGAACCCAAATTTAAAAAACTCTTCGTGGCTGCCAATGATTTGAGTTTGGGTATCTCAATCGTGGTGGCTATTTTGATAGGGGTAGGTATTGGAATAGGTTTAAAAAATCTCTTTGGCTCACCGTGGCTCTTGTGGCTAGGGGTCTTTTGGGGCGTGGGGGCTGCTTTTATGAATGTTTATAAAGTCTATAAAAAGCAACAAAAAGATTTGGAGGAGTTGGCAAATGATCCAAAATACAAAAACTACAAACAGCCCAATGATGATGACGATGATTAGAGATTTAAAATGAAACGTGTGGTTGCTTTTCTTGCTAGTGGATTTTTTCTACTCTTTTCGATAACGGTTCTTTTTTTTGAACCCAAAGTGATTGCCTCGGCACTATTGGGTTACTTTACCTCCTCGTTTATTCTTCTAGCTTCCATGCGAAGCTACAGACGTGTAGTAGAAAAGGGTGTTATGAACCAAATGGTTATGGATGAACGTGATGCGATTGACAAAGTCGAAGACCCCTATGAGCTATTTGATGAAGAAGAAAGCGATGAGAAGTCGCCCCCCAAAGATTTGGTCGAGGTAGTCAAAGAGGAGCGTTCCAGACTCAAAGGACGAAGTTTTGTAGAGACTCTCAAGGACTCCAGAGCCTCTTTAGCTCCCTATCGATTACTTAGTTATGCTGTCATGATAGTAGGATTTGTCTTTTTGCAACGCAACCATTTGCTGAGTATCTTCCCTTATCTCATTGCCTTGACTTTGCCTATTGTTGTGGTAGTGGCTACTTTGAGTCTTTTTGAAAAAGATATTGACTAAATCTCTTGGTTTTCCTACTCTATTTTCAATGACTCAACAATATCATGAGATAAACCCGTAAGGGTACAAATAGTAGTATTGTCAAAATTTTGGGCTATAAGCTTTTGAGCTATCTCAATCGCTTTTTGTTCTAATCCTTCTCTTTTACCCTGCTCCATCCCAATATCAATCCCCTTTTCAATCCCAATATCAATCCCCTTCTCTATTCCTC
>JQIS01000001.1:35481-427958 GCA_000830175.1 Sulfurovum sp. FS08-3 | reverse complement strand
TTTTTATACGACTCATTAGCTCAGTTGGTAGAGCAATTCACTTTTAATGAATGGGCCCTAGGTTCGAATCCTAGATGAGTCACCACTACAATGGATTTGTTTGGGTTTATCAAAGACCCTTTCATCTAGTGGCCAAGGATACTATGTTTTCATCATAGGAACAGAGGTTCAAATCCTCTAGGGGTCGCCAAATTTAGGTCGCTTAGCTCAGTTGGTAGAGCGCTACCCTTACAAGGTAGATGTCACAAGTTCGAGTCTTGTAGCGACCACCATGGCTATTAATTTAGCTTCTTTTTAGGTGCGGTGGTAGATCAGTTGGTTAGATTACCTGCCTGTCACGCAGGGGGTCGCGGGTTCGAGCCCCGTCCACCGCGCCACTCCTTTTTAAAATAATTCAATAAACTATAGAACAAAATTAACAACTCCTCCCAAAGTTATCCAAATTTTTGGATAACGCTTATCCAAAATATTACTTTAGATTATTACAATTTACTTTTATATAGTGTTGCAATAAACAGCTTTCTATGTTAAAATTCGCCAAAATTTTAGAATCTTTATAGGAGAAATGTATATGCAACGTAGTATCAACTTATTAAAAAATCACTTTTCGCTTGAGATGTGGATTGCGGTTATTCTCTTTACTGTCGCTACCCTTACGCATACGATTGTAGAGTTTATTATCCATATGCTCTATTTTATTATCTTTTTGGAGATTACACGGGCTGTCACCTCGTTCGTGCGTGAACAAAGGGTCAAAATCTATCTGCTTATCGATGCTTTTATCGTTTTGGTACTTCGAGAGTTTATCGTAAACGTAGTCAAAATCAATCAAATTGAAGCCGATAACGTACACGCTTTTTTTACCGATACGGTCAATTTCAACGTATTGATGTTTAGTGGGGTGTTGCTCTTTTTGTTTTTGATTCGCTACCTTGCCAAAAAAACATCAAGCCATACCGAAACCAAAAACATGAATGCACCTACCGACGATTGATTAACGGATCACCTCATCGCTCTCCATGGTAGCTACTTGCCATGAGGGAATAAGAGTAGCACCGATATAGATAGGAATGGTAATCAAAAAAATAAGTGCCAAAATCGTGCCATCAAGTACAAAAGGGAGCTCAAAAGAGCTTTTGAGATTGCTATAGCCCACAAAAATATTTTGCAGCAGTGGAGCATTGGCTAAAAAGACAAAAGCCAAAGCCAAAACTACACCCACTATGTAGGCAAACAACGAAACCATCAACGCTTCAACCAATCGCTCTTTGAGTATATCCTCTACCCTCCAACCCAATGCCTTAAGTACGCCAATTTCGTGTCGTTCATGCGAACTCATAGCACTTGATTTGTCATACACTATCATAAAAAAAGCAAAGAGTGCCACCACAAAGAGACTCAAAAAGATACCGCTTTTGTAATTAAAAATATTGGCATAGCTTATACGCAAATCCTCTTGGGTAATGATGCGACTACTAGGAATGAGGGCTTTGATTTTGGCTACAACGGTAGGAACTTCCGTGGGATTGGCAACCTTAACAACAATATCGGTAGCATACCCCTCCTCCATTGCAAAAATCTCTCTAGCGTTGGTTTTAGATAGGATAATCATATCGTTGGACTCAAGTTGTGTTGCACCTTTAAAGACTCCCGCAATACGCATCTTTTTGAGTTTGCCATTGGGTAAAATGAAGTTGAAATACTCTTGATAATAACTTTTTGCCAATATTTTGCCAACCCCCTCCCCTACCACCATGGAGTCTTGCATCGTATCGCTATCGTAGAGCGTGGCGACTTGGGCAAGAGTCGTTTTGTATTGATTTTCGTAGCTATCTATTCCTACGATACTAAAGTTAGCTCCCGCATTTTCAAAATAATAATACCCCCAAACCCTAGCAATGGCATCGCTTACACCTGCAATTTGCACGATTTCATCGACGATGGACTCCTCTATCTCCACGACTCGTCCTGCTTTGAGTTGTGTAATGGTCATATCGGGAAGCGTTTCAACCGTACTCAAAAGCTCGTATTTGATAGAGTTGGCAATCAAAAGTATGGAACTTACAAGAAAAATCAAGAGCGTAAAAATGGCAACTATAGAGAGATTTTTGCTCTTGTTTCTCACAAGGGAGCTAAGGGCGTATTCGACAAAGTAGAGATTGATTCTTTTCATTGTATCACTTTGGAGGGCGTTTGATTGAGGGTGGGAGCATACCAATAGGCGTAAGTCGTAGGAAAATAACAGATGAGTCCCCCGCCCTCACGATAGACTTCAAAGAGAGTACTTAGGCTACGGTGGCGTACAAAAGTGGCTTCCGTAGCTATAGCAAGGTCTGGTAGGGTACTAAGAGTCACAAACTGTTTTTTGAGTACCCTCTCAAGAGGCTTCATACTCTTTGTTTCATGGAGATAGAGTATCTCCACTGCCCCAAAAAGTATCAAAACTCCAAAGCCCATTAAGACTCTTTTGCTTTTGTTATTTATCAAGTGCGTAAACCATTGCTGGAGTTATCTCATCAAATCGCACGATTTTTTCGCCTCGATGGTCGTTTTTGAAGCTCAAAGCCTCGGGGAGAGAGCCAAAAGGGATAAGTTCATGCCCCATAGGTCCATAGGTATCGCTTCCTATGACATAAAAAGCACTTTTGGCATCGATAGCTTTTTGGGTATAGTAGTTGGTGACAAGGATTTTGGTCATTGTCTTGGCATGAATGTGTTGATAATTGCCCCACTTATTGGGATCAAAATAGAATTTCATAAGGTCTTTGACACCATCAAAGCTCACATGGTGTTCGTGATGGTCATGAGCAAAAAAGATTTGAGCCGCCCAACGGGGGTATTTGTAGGTAAACATCCCGCAAACGGGACACTTTTCATCCTCGCCCACCACCACTCTATCTTCTATATCCTCCCAAACATTATGGCGTTGTTGCTCCCATAGATACAAAGCGAGGGCTTGAAACTGCCTAGCGTTGAGATGGGGGCATAGGTTTTGAGTCTCTATGTGCGATTTTAGCTCATCAATCTCCAAAAAATCATTAAGCTCTATGGCAAAACTCTTGCACTTTTGGGTATAAATCTTTTTGCCCATAGGATAAATTTTTGCGGTTTTGATTTTGGCATCATAGGCATTATCGGTTTTGAGGGAATCGAGGGCTATCTTTCGTGCCTCTTCAAAGCTTTTGATTACACCACCTTTTTGCCTAGCAAAAGCTTGAGCATCTTTTGGGTTGGCAAAAGCCACTTTGGATAGCTTAGAATGCACCCCTTGAAGCGATGAGCCTACGACATACAACGAGCCATTGGCATCGATAAAGGTTTTGTTTTGATAATCCCTCACACGAATATCGTCGATACCGTACTCTTGGCTATCAACTACCAAACAGCGTAAAGAGCAGTAATGACGCTCCGTGCCGTTGTGCAGCTTGGCTTTGTGAGCAGTAGCTTGGTGTATTTTCAAATCGTTACCGCAAATGGGACACCATGCAGTTGCCATTAGCCAATTGACAAAGAGTAAGGCAAAAACCAAACGTTTCATTGTTAAGTTCGATACTCTGCATTGATTTTGACATAATCGTAGCTTAAATCGCATCCGTAACTTTTGTAGCTATACTCTCCCAATCCCAAATCGCAAATCACCTTAAAGCTCTCTTGCTTCATAATCGCATAGGCTTTCTCTTCTCGCTCTTTGTCGAGTTCTCTAAACTCATGGGAGTAGATGAGCAAATCATCGTAATGAATGGTTAAAAGCTCCTCGTCACACTCTATCCCACTAGCTCCTATGGTTGAAGCGATACGTCCCCAGTTGGGATCTTCTCCAAAGAGAGCAGTTTTTACAAGCAAAGAGTTGCTCAGTGCCATCGAAGCTTTTTGAGCATCTTCAAGGCTTTTAGCTCCCTTGACTTCAAACGATACCAGCTTCGTAGCCCCCTCGCCATCTTTTAAAATCATCATAGCAAGATTGAAAGTAATGGTATTTAACGCTTCTCTAAACGCCTCTTTGTTGTAAGCCCCTGATGTTTTGTTTGCCATAAGCATCAGTGTATCATTAGTAGAGGTATCGCCATCAACGGAGATTCGATTAAAAGATTGCCCAGCGGCCTCATGCAAAAGTTCATCCATGTCGCTTTTGGGGATAGCAGCATCAGTGGTGACAAAACAGAGCATGGTCGCCATAGCAGGATTAATCATTCCCGCTCCCTTGCAAACAGCTCCTATCTTGAAGCTACTACCATCGTGCATGACCACATCAAAAGCAAGTTGTTTCTCAAAACTATCCGTAGTCATAATAGCACGGGCTAATTTTTCATGGTTTTTAGCATCAAAATCAAACATCTCAAAAGCCGATACAATTTTATCTATATTGAGTCGATAGCCAATCACACCCGTTGAACTCATGACGGGATTGACAACCTCTGTGCGATTGAGTTTGGAAAAGATAGTGTTAATATCCTCCACCCCTTTTGAACCCGTCATGGCGTTGGCATTTTTGGCATTGATAAGCAAAAAATTGGTTTGAAAGCCTGTGGGATAGTTTTTGAAATGCACAATGGGTGCCGCACAAAAGCGATTGGTGGTAAAAACGGCACTAATATCACACAAAACATCACTACGAATAAAGGCCACATCGCCATCATTGCCTTTTCGCATTCCAACATTGACTCCGTCGCAATAAAATCCATTGGGGGCGGTTACATTGCCTTTAATGGGGAAGATACTAAACATATTTTAACTCCTGTGGTTTTTTTGGAATAATTTTATCTAATAGTATCACAACAATGAACAATAAAAAGATAAAAAGGTTTGAAATAGAAGGGGTATTGAATGAAAAATAGATAGTAGGTTGTAAAAATCTTTTGGAGTTTGTAGAATTGCAAACAAAAATCATTGGGCTAGAACCCCTTGATGTTGTTCAAGGAGTTACTATTGAGCCGATTGCTTCTTCATCGTTCTTAACGTAGAAGCAGCAATTTTGATTTTTTTGATCGTACCATCTTCGAGTGTAATTTTTACATTTCTAAGATTTGGAAGTTGTCTTCTCTTGGTTTTGTTATTAGCGTGAGAAACGTTGTTCCCTACTAATGGTCCCTTGCCTGTAACGCTACATTTTCTTGCCATTTTTTTGCCTTTTGTGTTAAATTGTAAGTTGCACCCAAAATTTGGTGAATAAGTCCTGCGATTATAGCGAAAAAAATATAAAATAGACTTAAATAATAGGGTTTACTTTTGGGTCGTATTGCTGTCCTTATTATTCGTCGTATTGGTCTCCTTATTGTTTTGCGTATCAAGGGTCTCTATAACACTCTCCAAAGCACTTTTTGGAATAAGTCCCGCCTGCATGGTTTGCACTTCACCTTTTTGATCCAAAATAATTAAAAATGGAATAGCTCCGCTCCAATTGGCACGCGTTGCGATATGTTCGACAAAAATATCGGCATCGGCTTGTGAAATTGTCACATAATTAATCCCTTTTTGTTTAGCAAACTCAGCGGTTTGGGCGGTTGTAAGTCCCTGAACTTCGATGGCAACAATGACCAATTTCTCTTTGTATCGCTCTTGAAGCTTGATATACTCTGGAATAGACTTCATACAAGGGGGGCATTTGTGACCAAAAAACTCCAAAAAAACCACCTTATCTTTAAACTCTTTAAACTGCAAACCATTAGGCAAAGCCTCTATGTTGTAGGTAGTACCGTTAATATCTTTGATTTGAAAGAGATTTTCATTACTTGTCCCATTCTCATTTAATGCAAAACCATGCACAGCAAAAAGCATCACAACGCCTATCAAAGCAATTAATCGCTTCATCGAAACTCCTTAAAAATTATTAAAACGATTATACATCACAAAGGTTAATCTATACACCTTATGGTCTGCGTGTTGCAAAACTCCCATCATTGCAAACGCCCATAAAGTGATTTGGTAGGCACATACGAACATCTCAAAACACATTCAAGATGACAAGAAATGAATCGGGGTTACAAAAGAACTATCTCTAGCACCTCTTTAATATCCTCTACCGCAATGATTTCAACGTGTTGTTTGACTTCATCGGGAATATCCTCTAAGTCTCGCTCATAATTTTTGGCAGGGATGAGTACTTTGGTTACACCCGCTTTGTATCCTGCGATAAGCTTCTCTTTGAGTCCACCAATAGGCAAAACTTTGCCCCTTAGGGTCACTTCACCCGTCATAGCTACCGTATTGTCTATTTTTCTCTCCGATAGTATTGAGGCAATCACGCTACACAACGCAATACCAGCACTAGGTCCATCTTTGGGAGTAGCACCCTCTGGAATATGGATATGCAAATCGTAACGCTGATAAACCTCATTGTGCGAAAGCTCTATACCCTCTTCTATCTCTTTGAGACTTTTGGGAATGCTCTCTTGGATAATCGTCAAATACCCCTCATCAATCAAAATCTTCACCACACTCATTGCAATACGAGCCGACTCTTTCATCACATCGCCCAAACTTCCCGTGAGTTGCAAGTTTCCTTTGCCTTTGATTTTGATAGCTTCAATCGTGAGTACATCGCCCCCCACAGCCGTCCATGCCAAACCATTGACAATCCCGATACTGGGCTTATCCTCTACGGGTGAAATCTCAAAAACCTTTTTATCACCGTAGTGGGCTAGATTTTTGAGCGTTACGGATATTTTGTCGATACTCTTATCGGCTACCATTTCACGCACCCCTTTGCGAATCACACCGTTGATTTTGCGTCGCAAATTTCGCACACCCGCCTCTCTTGTGTATTCATCAATAAGCTTTTTGAGAGCCAAATCGTTGATTTTAAACTCTCTTTTTTGCAAAGCGTGTTTTTTTAGCTCTTGAGGAATAAGATAGCGTTTGGCAATCTCAAATTTCTCATCGGGTGTATAGCTATTGAGCCAAATAAACTCCATTCTATCACGCAAAGGAGCGGGGATTTTACCTACCTCATTGGCAGTAGCGATAAAGATTGCACGGGAGAGATCAATATGAAAATTGAGATAGTAGTCACGGTAGTGTGTGTTTTGTTCGGGGTCGAGTATCTCTAACAAGGCCGCTGTTGGGTCGCCACGAAAACTTCGTCCTACTTTATCAATCTCATCAAGCACCATCACAGCATCCATACTACTAGCCTCTATCAAGCCTTGCACAACACGTCCAGGCATTGCTCCTACATAGGTTCTTCGATGTCCTCGCAACTCATTGACATCTTCCAATCCACCCAATGCCAATCGCACCAAAGGACGATTGAGAGCCTTGGCTATGGAGTTGGCTAGAGAAGTTTTACCCACTCCTGGGGGTCCTGCAAAACACAAAATAACCCCTTTTGCTTCACTCGCCCCTCTAAGCTCTGCCAACTCTTTGATGGCAAAATACTCCAAAATTCGCTCTTTGGGTTTTTCAAGAGAGTAGTGATCTCTATTAAGCTCCACTTCTACCGCCGATACGCTTAAAGGTTTTTTGGAAATTTTTCCAAAAGGAATCTCAAAAACCCACTCCAAATAGCTTTGCAACACATTGGCATCGCCACTATCGGGGTGCATACGGGCAAGTTTATCGATTTGTTTTTGTATCTCTTTGTAACCACCTTGGTCGATATGAGGCTTGATGGCTTCAAGCTTCTCTCGAAAGAGAGCTATCTCCTCTTCTTTGTGGGTATCAATTCCCAGTTCGTTTTGTATCTCTTTGAGCTGTTCACGCAAAAAGTACTCTTTGTTGCTCTTTTCAATCTTGGAATGCACTTTGCCTCGAATTTCACGTTCAAGCTTGGAGGTCTCAATCTCTTTGGTTACAAGTTCGATAATAGAAAGCAATCTATTTTCCGCAGAGTTTTCAATAAATATCTCATACGCCTTTTTGTTATCAATGTGTATCATAGAGGAGACCAAATCAACGATACGATTGGGGTTGCCGTTTTGCTCAATGCTTTTAATTAGGTCGGAGGGAAATTGAGAGCTAAAGGATGAGAGTTGCTTAAGCTTCTCTCTTAGTATCTCCATAATAGCATCTACTCGCAAGGAGTTGTACTCATCGTACGCCAATGTATCAATCAAGGCTATGGCGGGTCGCTTCTCAATCTCAACATTTTTGATAATAGCCCGTGAGAGTCCTTGAAAAAGAATCTTAACTCGTCCATCGGGCATTTGAACTTTTCGCATAATAGAACCTACAACTCCTATAGAGTTAATAGCATGCATCCCCTCTTTGGTCTCTTGAGGGTCAAAAGTGGGCGTAGCAATAAATATGAGCGTATTGTGTTCAATCGCATAAGCCGCAGCATCAATATCATCTTTGGAGGTCAAAAAAAGCGGGGTAATCATAAAAGGATAGAGAAATATATTTTCTACAATAATAATGGGGGTTTTGGTGGGAAATTTATCATAATCGCTTAATTGCACATTATGCTCCTTTGGTCTATTCAATACAAATGGTGTTCAAAAAAAAGCACAGTTATGTGCTTAATGGTGGCTAAAGTATTAGTTAAATACTTTGGTCACTTTGTTTAAAATACTATCATCGGGTTTTGATATATCGGACATTTTGATAGAAGAGGATTGGTTTTTGGTTCGGTAGATTTTTGCAGCATCCTCTTTGCCCACACGATTGTAGAGCGAGGCTACATTCTCATTAAGAAGAATTTGGCTCATCTTTAATCGCACAAGAATAGTGTTTACAAGATGATTGTATTGTGAAGAGGGGTAGGTGTAGAGAAACTTATTGGCATTGGTAATCGTGTCCATCATCAATTTTTGATCTTTGTTGGTATCACGAATCCCTAAAAATGCTGCTTTTAATGTCATAAACTCGGCATACTCTTGTCTATCGCCTACCGCAAATCGCTTGTTGTACTCTTTGAAGTAATAACTTGCCAATTGATACTCCTCTTTGTCCATGTGTGCATGAGCAAGTATCATCATCGTCGATTGAAGCAGTGGCGATTTGGTGTGTTCACTACGCATGGATAGATAATACTCGTCGGCTTTATCCAAATCATTTGCAGCAATGGCATTGGTAATTTTGTGATACCATGAGAGTGCTGTTTTGTTAAACTCTTTTTTGGTTGTATCAATACTACAACTTGCAAGAAGCACAATCGCTAACGTCATAAGCAGGATTTTTTTCATCATTCATAACCTCAATCTAAAAATTTATAAGGGATATAGTATCTTAAAATAGGTAAAACTAAGCTAAGAGCCAAAAAACTTGACTCTTAGTAACTATTAATAGAGTCCATACTTTCCATCGGCTCTTTTGTACATTACACGCATCAAACCATCGTGGTCATTAAAGACGATAAATTGTCTATTTTTTTCTTCTCTAAGTGCATCCATCGCTTCATCAAAACTAAGCGGCTTATGCAACTCCAAATCCATAGGAACAATCTCAATTTCATCGTTTGTGACATTTTGATCAAAATCCAAGACCGCAACCGCATCATCACCCAAATCTTTAAAGCTATTAATTTTGTGCGATTTAATCTTGTCGGCGTGTCGTCTTAGCGACTTCTTGACTCTTTCAATCGCCAAATCGGTAGCGGCATAGACATCTTTGTCATTTTGAGTTATTACAATTGAGTTTTTATCTTTGAGATTGACAACAAATTCAACCGCAAACCCTTTTTTACCTTTTTTTTCGTTGGCTGAAATAATGGTAGTTGCAGAGATAATATCCAAATTGTATTTATCAAGCGAATCAAGAGCCTCATCAACATAGCTTTTGATTGCATCGGTTAAATCAAAATGTCTTCCTACAATATTTCTGTTCATAACATATCCTTTGGATCAAAATAGGAATATAGTCGTATCTAAATTTACACTTATATACCTTACAATAAATTATAGCTCAGTTACATAAATACAGAGTAAATAAAAAAGAGAGACATTCAACTTTTAAGGTTGAATGCTATATTTTTTGAAGAGTACGGCGGTGGTAGGTTATCCATGGAGCATCGCCGTTTCTATGAAAATTGGCATCTCGATACTCTACATACACATCGATTATCACATTGGGAGAGGTATTGGTAGTGAGATTGGTATCAAGTATTCTAGTGTTAAGGTTGGTACAAGTGATATTGTTGCCTATATAAGAGACCCGTGTAGCCACACGATACCCCATACCCGAATCGACATCGCCCGTTGCACTTGTGCCAATCTTTATACCCTCAATTTCACCATCTACTCCATCCACACAAGTAGCTCCACCCGTTAAACCACTATTACCTGTAATCGCCATAATGGTAAATTCAGTGTAGCTTTTGGCTAGTAAGATGGCTTGTTCTTTTTGAAACTGCGTTGTGGTTGCGAAAATGATTTTATTGGAGAGGGTAAATACCATCGCACTTACTCCCATCATGACTACCATGACGGTAATTGCCATCATCATTGAAAATGCTCGTCTCATCGTATCACCGCCTTCTCTTTGCAGATTGAGATATACTCTTTCTCTCCGATGCGTTCATCCACGCAGATTTTGAGGCGTATCGTATCCCCCGCTCCCGAAAATCTAAAAACGCTCACATTGTCAAGGAGTGCTTTGCTGGGTGCAGTGGTATAACTCTCTCCATTCCACGGCTGATAGTTGTATCGCAAATCCAATCGATAGAGTTTTCTTCCGCTACCATCATCGGCTTGTTCTACAGGCACAATAGCGTAAGCACTCTGGGTAAGTTGATACTGTTCATGGACACGCATCGTATAGTTTTGATCAAGCAATAAAACACTGTTGGCACTATCCACGCCTTTGATTCCTACAATGCAGTTGGAGTTGCTATATCCCATACACGCAACGTTGTAAGCAAGTGCACCACTAAAGGTACGACTCGAAAAGATAAGTGCCATATCATCGACTCCACCATCGGATAGATTGGAAGCTATTTCGCTAAGAAGTGCTAGGTTTGAACCTGGGGTATCGATACTGCCTCCTGTCGTTAGGGGCGATTCAATATCGCACACCCCGCTCCATGCAGGACGATTATCGGCTTCGTTTGCACCAAAGCTCTCAACCGCCATCCCGTACCACTCAAGCACCTCAAAATTATCGGGGTTGGTAATATCATTGACATGGAGTATATTTGTGGCGTTATCAACATCTCTTCCTACCGTCGTACTGGCAATGCGTTGCGACAAATAGTTGTATAGGATAGAGGATACCAACTCGACTTTGGTTGAGCTGTCGTGTGTCCCTTTTTGCATGATATAGTTGCCATAGACTTGTGCAATGATGGTAGCCCCCATGGAGGCAACAATGCCCAATACCACCATCACAAGTATCAACTCAATCATACTAAAGGCTTTTTTGGATTGTATATTTTTCATGGTACATTCCTTGGAGGTGCAAATGAGTAGTGACCGATATTGCACATAAAGGCACTCAACGTAATATTTTTTGAAGCTATCTCGGTATCGCTTGAAGTGGATGTGAGCGTTACGCTTACGGCTTTGATATTGGTGGAGTTGGCAGTCGTGGAGGCCACAAAAGGATTATTAAATGTAACTCGTGCCGTTGCATAGCCAGTCGAATCGCTCACATAGCGAACGGTTGTATCCATTCTAATGTTTCTATCTTTGTAGTCGGCATAACGTGCAGTGGGATTAGCAACCTCTCTAAGCACAGCCTTATCGCCTTCGTAATCATCGACATCATCAAACCCTGCACTATCATTCCCGCTTCCGTTTCCAAAAGTACTTGGAGCAGAGGCATTGGCTGATGCTCCCTCCCCTGTTACAAATTTACGAGAGCTATTAGCTGGTACTCCCACTCTTCTATCTAACCCCGTGGGAAGAGCCAATTCGCTATCACCTGCACCTACAAAAAGAACCCTTGAATCAATATTGGTAATGGCATTGTTTTGATCCCACTCTTTGGTTAAGATTATATTAAGCTGTGTTGCGGCCGCATTGATGGACTCTTGTTGCAATCCCACATAGGTGCTTTTGGTTGATTGCGAGATAAGCATCGGAGCGCTAAGCAAAACAATCGCCATAACCACAATAGCAAAGATAAGCTCTATCATGGCTATGGCTCTGCGGCTTTTTGGGTAGAAGCATTTCATTGTCATCTCCTACCAATTCATCCGTTTTTTATCGGTAGAGATACTTGCATTGTTGTCGATTACGCTTCCTGTCTCTCCTGCCCCTGACCAACCTGCATCGTTGGATGGCATAAACTCAATCACATAGGTTGGTTGTCCTGTAACGGGGTCGTCACGATTGTAGCGTAACCATGCGGGTGGATTGAGGGTAACGGTTACCTCTTGTCTCCTTGTCCCACTGTAGGCGATATTGAGATTGGGGTTTTCACCGTTTACCAAATTATCATTGCCATGCGTTACCGTTGCGTTGGGATTGGTATCGGATACGGGTGCATTGCCCTCATTGTTTGCGCTATTGAAGTCACTATTGATACGCCAACCCTCTTGATCGTCCGTTGAGGTCAAATTCAATCCTCCAAACGATGCACAACCGTCTGCAAAACTACAAAAGATGTCGCTAAAAATAGGTGTCGTGTGCGAGGGTGCAAATATCTCTTCGTAATACAAATCGGTCTCCGATGGTCGTACGCGTGAATAGACAAAAGTAGCATTGAGGTCGCTAAGTGTACTGGCTATTGGCAATGTCGATGCACTCGTACTCAAACCAAATGCCTCCGAAACGTTAATATCGCTAATAGCAAAATTAAAAGGACTCAATGGAACGTCTAAATTTTTATCAAAGTTAAAACCAACCGCTACCGTGGCACTACCTGCATTAAAGAGATCACGAGGAATAGTGGTGAGATTGAAACGATTACCGTTCAAATTGTTGCTATCGACTGTTGCACTAAAATCCTTATTATTAAAGCGGTAACGCAAATTGGTCAATGAAGTCGTATCGGATAGCTCTGAGAGCGTATAGCTTATGATCGCACTGGCATCTTGCGCTACGCATTGATTGGTGTAGTTTTGTGCGGTTGTATTGTCGTCTTTGAGAACTGTAATTCCAAATCCAAGCGTTGCCACCATGGTAGTATCCAATGTACTAAGGGGTCCCATTCCCGATAGATGGGTATAGGCTAGATTGTTGAAGTTGTTGAGATTGAGTGCTCCTAGCGTTAAACGACTGGGCAAAATACGCACATTTCTCACATCCAACGTTGGGATTAATCGTTGGTTATCGACTGTATCGATCGTATCGGTTACAGCAAACTCACTTCCTAATCTCTCATAAATAGAGAAATCATATGTTCCAATATCTGAAATGGTGTAGTTATTATCGGCTACACCATTTATGAAGTTAATATTAGGCGACAAAGTAGGAATAGTGCAGTTGTTAGCACCCGAAAGGGCATTGGTGACTCCCACATTAAACGATGTTCCTTGCGTTTGGTTATAGAGAAGCGTCGGGTCATTGTTGGCATCAAGGGCTCTAAATTGTATCGTAGCACCTCGCATAGCGACATAGTCAGTACCCATATTGGTAGTAAAGTTTTTAGGTCGAATAGCAAAATCATCCTCTGAATAGACCAAACGATACGCCAATTTATTGGGTTCGTCAGTGGTAGCCAACGAATCAATAGGACACGACTCATAGGGATAGACGGTATATTTTTGGGTGACCTTATCGTAATCGGCACACATTCTAAAACGAATACGTACATTGCTGTAGGCACCATTGACGCGGAATTTTTTCAATTTGATAGGATTGGATTGTCCCAATTCAAAATGCTTTGTGGCATTGAAGAGATTATTATCGGGTTGTCCTGTAATATCATTGTTGATGACACTTGAGGTGATTTCTGGTGGAGTCGTTGGGTTTCCTGCGGTATTGACAAGCTTGTATTCGACTTTGATATCATACGCCGCCACGCTTCCAGTAAAACCTCTTGCAGTGAGATTGGCTTGGGCTTGAGCAAAGAATGGAAAACCAGCGTGAATCTTTTGTTTGAGCTCATACTGTGTTCGTTCGTGATTAAGTGCTGCTAGCAACAGCGTAAACTCTTGATCGACTATTTTGGTACGGATAAATTTCTCTCCAATATTACTGTCGGTATTCCAACCATCAAAAGGACCTTTGTTGTAAACGTCGGGGCTATAGACACGACACACTCCCTTGACGGTAAGCTCATCAATCTCGTGATTGTTACATCCGCCCCCTGTACCTGATGTAAAGGCAAGACGTACACGTTCAGGCGTAGGGGATTGAGCGTAGGCTGGATCTTTAGCATCAAACTCCTCAATGATTGTGCTGTAACCACTACCTGAATCTTGCATAAGCTTAATCAAGAGTTTAGCGGGGTCTCTTGCATCAATGCGTAATTTGTACTTATCCCCAGGGTAATTTACATTGGTCTTGCTTTTACTACCCACGGGATGAGGAAGTTTGATATTGGATTTTAGATATTTGTACCCATAGTAACGTGTACTTCCATCCAAATCGCCGCTTGAACCCCTGATAGTAACGTTATTGGGTTTAAATCCTACACCCCCGTTTCTTCCTTCGGTAGGATTTGAAAAGTTCCCGTACTCATCTATTCCTAGACCAATCCAACCTCCTTCAAAGCCTTGCAGACCACTTCTTTGGGCATATCCCATTGATCCCCCGTATGACCCTGGTTCTGGAGAGTGTCCTACGTTGGAGTCAAAAAGTACCATTACGATACCATCCGCCCCCCAATCACCCAAACCACCGCCGTCACATCCGCCGTAAGCGTATTGAAAGTACTCCACCTCAATAAGGTTCCACTTTGCCAAAAATTCATAATCTTTGGTAACGGCTGTAGAAAGATTGGTGGCATCTTTTGTAAGACGCAATCGTCCATTGCCATTAATATTAACAATGCCTGGATTAAAATTACCGCTAGAGAAGAGTGTACGCCACTTATCATCCAACGCTCCATTGAAATCATCTTCAAAACACATCGGTACATCATCTTCGGTCTGTTCGGCGATAGTAAGGTTGGTTTCGGTGAGACTTCCTAGCCCCACAATACCCGCACCGTTAATCATGCCCAACTTCCCAAAGAATGTCTCCTCTTTTTCAATCAAGTTGTCTCGTGCAATGACGGTAGCTACCTTTACGCTTGTTTGACCTGCTGGGATAACAACCTCTTGGGGATTGGATTGATTGGGGATGTAGTCATAGATAGCTTGTGCATGGATACGTTCATTAAATGGGTCACCATCAAACGTCCCAAAGGAGACAAGAATATCTTTATCCACTACTTCACTTAAAATAATCTCAACCTCTTCATACTGCACATACTCCACTGAGCCATCAATGGCGGGCTCTTTGAAGGTGTATTTGTTTGATTTAAACTCCACAAAGGCTTCACACGCACCCATTCCGTTGGCATCTAGCCCCTCTGGGTCATATTTAAACTTTTGATTGTTCTTGATAAGCAAATCGCCCTCAGCGGTAATACCTCCCACAAATCCATCGCCTGAATTGGAGTTGGCAGCCAAATTAAAATCGCCTTTGGTATAGAAAAATGCTGTAGCAAAATATTTAGCCGAACCGCTATTGGGGAAATCAAAATCTCCTTTACCAAAAATAAAGAGATTAGAAGCAACTCCTCCATCATTGACATGCAACTCATTGCCCTCCCATCGAATAGAGTAGGGGTCAGATGAGCTGTAGGTATCTAAAAAGATTCTTACTTTGCCATTGACTCGGATATTCAAATCGCCTCCTTGATGTCTCCACGATTTGATATAGTAATCCCCCTCATCAAAGGTATAAATAATCCCTTTTTTGTTGCCACTATCAAGATTCCCAATCATCATATATTTACGACTTCCACCCGCATAAGGCTGTGTGGCACTGAACGCGACATTGACGTTTTGTGCCGTGACGGTATAGTTTGCCGAATTGAGTTCGCTAAAGGTTGTATCACTGCTTACATTCACGTTGGCTTCATTGGATGTACGCTTAAAGGGTACGTTGTAGTCGATAATATGAGGAGGTTTTACATCACAATTGGAAGTAGAACCATCCACATCGGTACAAATAGCCTCCGTTGTTGTCCCATCGCTTTCGACGGGTGGATTGGTTGCCGTAGCTACGATATTATCGACATTAATAACAACCGTATCACTACCGCCACCGCCACCGCCGCCAAATTCTAGCGTTTGATAGGTCTGTAAGGCACTAGGGAAGAGTCCGCATTGGTTAATTTGAGGCTCAGGGTCGGTCGGGGTATCGTCACACGCTTTAACCTTGCCTCTATACATGACTCCCTCTTTCATATAGGTAGCATAGAGAGACTCGCTTGAAAAACAGCTACCACTAAACACCGCTTTGGTTGATACGGCTGCATCGGTTTGATCGGGAGTAATGTCACCACTGAATATAAAATGGGTATTTTTGCCCATCATACCCATAGGTCCCATGTCAAAAGTATCGCTTGATTCACAAATCCCCAATGGAGTGACGCTACAATCATCCGCAAATGTACCGCCCATACCACTCTCATCGTGATAGACATTGACTTGATTGAGATTTGTTACGGAGGTGTTTTTCAAAGGTATAGTTGTTTCGCACCCCAAACCTCCTTTGCACATTCCCATATCCATACAAAACATACCGTTATATACCGCATCGCTATAGCACAAATCATCGGCATTTTCCACGATAGGGTTTGTAGTGTTATCTTCGCTTACTTCAATCAAGAAGCCATCGCTATCTCTTCCGCCTTGACCATCCAAAACGGTTACAATGACAGTATAGTTACCCTCTTGCGACGGTGTACCGCTAATGGTTAAGTTGATGTCGTCAAACTCTACCCCGCTGGGTAAACCTACTACGCTAAAGCTTAGTGTGTCGTTATCTTCATCGGTAGCATTCAAAGTAATCGTCTCTAGTGCATCACCAATTTTAACCCATTTGTTACTAATATCTTCAAGAACGGGTGGATGATTGCCCAAAGTTGCGAAAGAGACTATCAAGGAGAAATTAGCATAAACAGGCTCATTGACTCCATCCGATACACTCACCGTAATAGGATAGATACCCTCTACCAACGGCTCACCCGTAATAGTTCCACTCTCATCTATGGTTAGATAATCATTGCCACTCATGGCGTATTGCAACGTATCGTTATCGGCATCGGTTGCATTGACATAAATCAAAACACCCTCACCTGCCGTTACATTCATATCCCCATCAATACTCTCAACGACAGGAGGTTGGTTGGTCACTACACTATCAGGAAAAAGGTTGGCTGATGGTACAATCACATCTGCGGTGATGGATTTGTTATTTTTCCATCTAAAGTGCGCTCTCATCCCTCCACTTTTTTCGATAAGTGTAATCTCAATCGTATGAAAACCTTTTGTATAGTTCTTGGGTAGAGCATTGAGATAGTTACCACCGCTCCATGTGTTTTTATAGTAAATTTCTACACCATCAATCGTAGCTCTTAAGTCATCATCGTGATTAAACGAAAAGGTGTATTGACCCTCTTCAGGGATATAAATACGTCCGCTCCACTTCACCGATGTGTTGTCGTTGCCCAATCCTCCACCTGGATTGCCATTGCCCCAATTGAAATCTACCACTGGATCGACTCGACTAATAAGAGGCGTTCCGCTCCACTCTTTGTTGTTGTAGTAGTTGCCCAACAAACCGCTTCCTACAGGCATAGCCTTTACGATGACCTCTATATCCTTCTCGACCACTCCCTCGTTTCCATCATCAACCTCTACCGTAAGATAATAGGTTCGTGGAGTTAAGTTGCTTCCTGTGATTTGACCTGTAGTGGAATTGATAGCGATATTTGTACCCGATGGATAGATTTGGCTCAAAGCGTAGCTTAGAGTATCCCCATCGATATCACTGGCATTGACTTGCAAACTCAAAGGATCACCTTCGGTAATCGTTCGAACTCCATCAATACTATCAATAACGGGTGGATTATTGGTAGTCGATTCAAGGACTTTCATTTTAAATGTTTTGGAGGCGTATTTACCGCATGATTTAGCATAGACTTCGATAGTATCTTCGGCTCTGGGTTCTGTGGGCGTACCGCTAAGGACTCCCGTAGCCGCATTAAACGATAACCCTGGAGGATACCACCAAATGCCAAACTCAGTGACTCGTGAACCGTCTGCGGAGGTAGGAAGTGGGATAGTAAGTGAAAAAGGCTCACCCACAGTAGCTTCTTGATTGGGAATATTACTCAATAAAGGGGCTTGGTTGTCGTATATTGTCAAATAAATTGGGGCGTCGCTTCGTGCATCATGCTCATCTATTACATACCCTCCAGCCAAATAGCGATCCAATATGTATGTAGGCTCTCCACTGACAACACCTTGTGCCGTAGGGTTACTTATCCCATCGGGCAACCAATACATACCATAGCTCAATGTATCACCATCGGGATCACTTGCTTGCATGGTGTAACTAAAAGGCGTACATACCCTTGCTGTAAGCTCTGCTCCTGATATAACGGGAGGATTATTGACACTGACGGGGTCGGTGACTGTTAAAGTAAAAGTACTACTCACACTGGCATTTAGACTATCTTTCACCGTTACTTTTACGCTATAGGTTTTTCCTGACGTAGGGAATGTACCCGTAAGCAATCCATTGGAATCTATCGAGAGAAAAGAGCTGTTTTCGGTGTAGGTTAAAGCATGACCATCCAAATCATTTGCTTGAACTTGATAACTAAAAGGCACTCCTTTGTAAGCGGTTTGATTAGAAATTGATACAATAGTAGGTGGATTATTCTTGACTGTCAATGTAAAAGATTGGGATTTACTCAATGCCCCATCACTTACAGTAATGGTAACGGTTGAACTCCCGATGGTCGTAGGTGTCCCCGTAATCAATCCACTTTGCGAAATTGACAAATCACTGTTTCCACTAAGCGTGTAGGTCAAAGGGTCGCTATCAGGGTCACTTGCATTGGTTTGGATATTGAGTGATGCTCCCAAAAAAATAGTTTGAGTCGATACATCATCCAATAAAGGTCTTTGATTAGCCGCCATCAAACTTTGCGGTAGTGCCATAAATATTAACAATAGTAATAGTTTATAAATTTTATGATAGGCTTTCATCATAAATTCCTTTCAAAAGTTTTGTTTGCATAGCCCGTAGGCTTGATTTGGGCAAATAGATTACCACGCTTTATTTTGGTTTATTGTACAATGATATGGATTAATTGGTACTTAAAACAATATTTCTAATTTGAAAAATTTATTTAAGATAGTTTTAACTTTTTTTGTACTTTGGCGACTATCTCCTCATCATTGGCAATATCTAACCAGACAAACTGCTCTCCGCTTTGGTTTTTGCCCTCCAAAATATCGCCGCTGTTGCGGTATTTGAGATCAAGCCTTGCTATATCAAACCCACTTAGCGTTTGTGCAAAGGCTTCCAAACGCTTATTGGGTAGATGGTTGGAGTAGAGATAGCACCAGCTTTTTAGCCCATTTCGCCCTACCCTGCCCCGAAGCTGATGAAGTGTCGCCAATCCCAACCGCTCTGCACCCACGATAACAACAAGCGTAAGATTTGGCAACGAAATACCCACCTCTACAACGGTAGTTGCCAACAGTATCTTGCCTTGTCCTCGAAACTCCAAAAGTACGCTCTCTTTGTTTTTGTCTTTGCCGTGCGTTGAGTAAACCCCCTCAAAGCGTTTACGCCAAAACTCCAAACTCTCTTCAAGAGACTGATACTCAATGGCATCACTGGCTTGTACAAGCGGATAGACGATAAGAACTTGATGGTTTTGGTCTATCTCCTCTTGGATATGAACCAAAAGTTTTTTGAAATGCTCTTTGGAGATAGTCACGGTGGCAATATCCTTTTCAAAAGGTGTTGTTGTTATCAAAGAGACATCGATAAAGGTAGAGTTTATCATCGCTTGAGTACGAGGGATAGGGGTAGCCGAAAACTGCAAATAGTGAGGACGACGCTCGCCTTGGCTCATCATACCCTCAAGCAATCGGCGTTGATTTGAGCCAAAGCGGTGCTGTTCATCGACCATTACCAAAGCTACCTTGGGCAAATTGTCACGGTAAAGCAATGCGTGTGTACCGATAATAAAATCAAATTGAGCCAAATCCTGCGACTCTTTGACTCCTTGCATGACAAGAGCGATTGTGAGCGTAGGAAGATAACGGGTGGCTTCCTCGTAGATTTGTTGAGCCAATATCGACGTAGGTGCCATCAAGATAGAGCCATTATGCCCCGCTACCATCGCACTTGCCAAAATCACCATCGTTTTACCGCTCCCTACATCGCCTACTATCATGCGCCGTGCTGCCCTAGTCGATGAGGCGAGATCGTTGCGTATTTGCTCAATGACTTGACGTTGTTCAAGAGTGAGGCAAAAGGGCAAGGCTTCCACAAAAGGCTTAATATCCCCATCCAATGCCCTAAGTGGTGTATAGTTTCGCTTTTTTTTGGAGAGTTTTTTGATATGGTTATACGCCTCGACGTATTTAAGCGTCTCGACGATAGGCGATGCAAAGCCTCTCACCCCCACAATCCCCTCCAAAGAGCTAGGATAGTGCAACGAGAGGAGACGATTGGCATGAATAGACTCCAACCCCTCATCCATCAAAGCTTCGTAGGTCACATACTTCTCCATCAAATAGCGTATCTCATTGGCTTTGAGTTCACTTTTGTAAAGGGGGATAACCGTAGCGGGATTGCTAATCACTTTGGGTTGAGAGATTTGCAAAAAAGCGTTGTAGGTTTCGAGTTTACCTTGAATAATATGCGTCGTATGAGGCTTGAAGGTGTTGAGGTGATAGGGGGTTGGGCGAAAAAAGATTGCTTGAAGATGCGTTTTAAACTGAGGCAACCAACAGCGAGCAACCCATCTGCCGTTGCGTGAATGTGCCTCTTGAACCTCTACTTCAAGTGTGCTTATTTTGCCCACTTCAAGCGTTTGCGAAAGATGCCTATCACTGTAACGAAGCGGAAGAGTGAGTGCCAAATCCAACAACGAGGAGGCTTTGAGCTTGATAAACAGTGCTTTATCGTCGTAAGATTTCATCGCAAGAGGCTTTGGTGTTGGATTATTTTTTCTTCCCCTCTTTGGCAGTGACTACAGCAAAACTTAGCTTGGCAATCTCGGGGTGTGAGGCGATGAAGCTATTGAGCTGCTCAAGGGTAAGCTTATCAATCAACTCCAACTCTTGTTGGCTATAATCCAAAGGTTTGTCATAGTAGTAGTGATAAAAAGCCTTGGAGAGGCGTTGCGAAAGCGACTCATTTTTGAGCGGTTCAGAACCTAAAATATATTTTTTGGCTTTGGTTAGCTCCTCTTGCGTCACTCCTTTGGCGACAAAATCCCCAACCATCGCTTTGACAACATCAATCGCCTCTTTTTGCGACTCAATTTTGGTCTGCAATGCTCCCGTGAAGTAGTTGATGTAGCGATGATTGGCAAAGTAACAATACGCACTATAGGCTAGTCCTCTTTTGACACGAATCTCCTCTAGCATACGACTCCCAAATCCACTCGAACCCAAAATACTCGCTGCTACTTTGGCTTTGTATTGGTCGGTAGCGTTGTAATCGATAGCAAAGGGAGCGGCAAAATAGATATAGGCTTGTTGGGTCTTTTCGTAATACTCTCTGGTCTCCTCGATAGGCTTCATAACAAGCTTTTGAGGAGAGGTTTTATCACGCTTTGGCAAAGGGGATAAAATCTTTTGGATATGCTCACTAAGCTCTTCAAAGCTTATATCTCCACCTGCTACGACGATGACATTATTTAATGTAAGTGCATCGGCAATAAAACCTTTGACATCGTCGATGGTGATACTCTCCAAACTCTCCTTGGTTCCAATCTTGGGATACGCCAAATGCGTACCTTCAAAAACCATCGCTTTGAGTTGGTGTGAAGCGACATAATCAAAATCGGTTTTGTTTTTCTCAATACGTCCCAATGCTTGTTTGAGTACCTTTTGATACGCCTCTTGGGTGTAGTTGGGGTCACTTAGTAGCTCTCCTAGCAATTTGAGGGCATCATCAAAATACTCTTTGAGCGATTCAATTTCGATACTAAAAGTCTCATCACCGCTATTGGCATGAAGCGTAATCGCCTTAGCGTCAAGCTTTTGAGCAAAAGCAAAACTTCCCTCTTTGTGTGTTCCTTCATTGAGCATATTGGCACTAAAAGAGGCGAGTCCGAGTTTGGTTTCATTCAAAAATCCGCTTTGGCGAAAAATAATCTGCATCGATACCGCAGGAATATAATCGCTTTGTTCGTAAATAACATCGACTTTGACTCCATTGATTTCAATTTGTTTGAGTTGCGCACCCATTAACCATCCTTGTAAAAATAAAATTAGCACGAGTATCTTTTTCAAATCGTCACTCTCCTTAGATACTTATTTGATATTAAAAATTGAGTTCTATATTGTAGCCTATTTGCATTTAATAACTCATTGCAAAAGAGTTTTCACGCTTGTTGTCTCTATTTGCATACTCAATACAAACTAAATTCCCCAAAGAGACTCATCCTTGATGATATTTCTCAAAAACGCTCCAATATTTCGTATGCGGTGTTGCGTTTGGCGGGGTTTTCGTCCAAATCTTGAATGAGACGTATCATCTCCTCTTGATTCATGCTGTTTTTTGCTCCTGCGGCTGAGACGACGTTCTCTTCCATCATCGTACTTCCCAAATCATTAGCCCCAAAAAGCAGTGCCATTTGCCCAATAAGGCTTCCTTGTGTCACCCATGAGCTTTGAATATTTTTGAAATTATCCAAAAAGAGCCTTGAGACCGCAAGGAGTCGCAAATAGCGGTTAGAGGATTGTTTCATAATGTCGGGGAACTCTTGTTTGAGGAGTGTATTATCGCTTTGAAAACTCCACATAATATAGGCTCTAAAGCCCCCTGTCTCATCTTGAAGTTGGCGTATTGCATCCCAATGCTCTACAATCTCTGCTGTGGTTTCAACCGTACCATACATCATGGTAGCCGTCGATTTGATGCCTAGTTTGTGGGCTTTGCGGTGAACATCAAGCCAAATATCTTTGTCAATCTTGCGAGGGGCAATAATGTCTCGTACTCTATCGTTGAGTATCTCCGCTCCCGCTCCAGGTATCGAGGCTAAGCCCTTTTGATGAAGCCTTGTCAATACCTCTTCGACCGAGATTTTAGAGATACGGGCAATATAGTCAATCTCAATCGCCGAAAAGCCGTGAATGGTGATTTGAGGATATTTGGTGTGGATATGGGCTACCAAATCTTCGTACCACTCGATGCGAAGTTTGGGGTGAACGCCCCCCTGAAAGAGGATTTGCGTACCGCCAATAGCCAAAAGCTCATCAATTTTGGTATCAATCTCCTCAAAGCTTAATACATACGCATCGTTATCTTTTTCATGACGATAAAAGGCACAAAATTTGCAATCAACCCAACAGATATTGGTATAGTTGATATTTCTATCGACGACAAAGGTTGTGATTTTTTGGGGATGAAGCTCTCGTTTTTTGGCTAATGCCATCGCTCCTAGCTCTTTTAGGTCACCGTTTTCGATGAGGTCAATCGCCTCTTCTACGCTCATTCTCATGCTGTTATCTCTATTATTGCAGTTTTGGCTCACATTATATCCTTTTTTTTATAAGCTCATTTTGTTATACTACAAAAAAAATTAAAAACAGGATACCATGATGTTACATATTGATGATAATGCCCCCGCTTTTTGCAGACCCAATCAAGACCACGAGGAGATTTGCCTAAGAGACCTTAGTGGCAAATGGATAGTTTTGTATTTCTACCCACGAGACAATACCCCAGGATGCACCACGGAGGCGTGTGATTTTAGCCATGAACTCGAAGCCTTTGAAGCACTCGATGCTATTGTTTTGGGTGTAAGTCCCGATAGTCCCCAAAAACATCGCAACTTTATCGCCAAAAAAGCTCTCACGATTACCCTTTTGGCAGATGAAGACAAGTCGCTGTGTCAAGATTACGGCGTATGGCAACTCAAAAAATTTATGGGCAAAGAGTCCATGGGGGTAGTACGAAGCACCTTTATCATTTCACCCGATGGAAAAATTGCGGCGTTGTGGCGTAGTGTCAAAGTCAAAGGACACGTCGAAGCGGTGAAAACAAAGCTCAAAGAGTTGGCTCAATCATAGGCTTCGCTCTTTTGTATTAATGTAAATTGAAATATAGTTTTTAATCTCTTGTGCTACTTTTGCTTAAAAACTCTACCATTTATTTAGTTTTTTGTTGTATAATATTAATAGATATTAAAATTAGGAGTTAGGGATATGAAAAATTTTAAACTTTTACTCGTTTCACTCTTTGCTATCTCGCTGTTAAGCTCGTGCGACGGCGGAAGCGGTAGTGCTAGAGTAGTTGAAGAGATTACTTCGACAATGGAAGGAGTTGCTGTTGATGATTTGATAGTCAATGGTATCATCACAGGCTACACCAACGTCAATGCAAAACTTGCAGCGACACGAAGCGATCAAAACGGTAGCTATCACTTGGTTATCAAAGATTACATGGGATTGGTTGTTGTCGAAGTCACTTGCGACAAAGACTCTATGATGTCGGCTCTTGATGGAACACAAAAAGTGTGTCCGCTCAATACGAGATTGCGTTCATTTGGGGTCACATCGGGTCGTACGACACCCGTCATTGCAAACATCTCACCCCTTACCGAAATGGTCTATCAACGTGCCTTGGAACTTAGTAGCAATCTAGGTTCAATTACGCAAGCGGCGTTTGAAGAAGCACGTTCGCAAATTGGTGAAATCTTTGGAGTAGATCCTATCAATGACAATCCCTCCGAAGGTGTCTATGGCTCTATCATCAACGCTATTCTTGATGTAGCCAATGATCAAAACAAAACGGTACAAGAGATTGTCGATGAAGTCGCCCAAGATGTAAGCGATGGAAGTGCGGGCGATAGCAACACCACCAAAGACCTCTCTGATGCTATCAAAGATAACAATGTCTCCAACAACCTAACCGAAAATGACGGAAGCTACACTCCCTCTACAGGAGACGATACAACCGATAACAACAACGATGGGACGATTGATGAAGATGAGGCGATTAGCTACGCAAAAGGAATGTTCAAAGATTTGCGAACTTCTACTTTGGCACTTGTTGATTATGAAACAGCCCAAAAAAGCGGTACAGTAGATGTAGAACTAGCTGGATTTGGCGAAGTAGTCAATGAATTTGGTGTCACATTTGACAGTGCAGCTATCTACAAAAGTGCGGTGCTTAACGTCATTTTCGATGCTATTGAGTTGGGCAAAATTGAAAACTTTGACATTATCGGCGATGGAGCGGGTATGAATATCAAAGTCACCAAAACATCGGCTACTACATGGAACTACCAATTTGGCAAAGACAATCTCTACAAAGGGAGCGTAACCGTACCCACCGATATGCCTCAAAACTACCTAGAGAGCAATCTCTATACTCAATTGAGCTTCAAATTTGATGGCACACTACCTGCCTATCGATACAGCGACGTGGTCAATAGCAAAGAGATAAATGATATTGGCATACAATCGCTCAAAGGGGATTTAAGCGTCATTAATAGTAGCGGATTAATCAAAACCATACTTACCAACGGAGTACTCCAAAAGGATAATCAAATACTCAATGTTACCAAAATGGTCACCCAAAGCAACACGCTTTCAGGTGGGAAGTATGCCAAGCTAGAGGAGGTAGTCTTTAGCGGTACCATCAAGCACTATCAAGTCGATGCCCGTATCGATATTCCTAGCTATGCTATCAATAGCAATATCGTAGAAAACGGTGGCTATATGCCCGAGCAAATCGTCTTCAATGGATACATTCTCAATACCCAAAATCAAACCAAAATCGATGCACAAATCATTGCTAATTGGAAAGATGTCAAACTGGTGACACAAGCTACTATTGACGATGAGAACTATGACCCATTGCTCAAACTCAACATCAACGGCACTATCAAAATAGCCAATCAAGCAGAAAGTATTGTCAATTTTGAGTTTGAAAACTTCACAGATGGTTCGCAAAAAGCAAAAATCTACTATACAGGCGATGGAATGGTAGCCAACGCAACGCTAAGCTTCACCTCGCAAGAACAAGACAACGGCACTATAGTAGTGACCAACAATTTGGGTATCAAAGGAAGCTTTAACCTTCACAATGGATTGGTCATCGCAGGTGATCTGGGCGGCAACGGCAGTATCGTGACCAAAGATGGCACACTTATAGGCGTTGTTGATTATCGAGAAGGTGTGTTGATAGTCAAATATACCGACGGTTCATTTGAATCGCTCTACTAAAAAGCCCCCTATCCTTTGGGGGGTGGTTTGGTTGCCACTCTTGGCTTTTGCACAACCTCTTTCACTCTTTAATCACTTTGACAAAAAGCATTACAACTTCTCACTTCAATATCGCAACGCCAACGATGCCATAGCCCTCAAAGATGAAGCCCAATACACATGGAATGCCAAAGGCTACTCACCCAAAGAGGGTAGCAATATCGCCATTATTAGCCATCGAGCCGATATAGGTATGGGGATTGGGGATTGGTATTTGGGCTATGCGTTGCGTTATGAGATGTTTGTCCAAACCGATAAACAAACCACCGATATTTTGCAACTTGTCAATACCAAAAGCGATTTGCCACTAGGAGAGCGTTACGATGCTTTGCTTAAAGTTTACGGTTTGGCTTCGCACAATCTGGTACTCTCCAAATCTTTTGTGATTAACCCAAACTTCAAAGCTTTTGGAGGGGTAGCGTTGCTTCAAGCCTTTGGAATGCAAGAGGGATTTGTCGATGCTTATGCCGATATTGTCGATACCAAAACCTATGATTTTGAGGGTCATAGTGAGTACTACTACCACAAAAATCTACTCTACTCGTTAGACGTTGAGAAGCCTTTGGGATACGGGTATTCACTCAAAATGGGTTTGGAGTATCAACACGCACAACACACCTTTACGCTACTCATCGAAGATTTTGCTTCAGCTATCTATTGGCATGAGCTTCCCTACTCAGAGGTTTCGATTCTATCCAACACAAAAGAGTACGACAAAGATGGTTACGTCAAATACAAACCCTCTCTTAGCGGATTTGAACGCTACGAAGAGCATACCCAAAAGCTTGAAGCAAAGTATCAACTCACCTACAACTATAAGCATGACGATAGATTCGATACCACGCTAGGCATTGGGTATTATCAAAACTTTCTCTTACCTTTTGCGTCGCTAACCTATCACTCAAACGCCAACATCGACTACACATTGGGCTATGAGGGGCGATTTGGTGCTTTGATGCTTGGCATTGAACTCTACGACTTCAAAGCCTCCATAGCCATCAACGATATTGAATATCCTAGTGCTTTTAATGTGCATCTAAGTTACGCTTTTTAGAGATTTCGTCATGACGGTCATTGCGAGGCACGAAGCAATCTACAACATTTGAGATTGCTTCACTTCATTCGCAATGACAAGCTTAATATTGAATGGTCAAATTCTAACGCAACACCTTAATAACAATTTGAGTTACGGGGTAGCCTTGTTGATCGTTGAGGTAGCTATGGATAGGGACGGCAACCTCTTGTTTGTTTCGCCCTCTGCCAAAAATCAAAACCCCTCGTACATTGACCTCAATTTGAGGAATACTGTAGGGGGCTTTGAATTGAAGTCTCATGTGTTTGGTAGCACCGTAGCTCCACTCATTCTCCCACCCCTCTATCACATAGTAATCAATAGGAATGTTTCGGTTATAGACACGACTGTAGAGCTTGGAGGGCGGAAGATAGCCATTGAGCTTATCAAATCGTCGTGAGAGTATATTAGCATCCATAGAGTTGTATTGAGGGAACGATAAGGTGAGACCTCCCATAGTGGCGTAATCAATGCTGTTGGTCATTGAGGCGTAAACCGTGAACGTTTCACCTGCATAGACATGTGCTGGATAACGCAAGGTGATATTAATCCCATTACTGTTAATCTCTTGAGTCTCCATATTGCTTACGGGAGCATTGTACTCCTCTCGTATCTCATTACGCAACGTATCTGCCCATACACTATTGAACAAAAACAACAAAACAACAACAAATCTCATCTTTTTTCTCCTTTAATTTCGTATGCAACGCACATAAGCGCTACTGCTCTTATCGAGCAACTCTGAATTGCCGTGTAAAAAATCTACAACCCATCCTTGCGTTGATTGGTCGGCTGAGGTGGTTGAACTCCAGTACTTCCCTATTGGTGTATTGTCAAACGTTGCATCGATAGAGGGTTGGCTTACGTTACGATCCGCCAATAGATAAAGCTCTGTAAAGTTTGGCAATCGCCAATCGCTGTATCCATCAAGCACCAAAGCCTCACAATACTCAATAGCCCCCTCAAAGTTTTGTACCTTATCGACGCTGTCTCCACCGCTGTAGGCATCGAGTTCGCTTTGAGAATACGCCTCATCTTGCCACATAAAGGCTGTAGCGACCTCAATCACCTTGTTCTCTTGCTTGTAATACTCTCCATAAAGAGAGCTTAAAAAAAATATAACTATCACACTTCGTTTCATGACTACTCCTTATTGCGAACGCATCGCACAAAATACGTATCGGATTTATTGCTCCAACGGTTGCTACCGTAATCAAACTTGACCGTCCATGCTTTTGAACTCTCCGATTTGAGTGAAGTCGATGACCAATAAATCTCTCCATTGGCATAGAGAAACTGTGCATCAATAGAGTTTTCAAACTTATCGACACCGTTATTGACCTTAGATTTGTCGCTAATACTCATAAGCTCCTCTACGCTAGGGACTCGCCAATCACTGTAGCCACCCAACCTCAAATTGGAACAATAGGTCGCTGCGGTATCGCCTGAGGTATCTTCGTGTCGATAACCCTGATAATTAAGCTCTGTAAGCCACGGTTTTTTGAGCGTGATAACATCGGCATTGTCTTGCCACATAAGCCCCATGGAGGTAGAGGTGACAATATCGTCGGCTCTTGTGAAGCTTCTTACTTCACCTTTGTCGTAATGGCCATCATCGTAGGTCACATAACTCAACTCTTGTCCTGTCTTGAGAGGCTTGGTAATAGGTGTAACGGTTACATTAAACTCTTCCAAATCGGCACTTGCAATTCCATCACTTACGCTTACGACTATGCCCGTGTATTCACCCGCATCCAAAGCCTCTGGATAGCCACTCACCACGCCTGTGGTACTATTGATACGCATCCATGCGGGATTGTTGGCGATACTAAAGCTAAGCGTTGTATTGGTATCTTCATCATCGGCGTTGGGCGTAAATTTGAAATCAATCGTAGCAGGAATAGATTTTTGGAGAGGTTTACCCCAAATCGTTGGAGCGTCATTGACATTGATAACTTTTATATCAAAAACCCTTGATACCGATACCGTACCATCATAAACTGTCACGTTAATATCTTTGGAAACTCCCACATCGTCATTGGTAGGTATTCCTGCTACTTCACCGTTTGCGGGTTTGACATAGAGCCAACTTGGAAGATTGGTAACACGATACTCCAACAAATCATTAGCATCCACATCTTCAACCTCTATTGCATAAAGATAGAGACTATCCTCGTGAGCATCGGGTAGCTTGGTGATTTTGAATACGGGGGCATCGTTGGTATTGATGACATTGATTTGGAAGCTTGTGTTGGACTCGCCCCCATGAACATCACGCACAAACACCCTAATGGGGTTGCTAAGTCCTACATTATCGTTGGTTGGGACTCCACTTATCTTACCCGTTGCACTATCAAGCTTTGCCCATTGAGGCAAATCGGTGGCTCTGAAGGTAAAAGTCTCATTCTCTTCATCGGTAGCATTGATATCAAGTGAGAAGTTACTATCTTCATAAACATTGACACGGTTGCCTACACTTTGAATTTGAGGTGCATCATTGACGGGAATAATCTCCAATCTAAACTCAATCGTATCGCTATGCTCCCCATCGCTTACAAGAATACGCAATTGATTTTTGATACCTACATCGCTTTGCCTTGGTATTCCACTTACCCGTCCCGTTTGGGCATTGATGCTAAGCCATGCGGGGAAATTGGCAGAGGTGAAGAGAAACGTTGTGTTGGCATCTATATCTTTGGCTATGGGCAAAAAGCTGTAGTTGCTATCCTCGTAGGCCTTTGGAGGGGGTGTCCCCTCGATAGTAGGAGCATCATTGACATTGATAACCTCAATATCAAAAGGTTTGATATAGACAACATCGTGACCATCATTGACACTGATGTTAATATCTCTAGCGATGCCTACATCGGCGTTGGTGGGTATGCCCCAAATCTTGCCTGTAGTACTATCAAGCCTTAGCCAACTGGGCAAATGGGTAGCTTTAAAGGTGAGCGTATCTTTGTCGGGATTGTAAATGGAGGGGGTATAGGTGTAATTTTCATCTTGTTTGACACTACTAGGGGGTACGCCTTTGATTTGCGTTAAGGCATTTTGATAGGCGGTAGTCTCAATCTCTTTGTAAGCCAATGCCACTGAATCATCTTTAAACTTCACACGCACAATTATAAACTCTTTGCCTACTTTATCCATAGCCTCATAATTTTGTGTGGGTGCATTGCCCATGACGGTTGCATTCTCATCAAGCCACGCCAATGCACTAAGGTTGCTCTCTTTGGTATTGACAAGCCTAAGCGTTATGCTTTTGGTTTGCATGACGCTATCTTCCGAATCAATTAAAACCGCTTGATTTAAAACAATCGAATCGACAAGTTCTACAACGTTGCTGCTCTTTTGAACATACTGAGTTGTGATGTATTTTGCAAATATAGAGTTGATATAATCTATATTTTGAGCATTAACCTTTGTGGCTCCAACGCTATTGTAATCACTCGTGGTAGGCAACGTTGCATTGCCCTCACTTTGGACATAGGCAACAATCTTGGCAAAAGCATCCTCTTGTGGCTTTGTGTCATTGGTAGCTTTGGATGAGCTACTTGAACCTCCACACGATAGAAAAAAGAGAGAGACAAAAAGCGTTGTCACAATCATTCTCACATTCATAATCATACTCCTACTATTTTGGGTGACCTAAATATTTTTTATATAAATTGTATCATTTATAAACTTAAGCAGGAGAAATATTTATACTATTTAATATAAATTTCACCCTCTTTTGTAATATTTGCCAACTTTCAATTTTTATTAACTATTGATTAATTTAAATTCTCTATAATCACACCTTGAAAAGAGTTGAGTAGCTTTTCATCGAATCGTCAAGCATAGTTTTCATTTAAATGTCCCACTCCTTGTTTCTGAGATTTATCTATGTTTGGCGGTTTTAAACTCTTGGGACAATCACAATAGAATTATCCACCTTTTAGATAAAAATCTCATCCAATATAGTATTAACATACTCATTGGCTTTAAAACGTATCAAATCATCGGGCTGTTCGCCTACTCCAATATAAAAAATCGGCATTTTGAGTTCATCGGCGATAGTCAATACCGCCCCGCCTTTGGCTGTACCATCAAGCTTGGTGATAATAATACCATCAATACCTATCATCTCATCAAAGACTTTAACTTGATTAATGGTTGAGCCTCCTTGTGTACCATCGAGTATGAGCATTTTGCGATTGGGAGCGGTAGGCAAGGCTTTGGTTGCTACTCTTACCATTTTTTTAAGCTCTTCACCCAAATTGCTTTGCGTGTGCAATCTTCCTGCTGTATCGATGATGACATGGTCGCTTCCTCTTGATTTGGCAGACAAAATCGTATCGTAAACCACAGCGGAGGGGTCGTGTCCTTGCTGAGTATAGACAATAGGAATCTCAAGTTTATCCGCCCAACGTTTGAGTTGTTCAATAGCTGCAGCCCTAAAGGTATCTCCCGCCCCCAAAATGACACTTTTGCCCTCTTTTTGGTAGCGACGAGCCAATTTGGAGATAGTCGTTGTCTTGCCCGCCCCATTGACCCCTATAATCATCTCCACAAAGGGTTTATCATCGCTCTCTTTCCAGTTGGCTTTGTATTGAAAGACAGAAATAAGCGAGTTGAAAGCTTGGATTCTATTGATCTCATCGGGCAAACCCATAAGCAATCTCTCAACCAAATCGTAATGCACATCGGACTCTAATAAAATCTCTTCAAACTCATCTTTGGTAAGGACTCTTTTTTTTTGGGGGAGTACCTCTTTTATCGCTTCATTGGTCTTGCCCAATGCTTTTTTAAGAAAACTAAACATTTTTTACCTCTGTATTTACAAAATTATTTTGATTGTCCCAATGCTTGGGCAATATCGCTCTCAATCATCTCTATGGGAGCAGCCCCCTCGTAGTGCATATAGTAATTTCCATCTTTATAGATGACTGTTAGGGGAAGTATCAGATTTTTGATGCCCAATTGTTTGGCTACGGTATCGACAAGGCGTGTATTTTGCTCACTATCACTCAAAAAGAAAACCGCATGTTTGTCGTTGGCAAATTGGCTCAATTGCTCTTTGTTCATCTGCGAATCCAAAATAATTCCCATCAAAAAAAGCTCTTTTTGGTATTTGTTTTGCAAATCCGAAAGATAGGGAAACTGCCCGATACAAGGAGTACAATTTTGTGCAAAAAAGTTCATAATCACAATCTTTTGGGGAATATTTTTGAAATCTATTCCCTCTTTGTAGAGTACAAATTTTTTGGCTTTGGAACTATCTTGTGAAAAATCGAAAATCGAAAATATCTCTTTGTCGTACCGATCCAAAGCGGGTGTTTGGATGGGTTTTTGAGCTATTGGTGCAGATTTTACACGGCTTTGATTGGACTCATTGGTCTCTTGTTTGCTCTTTGGCACGATGGGCGTAGGCGGGGTTTGCTTCTCCTCTTCACCGCAACCCATAAGAAAAAATAGCATCCAAAGAGCAACAAAGACTCTCATAAAACTCCCTTGAAATCAAAATTGTAGGATTATATCCAAAAATTGTAAATCCTATGCTTTTGGCAAAAAATAGAAGTACTATTAACAATCCCTTAACCGCTACAATACTATCCACTATTAATTTAAAACCTATAAAAACAACCCATTTCAAAACTCTTTCAAAGGGGGGGGTGCTATTATTGTGCAATAGATTAAATGATAGGAGTTATTATGAAACTTAAAACTAAGCTCTTTACCTCAATGGTAATCCTTCCCTCTTTGCTCTTTTCATCTGTACTAAAAACTTCACAAAACGCAACTTGTATTCAATAATCACTATTAAACTCGTCATCGTATAATTAAAAGTGCTTCACCCTAAAGGGTTCTCAATGACCTATTTCAATGTTTTACGGAGTTTTGCTAATGTTTTTGTTTTTTTGTGCTATTGTTTTGCAAAAATTGTTAGGAGTATATAATGGTAGTAGGCATAGAGGGCGTTGTGGAGCAAAAAGAGCCGACGGTTGTGCATATTAATGTCAATGGATTAATTTACGAGGTGCATATCTCTCTCAATAGCTCCAATAGTATCCAAAAAGAGACCAAAATCAAGCTTTTTGCAACCCAAATCATTCGAGAAGATGCCCATTTACTCTTTGGATTTGTGACACTTGATGAGAAGCGAATGTTTGATACCCTTATCAAAATCAACGGTGTGGGTCCCAAGGTGGCTTTGGCGATTTGTTCTACCTTTAATCCCGTCACGTTTGCACGGGTAGTCAATAGCAAAGATGTGACGTTGCTCAAAAAAGTCCCAGGTATTGGCCCCAAAAGTGCGAGTCGTATTTTGGTAGAACTTGCTGACTTTATCGTCCAAGATACCAACGCCACAGGAGATAGTCTCTCGCAAAGCAGCATGGAGGCGACTATGGCACTGGAGAGTTTGGGATTTAAAAAAGATCAAATCAAAAAGGCACTAGAGGGTATTAGCGGTGAGACCTCTACGCTTGTCAAAGAGGCACTCAAGCGATTGCAACGATTGTGAAACCTATAATGATTGATTGAACTAATATAACTTTAGTCGTATAGACTAAACTAAATTAACTAAAAATATATAGTTATGACTTGACAAAGATTGACTAAATGTTGTATAATTCCATCAAGCACTGATAATGAGTGCATAAAATCTCAACACAAAGGGACTTGATGAGCCAAAATGAACCTATTCAAGAGACTCCTAAAGAGCAAGAAGAGAAGCCAGAGGAGTTAGGAGAGACAACCATCCAACCCGATGATGCTTCCAATGAAAATCCAAACGAAGAGACTCCAAAGCAAGAAGATGCTTTGGCAACGGCTCAAACCGAGGCTATGGAGTGGAAAGATAAATACATGAGGGCTTACGCCGATTTTGAAAACAGCAAGAGACTCATGCAAAAAGACAAAAACAGTGCCGTAACCTACGCCAACGAGAAGTTTGCTACCGATATTTTGACGGTGCTTGACTCTTTTGAACAGGCATTAGCGACTATCCATGCCGTACAAAGCGAGGATGAGGTACTCAACAAAATCAAAGAGGGCGTTGATTTAACCTATCAGCAACTTATCAAAGTATTGGAAAAAAACCACATCAAAGAGATAGCTTGTGAGGGCGAACTCGACCCCAATTTGCATCAAGCCATCATGCAAGTAGAGAGTGACCAACACGAAAGCGGACACATCGTAGCGGTACTTCAAAAGGGATACACCATCAAAGAGCGAGTCCTACGACCCCCTATGGTGAGTACTTGCAAGTAATGCAACTGTAGGTGCGACCATGTCGCACAAAAAAATATACAAAAATTATAGATAAAAAAGGATAATAAAAATGGCAAAAGTATTAGGAATAGATTTAGGAACAACCAACTCCGCTATGGCGGTTTATGAAAACGGCGAAGCAAAGATTATCGCCAACAAAGAGGGCAAAAACACTACCCCTTCTATCGTAGCTTTTACAGACAAAGGCGAAGTATTGGTAGGTGAGTCTGCCAAAAGACAAGCGGTAACCAACCCCGAAAAAACGATTTACTCGATTAAGCGTATTATGGGTTTGATGATGAGCGAAGAGAAGGCCAAAGAGGCACAAAAGAGACTTCCTTATCACGTCGTCGATCGAAACGGAGCGTGTGCCATTGAAGTAGCGGGTAAAACCTATACTCCACAAGAGATTTCAGCCAAAGTATTGATGAAGCTCAAAGAGGATGCAGAGGCTTATCTTGGGCAAACCATTACCGATGCGGTTATTACAGTACCTGCTTATTTCAACGATGCACAACGAAAAGCAACCAAAGAGGCAGGAACGATAGCAGGACTCAATGTGCTACGAATCATCAACGAACCTACCTCGGCGGCTTTGGCGTACGGGCTTGACAAAAAAGAATCAGAGCAAATTGTTGTCTATGACTTAGGTGGTGGTACATTTGATGTCACGACACTTGAAACGGGTGATAATGTAGTCGAGGTAATGTCCACAGGTGGGGATGCTTTCTTGGGTGGAGATGATTTTGATAACAGACTCATTGATTACATTGCAGGAGAGTTTAAAAACACTACAGGAATCGACATAAAAAGCGATGTAATGGCACTTCAAAGAGTCAAAGATGCCGCCGAAAGTGCTAAAAAAGAGCTAAGTTCTGCAAGTGAAACGGAGATAAACCTCCCCTTTATTACCGCCGATGCAACGGGTCCTAAACACCTTGTAACCAAAGTCACACGAGCGAAGTTTGAATCACTTATCTCCGATTTGGTAGCCGATACTATCAAAACCATTGATGCGGTACTCAAAGATGCGGGTCTTAAAAAATCCGATATCAACGAAGTCATTATGGTAGGAGGCTCAACTCGTGTGCCACTCGTACAAGAAGAGGTGAAAAAATACTTTGGCAAAGAGCTTAACAAGTCGGTAAACCCCGATGAGGTAGTCGCTGTAGGTGCTGCAATTCAAGGGGGTGTATTGGCAGGAGATGTCAAAGATGTCTTGTTGTTAGATGTTACACCGCTCTCACTAGGTATCGAAACACTTGGCGGTGTAACGACAAAAGTAATCGAAAAAGGGACAACCATTCCTGCTAAAAAGTCACAAACTTTCTCAACGGCTGAAGATAACCAACCAGCCGTTAGCATTCATGTGCTTCAAGGTGAGCGAGAGTTTGCAAAAGACAACAAATCATTGGGAATGTTTGAGCTACGAGATATTCCAGCAGCACCACGAGGTGTGCCACAAATTGAAGTGACGTTTGACATTGATGCCAACGGTATCTTAACAGTAACTGCCAAAGATAAAGGTACAGGCAAACAACAAGAGATTAAAATCACAGGTTCAAGTGGTCTAAGCGATGCTGAAATCGAAAAGATGGTGCGTGATGCCGAAGCCCACAAAGAGGAAGATGAAAAACGCAAAGCGATGGTAGAAGCACGCAATCAAGCCGATGCCCTGATCCACCAAACACGCAAATCTCTTGGCGATTTGGGCGATAATTTCGATGCCAACGAAAAAGCCAACATCGAAAAAGCCGCCAATGAGCTTGAAGCACTTATCAAAGATGACAACGCTACCAAAGAGCAAATTGATGAGAAGATGAAAGTACTCACACAAGCAAGTCACAAACTAGCCGAAGCGATGTACGCTAAAGAGCAAGGCGGAGCCGCTCCACAAGGTGCAAACGCCAAAAAAGATGACGATGTCATCGACGCTGAAGTAGAATAATCTACCACCCCTCGTTCCCAAAATGTGTTTGGGAACGTATGCATTCCACAATACAATTGTGGAACGAGAGCAAATGTATAAATCAAAAATATAATAGATACAATAGGAGAGAATTTAATGGCAAAACATCAATTCCAAACAGAGATTGGACAACTGCTTAAACTTATGACACACTCTTTGTACTCAAACAAAGAGATTTTTATTCGAGAGCTTATCTCAAATGCTAGTGATGCGATTGATAAATTCAACCACCTACGCCTAACCGATGAGAAGTATAAAAACGATGATTGGGTAGGCAAAATCAACATCAAGCTTGATGACAACGATGGAAGCTTAACGATTTCGGATAACGGTATCGGTATGAATGAGGCTGATTTGATGGATCATTTGGGTACTATTGCCAAATCGGGTACCAAAGCCTTTGTTGAAAATCTTACAGGCGATGCCAAAAAAGATAGCAATCTTATCGGACAATTTGGGGTTGGGTTTTACTCTGTCTTTATGGTAGCCGACAAAGTTGATGTCATTACCAAAAAAGCAGGTGAGGAACAAGCCTACAAGTTTACAACCGATGGAACGGGTGAGTATGAGGTCAATCCCGTCACCAAAGAGGAGCAAGGGACGATCGTCTATATCACGCTCAAAGCCGATGAAAAAGAGTTTTTGAGCAAGTGGAGAACCCAAGAGGTCGTCAAAAAGTACTCCAACCATATCGCTTATCCTATTATGGTGCATTTCACCGAAGAGGAGACAGAGGGCGAGGGCGACGATGCCGTAACGAAGAGCGTCAATAAATCGGAGCAAATCAACGAAGCCACCGCACTCTGGACATTGCCAAAGAGTGAGCTTAAAAAAGAGGATTATGTAGAGTTTTACAAATCGCTCTCGCACGGAGACGATGACCCGCTTCTCTATCTTCACAACAAAGTAGAGGGGGCTAATGAGTTTACGACACTCTTTTATGTACCCAAAAGAGCGCCTTTTGACCTCTACCGAAGCGACTACCAATCGGGTATGAAGCTCTATGTCAAGCGAGTCTTTATCACCGATGATAACCGTGAGCTATTGCCTCCCTATTTGCGATTTGTCAAGGGTATCATTGATAGCGAAGATTTGCCGCTTAATGTCAGCCGTGAGATTTTGCAAGAGAATAGAATACTTGCCAATATCAAACAAAGCTCCGTCAAAAAAATACTCCAAGCTATCAAAAAACTCGAAGGAGATGAGGCTACCACCTTTGCCAAGGAGTACAACCGAGTCATCAAAGAGGGGATTTTTCAAGACCACACCAACAAAGAGCTGTTGCTAGAGATTGTCAAATACAAAAGCTCTCAAAAAGAGGGACTTGTAGGGCTTGATGAGTATATCGAACGAGGCGATAGCGACAAAAAAGAGATTTATTACATCATCGGCGAAAAAGAGGCGGCGTTGCGTAACTCTCCCTTGCTAGAGGCGTACAATCAAGCGGGTATTGAGGTGTTGATTATGGATGATAAAGATTTCGATACCATCGTAACGCCCTCAATTAGCACGTTTAAAGAGTGGAGTTTCAAAGACATTACCACCATCGACGCTCCCGATACCAAATCGCCCGAAGAGAAAGAGGAGAGAGCCAAAGAGTTTAAAGAACTCACCGATAGACTTAAAGAAGTTTTAGGCGAAGAGATTAAAGAGGCACGAACCACCAACCGACTCACCAGCAGTCCTAGCTGTGTCGTCAAAGATGCCAACGACCCCATGGCAGGAATGGCAGCAATGTTTGCCCAAATGGGACAAGAGCTACCCGAAGTACCCATGATACTCGAAATCAACCCCGAACACGAGATGATCAAAAAGCTCAACACATTAGAAGATAAAGATACCTTTGAAGATATGGCTCATATTCTATTAGATAACGCCAAACTATCTGAGGGAATCGAACCCAAAGATAAGATTGCCTTTGCAAGTAGAATCGCAAGAGTGGCGACTAAGGCACTTTAATACACGGTGGGACTCCCCACCCGTAGGTTTGGCACTGCCAAATGCTTAAAACAAACTCTAACCCTAAGAGAAACTGTTTTTACAATAGCTCTCTAGGGAGTTTTATACTTTAATACCCGATTAAATACGCTTTGTCGTTTGGCAGTGCCAAACCTACGATTATTTTACAAATTTTTTATAAAATTCTGTAAAGAAAGAGTACATTTTAAATACTATTGTGTAATAATGTTGTATATAGTTTAAGTCAGAGTGTAAAAACTCGAAGTCAAATAAATCTACAGATTCTCTAAAAAACCTTGATATGCCGTGTATGAAAGATCGTAAAAAACAGAACCTAATGAAGAATCAAAAAGGATGTATCATGAACAAATCAAAAGAGACCATTGCTAATAACAATACTAAAGAAACAACTTCTAAATCAGAATCTATAGATATCACTTTGACTTAAGCTATAAAATATTAAATAAGGAAATAAATGGAATGTAAAGATATTTTTACCTTACTAGCCCTCATATTGGAAGCTATAGGTGTGTGGATGATTGCAAAAGGATTTAGAGATACAACAGTTGATAATATTAAAAAAAATACTCAAACTACATATGCAGATGAAAATGGTTCGAATAATCCATCTTTAGCTAAATCTTTATTGAATCAAAAACTAGATGGAGAATATGGTGGATATTTTTTACTTTCAGGAATATTTATAATGTTTATTTCTACTATTATGGAAATCAACAATACTATTGATAAACAGTATTATTATGTTTGTTTATGCTGTGCGGTTGTTATTTTTATTTTATTATCAAGTATATTTTTAGGGTGGAAAAATGTAAAAGACAAAGAATTATCGAATGAAATAGAACAAAATAAATCAGAAACTTGACATTAAGTTTTATAGTTAGTATAATATTTAAAAATTAAGGACTTAAATGGCATATATTATTTCTATAACTTCAAAAAAAGATACAGATTTTTTACAAAAAGTAAAAACAATTTTTGATGCTAATAAGTATCAATGCATTAATGAAAATACATATATTGGAAACTCCACTTCCCAAACTATTATTAATCAGATGAAAAATTTAGAAGAATACAAAAATGATAAACTCAAATGTGGAATAGTTATTTACCATGGAAGTATTTCAACAGTAAAGTAATATTGTTTCCCTCATCACGAAGCTCCCTGCTTCCCTCGCTCCCATCCGTCCTCGGTGGGAGTGTATATGAGAGCTTTGAAGTCTAGTGGAACATTCACAACTAGAACTTGTTGAATGAGAGTAAAATAGATGCCAAAATACCATTGATTTATCAAACCTATTTTGATATAATAAGAGCAACAGAGCTAATCTGTCATCGTTAAAGACCGTGGGAATTGAGTGCCTTGGTAGCACTTTTGGGATGCAGACTCTCGATAGCCCTAAAGTTGTAGCAGTTTTCGGTCTGCTACCCTATCTCATAGAGCGTTTTGAGACTCAACAGTTTTTTCCTACTTAAATTTAATTTCACTATTTTTACTCTTTTGTCTTTGAGCTGTTTGGTAAATGTCAAACAAGGTATCATTTTGCCCGTTTGAGCATCTCGCGTGGTTGTCTTTTCGATACTTTTAAATTTTTCAAGATAGTAGTGTACTTTGCATATATGATAGACCTCTTCGTGATGTTGATTATAGATGTGTCGAATATCATCACTATGGACTCGAAAACGATATTTTTTGAGATTAATAAAGTAGTATCTCCAAGCACTCTCAATGGTTTTGGAACTTATTTGAAAGATAAACTCCTCTTTGAGCATTCTATCTTGAAGTGAACGCTCCACCAAACCACAAAGGTGCGTTTCAATATCTTCAAAGCTCATTTAAGTTCCTATATTGCAAATAATTAGTATGATATTTTATCTTGTTTGAATTTAATGCTTAATGATGTTCGATAAAATCCAACCTATAAAAATATGCTATAATAGCTCTATCAAAAATGAAAGATAGTGTAAATATCGTTATATCTTGATTGGCAAATCACAAAATGAAGTGATTTTGACCGTCGTGCATACTTTTAGGGATTCAAATGGATTTGAGATAGTTAGAGTGATAAGTGCTAGAAAAGCAACGAACAATGAGAGCAAAATATATCAAAAAAGGTGTCCAATATGAGAGAAGAGTATGATTTTAGCAATGCCGTGCAAGGTAAGTTTTATCGACCCATAGAGGAGCTTGATATTCCTATCTATTTGGATAAAGATATTAAAGAGTTTTTGATGTCCAAAATCAAAAACAACTCCAAAGAGTTCTCACTTAATAGCATCGTCAATGCACTGCTCAAACAAGATATTGAAATCTCAAAAAAATTATCGTATAGTTAGGGTTGTTCCCCTCCATTAGCCCCCAATCCCAAAATAGAACATTCACAACTAGAACTCTTGAATGCAGAAAGCAATCCACCCGTAGCTTTTGTAGAAATAAGGTTTTATCTCGCCTATTGGTAGTAACTCAAACACCACTTCCGAAAAAAAATTAGAGTTGTTTTAGACTCTCTGCGTTGTGAAATGTATAAATGGTTCCAAATGCAACTTAAGAATAAGAAATTTGTTCATCATTTTACCTCTCGATAGACTCTCTCAATCTCCTCTTTGATTTTGTGGTCAATATGGTCAAATGCCAACATGGTGCGTATCATAGTGGAGCTGATATTGGCTTTGAGAGGTAGTTCAATCCACTCTTTGAGCTTGGAGGTCTCAAACGCTATATCCTCCCTGTGGACAATCGCCCATGTAATCGTTTCGTTTATCCATTCAAACTGATGCCACTTATCAAGCGAGGCTACGTTATCGGCTCCGATAATAAAGTATTTGACTTCATAATATTGCCTAAAATGGGCGATGGTGTGGGCGGAGTAGATGCTTTTGTGTTGGTCAATTTCAAACGAGCTAATTTCAACTTTGGGGTGATGAAATATCTCTTTGCACCAATGCAATCGTTGGCTAGGTGTTGCATGAGAGGCGTGTTTGAAAGGATTGAGATAGGCGGGTACGACGATGAGTTTATCTATCTCCAATACCTCAAGAGCCTTGTGGACAATCTTGTGATGTCCGTTGTGGGGAGGGTCAAAACTTCCACCAAAAATTGCAATTTTAACCAATTTGTAACCTTGTTCAATCAATTTTACTGCTAATAATGTTATAATTTTATCAAAATTTTATTTAAGGATTTAAAGATGGCTGTGAAAGTTGCTATTAACGGTTTGGGTCGCATTGGTCGATGCGTAGCTAGAATTATTGCAAAAAGAGACGATGTAGAGCTTGTAGCTATCAATGCAAGCGGCGACGATAGCGTGATTGAGTACGGTTTAAAATACGATAGTGTTCACGGTACATTTAATGATGTCAGCGTCAAAGATGGATACGTTTATATCGGCAAAGACAAAGCTAAGCTTGTAGCCAGTAGAGATCCACAAGATTTGGATTTTGCCCAGCTTGGAGCAGAGGTAGTATTAGAGTGTACGGGAGCGTTTTTGACTATGGAGAGCGTTCAGACACATATCGACAAAGGTGTCAAAAAAGTCATTATGTCAGCCCCTGCCAAAGATGATACGCCTACGTTTGTATTGGGTGTCAATGATGATAAATACAACGGTGAGGCAATTATCTCCAATGCCAGTTGTACTACCAACGGTTTAGCCCCTATCGTCAAAGTGCTTGATGATGTTTTTGGTGTCGAAAAAGGGTTGATGACAACGGTTCATAGCTACACCAGTACTCAATCGCTTTTGGATGCTAAAGACAAAAAAGACCCACGCAAAGCACGTGCGGGAGCTCTTAATATGGGGCCCACTACCACAGGTGCTGCCAAAGCTATTGGCAAAGTAATGCCTCATCTTAATGGCAAACTCAACGGTCAAGCTATCCGTGTCCCAACACCCAACGTCTCATTAGTCGATTTGACGGTGACACTTGCCAAAGATATTACACTAGATGAAGTACAACAAGCCTTCAAAGATGCTGCCAATGGCAATTTGAGTCATATTTTAGGTATCGATGAGGTCTATCGTGTAAGTTCCGATTTCAACGGCGAAACACTCTCAACCGTCGTAGCTCTTGATACCATTCAAGTCGTAGGAGGCAATATGGTCAAAGTACTCTCTTGGTACGACAACGAGTGGGGATACAGCACACGACTTGTCGATATGGCAGTACGAGTAAGCCAATAGTTCTAGGTGGGATTATCCCGCTTAGTACCTCTTTTTCAAGTAACTAATACTACACACTTACCCATCAAATCATCTTTGAACCAGTCATTGCGAGGCACGAAGCAATCTATTTTAATTTTTTGTCACCACGAACGACTTTGAAAGCGAAGCGATTCGAGAGTGGTGACGCTTTTTTGCCTACTTTTTTCTAAAAAAAGTAGAAATAAATCTTAGATTGTTTCACCCTAAGAGGTTCGCAATGACGTAGGGATAGTTTTTAAGTGTGCAATCAGCTAGTGTTCATCTCTATAAATGCTTTAATATATCAATTTATTTGATTGTATTTTTTATTATTATCATATAAATTTATAAGATAGAGCATGATATAATGTGATTTTTAGGAAAAAGGATCATTGTGAAAAAAATTACTTTAATGCTATCATCAGCTTTGCTACTTATGAGTAGCTGTTCGCACACCACGCACAACGCCCACTGGGGTTATACAGGTCACAATGGACCCTCTAGTTGGGGAAGTTTGAGTGATGATTACAAAATGTGTACATTGGGACGCAATCAATCGCCTATCAATATCACAAACTCTCTTGATGCCCATCTAGCCCCCATCCAATTTAGCTATACCACTGCTCCCACGGAGATTGTCAATAACGGTCATACAGTACAAGTCAATATCGCATCGGGTAGCTCTATCGTGGTGGACAAAAAGAGGTATGAGCTTAAGCAGTATCATTTCCATACACCCAGTGAAAACCACATTGAGGGCAAAAGCTTCCCGCTAGAGGTACACTTCGTCCATGTTGCAAAGGATGGAGAGTTGGCGGTGATTGGTGTAATGTTTGAGTATGGCAAAGCCAACACTACCTTGGCACAGCTTTGGGAGAAGATGCCCATGAATAAGGATGAGAAACATGAGCTTAATAATGTCGCCAAAAATCTTATGGATTTGATTCCTACCCAGACACAATACTACCGATTTAACGGCTCACTCACCACTCCGCCTTGTTCTGAAGGGGTTAAGTGGATGGTGCTAGGCAAAATGCTTAAAGTATCTCAAACACAAATCGAGAAGTTCGCCCACGCCGTCCACGGAGGCAACAACCGCCCCATTCAAGCCACCAACGCACGTATCGTTATCAAGTAGTTGCGAAGCTAAAGCTTCGCAATGAGGAAAACTATTTAATTTGAACTAAATTCACAATTTGCCAAATCGGCTTTGTTGGAACAAAAAGTACTAAGAGAATCTTGCTCTTTTGACACATCAAGCTATTTATGCTAAAATATATACATACAACTTTTTACATCAAAGGAGAGACTATGAGTGTAACCGTACGCAAAAACTTTGTACTCGATCAAGAGATTGCCAATCACCTTGAAGAGTTGGCTAAAAATAATAATCAATCCATGACAGCATTGATTCAAGAACTCATTGAAGAGCGATACCATAAGCTACGAGTCCAACAACGCAAAGAGGTATTAAAACAAATGGATGGATTTGGTACAGGGTTATTGACCGATTTTTCCATTCAAAAGGTTAAGGCAAGTATGGATGTATAGACGAATCTTTTTGGATGCCAATGTCATTGCTGATATATATGACCACAATCGTCCCCTTTATGCCCAAAGTAAAAAAGCTCTACTCTATTTAAGTGACAATGATAATATCAAACTCTTCACCTCATGCGATATTATCACCACACTCTACTATATCTTTTCCAAAAACGATAAATCCAAAGCCCTCGAAGCCATTATGCAGATTAATACACTTTGCCAAGTGGTTAAATTTGGTAATGATGAAGTCATGCAAAGCTGTATCTTAATGAAAAACAACTCTAACTATAAAGATTTGGAAGATACCATCCAATATGTCATGGCAAAAAAAGTAGAGTGCGATTTGATACTCTCTAACGACAAGGGGTTTGTTTCAGAAGATATAAAATTAATGAGTACAGTTGAGTTTAGTAAAAATATAGAATAAAACTTGAATGACAAAAGCTCATAATACAAGTATCTATCAATATCTTTCTACCTCCAAGCATTATCTCTTAACTCTCACAAAAAGTATCTCAAACACAAATCAAAAAGTTCGCCCACGCCGTCCACGGAGGCAACAACCGCCCCATTCAAGCCACCAACGCACGTATCATTATCCAGTAGAAGTGTTTGGTTGCACATTGTCACACACGTTTTGTGCGATACGATTACACCTACAATCCAAATAGAATGTAAAAACAAAAGAAGAACAGCCCAAATATCAATCCCTCAACCCCTTTATCACAAAATATTCTATATAATACGCTACAAAGTTTTATACAACAGGATACTATTATGGTCAATATGTCACTAAAGACGGGGCTTTTGAGTGTGAGCTACGATCAAAAGTTAGCACACCTTACAGGTTTTGGTTCTAGGCTCAATCCCAAAAGGGGGTATCTGTTTGTCTCCAAGGTACTGGGCAAACATATTCCCGTCAAACCCTCCGCAATGAAAGAGATATACTCACAATTGGCTCACAAAACAACACATCAAATCATCCTTGATAAACCTACCGTGGTGATTGGATTTGCTGAGACGGCTACGGCACTAGGGCATGGGGTCTTTGAGGCACTTCGTGATGAATTTGGAATCAAAGATATATTTTATATTCATTCGACTCGCTTTATGACCTCTCACGATACCTTTTTGGAATTTTATGAAGAGCATTGCCATGCTCCTAGCCATATTATCTATCATCCCAAAGATAATGCTCTGCGTGATTTGCTCTACGATGTGGGCAATGTGGTATTGGTCGATGATGAGGTCTCTACAGGCAAAACCGCCAATAATTTAATAGAACAACTCAAACACCACCTCCCCGCCGTACACAACTATCTGCTTGTCACCATCCTAAGCTGGATTGGCAACAAAAAAAATGCGTTCAAAAACATTACGCTCTACAATGGCAATTTTGAGTTTGAGTGGCACTACAACGGCAAAGTCATGGATGAGTGCATCGTCTCGCAGCCTCAAGAAAAGGTGATGTTAGATGAGATTATCCCCTACAACTTCGGACGATACGGTATCGATAGATTGCACAGTGTCCTCGAAAATCCTATCGATAGCGATGCGTTGGAGGGCAAAAGAGTACTGGTTTTGGGTACGGCTGAGTTTATGTATCCGCCCTATCTTTTGGCGTTATCGCTCGAACTTGGCGGGATTGATGTCTATTTCCAAGCCACTACCCGAAGTCCTGCCAATGTCGATGGTGATATTGAGTCCAAACTTGAATTTAAAGACAACTACTTTGAAAATATCGATAATTTCCTCTACAATGTCGATGACAAAGAGTACGACAAAATCTTCATCTGCTATGAAACCACCCAAAAACCCAAAAACTTCAAACTCAAAGAGATACTCAATCGCCACGGATTTAAGGATGTAGAAGAGCTATACTTTAGAGATAATTAACCATTTTGCTCGTTCCACAATTACCTCGTTCCCATCGTCTCGATGGGAATGCGTACGAGAGCTACATAAGCCAACTAACGTTGGATTGTAAGTGAAATTATACTCAAACGTTAGTAGGCATTCCCACGCAGGAGCGATGGGAACGAGGGAAATAGATAGATTCTCTGTATTTATATGGAAAATGTTTCAGTTCTCTTATTTTGATATTTATATTTTTATAAAAATTTTGTGAAGCACTTTTGCTATCTTGGGCGATAAAATATAGAATATCTTTGAGTGAGTCCAAATAATCTTATGATTTGACAATTTTCATAGATGACTCAAAAATGCTTCTATCTGATTGTCTGCTTCTTTTTCCAAGAGTAATTTCACTGTGCCACTCTCCATATCTCTTTTACTCTGTTGTAGCCTCTTTTTCTCTTCTACAAAAGATAAATCTTCCTCTTGATTTTCAATAGTAGCAGATGAAGAGAGTATCTTTATGTCTGAAAGATTACGCAATAGATACATCACCTTATCCACTGCACTCTCTTCTATACTTATAGTAACATTTTGCATTTTTTTTACTCCTTTGGCTTCATTAATTATATCAAAAAATGTTTGACAATCCCAAACCTACAAAAATCAAAAATCAAAATGATTATCTGATGAAAATTGCTACTCGCTCCACCTCTCCCGAGAGTGTGAAATAACATGGGAAAACTTCGGAAGCGGGACTTTAGTCCCGCCAAAAAAGTCTAAAAAACTCCTTTTTTCTTATTTTATCCTATTTTTTATTTGGAGATTGGAGGTTGGGTTAGAATTGCTGCGGGTAGTATGGTCGTGTTCTCGGATTTTTTGCAACAGCTCTATGCCGTTGAGTTGGGGAATGTTAATATCAACAATCATAATATCGGGTTTTTTTTCACGATAGAGCCTATACGCCTCGTTGCCATTGGCTGCTTCATGGATTGTTGCAAAAAAACGTGAGAGATAGGCGACATAGTTTGTGCGAATACTCAGTTCGTCTTCAACAAAGAGCAGAGTGTAGGAGTTTTGTGTAAGATTCATACGCATTCCTTTTTAGTCTTGATGAAATTGAATAATAAAACAAGCACCTTTGGGGCTATTTTGAAGCCTAATATCACCCTTGAAAGACTCTTGCATAATCATTTTGGAGATATAGAGTCCCAACCCCCTGCCTTGTTGCTTCTCTTTGGTCGTAAAATAGGGTTCAAATATCTTCTCTTCGATGGAGGGGTCGATACCGCCACCGTTGTCGCATAGATAAATCTCAAAAAAGTTGTCGATATGTTTAAGCAGTACGGTGATGATAGGATTGGCAATGTCACGCATTTGAATACTCTCTTTGGCATTGGAGAGAAGCACGACAAAGATGTGCAGCAACTCATTGGGGTATCCTACAAGTACAATCTCTTTGTCCAAATGCAATCGAATATCAATTTGGCACGATTCGAGTGAACCTTTGGTAATATCAATGGCTTTTTGGATTGTTTCGTAGAGATTAAACGACTCTTTTTGTTTGTTTTCATCCAAAAACCCATGAAAATCATCAATGGTTTGAGACATATAGTGCGTCATCTTCTCTATCTCAACCAATTTCTCTTCAATAATCCTATCGCACAGACTGTTTTGATAGAGCCTATTGTCAATCGCACCGATAGCGGAGTTGATTTGTGCAAGGGGTTGTCGCCACTGGTGGGCTATGTTTTGAATCATCTCTCCCATGGAGGCCAATTTGTTTTGATGGAAGATGATTGCATCTTTTTGTCTAATGTCGTGGATTTGAATAGCGAGACTCTCTTGAAGTTTTTGGTTGAGTTTGCGAGAGTTGTGGTAGTGGTAGAGAATAAAGAGCAAAATAGCCAACAAAGCCAACATAACATTGCGAAAGAGTTGAGAGTTTGTGTCTCTCTCAAGCGGTTTGGCAGTAATCCACTTGCCAAAGATAGCATCACGTTTGGCTTGAGGCGTTTGCGTCACAATCTCCTCTAGGATAGCCAAAAGCACGGTATCATCAATCCGCACACCAAAACCCAAACGAAGAAACCACGGAAGCGTGATAGCTGTGTGAAGATTTTTAAAATTGCCATTTTGAAGATTGTACGCTACTGCTATTTTGCTATTTTTAATCGCTTCAAGTGGCATCCAATCGGGGTCGATGCACATCGTAATGGCTTTTTGGGTCTTGAAGTACTCTTTGTATTTTTCATGGATAAGTGTAGGGGTCAAAGCGTAGGTAAAAAGCGGCACAAAAAGGAGTATCCACCGCACCCTAAAAGGCATTAGAAGAGTCCATCCTTAGCATCTTTTTCGACTTTTTGGGTATCTATCTTATTTTGACCATTGGGGGCTTTTGGATTGGGTGGAATGGGTGGGGCGGAAGGTTTGATGCCTTGTACCAAAAAAGAGATTGCTTCAAGCTTTTGAGCGGCTAATATCACCAATACCTTATCGCCGTTGTGTGCGACGCTAAATTGAGTGACATCGTTCATGATACCATCGACTTCAATAGGCTCATCATAAGCACTGGGAAGCTCATAATCATTGCCCTCGACACGAAGCAGTTGGTTGTTTTGCTTAGATACGACCCAACAAACGGTTGCAAAGGCGAGATTGTAGAGTGAATTTTGGGTAGAGCCGATACACAAACGGCTAAAGTCGTTCTCGTTTTTGATCGTGAGATTGCCATCGGATTTGAGAATGTCAAGATAGAGTGTATTGATAGCTTTGATTTGGGTTGAGCTTGTTTGCAAAGCGTTGTAGAGGTGACGATTGGAAAAGCGAACCATATCAAGGCTTTTGTAGAGTACGGCTATGATAAATCCTAACAGTGCAATGGAGATAAGAACTTCAATCAGTGTAAAGGCTCTTGTGTTTTGCATCGATTCCCATTTTTTGCTTAATTATATCAAAAGCTAAGATACGATTGCATTAAAACCACGCAATTGAGCATTGTTTATTTGGATTGGCAAAATTTTCTAAGCATAAAAGTTCACAAAGCCTTGAAAGTCATCATCCCTACCCAACAAAACCAACACATCATGGGTATCAAGTCGATGATTTTGCTCAAAAGTACCAAATATAAACCTATCACTCAACTCTCTATCTTGAAGCCCCAATAAGATAAGATTGAAAAAATTAAAATCGACATCATTGATGGTTAGCGTATTGAGTTTTGAATATTTGTCTATGATATGTTCATGCAAATTGATATCATACGAGCCAAAAAGTATATTATCCAACAAATCTACAACAAGAGGTTTTGAAATCAATCGTGCAATACGAAGCCCACAAATAGTCGTTGGATTGATCACTATATTTGCACCTGCTAAATAAAATTGTTGATTTTTATGTTCCGATTCACTAAGGGCAATGATCGACAAATCGGGATTTAATGCTCTAGCCGAGAGCGTAACAAAAAGATTGTCGCTACTATTTTCACTTGCCACGACAAAAGATTTGATATTACTTGAAGTTATCTCTATCTGCTCCAACTCCTCATCATCAAGCAAGGATAATTTTAAAGCCAAAATTCCGTTGTTTCTAGCTTTTGCAAAATTCTCACCATTTGGCTCAATCACTAAGATATCAAAAAGAGTCTTATCGCTCAAATCAATCAACTCTTTTGTAAAATCGTTATACCCATAGACAACAATCCGCTTTTGTGTCACTTTTTGCTCCCAAAATATTTGAAATACAACTTAAACGCTTTAATACTCGATTCATACCCTGCAACTATCAAAATATCATCTGCTTTTACTATCGTATCTTTTTTGGGATTGAATACAAACTCATGATGATGCGATAGACCCAAAAGTATAATCTTAAATCTTTTAAAATCTAGCTCAAAGATAGTCATCTCTTGTTTGTATTGAGAATTTTTGACCTCAATAGTCTCAATAATAAGCTTTTTGTCTTCAATCAAAAGTCTCTCAATGGCCTCAAAAGCGATAGGGTGTTTGATGTAACCCGCACCAATATAGGCGGATAGATTATTAATCATGATAGTTTTGGTCGCACCCGCTAGACGAAGTTTTTTCTCATTTTTGGTTATATTGACGATACTTATAAGCTCCAAACTTGGTTGTATTGATTTTGCATTCAATATTATGGCTGTATTTGTGGCATCATTACTGCTCATCGCTATCAAAGATTTTACCCTATTTTGCAAAAAAATTCTCTCCATCAAGAGAGGAGAGGATGCTTCACCGTAGATAAACTTATAACCTCTTTCATCTTCTTGCAAATTAAGATCGGCTGAGGGCAATTTGTCTATAACGATAAAAGGCTCATTTGACTTTTTTAACTCTCTGCATAAAACTTTAGCTGATTTACTAAAACCACAAATAACATGAAATTTTTTAAGTTGGGATATGGATTTTAATGAATTGCTCTCTTTCATATTTGCCAATTTATGCAACATTGCCGAAGTGATAATAGCATTTCCAAAGGCCAAAACAATAAAGCTACAACATACCAAAAAAATAGTAATTACTCTTCCTTCAACCGTCACAGGAGAGATATCTCCATACCCAACCGTAGCAACAGTTATGATAGCCCAATAAATAGCATCAAAAAAGTTATCTATTTTGTCATTAATATTACTGTGTCCCTCATAAACATATATAGCCGATGCTCCCGCAAAGACAACAAATACAAAAAGTGTCAAAAGTGTCAAAAGTGTCAAAAAGTCAAATTTTCGTTCTACAAAAATCGTTGCTAATTGCGAAATACTATTGGTATATCTTAAAATCTTAAAGAGTCTAAAAAACATAAAAATTCTTAAAATTCTAAGCGGACGATAGTAGGGCAAGATACTCAAAAGGTCGATAATCGACATAGGAGAGAAGATAAAGTCTAATTTTTCTTTCACAATATCCCACAAGACGACACGAAATTTAAACTTAGAGTCTATAAATCTTGCTTGAGAATAGTGTTTTATAACTTTATTGTGCATATTACCATTAACCCATAGACGCCCCAACCACTCTAAAATAAAAATTGTAATGGCAATATCTTCAATCACAACAATAATAGCAGGTGGCTTATGCTTCACCTCATACAAAAAAGCAATAACCGTAAAAAGAACCAAAACAATCATAGCTATATCAAAATATTTTTTATTTTTATAATTGTGGTCTTCTAATATTTCATATACTTTTCTTTTTATGTGATGATAGCTTTTTGAGCCTTCCAAAGCATAAGAGAACTTTACCAAAAACTCACTGTTCATATTTTCCTAATTATCCATCCATAATTCCCACGCTCAAAGCCTCTTCGTAGGTTGCTATTCTCTCTTAAACGTAGCCAAAGGAGCAACACACTTCATAAGCACAAAAGCTCTTGGGTTGCAACTTAATTATACCAAAGCTAAGATACGATTGCATTAAAATTAAACAACTAAGCATTATAAAATAGATAACAATAGTGTATAATAAAACAAAAAAATAGGAAAAGACGATGCAAGAGTTTATGGCAACCTACAAAGAACATATTGATGATATAGAGCATTTTTTAGAAGGTACTATCTTTAATTTGGGCGAAATTCACGATCGTCAAGGCAATCAATTTGAAAAGCTCTTTTCGGTATTTCCCTCGCTTGAGCTTATTTACGTTTGCGATGAGACGACTCTTTTACAAACCTCAGACAACATCTATCGCTCCAAAAGCAGTTCAGCACCACGAGGCAGAGACCGCTCCTATTTGATGGAGAAGCTTGATTTTAATGAATCCAATCTCGCCATTACCAAACCCTACATTAGCAGTGCCACGGGAGAGACCTGCATTACCGTAGCCAAACAAGAGGCGGGTAGTATCTACTTTATGGATTTTAATCTAGTCGCTTTGTTGCAACGCTTGGGGCTTATGGAGATTCACAAAGAGTTTAACGTTATGACCAAAGGGTTTTATATCATTACAGGCATTATCATGATGGGATTGGCTCTTTTTACGCTGGGCTACTCGGTGTGGGAGTTTTTTCATTCGGTTTTTGTCAAAGTCGATATGTCTATCGAGTCCATCTTCAAGCCCGTTATCGCCCTTACGTTAGGATTGGCAATCTTTGATCTCGCCAAAACTTCGCTAGAACAAGAGGTGGTTTTCAAAAGCTACTCCAAATCGGGCAAAAGCGAATACAAGGTGCTTATCAAATTCTCCATTACCATCATTATAGCGTTGCTTATCGAAGCCCTTATGGTAGTCTTCAAAATCGCTATTCACAGCTACGAGGCGATGATTCACGCCCTCTATCTCATCGGTGGGGTTTCGATTTTGATGATAGCACTAGGACTCTTTATCTATCTTAGCTCCAAAGGCAAAGAGTAGCAAAAGAACGTACTTCATCGCCAAACGGTTAATATATCGTATCCATTGATATGCTTTATCTATCGTTTGGCGATACCAAACCTACAAAATATCAAATTTCTCTCGAAGTGCGTAAGGTCACAAAATCAACTCCCCTCTACCAATTGTACCAAAAGCAGTCGTGTGGAGTGGTTGTATTTGACAACGAGTTGCAATCCATCCACTAGGGCGACTGCTTTGCCTTTTGCTATCTGCTGTATGTTGCTAGGGTTGCTGTAGTCATAAAGCCCCTCCATCTTCTCATTGACAAGCAACCACTCGTTGTTGTGATAGATACAATACCCCACTCGACCACTTTGGGAGACCTCAAGACGCTCATTGGGGATAACATCACGACTGATATGCCACGCAAAGAGCGATTGATCTTTGTAAATCATAATACGGTGATTATCGGGCATAAATTTGCCATTACCTCCTCGGTCGGAGTAGAGATTAATCACAGGGAGTTTCCCACGGTAGGGGGTGTCGCAAAAGGGGCATTTGGGCTTTTGTTTGTTGTCAAAAACATACCACTTAGCGATACATTGGGGGTTTTCGCACGGCACAACAAGATCTACAGTTTTGATAAGCGCCCTCTCCCAATCATCGGCGGTAGGGCGTTTGTGAGGATCATGCAATCCCTCTATAAAGGCTTGTTCCATGAGTTTGGAGAGATAGGGACCTGTGATAGTGTAGGGAAGTTTGCGTGTATCGTGCCAAAACTGCTCCTCTTTTTTGGCGTATTGTGCATCAATGCGGTTGGAGTCATCAAAGGGGTGTTCGACAAAGAGAGCCTCTTTGCCCATTGCCAACGTCTCATCGACGCTAGGGTCCTCTTCGTCGTGGATTTTTCGACCTCGCAAAGGGTGACGAAGCAAAAGATATTGATAGATAAGCACCGCTAAAGCGTGGCGATCGGTGTGGCGACTGGGCAAGACTCTTTGGGGGTGTTCTTTGGCTAGATGCGTCGTAGCTACCACTTCGGGAGCGATAAAATCGGGTGTACCCACAACATCGGGTGGGAATTTACCAGGCACAACCAATCCATCGACATCAATAATACAAGCATGACCCGATGAAGGGGAGATTAAAACATTTTTATAGGAGAGATCCGAGTGAGCCAATCCCGCTGAGTGCATACGCCGAACACTACGGGCAATCATCAAACAAAGCCTCAAATAGATACGCCAATCGCCCCGTTCACGCTCATCAAGCCGTCCAAAGCGGTTGGTGGGGGTTGAGAACCATTTCCCCTCTTTTTCGCCCCCTTTGATACCCAAAAAATCTCCATTAATCGAACCATGCTCAAAAAAGTAGTGCCTATCGTATTTGGGCAAGAGTACCCCGTATCGGCTACCCTCTTTTACAATGGCACTGGGCCAACAAAAGAGCTGCTCCCAATACTCCCCGTGTCCGCTTTTGAATATCCCCTCATAATAAGAGCCTACAATCATCTCAAGGCGTTCAAGCGAATGGCTATCAAGAGGCTCACGAAAAAACGCCACAGCGTGTTTGCCATCGGTCGTAAAGTAAACATCTTTCATCGTTCCCGAGCCAATGATTTCGTCAATGTACTCGATACTCTTACCCTCTAGGGTTTGGACTTGTTTGATTGTTGGCATCGCTTCTCCTTCTAAAAATTAAGCGGTATGCAGTTGCACTAATGTTTATTGTAGAAGTAGTTGGTAGCCTCCACAAAACCATCGACACTTCCGCAATCAAAGCGTTTGCCTTTGAATTTATAAGCGAGTACCATTCCCTTTTTGGCTTGGGTGAGCAGTGCATCGGTGATTTGAATTTCGCCATTTTTCCCTGCTTTGGTTGAGCGGATAATCTCAAAAATATCAGGAGTGAGAATGTAGCGACCGATAATAGCAAGGTTGCTAGGAGCCTCTTGGGGTTCGGGCTTTTCAACCATGTCGCTTACCATATAAATCCCCTCTTCGATAGGATTGCCCACTACAATACCGTACTTTTTACTTTGACTTATATCAATCTCTTCAATGGCTACAATAGAGCATTTGTATTTGGCATAAATAGCTACCATTTGGGCTAATACCCCTTTGCCCTCGTGGTCACACAAATCATCGGCAAGTATCACCGCAAAGGGATTGTTGCCAATGAGCGTCTCACCAGAAAGTATCGCATGACCTAGCCCCTTCATCTCGATTTGGCGTGTGTAGCTAAAGGTACACTGCTCAATGACACTGCGAATTTCGTTAAGATAATGCTCTTTGGAAGTGCCTTTGATTTGATGTTCCAGCTCGTAGCTAATATCAAAATGATCTTCAATAGCCCTCTTGCCTCGTCCTGTCACTATCGCCATAGTATCCATTCCCGCCTCAATCGCCTCTTCGACTCCGTATTGAATAAGCGGTTTGGTGAGTATGGGCAACATCTCTTTGGGCATTGCCTTAGTAGCGGGTAAAAATCGTGTACCGTATCCCGCAGCGGGAAAGAGACACTTTTTGATAAGTTGTGGGTTCATTTTTGCTCCTTTAAATTAAAATATTCCCAATCTTCAAAAGACTCTTTAAATGATTTGTAGCTATCTTTTTGATTGATTCTAAAATATTCACCCTCTTTGATGACTAAACCACCAAAAAGATTTCTTCCTTTTGTATTTTCATCTTTGATATATTTTTGCAAAGCTTCTGCTTTTGATTTGTTATCCTCTTCTTGATAACCCACGGCTTTGGTATCAAATATTCCAATTTTTCCATTGGTAAACTTTACTATAAAATCGGGTTGAAAAGTCGATTTTGTATTGTATTTGATACCAAAATTTTGTGCCATGTGTTCGCTTCCATTTTGCCACCACCATACAATTTTGTCTTTATTTGACTCCAAATACTCTATAAAATCTTGCTCTATTTGACTATCGATACTCAAATAACAAGGCTCATAAAGCGATAATTTATAATCATACTTTTGATATGTTTGCGGATTAAAGGCTTTTTGATGGGGGATTTCCCACGCCTCTTTCCACTCCTCTAGTTCTTGAACTTTGGTTTCTATCTCTTTTTTCTTTGTATCTTTATAGATAAGTGTCGTTTGGTTTAAGAGTCTTGCAAAGATTTCATAGTTACTAAGCAATATATCTCTTTGGACTATATGTCCATTGGGTGTTTTCATGGCATTTATCCCCAAATAGTGAGCAAACCATCTTCTAATAGCACTTAGCATCGACCAAAAAGACCTTTTAGGGGCATATCCGTTGAGATTTGTGTTAATCATGTACGTAAACAAATCATCCAAATCCTCTTGAGAGTATCCAATAGAGACTTTTTTTTGGGATGTAATGTGTTTTGTGTATAGCTTATCAAATTCGCTTGTATCAAGATGCTTATCAAGCATAAAACTGTTTTGCAGTGTCGATTTTTCCAAAGAGATTTTTTGAGATACTATTTTTTTATTTTCATCAAAAAACTCATATTCGCCAATCTCAAGATTAAAATATTCACAAAATACTCTCTCCAAATCCCCCCAAACTTCACTGGTAATATCGCCATAATCAACTCTATTGAGATAATAGGATTTCAATTTCAGCTCCCCATAAATATCTTTTCTCTTTGATGAAAGAGTTTTTATTATATTGGGGTTATACTCCTCTTTTTTGACATTAAATTCATGGGTATCAATATACATATAGGCTCTATTGAGTTCATCGTTTGGGTAGTGTTCACCCTCTGGCATTCGTAAAATTCTACCAACGGTTTGTATCTCTAGTGTTTCACTGCCTTTATCTCTAAATTTAACCAAAATCTGAGCCCTTGGGCAATCCCAACCTGTAGCAATAGCTTGTTTAAATATCAAAAATTCTACTTTGTTTTCATTGTCATTGAGCATTTCAAGATTGATTTTTTCTTCACTAAGCCAAATAGCCAATTTGCCATTTTCTTGTGTGATACGGTTTTTTGCCAAAAAGTTTTCTATTTGCTCTTGTTTCTCTTTGGCTACTTCACCATTTGGTATTTGAACGAGACACAATGGATTGACCTCTATTTCATCTGTTTGGTACATTTTTGCCAGTTCAAATCTTTTGGAGTAAGCGGTTTTTAAAAGTAGCTCTACAGAACTTATCTCATCGCTCGTATATCTATCAAGCCCATCATTGACAATTATCTCTTTTTTTATCATCCCCTCATCAATGACATCTTGGGCGTTTACTATCACTCTTTCATCAAAATCACTCAGTTCAGGCGTGGCACTCATCTCGATAGTCAAATGAGCTTTGATAATCTCATCTCTAAGCTCTTTGGCTCTTTGGCTTCCTGCGTTTTGATGGCTCTCATCGATAATCATCACAATCAAAGTACCCAATCTTCGTGTGTTGTACAATACGTCCCTGAAGTTGTATCGTTCACTATCTCTCATAAGGGCATTGGACCAATCACCTGCTTTGTCTTTGGTGTTGATTTTATCCCAGTTTACGATGACTACTTCGTTTCGTTCAATGTGACTTCGCCCACCGTGAAACTCATCTTCTAGCAAGTAAACGCTAGGAAATCCGTAAAAATTATTTTTCAAAGAGTAGTAGCTTTGTTTGTGCAGTTTCCCTGCTCCGATACTTATCCACAAAAAACAGATCTCTTTATCGGGGTACTCTTTTATTAAATCTTCTATATATTTGCTCAACATAAAGGTTTTTCCGCTTCCCGTGGGGGATTGGAAAACGATAGTGGCTTTCTCTTTTTTTTCATCTAGTAGCTCTTTGCTTCTTGATAGGAGCTTCTCTACTGCTTTTTCTTGATACCTTTTTAAACTTTTCATACTATTTCCCTATACCAAATTCTGTTATGAGATTTTGGACAAATGTATAAAACTCTTTGACTTGTTTCATCTCATAGTTGCCATAATCCCCATGACTTGCATCATTGCCAATGGTTAAATATGTCTCTATCTCTTTCCATCTCACTTTTGTAAAGACCCCATCATCTTTGAGCTTTGTATTGACTCTGGCAATTGCATTAAAATCATTCAAGTTTAGTCCATTTTTATAGGCTATATGCTCTATGATTTGCTCCAATACAATCCTTAGTTTACTTGCTCCATCATCTTTGTCGTTTTCAATAAATATTCTTCTTTTGGCTTTTTCCAAATCGACAAAAATCGTATTGGTTTGGGGGGAGATATTTTGTTTGTTGAGTTCTTTGTAAACATCAAGTATCTTTTGCGGGATAGCCTCAACCCTAAAATCTTTGATACCTTTAAAAATAGTTTGGTTTACTGTGTCAGTATCGCTAAACATATAAACAATTTTTTCCTCTTTAATCTTTTTGAGTTCCCTTAAAAACTCTTTTAATCCACTATTAAGCGTATTGTAGTAAACCGCTAAATATTTGCTCTTATCATTGGATGCAAATATCTTATAGTCCTCTTTTTGGATTTCAAGATTGTAGATATTCTCTTTGATACAAAGCATCTGCGTACATTCATTGGTTAGGCTTATTTTTGTTTGATAATAACTACGAGATTTTGGAAGCAATTGGGCTTTAAAATATTTGAGATTAGCTTGTATACCTTTTGTGTCCTCTCCATCTCTTTTGGAATATCCATCAATAACTTGTTTTAGTCTTGGATACAAAATACCTGTACAAATTTCATTTTCATCATTTGTACAAAGAATAAATTGCCTTTGTAATTCATCAGTTTGATTTAACTCTAGCACTGCTTGACCAGTAGTTCCACTACCTGCAACAAAATCACAAATTATTTTAGCATTTGGATGAATAGTCGATAAAAAATACTTTGCTACATCTACAGGCTTTGGATATGGAAAATGTATATTTAAGTCTTTAAAAAATTCATCGTCACTTGAAGCATTCTCATATAAAGATGTTGTATTTTCAAACATATTGTCTTCAAGTAAATACTTTCTTTCAGGTTGTTTTGTTTCATCTTTACCAAATAGGATTAGGTCATTGTCAAAAAGAATTTGCATTGTACTTGGTGGATTTCTCCAGCCCCTTTCAGGTATTGGGCAAGGTTTTTTTGTAACAGGATGAATTAAAGGAATAAAATAGTCATTTGGAGCTTTTTTCTTATTCGGCCATGCCATAGAAACTCCACGATAAACTCTACCATTATTATCAATAAACTTGTATGCTTTTTCACCACCTGAAAAGTCTTGCCTTGAAAGCCAATTTTGGAACTCTTTATTTATAAGCTCTAAAGTATATGTAACTTCAAAATCTTTTAACACATTTTTTTCATAATCAAATGGTTTTATTACCTCTTTTACATCATCAGGAATAAGTGTTTTTCCCAGTTTTCTATAAAGTTGACTTGCTTTATTTAATATCTTTTGAGCATTTGGTTTAGCTCTTTTTAATGGATTTTCAAGCTCTAAAAACTTTTCTTTATTTTTTGCAAAACACAAAATATACTCATGCATTATGGAAACACCTTGGCTATCACCTTTTGGATTCTTTTTATTCCAAATAATAGTTCCTAGGCTATTGTTAGCACCAAATATATTTGTTAATAATAATTGTAAATTATGTACTTCATGTTCATCTATATGAACGATAATTACACCTGTGTCATTTAATATTTTTTGAGCTAAATTTAATCTTTTTTCCATAAAATTTAGCCATTTGCTGTGACGATATTTATTTTCTTTCTCTACATATTTATCATTATATTTAAAATCATTTTCACCTGTATTATATGGCGGGTCGATATAAATCACATCGATTTTATTTTCATGCGTGTAATTTAAAACAGAAAGAGCGTGATAGTTATCTCCCTCTATCAAAATATTATCATCGCTATTATCAGTTTTAATATGTTTGGTTTTGACTTCTTTTAGTATTGGTAAATTATCTTGACAATCAACCACTACTTGTTCGGGTTCTCGTTCTTTGTCCCATACCAAACCGTACTTTTTGGTTTGCAGTTCTTGAATGAGTTCTTCGACAAGCTTTAAAAGCTCCTCTTTTGTGTAGTTGTGGTAATTCATCGCATAACCTTTAATGATAAGCGTTAATGAGCCAATAGTTCAAAAAGATCATTAGCCGTAATCTTTTCGTCGCTTCCTTCGCCGTAGAGATTGTCTTGAAGCTGTTTTTTGTTCTCTTGGAGTTGCAAAATCTTCTCTTCGATGGAGTTTTGGACGATGAGTTTATAGACAAAAACCGCTTTGGTTTGTCCTATTCGATAGGCTCTATCGGTGGCTTGATTTTCGGCTGCTGGATTCCACCATGGGTCGTAGTGAATGACGGTATCGGCTTCGACAAGGTTGAGTCCCACGCCTCCTGCTTTGAGTGAAATCAAGAAAATATCACTTTTGCCCTCTCTAAAGGTATTGATAACTTTTTCTCTATCTTTGGTAGAGCCTACGAGTTTGGAGTAGGAGATGGAGCGATTTTGAAGCTCTTTTTCGATGATATTGAGCATCGATGTAAATTGCGAAAAGACCAATATTTTGCGTCCCTCCTCCAAAAGCTCCTCCACAAGCTCCAAAAAGAGTTCAAGTTTGGCCGATTGTGTCTGCTCTATTTCCACTTTAAGCTTGAGTAACGAGGGGTCGCAACAGACTTGACGAAGTTTTAATAAAGCATCAAGGATAGTAATATGGCTCTTCTCAATCCCTTGCTTGACAATCAAATCACGCACTTGTTTCTCCATAGTGAGGCGAATCGATTCGTAGAGTTTTTGTTGGTCGATTCCAAACTCAACGTATTTGATAATCTCGGTTTTGTCGGGAAGTTCATCGATAACGCTATCTTTGGTACGTCGTAGCATAAAGGGCTTGATTTTGCTATTGAGCAGCTGCTGTCTAGCACTGTTGCCCTCTTTTTCGATAGGGGTTTGATAGAAGCGTTTGAAGAGTGTCAAGGTGCTTAAAAACCCTGGCATTAAGAAGCTAAAGATAGACCAAAGCTCTCCTAGATGGTTTTCGATGGGTGTACCGCTTAGGGCGAGACGATAGTGACTATTGAAAGCCTTGATTGATTTTGCCATTTTGGTACGAGGGTTTTTAATCTTTTGTGCCTCATCAAGGATAATATACAAAAACTCCACATCGCCAAATACCTCTTCATCTTTGGCAGCAAGTTGATAGGTAGTAAGGACAATATCGTAGCGGTCAATCTCGCCCAAAAGCTCAAAACGATTGGAACCGTAGAGATCCAAAAGAGTAAGTTGTGGGGTAAATTTAGCCGCCTCGCTTCGCCAATTGCTAATGAGTGAGGTGGGCATAATAATCAAAGAGGGTTTGGTGAGTTTCCCCTCTTCTTTGAGGCGTTGGAGGTGTGACAAAACTTGAAGCGTCTTCCCTAGCCCCATATCATCGGCAAGAATACCGCTAAATTGATACTCGTAGAGAAAATTAAGCCAATTGATTCCTCGGTGTTGATAGTCTCTTAGCGTGGCGTTGAGATTTTGAGGGAGATTAACTTGCGAGATTCCATCAAAGGCTTTAAGCTTTTGAGAGAGTTCCAAAACATCTCGTTTGCCTACCCACTCCACCGTAGCGGTATCAAAATTGTCAATAAGATGGGCTTTGGCACTGCTAATGCCAATACTTGATTCATCTTCCTCTTTGATGCTATCGAGTAGGTTGTTGATGGTTTTGAGGATAGGGAGTATCTCTTGGGTGTTGAGCTTCACAAAGTGATTGGGTTTTGTTTGGATATTCAAAAACTCAGGCAAATTATCCAAACTCTCAAGACCATTGAGAAGCTTGACAATAATAGGCACGATGGGTATCTTTTGACCCTCTATCTCGATATCAAACGAAAGGTCAAACCATCCTTTGTTTTTTTGTTCATTGACATAGGCAAAGACGGTATCGACTTGGGTAAAAGTCAGATTAAACTCCCCATCAAAACCTATCTCCCATCCCTCTTTTTGCAAACGCTCCACCTCAAACTCCAAAAAGATTCGCCACTTATCAAGCCAAATAATGGAGTCCTCTTTGAGCATAAAGAGGAGTGTTTCATCGATACGGTTAGCAACAAATCCCATTGCCATAATCTCTTGGATAAAGCTCTCTTCTTGTTCAAAGTCTCGGATAATATTGAGTGCATAGCCCCTTTTGAGTATCTTTTTACTAGCATTGAGGGGCATATAGGCAACGGCGTTGTCTCCATAGATGAAGCTAAGCTCAAGCGTGTGTTCGAGTTTGTCATTGTGCAAAATAGTAGCCACATAGAGTTTGGGTTTGGGCTTAATCTCAAGCGTCTCAATCTCATAGTACTCAGGCGGTTCGATATCAAGATGGGGCAACTTCTCATCAATCGTCGCTACTACCTCATCCAAAAAATATTTGGGAATACGAGGAGAGGAGAGAAGCGTTTGCAAAAAGTTTGCATTGTACTCCCTTGATAGGGCGTAGAGCTGATTGTTTTTGATCAAATAGGTCGGTGAGGTATAGATGAAAAACTCATTGGACTTGATATTGGAAACAAGCTCAATATGCTCCTCATCCATCTCATGCCAACTCCATTGCAAACGGTGAGCCTCTTTGGCAAAGCTTAAGGGTGTATCTTCATTCTCCAAATAGCATCGACGGGTCGCCACAATCGATTCCAAAAGCTTTTTGCCCAAATGTCCTTTGAACTTAAAAGTATCTTGATGTCTAGGAGCTAGGGCGTTCATGATTTTGAGAATATCCATATCCTCAGGCGTCAAAAAGCTATAATCAAACCCATTGTAGGACAAAGAGCGAATATCGACACTTGTCCCCTTGCCCAAAGAGCCATTTTTGATGATACGGGTTTTGAAGCACTTGATATCGTCGCTGTTGGGATTGTTGTTTTTGATAAGCTTGTAGGCCAAAAAGGTATCGTTTTGTTCGGTTTGCTCTTTTTTTTGATGGGTTTGCAAGAGCAATGAGAGCCAATCGGTCACTTTTTGAGTCGGGTCATTTTTAATCTCAATCAAAGAGGCGACTTTGGTATCTTCGGATTTGTTTTTGTCGTGAATATGTTGCAAAACAACCGCTACGATATGTTCGCAATTAAGCCCCGTATCGCAACTACACCCCCCCTCTATCACGATACCGCTATCTTGTGCATAGATATTTACCTCTTGTTCATAAGGAGTATCATCACTATCTTCAACAACCGATAAAATTTTAATCTCTTTGCGAGAGATAGCCAAAGAGTCATACTCAATCACACGATTTTGTTCAAACACTGTTTCGCCTAGTGCATATATCTGCGTATCAAATGAGCTTTTGATGTCGTCGGATTTAAATTGAAAAAATCTCATGCGTAAATCGACTCAATATGGGATATTTTTTTACCTAAATTGAGCAACAGCATATCGGCTAGTACCAGTGCCATCATCGCTTCGCATACCACACTGCCCCTAATGGCTACGCAAGGGTCATGGCGACCTTTTAGCTCACAAAGAGTCTCTTTATTATCTTTGGTAATGGTTTGTTGAGGTTGAAAAATAGAGGGTGTTGGCTTAAAATAGGTTTTGACAACAATATCATCGCCGTTACTAATACCCCCCAAAATACCCCCTGCGTGATTGGTAGCAAATCCATGGGGTGTAATAGCATCATTGTTTTGACTTCCCTTAAGCGAGGCTGCCGCTACCCCATCGCCAATCTCTACGGCTTTGGCTGCATTAATCCCCATCATCGCACTAGCCAAAAGAGCATCAAGTTTGTAATAAAGCGGTTCACCCAATCCTATAGGTACATTTTTGGCCCTTGTGACCACTACGCCCCCTACCGAATCGTGTCTATTTTTGGCTTTGAGTACCGCCTCTTCTTGAGCCTTTTCTTGGTTTTTGTCTAACGCATACAAAATAGAGCTTTTGGCGTACTCAAAATCGTAGTGGGTAGCTTCAATACCATCAATAGCACTCACACCACTCTCTACGACGATATTGGCTTTGGCTAAAATCAGTTTGGCAATAGCTCCCGCGGCGACTCGTGCGGCGGTCTCTCTAGCAGAACTTCGTCCACCGCCTCGATAATCACGCACTCCGTATTTGTGAAAATAGGTAAAATCGGCATGAGCAGGGCGAAAGAGATCTTTGATACTATCATAATCTTTGCTTTTTTGGTCGCTGTTGTAGATGACCATAGCAATAGGAGTCCCCGTACTTAATCCCTCAAAAATACCCGATAAAATCTCTACTCTATCTTCTTCTTTGCGTGCCGTTTCAAGTGCGGATTTACCTGGTTTTCGTCTATCCAAATCACCTTGGATAAACGCTTCATCAATCGCTAATCCCGCAGGAACGCCATCAAGAACACATCCAATAGCCTTGCCGTGTGACTCCCCAAAGGTTGTCATTGTTAATTTTTTGCCAAAAGTATTCATTTCAATATCCTATTCATTGCTCTATTGATTGATTTTCATTCATCATTACTCTCTTAACCACTCTAGTGCTTTTTGGGCGGCTTTTTGTTGTGCCTCTTTTTTGCTATTGCCTTTGGCAGAAGAGATGACTTTGCCATCCAAATAGATAGCAATTTCAAACTCTTTTTTGTGGTCAGGTCCTGTGGCACGAATAAGTTGATAATCGGGTGTTACGCCGTGGGTTGATTGGGTGAGTTCTTGAAGGGCTGTTTTGTAATCTTTGGAGAGCGATTCAAGGTCAATGATGGGGTGTACTTCGTTGAGTAGCTTTATGGATATATTACGTGCCACTTCGAGTCCCGCTTCGAGATAAATCGCCCCAATAACCGCTTCAAAAGCGTTGGAGAGCAAGGAGGGTTTAGTGCGTCCACCGTTGTTCTCTTCGGCTATTGAGAGGTAGATGTATTGCCCCATATCAAGCTCTTTGGCAAGGAGGGTAAAGCCGCTCTCATTGACAAGTGATGCCCGTATTTTGGACAAAATCCCCTCATCGGAATCGGGAAATTTGGCAAACAAAAACTCCCCCACGATCAAATCAAGCACCGCATCACCCAAAAACTCCAATCGTTCGTTATTGTAGGGTTTTTTGTAGCTTTTGTGGGTTAAAGCTTCTATAAACAACTCTTTGTTTTTGAAAAAATAGTTTAACTTTGCTTCCAATGCCTGATAGTTATTCATCTCTATTCCTAGTGTTGTGTTGCTTTGTGGCTTCTTCTCTAGCCATGGTATCGCACTCCTCGTTTTGGGGGTGACCGTTGTGGGCTTTGACCCAAGTAGCATGAATGGTGTGAGGAGAGACTATGCGTAGATACTCTTTCCAAAGCTCTACATTTTTTTTGCCTTTAAAATCATTTTTGACCCAGCCTTTGAGCCATATATTGATACTTTGAGCTACGTAGTTGCTATCGGTGACTACTTCGACTTTGCACGGCTCTTTGAGGAGTTTGAGTCCCTCAATGACGGCTTGTATCTCCATTTTGTTATTGGTAGTGTAGGGATTTCCTCCACTGTAGCGTTTTTGGTTGCCTTTGTAATCCAAAATACCAGCATAACCACCCGCCCCAGGATTGCCAAGACACGATCCGTCACAATAGAGAGTCACCTGTTTGTTATTGTTTTTTTGCAATATTTGCCTCGATTTTCATGCTGTTTATACTCATACAATTTGGGCATCGATTAAAAGAGATAGGAAAAGAGTGCTGACACTTTTTGCATCGATACTCAAAAAAGAGATCACCGCTACCATTTCCACTACGCTTTGCACTTGCCAAAATATCGACAAAAAAGATGTCGCATGTATAAGATACCTCATTGATGTAGCCCTTGAGATAATAGATTGTTTGTAAGCAACCATTGGTATATATTATATCCAAATCCAGTTTTGATTTTGGCAACATCCAAAGAATATCAATAATCTCCACAATCTTTTGACTCTCTACTAACCCCCATGCTATGGCGTAATCGTGCTTAAAAACATAATCCATCATCTTGCGATAAAGCAGGGGATAGAGGGCGTTGAGCGATTGGAGTTGGGCAATCTTTTGTTTGGGAGTATAGGATGGATGAGCCAAAAGAGTCTCAAACTCCAAATAGGCTCTTAATGAGGTTGTATCTTCGCCTAGCATCTCGAGGGGTTCTAACACCTCTTTGGCATTGTCATATAGATGAAGTAACTCATAAACAATAGTCAAGGAGTGCAAGGTATCACGACTTCTAGGGTACTCTTTGAGAATTTCCAAAAATATCGCTTTGGATCGCTCAATAAATCCAGCCCTCAGATAGAGTTCGCCCAAGCTTTGAAGTAGCTCTTTTTTTGATAGCAAAGCATCGGAGTTTTTGATAAGGTAGCGATAGACATCGATAGCTTTGTGATACTCTCCACTGTTTTCAAAGGCTTTGGCGAGTATTTGCAAAGGCTTAATCATGTTGTTTTGAAAATCAATGACGTGGTTATCCAAAATACTCCCCATTTCATCAAATTTTCCCAAAAATGCAAGTAGGGACTCTTTTTTGCGATTTTGGACATAGATACCCCACGCATAGGTTATCAAAGCCGTCACAAGCATGAGCGTAATGATAATCAAAATGCTAAAAAGCGGGTCTTTGTAGGAGGGGAGCATCTGTTGCAAATTATTGTCCTAGTAGCATTTTGCGAATTTTGGGATCTGCCATGTTTTCGCCTCTTAACATCTTAAGACGCATGGTTTCAAAATCAATAAACTCCGCTTGGTTCTTCTCGTAGCCTCCAAATCCATACCCCATGGGTGTTTCATCTTTGAGCGAGTAAAACGCCTTTTGGGCATCTATCCATCGATGGGTATCTTTGGTAAATACAAACATCTTGATAGTCTCTCTATTGGCTTTGACTTGCTCTATCCACAAAACCAAACACCCCACATCGTCAAAAATATAGGTTTTTTCATCCTCAAAAACCACCTGTGCTGCATTCTCTTTGTGTTCTACTCCCATACGGCATTTAGGACACGTCGCACCCGAGGCGTTGAAATCAAGTGCTATCTTTTGGGGATTGGAGGATGCAAAGAGATACTCAATGAGCGAGGGATCTTTGGTTTCACAAGCGTTAAAGAGCAATACAACCAGAGCAATAAGTAGTTTTTTCAATTTAAATGCCTTTTATGACCTACTAATGAGCAAGAAGATACGATAGAATATTATCTGATATTACGCACCTGCAATCTATTTGTAAAATATACAAATGGAGTAGCATTTCGGAAGTGGGACTTCAGTCACCTATCTATTGGCTTCGATAGTAACGACAACCAAATCTTAGCTTTTGTGGGACTAAAGTCCCACTTCCGATAAAAGTGCGTAACATCAGATATTATAACAAAAAGAGATAAACTGCGGGAGTAAAGTATGAAAATTTTGGTTTTGGGAGCTTCAGGATTTATAGGCAAAGCGATTGTTGAGGGACTCAAAAGCAAAGGATACGATACCGCTACTCCACGTTATGACTTCACACAAGAACCCAGTGTAGAGCTTTGGAAAGAGCGAATAAGAGGCTTTGATGGGGTTATCAATGCCGTAGGCATCATCGCTCAAACCTCCAACCAAAGCTTCAAAGCACTCCACGGCGATACCCCCAAAGCCCTCTTTGAAGCTGCCAATCAATTGGGCATTTCAAAAGTAATTCAAATCTCAGCACTAGGAGCCGATGAGGAGGCACAGAGTGCTTATCACCTAAGCAAAAAAGCAGCCGATGATTATCTAAGAACCCTTAGTGTTCATTACGCCATTTTAAAACCCTCCATCGTTTATGGAGAAGAGGGCAAAAGCACGGCACTCTTTAGAGCATTAGCCAATCTACCCCTTTTACCCATCATCGACAAAGGCGACCAGAGACTCCAACCCCTCTTTATTGAGGATTTGGTAGCTACGGTTATCAAAGCCCTTGAGAGCAACCAAAGCCCAATAGAGCTTGATTGCGTAGGCGAAGAGAGGCTAAGCTATCAAGAGCTTTTGCAAAAATTTAGAGCATGGCTAGGCAAAAAGCCCGCAAAAACTATCCCCATCCCCTCCTCTTTGGCAATCTTTGGCAAAATGTTAGGTGAACCTATTATGAACAAAGAGAGTATTATGATGCTCAAAAGAGGAAGCGTTGCCGATGCGACACCGCTCACAAACTTTTTGGGATATACGCCCAAAAGCATCGATGAGACACTTTTCAAACATCACGCTACCAAAAGCCAAAAGCTTAGTGCCAATCTCTACTTTTTTGCTCCCCTTTTGCGTTTCGTCATTGCTTTTGTGTGGATATGGAGCGGTATGGTCTCGGCTTTTTTCTACCCCCAAGAGGGAGCGTTAGCACTTCTAGGCGATGTGGGCATTGGCGGTGATTGGGCTTTGCCTACGCTCTACTTTGCTTCCTATTTGGATATTACGGTGGGGATGATGATACTTTTGAATTACCGCATCGTGTGTATGTTGTGGTTTAGTGTGATTATTATTGTAGGCTATACCCTTATCATTACGCTTTTAGCACCTCACCATTGGCTTCACCCCTTTGGATGCGTACTCAAAAACATTCCTTTGGTCGCAACTATCTTTGTAGCTATTGTGCTAGAGAGAAACAGATGAGCTACGAAATACTCAAACTCATTCACCTCCTAAGTATGCTTTTGCTTTTGGGCATTGGTAGCGGTTCGGCGTTTTATAAATACATGACCGACAAAAAAGGAAGCCTTGAGGCTATCGTGCATATCAACAAACAAGTCGTCTTAGCCGATTGGCTCTTCACAACTCCCTCGGCTATCCTTCAACCCCTTAGCGGTATCGCATTGGCTCATCTTTTGGGCTATTCGCTCACTGCTCCGTGGATACTCTATTCGCTGATTCTCTTTGGTTTTTCGGGGATTTTGTGGCTAGGAGCGGTCTATTTGCAAATCCAAATGCGTAATCTATCCATCAAAGCTTTGGAACAAAAAGAAGCACTCCCGCCCCTCTATCATCGCTACGCCAAAATTTGGTTTTTGCTAGGCATTCCCTCATTTTTGGCGATGTTTGGAGTGATGCTTTTGATGCTCTTTCGAGGTTATGTTTAGGTTTTTCTCTCGTTCCACCTCTCCTAGCAAAATCATTTCACGATTTTTTCATGCGAAGACTATACTATTTGACTATAACAAAATATTTCAAAGGATATACCATGAAAAAACAGATACTATTTTCTCTTGTAGCGGCATCATTATTGATAGGATGTGGCTCTAGCGCTCAAAATAACTCTTTGGATAGCACAAGTGGAGATTCCTCTTTGACGACTTCTCAAGCAACAACCACTCCAGTGGATATTACGGTTGAGCGAGGACCAGTTGTTGGGGCGTATGTGATTGATAATAGAGGACAAAGAGCCTACAATGTAAGTGGCAACAACTATCGCTTTAAGCAAACACCAAGTTATCCTATCAATGTCTATGGAGGATACATTGATGTTGATCGTGATGGGGTGATTGGTGAAAAAGATACCAAGCTTGTACTCAATCTAGCACTCCATGAACACAACCAAACCAATGTGACACTGCTTACAACATTAGCAATCAATGAAGAGCTTAAAAATGAGTTAATGACAACGTACGGTTTGAGTCATGAGGATATCTATACTTTGACACCCTCAGACTCTTTGGAGGTAGCTTCTATCTCTGATGAGGTCTATCGCTACTGTATCGAAAACAATCTCTCCATGGAGAGTTTTGATAGAGTAGCCCTACAAGGGCTTCAAGGTCGTATCGAATCAAGAATTGAATCATCCAAAACTTTAGAGGGAAGTGTGGTTGATATAGTGACAAATAATGAGATAGAACTTATGGAGCAACTCAATGTTGAGTTGGATACCACTCAAGTATCTCAAGCACAAGAGATTATCAACAACACTGCACTCATACCGCAAGACCCAAGTACAATCGTGGAGGCAATGCCTGTGAGTGTTTTAACGCAAACACAAAAAGATGATTTGCTCTTCATGTACCAAGAGGAGAAAGTGGCACGTGATGTCTATCTCAAACTCTACGAAAAGTGGGGTCTTAAAATCTTCAACAACATCGCCAAAGCCGAAGAGACGCATATGCAAGGCGTGAAAGCTTTGTTGGAAAAATATGAGATTGTTGTACCCGTAGCCAGTGACACCGTAGGTGAGTTTGACCTTGAGGAGTTGCAATCGCTCTATGAGACATTGATGCAAAAAGGCACACTTTCTCTCACGGATGCGATAGAGGTAGGGGTACTTGTCGAAGAGACCGATATTGCCGATTTGCAAAAACGTATCGTCGATGCACCAGAGGATATTAAAACCGTCTATAATAGCCTCTTAGAGGGAAGCTACAACCATTTGGCTGCTTTCAACTCTCAACTCAACGGCACACAACAAACAAATCCAAGACGATAAGGGAAGAGGCATTTGCCGTAGGAATAGAAGGTAAAAATAACAAAATGCTTTTGATGCTCTTTTCTAGGTTATGTTTAAGTTTTTTGGATACAGTATCTGATGATATGTACTTAAAAAAATAAAAAATCGGAGAAAACTATGAAAAAACTTATCGGATTGTTTTTGTTTTTTGGTTTGGCTTATGCCAATGTTGATTGGGTTGATTCCTACAAAGAGGCTCAAAAGAGAGACAAGCCTATCTTTGTCTATATCGCTCAAAAAGGGTGTCCCGCTTGTGCTTATATGGATAAGACATTGGGCGACCCAAAGATTTATGCGTACCTCAATCAACACTTTGTATCGTTTAAATACGACATACATCAAAGCAAAGGATTACCTAGAGAGCTTCACTCCACTCAAACGCCCACCTTGCATTTTGTCGATCAAGAGGGCAATAAAATCATCCCATCCTACAGTGGGGGCAAAAACGTAGAGGGGTTTTATCAAATGTTGCAACGTGCTATACACTAAAACAAACAGCTTTGAGGTCTAGCATTACCGTAGTACCTAAGTTTTTGGATGATTTGATATCGATACCAATGCCGTATCTATCGCAATAGCTCTTGACTATGGCTAGACCTATCCCTTTGCCTTCATAGGTGTTGGTAGCTTGAAAGTAAAGTTTCGACTTCGATGATAGCGTGGCTTGTCCATCCACTTACTAGTCCCATATCTCCTGATATGTAGCAAGTTATAAGCAATAATATCAATTATTTGTACTAACTTTTTAATATTTCTATCAAATCATTTTGTCCATACATTTTACAAAATGTGATTATATCATCAAGCTCGTCATTAAGTTCATTCTTTTTTAAGAGGTCATATACCATAAAGATTGTATTGTCATCATCTTCTTGAGCTATTTCTGTAAAGTCACATTGTGTGTAAAACCCAACAGCATCTTTTTTACTATCAACAATTATTGCCCTACATCCAACCTTTTTTTGCAGTGCAAGAGCTAATATTTCACAAAATATTACAAGTTTTGTCCCTACGCCTTTTTTGCAATGGTTATCAAAAGTACAAAGTCGAGTGATTTTAAGTGCAGGTATCTCATATTTTATCGAAGTAGGTATATCAATTTCACTATCTATCTTCTCTCTATCTATCGAAGAAATTGCTACCGAAATATAACCTAAGTAGTTCTCCTCATCATCTAAATAAAAATATGTTTGATATAAACCATCTTTTTGATGAGAAAAAGCATATTGTTTGATGTATTCTTCTAGCTCTTTTGTAGAACATCTAAAATCTTTTTTTATCTTGTCGTATCTACTTCTTTTAATAGATGACAAGCTTATAATCTTGGGCATAAAGTTATGAAGCTTTTATAGAGGCTTTAAGTCTGGATTTAAACTTTCTTTTTTTTGTTTCGATGTACTCTTGTGTTCGCTTAGACTCATCAAATAAAGAGAATACCTTAAGGGCATCTTGACCTGATACTATAACACCACTTTGAACTTTTGAATTTGGATTTATATGTCGTACTGCCATGATTGATTCATCTCCTTATATAAATTTTATTAATTATAGCATATTTATTGTGTATATTTGAAAAAACTTATCGGTTTGCTTTTGTTGTTTTATTGTGCGTTAGAAGCACTAAAACAAACAGCTTTGAGATCGAGTATCACTGTAGTACCTAAGTTTTTGACTGATTTGATATCGATACCAATGCCGTATCTATCGCAATAGCTCTTGACTATGGCTAAACCTATCCCTTTGCCTTCATAGGTGTTGGTAGCTTGAAAGTAGCGTTCAAAAATAGCTACCATTTGACTCTCATCAATCCCTATGCCTCTATCGACAATATGCACTCTTTTATTTTTAAGAAAAATATCAATAGGACTCTCTTTGTCGCTGTATTTCATCGCATTGTGCAAAATATTATCAATCACCTTTTCAAATCCGATTTTATCAAGATAGAGTACAAGCTCCAAAGGCTCGTGAAGTGTGATAGGATTTCGTCCAAGCTCCATAAGCGTCTCAACCCGCTCACGCAGTAGATTTTTAAGCTCAAAAGGCTCTTTTTCAACCGTGGCTATCTCTTTTTTGATGGAGTAGCTTAGCTCAATATAGAGACGTTTAAGGCGTTTGGACGCCTCATCGATACGCCCTAGACGTTTGAGTGTTTTGGCATCGGGATTGCTTTTGGCTATCATGGCACTGTTGGCTTGAATGGTAGCAAGAGGGATATTAAGCTCATGAAGCGTCTCTTTGGTAATATGAAGCAAGGCATCATCGAGTGCCTTTTGACGCTCAACAATATAGGCAATAAGCAAATATCCCAGCATCGTCGCAAAAAAAAGCCCTACCATAGAGGAGAGAATAAAATTGGTAGGCGAATAGCCAAAGCGATCAATATAGAGATAGATAGTTGCTACCATAATCAAAGTGGTAAGCGTATAGACAAAGGTGAGAAAAAAGGGATTTTTAGAGTGCAAAGGCGTATCCTACCCCACGGATATTTTTGATTCTATTGGGAAAGTACTTTTTGATTTGCGTCACATAGACTCTAATCGCCCCACTACTGCTCTCTTCGCTAGGAGCCCATAGGCGTGATTGAATCGTTTCAAAACTTACCAAATTGCCTTTTGCTTCTATCAAAATCAACAAAAGCAACGCCGCTTTGTGGCTTAGCTCCAAAGGATTTTCACCTTGATAAAGTATTTTGGTTTGAGTATCAAAATGGTAGTGGTCAATCTCAACGGTTGCGTTGCGAAGCGTACGTTTGAGCAAAGCATCCAGACGCAAATGAAGCTCATCAAGATCCAAGGGTTTTTTGATATAGTCATCGGCTCCCGCCGCAAAACCGTTGTGCAAAGAGGCTTTGTCATCACGAGAGGTGATAAAAATAGCAGGAGTAGTATCTCCGCTTTGACGCAGCTTCGTCAAAAGCTCAAAGCCACTCTCATAGGGCAAATTGACATCAAAGAGGTAACAATCAAAGTTGTGTTGGTAGCTAAGTTCGAGGGCGTAGTAGGGATCAAGGGCGAAAGAGACCTTATGCCCCAAATCCTCCAAAAAATCTTGAAGTGTTTCATTGAAGAGTTTGTCATCTTCAAGGATTAAAATATCAGCCATAAGGCATCCTACATATACATCCCGCCATTGACTTTGAGTGTCTCACCTGTAATATAGCTTGAGTGGTCACTAAGCAAAAATGCGACACTATCGGCTACTTCTGTAGCATTCCCAAAGCGTCCCAAAGGAATTTTGGCAATAAATCCTGCTTTTATCTCCTCTTTGAGTACATCGGTCATTTGCGTGGCTATAAATCCAGGGGTAATGGTATTAAATCTCACTCCTCTTGAAGCTCCCTCTAGGGCAAAAGATTTACTCATAGTAATCAGTCCACCTTTGGAAGCGGAGTAGTTGGTTTGCCCCATATTGCCTGTCTCACCTACAATCGAAGCGATATTGACGACACTTCCAAAGCGTTGTTTGCTCATCACCTTAATAGCTTCTCGACATCCAATAAAGGCCGATTTGAGATTGGCTTCAATGACACTCATAAACTCATCGGTTTTCATACGCATTGCCAATTTGTCATTGGTAATCCCCGCATTATTAACCAGATAACTAAGCTCTCCATCGGTAGTAACAATATGCTTAATCGCCTCAACAAAAGCATTTTCATCACTTACATCAAAGCCAATAATATCACACGTTCCACCCATCTCTTGAATAGAGTGAGCTACTGCTTTTGCATCCTCTTCGCCAGAGCGGTAATTAATCCAAACTTTGAGTCCATAAGAGGCTAATGTTTTGGCGATTTGTGCGCCAATTCCACGGCTTGAACCTGTAACGAGTACATTTTTTCCACTAAATTTCATAAAACTCCTTTTTAGTTGCAATAAAGTTGATCATCGGGGAATAAAATCTCACGAATGCGTAAAAACTCTTCGTAATCTTTGTCGTTGATAGCGTCTGAACAGATGATTTGATTGAGCTGGTCAAGAACTTTGTATTTGGTGTATTTATCATCTTTGAGTGCTTCACGAACCAATGCGGCGTGCTCTTCAATATCGTAATCCTCATCCATAATGGCGTTTAAAAACTGCTCCGCCTCACCCTTGTCGCACCCAAAATCTTGATCCATCAATCGACAAAACAGAGGAGTCTCTTTGGCTACATCTCGCTTATCGACTTTGATAATGTGTGCCAAGATGGTGGCTACTGATTTTTTGATCTTTTGCTCCATGCGAAACTCCTAGTTAAAATTGTATTATCTTACTATATATTCGTTTTTTAGTCAAGCCTACAACCACGGCAAGAGTTTTTCTACTTGCATTCCCATCGCTGTACTCTCCAAACCTTTGACACTTATAATATATTTTTTGCAAAATCCCTCTACCATACAAGCCCCCGCTTTCCCTTCCCATAAACCACTGGCTATATAAGCTTCAATATCCTCTCTATCAAATGGAGCAAATTGATAAGTTGTAGTCGATATGTCACTAAAAAGATACTCTTTTTTTTGATAATGCACTGAAGAGATAATCGAAATAGTAGAGCCACTTTGAATATCTAAAATACGCCTCGCTTCCATCTCATCTTTGGCCTTGCGTAAAATCTCTCCATCGCTTGAAGCCACAACCGTATCGGCACACAACAGAGGCAACTCCAATCCAAACTCTTTGATAGAGGCGATAAGTTTACCACGACTTGCGATATAGACAAACTCTTTGGCACAAGAGGTAGAGATTTGTTCTTCATCATAATTGGGAGATTGTTGGATATACTCAATCCCAAAATTATCCAATAGCAAAGCACGCGTTGATGAAGTGGAGCATAGGTGTATCATTGCAATACCCCAGCACCCATCATAGGTGTACTTCTCTCTTGTGCGTAGATGCGTTTTCCATTTTTGAGGTCATATTTCCATATGGGTGCATTGGCTTTGAAATCCTCTACAAATTCATCAATAAGCTCCAAGGCTATGCGTCTCTTTGGAGAAAAAACGGCACTTATATAAGAGCTTGTATGGATAGCAACATCTCCTCTTGAGTGAGCCATCTTGACAATCGCCCCTTGTCTTTTTGCTTTGGTTACCCACCCATCAAACCACTTTTGAAGTATAGGTTCATAAATATCAAAGCTAAGACCATCGATACCATCTTCATCTCGAATAGTGCCTACAAAAGGGATAAAAGCACCGTAATTTGAGTGCGACTCCTCATCAAGCCACTTGCCAAAAATCATTTTGATATCAAGTGAGCCTTCATAAATCTCCATACCTATCCTCCACAAACAGGTGGCAAGATAGAGACTCTATCGCCATCTTTAAGTAGCGTATCGACTCTAAAAACCATCTCATCATTAATAGCAACAGCAGATTTATCAAGCCATGGGGCAATGATTGGGTTTTGTTTTAAAATAGTTGAAAGTTGTTCAAGCGATGATGCTTCTACTTGCATATCACTGTGTTCTATTGGACCTAAAAATTCTACTTGTATCATTATCATTTCTCTTTGGATTGAATTGAATACAATCTTACCTTGATACAATCAAAAAATCAAGAATAGTAACGTCAATTATTTTCTAAAGCAAGTAAATTGTGTTATTGGGGGGAGTTTTTATTGTTTCTTTGTGTGGTACACCCATTAGGATTCGAACCTAAGACCTTCGGTACCGCAAACCGATGCTCTATCCAGCTAAGCTATGGGTGCAACTTACTAAGTAGTTATTGAATAGGAAAAGGATTTTAGCATAAAAAACTTTAACTATCCTTTAATATATCTCTCCATTCATTCGATTTTATACATTTTACACACAACCAAACCCAAAAATCTAGGTGATTGTTTCCAAAAGGGGTTGAATAATCAAATATTAGAGTATCAATGTCGAAATATATTCATAAATCTATAGGAGTTTTATGTTATAGTATAGTAGATGCTTTTTAGGAGTTAGTGATGAAAAATTGGTGTAAAATTGCTTTTGGGATAGTTGTCTTGAGTGGATTGAGTTACGGTGCAAGTTTTGATTGCCAAAAGGCTTCAACCGATGTTGAAAAACTTATCTGTAGCGATACGCAACTCTCTGTATTGGACGAAGATTTAGCAAAAGCCTACAAAAGTGCGGTGCAAAAAGATCCCGATAGAGTCAAAACCCAACAACAACGATGGCTCAAATACACACGCAACGATTGCAACACCCTAGAGTGCCTCAAAGATGCCTATAGATTCCAGATTGATAGATTAAACGGCTCTACTACTCGTCAATTACGTTCTATCTCTAAATGGGCAGGGGATTACAAAATGGACGGAGATGATTTGAGCATTCAATCTTCTCTACACTTTAGCTACACCTCCTTGGGGGGCAATTTGCATTTGTGTATGATTGAGGGCAAATTTACAGAGAGTATGGGCAAACTCACATTTGATGACAACTCCAACGATTGTCATATTCGCATTAGCTCAAAAGGCGAAAGCCTTGATGTCAATATCTCAGAGTGTCGCTACTATTGCGGGATGAATGCCTACACAACAAGCGGGATATTTAGCAAACAATAGACAAAAGAGAGTCAAACCATGCAAAAGCTACCCATTGGAAAAAGTGATTTTAAATCAATTATTCAAGATAATTTTTACTATATTGATAAAACACAGCTGATTACTGAAATCATAAATGCAAGTGCCGATGTAATCCTCCTCCCTCGCCCTAGACGCTTTGGTAAAACCCTCAACCTTAGTATGCTCAACTATTTTTTTGATATACAAGAGGAGAGTGGGAAGCTCTTTGAGGGGTTGGCGGTTGCAAACAATAGTGCAATTATGGCTCATCTGAATCGTTATCCTATTATCTATATTTCGTTTAAAGATGTCAAAGAGGAGAGCTTTGAGCAGAGTATCGTTAAAATAGGAATGTTGATTGAAAAAGAGTTTGCTCGGCACAAAAAAGCAATTTTTAGTATAAATTTGGAAGAAAAAGAGAGACAGCTCATAGAGAGAATATTGATTACTTCAGCCTATCAAGTTGATTTTGAGGTATCTTTTAAACTCCTCTCCAAACTCCTCACAACAGCCTACAACCAAAAATGTATCATTCTTATCGATGAGTATGATACCCCTATCCAAACCGCTTTTCTTAAAGGGTATTACGAAGAGATGGTGGGATTTTTTAAAACCTTTATGGGAGCAGCACTCAAAGATAACGATATTCATCTCTATAAAGCGGTACTTACAGGTATCTTAAGAGTCTCCAAAGAGTCTATTTTTAGTGACCTTAACAATATCGAAGTCTATACCCTTCTTAACAAAGAGTTTAATACCCACTTTGGATTTACAACCCAAGAGGTGACACAATTGTTGCATGACTATCAATTACAAGCCCATCAAGAAAAGGTGAATGAGTGGTACAATGGATACAAGATAGGTGATGAGACTATCTTTAATCCGTGGTCACTCCTTAATTTTGTCAATAGGGGAGAGATAGATGTCTATTGGGCCAATACCTCTTCTAATGATATTATTAGGATATTGGTTGAAAACTCCGATGGATTTCGAGAGGATTTGCAATATTTGCTCAAAGGTGAGAGTGTCGAGAGGGTGATTAATCCCAATATTACCTTTAAAGATAGAGATTTTCACTTCAATGAAGAGATGCTCTATTCGTTTTTGTTTTTTAGCGGGTATCTCAAATACACCTCCAAAAGATGGGAGCTAGGGGAGCATATTTGCCAACTCTCGATTGTCAATGAGGAGTGTCGTTATATCTTTAGAAAAATCATTGCCAATTGGATAAGTGAGAAGTTTTCAAACCCCAGACTTAGAATCCTCTTGAAATCTTTAACCCAGGGAGATTTGGAGCTTTTTGAGAAAATATTTAGTGAGTTTGTCCGTGATACCCTTTCGTTTTACGATACCGCTAAAACTATTGAAAGTGTCTATCACGCCTTTTTCTTAGGACTACTTGTCAATCTCAACGATTATGAGGTGATTTCCAACAAAGAAGCAGGTTATGGACGGGTTGATATTATGCTTTTACACAAACACGACAAATCAAAACTGGCTTTGGTCATAGAACTTAAAACCATTGATGTATTTGAAAAGGAGTCCAAAGAGAGAGCTTTAGAGAGTGCTATAGAGCAGATAGAGCAAAAAACTTATGTTTCAGAGCTACACAAAAGAGGCTACGACAACACTTTGGCGTTTGGTGTGGTGTTTGATGGGAAGAGGGTGTGGGTTAAACGTGCTCTCTTAGATCAACCGTCCAAAAGAAATCTATCCATCCCTTAGCCTCTCGTACCCAATAGTTCGGTTCAATTGAAGCACTGGGTTTGTAAAAAATAGATGCAACTTTGAAAGTTTTGGTAGGGTAGAGTTTTTGGAGTCTCTCCAGTACGGCTTTGATAGTATCACCGCTATCAATAATATCATCAAGGATTAAAATACGATGCGAATCGCTTAAATCGGGCAGATTCAACACCTCAACGCTTTTGAGCTTTTGGGTATCGTCATAGCCGATGGTATTGATAGCATAGACTTTGCGAATAGCGTAATATTCACCCAAAAGTTGCCCCATGCTTAGCCCCCCTCGTGCGATAGGCAATAGGGTATCAAACTCTTCATCAATCTTGTGCGTTAGGGTTTTTAAATCTTCTCTAAACTCATGATAGCTGTAGTAATAACGTTGCATTTAACCTCTTTGTATTATCTCATCAATCATCAATTGAAGAGAGACTTCGCCTCGAAAGTGATTTTCATTGACAAAATAGCTTATATTCAAACGCTCTCCTATCTTCATCTCTCGTTTGCATTTAAATTTGATAGCACTCAGATGGATACCACGGTGCGATACAATCATCCTTAAATGCTCTTGATTTTTACCTATTCTATCAAAATGGACTACCTCTACATCGGAGGTTATAAATTTGGGTTTGCTGTTTTCATGCCCATAAGGCTCGTATTGACTCAACATTTTAGTCAAGCGAAAATCAATCAAATCAAAACCCATAGAGCCAACAATAGAGTCATCTACGTTATTTTGGCTATACCCCCTCTCTTGAATGCTTTTGTGCAAAGTGTTTTTAAAATTTTCAAAGTTTTCAAGCTTCAAACTTAGTCCAATAGCGGCTTTGTGTCCTCCAAATTTCTCCAAATACCCCTTGGACTCGCTAACTAGCTCAAACAAATCGCACTCTCCGTAGCTTCGACCGCTTCCTTTGAGTTGATTGCCTTTTTGCGAAAGGATAATGGCAGGTCTTTTGAAGTGATTAACAACTCGCGCAGCAACAATTCCCACAACTCCCTCATTCCAATCCTCTCCGTAAGTAACGATAATATTTTCATTAGGATTGGCATTTGCAATAGCTTTTTGGGTAATAGACTCTTCAATATTTTTACGCTGGGTATTAAAAGCTATTAAAACTTCAAGCTTAGCGTTGGCTTCATAGATATTGCGTGTACTTAAAAAATCCAATGCAAAAGAGGCATCTTCAATTCTTCCCGCAGAGTTAAGCAGTGGAGCAATCAAAAAGCCAACATCTTCACTGCTTATGTTCTCTTTTCCAAACTTCTCTTTGATAGCTCTTAGGGCAGGGTGGGTGGATTGATTGATACGTTGCAACCCCGCTACTACCATGGCACGATTGATATGTCTAAGAGGCATTACATCGGCGATTATGGCAATGGCTACGAGTTCCAAATAGCTTTTGGTATCGATCTCCACACCCAATTCAATTTTAAGTGAAGCGATAAGATACCACGCAATTTGAGCACCGCAAATCTCTTTGTAGGGAAATGAACAATCACTCTGTTTTTGATCCACAATAGCATAGGCATTGGGCAAAATCGGAGGCAAGAGGTGATGGTCGGTAATGATGAGTTCAATACCAAACCTTTGACACAATGCAGCAGCCTCTACCGCTGAGATACCGTTATCGACCGTGATAGCCAAATCAAAATCGGCAATACGAGGGATAATAGCACTGCTAAGCCCATAACCATCCCTAAAACGATTGGGAATGATGGTAGTAAGCTCAACCCCTATCTCATCAAAAAAAAGCTTCATAAGAGCCGTGGAGACCACTCCATCGACATCGTAATCTCCAATCAAAACAATTTTTTGCTTCCCATGAATAGCTTGGGTGATACGTTTTGTGGCTTTTTGCATATCTTTGAGAGTATAGGGATGGGGCAAATCTTTGAGGCTCAAAAATCCCTCATCGAAGCGACTCGAAAGAATCGCTTGAAGGTGTTCAAGCGACTCAATGGAGGGATAGCGTGTCGTCATTCTCTATTATCAAGCGAAGCTTGAACAAAGCTAAAGATAGCAGGATTAGGCGTTTGGAGTCGTGAGGTAAACTCAGGATGAAACTGCACACCCAAAAACCATGGATGATTGGGTATCTCAATCGCCTCAATAAGCCCTTGTGACTCTCCTGTAATGCTTAAGCCGTTGGCTTCAAATCTTTGACGATAGAGCGGATTGGCTTCGTATCGGTGGCGATGGCGTTCATAAATGACCGAGCTTTTGTAGGCTTTGTGAAGATTGCTGCCCTCTTTGATTTTGCACTCATACTCTCCCAAACGCATCGTGCCTCCAAGAGGAGAAGTGGTAGTGCGTACTTGTTTGGTTCCACTGCTGTCGATAAATTCATCGATAAGATAGATAACGGGTTCTTTGGTCTCTTCGTTAAACTCCATTGAGTTTGCCTCTTTGAGTCCTAGTACATTACGAGCAAACTCTATCATGGCAAGTTGCATTCCTAGACATATTCCCAAAAAGGGTATTTTGTTTTCTCTGGCGTAGGAGATGCACAAAATTTTACCCTCAACGCCTCGCTCTCCAAATCCACCCGCAACAAGCACACCATCAACTCCCGCAAGGAATTTTTGCACCCCTTCATCTTCGATTTTTTCACTATCAACCCATTTGATATTTACTTTGCAATCCAAATGAGCACCTGCGTGGATAAGTGCTTCGGTGAGTGATTTGTAAGACTCTTTAAGGTCAAGATATTTACCTACAAAGGCAATGGTTACGCTCTCTTTGGGAGAGATAATGGTTTTTACCAATTGACTCCATTTATCCATATCGGGACTAAGTTCTCCCAAATTGAGGCGTTTGGCAATGGGTGCGATAATATCTTGTTGCAAAAAGTTGAGCGGTACTTGATAGATACTAGGCGAATCCATCGCATCAATCACGCAATCAACATCAACATCGCAACTAAAGGCGATTTTGCGTTTAAGGTCATTGGGGATAAAATGTTCCGAACGCAACACTATCATATGGGGTGCAATGCCTAATCGTCGAAGCTCTTGAACGGAGTGTTGGGTTGGTTTGGTTTTGAGTTCTCCTGCACTTTTGAGATAGGGCAAAAGCGTGACGTGAATATTAAAAACGCTATCGCTTCCAAACTCATGTTTCATTTGGCGAATCGTTTCCAAAAAGGGCAATCCTTCTATATCTCCTGTTGTACCGCCTAGTTCAACAATAAGCAAATCTTTATGTTCGCTTGCCAATAAAATACGCTCTTTGATTTCATCAACAATATGAGGAACAATTTGAATTGTTTTTCCTAGATATTTCCCTTTTCGCTCATTTTCGATGACGGTTTTATAGATTTGACCCGTTGTGAAGTTGCTGTGCCGTGTCAGTGAAGTATCCAAAAATCGCTCATAGTGACCCAAATCCAAATCGGTTTCGGCTCCATCTTGTGTCACATAAACCTCTCCGTGTTCAAGCGGTGACATGGTTCCTGGATCAACATTGATATAGGGATCAAGCTTCAATACACCAATACGCATACCTGCATGTTTAAGCAGTGTTCCTATACTTGCAGCCGTAACTCCTTTGCCCAGTGAACTAAGTACTCCACCTGTAATAAATATATATTTTTTATTCTCCAAAACATTGCCTTTAATTTATGATAGGCATAATTATAGTCATAAAGTTATTATCTTTTACTGTAAAAGGCAATCTTGTTTCGTTAATACCAATGGTAAAGGTAGGACTATCGATTTGTGATAAAAACTCTACAAGGTAGCGACCGTTAAAGTTGAGTTCGAGTTCATGCTCGATGGTAATCTCCAAAGGAAGCTCTGTTTTGGCTTCGAGATTTTGAGAGTTTTGCATCAAAGAGGTGAAATAAATCCTATTGGGAGTGAGTCTCATGTTAATATCTTGCGATACGGTGGTGATTTTTCTAATAGCATCAAGCATCTCTTTTTTGGGAAATTCAAAAGAGTTTTTGATCTCTTTGGGGATGATTCGATTGTAATCGGGGAATTTTCCATTGATAAGTTTGGTATAGATAGAGTATTTATCGTTTTCGATGATAAGTTCTTGAGTGTCATAATAGATAGTAATTTGATCCAAAAAGAGCTTTTCAATCTCTAGGATAGTTTTTTTGGGGATAATAAGTGAGAGTTCCGTTTGCGATTGATTATCAATAGAGGCGATAGCCAAACGTCTCGTATCGGTTCCTACGATGAAGGTTTTTTCTTTTTGAATATCTATCAAAGCCCCGTTGAGTTCGTATTTAGGATTGTTGGTATCAATAGCGGGAGAGATTTTTTTGAGATTTTTGATAAGGGCTAATGAGTCCATGGAGATAGTAAATTTGTTCTCTTTGGTAGGAAAAAGAGGAAAAGAGGAGCTATCAAAGGTGGGGAGTTTGAATTTGGAGCTACCTTGTACGATATGCAACACCTCGTTTTCTATTTCAAAGATAATCTCATTATCGTTAAGAATACGGATAATTTCAAGCAATTTTTTGCCATTGACAGTAAAGCTACCTATCTCATGGATATCAATAGCGTTGGTTTTGATTTCTATTCCAAACTCCAAATCGGTTGCTTGTACGATAGCTCCATTAGGGTTTACATCAATTAAGATGTGCGAAGTGATTTGCGAAGCATCTTTTTTTTCCAAAAAGGGTGCACTATTGATAAGTATGGATTCGATAATAGGTTTTTGAACGATAATTTTCATGAAACTCTCCTAGTATATTAAATAAAAAATAGTAGCAGTAGTAGTATGCGATGAAAATGTGAAAAAGTAAACAAACTACTCTTTTTTGGGCTACTACACTGTTGCAATGAAAAATTTTTTATTCACATTGGTTCACTTTTACGATTATATCTTTTTTTTAATCAAATTTAATTTTATTTGCAGAGATTTTATTCTCTAGCTCTTCCAAAAGAAGCTTGAAGTTGTCGTCGTTTTCGACAATCTCGTTGATTTTACGCATCGAGTGGCTAATAGCGGTGTGATCTTTCATACCAAAATAGACGGCAATTTGAGGCATAGAGCTTGTCGTAAGATTTCGAGCCAAATAGATAGCGATACGTCTGGCATTGACGATATTTTTGTTGCGTTTTTTGGATTTGATGTCGGCGGGTTTGACGTTGAGTTCGGTAGCGATAAAGTTTACTATATCGTCAATATTGAGCGACTCTTTTTTGTCTTGGAGCTGGTCTCGTATCGCATTTTGCGTAAATTCAAGGGTGATTTCTTGATTGAGAATAGAACTCATGGCGTTGAGTTTGATAATAGTGCCTTCAATTTCACGAATGTTTGACCCCATATTACTGGCAATATAATTGACTACATCGTTGTTGAGTACTATTCCATCAAGTTCGCACTTTTTTTGGATAATAGCGATTTTGGTTTCAAGCCCTGGGGGTTGAATATCTGCCAAAAGCCCCCATTCAAAGCGACTTTTGAGCCTATCAACCAATCCCGCAATTTTATTGGGAGGTCTATCGGCGGTGATAACGATTTGTTTGTTGGCGGTGTGAAGTTCGTTAAAGGTGTGAAAAAACTCCTCTTGTGTTTGCTCTTTTCGACTTAAAAACTGCACATCATCAATAAGCAACAAATCGCACTCTCTAAAGTGATCACGAAATCTATCCATGCTTTGAGAGCGTAGGTGGGAGGTGAATTTGTTCATAAACTGCTCAAGGGTGGTGTAGATGACTTTTTTGCCAAGGTGAAGGTGATAGTTCCCGATAGCTTGAAGCAGATGGGTTTTGCCCAGTCCCACTCCGCCGTACAAAAAGAGAGGATTGTATTGGCGACCAGGTTTTTGAGCCACGCTTTGAGCGGTAGTGAAGGCAAACTGGTTGGAGCTTCCTACAATAAAGCTCTCAAAGGTAAAAGAGGGGTTAAGGATGGTGCTTTTGGAGGAGATACGTTTAACGCTGTTGTCGGTAATTTCGCCTGATGGAGTCGATTGCGTGAGCGATTTGTTTTTTTTGACTTCGATTTTGATTTTGGGACGAATACCGCTTTGAAGCTCAAAGAGGTGTGCTATTTTGTCACTAAATTTGGTGCGAATCCATTTGGCAACGAGCAAATTGGGAGCGTAATAGTAGGAGACATTACTACGAGAGTTATCAATATCGTAGCTAAGCGGTTTGATGTAGCGTTCATAATCACTTAAACTAATCTCTTTTTTAAGCTCCAGTAAAATTTTTTGTCCAAGATTCATAAAGTACCTAATGTGAATAAGTTTTGGTAATTTTATCTTAATTTAGCTAAAATATGGGCAAAAGTGAGGGTTGAAAAAAACTATTCACTATGTGAAAAGAGATGTGAATGAATCTATTAGGGATAGACCCAGGAAGCCGTAATTTAGGCTATTGCATACTCAAAGTTGAGAAGCGAAGTTATTCACTTCTTGAAGCGGGTATTATTAAAATCAAAGCCACAAACTTACAAGAACAAATCGTAGAGTTGGTAGAGGGATTGGATATTGTACTCAAATCTCACCCCGTCGATGAGGTGGCGATAGAGGATATTTTTTATGCTCACAATCCTAAGACGGTTTTAAAGTTGGCTCAGTTTCGTGGTGCTTTGTCGCTCAAAATTTTGCAAGAGGTGGGCTACTTCTATGAATACACTCCCTTGCAAGTCAAAAAATCCCTCACAGGCAAAGCCAAAGCGACCAAAGAGCAGGTATCCTTTATGGTTAGACACATATTGGGAATCAAAAAAGAGATTAAACCCTACGATATTACCGATGCCATGGCACTAGCAATCACCCACGCCCAGCGTATTGCTATTAGGTAATGTGAGGTTTTGTGTCGTTGTGCAAAAAGAGTACACCAAAGGCTACAAGCGTGATAGAAGCTTCAATCAAAAAGAGGTATTCGCCATAAACCCATCCCGCCAACAATGCACCAAGGCTTCCGCCAAGTCCAAAGGCAATGCCCAAAAAAAACTGTTGTGCCAGTCGCTTTTGGGTATAGAGCATGAAGATATAGGTAATAGCAGCACTGTGGTAGAGAGCGAAGCTAAAGGCGTGGAAGCTTTGAGACACAAATGCCATGATTTCAGAGGTAGGATAGAGGTAGAGTAATAGCCACCGAATAGCCGTCAAAAAGATGGATATTTTGATAATGGTGAGCAAATTTCGCTCCAAGAGGGGTCCTTGAAAGTAGAGCATGGCTATTTCGCAAAGTACCCCAAAGCTCCACATCTGGCTTGTCATCTCCAACGAGATTGCGTGTGAGGTTTCATAGATGGTAAAGAAGTTGTAAAAGCCTCCAAAGCCTATTTGCATGAGCAAAGCCGAGAGCCAAAAGTAGCGATGTTGGAAGATGGAAAAAGTTGCGTTTTGCTCTTTGGATTCATTGTGCATTGTCTCATCGTATCGACTTGTCCAGTAGCCCATAAGCAAAGTCAAAAAAGCACTAGCGATAAGATAGATAAAAACATCTTCAAAATCAACCAAAACTTTGCCTAGCCACAAAGCAACAAGCATAAAACCAATCGAGCCAAAGAGGCGAACTTTGCCGTATTTGGTGCGTGAAAGTTTGTCCAACGCTACCGATTCGACATAGGGCAACACGACACCCATAGCACCCCCAAAGATAAGATTGGCTACCAAGTAGAGCCAAAAGTTATGGACCCATAGAGCGATAAGCAAGGTTCCCCCAAAGGTCACAATCAAAGAGCCAACAAAGATAGCAGTGTTTAATACAAAGTACTTTTTAAACAAAAAAGGTATCAAAAACCGCATCAAAGGTGCAGCAGCAAAGACAATGCCTACATCGGCTTCGCTGTATCCAAGGCTTAGTAACGCTTTGGGCATAAAGATGACATAGACACCCACAAGGGCAAAGTAAAAAAGATAAAAGAGGCTAAGGGCGTAAATCATCAATCAATCTAACGATACAAAGTGCGTAGCAGAGAGAAGATCATGAAGCGATTTTTTATCTTTGCGAAAGAGAGGTAAAAAGATTCCAACAATAGTCAAAAAGCCCAAAAGTTGGGTGTAGTATCGTAGTACTATAGCTCCTAGCGTGGGGCGTTCTCCTGCTCTATCGACAAGTAGGATGTTGTAGGCTTTGGCCCCTGGGGTTTGTTGCTTTTTCCACAAAAAGAGTGTCACGATGATAAAGTGGGGTACGATGATATAGACCCATCCCATCGCTTGATGCTGTGCAAAGGCTTCACGGCTTCCCATGACCATATAAAAAACGACATAGAGGATAGGCATAAGAAGCATAAACAAATCGGTGATTAAGGCTTTGATTCTATCCACGATAGAGGCAATGGCGGGGCGTCGGGGTTGATTGGGTTGGGGTTTTTGGGTTGGGGTACTCCCTTTTTTAACGGTTCTAAATCTCTTGTGTGCCATGGGTTGCCTTTGGTTTGCTTGATGGCGTATTATAAGGGCTTAATGCTTAAACTATCAAAATCGTGCATTTGTCTTGCAACTTTAAAAGAAATTGGCTATAATCTCAATTCCACAAGCAAAGAAGGCATTGAGAGTATTGTAGCAATACTTTGAGTGCCTCCTTTTAGACCTATGCGATGGTATTTGGAAGGACTGTGTCAGGATGGGAACATAGCAGCACACTTTCAACTATTAGGTGCCGTAGGTATCTGAAGGGGGGTCTTACCTCCAATTATACAAAACCACATTCATAAAATTCACCAAATTTTGTTTCCATGCAATTCCATCTTTATCTAGCAAACTCTCCCCAAAATGTCCTTTTGCTAAATCTATATTTCCCTTCTCCAAACCCAAAACATTTGGAATAGCACCATTTTTGATTCTAGCAATTACATAATCAGTTGCATCTTTTGGCAATAAATCAAAACCTATTTTTTTCAAAAACTGCAAAATCTCTTTTTGTTTTTCTCTTTTTTCACTCACCTCTTGTGCATTTTGTTCCACTATCTCTTCTATATCTTTTTTAGCTTTATCTTCTAGTTTCTTTTTATCTTCTTCAAATTCAGTTTTAAAAGCAGTGATTTTGGCTATCAAATCCTCTGCACTACTAGAATTTGCTACAATACTTTGCACTTTTGTCTTCTCTTCATTTGAAAAATTATCATAAAATTTATCTCAAATATTACTCAAACTCTTTTTTATCTCTTCAAATTTAGTCAAATTTTGTCTCACAAAATCAATCAAACCTTTTAATCCAAAAATACTTTTTTCTAAAGGTTCTATTTTTTTATTATTCTCCTCTTGCACCTTTTTAGCTTTTTCCAGATTTTCATTGGCTTCTCAAGGTTTTGAGCTCATTTTGTAATCACTCCCATTCAAAGCAATAGTAGTCTCACCTTTATTTGTATTAATTGTAGCACCATCTTTATCAAAACTCACATTATCACCATCCACATCTCACTTTTCCCCACTCACTCCAGCATTGATATCCACAATAGCCCTTCAAGGCACTCCAGTACTTTTTGCCTCAAAACTATCTAGCATCATTGCTATTTGTGGGTCAAAACTCACTGCTTTTCTAAAAGTTTGATATTTTTGAGGAGACTCTGCTTTTAACTCTTTTGCAATTTGTTTTAAATTTTTTGGATTTTTAATAGAGTCAATTGCTTTATCTAATTTTATTGCATTTTCTGGATTTAACTTTCATCCATTTTTATCTATTTGAGATATCAATCTCAAAAACTCCCCTGCATTTGCATTTCAACTCAAAATATTTGCTACATTTTTATAATTTTTATAAAGAGTATTAAACTCCTTTTCTTCTATTTCTTCTTTTGTATTGTTTTTTTCTTCTTTTGTATTGTTTTTTTCTTTTCTTGTATTGTTTTTTTCTTTTTTTGTATTTTCTATTTTTTGATTTGTATTTTCTATTTTTTGATTTTTATTTCCTATCTCTTTTAATTTTTCATTTTCATTTTGTAATTCTGTTATTTTTTCTATTTTTACATCTTTTTCTGCTATCAAAAAAGTATCTTTAAACAATTGAGCATCCATTATTTCAGAAATATCCCCTATCACTTTTTGAAATTTTTTGAAATCTTGAGGATGATTTTTGGCAAAAATTTGAATTCTTTTTGCTAAATCTTTTGGAATATCTCAAATATCAGTAGTTTCTTCCAAATTATCCATCCATCCAATTGCACCTAACTGCTCTTTTTTGTCTTTGTCTCACTGAGTTCATTGTTCTAAATTTTGCTTATCTTTTTGAGTTTTTTCCACCTTTAAAGCCTCTTTTTCTGTAGGAGAAAGATTTATTTGTGTTTCTAAAGGTTTAGTTGAGTTACTTTCAAGCATAAAAAAGTATTATAAATAAAAATTTATAATACTTTATCATATATTAAAATATTTTGCAAAAATTAGTCTTTTTTATAATAAGTTGGAAGCCCACCACTATATTTTTTATTTAATTTTCTTGCTAAATTAATATTTGCATCAAGTCTGTTTCCTTCTGCATCAAGTCTGTTTCCTTCTGCATCAAGTCTAGCTATATTTTCATTTTGTTTAGCTATATTTTCATTTTGTTTAGCTATATTTTCATTTTGTTTAGTTATATTAGCATCTCTTTGTCTTTTTTCTTCTTCAATTATTTTGATTCTCTCTTCAAGTTGTTCTAGTGTCAAATTATCAATATGATTTGGATTGTTCTTAGCTCCATCTCTTAATTGTATTTCAAAAGGAGTCATAAGACTATCAGTATATTCTTTTCTAAATCCTAAATAACAAGTTTTTTCAAAACCTTTTTGTATTTTACTATCTCCATTTTTGTCACATTTTTTCATCACTCCAGCATGATCAAATTTTCCAACATCTGCTTGGGCAGGAGTGGAAGTCAAAGCAACTACTGAAGCAAGAAACATCATATATTGTTTAACTTCTGGTGTAAGGTCTTTTATATTCAAAACTGGTTTTTTCATTGGTTCTCCTAAGATTTGCTCTGTATCTACTGAAGGTATTTTAACAACTTCAAGTTTTGGTTCTTGTCCTTTAATATTATCACAAAATAATGCATCTAAAGGAAACTCTTTTTCATTTTCCATATTTTTTAAATTTAGTAAACAGGCTAATCGGTTAGCTCCTCCTGTTACCAATCGTATCCATAAGTGATGTTTTTCTCTATGATGCTATCTTTGTTGTGAAATGATTTTGATTATACTCTATTTTAGGTTATGGAGGGATTTGGCTTGTGCCTCTTATGGGAATGCTACAATCTTAAATATTACCCAACCCTAGGCACTGGTGTTGTGGAGTTGTTGAATGTGGGGCAAGTAGGCTTTGATACCCTCTTCTAGGCTAAAGCGTGGGGCATAATTTAAGTTGGTTTTGCTAGTTTGGATATCGGCTTGGGTGAAGAATTGATAAGCTCCAATATAGGGGTTTGGAATGTAAGTTTTGCCGTTGTTTATGCTCAATTGGAGTTGTAAAATATCCACAATATCTTCAAAACTGCGTGCTTTGCCCGTACCGACATTGTAAACACCGCTTTGTTTGGGATGTGTGGCTAAAATATTGGCTTGTATCACATCGTCGATATAGATAAAATCTCTCAAAATCTTATCACTGCCCTCAAAAAGGCGTGGGGTTTTGCCCTGCAAAATCTGCAATCCAAACTGCAACACCATCGAAGCGGTTGTGTTTTTGTGCATCTCTCGTTCGCCATAGACATTAAAATAACGCAATCCCACGATAGAGATATTGACCCCTTTTTGAAGGTAGCGATAGGTGACATTATCCATCATCACCTTGGAAAATCCATAGAGATTATTGGGCGATTCGTATCCCACTTCAAATCGATTGCTATCGCCATAAGCAGCAGCCGAAGAGGCATAGACCATATTAGCACCGTGGTTGATGGCGATTTTGAGCAACGCTTCATAGGCATTGACATTGGTAGCTATCATCAAATCTTGCTCATGGGCAGTCGTGTCGCTAATAGCGGCTTGATGGAAGATGTAATCAAAGCGATAGTTGTTTTGGAGTGCTTCAAGTGCTGCTTTGTCGTTAATATCACCGCTTATGACGATGCCTTTAAAACCCAATAGATTGTGATAATGCCCAAAGCTTTTGAGGTTTCCGTTGCTAAGCTTCTCACCGTTTCGGAAGCTATCGAAGACGATAACGGTGGCATGGGGGTAGTGGTTTTGGAAATAGAGTGCCAAATTAGAACCGATAAAACCCGCTCCTCCTGTAATCAAAATGGTTTTGGTATTGAAATCTCTATCGCTGTAGTGCATCGCCTCTCCTTATTTTAGTGTGTAAGTGCCAATCTGGCTTTGAGTCCTGCTAGGGTGGTGTAGCCTGTTTGGGTGGAGGAGAGTTGTTTGCTCGAATCAAAAATAAAAGTCGTAGGAAAAGCTTCGATTTTAAATTTTTGTGCAAGAACACCCTCTTTGTCATTGATGACTCTAAACGACAAGCCTCGCTCACGCATAAAGGCTTTGACCTCCTCATTGCTACCGCTATTGACCGCTACAGTGATAACATTTGCCTCTTTTGCCAACGTATCAATGTTACTAGCTTCAAGTTTACACACCTTGCACCACGTCGCCCAAAAGTGAACCACCAAAGGTTTTTTCACCTCCTCGCTGTTCCATATCGAACCATCTATAAGCGTAGCCTCTAAGGGAGAGAGGGTATTGGAATCAAGCTTGGGCGAACGAAAGTAATTGACTACCAAAGATAAAACAAAAACTATAAGAAGCGTTGAGACTATCTCTTTGAGTATCTTTTTGATTTTTGGGTTCATGGTTTTGCCTATTGGGGTTGTAAAATTTTTTAATGCTTTGATTATAGCATAAAACCCTACTTTGCAAATCAAAAAATACTCAAAATAGTATTTTACTCACTTAAGGCTTGTTCCAAATCCTCAATCAAATCTTGCGTATCTTCCAATCCAATGCTCAATCGAATAAGTCCCGCACTAATCCCTGCATTTTCAAGCTCTTGAGGGCTAAGTTGTTGGTGCGTTGTTGAGGCTGAATGGTTGATAATCGATTTGCTATCGCCGATATTGGCAACAATAGAGAAGAGTTTGACACCATCAAGTATCTTTTTGGCTACTTCAAAGCTCTCTACTTCAAAACTCACCAATCCACTAGCCCCTTTGGTGAGGTATTTGGAGGCATTGGCATAGCTTCTATCACTTGAAAGGAGTGGGTAGTTTACCTTTTTGACTTGGCTATGCGTTGCAAGAAATTTGGCTATCTCAAAAGCACTACGGCTGTGTTGTTGCATTCTAAGCGATAGAGTCTCTAGCCCTTGGATAAAGAGCCATGCGTTAAAGGGACTCAAAACCGCTCCCGTGTCACGCAATAAAATCATACGAGCCCTAAAGGTAAACAAAACGGCACTTGCAGGGCAATTGGCAAAAACAAGCCCATGATAACTTGTTTCGGGTTCATTGAAAAAGGGATAACGAGGATTTTCTAGGATTTTGGCTACCAAATCGTTGCGTTCTACCATCAAGCCACCAATAGCCAATCCTTGACCTGTGGTGTATTTACTGGCACTGTGTACCACTACATCCACGCCCAACAAAAGCGGTTGGCACAAAAAGGGAGTTGCTACGGTATTGTCCGCAATGGTTAAAATACCGTGTGCATTAGCAATCGCCACAATCGCTTCAATATCGGGTACGTCAATGCTTGGATTGGAGATGGTTTCAAAGAAGATACCTTTTGTATGTTCATCAATAAGTGGTGTAATCTCGTCGGGGTTATGCACATCGTAAAAACGTGCCTCAATGCCTAGTCGCTTAAGGGTTTGAGTAAAGAGCGTAATCGTACCACCGTAGAGTTTACTAGCTACGATAATGTTATCTCCCGCCCCTGCGATATTAAGTACGGCATAAAAAATAGCCCCCATGCCACTTGAGATAGCCAATGCCCCGCTACCCCCTTCAATCGTGGCAAAGCGTCGCTCCAAAATAGCCGTTGTGGGATTGCCTACACGAGTATAAACATGATCGGTTCCTTGTTGCAAATTAAAGCTACTTGCAGCAAAATCGGCCGAACCAAAGTCGTAAGCGGTTGTCATGTAGAGCGGTACTGCCATAGTGCCTTGAGCCTCTTTTTCATAACTTGCATGCAAAGCGAGAGTTTGTTGTTTCATGGTGAATCCTTGTTAAGATTTTTTATGATTATATCGCAATAGACTTATGTAGAGATATTGCAAAAAGTTATACACAAAAAATGGCTATTTTCTTCACACTTTCATCATAAAAATTGATTATTTATAATAAATATGATTTATTAAATATAAACATAAGCTATAGTTAGAGATAATCTAAACATTACTATTTCAAAAGGAGTTTGTTTATGATAAAAAGCAAGTTTGCGTTGGTGTTTGCGTTGGTTATGCTCTTTTTTGCACTACCTATGAGTGCCAAAGAGTACAAGGAGTATGCTGATTTATCCAATCGTTACAAGTGGGTAGGAGTTTTTGTGGGAGAGAGTGGCAAAGTAGAGCAGATACTCAAAAGCCATTTTCATTTTTATGAGTTTCAAGACACCATCAAGCGATTGTGGAACTCGGGATATGTACTCGATGATATAAAATATGGCGATGGTAAATGGGTGGGAGTCTTTTCTAAAAACACGAAAGGTGTGACCCAAAAATACTACGAAGCGGGACGATGGAACGATATGGATGGCGTCATTGAAAAAGAGTGGAAAGACGGCAATTTTGTGACCAAAGTTGAATACGGTTTGGGTAAATGGATTGCTTTTTTTGCCAACGCCCAATCAACAGGCTACACCCATCAAGGATATGAACGAAGAGAGGAGCTTGAAGAGTTTCGTTTGGCTATTCGTGAGCGATGGCGAAAAGGCTTTACGCTTACGCATGTAGAGTACGGTGAGGGGCGATGGCTAGGCATCTTTTCAAAAGGCAAAAATCTCTACAAAGACCAAGCATTCAATGTCCGCTCCTATTGGCCCGATACCGTTATGGGCATTGAAGATAGATGGAGAGAAAATCAAAAAATCACCTCTATTGCCAATGGATTGCACCGCTGGTTTGTCCTTTTTTCCAAAAGCACCCAATATGGCAAACAAGGGTATGAAGCCTCTTCTAGTGTAGAGAATTTTGAAATCAAACTCAAAGAGCGAAACGCCAAAGGGTATCGACTCATTCATCTCTCCGAGGGGTGGTAATCCCCCTCTCCAAAGAGCAAATCAACAAAGCAAATTTAATTGATAGAAGTTTTTGCTTTGACACCATTGTACATAGCTGAGACTATTTTGGTATCTCGGTCTTTGTTTACGATGGCTTTTTTCTTCTCATTGGCACACGCACAACTATCATCTTTGAGTGCTTTGGGCGTTGATATGTAGCTGTGTTTCATGACCGATGTCTCTTTTTTGGCACTGTAGTTGGCGTTTGCAAAGGTTGCTACACAAAGCAGTGCTACTATTAGATTGATCTTTTTCATTAAAATCCCTTTAAAAAGTTTAGAGTATTTTATTATACTATGAACTCTATTTAGACTTTAATAAAAGTATCAATTTTTTTAGTTTTTTTTTCATAATGTGCTTTTTGGATACAACATTAGAGTGCCTCGGCGGGAATAAGCAGTTTGGGATGTTTGCTGGTTGAAAGGACATAATCTTCCATTTTTTGCGACAAAATACGCATAAATCCCCGTTTACGCAAGGCTTTGTTGAAAGGAAGAATGTGCAATGTATCGTTTTTGCTGTTGAGTTCTCGAATAGGATTGGCAATTTTTTGCTCTATCTCAATAGGATAGTTGAAAATCTGTGCCAATGTCTCGTAGTGTTCTATAATCATCTTTTTGCTTTTGAAATCACCATCGGGATCGCAATGAGAGAAGAGAAGAGCAAATTTGAGCGTTTCACAAAGGTCAAAAGCTGTCGAGGAGATAGATTCCATTTGATAGTTGTCACCACTTGCAAGAATGGTGGCTGTTTTGATATTGAAAATCGAGTAATCGCCAAAGAGATAGATGGGCTTTTTGAGTTCATAGAAGCGTTGTTCAAGGGAGTTTTTAACCATTGTTTCAACACTTGTCAAGACAACTCCTACATCAAAATTTTGAATATCGTACTCAACAATCTCTTTAAAATCTTTTTTGCCATAAGAGATAGAGATTTCAATCGTATCGCTTCGATGGCGTTTAATATCGTTCATTACTCCAAAGTTGGTTGCGTTGATGATGCGTATTTTGAGTTTTTTATTACGCAGACTCTCTTGAAGGTAGATAGCTTGTGAGAGATAATCAATGGCACGGTATTGATCGTAACGAAAATCAAGCAAAAGATAGATATTTTTACCAAAAGGCTCTGGGAAAAGCCCTTTTCGTCGGTTGATGGTGCGATAGACTCCATCAAGCACAAGGGGTCGTCCCATGATAATAAGCGTATCACTAGGGCGTATCATCGTAGCACTGCTAGGAAGAAGTTGCTTTTGTTCACGGTACAAGGCGACAATTTTCCATTTTCGTTGTGCGATAGAACCCACATGACGATAAGCAAAACTGCTCCCATAAGGAACAAGCACCTCCATAATCTCCCCCTCTCCCAAGCCGATATTTTGAGCAATAAGTGGAACATTGGGCAAGTTGTGATAGAGATGCGAAGCGATAATGGTGTTGGCATTGATAATATGAAGATTTTTATCTTGATACTGGGCATACTCAAGCCCCCAATAATCAAGCAGTGTGACTATCACCTTTTGATCTATTTTGCGTACATTTTGCAACACATAATTGGTATCTTCAATGCTACCCATAATAATAAAAACCGCCGAAAAGAGGTATTCGCTAGAGATATTGCGAAGTTTGCTAAAGCTTGTAGGGTCTATGGCTTTGAGTTGAAACGATTTGGATGAGTTGGGTGGCAAAATATTCTCATTGAGTGAAGCAACAATGTAGTAGTTATCGCCCACTCGACGCTTATGTGTCCATGCTAAAAAATGTTTGGCGATAGGATTGTCGCACAAAATAAGAACATACTTCATGAGAACCCTTGAGTAAATGTTTTAGTAATTATAACAAAATCAACTAAGTACAAGATGATAAAAATCAACGCATTGCTTTTCTTCTCGTTTCACCTCTCCCGAGGTGGAACGAGAAAGAAAAATTAGAACAAGTTTCAAACTTTTAAAGTTTAAGTTATTATAGCAATTGACGGTTATTTAAGTTCTATTTTCATATAAACAAATTATAATATAATTCATTTTTCTCATAGTAGGTGGTAAAATGCAACAAGATACTCTCCTGAACTCTATTTTAACATCTGCGGATATTATCTTTTTTTCACTTGATTTACATTACTGCTATATTGATTTTTCAACAAAACATTATGAAACTATGAAAAAAATATGGGGTGTGGAAATTGCTAAAAATTCTAATATGCTTAACTGTATACAAGATGAAAAAGACAGAGAAAAAGCAAAATATAATTTTGATAGAGCTTTAAATGGCGAGAAATTTACCCTCAAAGAAGATTACGGCGACAATAAACTCTTTAGGACTTCATGGGAAGATGATTATTTCCCAATCTATGAAAATGGTGTAATCATTGGAGTCGGTGTAGTTGTTAAAGATTTATCTACAGAGATAGATAAAGAGAGGGGGGAAATTTTTCAAAAGTTAATCAATATAACAAAAAGTGGGGTCGTGATAGCCGATGCAGGGCTAGAAGACAACCCTATAATTTTTATGAATGATGCTTTTGAAACTATTACAGGGTACTCAAAAGATGATGTGATTGGAAAAAACTGTAGGTTTCTGCAAGGTGACGATAAAGACCAACCAGGGATAAATATAATGAGGAAAGCTATTTTAAATCAAAAGAGCTGTGAAGTAAAAGTGAAAAACTATAAAAAAGATGGTACTTTATTTTATAACTTAGTTGTCATAACGCCCCTCTTTGATGATAATGGTAAACTCATTTATTATGCAGGTTTTCAAAATGATATTACAGATTTATATCTTATACAAGAAAAATTAAATGAGCAAACATATATAGACGAGTTGACAAAAGCCTACAATAGAAAAGCTTTTAATGAAAGACTGGCAAACGATATAGAACTGTTTCATAGATACAATCATCATTTTTCCATAGCGATGTTTGATATTGATAATTTTAAACATATTAATGATACTTATGGTCATGACGCAGGCGATAAAGTTCTTTTGGAATTATCAAATCATATAAAATCTACAATAAGAAAGAGTGATATATTTTATAGAATCGGAGGGGAAGAGTTCGTTATACTTTTTTATGAGACTTCACTTGAGAACGCCATTATGCTGATGGAAAAAATTAGAATATCTATTCAACAGCTTAGAATCATCAAAAATGAAATGATTACGATAAGTGTTGGATTGACCCAAATAGACACAAAAGATGACAAAAATTCAATCTTTAAAAGAGCAGATGATTTGATGTATTATTCAAAATTACATGGGAAAAATATGATTTCAACAATTACACCTCATGTGTGAATGACACAAATATAAGCAATAATAAAAACCAATCATTTCCACTTCTACAAAAGAGAATGAACTTTCACTCATTCCACCTCTCCCGAGGTGGAATGAGAAAAGGTTTTTAGAGTTATCCTTATTTCTATTTTTTAGAAAAACGAAACAACAAAGGCTTTTTGCTCTTTTGTCAAAAAATAGATACAATAGCGTTTACTATTTAAGGAATACACCACCATGCAATTTCACATAGATCATACCGACAACAAAGCAAGAGCTACGACTATCACGACGGCTCACTCTATCATTCAAACCCCTGTTTTTATGCCCGTAGGTACTGTGGGGGCGGTCAAATCGCTTGATGCTACCGATTTGGCTACGTTTATCAAGCCCGAGATTATTTTGGGCAATACCTACCATCTCTATTTGCGTCCTACCGATACAACTGTCGCCAAAATGGGCAAACTTCATGGATTTACACAATACCCCAAATCCTTTTTGACCGATAGTGGAGGGTTTCAGGCTTTTTCATTAAGCGATAATGTCAAGATCGATGAGGGAGGTATCACCTTTGCGAGTCATATTGATGGAAGTCGTCACTACTTTACACCCCAAAAGGTGATTGATATTCAAATGAATTTAGGCTCAGATATTATGATGATACTCGATGATTTGGTAGCCCTACCTGCCACACAAGAGCGTATCCAAGCCTCCATCGAACGCACTACCCGTTGGGCAAAAGAGTCTATCGAGTACCACAGAGCCAACCAAGCCAAAGGATTGGCACACAATCAAAACATCTTTGCCATTATCCAAGGAGGCACGGACAAAAATTTCCGTGAAAAATCGGCTAGGGAGCTTTGTGCTTTGGATTTTGATGGTTTTGCTATTGGAGGATTAAGCGTAGGCGAAGCCAATCAAGAGATGTACGATACGGTTGAGTGGACGACGCAATTTATGCCCCACGACAAACCCCGCTACCTTATGGGTGTAGGGACTCCCGAAGATTTGGTCGAAAATGTCGAACGGGGTATTGATATGTTTGATTGCGTCATGCCCACACGAAATGCAAGGAACGGTACACTCTTCACCTCTTTTGGCAAACTCAACATCAAAGGGGCTTCGTACAAAGAGGATTTCAATCCTATCGATAGCGAGTGCGGATGCATGGTGTGCCAAAACTACAGCCGTGCTTACATCAATCATCTTTTTCGGGCTAGAGAGATTACCTACTTTCGATTGGCAACGATTCATAATCTCTACTACTATTTGGATTTGATGAAGCAGATGCGAGAAGCGATTATGGGAAATAGATTTGGTGAGTTTAAAAGAGAGTTTTACAGCAAGAGAGCATAAGGGTTGGATGCTTTTTCTCGTTTCACACTCTTAGGAGAGGTGGAACGAGAAGGAAGAAGTGCGTTAGAATTTGTAAGCTACGCCTAAATTGACGCTTCCTACATCGAGTTCTGGACGTGTGGCATCGACACTGTTTCGCTCATACTCTTCCTCTTGGGCTAGTTGAGTATAGTCAGCAAATACTGATACTTTCTCATTGACTTTGTAAGCAGCACCTACACCCCATTGGAATCCATCGCTTTTAGATTCAACGCCTAAGTTTTTATCCTCAATCGTCGTCTCACCGTAACCCAACAATGCGTAAACACTAGCAACATCAGCTACAGGATACATCATTTTGGCATAGAGTGCCGCATTGGTAAGATCGTAATCGGCAACATCGTTATCGTTATACTTTACATCATCAACGTTACCGCTAAAGCGACCCTCAACGGCAAAGTTTTCATTGATTTGGTATCCAGCTAGTGCCATACCCGCTATTTCCCATGTTGGATCATCAGAAGCAGCAATGCCGTTTGGGGCAAATCCTGCTCTCTCTTTCTCCATGGCGTAAGCGTAAGCAATACCTAGGTAAAATCCGCCTTCAGATTCCACTTCCATAGGAGCTTCTACCACTCTGTTAGGTGTTGGAATAGTCATTTTAGGCTCAACAACGGGTTCAACGTCACCACCTGCAAAGACCAAACTACTCATTGCAACAAGCGTTGCAACACTCAGTGCTAATTTTTTCATGTCATTCTCCTTAAATAGAATAGCTTATTTTAACACTTTTAAACTTATATAATATTAAATCATATAGAAATATCTATGCTTATCCTTATTGAATAATATTTGAAAATATACTTTAGCCCTCTTTGGTTTTGATTGAACTCTCAAACAAATATCTATGTTCCATAGGCAACGCCTCAAAGAGTGCATGAGCCAAATTTTGTATCTCCCATAGAGCCGATTTGTCGCTTCTTAGGCTAAGGAAGTTTTGGAGGCTTCGGGCGTTGATGCTCCATGTTAGCTCAGTTTTGTAGCTCTCAGGCAGACAATATTTGGCTCTATCGTTGCTTACTCCGCTTTTTAAAATGGCTTGTAGGTTGTTGAGTGCTTCGATGGAGGCACTATCGACAGCTTGGACTCCTGTAAGTACCAAAAAACGTGAAGCCCCCTCAAAATCCTTTGTGTGGAATGGTTCTATATCTTTGAGTTCTTTGAGTGTATAGCGTGTGCTTTTGACACTTAGCGAGGCGATACGGTGACGGGCGAGTTCTTGAAGCAATGCTCGTGATATGCCTTGGATGTAGAAATTGTAGCTAAGGTGTTCTAGGGTTGAGGCGTGTTTGAATTTGTTGCCTACTCTATCGATGAGTTCTTTGTCTTTTTCACCGCCGTTGTCACTTTTGTCAAAGCTTTGCCAACAGGTGCGTATGGCGTTGGAGCAGATAGTAAGAGGGGTGTGGTGTAGGAGTGTGATGGTCATAGGGTTTCCTTGTTTATTGATATTGGAACTATTTAAGTAAAGCGGCTCTTTGTTTCCAATCGGGCATCTGTTTTGCAATCAAAGCGTAAAAATCTTTGCCATGATGGGGATAGATGAGGTGTGCCAACTCGTGCAAAACGACATACTCCAACGCCTCAAGAGGTTTTTTGATGAGTTCAAGATTGAGATTGATGTAGCCTTTGGCAGGGTTGCAGCTTCCCCAACGGGTTTTCATTTTTTTGATACGCACCGCACAAATGGGGCGATTGATAAAGGGATGGTAGGTGGCAATGGTTTGCTCAAAGTAGTGTTTTGCTTGATTTTTGTACCATTGTTCTAGGATTTTGGCTTTTGTATCGCTAGAACCAAAGAGATAGAGATGGTTGCCCTCTAGCTCAACCCTTCTTTGATGAGAGGCTACAAGATGCAAGGTGTATGCCTCACCCAAAAAAAAGAGCCTATCGCCTTCCATGTATTGGCTTTGTGTAGGATATTTGCTCTCCATGCCTCTAAGCTTTTGCTCTATCCAGTGGCTTCTATCGTGGAGTACTCTATCAATGGTGTGTTGCGACGTACGCAAGGGGACACTTAGGACAACTTCGCCTGAGGGTTTGATGCGAATATAGATATGTTTGATATTTTTGGGGACTATGTGCAGGTTCACTTAGCGTACCACAATAGAAAATTTGTGTTTACCACGCTCTTGCATCAGATGAAAAAGCTTTTTGGCATTATCGGGATGGAGACGAATGCACCCATGAGAGGCTCTTTGACCCAGACGTGAGATAGACTCCGTACCGTGAATCGCATACCCTCCACGAAAAAAGATAGAGTGGGGCATAGGGGCATCGTCGTACTTTTTGGAGTAGTGCATCTTTTTGAGATAGTAGGGGCGATAGTAGCCTGTGGGTGTGGGGTATTTCCATGTACCCGTAGAGATTTTCCACTGATGGTAGCGTTTGCCCCCTGCGTAAATATTCATACGTTGCGAGGCAATATCCACCTCTACCTTGATAGGTACACCGTAGGGAATAGAGAGGTTTTCGCTGATGCTACGGCTTCGTTCAATCTCTTCAAACTCATCTTTGTTGATCTCTCTTAGTCTATCTTCATCGCTAAAGCGTACAACATCATTACGCAAGGCATAGCCTCTTTTTTCTTCATTGGGGTAAACGACTCGGTTGTTTAGAGGTCTTGGCGGTTGATGGTAGTATGAGTTGGGGCGATACTCATCTTCGCTATCATCGTAAGCCCCTTGCTGATACTCCTCTTCATTGATTTCATCAATATACTCATCGTCGTATCGATGAAGATTGCCATAGAGCAGATTAATAAGTAGCATAAATCCTATAAAATAACGCATCAAAGCCCTCTTTTTTGATTGCAATTATACAAGATTTTGCACAACTTCATCAATGGTTTTGTATTTAAAATCAAATCCACGCTCAAGCAACCGTGCAGGGATAACGCTTTGCCCATCCATAAGGATTGTAGCTCCCTCTCCAAAGATTGCTTTAAGCACAAAAGTTGGCACAGGTAGAAAGGTTGGTCTATGAAGTGCCTTGCCCAAAGCTTTGGTTAATCCACGATTGGTAGTAGGGTGAGGCGTGGTGAGGTTGAAAATCCCCTCAAGGGAGAGTTCAATGACAAATTTATAAGCACGAGCCAAATCTTCGATATGAATATAGCTAAAGTGCTGCTTGCCCTCACCAATTGTTCCTCCCACTCCCCATTTAAAAGGAGGTAGCATTTTGTGTAACGCTCCCTCCTCTTTGCCAAGCACGACACCAAAGCGAAAGATAACCACTTTGCCTCTGGATTTTTGAGCCTCTGCCTCCCAGTTTTGACATAAGGTTGAGAGGAAATCATTGGCAAAGATTTGCGAGTTCTCGTCGTGGTGCTTTTGAGTGTCATAGATACCAATAGCTGAAGTAGAGATAAGCATAGGAGGATTCTCTAAGACATTGATAACATCAACAATATTTTGTGTCGTATCAATACGGCTTGAAACGAGCAGTTTTTTATACTCATCGCTCCATTTATGCATAATGTTAGCCCCTGCAAGATTGATAACTACGTCACTCTCTTGCAATTTTTGTTTGAGTGCTTGAGGATTGTCTAGCTCGTTTCGTGTGATGGTTTCGATTGCGTAGGTATCACGAAAATACTCTTGCAAATATTTTCCCACAAAGCCACTTGCACCGCTGATAACAACTTTTTTCATCTTGTTCTCCTTTGTTGTGTTGAGAGTTTAATCTTATATAATTTTAATTGAAGTATAAATTACAAACCAATCAAAAGTAGAATATCAACAAAAACTTAAAATGTACTTATTAACCAATTTTCATAAGAGTGTAACTACTTTTTGGGTACAATAATATCAAAATTTTAATAATAATGAGTACACAGATGCGGACAGAAAAACTCTATCGTCCTAATGTTGCAGCTGTTATACTTTCTTCAAAATATCCTCAAAAGTGCGAATTTTTTTTGGCGCACCGAAACGATATAAAAAATATTTGGCAGTTTCCCCAAGGTGGGATTGATGCCAATGAAACACCCAAAGAGGCTCTTTACCGAGAGCTAGAGGAGGAGATTGGTTGTGCCGATGTAGATATTATATCGGAGTATCCAGGTTGGATTACGTATGACTTTCCCAAAGTCAATGCTGCACGAAAGTATCCATTTGATGGACAAAAGCAGAAATACTTTTTGGTACGTCTCAAAGATGATGAGGCGATTGATCTCTACAGTCATGCCACACCCGAGTTTGAAGAGTATAAGTTTGTAACATACGACGAATTGATGAATATGGCAAGTTATTTAAAGCGGCAAGTCTATAAAAAAGTTATAGACTATTTTATCCAAGAGGGGTTTATTTCATAATGAAGGATAGTTTGAGATGTTAATAGTTCAAAAATATGGTGGCACCAGTGTAGGAAGCTTAGAGCGTATTGAAAATGTAGCCAATCGTGTCATAAAGGCTCGTAACGAGGGTAAAGATTTGGTAGTAGTGGTTTCGGCAATGAGCGGGGAGACCAATAAGCTTATTGAGTATGCTCATCACTTCACCTCTATGCCTTCCAAGCGTGAGATGGATATTTTGCTCAGTTCTGGTGAGCGTGTTACCGCCTCACTACTGGCCATTGCACTCCAAGCCAAAGGATACGATGCCATTGCACTCACAGGACGACAAGCGGGTATTGTCACCGATAGCATCTACACCTATGCACGGATAGAATCCATCGACAACAAAAAGATGCTTCAAGAGGTACGCAATGGCAAAATCGTTATCGTAGCGGGGTTTCAAGGTATTGATGCGTTGGGCAATGTTACGACATTGGGGCGAGGTGGTTCAGATCTCTCAGCTGTAGCCATTGCGGGTGCATTGGAGGCTGATGCGTGTGAAATCTATTCCGATGTTGATGGGATTTATACAACCGATCCTCGCATCGAACCTCATGCCAAAAAGCTTGATACCATTTCGTATGATGAGATGCTAGAGCTTTCATCGCTAGGAGCCAAAGTGCTTCAAAATCGATCGGTTGAGTTGGCAAAAAAATTGGGCGTGAAGCTCTATGCGAAGAGCAGTTTTAGTGACAATGAGGGAACTTTAATTACACAGGAGAGTGAAAATATGGAAGCGGTATTAGTAAGTGGTGTTGTATTGGATAAAAATCAATCAAGAGTAACCTTAAGAGGGGTGCAAGATAGACCTGGTATTGCAGCAGAGATTTTTACAGCGTTGGCAGACAAACAGATTGTAGTGGATATGATTATCCAAAACGTAGGAACCGATGGGCTTACCAATCTAGGTTTCACCGTCACCCAAAGCGACCTTGAAGAGGCAAAACAACTCATGGAGTCTTTCAAGGGTGAATTTGGAGCGATGGATTTTGACAATGAGGTGTGCAAAGTCTCCGTCGTGGGAGTAGGAATGAAATCGCATTCGGGTGTAGCCGCTACAGCATTTACCCAAATGGCAAAAAATGGCATCAATATCCAAATGATTAGTACAAGTGAGATTAAAATATCGATGATTATTGATGCAAAGTACGGTGAGTTGGCGTTGCGAGAGTTGCACAAAGTCTATGAACTCGATAAGTAGGTTCGATGCAACAATTGCTCAAATGGACGTTGGAGTCTATCCGTGAGGAGGACAGTTTTAGCTGGATGGAGGAGTACCGCTACGAGTGGACTCCTTTGGTACAAAGTGCCGTAAGCAAGATTATAGAGGGTCAAACGGTTTTGGTGGTGACGGATGATGATAATCGTTGGTTTGGAAAATACATTATGAGTAAGCTCAATTGCAAAGAGCGAAATCGACCCTTTTTGCCCTTTTTTCCACTTGAGACCATCTTCCCCAATCTCAAATCGCTCAACTCCTCACAAGACCTAGAGCTTTTGGATGATATGCTTGATATTGCCTACCCCAATGGACATTTTTTGTGGTACATTGGCAAAGCCGATCATCAATACACCAAATTTGTCTATCGAAGCGATGAGAACTTTTTGTGGATTATGGATGAAGAGGTGCAAAATAGCTTCAAGTTGCGTAGTTCGGATGTGCTTCTTGATATTAAACTGTTGCAACTTTTTAAACTCTTTAACAAAACCATTGAGGTGGGACTCTTTGGAGAAATTGATTTTGATACATGAGACTTGTTAGCCAAATTCTTATCGCTCAAGATATTGAAAAAACCCTCCAAGGACTTGAAGCCCTCAAAAGAGATGAACATATTATTGCTATTATCAACGAGAAGCAATTTTTGGTTGAAGATGTCAAACTCGCTATCGAAAAGGCGTATCTCACCGCTCGAACCACCGATGTGATTGTGTTGGCTGCTCCTATCTTTTCGGAAGTGGTGCAAAATAAGCTCTTGAAGATTTTGGAAGAGCCACCGCCCAACAAAGAGTTTATCCTTATCACTCATACCCAATCCTCTCTTTTGCCTACCATCAAATCACGGTTGCCGCTCCACTACCTCAAAGATGAGGTTGCACCCGAGGCGTTTGAGCTTGATATGGCAAAATTGGCTCTCAAAGATGTTTATGCTTTTATCCAAGCCCACCAAAGAACCCCCGCCCCCAAGGCTAGAGTATTGGTAGAGCGACTCCTCAAAGAAATGATTGCTTCACACTCCTACAAAATCGATGAAGAGTTGCTTGAACTTTTCACGAACGCCTATCAAGCATTGGACGTTGGCTCACCCACCCCTTTTGTACTCTCTACCCTAATGCTCAAACTCCTAGCCAAAAAGAGGCACAAACCTAGCAATTAAAAGAGGCTTTTGGGGGTTTTTGGATATAATCAAGTTGAGAAGAAGGATAGGTTTAAGGAATTTTCAAGGAGCTTTACAGATGCAAAGATTTGCCATTTTAGATATTTACCCAAGAACTACCAAAGATGGTTCTCGTACGGTTTTGGAGTAATCTTTGCACTACTACCTTGTGGCTCTTGTTGGCTCAAAAGCTCCCCATTTAACCTATTTTTCACACACAACTATTCCAATAGGCTCGATTATCGAAGTACCTATTGGGAGAACGATTAAAAAAGCTACCGTTATCAAAGAGAGTGCCAAACCCAAAGATTTTGAAGCTTTGGAGATTGTATCTATTAGTGATTATCTCTACTCCTCTTTTCAAATCAAAATCGCTCACTTTATTGGCTCCTACTACTTTAGCACACTCTCCAAAGCCCTTGCACTTTTTGTACCTTTTTCAATCAAACACAAAGCCTTACGCCACAAAAACAAAACACTCTCCTTTAAACGCCCCACCTTAACACTCATACAACAAAAAGCCTACGAAGCTATCCAAAAACACCCTGCCTCTCTACTCTTTGGTGTCACGGGAAGTGGCAAGAGTGAGGTTTTTTTTACCCTTATTGCCGATACTTTGCAAGAGGGCAAACAAGCTATTTTGCTAATGCCCGAAATCAACCTCACGCCTCAAATGGGCAAACGACTCAAAGAGTACTTTGGGCAAAGCGTTGCCATTTGGCACTCCAAATTAACCAAAAAACAAAAAGAGAAAATCTTAGAAGATATTGGCAGTGGCAAGGTGTGTATCGTGGCGGGGGCTAGGAGTGCTTTGTTTTTGCCTTTGGCTCATATTGGACTTATTGTAGTCGATGAGGAACACGACGACAGTTACAAATCCTCCTCCACTCCTCGCTACAACGCCCGTGATGTGGCTTTGCTTATGGGGGATAGACTCAAAATAAAAGTTTTGCTTGTTTCGGCTACTCCCTCACTCAACTCCTATCATAAATTACCGCTTGTGCGACTTGAACAGCCCTATATCCAAACCCAAAAGAGGTATCTTTTTAAAACTCCCTCGCACAACACCATCGACTTTACCATTATCCAAGCCCTAAAGCAAAACTACAACCAAGGCAATCAAAGCATACTCTTTGTACCCACACGAGCCAATTTTAAATATCTTAGTTGTCCTCGTTGTGCTACGACACACAAATGCCCTTTTTGCTCCGTGGGTATGGCGGTTCATGCCAAATACAAACTCCTCAAATGCCACTATTGCAACTACACCGAACCCATTGTGACAGAGTGCAGTGAGTGTGGGTATTCACCTCTTGTCTCTCAACGTATAGGCACGGTAGAGGCTATTGAGCAGATCAGTGAGCATATAAGCGAGATGGCGATAGAGCAGTTTGACAAAGATAGTATTAGCAGTGCATCCAAGTTGCAAAAAGCAATTGAACGCTTCGAGAGCGGTCAAACCCATCTACTCGTAGGAACGCAAATGCTTAGCAAAGGGCATGATTATGCCAATATTACTTTAGGCATTATTACGGGATTGGATTATATTTTGAGCATTGGGGATTATAGAGCCTCCCAAAAGGCTGTAGCACTGTTGCAACAACTAAGCGGAAGGTGCGGAAGAGCCAAAGAGGCTACGATTATGATTGAGAGTGCCAATCGAGAATTTTTTAGCAAATATTTGGACAACTACGAGGCTTTTATTCACGATGAGTTGGAGTTTGTCAAAAACCTCTATCCTCCCTTTGTGTCACTTGCTCGTGTTTTGATTGCGCACAAAGATGAAACCAAAGCCCAAACCATCATGCACGAAAACGTAGCCAAACTTCAAACCCTCCAAAATATTGAGATTGTGGGATACGGCAAAAATGCCATTGAACGCATCGCCAACAGATTTCGCTACAATATCTTGCTACGCTCCCAAGAACGTATCGCACTGCTCAAAGCGTTGCACTATATCAATCGAAACGATATAGATATCGATATGGACCCTATCGATTTTTCGTAAACTAAGCCTCATCTTGCTTGATAACGATTTCAACCATTATGCTATAATACAAAAACAAATCCCAAAAAGGCAAACCTTATGAACTTCCTTGATGTTAGAACCGATTATGCTTTTAAAAAGGTGTTTGGAAGCATTGAGAGCAAAGAGATACTGATAAGTTTCCTCAACGCTCTAGTCTATGAAGATGCTCCTTATCAAATCAAAGACCTCACCATTGTTGATCCTTACAATATTCCTATGATCAAGGGAGTCAAAGATACCTTTGTCGATGTCAAAGCGGTGCTGGATGATGACTCTAGGGTTATTATAGAGATGCAAGTCCTCAACCACAAAGGATTTGAAAAGAGAGTTCTCTACAACGCTACCAAAAACTACTCCGTCCAACTCACCAAAGGGCAAGAGTACCACCTCCTTAATCCCGTCATTGCTCTAAGTATCGTTGATTTTACGATGTTTGAAGAGAGCGAGGCTATCATCAACAAATTCAAACTCATCGAAAAAGAGCATCTCATAGACTACAGCGACGATATAGAGCTTATCTTTGTAGAGTTGCCCAAATTTGACAAGAGCCTTGAACAGCTCACCAACATCAAAGAGCAATGGATCTATTTCCTTAAAAACGCAGGAAGTTTGGAATACATCCCAAAAACTCTCGATAAGTGCATCATCCACGCCCTCAACAATGCCAACGAAGCCAATCTCACCAAAGAAGAACTCGAAGCCCAACACAAACGAAAAGAGTTCATCTCTATCCAAAAACTCGCTATTTTAAAAGCCAAAGAGGATGGATTGGAAGAGGGGATGGAAAAAGGAATGGAAAAAGGAATGGAAAAAGGAATAGAGTTGGGGATAGAGCAAGGAGTAATCAACAGTGCTATTAAAATGATAACGAAATTTAAACTCTCCATCGAAGAGGTGGCAACAGAGCTAAATATCTCCATTGATGAACTCAAAAAGCATTTGGATAAGCCATAAACTTTGGATAGTGGAGCTTTGTAGCGAGTAAGAGTACAATGGCACATTGGTAGATAGGATTAATTTCTCCTACAGTGTCCAAATCTAGTACTTGATCTATACATCAATTCGAGAGACAATCCTTATCTAATTTTTGATAGAATAGTATCCAATGGGAAATTTCATTAAAGGATACGAATATGCTTAGTTTAGATGTTTTGTTAGAAGAAGATATACCTAAGATACTTTTTGAACACTCTTTTAATTCAATAGCCATTACCGATGCTAATTTGGAGTTGCCAGGACCTAGATTTGTCTATAACAACCCCGCTTTTACCCGCAAAACAGGCTATACGCTTGATGAGCTTCAAAACAAAACACCTCGCATTCTTCAAGGTGAACTAACCGATAGACAATTGCTTATCAAGCTCAAAGAGCAGTGCCAAAAGGGAGAGTATTTTCAAGGTAGCACCATCAACTACCGCAAAGATGGCACCCCATACCATGTGGAGTGGAACATCTCCCCTATCCGAAACGAACAAGGAGAGATTACCCACTACATATCCATGCAAAGGGATATTACCAAAGAGGTGGAGTACAAAAAGCTTTTGGAAGATCTTTCGCATAAGCTCTCTTTTTATATCGCTCCGCAAATCTACGAATCAATCTATCTAGGAAAACAAGATGCAACCGTCCAATCGACTCGAAAAACGCTTACGGTTTTCTTTTCGGATTTGGTTGGCTTTACCCGTATGACGGAGGAGCTTGAACCTGAGGTACTAACGGATATTCTCAACAGTTATCTTGATGAGATGGTTCAAATTGCTTTGAAGTATGGAGCGACGATTGATAAATTTATCGGCGATGCCATTATGCTCTTTTTTGGTGACCCCAAAACGCAAGGAGTTGAGCAAGATGCACTCAATTGTGCTATGATGGCGATTGAGATGCGTCAAAAAATTCAAGAGATGTCCCCTATTTGGATACAAAAAGGACTCAAACAACCCCTACAAGTACGCATGGGAATCTCTAGCGGAAAGGTAACAGTTGGAAACTTTGGCAGTAATTTTCGCATCGATTATACCATCGTAGGCGAACACGTCAATTTGGCAAGTCGTTTGGAGAGCAAAGCCTTGCCCAATACTATTTTGATTTCGCAACAAACCCACGATTTAATCAAAACCAAAATCCAAACCCAACCCAAAGGGGAACTCACACTAAAAGGAATAGAGAATCTTGTAAAAGTTTATGAAATTATTGATGCGTATGAGAGTACCAAAGAGCCGTAAAAGACTCTTTGGAGGGTTTAGCATGAGTAGGTTGTTTTAAATTCAAACGCTGTAGGTCTAGCTTCGTCTGGCCACACTTGTGTTTGGAATTTGTACCCTTGGTAGGTATCGATAAACTCTTGTGTAAATACAGGTTTAAGGAAATCGTTATCTCTAATAAGAGCTTCAAGCGATCCTCTAAGAGTATGAGGCATTTGTGGGATACCTTTTTCTCTAATCTCATCAAGGCTAAGCTCAAAAAGATCCTCATCCATAGGTCCTACTGGGATATCTTGGTTTTTGATACCGTCAAGCCCAGCCATCATCATCGCAGCAAAAGCAAGGTAGGGGCATGATGTACTATCTGGGAAACGCATCTCAATGCGTGTCGCTTTTTCACCTGCACCCCATGGAATACGACAAGAAGCGGAGCGGTTTTGGCTTGAATAGGTCAAAATACTAGGTGCTTCAAACCCTGGAATCAATCGTTTATAGGAGTTGGTTGATGGGTTGGTAAAGGCTGCAACAGCACGCGCATGTTTGAATACACCGCCGATGTAATGCAACGCTGTTTCGCTAAGGTTGGCGTATGCGCCCTCTTTGTAGAATAGGTTTTTGCCATCTTTCCAAAGGGATTGATGCACGTGCATTCCGTTACCGTTGTCTCCAAAGAGTGGTTTTGGCATGAATGTAGCGGTTTTTCCATTGAGGTGTGCTACCATTTTGATAACGTATTTTAATTTTTGTACATTATCAGCTGCTCCAATAATATCGCTAAATACGATACCAATCTCGCCTTGAGCTTGTGCTACTTCGTGGTGTCCTAAGACAACTTCTAATCCTACCTCTTCAAGTACTTGCATCATCTCGGCTCTCAAATCAACCATAGAGTCTGTTGGTTGTACTGGGAAATATCCCCCTTTGGTTCGTGGTCTATGTGCAGTATTTCCGCCCTCAAGTGCTACATTGTCAGACCATTCACCCTCGGTTGAATCGATTTTGTATCCCGCTTCGTTGATGGTATCGACAAATCGTACATCATCAAAGATAAAAAACTCATTCTCAGGTCCAAAGTAGGCTGCATCGGCAATTCCAAGCTCTTCGGCGTGTTTGAGTGCTTTTTTGGCAATAGAACGGGGGCATTTTTCATACATTTGACCTTTGTAGATGTCGTAAACATCACAAAAAACGATGACGGTTGGATCGGCTGTAAAAGGATCTAAAAAGGCAGTTTCAACTTCTGGCTTAAGCAACATATCGGAACGATTAATGGGTTGCCACGCATCAATAGATGAACCATCAAAAGGAATACCTGTTGTTAAGTTTGTCTCGTTGATTGCACTGTATCTGTAAGTCAAATGATGCCATGCACCTTTGATATCTGTAAATCGTAAATCTACAAATTCCACTTCATTTTCTTCACAAAATGTAAAAAACTCTTTTACACTATTCACAAATTTACCCATAAATATATCTCCTAAAAATATTTGTAATGAGCATATTATAGCCTAAAAAAAATTTGAGCAACCGTTACAGATGATGAAAAATTAATCAATTGCAACACTTTATTATCAAAAAAGTAACTTTTTACTGCTTTATCTATGCTCTATTCCCATTTGCGAAAGAGATTTATCTTTTTTCAAAGCACTATTAGCCACGACGCTAAGGATATGCAGAGGCACAAAGAAAATAAAAAACCATGCCGCTGTATCGTGGAGATTTTTAATATCGTGCAAAATAAAGCTTGAAGCTTCGAGTTGGTCACTTTGAGCTAGTACCAATCCCGAAAGCACCATAAAAAAGGTCAAAGAGTAAAACATGGTATAGATAACCGTGCTAAGCTTATTGTAAATCGTAACGGTATCGACATAACTTACCCCCTCTTTTACAAAGATAAAAATCCTAAAGATAAGCAAAAAAACCAAAAGATACCCAAACGCAATATGCCACTCCCACAGCGGTCGATGGATAGCTTTTGCAATAACCTCAGCCATCTCATACCCGATATTCGCACCGTACTCTTGGGTACTTTTGGCGATACTTTCTATTAGCGTATCGGTATCGAAAAAGGTTTTGCGTAGCAACGCTGTGCCTACAAGTATAAAAATACTCAAAGCATTTAGCCAGTGCCAAAGCCTAAGCATTATTGAGTATTTCATGACGCTCCTTTGGGGTTTTAATCATGCAAAATATGATGCAAAAAAAGAATTTGCAAATAGAGAGGTGCAAAAATGTTAAGCAAAGGTATATAGTTAAATGCCGAGGGGACAATAGCCAATACTCTTGCTTTTTTGGCTTTTTGTTTTAATACCTCTTTGTCGTGGATAAACAATCCTCCTACATCGTGAATGGTTGGCTCTTTGATTTGAATCGACCAAAGATAGAGCATAAAAATTTGTCCCACGATAGGCACAAATATCAACCAAAAAAAGAGGAGAAAAAGAGCCAAAAAAATCGCATTGACTCTCACATTAATCCAAATGGAATCGACAATACTAGGATTGCCCGTAGCCTCCACGCCGTAGTGTTTGAGGGCAAGTTTTTTGAGCAAATCTTCACTGTAGAGCGAAGTGAGGACGGAGATGGTTGTAATAATTAAAACATAAGCCACTATCACAGTAGCCATAACCGAACCTGTCGTTTTGAGCCACTCCCACGGGAGAAAGCCCAAATAGGAGGCAATAATCGCTACAATCTCATGCCAATAGAGATAAAAAACTCCAATCCATAGAGCAATAGAACCCAATCCAACTTTCAAAACAAAGCTCATCACTTCGAGCGAGAGAATATCTTTGAGTCCCAATGCAAGTGTTTTGGATAGTTGCATGGCTAGAGATACTCGTTTTTAAATTTGACATAACGAGCAGCCGAGGCGTAAAGCTCTGCTACTTCATCGTCATTTAATTCCCTTACCACCTTAGCAGGAGAACCCATAATAAGGCTTCGTGGAGGAAATACTTTGTTTTTGGTTACCAAACTTCCCGCACCCACAATCGACTCTTTGCCTATTACGGCTCCATCAAGAATGGTAGCGCTCATTCCAATCAAACAAGCATCTTCAATCGTGCATCCATGCAGCATGACTCTATGCCCCACCGTGACATCGTTGCCAATAATGGTTGGATTGCCATCGCTCATATCCTCTTTTTTGTAGTGTGTCACATGTACCATGCTAAGGTCTTGGATATTGCTCCTAGCTCCAATTTTAATATAATGCACATCGCCTCTCACGACCGCTCCAAACCACACCGCACTATCTTCACCCATCTCTACATTTCCAATTACACTCGCTCCTTGTGCAATCCACGCATTTTGTCCCAATTGGGGACTCCACTCTTTAAATTTTAGTGTCATTTTTTTCTCCTTATTTTAAATAAAACTTGTTATATAATATTTTGTTTGTGAACAAGGTAGATGATAAAACTCAATTCCATCTTGCTTGGTTGTTATAAATTTTCCTTTTGAGTCCTTATAGGATTTGCCTTTTTTAGAAAAGACAATATATTTAACAATGAAATCATCTGTATTATAGTTGTAATATGTTTGCGGTATTGCCTTTAAATATTCAATAAAACAGAGACTACTTTTAAATTGAGTGACAAAGCCTTTAGCACCATCTTTTAATTCGCATATAAAAATATACTCTTTCTTTTTGATAGTCGTAAAGATAATTCCATCATTTCCTTTATCAAACCCTTTTCCATTTTCAAAATATGGACTAATTTTATGAATACCACGATACTTTATATGTTTACTATCTAACTCGAAGCCAAAAGTTGTTTGTTCTGACTCGAAGTGTAATAAATCCACTCTTTTGCAAATTGCTTCATTTTGCTCTTTGAGATAAAAGCTATTTTCAGATGAGTTATAGTTTTTGAGTTGAGCCTTTTGAAAAATCACATCTTTTAGTATGTCGTACATAGTTTATTACTCTTTAATATTGAAAAAAATATCATCCATGGAGCTTGATAGTCTATTTGTTGTTTCATCAAAAGTATCCATTTCCATTCCCATATTATCAATCAAGACTTGCCTTAAACTACCGTACTCATTAATATAAGCTGCGATGGATTCATAATTGAGTCTATCGTGTTCTTTATATTTATACTCTTTCATGATTTGCGTTTTATTGACGATTTGATGTTTGAGGCGAATCAAGTTATTAAACTCTTTAATCATATAATCACTGTGTGTTGTAATAAAAATGTTGATATTATGATTAACCAAATAGATTAAAAGTCTAGCCATAATGATATGATTATCAGGATGTAGATTAAGTTCAGGCTCATCAATCATTAATATCTCATTGGGTTTTGCAAAACGGGTAATATAGGCATACAAATCTAATAGTGACTTTGAAGCTGAAGATGTAAGATACATTGGAATTTTTTTAGATTCCCTATTGCCTGTTTTTTTTGTAACCAAAACTATACCCTCATTTTTAATATACCTATACATTGCACCATTGAGCATATCTTTAAAGTAAGAACTTATCTCTCTATCTGCATACAAAAAGCTTTTATTTTTATTGATTTCATCTTCAAGTTCTCGTCTAAAATCAATATTTTTTCTAATTGGCATAGCGTATCTTGAAATGTTGTCTTCAAAAAGCTTAAAGGGGTCTATCTCTTTGCCTTTACTATTGGTTAGATGTTCTACCATTACATTTCGATTGATATCGAGTTCTGTATGAAACAAAGATATTCCTGTTCGTTCACTTGTAATGATAAATGGTTTTTTAAAGACTGCTCCAAAAAAAATTTTTCCCAATGCTTGATTAATCGCTCTATTTAAAATAAAATGAGGAATTGATTTTTGTGTATTTGCTGAAAGTACAGATATGGTTAATAAACTACTATCTTTATCTTTTTTAAGTTGTAAAATATCTTTTTTTGATGAGCTAAAAGTACTCTCTAATTCACTACTTAAATTTAATTGAAATTTATCAATAAATACTTCAAAGTTACTATCTGCAAACCACTCATTATCTGTACTAAAAATAGAATCAAGATGCTTAGTGTATTCGATAGAAAGCTGTTTTAAAACATCGTCAATACTATTTACATAATCTTCAATACTAATATTGCAAAAACCATTTTCATCTAATTCTTTAAAAACATCACGACTAATTTGAAAATCTATTAAACTGCTCCATCTATCTAAAAAACCAAAAATAGAGTAGGTTATATAAGTTTTTCCAGTATTATTTTGTCCACAAATTATTGTTAAATCATTCAGAGTTATCTCTGCATTTTCAATTAAACCAATGTTTTTAAGTTTAAAGCTCACCATATTCTAACTCTCCTCCAACAACTTCCTAGCTAACTTCTCGACGTAGTTGTTGCTGATTTTTTTGCTTTTTTGTTCCATTTTGTTGATGTAGGTTTCAAGTTCGTCGTGGCTGTTGAGTGGGGGGTTGGAATTGGTGACTTTGGTATAGTTGCCCTGCGCATCAAGTACCCATCGCAGGGTGTTGTCATCAAGTTGAAGTTTTAAGATATGAATGATTTTATTGACCAAACTCTCCTCTTCGATAGGTGTCATAAGCTCGACTCGTCGAACCAAATTGCGAGGCATCAAATCGGCACTGGCGATATAGACCCTTGTGGTGTCGTTTTTGAAGTAATAGATTCGTGGATGCTCTAAATATTTTCCGATGATAGAGTGGACGGTAATATTCTCACTCACATCTTTGAGCTGAGGCACCAAACAACAAATACCACGAATAATCAAATCGATTTTGCACCCCGCTTGAGAAGCTTTGTAGAGGGCTTTGATGATACTTTGATCGACAAGCGAGTTGGATTTGAGGACAATATGCCCCTCTTTGCCCATTTTGGCTTCGTTTTCGATGAGTTGGAGGAGCTTGGGTTTGATTTGCGTAGGCGACATGAAGAGTTTACCTAGTCTAATATGACTCGAAAAACCTGTCAAAAAGTGAAAAAACTTCGTCGCATCGTGTCCAAAGCTCTCTTTGGTGGTGAAGTAGGATATATCGGTATAGATTCTGGCCGTTGAGGGGTTGTAGTTGCCTGTAGCAAGATGGAGATAGGATTTGAGGATATTGCCCTCACGGCGAATCACTTGGGCGATTTTGGCGTGCACTTTGAGGCCAGGGATTCCATAGACCACATGCGCACCCGCCCCTTCAAGCAGTTTTGCCCACTGGAGATTGTTCTCTTCATCAAATCGGGCTTTGAGTTCTACAAGTACCGTCACTTGTTTGCCGTTTTGAATAGCATTGAGGAGCGATTTAACGATAGGTGAATTGGCTCCTACACGGTAGAGCGTCATGCGAATAGCAATCGTATCTTTGTCACTAGCGGCTTGTTTGATGAATTTAACGACAGGGTCAAAGCTCTCAAAAGGGTGATAGAGCATAACATCTTGATGCTCGATGGCTTTGAACATATCGTCGCTGTTGCTATCAAAGGGGGGCAGGGTTTTGGGTTTGTAGCTAGGAAGTGTCAAATGCGAAAGCTCTTTGTTGCCCACGATTTGCCAAAGACTTCCCAAATCAAGCGGAATATTTTGATAGTAGTAGATGTCATAGTTTGAGAGCCTTAAATGGCGTGTCAAAAAGGCTACCAAATCCTCATCGCTCTCTTTGAGCAGTTCAAGCCTTACAAAACTCCCTTTGTTACGAGAACGAAGCCCCTCTTCCAAAATCTCCAAAAAATCGTCCGCCTCTTCCTCTTCGATATCAATATCGGCATTACGGGTAACCCTAAAGGTGGTTGAGACTACTTTTTTAAATCCTGGAAAGAGCTGGTCAATAAAATGCTCCACAATCGAATCAATAGGCACAAAAAGGTGTCCCACCTCAATAAAACGAGGCAAAACCCGAGGGATACGCACCAAACCGTGTTTGATATTGTTGTTGGAGTCGCTTAGTTTGAGAGCCAATCCAAAGCTTAAGTTGTTGAGATGCGGAAAAGGATGCGTAGAATCGACCGCAATAGGAATAATAATAGGATAGATCTCTTCAAAAAATATACGCTCAACCGCCTCTTGATACTGCAAAGGAATATGGGCATAATCTTGAATAAAAACACTCTCTTTTTTAAGCTCCTCTATAATAGAAAGATAAGAGTGTTCCAAAACGTGTTGCTCTTTGTGGATATAATCATTAATGTAATCGAGTTGTTCAAAAGGCGTAAATTTATCGGGCCCGCTCTCTTGAACCCCTGCTGCAAAGAGACTTTTGAGTCCCGCAACGCGTATCATATAAAATTCATCCAAATTCGTCCCGTAAATGGCAATAAATTTAAGCCGTTCAAGCGGTGGTAGGTTGCTGTTTTGGGCTTGAGCAATGACGCGTGTGTTGAAGCGAAGCCATGAAAGCTCTCTATTGAAGTACAATTGCGGTTGATTTAAATCCATCTCTATCCCTTGCAAAAAATTGGTGTGATTATAGCATAGAAAAGCTACAGCTTCTTGATTTTGGCTATCTCATCTCTTAGCCGTGCCGCCTCTTCAAACTCCAACTTTTGAGCCGCTTGAAGCATTTTGGCTTTGAGTTCTCGCATGAGTGCCTCTTTTTGGGATTTTGGCATCTTTTCAAGCTTGGCTTTGGTGTTGTAGGCATGGGTTGGGTCTTCAAGTTTGAGATTTTCATCCATTTTGCGTAGGGTGGTTGTAGGCGTAATGCCGTGGACTTGGTTGTACTCCATCTGCTTGGCTCGCCGCTCTTGCGTGATTTTAATCGTTTCACTCATCGATTGCGTGGTTTTGGCAGCGTACATAATGACTCGCCCATCAGAGTTGCGTGCCGCCCTTCCTGCGGTTTGGATGAGCGAAGTAAGCGAACGCAAAAACCCCTCTTTGTCGGCATCGAGTATCGCCACTAGTGAGACTTCGGGAATATCAAGCCCCTCTCGTAGCAAATTGATACCCACAAGCACATCAAACTCTCCCGCCCTCAAAGCCCGAATGATTTGGTTTCGCTCTACCGTATCGAGATCGGAGTGCATATATTTGACCTTTAGCCCCAACTCATTGTAATATTTACTTAGCTCCTCTGCCATTTTTTTGGTAAGGACGGTTATCAATACTCGTTGATTTTTGACGATTACCTTTTTGATTTCATCGTGGAGATGATCGACTTGATACTTACTATCGACTACATCAATGATAGGGTCCAATAGTCCTGTAGGACGCACGATTTGGTGAGCTACTGTAGCGGAGTTGTCGATTTCAAACACATTGGGCGTAGCCGATACGAAGAGAAAATGCGGTACGGCGTTGATATACTCATCGATTTTGAGCGGTCGGTTATCCAAAGCTGAGGGAAGCCTAAACCCATACTCCACTAGCACCTCCTTACGACTCCTATCTCCTGCATACATCCCCCGAAACTGAGGCAAAGAGACGTGCGATTCATCGACGATTACCAAATAATCTTTGTGCATCGCTTGGAAATAATCCAACATCGTATAGGGAGTCTCACCCTCTTTTTTGCCCGTAAGATGGCGTGAGTAGTTCTCAATCCCTTTGCACATTCCCGTAGTCTCCATCATCTCCAAATCAAACTCTACTCTTTGTTTGAGGCGTTGATACTCTACTATTTTATCCTGCTCTTTGTAGTATTGCAATCGCCCATCAAGCTCCGCTTCGATACTCTTGATAGCTAGAGCTAATCGCTCTTTGGAGACGATAAATTGACTGGTGGCAAAGATAGTGATAGACTCCATGGATGCGATTTTTTGATTGGTAAGTGCATCAAAACTGTAAATGGCTTCAATCTCATCCCCAAAAAACTCCACTCTAATCGCATCGGTGTGATTGTAGGCAGGATAGATGTCGATAATCTCACCGTTTACCCTAAAGTTGCTCACATCAAAATAGGTATCTTCTCGTTTGTAGCCCATATCGACGAGTCTAAGCAAAAGCTCTTTTTGATTGTACTCCTGCCCCACGAGTAGTTTTTGCACAATCTCTTTGTACTCCTCGGGCGAACCTAGCCCATAGTTTGCCGAAACCGAAGCGATAATAATAACATCATCGTAGCTAAGAAGCGATGCCGTAGCACTTAGGCGAAGACGCTCCAACTCTTCGTTGATAGAGCTATCTTTTTCGATAAAAAGGTCGCTTCTAGGAATATAGGCTTCGGGTTGATAGTAATCGTAATAGCTAATAAAATACTCCACATGGTTGTGCGGAAAAAAGCTCTTAAATTCACTGTAGAGTTGAGCCGCAAGGGTTTTGTTGTGAGTCATAATGAGGGTGGGTTTGGCGTATTGGGCAATGACATTTGCCATCGTAAAGGTTTTCCCACTCCCCGTCACTCCCAAAAGCGTTTGAAACTTATTGCCCTGCTTTAAAGAACGAGTAAGCTGCTCTATCGCTTGAGGTTGGTCACCCGAGGGGCTATAATCGCTACTAAGTTGAAATGTTGCCATGGTGTAATGCCTTTTAATATTGATGATTGCGTAGGTTTTGAGTAGCCTCCAAATGTTCGGCTAAAGCCGAACCTACGAAAAAATCTTAAATTTATCCTCTTTAACAATATTCATAGGATATTTTTTTAATTGCACAGGGGCAATCCCTTGTGGTTGCCCTTTTTTTAATTAATCTTTGGATATTATAACAAAACTATTATTGTAAAGGTGCCAAGATGTCCTCAGCACTAGAGAGATTGCAGGTCAAAATTGAAGAGTTCACAAAAAAGTACGAACAGCTCAAAATAGAGAACGCAAAACTCACAAGACGATTACAAAATCCATCATTTGATCAAAAAGAGCAACAAGACCTTATCAAAAAGCTTCAAGAGGAGCTAGAGCAAAAAGATGAACACATCGATACGCTCATTGCCAAAGTCGAAGAGCTTTTAGCAACCTAAAAAAGGAGAAAACCTACATGAAAAAACTTAGTCTTACCATCTCTGGAAACAAATACGAAATCACGCTCGAAGAGGACTTTGCAAGCTTTATTATCAAAGACCTAGAAGAGTCAGGCATCTCATTTGCACGCGACAACAACCCCTCCAATCTCCTCAAAGCCTATCTCAAAATAGCCAAAAAGTCCAACAGCTACGAAGATGAGATAGAGTTGCTTATCGAAACGCTTGATTCTATCTAATTGTGCGACATGGTCGCACCTACAAAATTTTTCACTCTCGACTCTCTTAATATCTTTCTAAGCTTATAGATGTTACAATTCTTATTAGGTTGGTTATTGAGCTAACTAAAATTTAATTTATTCAAGGAGTCTCTTATGAGAAAAGGTTTTACAATGATCGAATTGATCTTCGTTATCGTTATTATTGGTATTTTGGCAGCGGTTGCTATCCCAAAATTGGCAGCTACTAGAGATGATGCAAAAAAATCAGCAGAGAAAGCGGATATGGCAACATGTCTTTCAAACGTAATCAATGAGTACACATCAACTGGAACTACAGCTACTATCGGTGAAAAACCTTGTACGGGTGGTACAGTAAGTGCTTCTGCTGCTAATAATATAGTAACTGTAACTGGTGCTGTAAATGGTACAAGTATTTCTGGAAAATACGGCGGTTCAAGCGTAAGCTTCTAGTCCTTGCTTCATAAGGTGAAACTATTTTCACCTTATGACTTTACATTCCTCTCAAATAAATATAAATTTCTCAAATCTTTTCTATTCAAATCCAAAAATTATCGCAAAGTATCTACTACTCTTTTTTGCACTCAATCTTATAGGTGTATATATCCCATGAGTTCTTCTCTCCTTTGAGAGTATCTATATAAGAAAGATTTTTTATCTTTTGAGTATCTATTTTATGCGAAGAGATAAGATAATCGGTATGAAGTTTACAGAGTGCTTGGGTGCTAAATTGCGGATTTTGTACTAGAATATTTTTTGTGTAATATTGCAATGTTACAGTAGTAGAGAGAATATATGTTTTGCCTCCCCATTCATCATATACTTTTCTTGCCTCTTTTGTTGCAAGGTTGTTCTTGGTATCTAGGTATTCAGAAATAACTTCACGAAATTTACGTTTGTACTCCAATGGATAGTTTACACTGTATCCATCAATGGTATAAAAACCATTATAGAGTGTCACAGCAGGTTCTAAACCATAGCTAACGATACGAATCGTATCTAATGGTTCTTTGAGTAGAGTTTTGAGTTTATCAAATAGAGTTGGTGCATAATATTGTTCAAAAGATGCATATTGCTCTTTCTCTTTATTGGAATAAAAACTCTCTTCTAAGCTCAAATGAAGTTGCAATAGTAGAAAAAGAGTGATAAATATATTGGAAAATAGTAATTTTTTTGATAGTAGTACTATGGCATAGACCAGTAGTATGGTATTTATCGTAGATTGAACAAACGCTATACGGGAGAGGTTTAATGTCTTTAAGATAGGAAATATTTCTGCAAGAGAGGCAAATCCACTGTAGAATTGATGCACAGCTAGAAAAATAACTCCTATTTGAAAGAGAAGAAGAACCCCTGTAATCCTATTTTTTTTGGAAAAAAGTGCAATATATAAAAAAAATGAGACAAGAATGGGCAAACTATAGAGTTGCCGCAAAACAATATCCCAAACATTTACAATGAAACTCAAGAGTATTAAAAGCCAAATCACCATCGACTCTTGTGCGGTAAAACGTTTATTGCTAAGTGAAAGCATCATAGCAATAATTATAATAGGCAAAACATATATTGCTTGTAGCCCCAAAAGATGATGAGGGTGACCTGCAATAAAAAAGCTTTGAGCATCTCGATAGATTTCCAAAAAAGTATTATTATAAAAAATATTAAACTCACTGCGATGAGAAGCAAATCCGCTATCAATAAACATCGCATAAACCAGTCTATATTCAATAAGCAAAAAGAGTACACCCATAATCAAAAGTGCAAAAAAGAGTCTGCTGTTGAGTTTTCTATTTTTGATAGTAATCCACACAAGATAGATACCTGCATAGAGGATATAAAACATATAAAAAAAAACAAAACTTGCATAGAGGGGCAACAAGATGAGTAAAATCCAATCCCATTTGCTATCTATACGGTTTTTTATATTAAGAAGGCTATAGGTAACAAGAGGCATAATGGCAATAGTCAATCCCGCACCCTGCCAATAGGGCAAAAGCGAGAAGTACAACGCTCCTACGAAAACAGGTATATTTTTATAATAGTGCTTTTCTTTAATAATATATTTTTTCAAAAAAATATACATAGAAAAAAAAGCAACCACGTGTATTGAGATTTCATTGATAATAAAGGCTGTCTTGGGTTCAAAAAAGTAGTAAAGCCAAAGCACTACATCAAACTCTCCATAATAGCTTGAACGGGGCAAACCACTCATCATATTGGGAATAATGGCACTGTTATCGGCAAATATCATACCGCTTTGAGCTAATATCTTATACCATACAACTGTCGAATCAAGATTGTCAAAAATAGGGACATAAAACTCACCTCCATTAAAGAGGAGAGGAGATAAAAGCAAAAGCATAGAGAAAACACTAATAGCAACCCATAGTCTATTGCTAGTTAGGGCTTTATTGATAGAATTGAGTAACATAATCAATAACTTTCAGTTGTTCTTCTCTTGTAATATTGTAATACATCGGCAACCTTATAAGTCTTTCGCTCTCTTTGGTTGTGAATTGATCTTCACCATGAAAGCGACCAAGCTTTAATCCTGCCTCCGAAGAGTGAAGCGGAACGTAGTGAAAGACTGCTAGAATACCATGTTCTTTTAAAAAGTTAAGCAACTTTGTACGCTCTTTGAGATTTTTGGCTTTTATGTAAAACATATGGGCGTTATGTTTGCACTCATTGGGAATAGTAGGAAGTTCTATAAAACCTTTGTGGGCTAATGGCAGAAGCTGTTGATAGTAAAAATCCCAACTATCCATACGATTATTGTTGATTCTATCTGCTTCCAAGAGTTGTGCATAGAGATAGGCTGCTTGTAGTTCACATGGCAAATAGGAGCTTCCTAGCTCTACCCAGGTATATTTATCAACCTCTCCTCTAAAAAATTTATTTCTATTTGTTCCTTTTTCTCGTATGATTTCCGCATGCTCTAGGTAGCTCTCATCATTAATGAAAATCACGCCCCCTTCACCGCCTGAGGTGTAGTTTTTGGTCTCATGAAAAGAGTAGGTTCCAATATGACCAATGTTTCCCAAAGCTCTACCTTTATAGGTACTCATCATCCCTTGAGCCGCATCTTCAATAACTGCCAAATTGTATCGATTGGCAATATCCATAATCGTATCCATCTCACAAGCAACCCCTGCATAATGAACAGGCACAATGGCGCGGGTTTTATCTGTAATAGCCTCTTCAATTTTGCGTTCATCAATATTCATGGTATCGGGGCGAATATCAACAAAGACAATGGTAGCACCACGCAGAGCAAAGGCATTGGCAGTTGAGACAAAGGTATAGGAGGGCATAATCACTTCATCTCCTGCTTTGAGATTTATAAGAAGTGCAGACATCTCAAGTGCATGGGTACAGGAGGTAGTCAATAGAGCTATTTTACTCTGGGTTTTTTGTTCAAACCACTTTTGGCACTTTTGGGAAAAAGCCCCATCGCCTGAAATCTTGCTTTGCTTCATCGCCTCTAAAACATAAGGTTCTTCTATCCCTAAATAGGGCGGTTTATTAAATGGAATCATATTTGCCTCAAAAAGTTATGTTTTACTTGTTTGCCAAGTAAGTGCAATTATTAGTAATCATATCGAAAATATTATCACATGTTGTTTATCGTGTTGATTTATTTCCTTTTTGCGTAAGTAGGTTGTGTTGTATTTTGATGACTTATAATATATCTGTAGCTTAAAAAAAGAAATTGCAAATGCTCTTAGAATCTGTATGGATATTAACATATTTTTAAAACCCTATCGAAATATAGAGAGGACTTTGTCCTTCTAGAATTTTTATTAGATAATATAAACCTATCAAAGTCTGTAGTGCAAGAAGGGTTAGTAGAATAGATTTTTTAATGAAATGCAAACCTTTGTAAATTTCAGCAAATTTGATAATTGAAAAAAGATAGAGCAGACTCATGGCTATTGCATAGCTCCATCCAAAGTTGCCATGCGGATAATATTTACCACTTTGAGCAAAGACGGCATAGAATACAATTCCAATAAAAGTAAGTATCCACGAAAGCAATATATAATCATCATGGATAATTTTTGTTTCCAAAATAAACAAAGCAATAGGAAATGCGAGTGCTAATACAATTGAAATAGGAATATTGAGCGAACTTTGTGACCAAACGCCCAAAAAATCAACAAAGACATGAGAGTCTTCACCTGTAAAGGTGTGTGTGTATTGATACGACAATATTACTACGCTTAGAATTGTAAAGAGCAAATAGAATACAATAAATTCTCTATAAATAAGCTTTTTCATTAACACAAATAGTGCAATTGCTGGAAGAAAAGCAATTACAAAACTAGGTTTAGCCAAAATTGAAATTAGGAGTGTGACAAGTGAAATAAAATAGTAATGGCGTTTTTGACTTCGTATCGCTTCAATCATAAAAAACATGGTAAGAAGTGCAAAAGGCTTAACGCTCCAAAGAGTTACATTGTGCCATATATTGGGAGAACTTTGACCCAAATAGATGACTTGATTATACCATGGTATGGTTAGAGGGGCGATAATAATAGTAGTGAAAGTAAGCAGCGTCACGCATAGGTCGCTCTCTATTTTTGAAAGATATTTAATAGTGTGATAGACAAGATATGTCCATAATGTAACCAAAAAAGCCGAAAAAATCACAGCTGCCAACTCTATAGAAATAAAGAATAACTCCGATGTGATTTTCACTCCATAGTGCCATAAAGGGTGAGGAATATAAAATGACTCCAAGGAGAAATACTTACGCAGATACTCTATGTGAGGCTTCGTATCACTAAAATAGTTTTGAGCATCATAGGCTTGATGATAAACCAAAAAGCTTATAGCAAGAAATAATGTCACAAGTAAAAACAAAAGAGGGTAGTTGAGTTTTATATTTTTCATGTGCTTTTGCTTGTAATAAAAATACCTATTACTATAAAAAGAACGCCTAAGATCTTCTGCCATGTAATCACTTCATTGAAAAGAATAGATGATAGCACCAAAACCAAAACAAATCCTAGTGTCGTAAAGGGGTAGGCATAAGATATATCAAATCTACTCATAGCAATCATCCATGCCAATCCACTTAGTAGTGTAAAAAGGAGTGATAATAGAATAAAAGGATTTAACAGCATTGCAAAAGCAAAAGCGAATTTGTCAATCATGGTGGCATGTTGCGTAAAATCTTGTCCAGACATTTGCCACTTGATAATTAATTGACTAGAGACAGCAAAACAAATAGAGAGAAAGATGTAGAGATGATTGAAAAAAAATTGCATTGTAAGTTTAGCCTAATGGTTTATTAAATAAAAAATATTATACAAAATTATGTTAAATTGAACTACTTAACGTTTAAATTTTTGACGGATTTTGGTTTGCAAAGGTTTTTCTATCCATTGATAAGAGAGTCTGCCTATCACTATCATAAAGGATATCCATAAAATAAAGACAACTTCACTGTTGAATATATCTCGATTTAAATGAAAATAGTCAAAAATAAATAAAATCAAAATTTGAATGGGGAAATGCCAAAGATATATGGAATATGTGCTGTGACCTATCCACAAGAAAGAGGTTTTATATCTTTTTGAATACCCTTGAATATCAATCCACGCCACAAAAGTAAGTATGGTCAAAAAAAGAAACATCATATCAATATATAATACATACCGTTGTATAAATGCAGTTGTCATTGGATGTATGATTTGAACGATGTGAGATAAGCCAAAAAATATGCCACCTATCAATAAAAGTTTGCTAGGATGCTCTTTGAGCGAGTAAATAAGCGAAAAGGCAAAAACTCCTGAAAAAAAGTAAAATCCACACATTAAGATAAACCTATTAAATATTAGCCAATAGAGATCAAAAAATGGAAGTATCAAAAGAAATCCACAAGAGAACAATATTGAATACAAAATAGCTCTTTTATTTAAATATTTAAGTACGGCAAAAAAGAAAAAAATATATAAAAATTTCTACCGAAACAGACCATATTGGTGCATTATATGAATACTCTGCTCCTGCTTGCCAGTAAGAAGCAAACCAAAGGTGCGAGATAAAGTGGTACAAATCCGAGTTGTCAAAAATTTGATAATAACCTAAAACAGCGATACTGCTAAATTGCAATAGGGCAATAGCGACAAGAGTAATAAGATGAAGAGGATAGAGTCTTGAAAATCGGTGTAACATAAAGTCCTTGAGTGTAGGTTTTGTTTTTAGATAGACATAAGCAAATACAAATCCAGAAATAACCCAAAAGAAAGAGACTAACCAAAAACCTTGATGATAAAAAAACTTGAAAGTTGTATAAAATGGCTGAATTGAATAGTCCCATATGTGCGTATTTAAACCGTAGAGATAAAAGTGATGATAGTGCCATACCAAAATTAAAATAGCCGCTAATCCTCGAAACAAATCAACGGTATAAAAATAGGTAAGTTTTTTCATACAATAATAATATCTTCAACTATTTTATTAATACTCTTTTGCATATCTTCTTTATTTTCATATCGAATAAAATCAATCTCTGCTTTGTAGGTGAGTGGATTACTAATCTTATCCCCTTTTGCATAAAAAACCATCTTATCAAAAATCTTTGCCTCAAAACTACCGTACTCAACACGATTAACTATCTTTTCTTCTGGACTCATTACACAATGTCTTGTGATATAAGAGAGTTTTTTAATACTATAATCTTCTATTTTTTTAGATAAAACAGAATAAATAATTGCCTTAGGCATATCGAAGCCTGTGGCATACTCGACGAGTTTCACATAGAGGTCGCCTGGGGTTCTTCTGCATATTTCTATAATATAGGGTCTATTGCCTTTGAGAATAAACTGCACATGCAAGAGTCCATCAACAAGATTGAGTCGTGAAGCCATCTTCTCTAGGTCATGGTTAAGTTCATTGGCAATAGCCTGAGTATAATGAAGCGATGTTGAAGCACCTCCAACAAGGTAAGGGTTGTGAAAGTAGTGTTCATCATCCATAAAAGCAAAAACCACTTTTTTCTCTTTTATAAAGGTACTGTATCCATGGTTGCTTCCCTCAATAAACTCTTCAATAACTACATTATCGCTTTTTGAAAGTGCTTTGGCATGAACAATTGCTTTGTCAAGCTCTTTTTTGTTCATAACTTTTTGAATCCCTTTGCCTCCTGATAAGTCAATAGGTTTTACAATCAGAGGGTAATTGTAATTATCTCTACTTTCTTGATTGTATGTTACAGTTTGGGGAACACAAAGTCCCTCGGTTAAAGCAAATGCCCTAAAGCGATCTTTGTGATGAATAGTTAGTGCGGTATCTAGGGTATCGTGTCCACCTAAGTGCAATTTTTGAGCCGCATAAGCACAAGCAATTGCCGAAAAATCGTTACTTGAGGCACAAATTGCATCAACTTGTAATTTTTTGGCAAGAAGATATATATTATGAGGCTTCGAGTAATCTTCGCTGTAATACTCATCCCCATAGACATGACCTAAATCTTTTGGATTATTACCTGTTGTAATGACCCAAAGTCCCAATTTTTTTGCTGCTTGAATAATAGGAATATCAGCATGACTACCCCCCACAAGTAGTAGTTTTTTTTGCATTTATGACTCCTTTGGCACAAAAAACATTATTGTTTCAGAGATACCTTCAGTATAGTGCCGTAGATATATTTTGTAATCTTTTCTAATGGATAAAATTTGCTGTGCAATAGCCCAAAAGTCATCTTTCCGATGGTAAACACTAATAGCTAACTTAGGATGATATTTAGCAATAGTCTCTTTTGCTCCTTCGATAGCCAACGGTTCTGCTCCTTCGATATCCATTTTAATAAAGGTAACTCTCTCTTGTATAATATCATCCAATCGATCTACATTAATCGTCACATCTCCCTCTTGACTAATCTTAGAACTTGAACCACTTGTGTCAAACCGTAGTGATGCTTTTTTGTTGGAGAGACCCAATTGGTGAAATACAATATTATCAATTTTAGACAACCTTTCTTTGGCTGCCTTCATATTTTTTTCTTCTGGCTCAAATAGATGTACTTTGTCAAATTGGGGAGATAGCTTGATAAACTCCTCTGTGGTATATCCATCGTAAGCACCCACATCAACAAAAACCTCTCCGCTTCCTCGTAAGCCTAAAAAGTCTTCAAAGTACTGCTCATCTTCTCTATCGCTAAAGCCACGCATATAATCCAAATCATAAGAGAGTCTAAAATTGATAATATGATAAAATTGGTTTTTTGATATTTGGTCTTCTAAAAGATTATAAATCCATTGATATTTGGAGAAATTACTCTTTATGTCTTCAATCATTCCCTCCCAAAACATCACTTGTTTAATGGGAAGTTGTGCATATCTAAAAAAACTATAATAGTCTATGGATTCAAATTGAAACTGTTTAACCCGCTTTTCTGCAACAAGTGGCTTTCCAATAACTGTAACAACAACCAAAGCGTCGCAAGGTATCTCTTCTATAGGAACAACAGGCTTATCCAAATAAGATGCTTCGCTGGTAAAATCATCTATAAAGCCATTCACATCTATTTGTTGAGCAATACTTTTGGCCCATGCACTTCTTCCAAAGATATATTTAGGTCTTGTGCTATGAATGAATGCGTCGCAAAATGCTTGTGCCTTAAGATTGTCATAATATGTATCAATTTTTAGCATCATTTACCCTCTCCCATGTTTTTGTTTTTGTTGATAGATTGATTGCTTCCATAAGCTTTAATCCTTCTATGGAGTGGTTAATATCAAAAACATAATCCATTTTGGTGGCATTGGATGAACCTTGCTTATAATTTTGCAGTGATAAATAGATATCGTGATAGTGATTTGAAAAAGCTTCTATAAATCCAGCGGGGTGACCTGTCTTAAAGCGGTTGTATCGTGTTTGATTGGCAATACTTATATCCTTGGAAGATCTATCCAGAACAATGTTGCGACCAAGATTATCATTAAATTCTAAAAACTCAGGGTTCATCTGATACCAACTTGCAGATCCCTTTGTGCCATAAATTTCTACTCTCAATCCATTTTTATGACCCAAAGCAGATTTGCTATACCACATTTGACAATCAATATTATCCTCGTACTTAATAAGTGCAGTGAGATTATCAATAACATTATGATGCCCAAAGCTGTTATGCATTGCGATTGCTTCAAGCGGTTTTTTGTTAATAAGAAAATAAACCATATTGGATAAGTGTGTACCCAAATCCAAAGAGAGGGTTGGAATAATATGATCTTTTAGTCGCCACTTTTGAGGCATAGGAATGGTTTCTTCGGGAGTAAGACGAATAAAACTCTCTTGAGGCATCTCTATGTTAATGTGCAAAATTTGACCCAATTTGGCACACTCAATCATATTTTTTAATTCCCTTATCATCGGATAACCCGTATAGTTGTATGTCGTGAGCAAAAAACCTTGATTCTCTTCTAAAATATGTTTGATTTGCACTGCTTCTTGACTAGAAGTTGTTAATGTCTTTTCACAGACGATAGGAAGGTTATATTTTAAAACATCCATAATAATATCTGCATGAGTATCTGTTGGAGTTAAAATAACGACCGCATCTATATTATCGCTCTCTTTTTGCAAAAACATTTTATAATCATCATAATATCTACCGACATTCCATTGGATTGCACTCTCTTGATTGATGGTTCTGTTTTGACTAAAGGCTCCTGATACTAACTTAAAGTTATTATCCATTTGCGAAGCTATTTTATGCGTGGTGCCTATTGCGGAGTTTACCCCTCCACCAATAAAACCTATATTAAGTCTTTTATTTTTCACGACTACCCTCCTTAAATGTTGTATCTTGGATAATGTAGAGGGGTCTATTTTTAACCTCATCAAAAATTTTGCCTATATAAAGACTCGCCATGCCAATTGATGCAATTATCAATCCTGAAAGAAAATACATAGAGACAATCAAACTTGTCCAACCCTCAATAGGTGTTGACCATATAAAATAACTTATCACTAGCCAAAAGGCATACATTATAGAGAAAAAAGATAGAAAAAAACCCAATTTTACACTTATCTTTAAAGGTTTATTAGAATGAGAAACAATACTATCGGTTGCAAGATTAAATAACTTTTTAAATGTATAGGAGGTCTCACCTATCTCTCTTTTGGCATGATTGATATCAATTTCTACTCTTGAAAATCCACTCCATACAACAAAAAGTCCAAACGAACGGTTTTGTTCTTTAAAATGCCTAAGAGTATCAATTACACTTTTGGAATAGATACCAAAATTGCTAATACTCGAATTAACTTCTATATCTGTAAGATAGTTATAAAGCGTATAAAATAGTTTTGAATTCATTTTTTTAAGAAAACTATCTTGTCTTTCGGCTCTCTTTCCAACTACAATGTGAAATCCCTCTTGAGCTTTGTTGTATAGTTTAATAATTTCTTCAGGTTGATCTTGCAAATCACAATCCATAACAACAACCCAATCTCCTCTTGCATGATCTATCCCCGCAGTAATTGCACGATGTTGTCCAAAATTTCGAGAGAGATTAATTCCCCTAACCCTATTGTCTTCATGAGACAATTGCAAGATGGTACTCCATGCATTGTCTGGACTTGCATCATTAATCATGATAATTTCAAAGTTTTTTGTTATTTTCATTAGAGTATTTGCAATTCTATTATAAAGTATTTTCAAGCTATCAACACATCCATATACAGGTATAACAACTGAAATATCTATCACATAATTCAACTTTAATTCCTTGCTTTTAAAATAATCTCACCAAAAGAAATCTTTTGATATAGTATAACACTAAATAGGATATTCTTTTCTGAAAGTAACCAAAAAGTCTTTACAGAAAAGATAAATACTCCGTTTTTTTATTAATTTTTATCGTATGTCTAATATTTTCATAAGTTAATAAATGTTATAATTAACATAGAATTAATTTTAAGTATAAATTAATTCTACTTTAATTTAGCATAATTAATACACTGGCTTGTATGTTTGTATTTTCGCAGAAAGATAAACATATTGCAAATAAGACTAAATAGGAAAAGTATGAAAAAAGCATTCACAATGATTGAAATTGTCTTTAGTATTGTCGTGATAGGAATAGTTGCATCAATTGCACTTGGCAAGTTGGCAGCTACTCGTGACGACGCTAAAGCATCGGCTGATTTAAGTACCATATCGACTCGTTTGGCTAGCATCTTAAATATATATAACGCTAAAGGTGATTTTAATTTAGCTATGTCTGAAACCAGTCATTTGGAATCAGAATGCTATACCTTTGTTGACTCACGTGAATCTGGTGGCATTATCTATGTCAATGTTCGTCAAAAAGATGGTATTTTGCCAAGTTTTTGCGATGAAGTTGAACGAGGAGGAACAGATAGAAACCTAATAGGAGAACATATTTTAAGAATTTCTGGTAGTTTGGTTAGTTATTGATTATAGAAATCTCTAAAATCCGTATTGTTTCATTTCATGTACAATAACAAGCATTGCCATGGTGAGATTTTATAAAAATCAAAGTATCTAAAATATAGTTTTTTAGAGTTCTTTGTTCTAAAATACCTATTATTGCTTAAGGTATAAATATAATATTTCGGAGGAAGAAATGAAAAGATTTGCACAAGCTTTCACAATGATAGAGTTGGTGTTTGCAATAGTTATTATAGGTATTCTTGCTGCCGTTGCGGTTCCAAAATTGGCTGCAACACGAGATGATGCAAAAATTTCTAGCTCTAGTACAACTTTAGCAGCCGTTCGTGGTGCCATAGGTGCCGAAAAACAAAAGAGAATTTTAAAGGGTGACTTTACACCTATTACTGACTTGGCGAGTACAGGTAGCTATGCCTTTAGTACTTTCAATAAAGATAACGATGGTGCAGGGGTTGCCAACGATGTGCTTCAATATCCTGTGAAAAATTGTGCTTCAGGTGAAAAAGGGTGCTGGAAACGCAACAATGCTACAAGCTATACCTATTTTTTCCCCGCCGATATAGGTACTGCAACTTTTGAATTGAAAGACAATAAACTCACCTGCAAAAGTGGTTCTTGCGATAAATTAGAGTAGAGCAATCAAACTCCTGATTCCCAAACTTTTATCTCACCAAAATATCCTAAGTTCGACTTAGGATTTGATAACATCGACTAGGGTATCTCAAAAACCAATTAACCCTTTTTTAACTCAATAGGATATAATGCGGATAGATTTTATCCTATATATAAGGTTTAACAATGTTTAGACAGATATTTCCTCTAAGTTCGATTATAGGACTTAGATTTTTTGGACTCTTTATTGTATTGCCTGTGCTTTCGATTTATGCTATCGAGATGCCCGATGCTACTCCTTTTTTGGCGGGTGTCGTTGTAGGTGGCTACGCACTCACACAGGCCTTTTTTCAAGTACCTTTTGGATTGGTAAGCGACAAGATAGGACGCAAAAAGACACTGCTTGTAGGTTTGCTTATTTTTATCGTGGGTTCTGTTGTGTGTGCCACGAGTGAAAGTATCTATACGTTGATGATGGGTCGCTTTTTGCAAGGGGCGGGAGCGATTGGTTCGGTTGTAAGTGCCATGATAGCCGATTTGGTCAAAGAGGAACAAAGAGCCAAAGCTATGGCGATCATGGGAGGTACTATTGCGGTAAGTTTTGCACTTGCCATGCTTATTGCTCCTATTGTGGCGGGGGCTTACGGTATCGACAAACTCTTTTGGCTTACGGCGTTATTAACGATTTTGGCTATTGGTATTTTATTTACCAAAGTCCCCAACCCTCCCAAAATCCTCCACTCCTATTCGCAAGAGGAGTCGCAAATGCGTCATGTTTTCAAAGATAAAGCACTGGTGAAGATGTACATTACCTTTTTGTTTCACTCTTCGATTATGACTATGGCGTTTTTTATTATTCCGCTTGTTATGACGCAAACACCCAGCGAGGGGGGATTTGGATGGAGCAAGAGTGAGCTATGGAAAGTCTATGTTCCTGCTTTGATTTTTGGGCTATTGGCGATGGGACCCGCAGCGGTATTTGGCGAAAAGTACGGCAAAGGCAAAGAGGTTTTTACCGTTTCGATTGTGGCCATTTTGATAGGCTTTGTTGCGATGGGATTTAGTGCTTCGGCATGGCTTTTTATCGTCGGCGTGGTGCTTTTTTTTATTGGATTTAATATGTTTGAGCCTCTATTGCAAAGCTTTGTATCCAAATTTGCCAAAGTACACCAAAAAGGAGCGGCTTTAGGCGTAGCCAATACCTTTGCCTATACGGGTATCTTTTTGGGCGGAATGGTTGCGGGATACATTATGCAACACCATTCACGCGAGACATTGGCGATGTTGGTCATTGTTTTGTCGCTTTTTTGGATAGGATGGGTAGCCACGATGGAAAATCCTAGCAGTCGTGCCAATCTCTATTTGGATTTAAATATTTTCGATAGAGAAAAGATAGCCTCACTCAACGCCCTTGAAGCGGTAACTGAGACCTATATTAATGAGAGTGAAAATATCGCTGTAGTGAAATATGAGAAGGCTTTGATGGACGAAGATACGCTTCGGGGCAAAGTACTCAAGCGACAATAGGAAAAACTCATGCACAACCTTGATTTATACGCCAAAGTCGAAGATCTTTTGGGGATTGAAGAGGCGAGTGGTGATTTGCAAAACTACTATCTTGATACGCTCAAAAATCTCTCTTTTGATTCACTGTTGGATGTTGGATGCGGCAAAGGGGCATTTTTGGAGCGTATCCAAAAGGAGTTTCAAACGCAAAAGCTTTTGGGCGTTGATTTAAGTCCTTTGATGGTCGAAGCGACGCAAAGCAGAGGCATTGAGGCTCACGTTATTGATATTTGCCACCTTGAGGGGAGCTTTGAGGTGATTACGGCGATGTTTGATACGCTCAACTATCTTGACAAACCCCAACTTAAGCGATTTTTGGGGTGCATAGAGAGACTTTTGGCTCCCAATGGACTCTTTTTGTTTGACGTAAACACCCTAGCGGGGTTTGAAAACGTAGCGGTGGGGTCTTATATCGTCGATGACCAAACACGCTTTTTGACCATTGATAGCGATTTCAATAAGGGGATTTATGAGGCAGAGTTTACGCTTTTTAGCCAATGCGACAACGACTGTTTCACCAAAGAACAAGCCACCATTAAGCAATATTACCATAAGGTTAAAGAGATGTGTGCCATGACCTCTCTTGAACTTATCGATACGCTTGATATCTATCTTTACGATGAGATACAAGACAAAACTTTGTTGATGTTTAAGAGGCTATTTTGATAATAGCAAGATTTTGGATAAAATATCAACAAAAACTTAGGAAACCGTGTGCTAGAGTCTCTCAAAGATAGGTATCTCTCGATTTTACCCGCCAAAGATAGCTTTTTTTATGTCGCTTCTATCAAGGAGCAAAAGCACTTTGGCAAAGATATTCTAAGACTCAATTTTGCCCATTTTTCTCCCTATAAAGAGTTTGAGATTTTGCCCTTTTACGAAAAGCAACGCCTCCTTTTATGGTTCTATCCCCAATCCGTCTCGTTCAAAAACTTTGTCATTCCTCAAGCCTACTTGCTCTATCTCTATGCCAAAGAGCAAGACAATCATGCCATTTTTATTGTAGAAGATACGATAGATACCTTGCTTGTTATCAAAAATGGTTTGCTAGAGGCTACCTATTGCGGTTTTGGACTCAAAATGCAACAAGAAGCACTCCTCGATGAGTATGGGCTAGAGAAGCTCTACACCCTAAACGCTACCAAAGCCAAAGCCATAGAGCAAGAACAACTCGAAAACTACCCTATCTGGAACTATTACTGCTGGTATCAAAGCCACCAATCTCCCAAAGAGATACTTATCCAATACCTTGATAGAGCCGTGCTTCCTTTGGCTATCGTAGTGGGAGTTTTTATCACGAGTGAATATCTCAAAGATCGCTACATCGCCTCCTATTATGAGAATGTGCAACAAGAGTACAAAGCCATCAAAAAGAAAAATGACCCCTATCGCAAAAAGCTTAAGCGTCTTAATGAAGAGGCAACCTTTACGCACCGTTTTTACAATGAGGTATTGGTCTATCCCAACTCTATTGATGTCATGGAGACTCTCTTTGGTATTGTAGCACAAGAGTCAAACAGCACCATCAAACACTTTAGTCTTTCAGGCTCAAAGGCGACACTCACTGTCGAGACATTTGGGTCTATCACTATCTTGAATGCGGTCTTAAAAAGCGGTTATTTCGAGGGCTTCAAGATCCAATCGAGTCGAAAAATACCCCAAAATCAAAAAGAGTACGTCGTCTATGAGGGAAGCTTAAAGCGACTAAAGGATAGTCATGGAGAGTAAAAATATGCTTATCGCTCTTGTTGTTTTGACTGTGTTTGTCAATTTTGTCAATTATATTGATGAAGATGAGTCCAAAACGATTCACAAGATTGATGTTTTGAAAAAACGCCTTGCTGATGAAAAAACTCTGTTTAAAAACAAAACCCTACAAGGAGCAATCAATAGTCCTACACTCTTTTTTGACTCCAAACAAGACAACAACCGACTCCTTGGAGCCTTCCAAAACGAAATCAATGCCTTAGCTCTAAAGAGCGGATTTAAGATTACCAATATCACATGGGGTGAGCCTACGACCAATGAAGCCCTAAAGCTCACCACTATACCTCTTAAGCTCAATGCCACTAGCACCCCGCACTACTTTGCCAAATTTTTGGAAGCTATCCAATCGATGGATAAGATTGTCAAAGTCGATACCCTAACAATGAGCAAAAGTCGCAACGAAATGAACTATCAGCTCTATCTTTATGGTTACAAAAGGGTTCATAGTGACTAAAATCAGAGCTATCTTTATCCTTCTAGTAGCCCTCTATGGACTCTATGTGTTTGTCTCTACCCTCTACACTTTGAGTGGGCAAACCAATGCTTCTAAGGACAAAAAGAGTCAGCTCAAAGTCAAAGAGCTATCGAGCTACCGCCAATACGAGGGCAACTTAAGTGCTTTGGCTACTCATACCATTTGGGAACTGCCCATCCACGAACCCCCCAAAGAGATAGCTGCTGATAACAATGAGAGCAATGAAACTTTGGGCTTCGAATTAAGAAATCAAAACGGATTTTATACTATAATTATAGACAAAAAAGAGTTTGACTTTTTGGGAGTAGCCAAGCAAGGTGGAGCGATGCTGGGCATCTTTTTGAGTCACAAAGATAAATCCAAAAGTAAAATTGAACATTTCAAAGAGGGTGAGACCCTTCATCAAAAGGTGAAGCTCCATAAAATTAAACACAACACTCTGTTGCTTATCGATACCAAAAGTTATAAGAAGATTGAAATACCCTACTTCTTTGTCGATGAGTTGGAGTTTAAACCAAAGGAAAACAATGTATCGTAAAATAGTCCATTATCTGCTTATCGTCTCTTTTTTATCGCTCAATAGCTGTACCCAATACAATGCTATGAATATCGAACCCAATGACAAGCTAAGCTCCAATCTCTATCTCACAGGCGATATGAATCTCAGTCGTGGCGGTACCAACGACTACTCCCACTACAAAAAGCGTTACATCAAAAACGCCTACAACGCATCCATAGAGAAGATTCCCCTTAGAGACAACTTCACAAACATGAATTTTTCCAAAGAGAAACAGGTACAAAGAGCCAAACTTCAACCCATTTTTCACGATTCTCAAGGAGTCAAAGTCTCTGTCGAAAATATCCCCTTGCCAAAATTTATCGACCTTGTCTTTGGTTCGGTACTCAAACTCAACTACTCCTATAGCGACAAAGTCAAAGCCTCACAAGCTACCATTAGTCTCAATATGCAAAAAGAGACTTCACCTCGTGAACTCTTTGATATTGCTTTGGCGATGCTTAACAATCACAATATTGGCGTAGAGCAGTTGCGTTCACTCTTTCAGTTTGATGAAAAGTCTCAAGCTACCATTGCCAAAGCCCAACAAAACTTCATCTACGGGCGGGATTTTGATGTGAGTGGACTAGAGGGGCAAAATGTGACAGTACTTTTCCCCTACTATTACGTCCCTATTCGCAATATGTTGCTTGGTGGCTTTACGCAAAGCTCTCCCGTAGTCCAAACCATTACCGAAATTGCGGGAGCTAATGTGATTTCTATTACGGGCGAAGCCAAAGAGGTGCATCGTGTATTGGAGGCTGCACGATTGCTTGACCAATCAACCATGCAACACAAAGAGGCGGTTTTGTTTAAGATGCAATACATCAACAGCAAAGATTTCAAAGAGCGTTTGCAGTCTCTTTTGGGTGCAAGTGGTATTCCCATCGCCCAAAACTCAACGAGTCTTGGGGTATTGATAGTCGATGTGCCTGAGCTTAACTCTGTCTATGTCGTCTCTTCCAAAGCCTCATGGTTACGCACCATTGAGTCGTGGAAAAATCGCTTTGATAACGCTTCGATTTTGGGCGATGAGTCGCATATCTTTTTCTATAAACCTGAATTTAGAAAAGCTGAAGAACTCGTAGGACTGATTAATCAACTCCTCGGCAATGCAGCAAATAGCGGTGCGAGTGGCAACAAAGAGAACAACAGTAGCGAAAGTTCAATGGTAGAAATCAAAGAGGATTTTGCTATTTTGGATGCCCAACAAAACAATATCATGGTCAATACCACCGCTACTAAATACAAAGAGATACTCTCGCATCTTGAAAAGCTTGACAAAACTCCTAAGCAAATCTTAATAGAAGTCACTATTGCCGAAGTAACCCTCACCGAACAGCTCAAATACGGTTTGCAATGGCACTACAAAACGCTCAATTCAGGCAAAACGATGAGCATCAATAACGGTTTTTCGGGTTCTATCTTTAGCGGTAATATCCAGTTCGTACTCGATGCTTTGGCAAAAGACAATCTCATTCATGTACTCTCTTCACCCAAACTTATCGTCCTTGATAGGGAACCTGCCAATATCAATGTCGGTTCGCAAGTACCCGTTTTGACATCCGATACCACCTCGGCCAATATCAACAACACTGATACAACACGAACCCAAACTGTACAATACAAAAACACAGGTATTATTCTCAACGTTACCCCCTATGTCAATTCACAAGGTATCTTAACGCTTGATATTTCCCAAACGGTAAGTGAAGTCTCAACCGATACCACCACTTCTATCGCTTCGCCTACCATTCTCAACCGAAGCATTCAAACCAAAGTGGCTTTGCAATCAGGAGATACTGTGATGCTAGGAGGATTGATTAAAAACTCCAAAACCAAAAACAAATCCAAAGTACCGCTACTGGGTGATTTGCCCTTTTTTGGAGCTTTGTTTAGCGCTACCGATAACTCTCGTGACAAAACCGAACTCTTTATTACCGTCAAACCAACCATTATGAACAACACACAAGATAGCCAAATCGTCACCAACGAAATACGCAATCTCTTTACGAGTATCAAAAAATAGGTGCTATAGCGATTTCCCAATATTATTAAATACTCCAAAGCAGGTAGCTTTGGAGCGAGTCAAATCACTCTCTAATCTCTACTCCCTCTTTGGTCACTCGAATGGTGGCGTATTGGTTGTAGAGTACATTAGAACCCTCTTGGATTTTGACAAATTTGCGTTTGGTGTAATCGACATCAAAATCCCCGTAGCTACTGGTTGAAAAATCGACACACAGTTTGGCAGCAGCCTCTATGACGTGAGCAGGAAGGTTTTGTTTGTCGGTCTTGATGATAATATGCGAAGAGGGCATAGTGCGAATGTGCATCCACACATCATTGGCTTTGGCACTTTGCAATAGCTTTTGGTTTTCGGTGGAGTTTCGACCTACCAACACTTTGTAATCATCAATCCAAAAAAGCTCACCCTCTTTGATTTTCGCCTTTTTCTTCTTGGATTGGGAGCGTTTGGGGACAAGAAGTTCAAGGTCATGGAGGTTAGTGCAATGCTCAATGGTATGCTTGATATTGGTATAGAAGTTGAGTTTGGAGGTGAGGTTGCTTTTTTCGATATGGATATTTCTGGCTCGGTTTTTGGTGCGTTTGGATTTGTTGAAAAAATGCTCACTGATGCGATTTTTCACCACACCGCTGGGCAGCTCAATAGCAATCTCATGACCCTCAAAATCATAAGCGACAAGCTTTGTGTCATAGGGTTTGATGTGGTGGAGGTTAGCTAAAACGATATGGGCGTAGTGGCTGTAGGTTTGATACTCTTGCGTGAGTGCCTCTTCATTGGGAAGTCTATCAATCTCTTGTTGTAATACGGCTATTTTTTTGCTAAATTCTACTATTTTTTGTTTTTTGTGGGCGTTAAGCTTTTGGTTGATATGCTCATCGTAGGCTTGTTCCAAAAAGGCTTCAACGTCATACAAAGTCTCATGGCTAGGTTTGAGTTGTCTTGGAGGAATAGCTAAAAGAGGAGTATTGGGACGAACCACCCGAAAGGAGCTATCGCTATCGATATGGCGTAACGCCTCAAGGACAACTTCATCGGAGTCGATAAGAATAGCGTTGGTGTTTTTGCCTGTAAATTCAAACTGCAAATGGATGGTTTGGTCTTTGTAGTTGCTTTTGGGAGCGAGTGTAAAACGCACGACTCTATCGTTATTGACCAGTTCAACGCTTATAATTTTGGACGAAGATACGAGTGAAAAAAGGAGATTATCAAAAGGGGCTTGATAGCTCTGAGGGGGACGGTGCGAAGATGCCAAATAGATAAAGCTATGCCCCCGTGTCATATTGAAAAAATAGCTTTTGGGACTACGATTGAAGTTAAGCTCTAAGGTATTGTCCTCTATGCGTCTAGCTTTGGTAATAAAATCAAAGGATTTGAGATGTTCGACGATAGAGAGTAGCTCATAGTGCTTCATAGGGACTCTTTTTGGATTGAATTATAGCATAAACAATCGAAAGATTTAAGATGGACGTCTATTATAATTATCCCACCTTCCACACCACCAAACACCCAAAAACCATCGATAAATCACCAAAATCCAATAGAATATAAAGTTACTCTAATAGCTCTTGATAAAATATAAGCTAAAGTCTAACCAAAAAAAGAGTATTCAAATATCTTTCAAAGTGCGGTATATAGGGCTTTTGTGTATAATTTATTACTGTTTTAACAAGGAAATGATAGATGTCAATAGAGAGTCAAATAGTCGCCATCATAGAAAATAAACTCAAAACCCCAATCCATCAAACCATTCAACTACTAGGGATAAAAAATATCTAAAAACATTTCAAATTCTAATTTGCATAGTTCTAAAAAAATTTTTATCTATTCTAAGGGTTTTATAATTTATTTTTGGATATGATTACTACCCTTGATAGATTATTTTATTAAGGACACTGCGAGAAGAGCTTTTGTATAATGCACACTGATTATACAAGAGTTGGACTACACACATCCGTAATCCACGCAAAATGACCTATGATTAGGTTGATTTAGTGTAAAACAAACTAGGAGATGACGATGAAAGTTAGACCATCAGTCAAGAAGATGTGCGACGATTGCAAAGTAATCAAGCGCAAAGGCATTGTAAGAGTGATTTGCAAAAATCCAAAACATAAACAGAGACAAGGATAATTATGGCTCGTATTGCAGGGGTTGATTTACCAAAGAAAAAGAGAATTGAATACGCTCTAACCTATATCTACGGTATTGGGTTAAAGACTTCAAGAGATATTCTTGATAAAACACAAATTGACTACAACACTAGAGTGTATGAACTAACCGATGCTCAAGCAGCAGCTATTCGTAACGAGATCCAAGAGGGCATTATGGTCGAAGGGGATCTTCGTAAAAAAGTTGCGATGGACATCAAAGCATTAATGGATTTAGGTAACTACAGAGGACTTAGACACAGACGAGGTCTTCCTGTTAGAGGTCAAAAAACAAAAACCAATGCGAGAACTCGTAAAGGTAAAAGAAAAACTGTTGGTTCAGCGTAAGGGTAGATAGATGGCTAAGAAAAAAGCAAAAAAAAGTATTGCAAAAGGTGTGGTTTACGTAGCTGCAACTTTTAATAACACAGTAATTACAGTAACTGATGAGATGGGCAATGTAATCTCTTGGAGTTCGGCTGGTTCATTGGGATTTAAGGGAAGTAAAAAATCTACTCCTTATGCTGCACAACAAGCCGTCGAAGATGCTCTCAACAAAGCAAAAGAGAACGGTATTAAAGAGGTTGGTATCAAAGTACAAGGGCCAGGATCTGGACGAGATACTGCCGTTAAAGCAATCGGTTCAACAGAAGGCATTCGTGTAACATCGCTTAAAGATATTACACCACTACCACACAACGGTTGCCGACCACCCAAAAAACGACGCGTGTAATAACACAAGAGTATAATTTGTTGTGCATTGAATGCAATGCTGTTTTTGAAGAATGAAATAAAGGTATTATAGATGGCAAGATATAGAGGTCCAGTTGAGAAACTAGAGAGAAGACTAGGCGTTGATCTTGGTTTAAAGGGTGAGCGAAGACTTGCAGGTAAAAGTGCAATGGAGAAGCGACCCTACGCTCCAGGACAACACGGACAAAGAAGAGCAAAAGTTAGCGAGTATGGTCTCCAGTTGCGAGAGAAGCAAAAAGCGAAATTTATGTATGGGATTAGTGAAAAGCAGTTTAGAACACTTTTTCAAGAAGCTAATCGTAAAGAGGGAAATACAGGTAACAACCTGATTGAACTTCTTGAGCGAAGATTGGATAACGTCGTCTATCGTATGGGATTTGCTACGACTAGAGCATCGGCAAGACAGTTTGTAAACCACGGTCATGTATTGGTGGACGGTAAGCGTGTGGATATACCATCGTTTAGAGTTAAAGCGGGTCAAAAGATCGAAATCAAAGAAAAAAGCAAAACAAACCCACAAGTGGTACAAAGCCTAGAGCTTACCAATCAAACAGGTATGGTTGATTGGGTTGATGTAGATAAAGATAAAGTATTTGGTATCTACACACGCATTCCACAAAGAGATGAGGTTTCAATTCCTGTTGAAGAGCGTTTAATCGTTGAGCTTTATTCTAAATAATAATTTTTAAGGGTGGTTATGAGAAAAATTAAACTTACACCGTTTATGCCAACCGAGGTTGAAGTTAATGAAATCAGTAACAGTAGAGCACAAATTATAGCCTATCCATTTGAGAGTGGATACGCCATCACTCTAGCTCACCCGTTACGAAGATTAATTTTAAGCAGTTCAATAGGATATGCACCCATCTCTGTGAAAATAGAGGGGGCTTCGCATGAATTTGATAGCATTCGAGGAATGCATGAGGATGTTGCAGTCTTCATAATAAATCTCAAAAATATTCGATTTAAAATCAAAGAGGATATTGATAGAGTTGAAGTAAAATACTCTTTTGAGGGACACAAAGATATTGTTGCTGCAGATCTTAACAACGACATGGTTGAGGTCGTAACCCCTGAGGCACATCTTGCAACGCTTAACGAAGACGCACAGATAAACTTTACTTTGGTTATCGCCAAAGGAATAGGATATGTGCCAACAGAGGATTTGCGAGATGAAATTGATGAGGGCTCGATAGCACTTGATGCTTTCTTTACGCCTGTTAAAAAGGCAAACTACAAGATTGAACCTATGCTTGTAGAGGATAACCCAAATTATGAAAAAATTGTATTTGATATTGAAACCGATAGTCAAATTTCAGCAGTAGAGGCATTTACCAACGCATTGGAAGTAATGAATAAGCAACTCTCTGTATTTAATGGGGTTTTGGATGTCAATATTGTTTCGGTTCAATCAAAAAAGACAAACGACGAAGGTGAACTTAGAAATTATCTCAAAAGCATTGATTCTCTTGGATTGAGTGCACGATCATTCAACTCACTGGATAGAGCCAATATTAAATATTTGGGCGAGTTGGTACTCATGGATGATAATGAGATTAAAAATATTAAAAATTTAGGTAAAAAATCGCTTGATGAGATCACCGATTGTTTGATTAGTCAAGGTTTTGGTCCAGATTTTGAACTTAGTGATTCACTTCGCACAACACTTATTAAAAAATTTGAACAATTAAAAACGACAAAGGATTAGCCCATGAGACATAAACATGGATACCGTAAACTTAGCCGTACTTCGGCACACAGAGCGGCACTTTTGAAAAATCTCTCAATAGCCTTAACAGCGAGTGAGCGAATTGAGACAACATTGCCAAAAGCAAAAGAGCTTCGCAGCTACTATGAGAAGCTTATTACTAAAGCAATCGTTGATGATTTTAATGCCCACAGAGCAGTTTTTGCAATGCTTCAAGACAAAGAGGCTACCAAAAAAATCATGAACGATGTTGCTCCACGATACAGCGATAGAAAAGGTGGATATACTCGTATCATCAAAACACGTATGAGACGTGGTGATGCAGCCCCTATGGCAATTATTGAACTTGTAAAATAGTTTTTGCTACTATGTGAGTGGACTCGTCCACCCGCATAAATTCTCCTGATACAATCCTAACCCAACGCACCCGTAATAACATAACCATCTTGAGTATCGTAGAGTACATCGATCGACATGGTAAGAGTTTTTCCATTTTTTAGTATCACTATCCCTTGAAGTTTAACCTCGTTGTAGTGTTTTTTAATCTCCAAAAACTTAATATCCTCTATCTTTTCAAGCACTTTCATATCGATTTTGCTCTCACCCTCTTCAAAAATAGTATTCTCTTGATGGTGTACTCCAATGGCTTCGGCGATGTATTGTGTAGCACTCATGCCACTATCGTTTACTTGAGTTTTGTAATGTTCGCTCGAACACAAATCAATAAAAGCACTCCAATTGTGTGTAGCAATGCTTGTTTTGATCTCTTGAATAAATAAGAGCAGTTGTTTGTCCTCAAAAATGTCCAATTGAATCACTTTGGATACCTCTAAACTATTTTCAACCAATGCTTCATCTTTTGTCTCTTTGGCAAGTTTTGCTCCGCCTTGAGAGCCAAAAGAGAGAAGGGTTAAAAATAAAAGTGTCCATAGATTTTTTTTCATCGTATGCTCCTAAGCGTAATATTTGTGCATTGTATCTTAACTTCTCTAAAAACTCAAACCATTGTCAAGACTCTATTGCTCATAAGCATGGATAATATTTTTTTCTATCTCGAATTTACCTATAGTTGTACAATAACCCTTTTTGGGTAAACGAGTGATACCCAAAGCGTTTATTAAAGTAGTTTTATGTTAGAATACTATAAGTTTTAGTGATAAAACAAAACAGATTTTCAGGAGTATTATTATGGATATGAATAACATAGACGCTGGTTTAGATAGTATTATGTCGCTCAATGGAGCACTTGCTGCTGCTTTGATTGATTGGGAGAGTGGTATGACATTGGGAACTCGCTCAGATGGTAAATTTGATATTGAGATGGCTGCTGCGGGTAATACAGAGGTAATCAAAGCCAAAATGGCGGTAATGAAGAGTACAGGCTTGGGTCAGCACACGATTAAAGATATATTAATTACCCTTGATGCACAACAACACATTTTGATGATTGTACCTGCCCATCCAGAACTTTTCTTGTACGGAGCGTTTAAAGCCGAAACAACCTTGGCACTTGCACGAAAAATCATGAAAGAAGTTGCAGCGGGTTAAAGAGCGATTGTAGAGATAAGGGGTTTTCTCTTCCCTCTACAGTTCAATGCTTTTTTGGTAAGAGCTTAAAAAGATTTTGCATTGATTTTTATCTTCCACGATAATTTTATTGAGTGTTAAGGCAAACTGGAGCATCTCTTGTGCTTGAATGGTTTGTGCTTTTGCATTGAATTGCTCTGCTAAATCAACAAAATGTAAAAAATTCTTTTCATTGATGAGTTGTTCGAGCTTTTCGATACTCTCTTTAAACCAATCGCAAAATGCAATCAAAGCTTCTCGATAGGCTTTTGCGTCGTTTTTGTAGTAAGCCATTCCTTGATATACGCCCACAAACGCTAAGCTCTCTTTTTTATGTGTTTCGTCTTGAAATTTATTGTTTAAAATCGCTTCGCACCCATCTGTAAATTTGCCATGAAGCACCTCAAGCTCCTCTTTGGATGCAAGAATTTTTTTGAAGCTGTTTGTTTGAATGGTCATAAGTTTTGTCCCAAAACTATCAAGAGAGTCTATCTCTAGGCTGTTTGCCTCTTTTTTCATCTTCTCAAGCAGTGTCATTGCGTTGTTTATGTCTCGAATGGCTAAAAGTTCCTCAAGTTTTCTAATCGATGCTTTGAACTTTATCTTAAAGAGTGTTAATGTGCTATTGTCCATCTTCTTGTCCTACCTTTTTAAAAATTTTTATGACTGTTTGTGTGTCGTTGCATCAAATGCATCTTGATAGTTATCGATAAATTTTCTAAGTTCCTTATCTTCATGAGCCAAAAGCTCACTCAATGCGGTGGATAAGGATAGCATTATTTTGGCATCAATGCGTTGTGCATTCTTTGCAAGCTCCTTGGCAAAGCTTTCTAAAATTCTCCTATTGCGAATATTTTGTTTAAGTAACGTTAGGGAGTTTGCATACTCATTGCAGAACTTTTGCAGAGCATTGCGATAGCTCTGCTCATCCCCTCCAAAACTCTCCACCCCCTTTTCAAAACTTACTATCTCCTTGGCATACTCAAAATCCTTTTGCGTAAGATTTTTGTTCTCCGTATAAATCTTATTGTATGCCTTTAGAAATGTATCGAATGCCTCCTCGTATTCAAAGAGAAAAGTGTTCATACTCTCTTGCGTTTTTTTGAAAATATTTCGCATGATGTACGACATTCCATCAAGCGTATCAATATCGACACGATTGGCCTCTTTTTCCATTTTGACAATCAGACTCTCCATATCTTCACACTTTTTTTCCTCCAAAAGCGAATGAAACTTTTTGATGGAAGCATTGAATTTGGCACTAAAGAGAACGAGGTCTTCGGCTTTGGGCATACGCTTATCGACTTTGGGTCGGATGTGTTTGATTAAAATAGCGTAGAGTTGGTGCATATAGATGGGTTTGGCTAGGTACTCTATCATACCCACCTCGAGAGCTTTATCTGCATCCTTTTTGGCTTGTGAGGCTGTGAGGGCGATGATGGGAATATCTTTGTATCGACTCTCCTGTAAAATCGCCTTGGTGGCCTCATAGCCATCCATAATGGGCATATTGACATCCATTAAAATAAGATCAAGGTCTCTATCTTTTGCCCGAAGGTAGCCTAATAGCTCTCTACCGTTGTTAAAAAAGGTTATTTCAATATCGGTATCTTCAAGCATGGCTGCAATGACGGTTTGGTTGATTTTGTTGTCCTCTGCCAAAGCAATACGGCTACCTTTGAGTTGTGCAAGGTCTCGTTTGCTCAGTTTGTTCTCTTTGGAGATCAAAGAGACAATTTCATGATGATACAGCTTTAAGATAAGCTCAAAGACTTTGTGTAGATTAAAAGGCTTAAAGAGATAGGCATCAATAGAGATACCGTTGATGGTGTCGCTTTCGTAGAGTTCTATAGCACTCTTTAGGATGACTGTTTTGCACCCTTTGCGACCTAAGAGAATCTCTTGGTTGAGCGATTTAATACTGTTTATATCAATGAAGATAATATCAAATTCCCTATTTTCGATGAGTTTTTCGATTTCATCTTCATTGCCGTTGCAAACAGTCGAGTGGTATTTAAAGTAGTTGAGCATATGGGCAAGGGCGTTGAGCGTTGATTGATTGCAATCTATAAGCAAGACTTTTTTGCCCACAAGGTCAATACTAGGAAGGTGATAGAGGCGTTTGTCGTACTCAAAACGTGTCTTTATGGTAAAGATAAACTCACTTCCGTTGCCCAATTGACTCTCCACACGAATATCGCCGCCCATAAGATTGATAAGTTGTTTGGAGATAGCCAATCCTAGCCCTGTGCCACCGTACTCTCTCGTTGTCGAATCGGAGGCTTGAACAAAATTTTGGAAAAGAGAGTCTATTTGCTCTTGCGTGAGTCCGATGCCTGTATCTTTGATGCGAAATTCAAGTGTTTGTTCATCGATGGCTTTAATGCCCAAATAGACCTCACCACTTTGTGTAAACTTAATAGCATTGCCCATCAAATTGATGATTACCTGCCCCAATCGCAAAGAATCTCCCCTGAGGAGACTTACCAATTGATCTTCAAGGTCAAAAATAAGCTCAATTCCCTTCTCTTGTGCTTTTATGGCTAATATCTCTGATACTCTATCCAAAACATCATTGATGTCAAATAGAATATTTTCAATACTGAGTTTACCCGCTTCGATTTTGGAAAAGTCTAAAATATCATTGACAAGCTCAACCAAAATAGTCCCCGAACTCTCAATTTTGGAGATATACTCTTGTTGTTTGGGGGTTAGGTCGCTTTTAAGCAGAATTTGGCTTAGACCAATAACGGCATTCATGGGGGTGCGTAGCTCATGTGCAATCGAAGCAAAAAATTGATCTTTGCGTTGCGATTGTGCTTGCAATGCTTGGATTTGCTGCTCTAGCTCTTCAATGCTTTGGCTCATAGGGACTCTTTTGGTTTTTGATAGGTTAAAAGTTTTTCACTTTTTATTTTATCCATAATTTTAGCAACATTATCTTTTGTAAAAGGTTTAGGGAGGTGATAATCATAAATTTCTTTGTTATTTTCAAGTATCTCTTTGTCGTTGGTAATCGAAACAATGATTATCTCGCCATCGCTCTTTTGGCTTTTGAGTTGTGTAGCTATTTCGCTTCCAGATTTTCCAGGCATGTGATGATCAAGGAAGACGACATGAATAGGATCACTTGAATCTTCATGATTTTGAAGCACTTCAATCGCCTCTAGTCCGTCGTAAGCGAGTTTAATCTCATTGACGACTCCATCAACTAAGAGCATTGATTTAAGAATTTGTACATTAATCTTGAGGTCATCGGCGATAAGTAGATTGAATCTCCTCTCGTTGGCATGATCAATGGCTTGACGAGTCTGTTGAATCTTGCTAATATGCTCAAAATTGGGATTGAGATAGGTGTAGATATTTTCAAGATTTTGACGACCCTCTTCGATAAGTTTTTCTACCTCTTGATTACGAGCATTTTGCGAAAGCACATTGTAGAGTTTTTTCATTTGACTAATGGTTGTAAATATCTTCATACGATCCACAAAGGCGTTGTCGTGAATCTTCTCATCCTCTTGAATAGACTCTTTTTGGGTAAATATTTTGGCAAGAGCATCATCAAGCGTATAGGTATCTTCAAGCTGTTGTTGCGTAAAGTATTCGAGTCCATGAATGCGAATAAACCCCTCAACCTCTCCATTGTGAAGCGAGGGAAGAATAAGCATAGTGCGTACATCAAGTTTAAAAGGGTTGTCAAGTGCTGTATGGTAGGGGGTGCAAGTAGAAATATCTTCAATAAAATAGCGTTTGCGATTGAGATAGGCACTACCAATAAGGCTTGATGAGTTGAGAAATTTGGTATAAATTCTTGTTTGATTGATTTTATCAAAAAAGGCTTTTTTGGTATCATCGTAGAAGAGAATATCAACACTTTTGGCTTTGAAGCCCTTTTTGAGGATTGTGTGCAACTCTAACACATTGTCATAATGGGTATCGAGTTGCTCTTTGATTGCTTTGAAGTCCATAATCAAACCTTATTTGGAATTAAACTATTTTAGCATAAAAATACCTATTTTACCCTCTGATGTGACGCACTTCGCCCAACATTTCATCTTTGAGCTAGTCATTGCAAGGCACGAAGCCAATCTATAACGTTTGAGATTGTTTCGCTTTGTTCGCAATGAACTGTTTGTACGGGGTAATTTTTAAGTGCGTAAGGTTGATTGCTCTCTTTTCTTGATTAGTGTGTTTGCTCTAGTGTATGAATGGTATGAGCCAACTCTTGTTCTACTCTCTCATCAATACGAATATCATCTCTCAATACACCAGCATCGGGGTCATTGAAGGTAGCAAGGTGCAATTTGTTTTGACGTTTTGCCACAATGACCGACACAACAACATCTCCCGAGACATTGACAATAGTACGAAGCATATCAAGTAGCCTATCGACTCCCAAAATAATAGCAATCCCCTCTATGGGTAATCCAACTTGCACAAAGACCATTGAGAGCATTACTAGCCCCGCTCCAGGGACTCCCGCCGTACCAATAGAGGCTAAAATCGCCATGACAATAACGCTCAAATAGCCCGTAAGTCCAAGTTCGACACCGTAAAGATTGGCTACAAAAACCGTCGCCACACCTTGCATAATGGCTGTTCCATCCATATTGATAGTTGCTCCAAAGGGGACAGTAAAGGAGGCTACTGAGTTGTCGATTCCCATTTTTTGGGTTAGCGTTTGAAGTGTGATAGGGATAGTGGCGTTGGAGCTTGAAGTCGAAAAGGCGAAGATTTGCACTCCTCGAAGTTTTTTGAGTAAAATCATAGGACTTAAACCGCTCAAAAGTCTAAAGAGTATCATTAGAGTGACAAAAAGATGAACACAAAGCGTCAAAATGACAACCAAAACATAGCCCCCAAGTTCTATAAGCATACCCATTCCCAGTGTAGCCACAGCTTTGGTCATCAGTGCAAAAACAGCGTAAGGACCAATAGCCATGACCATATTGACCATATTCATCATCGCCTCATTGAGTAGCTCAATGCCTTGTGCAATGGGTTTGATTTTGTTTCCTACCATCAAAAGAGCGATACCAAAAAAGATAGCAAAGAAGATAATTTGCAACATATTGTCACTGCTTAGAGCTTCAAAGATATTGCTAGGAATGATATTGATAAGTACTTCACTTATAGGCGGTGTCTCTTTGGTATGAAGCTCTGTACCCTCTTTGGCTATGGGTTCAATACCCGCTCCTGGATTAACAATAAGTGCAATTCCAATAGCTGTAATAATGGCAATAGCGGTAGTAAAGATGTACAAAATAAACGACGCACTTCCAACTTTGCCCAATGTAGAGATATTGCCAATACCCAAAACACCGCTAAGAAGCGAAAAGAGTACCAGTGGCACAACCAAAAGTTTAAGCATAGCAAGAAACATTCGCCCTACAATCTCCAATGTACCCATCAAGAAGCTATCGGGAGCGTTCATGCCTGTATAGTTTAAAACAAGCCCTGCCATAATGCCCAATACCATACCAACAATAAATTGGGTTGTGAGTGATATTTTATTTTTCTTTTGAGACATAGTTATCCTTTGATGATATAGATTTTTGTTTAAATGCCATTCTCACTGCATAGTGTACAAGGTGCATAAGGTCAGCGAATACCTTAATGACCAACCCATACAAGAGGCTTAGGTGGCAAGTTGCCCTGCCAAAAATCCACTTGAAAAGGACCATTGCAAATTGTACCCGCCACACGGCCCATCGATGTCAATCACCTCTCCAGCGAAGTAGAGACCCTTTGTTTTTTTGCTTTGCATGGTGTAGGGATCTATCTCTTTGAGACTCACTCCTCCTCGTGTAATCATCGCTTTATCAAATCCATCACTGCCAATAACCGTTAGAGGAGTCCATGCCAAGATTTTGATAAGCCTATCACGCTTAGCCCCCTCAAGGGCTTTGTAGTGGAGCGTGGCATCAATATCGGCAAGTTTGAGGAGTTCTAGGCTTAGAGATTGGGGCAGTAGCTTTGCAACGCTTTGAGAGATGGTATCGTGGGATGTTTGTTTGAGATGCTCTCGTATTTGCTCTTCGTTCATGCCTTTGGTAAGGTTGATTTCAATAGAAACTTTGTCGTACGTTTGAAGCAAAGGGGTAATCTCTCGTGCAAAATCAAGCACCACAGGTCCTCGTATTCCTTTGCTTGTGAAGATAAGATCCCCTTTGGCTTTGGCTTTGGTTGCCTTTGGGAGAGCTACCCTTAAGGTAGCTTTGGGAATAGTATCGGCTTTGCAGTTGGCTACCCAACGCTCTTGCGTATGGAGTGGTAGCATGGCGGGATAGAGCGGTGTAATGGAGTGTCCCAAAGCATTTGCCCATCGATGTCCATCGCCCGAAGCACCCAGCATGGGGTAGCCCAAGCCTCCTGTAGCAATAATGATATTGTGGGCTTCTAGGGTAGTATCGGCTGTATCAATGGTGAAGTGTTGTGTTTTGGCAATAGAGTGGATGGTTTGACCTAGCATCACCTCAACGCCTATGTTTTGAAGTTGCTTTTGGAGTGCTTCGATGATAGTAGCAGAGCTGTGCGTTGTGGGAAAGATACGAAAACCATCAGGTGAATGCGTCTCTACTCCAATGGATTGAAAAAATTGCGTAAGGTCTTGATGAGAAAAAGCCTTTAGTGCCTCTTGCATAAAGCGTCCATTAGCTCCAAAACGCTCCATAAACGTAGCGTTATCAAGCCTATTGCTAAGATTGCATCGCCCACCACCTGTGGCTTTGAGTTTGGCTCCCAAAGCGGAGAGTTTCTCAATCAAAACCACACGTTTACCAAGCTTTTTGGCACTAATAGCCGCCATGATTCCCGCAGCTCCTCCGCCAATAACAATCGCATCTCTCACAATAGTTTCTCTATGGACTTCCCAATGTACCAAAAGGAACAACATTAAACTGTAGCGTCAAAGAGGTGTTCTCTAGGGCATCGGCTCCTAGGGTAGTGAGTATAGGTTGTGTATTTTGTTGGAAGAGCAAAGCAATCGACCAGCAATCCCTATCGTATTTCAATCCAAATTGCCACTGTGTTTTGTAGTGGTTTTGCAAATCGTAATTGACTCCGCCTTGCAAACTGAGGCGATCATTGACGCTGTAGCGAAAGTTTAATCCCACACTTTTGGTTTTTTGAAGCTCAAAAGCATTGTTGTAGTAATAGGTAGCCCCAAGATAGAAATCTCTATTGTTAAGTCCGATAGAACTCAAAGAGGATTTGATTTTTTTATCCTCTTGTGAGTAGATGAGATTGTTGTAGAGGACAAAGGTGTCGCCGTAGTAGCCCATTTCGTTGCGAATATCCCCCTTTGTGGCTTCCCCCTCAAGAAAGTGCGTATAAAAGAGACGATGATAAAACTTCAATTTGCCACTTTTGGCATAGAGGTAGTGACTTAGCCCCATTCCAAGCGACTCTTGAGCATAATCGACCCAAAAAAGCTCTCTTGCTTCCCCTGTAAGATCTTCATAAGCAACGCTTGATTCATCTTCCCAAGCGGGATGAATGTAGTAGATAAAAGGGCGGATAGTATGAATGGCATTGTCGTAAATGCGTGTCAGTTCACTCGAAAGCCCTACTTTGGTATAGGTTGCGGCGTATTTGTAATCATCAAGCTTTGCTTCGTCGCTATTGGCAAAATAGACTTTGGTTGCATAGATATTGTGCGAGAGTTCCACGGTGAGATAGTCATCAAAAAAAGAGTGGCTAAAGGATAAAGGGAGAAAAAAATCTATCTTTTGGGCTTTTGTCCCATCTTTTCTAAAGTAGTTGTAGGATTTTAAATCGACGTTATAGATTAGGTCATTGTAGAGCTGTGCGGTGCTTTTGTGGAGATGAAACGTTGGAAGCTCTTGAATGGTATCGTCGTTGTCGCTATCGCTCTTGCGGGTATCAATAAAGTATTTGCCATAGAGTCCAAAGTAGTAATTGTCGTTGTGCAAAAAATAGTTCATACGTGATTCTCTAATGTAACTATCACTTCCCAAAAGCGACACCATTTGATCTTTTTGAAGATTGATGTAATCTATATCGTTGAGTAGCGTAATATTGGTATAGAGACCATCTTTGAAGCCTTGAGGTTTGAGCGAGGTTAAAAAATCCGATGAGTCGTAGTGAAATTGCAAACCGTAGTGGGTGTTGTTTTTGAGATTATTATCTTGTGAATACTCCAAAGTATCCTCAAAGTGTCCCAAACGTAAACTCCCATAAGAGTAGGGGGTGTCCTTGAAGCGAAACGTACCGTATAGCCCACGGCTTCGTTTGGTGCGTATTTGAGGGTTGAGTTCTATATCCCAGTTGGCGTAAGGAGCGATAAAGAGGGGTTGTTCATAGATAAATCCTTCGTTTTGGTTGTAGCCAAAGGTAGGGAAGAGCAAACCGCTACTACGCTCTTTTTTGGTCGAAAAGGAGAGATAGGGAAAATAGAAAATAGGCAGATTTTTAGCATAGACTTTGGCATGATAAATCTTCATTTTGGAGCGGTTGGCATCGTAGAGTGAGCGTTCGCCTCCTATTATCCAATCGGGATTTTTGATAGCACAACTTGAAAAGATTGAAGGACCAAAGGTGTATTGTTCATGGTGGCGATCAATGGTGTCGCTATAGAGCCAAAAATCCTCTTGTGTCACGATAAAGGCATCTTGATAGTGCGACGTTTTGGCTCTCTCATTCATCTCAATAGCACGGGCAATCATATTTTTGCCATCATACTCCAAGATATTAACCCCTCCGCTAAGACGAAGAGCTGTTGTGTTTTTGTCGTACATAAGATGCGTAGCACCAATCATGGCATCGTTTGCAAAAGCTACCACATCGTGGGAGGCTTCAAATTGTCTATTGGAGGAGTTGATATCTTTGGCATTGATCTCTATGCGAGAAGCACCCCATAGCGTAGAGAGGCTCACAAAGAGATAAGCAAAGGCTCTATTTGTCATATACCACAACGCATTTGGATAGTTTATCGTGAAGCGTTTGAGCCATAGGGGAGAAAAAAGCAAAAATAAATCCCACATAAAAAATCGCTTCACTCACAATGCGTAACAATGCCCTCAAAAAAGCCGTCGCAAAGGTAGGGTGTGTGTGACGGAAAATCTCAATCACTTTGATTTTCATCAGGTGTTTGCCCAGTGTTTTACCGTTTTGCCACACAAAAAAGGTGTGATAGACTGTTTTGATAGCCACAAAAATGGGGATGCTTTGGTTTAAAAAAAGTTGCACGGCGTTGATACGCTCTTCAAGCGAGACAATGGCACTAAGCCCCATAAGCTTTTCATAAAAAATAGCAAAGACCAAAAGGGCTACAACCAAATCATCAATAAAAAAAGCCACCGTACGTTTTTGGGTTGAGGCTATCTCAAACTCGTAATGCTCTACCATCGCCTCTTCCTAAAGAGCTTGGTAGGCAATATCGGTACGACACTGCTTCCCAGCAAAGTGAATTTGACCGCAAAGTTTGTACGCCATAGCGTGTGCCTCTTTGAGACTCTCACCCACACCTACGCACACAAGCACCCTACCGCCTGTTGCTAGAAGCTCCCCGTTGTCACCTTGAGTCACTCCCGCAAAAGAGATGTGAGCATTGGCTTTGATATCATCATGGATAATATCATCGATAATAATTTGAGTGGGTGGGGAGGATTTGTAGGGGTAATCCTTACTTGCCATGACCACACCTACGGCGTATTTGTCGTGAAACTCAATCGTTGCATTTGCCAAATCTCCTATCGCTGCTTTGTAGAAAAGCTCACTAGCGGGTGATTTGAGCAACGGCATAAGCTCCTCACATTCAGGGTCACCAAAACGCACATTGTACTCCAAAATAAGCGGTTCGCCCTCGACGACCATTACACCCATAAAAAGCACTCCTCTAAAGGGCATACCCTCAGCCTCCATCCCTTTGAGGGTAGGTTCAACGACTTTTTGGCGTAATGCCTTATAGATAGTTTCATTGACTAAAGGCGTGGGGGCATAGGCTCCCATACCGCCCGTATTGGGTCCTTTGTCGTTGTCAAGGAGACGTTTGTGGTCTTGTGCGGCGGGTAAAATCACATAATCTTTGCCATCGCAAATAGCAAAAACCGAGAGTTCGTAACCATCCAAAAACTCCTCTACAACGATTTTTTTTCCTGCCTCTCCGAAGCTAGAACCGCTTAGCATCTCTTTGATAGCCTCTTTGGCTTCGTGGTGATTGGGAGCGATAATGACCCCTTTGCCACCGCACAATCCATCGGCTTTGACAACAATAGGAGGGGTTAGGGACTCTATAAAGGCATAGGCTACCTCTTGAGAGTCTGTCTCAACGTAGCGTGCTGTGGGGATATTGTGACGAGCCAAAAAGTTTTTCATAAAAATTTTAGAGCCTTCAAGCTGGGCTGCGGCTTTTGAAGGGCCAAAAATCGTAAGCCCTCGTGCTTCAAAAACATCGACAATCCCCTCTACCAAAGGTGTTTCGGGCCCCACAATAGTCAAATCAATCCCGTGAAGCTCTACAAAATCGGCAAGTTGTTCAAAATCGCTTATAGCAATATTCTCACCCAATCTATCACTTGCCCCATTGCCAGGAGCAAAATAGAGATTTTTTACACTCTCGTCGTTTCGCAACGCCAATCCAATGGAGTACTCTCTACCACCCGAACCTACTATTAATATATCCATAACACTCTCTTTGAATTGATTTTTATCAAATAGCCACACTATCTTATAAAAACCAATTTCCCAAGTGGCCGTTCTGCGTAACGCTGGCCCCAAAAAGCCAAAGAGAAAGGGAGAGAGCGTGCCATTAGGGATCAATTTCTCGCTTCGTTGGAAGCTCAAATGAAAAAGCGCACACACAAGCCCACTACACATCCCATAAAAAAGTAATGTTGGACCACATAAATTGCAAGATGTCGTACCACTCAGGGATAATATTATAGCAATATTTTTGTTAAATATTTACGACTCTTTTCATTTTTGACTACTTAGCGTAGTGTCAAAAATCTTTTTGCTTTATAAACTTAGTCTATGCTGTAGTAAAGTATCTCCCAAATTTTAAGTGCATCGCATCGGTTCAAGAGCCTAAAATGGGTATAATGGCATTTACTATTTTAGCTAGAGATACCCAAATGACCCAAAATGAATATTTACAAAACGTTACCCTTCTCAAACAGTGGGCGTATGCCTATTATGTCGAAGATAACCCAATAGCCACCGATGAGGAGTACGATAGGCTCTATCATCAAGTGCTTGAGTATGAAAAGAAAAATCCAACGCATATTGCTCACGACTCTCCCACCCAAAGAGTAGGCGGTGAGATTTTGGAGGGGTTTGAAAAATCGACCCATATCCAAAGAATGTGGAGTATGGAGGATGTTTTTAATCTCCAAGAGCTTCGAGAGTGGATAGCAAGAGTTCAAAAAACGACCACCCTTTTTCCTAAGCTCTTTTGCGAACCCAAATTTGATGGAGCGAGTCTCAATCTCCTCTACGAAAAGGGCAAACTTATCAAAGCCACCACAAGGGGCAACGGTGAGGTGGGTGAAAATGTGACGCACAATATCCGCACCATGCACTCCATTCCTCTAAGCATTGACTACCTAGAAAGGATTGAGATTCGTGGAGAGGTGGTGATTCGCAAAGAGGATTTTGAAGCCATCAACCAAGAGCGATTAGCCAATGGCGAAACACCCTTTGCCAATCCACGCAACGCAGCCTCAGGAAGTCTAAGACAACTCGATCCCAAAATTACCGCCAAACGCAAACTGATTTTCTATCCGTGGGGATTGGGTGAAAATAGCTTAGCAATGGATAGGCTTAGTGCCAAGATGGATTTTGTCGCTTCGCTGGGATTTTTGACTCCTCCGCTTGAGAGGGCGTGTGAGAACATTGAGGAGGTAGAGGCGTTTTATCATGAGTTGATTGCCAAGCGAGATACAATTCCCATGCTTATGGATGGTATGGTGGTCAAAGTCGATACCCTAGAGCAACAAGAGGCACTAGGCTACACGGTCAAACACCCCAAATGGATGTGTGCCTACAAATTCCCTGCACTTGAAAAATCGACCAAAGTCAATGCGATTACCTTGCAAGTAGGACGAAGCGGTGTGATTACCCCTGTAGCGGAAGTTGAGCCAGTCAATCTCGATGGAGCAATGGTATCTCGTGCCACACTGCACAACTTTGATGAGATACAACGCAAAGATTTGCGTGTGGGCGATGAGGTGATTATTATCCGCTCAGGCGATGTGATTCCCAAAATCACCAAAGTCTTAACGCAAAGACGAAAAGGCAACGAAATAGCCATCCAACGCCCCACCCATTGCCCTGTATGCGAGGGCGAACTTCTCGATGAGGGGACGCTTATCAAGTGTCAAAACCTTGATTGTCCCGATAGAATTATTGGTTCCATCAAATACTTTGCTAGTAAAGGGTGTATGAATATTGATGGTTTAGGTGAAAAAATAGTTGAGCAGTTAGTGGATAAAAAGTTAATAAAAGACATCTTAGACATATATACTTTAACTTATCAAGATTTAGAGAAGCTAGAGGGTTTTAAAGAAAAAAGTATTAATAACCTACTTAATAGCATTAATCAAACAAAAGGCGTAGAGTGTTGGCGATTAATACGTTCGTTAGGCATTGAGCATATTGGAGAGGTTGGTAGTAAAACATTGTGTAAAACTATAGGTATAGATATTTTAGAGATACCTAGAGAAGTGTTACTCGGATTGGAAGATTTTGGTATTGAAATGGCAAAATCATATGTAAATTTTATGCATACCAATAAAGAGTTAGTTAAGGATTTAATATCTACAATAAATCCAGTTTCTTCTCAACCAACTTATCAATTAAATAAACTAAATATTATGATTGCATTATTTAAAACAGAAGGTCTCGGAGAGGCATCATTGGAAAAAATTTTAGATTATTTTGATTTGTACAATATACAAGAAATTAAAACAAATGATACAATTGAGTTATTTGGCAAAGCCCGTGATTTATTTAATTCCCAATTTAAAATACAAGCAACTTATTATAAAAAGATATTACAATCTAATATTATGAAACGAGTTAGATTATATGAGGCGACTGAAAATGGTGAATTTCTAACAATTAAATACACAGGTGGTTCGCAACCAAACACTTTAAGAACAGTATTACCTAGAAGTATTGCAAAAGATAAACTCTATACATATGCTAATGACCAATTGATAAGTTACTTTATTAAGGGTATTACTATTTATGAAACAAGCGATAATATTGAAGGTGTTTGGTTTGATGAAACAAAAGAAAAAACTAAATCTAAACCTAAAGAATATACAATTCCTAATCTAAAAACTCCTGATATTGAATTGTTAGCTCATTTTGTAGATAAAGACAATATAGCAATTAATGGTTTAGGAATAACAGGTATTGAAAAACTATACAATGCGAACCTTATCAATGATATTCAAAGTATTTATCGACTAACAAAAGAACAAATAAGTACTATACAAGACTATAGAGGGAAAAAAGGTACGCAAGTTATTGATGCAATTGAAAAAAGTAAAGGTTGTAACTGTTGGCGTTTTTTAAGTGCTTTGCATATTCCAATGTTTGCAGAATATAATAGTAAGTTAATTTGTGATCTATATGGATTAGATTTTATTAATTTATCTTATAGACAGTTAAGAAAAATTGATGGTTTAGGAAAACAACAAGCAGATATTTTTCACCATTATATGGTTAAAAATAAAGATGTTGTATTGGAATTATTAGAAATTATTAAGCCTATAGTAAAAGAAAAAGTTGAAGCAAAACGAAATCCATTTAAAAATAAAACTATAGTCTTGACTGGTACATTATCCAAACCTAGAGATGAAATAAAAATAATGTTGGAGTCTCTAGGTGCTAAAATAGGTAGTTCTGTAACATTAAATAGTGACTATGTAATTTACGGTGAAAAAGCAGGAAGCAAGCTTGACAAAGCTCAAAAATTGGGTGTAGCGACATTGAGTGAAGAGCAGATGAATAATCTACTTATGGTATAATCAAGCAATTTTCACAAAGGCAAAAAGATGAAAAAGCGACTACCCTACGGACTTAGCGACTATGAACGCATAAAAACAGAAGAGTATTACTACATCGATAAAACGCACCATATTCCTACTTTGGAGGAAGCGCCCGATTTTTTGTTTTTTTTGCGTCCACGGCGATTTGGTAAAAGTCTATTGGTCAATATGCTTATCGCCTATTACGATGTAAACTACAAAGAGAAGTTTCAAAGGCTCTTTGGGGATACCTACATCTACGCCCATCCTACCAAACGCAAACACAGCTACTATATCATGAAGTTTGACTTTTCGGCGGTGGATATTACACGCTACAATGAGAGTTTTAAACACCATCTCAACTTACGAGTCGATGACTTTGTAGAGCGTTACGATATTGATATAAGCTTTAAGACTCAAGAACCCATTGATAGATTAGAAACTCTTTTCGACTACTCTTCCAAACACTCTCTCCCTATCTACATCTTTATCGATGAGTACGATAACTTTGTCAATAAATTGCTTGTAAGTGATATGAGTAATTACAAAGATGTAGTCACTACCAAAGAGGCTCTCTACAAGCAGTTTTTTACTATGCTCAAAGTGGGTACGAGTTCCAACAACAGTGCTATTCGCAAGATGTTTTTTACGGGTGTTTCGCCTTTGGCACTCTATGATGTCACCAGCGGAAGCAATATAGGTTCAAATATCTCAATCAATCGAAAGTTTAATGACTTTACGGGAGTTACCAAAGAGGAGCTGCATCAACTTATTTGCCACTACAATCTCGAAGATAAAAAAGAGCTTATTGTTACACGTTGCGATGCATGGTACGATAGCTACAGGTTTCATCAAGATACACCTCATACTCTCTACAATAGCGATATGATACTCTACTATATCTATCATCTTATAAGTAGCCAACAAGAACCCGACCAACTCATTGATGTCAATGTACGAACCGACTACTCCAAACTCAAATATCTCGTCTATACCAACCAAAAGCTTAACGGTAATTTTGAACTGCTTAGTCGTTTACTCAGGGATGAACAAGTAACCATCTCCGAACTCAAAGATAACTTCTCTGCCTTTGAGATGTTGCAAACGACCAATTTCTCCTCCTTTTTGTTTGCTTTGGGGTTTGTGACGATTGAGAAGCGTTTTTTGAGTATCAATCTTAAAATCCCCAATCAAACGATTAAAAAGATAGTCGCCGATTTTATTGAAAATGCCTATAGAGATATTGATTTTAATCTCCAACTCCAACGCTTCAATGAACACCTTGCCCATTTTGCCCTTGATGGTGATTTGAAACTCTTTGAGTACCTCAACGAACAAGTCAAAGCCCAATCAAGCATTCGAGACTACATTGAGGGCGAAGCCTTTATGAAAGGATTTTTGATTGCCTATCTCTCGCTTAATCCCTACTACGAAGTCAAAAGCGAAGCTGAAGTGACCAAAGGGTATGTCGATATACTCCTCAATCCCATTCGTGATGAGATTGTTTATGGTGGAGTAATAGAACTCAAATATATCTCCAAATCGCACTTTACCCAAGAGCTACTCGAACAAAAAATCCAAGAAGCCAAAGCCCAGTTGGCACGATACGACATCACCCAAATACCCAACCTCAAACAAAAAGAGTTTCTAAAGGTAGTACTCATCTATCGCTCGTGGGAGTTGGTGCATTGTGAGATATTTCAAGGAGAAGAGTAAGATGAGCCAAACACTAAACAAACTCTTTTTGATTTGTGAGCAGATGATAAGCAGTTGCGATATGGATTATAATGATTTGAAGGACAAATTTATTGATACAACCTTTTTTGATGATTATAACAATACTCGAATCGTTAATAGTTTTTTGTTTAATTTTTCTAAACTACAAGATAAGATTGGAGCAAAGCTCTTGAAACAACTTCTCTACGAACTTAAAGAGATTGATAGTATAACCTTGCCTATGATTGATGTACTCAATCGATTGGAAAAGCTTGATATTGTAAACAAAGATGATTGGGAGAAGCTTCGAGAAGTGCGTAATCTCTTAGCCTATGAGTATCCTTTTGAGATAGAGGAGAGGGTAGAGAACATCGGATTGGTTTTAGAGAGCTATAGAGTACTCAAAGATATTTATACAAAGGTCAAAGATGCGTCTAAAAGAGTATGAGATAGAGGCGATTAAAGAGAGCTTTGCTTCTATCTTTGATGAAGGCTCTATCTATCTTTTTGGTAGTAGAGTAGATGATAGCCAAAGAGGTGGCGATATTGACCTCTACATCGATACACCCGTAGAGAACAAAGTATCCAAAAAGATAGACTTTTTAGTAGCCCTCAAAAATCGCATCGGTGAGCAAAAAATTGATGTGGTATTAAGTTACAATAAAAACAGAGCCATCGAACAAGAGGCTCTTTGTAATGGAATGAAACTATGACACCCCAAGAACGAACCCAAATCAAAACCAAAATCATCGAAGAGATTGCTCATCTTCACAAGCAAATCAAAGCACTAGAGGCAATAACGCAACCCATAGCTCCCGATTGTTCGCTGGGGCGACTCACACGGGTAGAGGCGATGAATGAAAAAGCGGTCAATGATAGGATACTTGATGAGTCACGCTTGAAGCTTAAACGCCTAGAGAGTGCGATGCATCGAGTCGATAGAGAGGATTTTGGTATCTGTATTGATTGTGAAGAGGATATTGCCATAGGACGGCTTATGATACGTCCTGAGTCGGTTCGATGTATTGCGTGTGCAACTCAATTTCAAAAGGGAAAATAGATGCAAAAAATAGAGATTTTAAAAACCATCGCTTTGAGAGCGGGAAAAATGATAGAAGAGGGCTTTTATGCCTCCAAGGAGTTGCATTTCAAAGGCACGGTGGATTTGGTGACGCAGTACGATGTAGCGGTGGAGAAGTTTGTTTTGCAAGAGCTTTCGCAACACTTTGGCGATTATACTTTGGTAGCCGAAGAGAGCCATAGCGGAGAGTATATTTATCCTAAAACGATTTACATCGACCCCATTGATGGCACGACCAATTTTGTCCACGGTATCCCCCATGTAGCCCTCTCTATGGGCATTTGGGAAGAGAATGAACCGACCATGGGAGTGGTTTACAATCCTATTTTAAATGAACTCTTTTGGGCGGTGCGTGGAGAGGGAGCTTATCTCAACGGCACAAGGCTAAGCGTTTCGACCCAAAGCAATCTGCAACAATCGCTTATTGCTACGGGCTTTCCTTATGCGAAGGTGGAGCGAGGCATGGAGTATCATTGGGTGATGGATACGATGGCAAATTTGCTTCCCCACATTCGAGATATTCGCCGTTTGGGGGCAGCGGCGTTGGATTTATGCTATGTAGCTCAAGGAAAGTTTGATGGCTATTATGAGATGGATCTCAAACCGTGGGATGTGGGTGCAGGGATTTTGATTTTGCTTGAAGCCAAAGGCGAGGTTCTCTCCATCAACAAACCCTATCGTATCGGCGAGAAAGTACTGATAGCGACCAATGGAATGATCACACAAGAGTTGTTGAGTTTTTTGAAAGAGTCGTAGGAGATAATGTCGTACCCTAAGGCAAACTCGTCTCTATCACATCGCCTTTGCGTTGTAAGACCATTACATTATTATCAAGTGCCATCTCTTTGGTATCGTCGTTGATGTAAAATGAGGCTATGCCTAGATGGTGGTTATAATCGCTGTATTCAGGATAGAGTATTTGAAAGTTTTTATATTTTTTATTGATGAGTTTTTCTACATCTTGCGAGTGGGCTTTGTATTATGGGCTGGGAATAGAGTTTATATTTTTTAGTTAGGTTTTGTATCACTATGACGTTTGGCATCTATCTCTCTTTGTTAAAGTCACTAAATTATATCCTATTTGAGCTAAAGACTCTATAGAAGCAATCCATATTTTTTGATTGAAAGCGGTGCTTTGGCTTCATAAATAGGTGAGCTTAAAATCTCACTTCCCCTTTTAAGACATTATCGTCTCTACAATATCCCCTTTGCGTTGCAACACCATTATATTATTTTGAAGGGCTTCGTTTTTGACATCGTCGCTAATATAAAAACTAGCCAAAGCTAGGTGGTGGTTGTAGTGGCTATGCGATTTTTTGCACGGGTTACATTTTTGTCTGTAAAGTCGTAGGATATTTCAGCCAAAGCAGGGTTAGCCCTAAGAGAGTTGTAAAAAACTCCTCGGCTACTTCATTTTGGGTTGGTGAACACCTATCCAATTCTTCCCAAAAGGTATCATCTTCTTTATTGAAAAGATTATTTACAAATTTCTCTAGCTTATCAAGCTTTTTGCTGAACTCTCCGAAATTATCATCAGTTTTTGCTCGTGCGATAGCCAATGAAGCCACTAAAGAATCTAACGGCGAAATTTTTTGAATACGGTATCAAAATCGAGTGTTAAATCGCACTCAATAGTTTCAAAATGCAACTTCTCTTTGGAAAAATCGCCTACTTTAGTATATTTATCCTCTTTGATGGTATAAACCTTTGCTACCAAATCATCGGGATAGACAAGGATATAGTAGGTGACTTTTTCTTCTTCATAGATAGCAAATTTGAGCGTTTCATCTTTTTGGATACTGGAGGGGCTTACTATTTCGATAATGATTTTGGGAGCTTTGGTAAGGTATTTTTCGCTCTCATCTCCACACACCCAAACAATATCAGGACGCAAAACGGTATCGTTGGAGCGTTTCCAGTCGGTTTCATAGAGCAATTCGCATTCGCACTCTTCATCTAATTGTTGTTTAAGTGCAAAAAAAAGCTCACTTGCGATGCGTTGATGCACTTTCATGGGAGCGGGTGCCATGGATACGGGCATACCCTCTATGAGTTCCCACTCTCCTTCCCATAAGCAATAATCATCGTAGGTGTATCGTGGCAAAAGTTCGAGATGGGACATGGGTTGCTCCTTTTTGGAATATTATACCACAAATCCCGTCATTACGCGAGGAGCAAAGCGACGAAGTAATCTATTATTTGTCGTTGTTTATAAAAGAGTTTGGTTTGAAAATTTTGTATGGAGAGTTGGTTTGAAGTATCTATCCCACCTCGGGAGAGGGGGATAAAAAAACAAGATTAGTTACCGTTGTTGTCGTCGTTGTTATCTACAGTTTTAATAATTGTTTTACCATTATTCAAAGCTTGGAATGCAATGACATCACCTTTTTTAGCATCAATTGGCATACTAACATTTAACTTAAAGTTGTTTTGATTGCTAGCTGCAGCAGAGATAGTGGCAGCATTCACAGTAACTGAACCATTAGCAGGTACGTCTACAAAATCAGCCAAAGTAATAGCAGCACTTCCATCTTTTGGATATACAATCAAAGAGGCTTTGGTTGCAGTATCGCCGTTGTTGTCTATTGTAATGAATGTGTTTTTACCAGTCGCTGTGTTGTGTCCAATTTGTAAAAGGTCAGCACTGTAAGTAGTAAGTTCCCAATTAATAGAATCAACATTGTTTTTTAGTGTTGTTTGTTTTGTTACTTTATTAGAAGCAAGAGCAGTATCTGTATTGTAATCAACTACTGATGTCAAAGTAAGTGTTTTTGAACCCAAAAGTGGTGTACCCGTTGTGAGGTCAAGGTCAAATACAAGATTGTATGTAGCATTTACTTCATCGTTAGCAACTTTTGCAATAATAGTATCACCATTAACTGTTTCAGCTGCAAGGTTACCTCCAGTAATAGTAACGTTACCTTCAGCGTAGTCAATACCATCTACTGAGAGTGTCAAGTTAAGGTCAGATGTATTGTAGTCAATATCACCCATAGTTGGCGTAGCTGCAATGACGTAGGTACATGTAGCTTGTTTTGTATTTCCAGTACCTGCATTAAATACTGTTCTATCGTCACTGTTTACTGTTTTTGTAGTACAGGTTAATGTGTCTGTTGGGAATACATTGTCCAATGAATCAATAACAAGGTGTTTGTCCACTTTTGCACCATCCACTGCTACTTTGTCACCACCAGCAACAGTTGTAGCTTCTACGCTTAAAGTAATATCATCAGTTGCACCGTTTTTAATCTTGATCATATTCATTGCAGCAGTAGAACCATTATACTTCAATTGAAAACCATGAGATGCATTCATATCACCTGCTGAATCAACTTGCATAACAAGCTTTGAGGTATCGCTTAGCGATAGACCTGTTGCTACTTTTCCAGTTACATTGCTTTCGAGTGTCCATTTGTTGGCTGTTCCCATAAATGCACCACCATTACTAAGCGTGAAAACAACTGAACTATCTTTTACGATTTTAGCATCTGTTGTATAGTTAATATCAACACCAGCTACATAATTAGAGACATTTGTATCTGCAGAGATAAAATTTTTGTTGAATGTGATTTTACCAGCTGGATCGTTGAGTGCAATAGCACCTGCAAATGCACCTGTTGTTAAAGCTACTGCTACTGCAGCTGAAGTAATGATTTTTTTCATCATTGTATCCTTTTTGTTTAAATTGAGTTAATTTCGCGCGAAATCCCACTCCTGAGATTTCTAATCAAAATTCTAACACCTTTTAGCTTATAGCAAAATTAAAACAAACCCAAAAAAACTTAAATGTAGCGACTTTAAACCAATTAAAGGATTTTAATTTCTTCTTTAAGCTCTATTTCAAACTCTTCTTTGACCCGCTCTTTGGCTAGATTGATGAGATAGAGTGCCTCTTCAAATCTCCCTTTGCCTAGATTGACCAAAAAGTTGGCGTGAATACTGCTCCATGCCATATCCCCTACCCTTTTGCCTTTGAGTCCTACCGCTTCGATGAGTCGCCCTGCGTAGTCGCCTTGGGGATTTTTAAATACCGACCCTGCACTAGGCTGCGGGGGTTGATTGGCACGCATAGCCCTAAAATGCTCTACAAGCGAGGCATCAAAACCCTCACGAAGCTTAAAGCGTGCCTCTATCACCACCCCATCCATCGAGGCATAGCGATAGCCGTGCCTTATGGCATCTTTGGGCAATGAGGTTTTGATTTCACCCTTAATGATAGTGAGGGAGTTTAAAAGATTAAATATCTCATAGGATTTGAGTCCCGCATTCATCGCCACAAGCCCCCCCAAAGTACCTGGCAAATGCGATAGAAACTCCAACCCTGCGATATTGTGCTTTTTGACAAAGCTAAAAATGCGTCCGCTTTTGGTAGCTCCGCCTATGATGAGTTCATTGCCCTCTACACTGATAGAGTCAAAATCTTTGCCCAGCATCATAAGAGGGGGCGGATGGGGAGAGAGGAGTAGATTGTTGGCTCCGCCTATGATATAAGGCTCTTGGGGAATAGTGTCGCCTTTTTCAATGACCATCACATCAGCAATAGAACCTACTTTAATGCTCGAATATTTGGAGAAATCTATGGATTTAGTTTGCATTATAACCTACCCGTAGGTGTGACCGTGTCACACACTTTTGCTACAGACTTTATACTATCCATCTTAGCTCATCCACCAATAAGGGCGTATTTAAAAAGTAAACTTCTGCCATATTTTTGCGTTTGAAGGCATAGTCGTGATTGCATATGGGTGGTTGATAACTCTCAATTAACTCTTCTAATCTTTTCGTATCAAAGATTTTAAGATCACGAAACATCACGGAACTATTAAGCAAAATTTTTTCAAACAAAAATTTTTGCTCCCTTTCATTTGGACTCTTTGCCAATCGTCTGATTTCATCATCACTCAAACGATACTCCCAAAAACACTCTTTACGCATACGATCCAACTTTTCCATCACTTTAAACCTTTTTACGCAACCTTCTAAAAACACGCTCGAAATCAATCTGGGTTTTGCACTCGTTTGGCTCATCCAAATAGGCAACCTCATCGCTAAAGTCGGCTACTTTGGAGTATTTTTTATCCTCTAGTTTATATATTTTGGCTTTGAGGTCGTGGGGATAGACGATGATGTAATAGGGTACTTTTTCTTTTTCGTAGAGTTCAAATTTGGTGGTTTCATCCCGTTTGGCAGAGCTTTTGGAGACTACCTCTACTACAATTTTGGGCGTTTTGGTGATATACTCCTCGTGAGGCTCATTGCATATTACTACTACATCGGGACGCACCACGGTTTCATCGCTAATCTTCCAATCTTGCTCCATCAAAACCATGCACTCTTTGCACTCCTCTAGTGCATCGCTAAGCTCAATGACTATCTGTGTCGCTACCATTTGATGCGTAATGACAGGAGAGGGCGACATAGCTACAGGATAGCCGTAAATTAGCTCCCAATCGCCTCTCCACTGTGCATAATCATCGTAACTGTAATACTCTATCGCCCCCATTTAGACTCCTTTGTTTTGTTCGCAATGACGTATTGATAGGCTTTTGTCTATCGCTACGAAATATCAAATCTCTCTCGTTTGGCAGTGCCAAACCTACGGTAAGCCATTATATCATAAATTTCTATCGACCCCATACTCTCTAGGGAGTAGATAGTCGTCTGTTTTGAGTGGTGTATCAAAAAAGCCTTGTTCAAATCCTATAGCGTAGAGCCTATCGAGTGCTTTGAGTTGTAGCCTACTTAGCTCTATCGACTCATCCGAGGCGTACATATCGAGATATTTTTCAAGCATACTATCACCGATACGCACCAGCTTCTCCTCTTGCAATCTTTGGCACAACTCCTCTTTTTTCTCGTTGGCTACCTTGACTCCCTCTATCAAAATATCTTCAAGTTCCAAGGCACGATTGAGCGGCAGACTTCGTCGAATGACCATACCTCCTAACGGAAGCGGAAGATTTTCTCCTGCAAGTTCCACCCAAATATCCCATATCTCTTTTTCCACCTCAAGGCTCTTATCAAAATCCAAAATTGATTCATGGATAAGCACCCCCGCATCGACCTCACCGCTCAGCACGGCTTGTTCGATCTCCAAAAAGTTTCGATAGCTCATACGAGCATGGGGGTAGTAGAGCTTAAAAAGCAAAGCGTTGGTGGTGTATTTACCGCTAAGGGCTACTTTGAAGTTGCGTTTGAGTTTTTTGCCTTTTGGTTTGATAAGTTTAGGGCCGTATCCATTGCCAAAGCTCACCGCTGTACGCAACAAAGCGTAGTCGTTTTTGATGTAGGGATAAGCCCCAAAGCTAATAGCACTCATATCGTAACTGCCTTTGAAGGCTTCAACGTTGAGCGTTTCGATATCCAAAGCTTCGTTGGAGATAGCGTAATCTTTGGTATCAACCCAACCAAATTTGATAGCATAATACATAAAAATATCATCAGCATCGGGCGAGTGGGCTAGAGAGATGTTTTTCATAAATGGTTTTCCTAATTTTTAGCAAGATTATAACCCAACTTGACTAAATGGAGTATCAATTTGAGATATTTTACTCCATTTTAGAAAAGTTGCTATATAATACCAAAAACATAATTAAGGTATAAAAGATGGATGAGAGTAAACGCAAAGCCTTAGAGATGGCGATGAAACAGATTGACAAAACCTTTGGAAAAGGGGCTTTGATACGTCTAGGAGACAAAGAGATCGAGCCCATTGAGTCCATTAGTACGGGTTCGCTAGGACTTGATATGGCACTGGGCATTGGGGGCATTCCTATAGGGCGTGTGATAGAGATTTACGGGCCAGAAAGCTCAGGCAAAACGACATTGGCGCTTCAAACCATCGCTTCGGCTCAAGATGAGGGCAAAGTGTGTGCTTTTATCGATGCCGAGCACGCTTTGGATGTGATGTACGCCAAAAATTTGGGAGTAGATGTCGAAAATCTTCTTGTCTCTCAACCCGATTTTGGTGAACAAGCATTGGATATTTTGGAGACGATTGCACGCAGTGGGGCGGTGGATTTGATTGTTATCGACTCCGTAGCAGCACTTACTCCCAAATCCGAAATCGATGGAGAGATGGGCGACCAGCAAGTAGGCGTACAAGCACGACTTATGAGTAAAGCTCTGCGAAAACTCACGGGGATACTGCACAAACTCAACACCACTGTCATCTTTATCAATCAAATTCGTATGAAAATTGGCATGATGGGATACGGCTCACCTGAGACAACCACGGGAGGAAATGCGTTGAAGTTTTACGCCTCGGTGCGTATTGATGTGCGTCGTATTGCCACGCTCAAAAGCGGTGAGTCCTCTATTGGAAACAGGGTCAAAGCCAAAGTGGTCAAAAACAAAGTCGCTCCTCCCTTTAGACAAGCTGAATTTGATATTATGTTTGGTGAGGGAATCTCCAAAGAGGGTGAATTGGTCGATTACGGCGTGAAGATGGATATTATCGACAAAAGCGGTGCATGGTTTAGCTACGGGGCTACCAAGCTGGGGCAAGGCAAAGAGAACGTTAAAGTCTTCCTCAAAGAGAACCCCCAAGTAGCCAAAGAGATACAAACCAAAGTCAAAGAGTCACTGGGCATTGGCGGAATGCTTATGATGGATGATGGCGAAATGGTGATAGATGAATAGCGCAAAAGTGTTGTTGCAATATTGAGCTTTTAGCTTCTTTATGGTATATTTATACTATCTTATCAAAAGGGAATCAATATGGTATTTATCGAAGACATCGTAGCAAGTGAAGTGATGGACAGTAGAGGCAATCCTACCGTCAAAGCAACAGTGAGTTTAAGTGACGGCACAGTCGCAAGTGCTATTGTACCAAGCGGAGCAAGCACAGGCAAACGAGAAGCTTTGGAGCTAAGAGATGGTGATGAAAGATACATGGGCAAAGGGGTACAAAAAGCGGTCAATAATGTCAATGAGCATATTGCCAATGAGCTTTTAGGCATTTCACCCTTCAATCAAGCACAAGTTGATTTGATTATGAAAGAGCTTGACGGGACAGAGAACTACTCCAATTTGGGTGCTAATGCGGTACTGGGTGTCTCTATGGCGGTAGCACGTGCTGCTGCACAAAGTTTGGGGCTACCACTCTATCGCTATTTGGGCGGAGCTAACGCTGTAACATTGCCTGTACCGATGTTCAATATCATCAACGGCGGAGAGCACGCCAACAACTCGGTTGATTTCCAAGAGTATATGGTTATGCCAATAGGTTTTGAGAGTTTCAGCGAGGGACTAAGAGCTGCTTCTGAGGTCTATCACAATCTCAAAAAAATTATCAATAAAATGGGAGAATCAACCGCTGTGGGCGATGAAGGCGGTTTTGCACCCAATTTAAGCTCCAACGAAGAACCCATTCAAGTCATTTTGGAAGCCATTGAAAAAGCAGGATACAAAGCAGGTGAGCAGATTGTTATCGCTTTGGATGTAGCTGCTAGTGAACTTATCAACGACAAAGGCAACTACGTTTTGGCCTCCGAAGATAGAGAATTAACCTCGGCTCAAATGGTAGAGTACTACAAAGATTTATGTGAAAAATACCCTATTGTCTCAATCGAAGATGGTTTGAGCGAAGATGATTGGGAAGGATGGAAGCTTCTTACTCAAACGTTGGGAGATAAAGTACAACTTGTAGGCGATGACCTCTTTGTAACCAACGCCAAAATTTTATCAGAGGGTATCAACAAAGGCATTGCCAACTCTATCCTCATCAAGCCCAACCAAATTGGAAGCGTAAGCGAAACCATGCAAACGATTCGTTTGGCTCAACGCAACAACTACACCTGCGTCATGAGTCACCGAAGCGGAGAGAGCGAAGATGCCTTTATCGCTGATTTTGCCGTGGCACTCAATACAGGTCAAATCAAAACAGGTTCAACAGCACGAGGTGAACGAACCGCAAAATACAACCGATTACTAGAGATTGAGACTCAATTGGGTCAAAATGAGTATTTGGGTAGTGAACTATTTTAACATTGGATGAGATACTTGCTCATAGATTCGATAAAACAGCTAGAGTATAGAGCAGGAATATCTATTCAATACATTGCGTTATCATTTGTTATCACCATTCTGCTAGGGATTTATATTGCCAATGTATTTTTTGGCAAAAACTCAATCTACACCCTAGTAGAACTAAGAGAGAAGAAACATTCACTCCATCAAGAGGTTTATAAACTTAGGCAAGAAAACAAACGATTGCAAAAAAACTATTTTGAACTAAAACAACTTGAAGCAAAGGATAACTTATGAAACGTTTAATACCATCTATTGTAGTCGCTACGCTACTCCTTAGCACTATCTATGCCGAAAATAACGCCACAGATACCTCTAAACCCAACAGTGAGATGGAGAAGATTGATAGTATCGAAGAGGATATTTTGGATTCTCTTGAGGCCGATGCCCAAAAAGACAAAGAAGATGGTGGCAAAAGCACAGGCAAGGACAAAGCGTCCAATTAGCCCTGCTAAATATCGAAAAGCTCCGCTACAAAGGTTTTTTTAACCTCGCCCCCAAAGTGATATTTGCCCTCTTCGTATTTGATATAAAGCTCATCACCGCTTTTGGGCAAAGCTCGGATACTATCATCCACCAAACCCTCTTTTTTGGCTCTCACAAACGCACTTACCATCCCCGTGCCACACGCCAACGTCTCATCCTCTACACCTCGCTCGTAGGTGCGTACATAAATATCGTTCCCTGCAATTTTGGCGATATTGACATTGGCGTTGTATTTGTAGCGTAGCTCCCTTGCCATGGCAATATCAAAGCTCTCAATAGAGTCTTGGATACTAATGAGGTGTGGCACACCTGTATCGATAAGCCACCACGTTTGTCCATACTCCTCGATACCCTCATCCAGAATTTTTGGATCAGTCATTTGACTTATGACATACATTCCATTAATCGTAGCGTTAATGACCCCCGCACCTGTGAGAAATTGTGCAACATTATCTCTGGATATTCCCTTTTCGTGGGCGTAATGTGCTACCGCTCGTGAGGCATTGCCACACATTGAGGCGTAAGAGCCATCGGAGTTGTAAAAATCCCACTCAAAATCATACTGAGGATGAGGAAGCAACACCACCAATCCATCGGCTCCTACGCCGTTTTGTCGATGGCAAAGCTTTTTTGCCTCACTGCTTCTATCTTTTCTCTCTTGCGAGTGATAGAGTATAAAATCGTTGCCGTTGGCACTGTATTTGGTAACGTTCATTGTTTATCCTTATGGGTTATTTAATCCAATCTCCACGAAGAGACTACATTTCTGCCGTTGCTTTTGGACTCATAGAGGGCTTGGTCGGCATAGTGATAAATATCTTTAAGCTCCACCTCATCACTGGCAAAATCGACATAACAAAGCCCCAAAGAGAGTGTTACTTTGTCGTAAGGCTTATTGAGAAGATGCTCCAAATTTAATTGAGCTACATTGTGACGCATACTGTTGGCATACTCAATGGAGTGTGCGTAATCAATATTTCTAAAGAGCAAACCAAACTCCTCTCCTCCCAATCGAAAAACATAATCACCTGAGCGTTTGAGTGAAGCCTTAAAGGCATTGGCAACGCTTTGAAGGACATTATCCCCCTTGTCGTGTCCGTAGTTGTCGTTGTAGAGTTTGAAGTTATCCAAATCCATCATTACAAAACTTAAACTCGTTTGCATCTCTTTGGCTTTGGCATACTCCTCTTTGAATACTCTATTAAAATGGCGACGATTATAGACCTTGGTAAGTTCGTCGATAATAGAGATCTCTTCAAGCTTTTTTTGCAAAAGTTGCTGCTGGGTAATGTCGGTAAAGGTGACGATATAGAGCAACTCCCCATCAAATTTAACCAAACTAGCAATCACCTTGAAGTAGTATTGGTTCTCTTTGTATTGAATCAACACCTTGCTATCGGGGTTGGCAATCGCTTCGTTGATCCAATTGTTGGCTTTTGAGGAGTGCAAAAAGTGACTATCTTCTACGTATTCAAAAAGATCACAAATACAACGGTAGTGCTTTTTAAACTCTTTGATAGAACTAAATTCAGGAAAGTATCTAAAAAATTGATGATTTGTACTTAATATCTCATGGGCGTTGCTCACTACGATAATGTTGGGATTGTTATCAAAGAGAATATTGAGATACTCTCTGTTTTTGTTACGGATACGCTCCAAACTTTTTCGTTTGCTAATATCTTGATGCGTTCCCGATAGACGCAAGGCATTGCCCTCTTTGTCCCGTTCAATTACCGCTCCCGATGCCTCGATCCAAACATACTCTCCATTTTTGTCCATCAAGCGATACTCTACATTAAAATGCACATCCTCTTCGATTGCTTGTGTGATTTTGGGCATAATGTGCGATTTGTCGATAGGATGGAGGCGATTGAGCAAATCTTTGACAGTATTGGTGATACTGCCTCGTTGCAATTTTAACATCTCCAACCAACGCTGATTGACGTAATACTTATCGGTTGCAAGCTCCCAATCCCAATAACCCATATTGGAGCCTTCAATGACATTGGAGAGTTTTTTGTTGTAGCGTTGAAGCTCATTGTTGAGATGGTCAAGCTTTTGGGTTTGGGCTTTGACTTTTTTATCAAGAATGTGATTGAGTTTGAGTGTCTCATTATGGTCTCTAAACCATTGATAAAGCACTACGCCCCAAAATACCAACACTATCAAAAACAAAAATCCAACACCATAATGGATATGCACAGAAGAATAGAAACCACACAACAGCAAGAGTGTCGCAAACATGGAGGCAAAAAGATAAAACTTTCTATTCACTATCATACCCTAACTTTAATACTAAAGATATATTATAACTTTTTGATGCTTATTTCATAGTGTTATTGCATTCAAAAATCAAAGAATTATCTATTTTTTACTAAAAGACATCCTTCAGGTTAATTTAATATTATTTTGCTATAATTCCCTTCCCTAAAGTATTGACAACTCCCTTTGAGGGATGAAATGAGTTGTGAATACTTTAGCATATTTACACAAAGGAAAAAACAATGACAGTCATTAGATTAACACGAATGGGACGCAAAAAAAAGCCCTTTTACAGAATCGTCGTAACCGATAGCCGAAAGAGACGAGATAGCGGTTGGATTGAAGCCATTGGATACTACAACCCTATTTCAGCTCAAAAAGATCTTGTCATCGATAGAGAGAGATTGACCTATTGGACAGGCGTGGGTGCAAAGATGAGTCCAACAGTTTCACGACTAGCCAACAAATAAGAGTCCTTATGGTAGAAGAGTTTATTGCCTCCTATGCAAGGTTACTCGTCAGTAGCCCTCAAAGCATCCGTGTAGATGTTGAAAATATTGATAATGCTCTTGATGAGATTACCATTTACGCATCAAGTGAAGATATTGGTAAGCTTATTGGCAAAGAGGGGCGGATGATCAATTCTATCAAAACCTTTATCTCAGGATGCAAAGCAAAAGGTGGCAAAAACTACCGCATCAACGTGAAACCTCTGTAGATGCTCTCTTGCTTTCAATGAAAACCCATCAATTTTTTATCGCCCAAATCGGCAAAACCCACGGACTTTGGGGAGATCTCAAAATCCACTTTCATACCGACTTCCCAGAACAATTTCAAAAAGGCAAATCGTTTGAGAGCGATAGGGGCAAACTTGAAGTGGCTCGTATTGATTTGGAAAAGGGATTGATTGGTTTTGTAGGATACGGTGATGTTGATAGTGCCAAACGCCTTACCAATGCCAAAATCTACACCTCGCTTGAAGAGACCCAAAAGAGCTGTGACCTTCAAGAGGGGCAGTACTTTTGGTTTGACATTATCGGTTTGCTTCTCTACGACTACGAAGAGCTTTTGGGAAAAGTAAGCGACATTCAACGAATCCTCAACACTGACTACCTTCAAATCGATACCGACTCAACTTTGATAGAAAAAGGTTTAGCCAAAAGTTTTTTAGTCCCCTATATCGATCGCTATATTCTTAGTGTCGATAAAGATGCAAAAAAAATAGTGACCAAAGATACCAAAGATATATTAGAAGCGAGTTAAAGTAGCTTCACAATCAACTTTTGATAAGAATAAGCTCATCGCTTATCTGCTTATCTTATTACCCTATACCTTTTCAAACTACTCTTTGAAGCTCAATATCGGGAGCATAAAATCCTTTGTCGTTGCTCAAAATCAAATCACATACCATCTCTTTGGCACAGATATATTGAAGTATATCTTCCAAATCTTTATGCTCACTGGCTTTACTAACCCTGATAGCTTCATGGATAATATTAGCATCAATAGGGATAATCTCAACAAAGCTTGCAATAGCTTCAAGTTGAGCAATGACTTTACTAAATTCATTGTGTTTAGCTGCTACATAATAGACCGTAGTAAAAATATCGCAACTTGTATAGAGCCTATCACCGTTAGCCAAATGGGTGGTGAGCCGCTCTTTGGTGATGGCAACTCTATCCCTCTTGGCATCAATAAGGTCTAAAATAATATTGGCATCCAAAAAAAGCTTTTGCATCGGTTATGCCATTTCGCTTTTGATACTTTGATAGTCTTTGCCACCTAAATCAATAGCTTCCATCGATTGGAGGGCTTGAATTTTTTTCTTGATAGCTTGTTGTTGGTTTTGAGTTAGCATCTCTTGGTATTTATCATACGCTATAATGACTGCAAAAGGCTTATCTCTTTTGGTGACAATAATATCCTCTTCCTTTAGATGTGAAAGAATATGCGTTTGTTGTTTAAGTTGAGTTGCCGTAATGTTCATTTATAAACCTTTTATCTATTTATACAATTATACAACCCTTTGGTCGCTATGTCAATAGCCAAAAACTTCGCTATAATTAGACATTTTTTTAAGGCTCAACTTATGCGTTTTACTTTCGTAACACTTTTTCAAAATATTATTGAGGGCTACTTTGGTGATTCGATTTTGGCTCGTGCGGTTGAGGGTGGGCAGATTTCGATAGATTTTTACAATCCTCGTGATGTCACGAGCGACAAGCACAACCGTGTGGACGCTCCTATGGTCGGTGGAGGGGCGGGGATGTTGATGACTCCGCAACCGCTTTTTGATACCCTAGAGTCTATCCTCTCCTCTTCGCCTCATGCTCATATTATCTTTTGTTCTCCTGTGGGCAAACCTTTTAGGCAGCACGATGCCAAACGTTTGGCGAAAAAAGAGCATATTGTACTCGTAAGCGGACGCTATGAGGGGATTGATGAGCGGGTGATTGAGAAGTATGCCGATGAGATATTTTCGATTGGAGATTATATTCTTACGGGTGGAGAGTTGGCAAGTATGGTGCTATGCGATGCAATAAGCCGCAACGTGGAGGGAGTACTAGGCAATAGCGACTCTTTGGCGATTGAGAGCTATGACAATGCACTTTTGGAAGCACCTGCCTTTACAAAACCTCTTATTTATGGGAACTACTCTAGTATTTTAGAATATTCTAAGGGAAATCATAGTAAAATTACAGACTTAAAAAATCGACTATCTAGGGCAAAAACGCAATATTTTCGTCCTGACCTATACAATATAGTCAAACAAAAGGCAAACAATGAGAAATAAATATATTGAAAACTTTGAAAACGCTCAAATGGAAAGCAAAAATATTCCAGAGTTTAGAGCTGGTGATACTCTTAGAGTAGGTGTAATGATTAAAGAGGGTGATAAGCAAAGGGTTCAAAACTTTGAGGGTCTTTGTATCTCTCTTCGAGGCGAAGGCACAGGCAAAACCTTTATGGTACGAAAAGTAGGAGCTAACGGTGTAGGCGTTGAGAGAATTTTCCCTATCTACTCCGATAGTATTCAATTTATCGAAGTACTTAGAAGAGGACGTGTAAGACGTGCTAAACTCTTCTATCTTCGAGATCTCAAAGGTAAAGCAGCGAGAATCAAAGAACTACGAAGAAAATAATCTTCACACGGTTGGGGTTTGCCCCCTACCCTACTCCAAACTATTACAAAATCTTACCACTTCACATCCTATCTATAAATAACTTTCGATAAAATTTCAATCATAGAACACATTAGGATAATCATGTACTTTGTTCGTCAATTTTTCAATAAAATACTCTATGCGTTGCAACTGGTTTTGATTTTGCTTTTTATCATCTTTGAAGAGATTATTTGGGAAGGCATTGCACAACCTATCTACAACTATTTTCATGCACTCAATCTCGTGCAACGCCTTGAGGGTCATCTTGCCAAAGTAAACGCTTATGTGGCGTTGTTTATCTTTGTGGTGTTGCTTATTGTGGTTGAAGCTGCAGGGATTGTCTCGGGGATTTTGTTTGTCAATGGGCAACTGCTCATAGGTGGATTTCTCTACATCGCCAAAATTCCACTCGCCGCTTTTACCTTTTGGATATTTAAAGTGACCAAATTTAAGATGCTCTCATTTGGTTTTATGGCGGGGGCGTACAAACGTATCACCGCTTTTATGAAGTGGCTCAAATCGCTTCAAACCTATCAAGAGCTTATCGAGAGACTCAAAAAAACCAAAGAGTGGCTCAAAAAAGAGTTCAAAGCTTTCAAAGAGCGTTTTTTTTCCAAAAAGAGTGGCTTTATGGAGCGATTTCAACACCTCTATCGTGCTATCAAAAATAGTCTAAAGAGATCTCAACCAAAGAGCGACCATGAGACGAACACGACTCAAACCAAAGAGTAACAAAACCCTCTATATCGTTTTGGGCATAGCGGTACTTCTTGCTATTCCTCTGCTTTTTGAGCAAAGCCGTACGTTTATTGTTGCTTTAGTAATACGCTCCTTTTTCTTTGTCAAAAAACACATCGTCTCGTTTGTCGTCTCTTTTTTTCTTATCAACGGCAAATTTATCCTATTGGCATTTATGAAAAAAATTGCTCTGCTTACCACGGTGGGGCTAGGCAAACGCTATATCACTGAAAAGATTATTATTTACAATTTCAAAAAACACTTTTTGCGTCATCTCAAAGATGAAATAGCCATCATCAAAACCTATTTTATCCATCTTTTCAAACGCTCCCCTCTTATGCAAAAGGTTATTGCTCTCTTTGCCTTTATCGCTTCGCTAAGCATCGTGACCAAATTTATGGGTCTTTTTTTGGCTCTTAAGGTACTATTGGCACGCATGTGGAGCTTTTTGTTGGCGGTGTTTCTCAAAATCGGGGCGACTACGGCGTACTTTTTTAACGACTATCTATGGAATAGCTTTATCGCTCCCTTGATAGAAATCCTTATCTTCTCGTGGCTTATTGAGTTGCTTGAAAAAATCCCTACTTTTAAGCGTTGGTTTGCCAAAATTTACGATATATTTTTGGTGGCATTTAGGGCATTTGAGAGTGTTTTGGAGAAATTTTTGCACCTGCCTATCAAGCACCTTTTGGCTCTTTTGGTGCGTAAAATACAGCGTAAAATTCGCAAACTTACCGATACGCAAATCAAATCAAGCCATCAAGCCATACTCCAACGAAGAGCCAACCGTATCAATTTGCATCAAACCATCATTAAAAAACGTAAAATCTACTGGCAATCGCTCACACAACCCTACACCAACCCCTCTATTATCCAAAAAATAGCCCACAAACGTAACCAAAATCCAACCATTTACCAAAAAATCAAACGCAACAAAAAAGATTATCTTTGAAACTCAATGATACTCTGCTATAATTTGATTTTCGATACAATCATCAAACTAAAAAATTCAAATAAACAATAGATGGAGAGAAGATGTTAGATTGTGCTATTATCGGTGGAGGACCCGCAGGAATGACGGCTGGATTGTACGCTACACGTGGTGGACTCAAAAATGTCGTCATGTTTGAACTAGGAATGCCAGGGGGGCAAATCACACAAAGTTCTGAAATTGAGAACTACCCAGGTTTTTTTGAACACGGCAAAACGGGTATGGACTTTATGAACACATGGCAAGAGCAGACTTTCCACTTTGGACTTAAGCATGAGATGAAAAAGGTTGAACGTGTAGCCAAAAGCGGTGAACACTTTGTCGTGACTTTGGAGGGCGGCGAAAGTATCGAAGCTATGAGCGTGATTGTTGCTACGGGTTCGACTCCCAAACGAGCCAATTTCAAAGGCGAAGATGAGTTTTTTGGCAAGGGCGTGAGTACTTGTGCAACGTGCGATGGGTTTTTTTACAAAAACAAACCCGTTACCATACTAGGCGGAGGCGATACCGCACTCGAAGAGGCACTCTATCTCTCCAATATTTGTAGCGATGTCTATGTCGTACACCGCAGAGATGCCTTTCGTGCCGCCCCTCCTACGCTTGAGCGTGTCATGAAAAAAACAAACATTCACCTCATCACCGATAGCATTATCGAAGAGGCGTACGGCGGTATGATGGGGCTTGATGGTGTCAAAATCAAAAACATCAAAACAGGTGAAATCACCGATATGCCCAATACGGGGCTTTTTGTCTTTGTAGGGCATGATGTAAACAACAGCGTACTCAAAGATGCCGATGGTACGTTTATCTGTGCCGTTAATGACTGGGGACAAGTAATCGTTGATTTGAGTATGAAAACCAACGTTGAGGGGCTTTTTGCTGCGGGTGATATACGCATCGAAGCCCCCAAGCAAGTCGTTTGTGCTGCCAGTGATGGAGCAACAGCTGCACTTCAAGTCATAGCCTATATTCAGGAGCGAAGTTAATGCTTAAAGTAGGAATAGTTGGCAGCACAGGACGTGTGGGGTCATTGCTTATTGAGAATTTAGCCCACGATAGCGAAGCGGTGCTTAGTTGCGTACATGTCTTTGATGAACTCAAAAAAGAGGTAGGTGCAGGAGTGGTTATTACCAACTCTATGGATGAACTTTTGAATCACTGCGATGTTGTGATAGATTTTTCTGCCCCACAAGCAACGCAAACTTTGCTTGAAGCAGCCCTTAAAAATCCTAAGCCTCTTGTGATTGCAACGACAGGTTTTACATCACACCAACAAAATCTTATGAAAGAGGCCTCCAAAGAGATGCCTTTGCTCTACTCATCCAATATGTCGGTAGGTATTGCTTTGCTCAAACAACTCGTTGAACGTGTTTCGCATACACTCAAAGATTTTGATATAGAGATTATAGAGCAACACCATCGCCACAAAGTAGATTCTCCCTCAGGTACGGCGATTACTTTGGGTGAATTTGCCGCCAAAGGGCGAGGCGTTGATCTCGATAGCGTACGCATTAGCGGTCGAGATGGACAAATCGGGGCTAGAAGCAAAGAGGAGATAGCCGTTATGGCACTAAGAGGCGGTGATATTGTGGGTCGCCACACGGTAGGATTTTACAACGATGGCGAGTTTTTGGAACTCAACCATACCGCTACAAGTAGAGAGACCTTCTCGAAGGGTGCTTTAAGAGCCGCTAAATGGTTGGTAGCTCAAGAGGTAGGATTTTATACTATTAATGACTGCTTGGGAATATAAAGGATAGATATGTGTGCGATTGTCGGTGTTTACGGTTCGGATGAGGCTTCCAAAATTGCCTATTATGCTCTTTTTGCGATGCAACATCGTGGGCAAGAGTCTTCAGGGATTAGCTCAAGCGATGGGGTCAAAATCCATACCTTCAAAAAAAGAGGACTCGTCACAGAGATTTTCAATGAAGACTCTTTTAAGATACTCAAAGGTAAAATGGCTATTGGTCACAACCGCTACTCTACGGCTGGGAACGATTCTATCCTTGATGCCCAGCCCGTCTTTGCACGTTACAAACTGGGCGAAATCTCCATTGCACACAACGGCAATTTGGTCAATAAAAACGAAGTACGCAATGAACTCATAGCCAATGGAGCTATTTTTCAAAGCGATATGGATACCGAAAACATCGTCCATTTGATCGCCAAAAGCCAAAAAAACTCTCTTGAAGATCGCATCAAAGATACCATCAATAAGCTCATAGGAGCCTATTGCCTTGTGATTCAAAGTCGCAAAAAGATGTTTGCCATTCGTGACCGCTACGGCATTCGCCCTATGAGTTTGGGACGACTCAAGGATGGAGGATACATCGTCGCAAGTGAAACGTGTGCTTTTGATTTGGTAGGAGCAAAATTTATCCGTGATATACGCCCAGGCGAGATGCTTATTTTTGATGGCGACAAAGAGCCGCTATCGCAACAACTCTTTCCAAGCGACTATCGCCCGTGTGCTTTTGAGTACATCTACTTTGCAAGACCCGATAGCATCATCGATGGCAAAAATGTCTATGAGATGCGTCTCAAAATGGGGCAAAGATTGGCTCAAGAGGAGCCTTGCGAAATCGACCTTGTCTTGCCCATACCCGATAGCGGAATAGCAGCGGCACTGGGTTATGCTAGGGGGCTAGGCGTAGGGTTTGAGATGGCTATTGTACGCAATCACTACATAGGACGTACCTTTATTGAGCCTACCCAAGAGGTGCGAGATCTTAAAGTGCGTCTCAAACTCTCTCCCATCCAAAACCTCATCAAAGGAAAACGCATAGCCATTATTGATGACTCTTTGGTAAGAGGAACGACCTCCAAACAAATCGTCAAAATGCTCAAAGATGCAGGAGCAGCCGAAGTGCACATGCGTATCGCAGCCCCCGAAATCAAATACCCTTGTCGATACGGAATCGATACACCTACCAAAAAAGAGCTTATCTCTGCCAACAAAACACCCGCTCAAATTAGCAAAAAGATAGGGGCAACATCACTAGGATTTCTATCTATCGAGGGACTCAAAGAGGCTTTGGGCAACGATAGGGAGTACTCACTCGTAAGCTTTGATGGCAACTACTTCGCAGGGGGAAGTAGCGAATCTCCCTCGTGTAGTTCATAAAAATAGGAGAGAGGAGAGCAAATGAGCAACTACATTACTGAACTCAAAATCAATAAAGTACGCCATTTAGAAAACCTCTCTATCTATCTAGGCGATACCAAAAAGCATCTTATTTTAACAGGCAAAAATGGAAGCGGTAAAAGTTCGGTTTTGGAAGAATTAAATAATAGTTTACTTGGAAAAGGTGAAGTTTTTATTAAAACTGATACCAACTTTGTTACTTCTAAAAAAGGTGAAACAATTTATGCATTTTTTTCTGCCAAACGAACCACAAATAGTATGGATAAACCCAATGGCATTGAAAAGATAGAACTCTCTAAAATTAAAGATGAAAAGTTAAATAAGTACTTTTTAAAATATATCGTTGCCCTCAAAGCCGAACGCTCATTTGCCAAAGATGACAATGACACACAAACCGTTAAAACAATAGATAGTTGGTTTAACACCTTTGAGAAGATGTTAAGGCAGATATTTAATGACCCCTCACTTGAATTACAATTTGATAGACGCAATATTATGAGTTATAATTTTTTGATTAAACGAAGCAATCGTGAACTTTTTGATTTTACTACTCTTTCCGATGGCTATTCGGCAATTATCGATATAGTCACAGAACTACTACTCAAAATTGAAACGACCGAGTCTAAAAGTTTTGATATTGAGGGCATTGTATTAATCGACGAAGTTGAAACTCATCTTCATGTAGAGATGCAAAAAAACATTATGCCACTGCTTACAAACTTTTTTCCTAATATTCAATTTATTGTGACTACCCATAGCCCCTTTGTATTGCAATCGATTGACAATAGTGTGGTGTATGATTTGGAAAAACAGATACAAGTTGAAGACCTATCGGGCTACTCCTACGATGCACTTGTGGAGAGCTACTTTGATAGCGATAAGTACTCCCAAGAGGTCAAAGATAAAATTGAAGTTTTTGAAACTTTATCGAGCAAAAGTGCTTTGGATGACAATGAAAAAGAGGAGTACTATAGATTAAAAAAATATTTTGACTCTTTGCCTACTTTTATGTCCGATGAGTTAGCCGTTAAATTAAATGAGATTAAACTAAGAAACTTATCTAAGGCAGTTTAATGGTTTATTTTGAAAAATCACAACCTGCACCCCCCTCTTTACTTCTTGAAAAAAACAAAAAATCAGGTACTTATCGAACAGCTGAAGTTATTGCTCGACTTGATAAAGATTTTTACAGCAAATGCTATATTTGCGGACAAAAAAACCCAACAACTATCAACATAGAACACTTTATGCCTCATCGTGGAGATAGAGACCTAATGTTTGATTGGAACAACCTCTTTTATGCTTGTGGTCACTGTAATAATGTAAAATTAGCTCAAAAAGAGTTTGATGAAATACTTAATTGCACTCTAAAAAGTGATCAAGTCGATCGTGCTATTGCTTATCAATTCAACCCATTTCCAAAAGAAAAACCACATTTTGAAGTGCTTATTCCCTCACAAAAAGCTACTCACGCCAAAGAGCTACTAGATAGAGTCTTCAATGGCGAACCTACTTCTTTGAAGGCATTAGAGGGAGCTAACTTAAGAGATTTGTTACTCAAAAGCATAAAAGAGTTTCAAGAGCTATTAATTGATTATTACAAATACGGTAAAGATGCAACATTTTTACTCAAAATCAAACAACATCTCAACAATAGCATAGAGTTTACAGCATTTAAACGCTATATTATACGCCATAATGAAACACTAAAAAACGAATTTGAACACTATATTATAGATTAATAAGGAAACACGGTTTGAAACAACTCAATACATTTGGTAGGTATCTCAAAAAAAAATACAAGGTCAAAGTGAGCAAAATTCCTTTGGGTATCAGCGGATTTACTTGCCCCAATATTGATGGCAAAGTGGCTAGGGGGGGGTGTACCTTTTGTCAAAACGACTCCTTTAGTCCCAATTTGGAACACAACAAAGGCAAATTTTTTCTCAATCTCGATAGCCCCTCCAATCCGCTTCTTGCTAAACAGTTGGCTCAATTGGACCATCAAATCAAAACCACCCAAAAGTATCAACGCCAAAACTACGGCACACAAAAGTTTATCGTCTATTTTCAAGCTTTTACCAACACCTATGCCCCTTTTGAGACGCTCAAAACACTCTACGACAAAGCCCTCACCTATCCCGATGTAGTGGGACTTAGTATCGGTACACGAAGCGATAGCGTTACCGATGAGACATTGGAGTATTTAGCCTTGTTAAGTCAAAAGTATGAGATATGGATAGAGTACGGTATTCAATCGATTTACGATGAGACACTCCAAAAAATCAACCGAGGACACGACGCTAAGAGCGTTGAAACGATGATTGCCAAAACCAAAGCCTTGGGGCTTAATGTTTGCGGTCATCTTATCTTTGGTTTGCCAGGCGAAACGCAAGAGATGATGTTGCAAAGTGCCAAAACAAGTTACGAGTGGGGAATCGATTCGGTCAAATACCATCCGCTCTATGTCGTCAAAAACACCCTTCTTGCCAATGACTACCTACTAGGCAAATTTGAACCCATTAGCCGCCAACTCTATCTCGATACGCTCACCAAAGCTATCCAAATGAAACCCGATACTATCTCTATCCAACGTGTCACGGCAGGTATCGACGATGATACACTTTTGGCTCCTCAATGGTGCGGTTTGGGACGCAATGCGATGCAAATCTACATCTATGAAGCACTTAAAGAAGTGGGGTTTGTTTACTAAAGAGGCTATTCCCATTCTCGTTCCACCTCTCCCGAGAGTGTGAAATAACTATCTAAATTAAAGCTTAAGCCACTGGAAGTAGGACTTTAGTCCTACTAAATATGTTTAAAAAATGATAAATCTGTCATTTTTAGACTTTTTTGGCGGGACTAAAGTCCCGCTTCCGAAGTTTTCCCATGTTATTTCACACTCTCTCCCGAGGTGGAATGAGAAGTAGCAGAGCCGTAGTGCGGTATGTTTTAGGGCTGGGTCATGTTGATAGTCACAGTCTCCTGATTGAACGGAATAATCTGAACTGTTTCGATATCTTTCGAGACTTTGTAGGCTAAAAAGAATAATATCTCTGCTGAATCGCACTCTTCTCTTGTTTTTGTCATGATGATATTTGACTGCGTATCAGTTGCCAAAGTTGTATCGACTTTGTACTCTGGGATACAGCCATAAAGAAATGCGTAGGTGATAAGATTCTCTTTTTCAAAATCAATATCACTGTTTTGCAATGAACTAATCCACGATTCGACCGTATCGGGATCACTATCTTTGGCGACTTCAAGTTCACCGATGGTTTTATTTAGCTCATCTTGAGTTTTAATTACCCTAGCTGTGGGTGTTGGCAAGAAGAAAATATCGGGTGTCCATTCTACGATGACTTTTGTCACTTTATCGGTTTGTGACACGGAAGTATTTTGCTCCGTGACACTACTATCACTATCGCCTCCACTACACGCCGTCAAAGTAGCGACTATTATCACACTTGATAGTAGTAAAAATATTTTTTTCATTTTTAGCTCCTTGCAAATTAATATCTATTGACTGTCATACCCAATGACATATTTAGAGTTGTATCGTTGTTTCTACTTCGTACAATTCTCACCCCATATGCTCCTGAAACTTCGCAAGGGTTGCAATACGATTTGCTACTACACATGAGAGTGCCACTAGGATTATATACATACATATCGTAATCTGCTCCAAGTTTTCTCATTTGAATATTTTAGTATAGATTAGCTTATGGTATGCATTCTAGCTCGGGAGAGGTGGAGAGGGAGGCACTCAAGCAAGTAGGATTTGTTTACTAAAGAGGCTATTAAATTATTAAGGTTTAAGTTTTTAATATTATAATATCGACAAGATATAAGTAAAGGGATTGTATGCAAATTGATAGCACTATTTTAGAGAATCTTGAAAAGCTTTCGCATCTGCATATTGATGAGGATAAAAAAGTCGAGATTATTGCTCAATTAAGTGATATTCTCTCCTATGTCGAAAACCTCAATGAGCTTGATACCGATCATTTGGATGCCTCTTTTTCCACGCTGCAAGGGGGTACACTCATGAGAAGCGATGAGCCTTATTGCGATAGTGCTATTTCACACGATATACTAAGCAACGCACCGCAATCTCAAGATGATTTCTTTATTGTCCCCGCTATTATTGAGTAAACCGATGAAAGTATATGGTATCAAAAGTTGCGGCAGTGTCAAAAAGGCTTTGAATTGGCTTGATGCTCACGCTATGGCGTATGATTTTGTTGATCTCAAACAAGAGAAAATAGAACGTTTGGTTATCAAAAGATGGCTAGAGTATGTACCTATAGAGCAACTCTTCAATAGACGTTCAACCACCTATCGAAATCTTAAACTCAAAGAGTTAAATCTAAACGATAGCGAAGCAATAGAGTGGCTACTCAAAGAGCCAATGCTTATCAAACGACCCGTTATTGAACAAGACAACGCAATAATGGTTGGTTTTGATTTGAATGAATACAATCAAAAATTACTTTAAAGGATGGTACTATGATCGAAGAAGAAAAAAAAGATGTTATTGATGTCAAGAAACTTTTAAAAAGTGTTGTTAAGCATGGTGCATCGGATTTGCACCTAGTAAGTCGTTCGCAACCGCAAATTCGTATCAGCGGTAAGCTAAAACCTGTCAATTTACCCGTTTTAACAGGCGATGATATTGAAGAGATGTGCTACTCCATCATTACCGAAAAGCAAAAACAGGAGTTTGAAGAACACAACGAACTTGACTTTGCTATTATGCTTCCAGGGATTGGACGATTTAGGGGCAACTACTACAAAACCATGACCGATATGGCTGCGGCGTTTCGTATTATTCCCACCGTCATTCCTTCACTTGACCAACTCAACGCTCCTGCGGTTTACAAAGAGATTATCAAACGAGAAAAAGGCGTTATTTTAGTTACGGGTCCTACGGGTTCGGGTAAATCAACCACCATGGCGGCTATTATCAACGAGATTAACCTCACCGATAACAAACACATTCTTACCGTAGAAGACCCCGTCGAGTTCGTGCATGAAAACAAAAAGTGTCTCTTTTCTCACCGAGGCGTTGGTCCCGATACGGTGAGTTTTGCGGCGGCTTTGAAATACGCCCTACGTCAAGACCCCGATGTTATCGTTATTGGGGAGATGCGTACCCGTGAGACTATCGGAGCGGGACTTTCGGCGGCTGAAACGGGTCACTTGGTATTTGGTACACTGCACACCTCCTCCGCTGCGGGTACTATTGCAAGGATTTTGGATGTATTTGATGCAGGTGAGCAACCCGCTATTCGAGCAATGATTGCAGGGTCGCTTATTGCGGTTATTTCACAAATGTTGCTTCCCAAACTTGGAGGTGGACGGGTTGCTACGCCTGAAATTCTCATCGCCAACAACGCCATATCGAGTCTTATTCGTGAAGACAAAGTGCATCAAATCTATTCGCAAATGCAACTAGGACAAGGGGATTCGGGTATGCAAACCCAAACACAAGTCATTGTACGAGAGTACGAAGCGGGGCGGATTTCCAAAGAGGTTGCGTTGCAATACGCCAACAAAAAAGATGAAGTCAAGAAAAAACTTGGAATTGCTTAAGGTCTATGCGTGATTGAACATATTGACTACAGCACCCTAAACTATCTTGATGTTACTCTCATTACCTTGATTGCCATTTTGGGACTCAAGGGCTTTGTGAATGGTTTTATCAAAGAGTTTTTTGGTGTTATTGGATTAGTGGGCGGTGTAATAGTCGCCTCACAACAATACGCTTTGGCAGCTCAATACATTTACAGCAAAGCTCCTCTTGAAAATCCTGCTCTTTTAAATCTTATAGGTTTTATAGCTATTGCTTTAGCAATTTGGATTATTGTAGCGATTGTGGGGATTGTATTTGCCTATTTTGCCAACAAGCACTCAAAAATGGGACTCATTAGTCGTTTGGCAGGATTGGGATTGAGCGTGGGCAAATACTTTTTGTTTTTTTCGGTTCTTTTCATTTCGCTTTTAAAAATCACGCTCATTCGTGATAATGTTGCACCCAAATTGGATCTCAATAACTCCATTGCCTATCCTTATATGGAACAATACGGCAATGAACTCTTATTGCTTGAGGAGATGAGAGTCTTTGATTCCACAAATTTTCAAAAGAAAATAGAGAACCAAGAAACCAATGAGACAACTACGACTACACAAGCCAATGAGACAAATCCGCAGATCAATAAACTCATCGTAAATGAGCCGTAGGCAAGTGGGTCAAAGATGAGCTATGATGAGCTATTGGATAATTTTCGAGATATTCTCAAAAACAGCGGTCTAAAACAGACCAAACAAAGAGAGTATATTTTGGAAACGCTCTATGGGAATCATCATCATCTTACACCCGAAGAGATTCATCGATTGATACAGTATCGATACCCCAAAATCAAAATCGGTATCGCCACAGTCTATCGAACCCTTTCGCTTCTTGAGGATGCCAATTTAATCAGTTCATTAAGCGTAGCCGATCAAGGTAAACGCTACGAGTTGTTGTCGCATGAACATCATGACCATCTTGTTTGCACCGAGTGCGAAAAAATTATGGAGTTTCACGATGAACTCATTGAGCATCAACAAGAGGTGATTGCCAAAAAGTTTAACTTTAAAATGACAAACCACACCATGCAAATCATCGGTGTGTGTCAAGAGTGTCAAGCCAAAAAAATAGATATTAAGATTGAGGAGAAGTGTCATTGTTTGAAAATCAATACATACAAGAGAGAATAAAAAAAGCTGACCAATTGCGTCAAATGGGTATCAATCCCTACCCTAATGCGATCGAAAGAGGAGAGACTTCAGAGGATTTCCTCTCCCAATCGGCTCACCTACTCACCCTAAGTGACGAGGTTAAAAAAGATGAAAACAAGATATTTCATCTAACAGGACGTATCAAATTTATCCGTATTATGGGAAAAGCAGCGTTTGCTAAGATTGAAGATAGTTGCGGGTTGGTACAAATCTATTACAACCGTGACGATTTACCAGAGGGGTACTACAACCAAATTAAAAAGCTTTTTGAAGTGGGCGATATTGTCCAAGCCATTGGTTACGCTTTTGTGACGCAAACGGGTGAGATTACCCTCCATTGCAATGCACTCCGTATCGTCACCAAATCGATTCATCCTCTTCCCGAAAAGTTCCACGGATTGCAAGATAAAGAGCTTCGCTATCGCCAACGCTACCTTGATTTAATCATGAACACATCGGTCAAAAAGACCTTTGAGATGCGTAGTCGTATCGTTTCGCTCACCCGTAGATTTTTTGAAGAGCGAGGCTTTTTGGAGGTCGAAACTCCTATGATGCACCCTATTGCAGGGGGAGCTAATGCGCGTCCTTTTATTACGCACCACAACACTTTGGGAGTCGATAGATATTTGCGTATCGCTCCCGAACTCTATCTTAAGCGTTTGATTGTCGGTGGATTTGAAGCGGTTTATGAGATCAATCGAAACTTTAGAAACGAGGGTATGGACTCTACGCACAATCCAGAGTTTACCGCTATTGAGTTCTATTGGGCTTACAAAACCTATCGGGATTTGATTGAGATTACCAAAGATTATTTTGAGTATCTCTTTACACACCTCAATCTTCCCTCCAAGCTTCCCTACGGTGAGTTTGAGATAGATTTTAGCAACTTTGTTGAAATTACCCTTGTCGATTCGCTCTCACAAATCGGAGGCGTACCTGCCCACATTTGCCACGATATGGATGCCATTTATGCCTATTTCAAAGCCAAAGGGATACCCATCAAACCCAATCTCAATTTGGGTCAATTGCAAGGGAAGTTGTTTGATGAGTTTGTTGAAGCCAAGCTTATCAATCCTACTTTTATTACCGATTACCCCGTAGAGCTTAGTCCTTTGGCAAGACGAAGCGATGAAAACCCCGCTATTACCGAACGATTTGAGCTTTTTATGGCGGGAAAAGAGATTGCCAATGCCTTTAGTGAGCTTAACGACCCCCTTGATCAATGGGAGCGTTTTGTGCAACAAGGTCAAGCCAAAGATGCAGGCGACGATGAAGCCCACGAGATGGATGAGGATTTCATCAATGCCCTAAGCTACGGCATGGCACCAACGGCTGGAGAGGGGATTGGGATTGACCGTTTGGTGATGATACTCACCAATCAACACTCGATTCAAGATGTTTTGCTCTTCCCTGCCATGCGTCCCGAAGCACCCAAAGTAGTGGTTGCAAACGATGAACAAAAATGCAGCAAATGCGGCAATGAAGCGATAGAAGAGCTAAAACCTGCCAAAAAGGGCAAAGGATTCTTGTGTATCGATGCCCTAGCGTGTAAACAACGTACACAAACCGATAAATAACTAAAAAAGGAAACAGTCATGAGTTACCAAATAGAAACGTTTGATCCCGAGATTTTTGAAGCGCTCAACCATGAGCTTACTAGGCAAAACGACCACCTTGAGATGATTGCAAGTGAAAACTTTACCCATCCCGCTGTAATCGAAGCGATGGGAAGTCTGCTTACCAATAAGTATGCTGAGGGGTATCCCTACAAACGCTACTATGGGGGTTGCGAAAATGCTGACCGTGTAGAACAACTAGCCATTGATAGAGCGTGTGAGCTGTTTGATTGCAAGTTTGCCAACGTTCAACCCCATTCGGGTAGCCAAGCCAACGGTGCGGTTTATGCGGCACTGCTCCAAGCAGGTGATAAGCTATTGGGTATGGATTTGAGCCACGGAGGTCACCTTACACACGGCTCAAAAGTGAGCTTTAGCGGTAAAAACTACCACAGTTTTACATACGGCGTAGAGCTTGATGGTCGTATCAACTACGACAAAGTACGAGAAATTGCCAAAATCACACAACCCAAAATCATTGTGTGCGGTGCTTCGGCTTATGCACGAGAGATTGATTTCAAACGCTTCAAAGCAATAGCCGATGAAGTAGGGGCGTTGCTCTTTGCCGATATTGCCCATATTGCAGGACTTGTGGTCGCAGGTGAACACCCTAGCCCATTCCCTTATGCCGATGTGGTTACCTCTACGACACACAAAACCTTAGCAGGTCCTAGGGGAGGAATAATTCTTACCAATGATGAAGAGATTGCCAAAAAGGTCAATTCGGCTATCTTCCCTGGATTGCAAGGAGGACCACTCGTTCACGTTATTGCTGCCAAAGCAGTAGGATTTAAACACAACCTATCACCGCAGTGGAAAGAGTACGCCAAGCAAGTCAAAATCAATGCCAAAGTCTTAGCCGATGTACTCATCCAAAGAGGCTACGATGTCGTAAGCGGTGGTACAGATAACCATTTGGTTTTGGTATCGTTTTTAAATAAAGATTTTAGCGGAAAAGATGCCGATGCGGCATTAGGAAGAGCGGGTATTACGGTCAATAAAAACACCGTCCCAGGTGAAACACGAAGTCCTTTTGTCACAAGCGGTGTACGCATTGGCTCACCTGCATTGACAAGCAGAGGAATGAAAGAGAGAGAGTTTGAAATCATTGCCAATAAAATTGCCGATGTACTCGACAATATCCACGATGAGGCTTTGCATCTTCAAATCAAAGATGAGATGAAACAATTGGCTCAAGATTTTATCATCTACGATAGACCTATCTACTAAACACAAACCACGAGGAGGCATGTATGGATACCAAAGAGTTCAATAATAACCCAGAACCAAGCGAGTATGTAGAGAATCTCATTGCTAATGATTTAAAACCGCCCAAAAATCGAACCCATACGATACTCACCATTGTGGCTTTGTTTATTATTGTATTGATGTCCACCATTATTGCAACGAAGATTATACTTGATGACTCCCTAGATGATGAAAATCTTCTCCAAGACCCCGATAGCATTCGTGACCCCGATTTAATCGTCGATGAGACAAAGAAACAAGAGGAGAATGAGACGCTTAAGCCCGAAACGAAATCCATTTACGATATTGCTTCCTACGAGGATGAGAGCATTGATGGCATTGATAATGAAGAGGCAACATCCATTATGGATGTAGAAAAAAGCAACGACGGGGCAAACGAAGAGAACGAAACAAGCAACACCGAAGCAAACGACAACGAAACCTCACCCAGCAAAGAGACAACTCCCTTGCCCATTGAGGAGTCAAAGCCCAAAACCAACTCTGTACCCACTACTCCTGAAGGAACCTACTACATTCAAGTAGGCTCTTTTGTGGAAAAACCAGGGGAACGCTTTTTAAATATTATCAAATCCAATGGATACCGATACATTATCAAAGAGCAAGGGGGTAGCAAAAAACTCCTTATTGGTGGCTACGAGAGCAAAAACCAAGCAGCGAAAGCATTGATTGAGATTAAAGATAAAATCAATAAAAACGCCTTTATTACAAGATGACCATAATGAAACATTTACTATTTGATGAGCTTACCCCCGTCGCCCTCTACGCCAAAATCAAAGAGATTTTTACAGGTGAAATCACGATGCTCTTTGAGAGTGTCGTCAATAGCAATGAGGGAAACTTCAGCTTTATTACGATTGGTACGCAAGAGCGATTGCAATACATCGACAACCAAACGCTCTATACTTTGGATGATACTCAACAAACCATAGAGCAAAATCCTTTTGAGTTTTTGCAATCTTACTACGCCAAACTTGACCCTAAACTCTATAAGACCAAAGCATTGGAGCATGGATTTGGTTTTGTAGATGGCTTTATTGGCTTTATTGGTTACGATATGGTCAAGGTTTTTGAACCTACCCTTAAACCCCACATGGATGCTTTGGAAGATACTCTCCATACGCCCGATATGGATTTGATACGACCCAAGATTATTATCGCCTACTCCCACAAGAGTGCCAAACTCACCATTATCGAAAACCACCCCTCGTTGCAAGACAAACTCGCAAGATTCAAAGAGAGCCTAAGCCAACCCTACACTCCGCAACCGCTCAAACCTATCAAGCTCGAACAAGATGGCTCTTTTGCGATTGACGAGGAGCGTTTTAAGGCGATTATTGAGGAGTCCAAAGAGAGTATCAAAGCAGGGGATGTTTTTCAAATCCTTATCTCCAATCGCTACACCCAACACGGCTCAATTGACCCTTTGACATTCTATCGAGCCTTACGTGCCAAAAATCCCTCTCCCTATCTCTTTTTGCTTGATTTTGAGAATTTTTCCATTTGTGGCTCTTCGCCCGAAGTGATGGTTAAGCTTGATGATGGTGATATTTTGCTACGCCCTATTGCAGGCACTCGAAAACGAGGCAAAACACACCACCGTGACAAAGAGCTTGAAGAGGAGATGCTCAATGACCCCAAAGAGTGTGCCGAACACCTTATGCTTGTCGATTTGGGACGCAACGACGTGGGGCGTGTCGCCAAAGTAGGCAGCGTCAAAGTAACCCAAATGATGCGTGTCGAACGCTACTCGCACGTTATGCACATGGTAAGCGATATTCAAGCCCAAATTCAAGAGGGCAAAGATATGTTTGACCTATTCCGTGCCACCTTTACGGCTGGAACGATGACGGGTGCTCCCAAAATCAAAGCAATGGAGCTTATTAGCCACTTTGAAAAACTCAAAAGAGGCTTTTATAGCGGAAGCGTCGCCTATTTTTCATTTACAGGGGATATGGATAGTGCCATTACTATCCGTACCGCCTTGATTCAACCAAACTCTATCACCCTTCAAGCGGGTGCGGGTGTCGTAGCCGATAGCAAACCCGTCCTTGAGTACCTAGAGGTTAAAAACAAACTCAACGCTCTTTTGGAGACGATTGCACAGTTGCAAGAGGTCTAAACGCCCTCAACCTTGCAACCAACGCAACGCCTTTTGGTAATCCTCTAGCGTATCGATACCAATAGATTGATAGGATGTCTCGACCATTTTAATCTTGTATCCATTTTCAAGCACCCGCAACTGCTCCAACTTCTCTAGCCGTTCAAGATAAGAGGAGTCCATTTGTGTATAGTGCATCAAAAACTCTTTGCGGTAACCGTAAATCCCCAAATGGCGATAGAACTTCAAAGCCCAAGGTATGGTGCTATGATGATGCAAAAGCGACTCCCAATCATCACGGTGATGGGGGATAATAGAACGAGAAAAGTACAAAGCGTGATAATTTTTATCGACAGTGACCTTAACAACGTTGGGATTTTTAAGCTCCTCTACGCTGTGCAAACGGTGCATTGCACTCACCATTACCTCATTTTCATCAAACGCCTCTACCAAATCATCAATCAGCTGCGGCTCAATAAAAGGCTCATCGCCTTGAACATTGATAACAATATCCGCCTCTAGCTCTTCAACTGCTTGTGCTACTCTATCGGTCCCAGACTCATGGCTTTGGCTTGTCATTACAACGCATTGTGTAAAGCTTTGACAATGCTTTTGCACCTCTATCGAATCGGTTGCAATATAAACCGCATCAATCGTTTTGGCTTTTAGGGCTTGTTCATAAACCCTTTGTATCACACTCTTCCCGTGCAAATCAAGCAAGACTTTATTGGGCAACCTAGTAGAAGCCAAACGTGCGGGGATAATGACAACGGTTTTCATTTTTGTTCTCCGTAACTATTCATTCCATACATCTCAAATTTTTTTATTTTATAATTCCCAACAGATGATACCAAATCAACCCGTAATGTATTATTAATATATCTTGATGGAATGAGTAGATTTAACCTATTGTTTCCTTTTTTGAGAGCAACACGATAGGAATCTTTTTGATTATAATGCGAAGTTTTTGTCTCTTTGTAAAAAATCTGAAATGTTGTATCAATGGGCGAATCTATTTCATAAGACAAAACAACATTGTTTGATTGCGATTGGGTTTGGTTTAAAGTGATAATGGGGTCATGTTTGGTGGCATTTAACTCCACAACACCCTTGTTAAATCGCAATGAAAATTGATCGTTTTGAGTGTATGGATGGTGAGAGAGGGTGAATATTTTTTCTTTTAGAGCCAAATGGCTAACGTCAATGGATGATATATTAGATTTGGATATAGGCGTTACAATGTGGTTATTATAAAAATCTCTCTCTACAATTTGATAAATCACAATATTGGGTTGCGTTTGATTGACAAAGTGTTTTAGTTTTTCTCCGTAAATATGACTAAAATGCCACTTGTATATCGTGTTAAAACTGCGATTGTAAAGCACAGATGGAGTTTCTGAAAAAGAGTCACATATCAATAAAAGTTTATGCTTTTGTATAGTGTTATTAATCATATACAAAGGTCGATTATTAATGTACATTATTTGATTTTCTACCTCTTGGCATTTGCTTAGGTTGCTCTCTTCTTTATCAATATCTCCTTTGCAAATTTTTGATTGTTTATCAAACCTATAAGGGTAGCTTTTTTCATAATTTTTATCCAATATTGCAGATATTTTTAAGAAATTAGCCAAATCGCCCGTTCCTTGATAGGTTTGATCGAAACGATAGTTTGGTATTATAATGTTTACGTTGTGTTTACGGTTGAGATAGGCGATAATTGCTTCAAATGCAAACCCAGCACCTCTTTGGTTCCAGTGCGTATCGGTTTTAAAATACAATGGCTTATCCTCTTTTTTGCTTAGCAAAATGGGTCTCAAATCCAATAGATGAACACTTCTTTTGATAGCACTCTCCACAATATCATCGGTAATCGTTTTGCCGTGATACTCCATCCAATGGGGTAATTTTTCTGGGTAGATGGAGTGCTTATTGGGTGCTATGACTATAACAAACTTTATGCCTTGATTCTCATACCAGTTTTGCAAATCTTTTAATTTATCACTCCACTGTTCTATCTCTTTTTGGGAGGGTCTAAATATCCCCTTGGTTTTGTCCAATACTCTACCAAAATCATTACCCAAAAACAAAAAACCATCTTTGCCTATAATCACTTTATTGTTTACCAAAGAGATATTAAATTGTTTGTAGGCACTATAATTAACATAAGATTCGATATTATCCGTACTGAAGAGTTGTTTTTTGTCTAAATCTAATAATGTTTGATTATTTTTTGAAAAAACCAAAAATATGAGAGTGTTGGCAATGGGTAATATACTTATTAAAACAATGGATAAAAGCAAAAAGTATTGGGTTGATTTTTTATAGCTCATAGTAAATCCTAAAAATTAAAATACAAAAAAACTTCACTACTGCTAACCAAAGAACCAATCATTGCATAAGCAAAAATAAAGGATGCAAAGACAATGATAAGGGGATGTAACTTTTTTTCAAACGTAAATTTATAGGAGTTCTTGAGTGCCAACGAAACAACCAACGCAAAAACAAGCCATCCAATAATCTGCGAACCGCTTTGTATATTGGTCGTTACTATTCCAAATTCCACTCCATACTCCGAGAGCTTTGATAGATATTTTTCATATTTTTCGGCTACAACTACTCCGCTCAATCCCCCCATCCCCCTCAAAACTTTCACCGCATCCTCCCACTCTTTGGCTCGAAAGAAAACCCATGAGATATTGACAAAGTTAAAAGTGATAAACCATGCTAACCAAGTCCAAAGTCTAAAGCCCAAAGAGTGCCAAATGCGGTGAATGACTAGAGCCAATCCATGCAAAAATCCCCAAAAGACAAACGTCCATCCTGCCCCGTGCCACAATCCACCCAATATAAACGTAGCCATAAGATTGGTGTAGGTTCTAAAGCTTCCTGCTCTGTTTCCGCCCAGTGGAATGTAGATATAATCTTTTAAAAATCGTGAAAGTGTAATGTGCCATCGTCGCCAAAAGTCTTGAATATCGGTTGCTTTGTAGGGAGAATCAAAGTTGATAGGCAATTTGATATTAAAAAGCAGCGCGGCCCCTATCGCCATATCGGTGTATCCGCTAAAATCAAAATAGAGCTGAAAGGTATAAGAGAGCGACGTAGCCCACGCTTCAAAAAAAGTTAAAGCTGTAGCCACATCAAATCCTTGCGTAGCCCACACCGCAAAGGTATCAGCAATGACAACTTTTTTGAAGAGTCCAATAGAGAAGATAAAGAGTCCCAATGCAATATTACGGTAGTTTTTGACTTTGTTCCACGATGAGGCAAATTGAGGCATTACCTCTTTGTGATGGACGATGGGACCAGCTATAAGTTGAGGGAAAAAGGTGACAAACAACGCATAGTTTAAAAAATCATCCTCTTTGGTCTCCCCACGAAAGCTATCAACCAAATAGGCAATTTGTTGAAAAGTAAAGAAACTAATAGCAAGAGGAAGAGCAAGATGAAGCAAAGCCATATCACTACCCAAAGCTTTGTTGAGGTTGTCGATAAAAAAATCAGAGTATTTAAAATAGCCTAGCAGTGCAACATTGGCAACAATTCCCATACTTAGGAGCTGTTTTTTGGAGACTTTTTTATGTTGCGACTCTTTGGTAAGGGAAGCTCCCAAAAGGTAGTTAAAGAGCATCGAAGCGAGTATCAACGGAAGATAAATAACATTCCACCAACTGTAAAAAAAGAGCGACGAAGCTACCAAAAACCCCTTACTCGCCTCAGTGAGTCTTTTGGAGTTGAGATAGAAATAGACAAAAAAGGTGATGGGCAAGAATAGGAATATAAATTCGTAGCTATTGAAGAGCAAAGCGGTTACCTCTGTGGGAGAAATTTTTTAGATAAGTTGTTTGCAAAAGGTAGCCTATTCAAAAATCACCTCGTACAATCTATCCATCTCTATAACTTGCCCCAAATCATAATCTCGAACCCTCTGTGCGGGTGCTCCTAAATCAAAAACTACAAGAGGATAACCCATCTGCATGATTTCATCGGTTGTATAAGAGAATGTCTCTGGGCAAATTGAGGGTATCAAAAATTTTGTTATATTAAACCTTTTGACTATTTTGGGCAACTCTTTTTTATCGTATCTACCCGTCACTTCAAAAGAATCAGAATGTATAGGTATTGATATTTCTCCAATCACTACAACTTTTGTATTGAGCCTATTTTTATCTATATACGAAACCAAATCTTTAACGATATTTGCACCTTTGGCTTCATTTATTGCACCCAACACTCCAATAATAGTCATGCCAGAGTTACAGTTGGCATCATAAATTTTTGGATACCTTCCCGATATATCGTGCGGTTTAACGATAATTTTTTCGATACTTTTGGGATAAGCTTTGAGAAATATCTCTTTTGAGGAGTCTGAAAAACAGAGTATCTCATCACACAGTGCAATGATGTTGCTCCACGAACTTCTCCAATGCTCAATATCTGTTTCGTTTTCAAAGATTTTAAATTCATGCTTGTTGTGTTTTAAGCAATTTTCACACACTTTGACATCATCGGGAACTTCGCAGTATTGCATTTTTTCATTAAGCAATGTATAGCTAGGACACAGAGGGAAAAAATCATGTATAGGCAAAATGAGTCTTGCTTTGGTTTGTTCTTTTAATAATACTATCTCATTTATAATTTCATGAACATTGGGATAGGAAACAAATGAATTTAAAAAGATTGTATTGATTTTAAATTCACTCAATAGGGCAATAATTTTTGACAAATTCGATGAGACAAATTTATACTCTAGGTTGTACGCAATAAAGTAAATGTTGTAAGCCTTGAGTGCATGAAAATCATATCGCACAAGAACCGTCATTTGTTTATTGTGTATTCTTGTATCCATGCTTTCATCAATGTAGTGATTGGCACCGCCACCTAAACCGTGATCAATAATCAAAACAGTATCTAATTTTTTATTTTTTATTGTGATTTGCATAAACTCTCGCAACGTTTCAAGTTCATTTTTTTCGACCAACGATTGCACTTGTCTATCGTAAGTAGGATGCTTTTGATTGAGTAGGCGAAGGTTTTGTGCTATTAATCGCTGCTTCTCCTCACTAGCAAAAGAGCCACCGTGCTTATGATAGACAAAGAGATTGGTTATATGCAGATTTTTGTATCCATCTTCTATCGCTCTTTGACACCAATCGTTCTCCTCGCCATACCCCTTGCCAAAGGCTTCATCAAACATACCTATTGTATCAACTAAATTTTTATTAATTCCCATACAAAAACCCACCCCCGTAGGTATCTCAATGTGTGTTTTTTCAAAGTTTACGTATTGAAAATAACCATCAAGCTCCTCTACAGTCATATTTTCAAAGATAGGATTGTCTTCTAAGTAGCGGGGAAAACTGCAAATAGTACCTGCATTGGTAAAGGGTGTCGTACTTGCAATGCTGTTCATCTCAAAAATTGGATACATAAGCCTCTCTATCCAGTAGGGTGGGAGTTGTGTGTCTGTATTTAAAAGCACAAAGTGATTGTTGGTGTATTGGACAAGTCTATTAACCGTTTTGATAAAACCTAAATTGTGTTCATTTTCCAAAAGTATCGTTTCTATGCGTGGATTTTGCTCTTTGAAGCGTTTAAGTAGAGGCAAAACTTTCTCATCAGAGCTTTTATCATCACACATAATGATTCTATACTCCATGGATGTATTGTGTATGATACTTTCAAGAAGGGGTGTTAAAAATTCAAAACCATTGTAAACGGGGATAATTATATCAATTGGTTTTTGAATTGTGAAACTGGGTATATTGATATTTTTATTGAAAATGGTAAGCAACTCTTCAACATCTTTGGTTTCATTTTCAGATACAAAAGAGCTTTCTATTTTGCTTGATTTGTTTTTTATTTTTATAATAGTCCCTCTAATCCCGTATAATTTCATTTCATGGATAGTTCTTTTGATTAATTGTGGATTGTGAGCAACGTATCTCACGATAGCGATAAGCTTTTTGATTTTTGACATTTTATGAACCGTGATGATACCGTTTTGGCTATGGGTAGTTCGCCCCTCTTTGCTTCCATACTGTATAAAATGCACCAAAGGATTTATCTTAGCATTTTTTATATCAAGATAGCTTTTGGCGTAAAAGTTCGTATCAAACCTTTCAGATGGATTTTTACCCTCATTTGCTCCTTGAAAAATATAATGCTCTATGGGGTCTATGGCGTGATTGTCTCTATCCAAATAGGTCAAGCGATAATAGTGAGCATCAAATAATCCACTTTTTTCAATGATTTTTTTCCATTTTTTATACTTAAGTCGCTCAAACATCACAGGAGCTACATTAAGACGACAAAAGAGTTTTTTGGCTTTTTGTATCATTTGTATCATTTAGTGGTTATCAATCAATACTCTCCTTTGAATTGCATCTCGAAAATTTTGCATTTCAATGCAACCAAAAGATTGCTGTATTTTTTCATGATAGTCTGGAAATCTTCTCACTACCTCCACTACACCATCTTTGACTAATTTCTCTTTCTCGCTTCCAAAACTAGCCGTTCTTACATGATAAATAAAAGTCTTGTGCGATATTACATTTATCCAACCATGTTTCATTGCTCTCATACAAAAATCATTCTCTTCACCGTATCCCCTTGGAAAAGCCACTTCGTCAAATAAGCCTATATCTTTTAGTAAATCCTTTTTTATATAAAAACAAAAACCTGATCCAGTAGGAACCTCTATAGGCATTAAATCCAATGCATCTACGCTGTCTCTCGTCACTAATGCAGCATAGTTATTGTGAGTTAAAAATTTTGGTTTTGGATTGGCTATACTTTGTTTTGGAAAAGAAAATGCTCCCGCATTGTCACTCATTGCTGTGACAGTCCCAAATTTTGATTCCCTATAAGCAACATCTTGCAAACTCTCTAGCCATCCATGAGTTACGATAGTATCACTATTGAGCAAAACAACATCTTTCTCTTTTGCCAACTTGATTCCTTTATTGACTGTTTTGGTGTACCCCATATTGGTTTCATTCTCTATTACATGAATATGATTTGAAATATTTTTATATTTTTTGAGCAATAGTGTTATGCGTTCATCTGTGCTTCCATCATTAATCAAAAAAATATCACACTGTTTACTCTCTGTAGTGTTTAATACACTATCAATACAATTAGAAACTTCACTGTATGCGTTGTAGATAGGAATTATAATTGCGGTTTTTACAATGTGTTTATCTTTGAAATTTTTAGTGACTTTTAATGCTTTTTCAATACCTTCATTGATTGCTTTTTTGTAAACATCTTCCGAAGATAGTGCTGTAATTTTTTTCTGTGCATTATTGCCTAAAATTTGAATTTGAGACACATTATTGCATAAATAGTCAATACGCTTAACCACTTCATCTATATTTTTGTACGGACACAAATAGCCATCAACTCCATCTTCTATCAATTCTGGAATTGCTCCATAGTTATAGGCTATCACAGGTCTCCTTGCAGCCATTGATTCGCCTACGGTTCGACCAAACGATTCGGCAAAATGCGATAAACTTAAAATAACATTAGCTTTCCCTATAGCCTCAAGAGGATCTTCAAAATATCCTAGAATTTTTAAATTTTTGAGCTGATGTTTTTCAATTTTATTGACCAACTCTTGAGTATCTACATTGAGAGGTCCAATGAGTAAAAATTCTGCATCTATTTTATTTTTTTGACATATCTTTGCTATTTCAAAAAAGTCATTTATTCCTTTTTTGGGAATATTGCTACTAATTAAGGCAAATTTTACTTTATTGTTTTGAATACTATTTGTTATATTTTCATACATTTTTATATCTATTTTGTTATATACTAAATTTTTATTCTCATGAAAAAACATTTGGCTTGTAATTTTTGAATTGGCTATTATGTAGTCACTCAATAAATTAAGTTCAGATAGTATCTCTTGAGTATCTAGCCCAATAGCATCCCTCAAATGCTCGTCTTGATTGATAAGTTCTCTTACATGAATAGCGGTTTTTAAACCTAAATTTCTTGCTGCTAGAAGTGCTTCACGACACATAATGGTATTTGCATATAAAAGTTTTATATTATTGCAAACTATAATACTTTCTAAAAGATGTATCAACTCTTCATTTAAAGAAGTTTTATCCCACATTTGATACCTCACAATATAGATAGATACAACGTATTTTCTAAGAATATCAATGTATTCTCTATTACTATTATTGGGCAAAACAACAAAAATATTATATTTAGAACTATCAATGGATGTAACCATATCCAAAAAACTTCTTTCTCCGCCAAAAATTTGAGTCCCCAATGTGTGTGCAGTTAGCATAATATTTTGTTTATTTTTATCACATTGATTATCGCCTTGTATATAAAAATTATCATCGTATGAATTACTTTTGAGACTTTGCAAAAATGTTTCTGAAAATTTTACTTTAGGAATATGGTTTTCAACTCCAAATTTTTTAAAACTCTCTGAATCCAATTGCCACTCCAAAACTTGCACATTGTCTTGATTGTAGTGCATAGTGTCATCTTCTTCAATCGACTTTTTCCATCTGCTGACAAAGAGTTGTCTGTTTTGCAAGACAAATTTTCCTCTTCCTAGCGTTTTGCCTTCATGGTGATAGACTGTAGAGTTTGCACAATAGAGTGCTTTTGTGCCTTTAAGATTATTTAATCTTAAACACAAATCAACATCTTCTTGTCCATTGATATAGTGCGTATCAAACCCTCTAGCTAAAACAAAATCATCGTATCTTATAGCAAGACAAGCACCTGTAACCGCCTTGAAAGTTCTATTGTTTTCCAAAATATCTTTTGGTGGTTGGGTATTTTGATAGATTGGATATGCCAAGGGACTTTTGTTTGAAAAAACCAATCCCATACACTGCAAAGACCCATCGGGGTACAAAAGACGTGGTTGGGTCATTGAGATATTGCTATCGTTTAATGGTTCGATAAGTTCAATTAACCAATTATCAGTAACCGTCGTATCGTTGTTTAAAAAAACTACTATAGAACCTATGCTTCTACTAAAACCAAGATTGCAGCCAAGTGCAAAATTTAAATTTTCTTCATTGTTTACGACTTTTACAATAGGATTTGTTTTCCATTTCTCTAAAGAATCGCTATCGCTCTCATCTTGACTGTTGTTGACAATTACAATTTCATATTCAACTCCTGCATTGCATCTAAGTATGGATGCGATACATTCATCTGTCATCTCTTTTTGACCATAGGCAGGAATTACAATGGATACTATGTAATTGTTTCGCTTTTTGTTTTTTTCTATATCCCAATCTATTAGATGTGTTTCGAGAATTGACATTCTTGTGCTAAGATATTGAAACTCTAAAGTTTTGTCATCTCCGTTATACTTAGGAGCTTTGGCACCATGGACTGCCAATTCATGATAGGTTTGTGGTGTTTGCACAAAACTATCTTTTAGGTATCTAAAAAGTGTTTTTAGTTCTTTATTAATTTCATCATATACAAAAAACCTTCCAATTTTTAAGTAATGCAATACTTTATCCACATCGCTACTTGTAAGCATTGGAAAATTCTCTAAATATTTTACATTATCAAATAATCTAAAATTTTTTATTAGTTTATAATTGGATGATAAGTTTCTTAAATCCACTATGCTATGACCAATATTGTTTCTAATACAAGCAGATAAGCTTGATGGTAGAATATCAAGATAATAATCATTATGTATATTTCCACAATATACCAGTCCAACTTCGCTCTGTTTATTTGTAGTGACACCCAAAAAACGCTCCAGTGCGTGCCACAATGTTCCATCACTGTTTGATATTGTGGATTTATTGTTTTGTTTTGAGAGTAAGATTTGCACATCTATATTTGCAAATAGTTCAGTATAGTGGCTTAATCTTCCCCAAAACATTGTTCCAGCAAAGAAACCGCACGATAAGACGTTATTTATATCAAAATGTGCCATATTTGCTAAATCTGTTATATTTTCTTTATTGTTCATCAGCAAATACTCAATAGATTTATAAAAAGAAGATGAGCCAACCATATGTAAATTACTATTTTTTTCAAAAGCCGACACAGCTCCAGCAAAAATAGAATCCGTACCAATGAGTGAATTTATCAATTCTAATTTCCAATCCTTGCCAGTATGCTTATCTCCTCTTTTGGTATGTAGTTTGCAAAAAACATCAATATTGTCTCTTTCTAAAATTTTCATTATTTGCAAAAAAGGATAAATATCATAACCGACGTTATCATACACATAAATCTCAACTTTTACATTGGGCATCTTAAGTGTTTTAACTTTTTCATACAAGCTTTTTATTGTTGTGATATATAAAGTGTAATTATGCGATATATTATTGAGATATTCATAAATTTCATCCCACAATTCTACATAATAGACATGAACCACTACACCCACATTGTATTTGTATGCAACTTCCCTTAATTTTTCATGCTTCACATCAATAATTATTGGGCTTGATTTGATTTTTTGATTGTCCAACTGCTTCTCTTGTTTGGTTCTTCTCTTCTCTTTTTGACCATATTTCATAAAATGCAACAGCGGATTGATAGATTTTTTTTGTACATCTTTGTGAGTTTCTAAATAAAATTGTGTATCAAATGTTCCAGAAGGATTTCTATTTTCTTTGTAGCCAAATACTATATAGTGAAAAAGTGGATTTATTTTGTTTACATCTATATCTTGATACACAGAAAGGTAATAATTTGTATTAAAGTGAGCCGATGGATTTCTTCTCTCCTTAGCACCGTATTGGATGTAATGCATAATAGGGTCTATATCGTGTTGTCGTATATCTGGATAGGTGAAGAGATAATATTTTACATCAAAAAGTCCACTCTTCTCAATGACTTTTTTCCATTTTTTATATTTTAGTCTTTTAATCATTTTTTAACTATCCTCATCACTCTTCTTAAGGGTCTTGTAATTTTCCAACTTTTGCTCATATACAAACTTGTTAATTCTGTTTTTACATTGTCCAACTCTTGTTGAGATTGAACAAACTCTTGCTCTTTGGTTTGCAATTTGTGTTTGGTTTGGCTAAGCTCTTGATCTTTTGATTTCAATGCATCATTTAAAATTAAACGTTCACTACTTTTTTCTCTTAACTCTTGCTCTTTGGCTTGTAAGTTTTGTGTTGTTTGGTTGAGTTCTTGCTCTTTGGCTTGTAAGTTTTGTGTTGTTTGGTTAAGCTCTTGTTCTTTGAGGTGTAAGTTTTGTGTTGTTTGGTTGAGTTCTTGCTCTTTGAGATGCAAATTGTGTGTTGTTTGGTTGAGTTCTTGCTCTTTGACTTGTAAATTTTGTACAGTTTGGTTAAGTTCTTGCTCTTTGAGATGCAAATTGTGTGTTGTTTGGTTGAGTTCTTGCTCTTTGACTTGTAAATTTTGTACAGTTTGGTTAAGCTCTTGCTCTTTGAGATGCAAATTGTGTTGCGTTTGAGTTAATTCTTGCTCTTTGGCTTGTAAGTTTTGTACAGTTTGGTTAAGCTCTTGCTCTTTGAGGTGTAGGTTTTGTGTTGTTTGGTTGAGTTCTTGAATTTTGATTTGTAAATTGTGTTGCGTTTGAGTTAATTCTTGCTCTTTGAGATGCAAATTGTGTGTTGTTTGGTTGAGTTCTTGAATTTTGATATGCAAACTTTGTTTAGCCACTTCGCCTTCATGCAAAGCGTTTACAATGTCAAAATTATAAAAGAGCTTTTGGTAGCTAAATAGCCCTTCTCTTAAAATATCAAACTCCCTATCAAGATCGTCGATATTAAACCTATCTTTTAGTGCCAATGTCTCTTTGACAATGGTTGGAGTATTGTGCGATAGATTTTCGATAGATACATTGTGATGTTTTAAACTAGGCTCCAAAAAAGCCTCTATTTGGGTTTTGTTTTTGTTAAATTTATCTGCGAGTTCTAGGGTTAATTTTGAAGAAATAGTATCAATAACATCCGAAGTATTGGCTATAAGTTCGTCAAAATTTACAAAAACTCTAGCGTGTCCTCTGCTAAACTTCTCTGCCATCAAAAAGTGATACGCCCACAAAAGCATCCCTTTTTCAAGCGACATAGCGTCTCGTTTTTTCAAAGAACTAGCTACCTCCAAGGGATTTCGATAGGGAAGAATAATTTTTATATCTATTTTTAGTTGTTTAAGTACTTTTTTATAGATAGGGAATAGATAGGCAAGTCGTGGATCTTTGATGGCAAACGTATGAGCGTATTTAAATTCCGATTTCAAAGCAACTTTGAGTTCATTTAACCCACTAATATTTTCAAGCTTCTCTTCATCATAAAAGGTATCATTCCATGAACTGTTAATTTGTCCTAATAGTTTTTCATTTATTTTATAGAGTATATTGTTTTCAAAGTAGCCTTTTTCGTTAGCAAAGTTTGCCTCCATAAGTTCACTTCCCAAATAAACATCCAGCAAACTCAACACTCCCGTCAAAGCCGAAGTGCCGCTTCGATGCATTCCTAAAACCAAAATACAAGTCTGTCTCTTATTGTTCATTGTTATCCTACAAAGTGAAAAATTCTTTAATTATACTACAAAAGTTCTAAAAAGTTTAAATACCCAAGTCGTAAATTTGTACGATACCTACCAATTTATCGTTTTGCACCACAAGCAATGCATTGATTTTTTTCTCCTCCATCATCTGCCCTGCTTGATGCAAGGTGGCATCGTGGGCAATGGTTTTGGGATTTTGACTCATCAAATCTTTGGCTTGAAGCGCAAAAAAGTCCTCTTTTTGTCTCTCCATAGCTCTGCGAATATCCCCATCGGTGATAATACCTACAATCTTTTGGGCATCAACAATCACGCAAAGCCCCAATCCGCATTTTGATATGGTATGTACCACTTCAACAATACTCTCATGGGGCATAGCAAGGGGAAGGGGTTCTTTTTTGGCTTTGTCGCCCACTTTGACAAGCAATCGTCGCCCCAAACTCCCACCAGGGTGAAACGTAGCAAAGTCTCCCTCTAAAAATCCTCGCTTTTTCATCAGTGCCACCGCCATGGCATCGCCCATGACAAGCGTTGCTGTTGTAGAACTTGTAGGAGCCAATTGCAACGGACACGCCTCTTTTTCGACGGAGATGTTCAAAAAATAGTCACTGTTTTGGACAAGTGTCGAGGCTCTATTGGAACTCATGGCAATGATTGTGTTTTTTTGATGTTTAAAAAAGGGGATAAGTTTGAGTATCTCATCGCTCTCGCCTGAATTGGAGATAAGTACCACAATATCTTCACGCCCCACCATCCCCAAATCCCCGTGATAGGCTTCGGCAGGGTGCAAAAAAAAGCTACTTGTTCCTGTACTTGCTAGTGTTGCCGCTATCTTTTTGCCAATGAGTCCCGATTTGCCAATGCCACATACCACCACTTTGCCCTTAGAACTCAAAATGCTCTCAATGGCGTGTGCAAAATCTTCACTGAGATTATCGCTAAGATGGGCTATCTCTTGGGCTTCAATCCTAAATACCTCATGAGCAATAGCAAGAAGATCCATCTACAGTACATCCCCAAAATGCACACGAAGTTTACGAAACACTACCGCTCCTACCACAAAAGTAAATGAAGCCATCATCAAAAAATAGGGTGTTAGATACCCCTTCTCCCAAAACCAAACCTGAGCTATTAAACTATCTCTAAAACCCTCTACGATATAAAAAGCAGGATTGAGTTCAAAAATGTAGCGATACTCTTGAGGTACCAACTCAAGCGACCAAAAGATAGGGGTTGCCCAAAAGCCTATTTGTATCACTACGGTAATAAAATTGCCAATATCTTTAACAAAGACTCGAATAGCCGAAGTAAGCCACGTCAAGCCCAAAAGCAATACAATGGTGCAAAAAATATAATACAAAAGTTGCAACCAATAGAGAGTAGGCATGTAGCCATAAAGCAAAAAGACCCCAAGCAACAATCCCACCAAAACCAAATGAATAATCATCTCCGAACCAATCTGAACAAGCGGTAAAATACTCGTACGAAAGGCTACTTTTTTGACCAAAAAGGCGTTGGATACGACAGCATTGGTGCCACTTGAGAGTCCACTAGAGAGAAAAAACCACGGTATCATCCCCGCTATTAGCCACAACACAAAGGGGGTATCACCCGTAACGGGACCTGTGCGAAATCCCACTTCAAAGACAAACCAAATCACCAACATAAAGACAAGAGGTTGCACAAACGCCCAAAACAACCCCAAATAAGAACCCAAATAGCTCTTTTTAAATTCGTTTTTGATAAGCGTCATGATAAGCCTTTGATTGGCAAAGAGATGGAGTATAAATAGTTTAAATTCGTTTAAGTAGTGCAATAAAGCTCCTTAATTTGTAACAAAGATATTGTACTCAATCCAAAATTAAATTTAACTATTTTTGATAAAAATCGTAAATATGTGAAAAATTTTATAGAGTTTTAGTTAAGTTTCGTTAAAATTGGGTGTAGTATTTTTAAAAATTGACCCAAAAATGAACCATTAAGGAATAAGATGCAAAGTGACCTATTGTATAACAAACTAAAAGAGCAAAAGTTTATCCTAGCAGGTCCTTGCGTGATTGAGAGCGAAGCTATGGTGATGGAGTTGGCACGAGAAATCAAAAAAATGAGCGATGAGCTAGGGCTTCTCTATATCTTCAAAGCCTCTTTTGACAAAGCCAATCGAACCTCTTTGAGCAGCTACCGAGGCCCTGGAATGGAAGAGGGGCTAAGAATTTTACAAAAGGTTAAAGATACCTTTGGTTTGCCCATTACCACCGATATTCACGAACCCTATCAGGCCTCTTTGGTAGCATCTGTAGTGGATATTGTGCAAATTCCTGCTTTTTTGTGTCGTCAAACCGACTTGCTCATAGCCGCAGCACAAACCAATAAAATTGTCAATATCAAAAAAGCCCAATTTCTCGATGGCAAAGATATGATACACCCAGCTACCAAAGTCAAAGAGAGTGGTAATGATAAAATTATGCTCACCGAACGAGGAAGTATGTTTGGATTGGGCAATTTGGTGGTCGATTTTCGCCAAATCATTGATATGAAAGCGTTTGGTTATCCTATCGTCATGGATGTCACACACTCAACTCAAAAACCCAGTGCATTGGGCGGCAAGAGCGGAGGGGATAGAAAATACGCCCCCTATATGGCAAAATTGGCCAATGCGGTGGGGGTTGATGGATTTTTCTTTGAGGTTCATCCCAACCCAGAGGAGGCTTTAAGCGATGGACCCAATATGGTCTATCTCAAAGATTTTCGAGCTATTTTAGAGAGTATTGCTTAAAAATTGTTATAATTACAAAATAGTAACCAAAAAAAGGAGAGAGATGAAAGGAATAATCTTAGCAGGGGGAAGCGGTACAAGGCTCTATCCTATCACACAAGGAGTAAGTAAGCAGCTTGTTCCTATCTACGATAAACCCATGATCTACTATCCGCTTTCGGTTTTGATGTTGGCGGGAATCAAGGAGATACTTATTATTACTACACCTCACGATCAACTTTCGTTTCAAAATCTATTGGGCGATGGAAGTGCGTTGGGTATGCGTTTTGAGTATGTGGTACAACCCTCGCCCGATGGTTTGGCACAAGCTTTTTTGTTGGCAGAGGAGTTTTTGGAGGGCAATGATGCTTGTTTGGTTTTGGGAGATAATATCTTTTACGGACATGGACTCAGTGAACTATTAGCCAACTCCATTACCAATGCCAAAGAGGAGAACAAAGCAACCGTATTTGGGTATCGTGTCAATGACCCACAGCGTTACGGTGTGGCGGGATTTGATGCCGATGGAAACGTAACAAGCATCGAAGAGAAGCCCAAAGAGCCAAAAAGTAATTATGCAGTAGTAGGACTCTATTTCTACCCTAGTGATGTAGTAGCCAAAGCCAAAGAGGTCAAGCCTAGCCCACGAGGAGAGCTAGAGATTACAACGCTCAACGAACTCTACCTCAAAGAGGAGCGACTCAAAGTAGAGCTTATGGGGCGTGGATATGCGTGGCTAGATACAGGTACGCACGAATCTCTCCTTGAAGCCTCTCAGTTTATCCAAACCATCGAAAATCGTCAAGGATTAAAGGTGGCATGTATTGAGGAGATAGCTTTTGAGATGGGCTATATCTCCAAAGAGAGACTCTTAAAACTCGCACAACCTTTACAAAAAAATCAATACGGACAATATCTCATTAAACGAGCGCATGAAGGAAAGGTAGCACGATGAACTTTATAAAAACCGATATTGCTGAAGTTGTCATTATTGAGCCAAAAATATTTGGTGATGAGAGAGGTTACTTCGTAGAGACTTTTAGAGAAGATAAATTTTTTGAAGCTATTGGCTACAAAGTAAACTTTATTCAAGACAATGAATCCAAAAGCTCTTACGGAGTGCTTCGAGGACTGCACTATCAATTGGCTCCTTTTGCGCAAAGCAAACTCGTTCGTGTCATTAAGGGCAAAGTACTTGATGTGGCCGTTGATATTCGTTTGGGTTCTCCTACATTTGGCAAACATGTAGCCGTAGAACTCAGTGATGAGAACAAACGCCAACTTTTTATTCCTAGAGGATTTGCACACGCTTTTGTAGTGCTAAGCGATGAGGCTATTTTTGCCTACAAAGTTGATAACTACTATAGCCCAGAAAACGATAGAGGGGTGGCATTTGATGATGAAGCCTTTGGGATTGATTGGCTTATACCCAAAGAGAGATTGCAACTATCCAACAAAGATAGAAACCAACCATCCTTTAAAGAGTGCGATAAATTTGAGTATGGGGTGGATTACTATGAATAAAAACATCTTAGTCACAGGTGGAAATGGTCAATTAGGTAGTGAAGTAAGAGAACTCTCTTCAACTAATCCCAATAATTTCTTCTTTACCGATGTAGGTGAGCTTGATATTAGCAACAAAGAGGCAATTGAAGCATTTGTTTTGACGAATAAAATTGATACTATTATCAATTGTGCTGCTTATACCGCTGTGGATAAAGCGCAGAGTGATGTAGAGTTAGCCGACAAGGTCAATCATTTAGCCGTAAAATATCTAGCACAAGTTGCAAAAGATAATGGTGTTGCATTGATACATATCTCAACGGATTATGTCTTTGATGGCAAAAATTACCGCCCCTATCTTGAAGATGATACAACCAATCCAAAATCGATCTATGGCAAAACCAAACTCGATGGCGAAAAGGCGATGATGGAGATAAATCCTAAAAACTCACTTATTATCCGTACGGCGTGGGTATATTCAAGCTTTGGGGCAAATTTTGTTAAGACGATGTTGAAATTGGGTAAGGATAGAGATCAGCTTACGGTTATCTATGATCAAGTTGGCTCACCTACCTATGCTAGAGATTTAGCGGGGGCTATTTTGGATATTTTACCCCAATTGCAAAGTGATAGCGTCGAGATTTACAACTACACCAACGAGGGCGTTTTAAGTTGGTTTGATTTTGCCAAAGAGATTATGAAGATGGCAAAACTTGATTGTACTATTTTGCCCATTGAGACCAAAGATTATCCCACACCTGCTTCAAGACCCCACTACAGTCTATTAAACAAAGCCAAAATCAAAGCTAAGTTTAATATCACTATCCCCTACTGGAAAGATAGTTTGGATGAATGCTTGAGAAGATTGGGTGAGAGAAGATAATGGTTGATATCGAAGAGCTTAAACCCTTGATAGTAGAAAAGCTTAAACCCTTAAATCCTAGCCAAATTATACTTTTTGGTAGCTATGCTTACGGTACACCCACCCAAGATAGCGATATAGATTTGTATGTAGTTACAAATGAGGATTTTATGCCACAAAGTTGGAAAGAAAAACATACTATTTCACAAAAAGTCTCACAAAAATTAAAAGATATTTGTGAACAATATCCAACCGATATCATAACGCATACAAAAACTATGCATAAAAAATTTGTAGAGATGGATAGCATGTTTAGTAGAAAGATATTCAATGATGGGGTAAGACTACTATGAAGATGATTTCAAAAGAGTGGTTAAAGGCTTCAAACGATGATATGTTGATAATCGAACAAATCATAAATATAGAACATCTTACCCATATGGTTGCTTTTCATTCACAACAAGCAATAGAAAAGAGCCTTAAAGCATTGATAGAAGAATACGAAATAGATATTCCTAAAATACATAAGCTTATAAGATTAAAAAAAATATTATCCGATAAGCTAACTATAGAAAATGATGAACTTTTAGAAACTTTGGATGAATTGTATATAGATTCAAGATACCCAAGCAATATGGGACTGCTTCCAAATGGGAAACCCACGCTCGAAGAAGCAAAAGAATTTTATGAATTTGCACAAAATATTTTTGATAAAGTTTGCAACCAACTCAATATTACAAAAAGCGAGATAACCGATGAAAAATAACAAAACACTACTCCTAACAGGAACAGCAGGATTTATAGGGAGCAACTTTGTACCCTATTTCCTAGAAAAATACCCAGAGTACAACTTAGTAAATCTTGACTTGCTCACTTATGCAGGGAACTTAGAAAACCTGGGAGAGTGTGAACAAAATCCACGATATAAATTTATCAAAGGTGATATTTGTAATCGTGAACTTGTAGAGTTTATCTTCAATGAATACGATATACGAGGTGTTATCCACTTCGCAGCCGAAAGTCATGTAGATAATAGTATCAAAAACCCAGGAGTATTTGTACAAACCAATGTCAATGGTACTTATACCCTTGTCGATGTAGCGAAAAAATACTGGATGGAGAAACCATTTATTTACAAAGAAGAGTATCAAGATTGTAGATTTCATCATATTTCAACGGATGAAGTCTATGGAACACTTAGTGACGACCCAAATGACTTATTTACTGAAAAAACTCCTTATGCCCCAAACTCCCCCTACAGTGCCTCAAAAGCTTCAAGTGATATGATAGTGAGGGCTTATGTGGAAACTTTTGGACTCAACTGCGTAATCACAAACTGCTCAAATAACTACGGACCAAAACAACACGATGAGAAACTTATCCCAACTATCATAAGAAATGCTCTCAAAGGAAACCCAATCCCCATCTATGGTGATGGCAAAAATATCCGAGATTGGCTCTATGTACTTGACCACTGTAAGGGAATAGATTTGGTTTACCATAACGGCAAAAAAGGTGAAACCTATAATATCGGTGGAAGAAACGAAAGAACAAATCTTCAAATCGTAGATAGAATCTGTAGTATCCTTGATGAAAAAGTATCAAAAGAAACTTCTTATAAAGAACTAATAACTTTCGTAGAAGATAGAGCAGGACATGACAGACGTTATGCCATAGATGCTACAAAACTTGAAAATGAACTAGGCTGGAAAGCCGATGAGAATTTTGATAGTGGGATTATTAAGACAATTGAGTGGTATTTGCAAAAATACAACAAGAGCTAGGAAACCAATGATAGAGGGGCAACAATTAACCCATCTCAAACAACTTGAAGCGCAATCGATTCATATCATGCGTGAAGTGGTGGCGGAGTTTTCAAATCCTGCGATGCTTTACAGTGTCGGAAAAGATAGCTCTGTGATGTTGCATCTGCTTCAAAAAGCCTTCTACCCCGCTTCACCCCCTTTGCCACTCGTACATGTCGATACAAAGTGGAAATTTCGTGAAATGATAGAGTTTCGTGATAGAAGAGCCAAAGAGGTAGGAATGGAGCTTATTGTCTATTCCAACCCTTTGGGCGAGGAGTTGAGTATTTCTCCTTTTACGCACGGTTCAGCGATGCATACCGATATTATGAAAACCCAAGGGCTTACGCAAATGCTTGATAAGTATCAATTTGATGCCGTTTTTGGTGGGGCTAGAAGAGATGAGGAGAAGAGCAGAGCCAAAGAGCGGATTTACTCCTTTAGGGATGAAAATCATCGATGGGATCCCAAAAATCAACGCCCAGAGCTTTGGAATATCTATAACGGTCGCCACAAAAAGGGAGAATCCATTCGGGTCTTTCCCCTTAGCAACTGGACAGAGCTTGATATTTGGCAATACATCTATCTTGAATCAATACCCATCCCCCAACTCTATTTTGCAAAAGAGCGAGAGGTAGTGGAGTATATGGGAGCTAAAATCATGGTCGATGACGATAGAATGCCTCAAGAGTTACGTAAAACTTCCCAAAAAGAGTGGGTACGATTTCGTACACTGGGGTGCTATCCGCTTACGGGTGCAATTGCTTCAAAAGCTTCGACGTTGCCTGAAATTATCCAAGAGATGTTGCTTACAAGCACAAGCGAACGACAAGGACGATTGATTGATAGCGATGGAGATGCAAGTATGGAGAAAAAGAAGCAAGAGGGGTATTTTTAGTCGATGGTCGATAGTCTATGGAGGAGATACTTTGAAGTGTAGAAGTTTGGATGTTTGGAAAAAGTCGGCCACATTATCATCAGAAATATATTTGGAGTTAGCTCAATTAAAAGATTACGGATTCAAAGATCAATTAACGCGCAGTGGATTATCTATTCCTAGCAATATTGCAGAAGGATTAGAGAGGGTTTCGGATAAGGAAAAAATTAGATTTTTGGATATTGCAAGAGGTTCTGTGGCTGAAGCTCAAACACAAATTTATATAGGAATGAAAATAGAGTATATTGATTTAAAAATTGGAAACCACTGGATAGAAGAGCTAGAAAGTATAGGAAAAATGATAACAAGTTTAATATATAGCATTAGCAAAGAGAGTAGCCATGGATAAAACACCATCGACTATCGACTATCGACTATCGACTATCGGCATAGAAGCCTACCTTAAAGAGCATGAAAACAAAGAGATTTGCTCTTTTATCACCTGCGGGTCGGTTGATGATGGTAAGAGTACGCTCATTGGGCGACTCCTCTATGATAGCAAGATGATTTTTGAAGATCAACTCGCATCTATCGAAAAGGATTCCAAAAAATCGGGTACTACAGGTGAAAAAATTGATTTAGCACTACTAGTAGATGGATTGGCAAGTGAACGAGAACAAGGCATTACGATTGATGTAGCGTATCGTTTCTTCTCCACTTCAAAACGTAAATTTATCATCGCCGATACCCCTGGGCATGAGCAATATACCCGCAATATGGCAACGGGAGCATCGGGTGCTGATGTGGCTATTATTTTGATTGATGCAAGGCAGGGGGTTTTAACCCAAACCAAACGCCACTCCTATATCGTCTCACTTTTGGGCATCAAAGAGATTGTTGTAGCCATTAACAAGATGGATTTGGTTGATTTTAACCAAGAGCGATTTGAGGAGATAAAGAGTGCTTATGGGCAAATTATCCCCCATTTACCCCACTATCACGATATAGCCTTTCGATACATTCCTATCTCTGCCCTTGATGGAGACAATATTGTCACACGCTCAACACGGTGCCATTGGTATAAGAGTGAACCACTAATGGAACTACTTGATACCATACCGCTACACAAAAAAGCCAACCGCTCCTTTAGAATGCCTGTGCAGTATGTCAATCGCCCCCACCTCAACTTTAGAGGCTACTGCGGTACGATTGCTAGTGGCAGTATTCGTGTAGGCGATGAGATTACCGTATTGCCCTCCAAACAACGCTCCAAAGTCAAATCCATTGTCGCTAGTGACATCAAAGAGCTTCGACCAAGAGGCAAAGAGGAAACCGTTGAAACGATACAAGAGGCCTTTGCCCCTATGGCTACAACCCTTACGCTTGAAGATGAGATTGATATTAGTCGAGGGGATATGATAGTCAAAAGTGAGGATATTCCACCCCTCTCCTCTGCCCTATCGGCGATGGTTGTATGGATGAACCAAACACCTATGCGTATCAATACCAACTACATTATCAAACGAGCCACATCGGTCATTAATGGAGTCTTTAAATCCATTGAGTATAAAAAAGATATTAATACCTTCGAGGAGTCCCAAGCCGACACACTCCACCTCAACGATATAGCCAAAACGACCCTCCATCTTGATAGAGCCATAGCCATTGATCCCTACACGTACAACCGCTCTACAGGAAGTTTTATTATCATTGACCGCTACACCCATGAGACATTAGGGGCGGGGATGATTCTTTCGTCTATTATTGGTAAGCATCAAGAGAGAGAGCGAAAATATAACCAAGCCGAACTTGAGCTTAATGCTTATATCCGACGAAACTATCCTGAGTGGGAAACCAAGGAAATATTTTAATGTATAGAGATACCAATAGACGCTCCATTGCCAAGGGAATAAGTTGGCGGGTGGCAGCTACTACTACTACGATTATTATTGTTTATGTTTTTTTTGGACGACTTGATTTGGCTATTGCAGCAGGTCTATTGGAGACTATCCTCAAAGTAGCTCTCTACTGGGCTCATGAACGGGCGTGGCTCAAGATTAAATGGGGACGCAAAAAGATAGAGCCTTTTAATGTCTGGTTTACAGGACTACCCATGAGCGGTAAATCAACCATTGCCGATGGGGTTTACAAAGAGTTGCAAAAGCTTGATATTCCCCTAGAACGTCTTGACTCTAGGGATATTCGCTCTTTGATTCCCAATGTAGGCTTTGATCGTATCGATCGCAATCGGCATATGTATCGTGTAGGACACTTGATTAAGACGCTTCAAAACAACTCTATTTCAACCGTTGCCTCCTTTATTTCACCCTACAGTGAGTCACGCAAAGCCATTCGCAAGATGGTCAAAAACAACATTATGGTCTATGTCAAAGCCGATATTGAGAGTTGCAAACTCAGAGACTACAAAGGGGTTTATGAAAAAGCCCTAAGCGGTGAAATTCAAAACTTTACAGGCATTAGCGATGTCTATGAAGAGCCTCAACACGCCGAAATTGTGCTTGATACCGACAAGCTAAGTGTCGAAGAATCGATAGAAATTGTGATAAAATACATCAAAAAAAATTATATAAAATGATGTTGAATGTTGAATGTTGAATGTTGGATGATGGATGATGGATGAAAAAGATAATTTGATTGTAGCCAAAAGTTATCAATTTGCATTGATGATTATCGAACTGTATAAGTTTTTAAGTGATAATAAACGAGAATATGTACTTTCAAAACAGCTTTTACGAAGTGGTACATCAATTGGAGCCAATGTCGATGAAGCACAAGCAGCAATTAGTAAAAAAGACTTTGTATCTAAAATGTCGATAGCAAGTAAAGAGGCTAGAGAGTCAAAATATTGGTTATTGTTATTAAAAGATAGTGGCTACATAGATAACAATAAATCAAAAGTGAAAGTTTTGTTGCATGAAATAGACAGTATTATAAAAATATTAACAAGTATTGTTAAAACAGGACAAAATAATGGAAAATAAACATCCAACATCCAACATCCAACATCCAACATTAAATAATATTGTATGGCACAAAACACACCTAAACCAAGAGGCACGTTCAAAGCTAAAAAATCAAAAACCTTGCATTGTTTGGTTTACAGGACTTAGTGGTAGTGGGAAATCAACGATTGCTAATGCTTTGGAAGCTAAGCTTTATCAATTAAATCATCATACTTATTTGCTTGATGGAGACAATATACGCCATGGGCTTAATCGTGATTTGGGTTTTGATGAGGCTTCGAGAGTCGAAAATATACGCCGTATTGGCGAAGTAGCCAAACTCTTTGTCGATAGTGGAGTGATTGTACTCACTGCTTTTATCTCACCTTTTGTTAGTGATAGAGCCATTGTTCGCTCTTTGGTGGAGGAGGGGGAATTTATCGAAGTCTTTATCGATACGCCTATTGAAGTGTGTCAGCAACGAGACCCCAAAGGACTCTACCAAAAGGCTTTGAGCGGTGAAATCAAGAACTTTACAGGCATTGATAGCCCCTACGAAGCCCCCAAAAAACCTGAAATTCATCTAAAAACCGATACAATAACCGTTGATGAGGGCGTTAATCAAATCGTAGAGTACTTAAAAACCAAAGGATATATATGCTAAAGAGAATAAAAATAGAAGATATAATTGATAGTGCACTCCAAGCAGGTCAAACCGTCATGAAGATATACCAAAAGGATTTTACCGTAGAGTACAAAGATGATACATCTCCTTTGACAGAGGCGGATATTAAAGCCAATGAGATTATTTGTCAAGCACTCACGAAACTCTATCCCAACATACCCATTTTATCCGAAGAAAACAAGAGCATTGAGTACAGCCAGCGAAAAGATTGGGAGTACTATTGGTGTATTGACCCCATTGATGGCACCAAAGAGTTTATCAAAAAAAACGATGAGTTTACCATTAATATCGCCCTCATTGGCAAAGAGACACCCCTAATAGGTGTAGTCTATGCGCCCGCACTAAATGAACTCTATTATGCCAAGCAAGGAGAGGGAGCGTTTAGGAGAGTGTTAAGTGCTAAGTGCGAAGTGTTAAGAGAGGAGAGATTACCGCTTCACGTCAATGACAAACCTACTGAAGAGTTAGCCGTTGTAGCCAGTAAATCACACCTATCCGATGAAACCAAAGCTTTTATCGATAACTTAGCACTTAACACTGAACACTTAACACTTACTTCACGAGGTAGTTCACTCAAACTCTGTATGGTTGCTACGGGTGAAGCCGATATCTATCCTCGTCTTGCTCCTACGATGGAGTGGGATACTGCTGCGGCTGATGCTATTGTAAGGGAAGCGGGGAAAATGAGCTATCAATTTGAGAGCAATAATCCTATGGTTTATAATAAAGAAAATCTACTCAATCCATGGTTTGTAGTAAGGTAGTCTTATGATACTTGAACGAGTCGATATTTTGCTCTCTACCTACAACGGACAAAAGTATATCAAAGAGCAATTGGACTCTATTTTTGACCAAAGCTACAAAAATTTTAGAGTCATTGTGCGAGACGATGGTTCAAGCGATGCTACTTTGGAGATTGTTAAGCACTATCCTGTAGAGATTTTGGAATCTCATGAGAATTTGGGTGCTAAGATGAGTTTTGCTACTCTTTTGGAGTATGCGCTTCATAGTTCCAATAGTAAATATTTTATGTTTGCCGACCAAGATGATATTTGGCACAGCAACAAGATAGAAAAGAGTGTCGAAGCAATGAAAAAGCTTCAAAAAGATACTCCCAAACCCCTGCCCCTTTTGGTTCATAGCGATTTGCGAGTCGTTGATGAGAAGCTAAATGTTATCGACAACTCTTTTTGGCACTACTCCCGTATCCATCCACAATACAATCAACTCAATCGTCTTTTGATGCAAAATACGGTTACGGGATGCACGATGCTTATCAATCGAGAGTTGGCAAATCTATCACTGCCTATATCAAATAGAGCCATTATGCACGATTGGTGGATTGCCATGGTAGCGAGTGCTTTTGGCAAAATTGCTTATATCCATGAAAGTACGATAGAGTATAGACAGCATAGGAGCAATGAGATAGGGGCTAATGCGTTTTCATTTGGTTATGTCGTCAAAAACATTGTCTCCAATCACAATTTATCCAAGCATTACCAACAAGCTCGAGCTTTTTTGGAACGCTACCAAGCACGTTTAGATTTTCATACTGTATTAATGCTTGAACGCTTTTACCATACCGAAAAGTTATCCTATCTTCAAAGAGTTTTGCATATTATTCGATTTAATCTATTCAAGCAAGGGCTGATTCGCAATATTGGATTGTTGCTTAAGGCTTAATATGAAAAAAGTATCGCTTATCATCCCCACACTCAACGCTCAAGATAGTATCGGCAAACTTTTGGAGCATTTGACTTCCCAAGAGGTTGATATTTTAATCATCGACTCTTCATCCGATGATGGTACGATGGATATTATCAAAAGCTATAATGTTGATTACCTTGTGATACCCAAAGAGAAGTTTGACCACGGCGGTACACGAACTTTGGGGGCGAAACAGTGCCATGAAGCCGATTTTTTGATCTATCTTACCCAAGATGCGTTGCCTTATGATAACCAATCGATTCACAATATACTCAAACCCTTTGAAGATGCAAAAGTAGGGGCAGTTTACGGTCGTCAGATTGCCAATCTCGATGAAACAATCTTTGGAGAGCATTTGAGACTCTTCAACTACAAACCAATGAGTTATGTTAGAAGCTACGAAGATAGAGAGCAATACGGCATCAAAACAGCATTTTTATCCAATAGCTTTAGTGCTTATAGAGTCACAGCTTTGCAAGAAATTGGCTACTTCAAAAAGAGATTAATTTTGGGTGAAGATATGTATGCGGGTGCAAAAATGCTTCAAAATGGCTACAAGATTGCCTACAATTGCGATGCCAAAGTCTATCACTCTCATGGATACTCCATCACGCAGGAGTTTAAACGCTATTTTGATATAGGTGTATTTCATCGCAACGAAAAGTGGATTTTGGATGATTTTGGCAAAGCTGAAGGTGAAGGCATTGCGTTTGTCAAATCCGAACTTAACTATCTTGCAAAGAAGCGTAAAATCTATCTTATTCCTATCGCTATCATCCGAACGGGTGCAAAGTATCTAGCCTATAAATTGGGATACTATCACAACCATTTGCCAAAATATTGGATACAAAAGATGAGTATGCACAGAAGATGGTGGCTATAGGACTACCTAAAGTATATTAAAATATAAAATATACTATAATATCACTTATGATACTGCTTAAGAAAAACCTAAAATTTTTACTTTTACTTACTATTTTATTCATAGCTGATTTTTTGGTTCTTTTGGGGACTTTTGAAGTGACAAGCTATATACGAACACACCACTTTAGCACCCTATTGCCAGAGTTTCAACAATACTCTATCGAGAAGTTTCTTTGGGTTATGCTTATTATTATGATAATGCTTATTTATGAAAAAATATACTTTCAACGATTTGATTTTTGGAGCGATAGCAAACGTATCATCAAAGCACTCTTTTTTAGTTTTATAGCCGTGCTATCCATTGTGGCATTGACCAAAACAAGTCTTGAGTATTCACGAAGCTTTTTTGTACTCTACTTTGCACTCTTGGTAGTTTTGCTTCCACTCACCAAACGTTTGATGAAACGGGTACTTTTTGGCTTTGATATGTTTAAGAAGCGTATTTATATTGTAGGGAACAATAGACAAAAAAGAGAGCTTAGACGAGAGTTTAGAACCAATTGGTATTTTGGCTACAAGTACGATAATCACCATTTTGATGCCCTCATTGTCTCATCGCAAGGCTATAGGCTTGAGGAACTTGATGCACTATTAAGACAATACTCCAAAACAACCAAAGATCTCTACGTCGTACCCTATTTGGATACCATCAACTTTGCACAAGCCGATATTGTGGAGTATTTAAATATTCGCAGTTGCGCTATCCATGTCGAAAATAGGCTATTGGCACCATCGAATATCTACACCAAAACGGTTGCAGAGTTTCTTATGTCGCTTTTACTTTTGCCTATTTTTTTAGTCATGCATATTTTTATTAGTGCCATGATTGCACTTGATTCAAAAGGTCCTGTGATGTTTAGACAACAACGATTAGGACGCAACAAAGAGTCCTTTGAGTGCTACAAATACCGAACCATGTATCTTGATGGAGAGGATATTTTGACTCACTATTTACAAAAGAACCCCCGTGAGATAAAGTATTATGAAAAATATCACAAATATCAAAATGACCCACGAGTTACCCCTATTGGGAATTTTCTTAGAAAAACATCGCTTGATGAGTTGCCTCAAATCATCAACGTATTGCAAGGCAAAATGTCGCTTATTGGACCTAGACCCTATATGGTAGAAGAGAAAGCAAAACTCACGGACGAGATAGATGCTATTTTGCGTGTCAAACCAGGCATTACGGGACTTTGGCAAGTGAGTGGCAGAAATGAGCTGGATTTTGAGGAGCGAAAAAGGCTTGATGTGTGGTATATTCGCAACTGGTCACTTTGGCTTGATGTCGTCATTTTGATTAAAACCGTCAAGGTAGTGTTATTGAAAATAGGAGCTAAGTAAACCTTTAGCGTACTTCTTCGGTATTGATTTTGATACAACCAAAGGCATAATGATTGACCCTAGGGTACATTAAAACGCACCCAAAAGTCTTTGACTAAATAAAACTCCCCGCTACCTCTTTGAGTATCGTATCGGCTTGTGTGGCGTTGCCGTTGTATTTGACGATTTTGATACCGTAAGGCTTCATGGCGTTGGCGGTGTTTTTGCATGCACGTTTGGCGACTAGGTAGCGACATCCATCAAGGGCTGTTCCCATTTTGTTGTGTTGGGCGATATGCTCCTCGTCGTCGTGGTCGTGAGCGCACTCGTGATGCTCTTCATCGTGGTCATGATGGTCCAAATCGCTTCGAGGATTGGCAATCACTTCTAGGAGATTAAAGGAACGAAACATCCCCGAACCTGCCATCTCAAAAATGGCGAAATGGGGCGTGTGTCCTGCGTTGCCTACAAATTGCAAAGTGTTATCTTTGACGGGAATAGCTATTTTAAACATATTTTTATATCCTTTTTCCTCTATTATACATAAATAGATTAACAAAAGCAGTGTTTTGTTGCACTATTTTTGGACTCAAAGGGTTGTTGTAGTCTTGATAGAGTATAATTGTCTAAAAAGCAGGATGATGTAATGGCAAAATATATGCTCTTTGATACCGAAACCACAGGCAATCAAGAAGAGGATCGTATTATACAAATTGGTGCGATGCTTATTCACTCTCGTGATACTATCGAAACCTTTGATACGCTTTGTTTTAGCGATACGCCTATCAAAATTGAAGCGATGGAGGTACACAATATCACGCCCCATCTTCTTGAGGGTAAACCTCTCTTCACACAAACGCCCTTTTGGGAAGTACTAAACCAAAACAATACGCCCCAAAACTACCTGATTGCGCACAATATCCAATTTGATTTGGGAATGCTTGTCAAAGAGGGTTTTGTAAACCACTATCAACTCATCGATACGTTGCGATGTGCCAAACACCTTTTGCCCAATAGCCCCTACCATCGATTGCAATATCTTCGTTACGCTTTGGAACTCTACAAAAAAGAGGAAAAAGAGGCTGCCAAATACAATATCACCATCAAAGCCCACGATGCTTTGGGCGATGTATTGGTGATGAAGTTGTTGCTTTCTCAACTCTTTTTGTTGGTCAAAGAGCAATTTGAGGGAGTCGAGATTATGCCAAAGCTTGTCGAGCTTACCCAAACTCCCGTGCTTATGCGTGAGTTTAAGTTTGGTAAATACAAAGGAGAGCAAATCGAAGAGATAGCCCGTAGAGACTCTGGCTATTTGGCATGGATGCTCAAAAATCTTGAGCTTGATGAGGATATGAAATACACTTTGAAACAATACCTTCAATAGAAGCATCGCCATGGACAAACCAAGCCCGATATAAGGGAGTTAGTGTTATAACTGTATTTAATAAAGCGATGTAACATTTGCCTACAAAAAAAAGGAAGAGAGATGCAAGAGACCAAAGACCACTTTGAACACAAATCCAAAACATGGGATCTAAACTCCAAACGTGTTAAAAATGCAGGGGCTATTGCCGATGCGATTATTGCCAATATAGCCCTTAAAAGCGATATGACAATAGCCGATTTTGGAGCGGGTACGGGACTGTTGAGCTACTTTGTAGCCCCCTATGTCGATACCATTGTAGCCATTGACAACTCCCCCTCAATGCTAGAGATGTTTAAGCTCAAATGCAATGAGTTTGAGTGCAAAACGCAACTGCTCCACCACGACCTTGATAACGATACCTTGCCCCATGTCTATGATGGCATTATCTCCTCCATGACCATTCACCACATCGCCAATCAACAAAAGCTCTTCGAGAAGATGTACGCTATGGTTGCACAAGGGGGATTTATTGCCATTGCCGATTTGGACAAAGAGGATGGGACGTTTCACGATGACAACACGGGAGTTTTTCATTTTGGCTTTGAGCGTGAGGTTTTGGAAGAGATTGTCAAAAACGCTGGATTTAAAGCAATCCATTTTGAAACCGTAAGCATCATCAAAAAACCCCATCGAGAGTTTAGCGTATTTTTGCTCACCGCTTACAAATAGGCTTTATCCTCGTTTCCAAACTGTGAGAGTGTGAAATCATAATGGTTAAAATAGTATAGGTGCATTTCAATGCACCAAAAAGCCAATTTTTACAAGAAATTCCTATATAATTTATTACATTTAGAGCAAGGATTTTACTATGCAAACATTAACAGTAAATATTCAAGATAACTTTGTACAAGATTTTTTGACAATACTTGAACACTATAAAGATAAAGTTCAACTTCAAAAAGATAAAAAATTGGAGCATGACCCATATTTTTATGAAAGACAAAAACAACTTCAACAAGATATAGAAGAGATTGATAATGGCAATGTTCAAATGATAAGCAATGAAAATTTTTGGAATGATATAGATACTTTTACAGCGTCATTGCAAAAATAATGAATCAATATATTTTAATGATAAAAATATTAGAGACATGATTCATGAAGGCTATACGATAATATACAGAATAAGACCAATGAAAAAAGAGATAGAAATTTTAAGAATCTTTAATAAAAATAAACCATTATAAAATAAGCACCATATCATAAATTTCCACTTTTCTATGCTATCATACCAAGTGATAAAAAAACCTATCAAAACAGAGTATGGCATAAGAGATGAAAAAGCCAAAACCCTGCAAGAGCATTTTAACAAATCAAAAACCAAAGTACAACGTAATAATGTTATAATCATTGCTATGGAAGATGGTTATAGACAAAGCCAAATAGCTCAGCTGTTTCTAAAATTGTGATAGAGAAAAGAAAAAGTGGAGATTTGTGATATGGTGCTTATTTTGAAAAAAATAATTTCAAGAGATAGATTATCTTTTAATTTAATCTAATCTATAAATAAAACAAATATTAAATTGCTTTTAGTCCTTTTATCGATACAATAAAAATAATTTAATTCTTATGGTTTAGAGTATGGAAAACACACAAATAAAAAACAAAATTTTAGAAATTTTAAAACAAGATAAAAGACTTTGGAATGAAGAGCAAACAGAGTTAAATCAGACTCTTCTTTTGGATTTGGTAGAGCAGATTGATGAAGCAGTGATTGGTCTGTTGCTTCAGGAGGAGTCTTTGAGAGATAAGTTTTTTGTGAAGATCAAAGATGCTTATGTTTTCAAGATGAATAATTTTAAATTCTTCATGGAAGAGAACAAGATTAACAACTCTTACACTGCTTATAAAAACCGTATCGGTTTAACCGATGGTAAAAGATTTCTCAAAGATACCAATGATGTGGTGTTGGACTTTCCTTATAAGGATTGTGTGCTTGAGGGTGGACAAAGTAGCGAAGAAGGAATGGATACCTATTTTGAATACGAAGAAGAGAAAACTAAGACTGTCAAAGGTGAAAAGATAACAGAAGAAGCAGGATATAAGGAAAAGCAAACCAAAAGAAAAGAGATATTTTTTAATCAAGTATTAGCTCACGATGAGATAGATAGACTTTTTGATGAAAAAGCTCTTGTAAACTGGAAGAGATATACAAAAGATGGTGAAGTTAGTGTTGGAAATATAAAAAGGGATGAAGATGGAACAATTAAAGAAAATTTAATTATTAAAGGTAACAACCTTTTAGTGTTGCATGGTCTGAAGAGCCAGTTTGCAAGGAAAGTGAAACTCATTTATATTGATCCACCATTTAATACAGGAAAAGATGAGTTCAAATATAATGACTCATTTAATCATTCAACTTGGTTGACTTTTATGAAAAATCGTTTAGAGGTAGCCAAAGAGCTTTTAAGGGATAATGGTGTTATTGTAGTCCATGTTGGGAATGAGGAAGCTTCTTATATGCAAGTTTTATTAGATGAAATATTTAGAAGAGATAATTATCTTAATCATATTACAATGACTACAAATGCTCCTTCTGGATTTAAAGCTACCAGTGCAAAAATATTTTCAACAGCAAATCACATTTATATTTATGGTAAAGATAGTTTAAAAAATAAGCTTAATAAAATTTATATACAAAAGGATTATGATAGTGCATACAAATTTTATTTAATAAATCCTGAAGATGATTTTTCTAAGTGGAAATATAAATCACTAATTGAAGTCCTTTCAGAAAATGAAGGGTATAAAAGTGCTGATGATTTTAAAAAGGATTTTTCTAAAACTGTTATTAATGAAAAACTTTCTGAGTTTGCATTTAAAAATAAAAATCAAGTTTTCAGAACCGCTGCAGTAGGTGGTGGAGCATTAATAAAGAGAAATAAAACTGTGTTGGAATCTAAAAAAAATAAAGGTGTTGTTATGCAACATCCGAATGAGGATATTGAGAATTTTTATATTTTGAATGGAGAAATGATTGTATTTTGGGGGAATAATTTTAAAAATATTGACGGGAATTATGTTCCAGCACAAGCTTTAACTGATGTTTGGACTGATATTAGTTTTACTGGAATTGCAAATGAAGGTAGTGTGACACTAAAGAATGGTAAAAAACCTGAATTGTTATTAAAAAGAATTATTGAACTCTCTACAGAAGAAAATGATCTAGTTCTTGATTATCACCTAGGTAGCGGTACTACTTGTGCAGTTGCTCATAAAATGGGAAGACAATATATTGGCATAGAACAACTTGATTATGATAATAATGATAGTGTTATTAGGCTTCAAAATGTTATCAATAAAGATACAACAGGTATTTCAAAAGCAGTTAATTGGCAAGGTGGAGGAGACTTTATTTATTTTGAATTAGCTAAATGGAATGAAGAAGCCAAAGAAGAGATAAATACTTGTAAAAGCTTGGATGATTTAGTAAAACTATTTGATACTCTATATGAAAAATACTTTTTGAACTATAATTTAAAAATCAAAGAGTTTAAAGACAAAGTTATCAACGAAGATGAATTTAAAGCTTTATCTTTGGAGGAGCAAAAAAGAATGTTTTTGACTATGCTTGATTTAAACCAAATGTATGTTCAAAAAAGTGAAATGGAAGATAAGAGGTTTGGTATTAGTGAAGAGGATCAGAAGTCAACAAATCAATTTTATAATGAAAAGTAGTATCTTATGGTTAAGTCAGAATTAAAAATCAATGAACAGTCCATAAAAACTGAACTCAAGCTATATAAGGATAAACCATATAAGTGTCTCTTTGAGTACATATGGAATTCTTTTGATGCGGGAGCAAATGAAGTAAAAATAAATTTTGAGCTTCCTCCTGAGGGAATAGGTTATGTAAAAAATGTACAAATTGTTGATAATGGTAAGGGGTGGGATTTTGATGATAATGCTGTTACAAATAATTTTATATCTTCTACTAAAAAATCAGTAGCAAATAAAACTCTCCCTAAAGGAAAACTTGGAAGAGGCAGGTATGCTTTTATTTGGATTGCTGGGCAAATTGAAGTTTTTAGCAAAAAGAAAAAATTAACTTTACAACATGACACAGTCATCAAGAAAGAAAATGTAGTGTTCGATAATATAGGAACACAGATAAACTTTATTAACATAAAAGAAAACTTCTCATCAATATTGTTATCTGTAGATAATTTACATAAGGAAATATTAATAAATTTTGGTTGGTTCCTAGAAGAAAATACAAACTATAAAATTTTTATAAATGGCGAAGCAGTAGATATAGCTAAAAATATAAAGAATATTAAAACTTTAGATAAAAACTTCTTTTCAGAAGATATTCAAAAAAAATTAGATGAACAGTTTGAAATAAGAATCATTTTATGGGAACAAAAGCCTACAGAATTTTCAAAGTATTATTTTCTAAATGATAAAAGTGTAGAAATTTTTAAACAAAATACTGGTTTAAATAAAAAAAGAGATGATTTTTGGCATTCTGTATATATAAAGTCAAAACTCTTTGAGTCTCCTGAAGATATTAACGAAGAAAATACAGAACAACAGACTTTTGATTTTAGTGATAAAGAAATTACAAGAATAAAAAAACAAATTATCCAAAAAATAAAAGAAGAATTAATAAAATTAAGAAAGCCATACCTTATAGAACAGTCAGATTATTTATTAAAAAAACTCAAGAAAGATCATTTAATACCAAATCTTTCAAACTTTGGAATATATGATGAGGACTCTTATGATGATTTACTAAAGACAATTTATACAATTACCCCATCACTTTTTGTAGGTAAAAGTGATCCAGAAATAAAGTTTATATGTGCTACTTTTGCAGGACTACTTTCAAATCAAGATGATATATTAATCAAGACTATCTTAGAACAATTACAAGAACTTACAGATGAAGAAAAACATGACTTATTGGATATTCTCAATAGAACTTCATTATCAAATATAATAAAAACTACTAAAGAAATTGATCATAGATTAGAAGTTTTAAATAAACTTAAAATTCTAATTTCAGAACATGAAAAAGAAACTCTAGAAGTAAAACATATTCAAAAAATATTAAATGAAAACTTTTGGCTTTTTGGAGAACAATTTAGATTATTTAGCTCAACAGAGGGAGCTTTGAAAAATGTTTTAACAGAATATGCAAAAAAAATATTGGCTATAGATGATCCTGAATTAGAAACACAACCTAATGGTGAAGTTGATTTATTTTTAACAAAAACAGAACCTCTAGGAGAGAAAATTCAAAAAAATATTGTGGTTGAAATTAAAAGAGCATCAATAAAACTTGGAAAAAAAGAATATGACCAAATTGAAGGCTATATGGAAGCAATACTGAAACAATCTTTATGTAATAGCCCGAACCAATATTGGGAATTTTGTTTAATTGGGAAAGACTTTGATGAACATATAGAAAGAAAAATTGACTCACAAAAGAACTATGGAGAAATAGAAAGAGGACTTGCGTTTAATTTTAATAATGGAAAAGTTAAAATTTATGTTCGTAAATGGTCAGATGTTTTAGAAGTTGAATGGGGAACAAAAATGAAATACTTAAAAGATAAATTACAAATACAAGCAAAGAAATCTAGTGAAAATAATGTTGATACAATTGTACATGAAATTATAAAGTAATATTTATGGGAATGACTATTAAATACCTATATGACACTATCAACACTCAAAAAGAAGCCTTAAAAAGCTTTAATCCTGAAGTGTTTGAAATACCAAACTATATTTCAAGTAATTTGAAATATGACCTTTTTGATTGGCAAAAAGAAGCTTTTGAAAATTTCTTATTTTATGAAAATCCAAAATCAAAACTTCAAAAAAGACCTACTCATCTTATGTTTAATTTGGCTACAGGTACAGGTAAAACCCTACTTATGGCTTCTACTATTCTTTACTATTACAACAAAGGATATAGGCACTTTATCTTCTTTGTAAATCAAAATAATATCGTAGATAAAACAGAAAATAACTTCATCGACTCTACGCATACAAAGTATCTTTATAAAGATAAAATCGTTATCGATGATAAAACGGTAAATATCAAAAAAGTAGAGACTTTTAGTGATAATCCACAAGGCATAGAGATTAAATTTACGACCATTCAAAAGCTATACAACGACATTCATATAGAGAGAGAAAACCAAACGACTTTGGATGACTTGCATTCAAAAGATATTGTCATGCTTGCAGATGAAGCCCATCACCTCAATGCAAACACCAAGAACATAACAATTCAAAAAGAGATGTTTGAAGAAGAGTTAAAAGGTGGTGCTGATGTTGTAGAAAAAAAGGGTTGGGAGCATACAGTTATTGAACTTATCTTAAATAAGAATGGTTCAAAAAAAGATAATAAAAATGTATTATTAGAGTTTACAGCCACTATCCCTGCCAATGAAGAGGTAGCCAAAAAGTATGAAGACAAGATTATCTATAAATTTGGTCTCAAAGAGTTTTTGGAAGCTGGATATACCAAAGAGATAAATCTTATCTCTTCTACTTTGCAAAAGAAAGAGAGAATCCTGCAAGCATTACTCTTCAACTGGTATAGACACAAAATAGCATTGAGAAATAATATAGCCAACTTCAAGCCCGTTATACTTTTTAGAAGTAAAACAATAGAAGAATCCAATATGGACTATGAAGAGTTTATGAACTGGACTGAAAATATCTCTGCTAGTGATTTTGATTTTTTGATAACTATCTCAGACAAAATATCTCAAACAAAAAGTGTGCATGAGCAAGGAAGATCAAGAACTGAGCAGGTATTGAATTTTATCGAAACTGAAGATATTCATTATGGTGAAATAGCTGAGTTTATAAAAAGTAGGTTTGGAGAAAAGAATGTCATCATTACCAATTCTAAAACCAACACAACAAAGACAGAAAAAACAACAGAGGATCAAGAAAAACTACTCAATAGCCTTGAAGATAAAAACAATCATATAAGAGCTATATTCACCGTTGATAGACTTACTGAGGGATGGGATGTACTGAATCTCTTTGATATAGTAAGACTTTATCAAGGACAAAATGCAGGGGGTAGTACAAAGAAAACTCCTGAAGCAACAACAAAAGAGAAACAACTTATTGGTAGAGGAGTAAGATACTTTCCGTTTGTATATAACGATAAAATTAAAAATAAAAGAAAATTTGATGAAGACCTAAAGAATGAACTTAGGGTGCTAGAAGAGCTTTACTACTATACCTATGATGAAGAGTCAAGGTATATCTCGCATTTAAAAGAAGAGTTGAGAAAAGATGGATATGTAAGAGATGATAAAATTGTTAAAACTTTTAAATTAAAACAAGGGTTTGAAGAGACTGATTTTTATAATAATACAATAGTTTGGTATAACAAAAAAATAGATAATCCTACTAGAAAAAAGAAAACACTAAATGATTTAAAAGAAGATTTTGTAGTACCATATAAAATTAAAGGTTTGGAAATATCTGAACAAGAAATTGATTTTGGTAATGAAGAAGATATAGAACGGTTAAATTTACAAGAAAAAGGTTTACATACCATTGAGAAGAGGTTTAAAGATATAGAGAAGCATATCTTTAGAAAAGCTATCAATATCAAAGCCAAACAAGAAGCTTCACTTTATCAATTTGATAAGCTCAAAGATGAGCTTGAAATTGAAAGTATAGAAGACTTACAAAAAGACGAAATATTGGGGGCTTTCAAAGTTAATATCGTAGTGAATAAAACTATGAGCTATGATGATATCTCTAATGATGATAAACTAAATATCACATTAAAATTTTTAGAGAAAATCTTTGCTGAATTGAAAGATAATATCCATCCAAATAAAGGTAGTGATTTTATACCAGGGTCATTCAAAGAATTCTTCTCAGAAGCAAAAACAAAAACAGTGAAAGAGGATTCTGACTCAGATAGAATTGCTAAAGAGCTGGAAGATGAAAAATGGTATATATTGGACTCTTTTTATGGTACAAGTGAGGAGAAAGGACTTATAAGCTTTATAAAGTCAACAGTAGGTAATCTAGAGACTAAACATGATGAAGTTTATTTATTAAGAAATGAGGAAGTTTACAAAATTTATGACTTTAAAAAAGGTAGAGGTTTTCAACCTGACTTTATCCTGTTTTTAAAAGGTAAAAATAGTTTACAATACCAAGTATTCATAGAGCCTAAAGGTAATGAGTTTAAAGGTGAAGATGGAACATTTAAAACTGGTAAAGAGGGATGGAAAGAAGAGTTTTTAGAGCAGATTAGTGATAGATATGGATTTGATAATGTCATAAAAGCAGAGAATCCAAGCTATAGACTAATTGGTTTACCGTTCTTTAATGAAGCCCATAATGCTAGTTTTAAAGCTAAATATGATGGGTTGCAATTGATTAAATAATGACAGGGATATTTTGGCTTAGTCTCAAACACATACTATCAAGGATAGATAGGCAAGGCGTGAGAAACAAGTACCAAAAAATTATCACCGTATCATAAATTTCCACTTTTCTATACTATGAATACCAAACGATAAAAAACCTATCAAAACAGAGTATGGCATAAGAGATGAAAAAGCCAAAACCCTGCAAGAGGATTAGTAGTTTGGCTGTTTCTAAAATTGTGATGGAGAAAAGAAAAAGTGGAGATTCGTGATACGGTACTTAGGTTTCGTTCCCAAATGCAATTTGGGAACGAGGAAGGTTTTGGTAGGTTGTTTTAGCTTTTGTATGCATTCCACCTCGGGAGAGATGGAATGAGAGGAATGGGTTTTTATCAGCAAATTTACAATAATTTTTGGGTAGGATAATAAATTACATTTATCAACAAAAGGACAACAATGCACTTAGATGTGACAGCCCCTATGTTGCTTTCTCAATTGGGATACCCCAAAAGCGAAGCAGCACTTTCGCAAATGCAAGATATTATCAACAATACCAAAGGGTTTGATAAATTTGCCAAACACATTATCAGCCTTGATGAGCATCTCAAACACATGAAAGCCTATGTTGCCATGTCCAATTCACTTGACTACCTCAAAATCAAATGCGATATTAGCGATGCTCCCTTGATACTTCAAGAGTTTCACGATACGGTTTTAAACTGGAGTCAAAAGTACAACGTAGAGGTACAAAAGATCAAAACCAAAGAGGTCTATTACATTATAGGACACCACTAAACCATTTCTCCTATCAACCGCAAGAAAACAAGGGGGCTTTTAATGCTCCCCACGGATTTGATAGGTAATATCTCCCGCCCCGAAGGCTACGACTAGCCCTGTGTCGTAGTGTTTGAGGGTGTGGTTATCTTTGAGTACTTTGACAACTCCGTTGATTTTGGTCACCTTCTCGCCCATGATAGGGTTGTAGCGACTAAAAGCCCCTTTGAGATCGATTTCCAAAGGCAACTCTCCCGCACTCCAAATAGGCAAAATCACAAGCTCATCAACCCCCGCAAAAGACTCCACAAAAGCGTGGAGATTGTCAAAGGTGCGAGTATATTTATGGGGTTGCCAAATGGCGATGATTTTGTCTATCTGTTTGAGTCTAGCGTACTCTTTGATAGCTTTAAGTGTCGCTTTTATCTCTGTGGGATGATGGGCATAATCATCAATGACGACGCTACTAGGCTCGTTTTGGATAATATCAAAGCGTTTTTTAATCCCTTTGTAGTTGCGTAGATTGGTGCGAATGGTATCGATAGAAAGACCCAACTGCACAGCAGCCTCAATAGCCAAAGCAGCGTCCAAAGCGATATGCTCCCCAAAGCCAAAGACCTCAAAAGCACCGTACTCTTTGAGAACAAATCGAGTATGGGGTTCGTCATTGACAAGCAGATACTCAATGGATTGGATGTCGTGCTGAGGATAGAGTTTGACACCCTTGCCACTAGCCAAAAAGCTATCATCGCCATTGACTACGCACACATTTGCCAAATCCATAAAACCTCTGTAGGCATTGTAAAAACGCTCCTCATCGTACTCGTAGTACTCCATGTGTTCAAGCTCCACATTGGTAACAACAGCAAGATAGGGATTGGAGTTTAAAAAGCTCTCATCACTCTCATCGGCTTCAAAGACTACTTTGTTATTGGCAGCACTTCGTACATTTGAGCCAAACTCTTTGCTAATAGCTCCAATAAGGGCATTGGCATCGGGCAATATAGCACTCAACATCGCCGAAGTAGTACTTTTGCCATGCGCTCCACCTACCGCATAGACCTCTTTGTCGCCCAAAATAAACTTCAGTGCCTCTTTGCGTGAAAGCAACTCTATCCCCAAAGCTTTGGCTTGTTTGTACTCCACATTGGTAGGGCGAACGGCTGCGGAGTAGATAACTATATCAATAGCGTCACTAATCGCCTCTTCGTGATGAGGAATGGTGATTTTAGCTCCAAAGTTGGTAGCAAGGTCGTTGGTAATTTCACTTTGGCGAATATCCGAACCTGAGATTTTGTAGCCTTGACCGTAGAGAAACTTTGCCAAAGCCGAAAGCCCAATGCCCCCAATGCCAATAAAATGGACTCTTTTCATCTGTAACTCTCCACTGCCTATCTCTTTTGAAGCACTTGCAACTCTTTTTTTGCCTCTTCAACATATTTTTTGTTTTCGCTCAAAAAGTCCTTGGGTTCGATTTTGAAATTCATGAAAAAATAGGCAAGTTCGATATTGATATCGTACTTTTGCGTATCAAGAATTTGGGCGGAAAACTCATCAAATGTAACCTCTTTCATCGCATGAACGGCATAAATCATCATAGCCTCTTGGAGTCTGTAGTAATCCACGAGATGATAGAGTACCAAAAAAAGCTCTTTGGCACTCTTAAAAGAGCGTTCATCGTAGAGCGAAACGGCGTGGTCATAAATCGCACGAGCCGTGGCAATATCCTCTTCGTTACGCATACTAAGCGTCGTATGGGCGACGAGATGTTGCGAAATTCTATCAAAGGCAAGGTTAAGAACAAAGTTGAAAATATCGCTAATCCTCTCCTCATCGCCATCAATAAGAAGTAGCGAATCAAGCAGTTGGTATCCCTTTTTGATACTCTGTGTGCTTTTCATCTCCTCTTCGAGAAGCTCCAAATTGGCTAAAAACTCTCTATTGGTTTTGAGGGCTTCGATATCTATTTCATTTTCAAAATTCATCTGTTTTCCTTGCGATCGATATATTTTTTGATGCGTTGCAACGCTTCACGCATAAGCGACTCCTCATAGACAAGAGCGAGTCGAACGTAGCCCTTGCCTATCCCGTTGCGTCCCAAAAAGCTCCCTGGTAGGACTTTGATGTTGTAGCCTTCATAGAGTTCTTGAGTGAAGCGTAGCTCATCGCTTACCTCTAGCCAAACGTAAAAGGTTGAAGTAGGCATCTCTATGCCCAATATCTCTTGAGCGATTTGAAAGTTTTTGCGGTAATTATCTCTAAAGCCATCGACATGAATATCATCGCTCCATGCTGTAGCTGCAGCGTATTGAAGTGGCAGGGGCGAAGCACACCCCACATAGGTACGGTATTGCCCATAGCCTTTGAGTATCTCTTCATCTCCCGCTATAAATCCGCTACGCAACCCAGGGGCTGAAGAGCGTTTGGAGATGGAATTGACAACGAGAATATTTTTGAAATTGACATTGCCAACCTCCATAGAGGCATTGAGGAGCGAGGGAATCGGCTTGTCGGTGTAGAGATCGATATAGCACTCATCATTAAGCAGTACAAAATCGTGTTTGAGGGCGAGTTTGACCCACTTTTTAAGCTCCTCCATCGTAAGCATTGAGGCGGTTGGGTTGTTGGGGAAATTGAGAATAACCAAATCACAATTCCACAACTCCTCATGGTTTACATCGGGTTTGAAGTCGTTTGCAGGGGTGAGATCCAAATGAATCACACGCGCATTAACCGCCTTGGCTGCTCCTTCGTATATCTGATAAAAAGGGTTGGGATAGGCTATAATAGGGTGTTCATTCTCATGCAAAAGATATTGCGGAAAGTTAAAAAGCACTTCACGAGTCCCAAAGGTAGAGAGGATTTGCGTAGCCCTTAGGGGTATATCAAATCGTTTTTTGACGTACTCTAGCATACTGCTTATTAGCTCCTCTTCACCGCTACTTTTGGGGTATTTATTGAGCATGGTGGCTTTGTTTTTGAACTCTTCGAGTATAAAATAGGGAGTATTAAACTGCGGCTCCCCAATCGTCAAGCTCAAAGGTGCATACTTGTCATTGGGCGAAATATTTTTCAAAAGATGATTGAGTTTTTCAAAGGGATAGGTTTCAAAATTCAAATGTACATCCTAGTTTTTGATGATATTATAGCGAAATTGTTTTAGTTTAGGGAATCTAGCCCTTTGTGTCCAGCAATTCTAACCCAACCTGATAGTAACGGTGCGAAGATACATATCACGGCTAATGCTTGCTGTAGAGGTAAATTTGGTCTCATAGATGAGCTTTTCATACATCTCATCGGAGGCTACAAAGATATTGGTATCTTTAAGGACACGAGCCAAATCCTCAAGCTCCTCTTTGGAATAGACGCTTCCTGTAGGATTGGAAGGAGAGGTCAAAATAAGCATTTTGGTTTTGGGCGTAATGGCTGAGTAGAGTTGTTCGGGGGTGATTTTAAACTTGGCAATGTCGTTGGTTTCGATAAAGACAGGCGTGCCCCCGCAAAAGGTAACGAGTTCGGGATAGGTTACCCAATAGGGAGCTGGGATAATCACCTCATCGCCCTCATCAATCAATACTTGAAAAAGATTAAACAAGGAGTGTTTCGCACCGTTGCTCACGATAATATCATTCGGAGCGTAAACAATACCGTTTTCGCGCTCTAGTTTTTCACTAATAGCCTCCAGTAGTTTGGGAATACCGCCTACTGCGGTGTATTTAGTCATTCCCCTATCAAGTGCCAATTTTGCTTCATCTTTGATGCGTTGGGGTGTATCAAAATCGGGTTCACCTGCGGAGAAACTGATAATGTTTTTACCCTCTTCTTTGAGTTTTCTAGCCAAATCTGAAATCTCCAATGTTAATGATGGAGAGAGTGTGTGCATACGTTTTGCTAACATTTTATCTATACCCTTGATAAAAAAAATTTGAAAAATTATACTATCAAAGGGGTTAAGATGAGTTTGAAGTTATGCTATCTTAATCATTTTTATAACCAAACCCTATCGCTTTAGAGTATTTATGCTAAAATTGTGCCGTTTTTAGACTACTACTAGGAATCACCTTGCAAAAAAACCATCTCATTGAACTGCTTACCCAAAAAGACAACCGCAAAAAAAAGAGCAAAATACCCGCTCGTCTTGATTTTTTACAAAGTGCCACAGGTGCGGTATTGGTGCTTTTTATTATGTTTCATCTCCTCTTTGAATCCTCTATTTTATTGGGCAAAGATGCGATGTATGCCCTTACCAAAGCTTTTGAGCTTGATTTTGTATTTAAAGGGGGTGAGCCTTTGTTTATCGCCTTTTTGGCTTTTGGAGTCTTTGTTGTCTTTATTCTTCATGCGCTTCTAGCCATGCGTAAATTTCCCTCATCCTATCGAGAGTACAGTGCTTATCGCCTCCATTCCCAAATGATACAACACGAAGATACCTCTTTATGGTTTATTCAGATTACGACGGGCTTTATGATGTTTTTTTTGGGCTCGATCCATCTCTACACCATGATGACCCAACCCGATAAAATTGGTCCTTTTGCTTCAGCAGATAGAATCTATTCCGATACGATGTGGCCTATGTATCTTTTGTTGCTCGTTTCGGTAGTACTTCATGCGAGTGTGGGACTCTACCGCCTGATTATCAAATGGGGATGGGGTGAGCGTCAAAAATCCAAATGGATGATTAAAGCGGCAACGATTTTTTATCTAGGAATAGGGCTTGTTTCGTTGGGTGCTTATATGAAGATTGGATACGAACATCGTGGAGAGTATGGCAAACGTTACACAGTGGAGGCTAATAGATGAAAATTATATACAGTGATGCCCTGATTGTGGGTGGAGGATTGGCGGGATTGCGTAGTGCTATTGCGACCAAAGAGAAGGGATTAGATACCATTGTTATAAGCATGGTTCCCGTCAAACGCTCTCATTCGGTTGCCGCTCAAGGGGGTATGCAAGCCGCTCTTGCTAATAGCGTCATGGGAGAGGGAGACAATGAAGATGTCCACTTTGCCGATACCGTAAAAGGAAGCGATTGGGGGTGTGATCAAGAGGTGGCTCGTATGTTTGTAGCAACTGCACCCAAAGCGATACGAGAACTTGCCAATTGGGGAGTGCCATGGAGTCGTATCAGTGCGGGGGAACGTACCGTCATTATGAATGGGCAAAAAGAGATTATTCAAGAGAGCCAAGATGCCCATGGACTTATCAATGCCCGTGACTTTGGAGGCACCAAAAAGTGGCGAACCTGCTACACCTCCGATGCTACGGGTCACACTATGCTCTATGCCGTAGCCAATGAGGCACTTAGACGCAATGTCATTATCCACGACCGCAAAGAGGCGATATCTATTATCCACGACGAAAAAAAGGCTATTGGGGTGATTGCACGGGATTTGGTTAATGGAGAGCTTATCGCTTACGTTGCCAAAGGGACGATGATAGCCACAGGCGGATACGGACGTATCTACAAACAATCCACAAACGCCATTATTTGCAAAGGTATTGGTACGGCTATTGCCCTTGAGACAGGCATTGCAACACTGGGCAATATGGAAGCGGTGCAGTTTCATCCTACCCCTATTGTTCCCTCGGCTATTTTGCTCACAGAGGGGTGTAGGGGCGATGGTGGAGTATTAAGAGACAAAGATGGCTATCGCTTCATGCCCGATTACGAACCCGAAAAAAAAGAACTCGCCTCGCGTGATGTCGTCAGCCGTCGTATGATACAACATATTCGTGCAGGTAAGGGCGTACCCTCTCCTTACGGTGAGCATCTATGGCTTGATATTTCGATTTTGGGACGCAAACATATCGAAAAAAACCTGCGTGACGTGCAAGATATTGCCAAAACTTTCAACGGTATCGATCCCGCCGATGAGGGGTCAAAGGGGTGGATGCCTGTATTGCCCATGCAACACTACTCCATGGGAGGAGTTCGTACCAAGCCTACAGGAGAGAGTACCACGCTTGATGGACTCTTTGCGGCAGGAGAAGCGGCGTGTTGGGATTTGCATGGATTTAACCGCCTAGGGGGCAACTCGGTGAGCGAAGCGGTGGTATCGGGCATGATAGTGGGTGAGCATTTTGCTACCTATTGCAAAGAGAGAAACCTCAACGCCAATACCAGTGTCATATCAAAATTTATGCAAAAACAATCCGATTATCTCAATGAGATACTAGCCTACAACGGCAAAGAGAATATCTTTGATATTAAAGATGAGATGCGTAGCATCATGCAAGAGGAGGTGGGGATATTTAGAAACGAAGAGGGACTCCAAAGAGCCGTGAAGCGTCTTGAGGAGCTACTCATCATGACCAAGCAGATCAATGTCAAATCCAAAATCCGTGGCAACAATCCCGAACTCAACGAAGCCTACCGTGTCCCCAAGATGCTCAAAATCGCTTTGTGTGTTGCTAAAGGAGCATTGGAGCGAAGAGAGAGTCGTGGAGCGCATTATCGAGAGGATTATATCAAACGTGATGATCTCAATTGGCTCAAACGTACTATTACTCGCTGGGAAGCCCCAGAGGCTACTACACCAACGATTAGTTACGAAGAGCTTGATATTGCCAAGATGGAGCTACCCCCTGCCTTTAGGGGATACGGTCGTAAAGATTCGATTATCGAACATCCCCAAAGCATGGAGAGAACCCAAGAGATAGAGGCGTTCAAAGCAACCCATCCCGACATGGATAGATTTGAACTGCAAGAGCAATTGATGCCTTTTGAGTTGCCCCTTGATTACAAAAAGAAAAATCAACGTATAGGAGCAGAGTATGCATAGAGTTTATGAAGATGGAGGAAGAGAGATTGTACTAACTATCTTTCGCCACAACCCCAACGATGAAGACTCCATCCCGCATTTTCAAGATTACCCCATTATCGAACGCCCAGGGATGACACTTTATATCGCCTTGACACAAATTTATACCTCTATGGATCACGATGTAAGTTTTGATTTTGTCTGCCGTGCGGGTATTTGCGGCAGTTGTGCTATGGTCGTCAATGGCAAACCCCGTTTGGCTTGTAGGACGCTTACGAGTGAGTTTAGCGAGGGTAAGATTACCCTTTTGCCTCTGCCTACTTTTCAACACATTAAAGATCTTTCAGTTGATACGGGAACCTTTATGAATGCAATGACCAAACGGGTAGAGGGATGGATAGTCAATAACAGCCCCCAAGATATTTCCACCATCGAAAAACCCATCGACCCCGAACTTAGCGATGAGATATTTGAACTCGATCGTTGCATTGAGTGCGGTATCTGTTTGGCTAGTTGCGCTACCAAAGTGATGCGTCCCAATTTTGTAGGTGCAGTAGGACTCAACCGTGTGGCACGATTTTCGCTTGACCCTCACGATAGTCGAAGCGATGAGGAGTTTTATGAGTTGATTGGAGATGATGAGGGTATCTTTGGATGTATGTCATTTATGGGGTGTCAAGACCACTGCCCCAAACACCTTCCGCTCCAAAAGCAAATAGCCTATATGCGCAACAAAATGGTAAAGGTATGCTAAATGCCCTATACATTAGAGCTTGAAACGATTATCGATTGCACCTTTGAGGGGTTGTATGCCTTTCATGCCAATCCCTATAATCTACCGCTCATTACACCGCCCAATATCAAAGTCGAGGTTATCAAGCTCGACAAACCCATCTAAGAGGGCGTTCAAGGGGTGTTAAAAATCAAAAAAGGTTTGATAGCTTTTGTGTGTGGGGGTTTGTATTTGAAAAGGTGACACCCCAACTCATTATCGACCGCTCGTTGCGTTCGCCTTTCAAGAGTTTTGTGCATGAACACCACTTTATTTCGATTGAAGATAGTCGCACAAAGTTGATTGATAGAGTCACTTTTGAGCCACCTTTAGCACCGCTTTCCAATCCTATAGCGTGGTTTGTACGCTACGATATGAAAAATATGTTTATTTACCGCCACCAAAAGACACTGGAGTACTTTAGCGATAGCGTATTTACTTCACTCTAGCTCCCCCTAGAGGAAAAACTCTTTGATTTTTGGAAGCAAAACCTCCACTATCTCTTTGTAAGTCGTTTCAAATGCCTCATAGCCTTTACCATCGGGGTCTTCAAAGCCTACATGGATTTTGGGCGTTGGGCGTGGAAACATGGGGCAGGTTTCATTGGCATGGTCACACACCGTTACTACCAAATCAAACGCCTCATCTATCACCGTTTCAAGCGTTTTGCTATGATACTCCTCTCTCCAAATTCCTTTTTCTTCCAATAATTTTTGAGCATTTGGATTGACTTTTCCACTGGCTCTTACTCCACTGCTTCTAGCTTCTACTCCATCGAGCTTAGCATTGATAAGAGCTTCTGCAATGATGCTTCGACAACTGTTTCCTGTACATAAAACCAATACTTTTTTCATCTATTTTTTCTCCTTTTTTAAAATGTCAATGACAACAACACAACCAAAAGAATCGGCGGTGTGACCATCAAACCAAACTTACTGTATTGCCAAAAGCCGATTTTTACCCCTTTTTGTGCCAATACATGAAGCCATAATAGCGTAGCAAGACTTCCAAAGGGTGTCATTTTGGGTCCTAGGTTGCAACCGATAATGTTCGCATAGGCAAGTGTTTGATTGGGTATATCTTGAAGTGCTATATCCATTATCATAACGGTTGGCATATTGTTCATAATAGCACTCAAAAATGCACTGATAAACCCCGTTCCCACAATAGCTATCGTATCGCTTTGTGTCGCTAAGTTTTGCAAAACGATATGGAGATAATCGGTTAGTCCTGCATTTTTGAGTCCATAGACTACGATATAAAGTCCGATACTAAACCATACTACTTGCCAAGGAGCATTGCGGATAATATGAATGGGTTCAACACTTTTGACTAGGGTAGCAAGAAGCAAAAAAACAACTCCTCCACCAAGAGCAAAAAGCGAAACAGGCAAATCGTAACTATCGCCTACAAAATACGCCACTATGAGCATCGCCAAAAAAAGCCAACTCATATAAAAAAGCGGTTTGCTTTTGAGTACATCATCTGGATTTTTGAGTAGCTCCACATCTATGCGTGAGGGTATATCTTTTCGTAAGATTGCCCACAAAAGAGCAATCGAAACCGCTACACTCACAACAAATGGCAACCACATAGCACTTAGATACTCTCCAAAACCTATGTTAAAATAGTTTGCTGTGACGATATTGGTAAGATTTGAAAACACAAACGGCAAAGAGGCACTGTCGCTTATAAATCCTCCCGCAAGTAAAAAAGCGATGATGGTTTTGGCATTGAGTTGCAAAATCCTCATTTTGGCTAATAAAATCGGTGTCAAAATCAAGGCTGCTCCATCGTTGGCAAAAAGAGCCGAAACAAATGCCCCCAAAAGCAAAGCATAGACAAACATCAAATGTCCATTACCCCTACTTAATTTCGCCATCTTTATAGCACACCACTCAAAAAAACCTATCTCATCGAGTACCATTGATAAAATTATTATCCCAACAAATGCCAACGTCGCATCCCAAACGATGTGTGTTACGGTTTTTACATCTTCCAAACTGACAACTCCAACCACCAAAGCAGTAAACGCCCCTATAATCGCACTTGTACCTATTTGCAAACCTTTTGGCTGATAGATAACCAAAAAAAGAGTCGCTAAAAAAATCAAACTTGCTACTACCATCTACTACCCCCTCTATTGTCTTGCGAACAATACCATAATAATATTTAATATATCAAGATATATTGATATATTTTACAAAAATATAACGCTTATTGACCCGTAATAGTACAAAGTCAATAAGCGTTTGTTTTAGATATTCAAGAGATTTACTTCCTCTTCGGGTTCAATCTCTTCCTCTTTGGGGCATTTGGCGATAGAGACAACCTTGTCCTCTTTTTCGGTGGTGACGACCTTGACACCTGAGGTGTTACGTCCTGCTTGACGAATGGTTTGCATATCGACGCGTATCATTTTGCCGATACTTGTAAGTATCATAAGGTCTTGATCCTCCTCGACAAATACGACACCCACCACATCGCCTGTTTTGGGGGTGAGCTTCATAGCAATTACCCCTTTACCCGCACGACTTTGCTCACGGTATTCGCTCACCTTGGTGCGTTTACCTAGCCCTTTTTCGCTTACGATGAGTATCTCATCCTCTTCATTGTTGATACTAATAGCTCCTGTGACAAAATCCTCATCAAGCTTGAATTTAATCGCCGTAACACCACGAGCCACACGTCCAATCTCTCTGGCATCTTCGACTTTAAATCGGATACACAATCCCTTTTTGGTCACAACAAAGAGCCATTGGGTTTGAGGAGTGATAATTTTGGCCTCCACCACTTCATCATCTTCATCAAGATTGATAGCACGTACTCCGACGTTTCGGATATTGGAGTATTCGCTCAAATTGGTTCGCTTAACAATCCCCTTGCGTGTAAACATCACAAGCCCTTTACTATCGGCAAAATCGGTAGTGGGGATAATAGCCATAATCTTCTCATCCTCTTGAAGTTGGATAAGATTGACGACCGCTTTACCTTTGGCAGTACGACTCCCTTCTGGAATTTTATAGACTTTGAGCCAATAGACTTGCCCTAGATTGGTGATAAACATAAGCGTATCGTGTGTATTGGAGATAAAGAAACGCTCAATAAAATCATCTTCGTAGGTAGTGAGTGCGGTTTTGCCCTTGCCTCCACGGCGTTGTTTTTCATAGGATTTGACAGGTACACGCTTGATATAGCCTCTATGGGTAATGGTGACAACCATCGGTTCATTAACGATAAGATCCTCTATATCTATATCATCATAATCCTCTTCTATTTGGGTGAGTCGTGGAGCAGTATAGGTATCTTGCACCAGTTTGAGTTCATCCGCAATGATACCCCCTAGTACCTCTTCACTTTTGAGGATGGATTCAAGATAGGAAATTTTTTCTTGTAGCTCTTTAAGCTCATTTTCAAGAGCCTCAATCTCCAATCCCGTAAGCCTTCTAAGACGCATCTCCAAAATCTCTTTGGCTTGTATGAGGCTTAGCTCAAAACGCTCTATCAAAGCATCTCTAGCCGTTGGAGTATCCGCCGATTGACGAATAATGCGAATGACTTCGTCGATATGCTCAACAGCTTTTAGCAATCCCTCAACAATATGCGCTCTTCCTCGTGCCTTTTCGAGGTCAAAAAGGGTACGACGAATCACAACGGTTTTGCGGTGTCTCAAAAAGAGATCGATAAGCTCTAGGATATTAAAGATTTTGGGTTCTTTATTGACAATAGCCAACATAATAATCCCAAACGTGACTTGCATTTGGGTTGATTTAAAGAGATGATTGAGGACTATATCGCTCATAGCGTCACGTTTGAGTTCTATCACCACACGCATCCCGTCTCTATCGGACTCATCTCGTACTTCCGAAATTCCTTCAAGCTGTTTTTCACGCACCAAAATAGCAATGTTTTCAATCAATCGTGCTTTATTGACTTGGTAGGGAAGCTCATCAATGACAATGACATCCCTATTGCCCTTTTGTTCAATATGGGTTTTGGCTCGTACTTTGATACGTCCTCTTCCCGTCGTATAGGCATCCATAATCCCTTTTTTACCAAAAATAATTCCCCCCGTAGGAAAATCGGGACCTTTGATAATCTCCAAAATATCTTCAATAGGACATTGAGGATTGTGGAGTCTATGAAGATGGGCTTGAATAATCTCATCAAGTCGATGGGGTGGGATATTAGTAGCCATACCTACGGCAATACCCGAACTTCCATTGATAAGCAAATTGGGGACACGTGAGGGCAAAACATCGGGTTCTTTGACGCTCCCATCGTAGTTTGGGACAAAATCAACGGTATCTTTGTCAATATCAAGCAGCAATTCATCGGTGAGCTTCGCCATACGTGCTTCGGTGTATCGCATAGCCGCCGCATTGTCACCATCGACTGAACCAAAGTTACCTTGCCCATCAATAAGAGGCATTCGCATAGAGAAATCTTGTGCCATTCTTACAAGTGCATCATAAACGGCATTATCACCGTGAGGATGATACTTACCGATAACATCCCCCACGATACGAGCCGACTTTTTGTAAGCACTGCGATAGGAGAGATTAAGCTCACTCATAGCGTATAAGATTCTACGGTGTACAGGCTTAAGCCCATCACGTGCATCAGGCAACGCCCGTCCGATAATGACGCTCATGGAGTAATCAAGATAACTTGATTTGATGCTATCTTCGATTAAAATATTATCAATGTTTTGGGCATTTGATAGAATATCCATGAAAATTCCTTTTGTGGATTTGACCCTCTTTGGGTTTTAGAAAAATAGTAGTTATTATATCCAAAAGATACTAAAAATGCACCCAAAAGCACAATTCTACACCCCAATCCCCAAAACACCTACTACTTTCTAAAAAAACATTCAAATAACATCACACCCCTTTGGATTATTAACCATTTTGCCGTTGCGATGACGGGATGGCGTTTTGGATACCTAGCCTCTCCCAATCAAGAGCTAATATCCGCCATACGAGATTTGCAAGGTCAAAGCACCTCCAATATCAACTCCATCACCCAATACGCCGCTATTCCCGCACTCAACGGTGAAGTTGATAGAGAGATTGAGAGTATGCGACGAGCCTTTGAGGCAAGAGCCGTTGAAGCAGTGGAACTCTTCAATCAAATCCCTGGAGTAAGCGTTATCGCCCCTCAAGGAGCTTTTTATCTCTTTGTTAACATCAAAGACATTACCAACGATTCAATGCGTTTTGCCAAAGATTTGCTTGAAAAAGTGGGCGTAGCCGTCGTACCTGGGATTGGTTTTGGGGCGGAGGGATATTTTAGATTCTCTTTTGCGAGTGATATTTCGCTTATTCGTGACGGTATTCGACGCATTGAGAAGTTTATCCGCTACAGTGGCGATACCTTTCCTCTCGATGAGGGCAGTCCTATAGTATCGTTTTAAATTGCTTACAAACTAACAACTTTGAAAGCGTAGCCTCGGCTTTGGCTAAAGTTTGAAACATTCAATGGTCTCCAAATGTTCGGCTAAAGCCGAACCTAATAAAAAGTTTTTTTAAAATCACTGTAATTTAAATATAACTTATCTTATTTATCAACTATTTATATGAATTTTTATATACTTATTTTGGTGGAGTATTTTAAAAGCCCTCCAAACTCTATTTTTTGTAAGGTTGCTGTTATGTTAAAAAATATGTTTATGAGTCTCGTGGTGTTATCGGCTAGTAGTTATGGAGGGAATATATCTCTATCATCAACCACTATAGATGATTGGAAGAGTGGTTATTGTCAATCTGTTAATGTCACCAATCTTTCGGCCAAAACCATTCAATGGGAAGTAAATTTAAGTATCGAAGGTAGCGTTTTCACGGTATGGGATGCTGTCCATGTGCAAAACGCTCAAAACGTTCTCTATCAAGGCAAAAATGATAATATGCTTTTGAAAGCGGGTGCATCGACCTCTTTTGGGTATTGCGTCCAAAGACCTATCTCTAATGATTCGTCGCTTTTGAATATAACCCAAACGATTAGTTCCGATTGGGGCAGTGGTTTGTGTCAAGATGTTACGCTCTACAACGGTTCGGATAAGCGGATAAAGTGGAGTATTGATTTGGTTGCCCAAGGAGAAGTTTTAGATTTGTGGAGTGTAAACTATATGCAAGATAGCAACTATACGCTCCACTTAAGCGGTTTGGACTACAATGAGATTGTCGAACCTAGCCAATCCATTACTTTTGGATACTGCTCCAAACGAAGCCCTAAAGAAGAAGAGGTAAGCAATGTCCAAAGTCTCCTGCTTGATAGCGATGCACTAACCTTTGAAGCGATTAAAAACCACAATATGCAAGAAAATGCTATCACCAAAAACCTCTCTTTGGTTACCAAAGGCGAACACGGGACAACCATTGTTTGGAGTTCAAGCAATCCTAACTATATTGATACCAACGGCACAGTTTACCAACCTACCGCCCTTGAGGGCGATCAAGCCGTAACGCTTAGTGCTACTATCACCAAAGGGCAAGAGGTTCAAACAAAAACATTGGATTTGATTGTCAAAGTTGATAGACTTTTTGATGGGTTCAACATTGGCTTTGGTGGTTCATATAGCTTTAAATTCCTTTCGGCTTATGGAGGTGAGAATATTTGGTTAAGTTCGATTGATTTGATGATGGATGATAAACTTGTCAATAATAGTTATTATCAAAAGATTCGCAACTTTGATCCTTTGCAATTTAGCTATATTCAAAGCAAACTCAAAAACTCAAAATTTGTTGTCTATTGGATTACCAAAGGGTGGCAAATTAGTTGGTTTGATAGAAGCAAAATACAAGAGGCGATGAATGCAGGGTATGTGCCGATTTTTAGCTATTGGTATTTTGGCGATGGGCTTATCGAGGGTATGCCCAGTGCTATTGAGGCACAAGAGTATCTTCAAGATGCAACCCGTTTGGCACTCTTTTTGAGTGAACTTAAAGGCAAGACACTTATCGTGATGGAGCCTGAATTTAATAAAAACAGTGTCACTTTTAGCACCGCAACCCAAGAGGAGTTTGCTTTGCTTTTGGCTAATGCTATTGATATTATCAAAGCCAAAAATCCTCAAGCACTCTTTTCGCTTTCGATGATGGATAAGGGAAGCCGAAAATCTTACGAGAACCATGAGAGTTGCGGATACGCTCATTGCGGATTGGGTGACAAAAATGAGTGGGAGCGTCCTTCAATCGTCTATGATTTGCTCCTTAGCCGACTTGATTTTATCTCCTTTGGACAAAATATCGCACAATTTAGCCATGACCCCAACGATAAAAACGGTATCATTGTCTATAGTGAAGAGGATTTGAGCATTGATACTTTTGGGGAGCGTGTGATAAACTTTACTCAATTTTTACACAATCGATACGGCAAACCTGTATTGTTGCCTTTTGTGAGCGTAGCAACGGCTTCATGGAGTGATACCAATAGCGATGGTGTGATTGATTCCAACGAGATAGACGAGAAGGGATGGGAAGGGGTAGCTTTAGAGGTCTTTACTCAGCTTACACAAGCCAAAGAGAGACTTCATGAAAGCGGACTCTTTGGGATGGTACCTATGGCACTTTTTGATGACCCAACCCACGACATTGATGGGTATCAGTTTTTTTTAAATAATGAGTATCATTTGGGAGTGATTGGAAGCAGTGCTGTAGATGAGATAGACAACGGCATTGATGGTCAATTGATGTTTAAAAATACTATTTTTGAAGAGATTTTTGGTCAATCCCTCTAAATCATCTTTGAGGTGTCAAGATTACCCTCTTGACCACCTCGCTACAGATACGCAAACCAAAACTGCCCGTTACACCCACAAAGCTTCCTTTGGATGGGCATCTATCCTCTTCGCTTGAAAATACTACGGTGAAGTTGCGGTTGAATTTATCTTTTTTGAGTTGGTTTCGGATTTTTCGTGCTAAGGCATCGCCGTGGGTTTTCCAGATCGAGGCTACTTCGATTTTGGAAGCATCGTAGCGTTTGGCACTACCCACCGACATAATGAGTTTTTTGTAGCACTTTTTGGCAATGGCTATTTTGACGGGCGTTGTATCGGCACAATCAAGTACAAAATCGTAAGGCTCAAAATCAAAACCCTCTACCCACTCCAAATCCATCTTTTGGTTGATAGCTTTGATGCCTTGATAGAGTGTTGCAAGATGCGAGGTTTTGAGTTCTCCCAATGCCTCTGAGCCAATTTGGCGATTTTGGTTGCTCTCATCAAAGGTATCGTAATCGACAATGGTAATATCACTAAATCCCGTGCGGTAGAGACAATCAAGAGCATAGCTTCCTACTCCCCCTACGCCCAAAATCAAAATGGATACCTTTTTAAAATCTTCAAACTTCTCTTGCCCAAAGAGGCTAATACATCGCTCAAATCGCACTACTTTAGCCACTCCTCAAGGGAGCTAATATCGTCGTAACTTGTCATATCAAGGTGAACAGGAGTAATGGAGACATAGTTTTGGAAAATTGCCTCAAAGTCACTCATGTGGTGGCTATCGTTTTCGTGCCAATCCAAATGTGGCAAACCAATCCAGTAGTACTCCACTCCTCGTGGATTGCGATGAATCTGCGCATCATTACCATAAAAACGGCTACCCGCACGGGTGATTTTGATGCCTTTTGACTCATGAGGTTTGATAGGAGGGATGTTGATATTGAGAAATTTACGAGGAGGCAAGGGAAAAGTGCCATTAAAAATCTTTTGCACAACGGTTGCGATTGTCTCTTGTGCCAAAGCGTATCCATCCTCATCGACACTGTTGCAATGCTCGTTGCATACTTGTGAAATAGCAATCGAAGGTACTCCTTGTAATACCCCCTCCATAGCAGCCGAAGCCGTACCTGAATAGGTAATATCCTCACCCAAATTGGCACCTTTGTTAATGCCAGAGACAATAAGATCGGGTTTGCAATCTTCCCTAAAGAGTTTATTGAGTGCCAAAAAGACACAATCGGTAGGTGTACCGTCATCAAGTTTGAAAAAATCATCATCGAGTTCAACAAACCGTAGCGGTCTTGTGAGTGTCAAAGAGTGTCCGCATGCTGATTTTTCCATAGTAGGGGCTACGACGGTTACGTGACCAAAGGGTTTGAGAGCCTCTACGAGTGCTGCTAGGCCTTTGGATTCAAATCCATCGTCGTTGGTTACTAGTATCTTTTTCATATTCTTTTCCGTTTTTAAAATCAATAACATTATACTTATCCGTTGGTTTAAGGCTACTTATGATTAACCCATTAACCAAATATTAACAAGCCAATATAAAGATAAAAGTTGTGATAATTGCGTAACAAAGATAAAGACCTACAAAGGATTACCGTTGAAATTTACCCAATCTATTGCACTCTTTGTAATATTTTCACTCTACATCATCATGGGTACAGGATGTACTCAAAAAAACTGCTACGGCAACAACTGTACCATCTCACCCAATCACCCCACCATGAAACCCTATACTGTTCATGGCAAAAGATACTACCCTACCTACGTCTCCATTGGTGATACCATGAAAGGGGTGGCGAGTTGGTATGGGCCAGATTTTCACGGCAAACAAACCAGCAACTGCGAAACTTACGATATGTACTCCATGACAGCTGCTCACAAAACATGGCCTATGAATACTATGGTCAAAGTCTCATGCACGGATACAGGCAAGAGTACGGTGGTGAGAATCAACGACCGAGGTCCTTTTGTGAGCGGAAGAATTATTGATTTGAGCTTCAAAGCAGGGAAGAAGTTGGGACTTGATAGCAAAGGCATTACACCCGTCAAGATAGAGGTTTTGGGCTTTGCGGGTAAAATTGAGACACTTGTGAAGAAGCAACTCCCTATTTATAAACAAAAAGTACTCTTAACCGATTTTGCCGTTCAAGTAGGGTCATTTATGGATATTAATATCGCTAGAAGCCACCGAAGCAAATACCAACACGTTGGCGAAGGCTACACGACTACCATTGAGATAGCCAAGGTTGATAATATGACCTACTATCGTGTTTGGATTAGAGGTTTCAAATCGGAAATGGAAGCAAAAGATTTTATACGCACAAAATCGCTTCATGGAGCTATTGTAGTACGAGGAGATATTGGTGAAAATTGTAAGAGAGACTAAAGAGACGCACATTGAAGTAAGTATCAATCTCTACGGTAGTGGCACTTCAAACATTAACAGCGGAGTGGGTTTTTTGGATCATATGCTTCAAGCCCTCTCCAAGCACTCTGGGATTGATATGGAGATTAGTTGCAACGGCGATACGCATATTGATGATCATCATTCCGTTGAAGATATTGGCATTACACTAGGTCAAGCCCTCAATCGTGCTCTCTATCCTATCCAAAATATCGAACGCTACGGCAACGCTACGGTGGTGATGGATGAGGCATCGGTAAGTTGTGATTTGGATATTTCCAATCGCCCTTTTTTGGTCTTTGAACTCCCTATTGAGGGGAAAGTAGGCAACTTTGATAGCGAACTTGTCGAGGAGTTTTTTAGAGCTTTTTGTTTTAATGCCTCTATCACAACGCATCTTATTTTCAATCGAGGCAAAAATCGTCACCATATTATCGAAGCTGCTTTTAAAGCTTTGGCAGTGGCGTTAAGACGTGCGATTACGATTAACGAACGATTGGGTATTCCCAGCACCAAAGGGGTAATATGAGCATCCAATTGATTGTTTTGGATGTCGATGGCACGATGACCAATGGGCAAATTGGCTATACCCAAAACGGCGATGAGATTAAGTATTTTAATGTCAAAGATGGTTTGGCAATCAAAAGTTGGATGCAACTAGGCAAAGAGGTGGCTATCATTACAGGACGAAGCTCCGATATGGTCGCTCGAAGAGCCAAAGAACTCACTATTCAACACTGTTATCAAGGGGTGAAAGATAAATTGGCATTGCTTGAAAAGATTACCGCTCATTTGGGTATCGGGCTTGATAGTGTAGCCTCTATCGGTGATGACCTTAACGACTATCGAATGCTTAAAGCCTCCAAAATAGCTTTTGTTCCCAAAGATGCTAGTCGATACCTTGAGACTATTGCCGATGTGGTTTTGACGCAAAAGGGTGGCGAAGGTGCGATTCGAGAGATGATAGAGTATCTCATCACAAAAGAGGGATTGGAAGAGAAGTTTTTGAAGATTTGGAAGTAATGAGTACGCAATACAGAAATTTAGCCATTATTGTAACCATTCTTTTTGTAACGGTTGTTTCGATTGTGAAGTTGCACAATAGACCCATGGATGATAAAAAAACAACCAAAAGTATCAAAGAGATAGAGTTTAACGATGCAAAAATCATAGAAGTCGATACCAAAGAGCAAAAAAGCACGACAACGGCCGATACAATTTATAAAACAAGAGATACTTTTGTGTTGCACACTATTCGCTTCATCAACCGTTTCCAAGATATTTTGGAGGCCAAAGAGGCTTTGCAAAAAGGCGATGCGATAGATTTCTATCACGATGTAGAGTTTAAACGTACAGGAGGCTTTAGCTATCACACCAGCCATGCCCTCTACAACAGCAAAAACGATACATTAACCATCACCAAGCACTTCAAGGCGTTGCGTCAAGGGGATAGTTTTTTGGGAGAGAGTATGGTCTATTATGGCAATCAAAACTACATTGATGCCAAGCGTATTGACTCTGTACTCTCTTTAGAAAAAAAGTAGCTCTATGGTTGCAAATGGTATAATAATAATTAAAAACTCTTAGGTAGATATTTTGAGATATTTTACAATCATTTTACTGCTTTTTACACCGATACTTTACGGTGCAAAAGTAGAGATAACGTCGGATAAATTTTATGCAGATGACAACTCCTCGCAAATCTTTTTTGTTGATAATGTTAAAGTAACCAAAGAGCAAGATATCCTCTTTTGCGATTTGCTTATTGTCTATTTCAATGACGATCAAGAGACGAAAAAATACGATGCTTCGGGCAATGTGCGATTTGAGATTTTTCGCCAAGGTTCTCACTACAAAGGGAGTGCCAAAAGCGTAGAGTATATCGTTCAACTCACGCAATACACCTTCAAAGGCGATGCGATTATACACGACCTTACTACCAAACGTGATTTGTTTGGCGAAGTGATTGTGCTTAACTCCACGACGGGCAAGGCCTCCGTCAAAAGCTCGTTGGAGCGTCCTAGTAAATTTATTTTTGAAATGGAAAATTGATGCTCACACCTCGAATTATTGAAGCCAACTTTATGAAATCCGCCCCCTCACTCAATGAGAGTCTCGATGAGAGCCGTAGCGAAGTAGCCTTTTTGGGGCGTTCCAATGTGGGCAAAAGCTCTACCATCAATGGGCTAACCAATCGCAAAAACTTAGCTAAAAGTTCAGCAACACCTGGCAAGACACAACTTATCAACTTTTTTGACATCAAATATCGTCTCAATCAAGAGGATTTTCCCTTGCGTTTTGTCGATCTACCTGGCTTTGGCTACGCAAAGGTCTCCAAGACGCTTAAGCAGACGTGGCAAAAGAGTTTGGTTGAATTTATCCAAAAGCGTATTGCCATTCGAGTCTTTGTGCATATTCGAGACGCTAGACACCCCGATACGCTTATCGACAATGAGGTGGAGGAGTATATCAAGAGTTTCAAAAACCCTGATCAAAAATATCTCACACTCTTTACCAAAATAGACAAGCTCAATCAAAAAGAGCGTGACAAGCTCAAGCGTGAGTTTCCCGATTCCATCGTGCTTTCCAATGTCAAAAACAGCGGACACGATAGGGTTCATCAAGAGATATTTACCCATATTTTTGGAGTTGCAGAGCAATGATACTACGCAAAGCCACCCTAAGTGACATAAGTGCTATGCAAAAATTGGTAGCCGACAAAGTAGCCGATGGAACGATTTTGAAACGTGAAGATGATGAGGTAGCTACCAATATCCGTAGCTACGTGATTGCCCTTGAGAATGATGCAATTGTAGGCTATGGAGCGTTGCATATTCATTCTCCACGACTAGCCGAGATTCGCTCCTTGATAGTAGCTCAAAACTACCGCAAACGCCATGTGGGTCAATCGATTGTGGAGTTTGCTTTGGCAGAGGCTAGGGGGTTAGGGATTGAAGAGGTGTTGGTACTTACTTATATTCGCCCTTTTTTTGAAAAGTTGGGATTTGTTGAGATTCCCAAAGAGAGCATTCCCGAACACAAAATATGGGCTGATTGCATCAAGTGCATTCGTTTTCCTGTTTGCGATGAGATCTCTTTGGTCTATAGGATTGATAAATCATGAAGAGTATCTCTCAAAATCGCCCCAAACGAAGTGCTTTAAATAGCTTAGTGTTGTGGTGTTTTATCGTGCTTTATCCCATTATTGCCTCCATTTATGCCTTTTCACCGCCACTTTTGGGTATAGCAGCTTTTGTATTGATCGACTCAATTGAAAAAGGAGAGCGTGAGAGTCTCTTTATGGTGCTTGTCTATATGCTCAATATTGATGTAAACTTCTCTATGCCGATGTTTTTATCCATCTTTTCAACGCTACTCATCTATACCCTTATTTTTCCAAAATTAAGTGTTTTTAACCATTGCAAGTTGTGCGTTGCCTTGATTGTCGTGGCTATTTTTAATCTACTCTATTTGGAGATGATACTGCTCTATAGCTACATCTTCCAAGAGTTTATTTTGGATTTGGATGGGTTGCTGTTTGCCTATTTTGTCTTTGATTTACTGATGGTGTTTGCCCTATGAGATACAAAATAGTCATCGTTATCTTTTTGATTTTTTGGGGAATATTGTTGCATAGAGTTTATAATATTAGTGTCAAATCCAATATCTATTATGAGAAGTTAGCCAAAGAAAATATCGAAAAAAAGATTCACTCCAAACCCACACGAGGGGAGATTTTGGATCGCAACGGCAAGATTTTGGCTTACAATAAAATCGGTTTTTCAATCTCCATCGCCCCCCATTTGGATAGCGGTAAGAAAAAAAAGCTTGATAGTGCCATTGATACCATTGTAGGCTATTTCCCTGATCTCAATAAGAGCGTAATGAAAAAAGTCTATCAGCAACAATCCTCTCACTACAATCACAAATTTATCAAAGTAGTTGATTTTATTCAATACGACCACATGATTAGCCACTATCCTGCCCTAAGTCTCAATGAAAACATCCTTATCGAAGCCGAAACCAATCGCTACTATCCCTATAATAAATATGCCTCACATATTATAGGCTACATTGGACGCTCCAACGAAAAAGAGAACACGACCGACCCAGTCGTAGAGGTGGTTGGACGTGTGGGTAAAAGCGGATTGGAACGCAGCTACAATAGCGTTCTTCAAGGAGAGTTGGGTTATCAAATCTTCAAAGTCAATGCCCGTAACAAAGAGATTGAGTTGCTCAAAAATGTCGATGCCAAAGATAATAAAAATATCATCACCAATATCGATATAGCTCTTCAAAAAATGATTTATGACCGCTTTGGAGAGGATTCGGGTGCGGTTGTGGTGATGCGACCAAATGGTGAAGTGTTGGCGGCGGTATCGGTTCCTAGCTTCAATCCCAATCTTTTTGTGGGTGGTATTAACTTCAAAGATTGGAAAGCTTTGCAAGAGGATCTTGACCACCCCTTTACCAACAAATTCATCCATGGCACCTATCCTCCTGGATCAACGATTAAGATGGGTATGGCACTAGCCTTTTCCAACGCTAATCCGCAGTTGCTTGATAGAAGTGAACATTGCAGAGGTTATATCAAACTGGGCAAAGCCGATCATAAATTTAGATGTTGGAGTAGTTGGGGGCATGGGGCAACTTCATTACGCAAAGCGATTCGTGAGAGTTGCGATGTCTTTTTTTATAACAAAAGCTTAGAAGTAGGTATCGATGCTATAGCCAAAAATATGCGTGATTTTGGTTTTGGTACGGCTACGGGTATTGATTTGCCTACAGAGTATAGCGGTATTATGCCTGATAAAAATTGGAAGATGCGACGCTACAAACAGCCGTGGTATATGGGCGAGACGGTTATCTCTTCGATTGGTCAAGGATATGTCCTCTCCACACCCATGCAGATAGCACGTTACACCGCACTTGTGGCGACTTCCAATCTTGTGACTCCTCAAATTGCCTCCATAGTTGATAATCAAATCGTGCAAAAAGTTGAAATCCCTTTTCATTTCAATCTCAAACATTTAACCGAAATACGTGCAGGAATGTACGATGTGTGCAATCATCCCAAAGGTACAGCCTACAAAGCACTCCACGATATGCCCTTTTTGGTAGCAGGTAAAACAGGGACTTCGCAAGTCGTCTCCATCGGTCAAGATGTCAAAAAGCGTATAAGCGAAGAGGATATGGAGTACTACACACGCTCTCATGCATGGATTACCACCTATGCCCCCTATGATGACCCTCAAATTATCGTCACAGCTATTATCGAACACGGAGGACACGGAGGAAGTGCCGCAGGTCCCATCGTAGCCGACATCTATCGTTGGTTGCATCAAAAAGGGTATGTTAAACCCGTGGTAAAAACGGAGGTTGATGAGAGTGACAACCGTTGATGGGTTAAAACATAGATGAATCAAGAGTCACACAACAAGTTAGTTAGTTTTATATGGTCGATAGCCGATGATTGTTTACGAGATGTCTATGTGAGAGGTAAATACAGGGATGTAATTCTTCCTATGGTGGTTTTGCGACGGCTTGATGCGTTGCTTGAACCTACCAAAGAGGCGGTGCTTGAAGAGCTACGATTTCAGCAAGTTGAAGCTGGTTTTACAGAACTTGATGAGATGGGACTGCAAGATGCCAGTGGATATGTCTTTTACAACACTAGCAAATGGACTTTACAAAAACTTTTTGATACAGCGACAAACTCATCACAAATGCTTGAAGCAAACTTTACAGAATACCTAAATGGATTTAGCAAAAATGTACAAGAGATAATCGAAAAATTCAAATTAAAATCTCAAATCAAACACATGGCAGACAAAGATGTACTTCTTGATGTTCTTGAAAAATTCACAAGTTCTTATATAAATCTAACAGACAAAGAAGCCCAAGACCCAGATGGTAAAAAACTTCCTCCACTTACAAATCTTGGTATGGGATATGTGTTTGAAGAGCTAATTCGTAAATTTAACGAAGATAACAACGAGGAAGCAGGAGAACACTTTACCCCAAGAGAAGTAATTGACCTTATGACACATATTGTATTTGACCCCATCAAAGATAATTTACCACCTGTTATGACTATTTATGACCCAGCTTGTGGAAGTGGGGGAATGCTAACAGAATCTCAAAACTTTATTAAAGATGAAGATGGAGAGATAAAAGCTAAAGGTGATGTGATTTTATACGGCAAAGAGATAAATGATGAAACTTATGCTATTTGTAAATCTGACATGATGATAAAAGGAAACAATCCTGAAAATATTAAAAATGGTTCAACTCTTAGTGTTGATGATTTTGCAGGAATAAAATTTGACTTTATGCTCTCAAACCCTCCTTATGGCAAATCATGGGCAAGTGAACAAAAATATATCAAAGATGGCAAAGATGTAATTGATACTAGATTTATAGTAAATCTAAAGGATTATTGGGGAAATAAAAGTGATGTTGATGCAACTCCAAGAAGTAGTGATGGACAATTACTATTTTTAATGGAGATGGTTGGAAAAATGAAATCATCTTCTTCAAATGGTATAGGAAGCCGAATAGCTTCAGTTCACAATGGAAGTTCACTCTTTACTGGTGATGCTGGTGGTGGAGAGAGTAATATCAGAAGATATATAATAGAAAATGATTTATTAGATGCAATTATTCAACTTCCAAACAACCTTTTTTATAATACAGGAATAACTACTTATATTTGGTTACTTTCAAATAACAAAGCAAATACAAGAAAAGGCAAAGTACAACTAATAGATGCAAATGATTTATACTCAAAACTACGAAAAAATCTAGGAGATAAAAACTGCGAACTAGAGCCTAAACATATTTCAAAAATAATGGAAATTTATTCAAAGTTTGAAAATTGTGATGATGAAATCGATGGTAAGAAAATCTCTTCTAAAATCTTTGAAACAAAAGATTTTGGATACTACAAGGTAAATATTGAGCGACCAAAAAGATTAAAAGCTAGGTTTAGAGATGAGCTTATCGAAACCCTCCGATATGATAAAACTCTACAAGAGGCTATGATATGGTGTGAGCAAGAATATAAAGAAGAGTGTAATAACGACTTATCAAAACATAAAAAAGCCATAGAAGAACACTTAGATAAAAATGGTATTGAACTAAACGCAAAACAACTAAAATTACTGTTTTCAAAAGAGTTGTGGAAAAAACACAAAACACTTGTTGAATCTGCAAAACAACTAAAAGAAAAAATTGGAACAGATGAATATGATGATTTTAATATCTTTAAAGAATTAGTAGAAAAAGTACTCAAAGAGCAAAAAATAAGCCTAAGTGCAAGTGAAAAAAGCATGATATTAAATGCGGTATCTTGGTATGACGAAACGGCACAAAAGGTTATCAAAAAAATCTCTAAAATAAGTGATGATAAGCTAGAAAAACTTTGTGAAAATCTTGGATGTAAAGAAAGTGAACTTAAAGATTTTGGCTACTATAAAACTCAAAATAAACATGAGTATATGGAGTATGAAAGTGATACAGATTTAAGAGATAGTGAAAATATACCTTTAAAAGATGATATTTATGAGTATTTTTTAAAAGAGGTAAAACCTCATGTAGAAGAGGCTTGGATAAATCTTGATAGTACAAAAATAGGATATGAAATAAGTTTTAACAAATACTTCTACACTCATAAACCACTTCGAAGTTTAGAAGAAGTGGCAAAAGATATACTTGAACTTGAAAATGCAAGTGATGGACTTATCAAAGAGATTTTAGGATTATAATATGCAAATAATTACACAAGAATATAAACAATTTTTATTTGATATTAAATCCAAAATCCAATCAGCTCAACTAAAAGCCCATATAAAAGTAAATGAAGAGATGTTAAAGCTATATTGGGAAATAGGCGGGGTGATAATATCAAAACAAAATGAATCTTCTTGGGGAGATAAGATTTTAGAAAATATTAGCAAAGATTTAAAAAAAGAGTTTCCAAATCTACAAGGATTTTCGCTAAGAAATATCCATTATATGAAAAAATGGGTTTTGTTTTATTCAATCAGTCAACAACCTGTTGATGAAATTGTGCAACAAGCTGTTGCACAAATTTTTCTCATACCTTGGGGGCATAATATTCATATTATTTCAAAAGTCAAAAATATAGATGAAGCACTATTTTATATCTCTAAAACTATTGAAAATAACTATTCAAGAGCCAAACTTGTAGAAGAGATGAAAAAAGAGTTATATCTAAGAAGTGGTAAAGCTATAACAAATTTTGAAAGTAAACTTCCAAAACCACAATCAGCTCTAGCCAATGAAATCACAAAAGACCCTTATAATTTTGATTTTCTAACTCTTAGAGAAGCTTATGATGAAAAAGAGTTAGAAGATGCACTTATACAAAATATGACTAAATTTTTATTGGAGCTTGGAAGTGGATTTGCATTTGTAGGGCAACAATATAAAATAACCGTAGATAAAAATGATTTTAAAATAGATTTACTTTTTTATCATGTAAAACTACACTGTTTTGTCGTGCTGGAGCTTAAAATAACAGATTTTAAACCAGAATATGCAGGGAAACTAAACTTTTATATAACAGCAGTAGATGAACAAATAAAAACTAAATTTGATAACCCAACAATAGGAATACTTATCTGCAAATCAAAAAGTGATACTATCGTAGAATATGCCCTAAGAAATGTAAATACACCAATAGGTATAAGTGAGTATCAACTAACCGAAATATTGCCAAAAGAGTACGAGTCATCACTTCCTACTATTGAGCAAATAGAAGCAGAACTGAAAGGTTTTGACAATGAGTAAACTAAAGATTTTGAGGGATATAAAATGAAAAATATAGACAAACAAAGCCTAGAAAATGCTTATAGATTATTTGAAAACAAAGATATAGAAAAAATCCAAATCGGTACAACAAAGGGACTTCAGGAGATTCACACATATCTTTTTGATGGATTGTATGATTTTGCAGGAGAGTTGCGAACGGTTAATATCTCAAAAGGTGGATTTAGATTTGCCAATACACTTTATCTAAAAGAGATTTTAGTAAAAATAGAACAGATGCCAGAAACAACCTTTGAAGAGATAATTGCCAAATATGTGGAGATGAATATCGCTCACCCCTTTATGGAGGGCAATGGACGAACGATGCGAATATGGCTCGATAGGATGCTCAAAGCAAGACTCCAAAAAGTGGTCAATTGGCAAAATGTAGCCAAAGAACTCTATCTTCAAGCCATGGAGCGAAGCCCTATCAATGATTTGGAATTAAGATTTTTGCTAGAAAAAAACTTAACAAACGATATAGACAATAGAGAGATTATTTTCAAGGGAATAGAGAAATCTTACTATTATGAGGGGTATCAAAAAGATGAGTAGATTAGAGAAATATCCATCGTATAGAGAGAGCGGTGTGGAGTGGTTGGGGGAGATTCCTGAGGGGTGGGAAACTCAAAAGATGAAATATCTTGGAAAAATGTTTGCTGGATTAGCAGATAAAAAAGGTGATGATTTTGCTAAAGAAATATCTGAAGATAAAAAGCCTTTTATACCATTTACAAATGTTTGTAATAATCTAAAAATTGATAAAAATCAAATGCAATATGTAAGAATAAAACCTTATGAGAAGCAAAATAAAGTTCAGAAAAACGACATAATTTTTCTTATGAGCAGTGAAACACTAGAAGATATTGGTAAATGTTCCATACATATTGATGAAGAACAATTTTATTTAAATTCATTTTGCAAAGGGTTTAGACCAAAGGCTTTTGCTATAAATGCAGAGTTTTTAAATTATTTATTGCAAAGCAAGACATATAGAAATTATTTCGCTTTAGTTGGTCGTGGATTTACACGAATTAATATCAAGCAGGAGTATATCAATGATTTATTTACAATTTTGCCCCCAAAACAAGAACAAACAAAAATAGCCCAATTCCTCGACAAAAAAACAGCTCAAATTGATGAAGTGATTAGCCAAAAACAAAAACTCATCGAGCTTTTGAAAGAGCGTCGTCAAATCGTTATCAATGATGCGGTCACAAAAGGTTTAGATAAAAGTGTAGAGTTTGTAGATAGTGGCGTGGAGTGGATTGGGGAGATACCGAAGCATTGGGAAGTTAAGAAGTTGAAGTATGTTGTTATCAAAATTGGTAGTGGTATAACTCCTAGTGGAGGGGCATTAAGCTATTTAACAGAAGGAATTCCATTATTAAGAAGTCAAAATATTTTATTTGAAAAAATAGATTATGAGAAATCCGTGTATATATCTGAAAAAACTCATAACAAAATGAAAAACAGTCAAGTAAAATATAATGATGTACTTTTAAACATTACTGGTGGTTCCATTGGTAGATGTAATTATGTAGATGTTCATTATCCTTTAAATGTAAATCAGCATGTATGTATTATTAGACCAACGAATAAAATTTTTACAATACTATTAAATAATATTTTAGCGTCAGAAGTTGGGCAATCCCAAATATGGCGTTTTCAACAGGGGGGAGGAAGGGAGGGTTTAAGTTTTGAGACAATTAAAAATTTTGATATTCCACTTCCTCCAAAAAACGAACAACTCCAAATCGTAAAACACATCGAAACCCAAACCACAAAAATAGACAAAGCCATAGAACTCCAACAAAACTATATATCAAAACTAAAAGAGTACAAAGCTACGCTTATCGACAGTGTGGTTACAGGAAAGGTAAAGGTATGTTGATTTATCAAGATTTTATCATAGAAAAACTATCACACTTAAAGCCAAAACTTATTATTATCTTTGGAAGTTATGCTAAAAACAGTTATCATAGTAGAAGTGATATAGATATAGCTTTTTATAGTGAAGTCAAGATAGATAACTATCAAAGATGGCTTTTGGCACAGGATATAGCGATGGGGCTTAATATAGATGTAGATTTAGTAGATATGCAAAGTGCAAATGATGTCTTAAGATTTGAGATAGCTTCAACTGGCAAAGTGATTTTAAATAAAAATATGGATAGTTTTTTGGATAGATGTTATACAAGTTATTTTGTACTCAATGAAGATAGAAAGGAGATTTTAGAGCATTATGATAGATGATGTTATTATCAATAAAATAGAGACGATAAAAAGATGTATCAAAAGAATTCATGAAGAGTACGTGGGATTTGAAGATGAATTTTATCAAAATTACACTAAACAAGATTCAATTATTTTAAATCTTGAGAGACTCTCTCAGGCTACTATAGATATATCAACTCATATAATAAGAGTAGAGAAGTTTGGGATACCCAAAACAAGTAGAGAAGTTTTTGTTTTGCTAGAAGAGAATAAAATATTATCAAAAGAGATAAGTCATTCTATGCAAAAAATGGTAGGGTTTAGGAACTTGGCAGTTCACGATTATCAAAATTTAAATCTTGATATAGTCGTAGCTATAGTTATAAATCATTTAAAGGATTTTGATATATTTATAAAAGAGATACAAAATGAGAACCCAAACAGATGAAGAGGCATTGGAAAGTTGTATTGAAAGTTCTTTATTAGAACAAGGATTTATCAAAGGTTTCAATAGTGATTTTGACAAAGCCATAGAACTCCAACAAAACTATATATCAAAACTCAAAGAGTACAAAGCATCGCTTATTAGTGTGGTGACTGGGAAAGTGAGGGTGTAATAATGAGTAATACTTTAGTCCATGATTCAACAAAAACATTGAAGCCTATAATTTATCAATTCTTAATTGCATTAGAAAAGTGTTTTGAAATGCAAAATAATGAATCAATTTGGATTGAAAAATATGGTGATGTTACAAGCTCAAGTGGAGAACAAGTAGAAGTTAAAGATTATCAAAAGAATTTAACAGATTTAGACCATAATGTTTGGAAAACTTTAAAAAATTGGTTAGATGATGGATTTGATGTATCTTATTATCATAGTTTAATTTTATCCACTACACAAACTATCAGTCCAACTTCAAAATTTATTGATTGGAACAATAAAAATAAAGATGAAAAGCTAGAAATTTTAAATTCTATAAAAAAAGAATTTGATGAGAAAAAGAAAAAGTCTATTGAAAAGAAAACATTAACAGTTCCAAAATCTACTGAAGAAAAGGAAGAAAAACCTAATGAAACTCAAATATTGTTGAATAAAGTATTTGATTCTACTAAAAGTGATAAATTATTAACTATTTTGGAGAAATTTATAATTCAAAGTGAAGCTGAAAATGATGAAACTTTATATAAAAGATTAATAGAAACTAAAACAACTGGTGTAATCTCAGATAAAAAAAACGACTATATTAATTCTTTAATGGGCTTTATAGTTAATCCAGTAATCACTTCTAATGGATGGGAGATTACCTATCAATCTTTTCAAGCTAGAGTAGTATCACTACTGGAAGAACTTAACTCAAAAACTGTTATTTTCCCATCAACATATCGAAGTGTAATGGCAACATCAGACGAAGAAACAGAACATTCAGATTATACTTTTGTAAAAAAAATAGATGCCATAAAATATAATGAAGTTAAAATTGATGCTATTTCAGATTTTATCTATACACGAAAAATTATAACAGAAGAACTACGAGGATATGAAGTATCTAAAATACATTATGATAATTATGAAAAAGAGATACATGACTCATATATTTCAAAGTATAGAAATGCTTCACTAGGCACTGAAAATGCAAGAGTTATAAGAGATTCAAAAATTTTCTACAATAGCGTCACTGGTCATGACGCATTACCTTTTAGAAACTTTAAGGATACGCCCAAAAGATTTAGAAATGGTCTTTTGCATCAGATGGCAGATGATGATGGTGATACGAATGAAAGGAAAGTTATTTGGAAATTAAAGGTTGAGGAAGATGAATAGATTTATTGATAGTGTTTATAAAATACATAACAATCCTTTTGTTTTGACTCCATTAATTGTTACATTTTATGAAAAGCTCGAAAAGAAACCTAACAATATTTTGTTTGCCTATCTTGTCTTGCCATTAGTATTAAATGAGCGAAGTAAACTAACACTTCAAACTGCTAGAATAACAAGTAGTATCCATACTTTTATAGATAGCAGTGATAAATCAAAAAGAGAAAATGTGTTTGGTCTGCCAGAGAGAATTCAAAACTATAAAGAAACAACCAATCAATGTATTCAATATGCTATTGATAATCAATGGATTAGCGTTAGAGAAGATTTGTCAATTGAATTTTTACAAAAAGTTGATAATAAAGTAGAAAATTTAAATCAATCATTTAGAGCCTCATCAAATTTGCATAAAATTTTTAAGGATTTGGATGTTGTGACAATATACAGATTATTGGGAGTAAAAGAACTATGAAAAGTTATGTAAAATATTTAGGCGTGGTAGATAAGTCAAATAAAATACATCATGTTGAATTTAGCACGGGTGTTAATGTTATTACGGGTAAGTCATCTACAGGTAAAAGTGCCATGATTGAACTTTTTGATTATTGTTTTGGCAGCAGTGAGTTTACAATACCATCAGGCATTATTACCGATAGTGCAGATGAATATTTTATGGTTTTAGCTATTAGAGATTCTTTTATCACTATAGGCAGGAACCCAAATCGATCAAAAAAGTTCTTAAAACTTGAATCTGAATTGCCAAATATCGAAAACTTAAAAAAAGAATATTTTGAAAAAAACTATTTTTCTAATGATTTTAATGTAGAACTTGGTCATCATCTAGGCTTGGATATAAATGATATAGATGAAGATTTAGAAGATAGAAAATACAGAAAGAATAATGCTAAAAAAAGTCGCCCATCAGTTAGAAACATGATACCTTTTTTATTGCAACATCAAAATTTAGTAGCTAATAAACATTCTCTATTTTATAGATTTGATCAAAAAGAAAAACGAGAGCAAACAATAGATCAATTTAAAATTTTTGCAGGTTTTGTAAAACAAGAATACTACACTATTAAGCAAAGTTTGACAGACGAACAAAGAAATTTAAAAAGATTAGAAAATCAACAAAAAACAATAAATGAGCAAAATGAATTAAATAGTAACAAGTTAAGTGGCTTACTTAATGAATATCATGCAATCACTGGAAATACACTAGTCGATGACACTATCATGCAAATACTATTAAATCCAGCAAATACATTAGAAAAACTTGAAAAAAAGGTTATTTCGGCTAATTATGAATCTGAACAAAGCACGAAAGACTTACAAGAATTAAAAAATAAAAGAAATGTGCTTTATTCACAAAAAAGAATTTTACAAAATAAACTTAATGATATTTCATCTTCAATAGAGTACGCAAATAAACATTTTCATGATGTTGAAAACTTGACAAATGAAAGCGAAGAAAAAGTTAAGATATCTGAATGTCCATTTTGTCATGCAGACAATGAAAAAATAATAGGTGAAGCAAATCAACTTGAAAATGCAATTACTTGGTTAAATGGAGAATTATCTAAATCTAATTATCTGCTTGATTCATTTGAAAGTGATAAAAAAGAGATTGAAGAGCAAATTATAGGTGTAAATAATGAAATAAAAGAAGTGTATCGAAGCATTGATAGACTTGAAAAAATTACTGAAAATTTACAACAAAATAAGAGTTTAGAGGAACAAGGTTTAAAAGTTAAGCTCAAAATTGAAAATTTGCTTGAAAGCTTAGTGGGTAAAGAAAGTTCTGACCTTGAAGAAGAAATTAAAACTTCAAAGAAAAAAATAAAAGCCTATAAAAAAGACCTAGAAGAGAAATTTGATGTCACTAAAAAACTTTTAAATGCAGAAAAATATATCAATGCGGAAATGAAAAAGATTGGAGAAAAATTTGATTTTGAAAAAACATATAAGCCAATCAATTTAAAATTTTCGTTGGATAATTTTGAGTTATGGCATGAAAAAGATAATGGAGAAAAAGTGTATCTTCGTTCAATGGGTAGTGGAGCAAACTGGTTATACAGTCATGTGACTTTGTTTTTGGCTTTACATAAATTCTTTTGTTCTTTAGGTGATAAATCTTTAATACCACCGATTTTGTTTTTAGACCAACCTAGTCAAGTCTATTTTCCTACTTCAATAAGAGATGAAAATGAAGCATTCAATGCCAAAGAAATTGAACAAAAAAAAGGGAAAGAAGCTAATGATACAAAAAGTTTTGAAGAAAAAGCAGATGAAGATTTAAAAGCTGTTACAAATTTATTTAATCAATTAGTCGCTTTTTGTAAAACAACTTTTGAAGAAACGGGTATTGAGCCACAAATTATAGTTACAGACCATGTGGATAATTTAACTCTTGATGCTGGTATTGATTTTGAAAGTTTAGTTAATGGCAGAAGATGGAGAAAAAGAGGGTTTATAGATGAACAATAATCCAAATATTCTGATCTACCAAAATGAAAACGGCAATATCAAAGTTGATGTGATGTTTGAAGATGGCTCGGTGTGGCTCTCTCAGGCTCAAATTTGTGAAGTATTTGGTAAAGCAAAATCAACTATAAGTGAACATATCAAAGCTATTTTTGATGAGGGTGAATTAGATAAAAATTCAGTTGTTCGGAATTACCGAACAACTGCAAATGATGGTAAAAACTATGATGTTGAGTATTATAACCTCAATATGATAATCGCCATAGGATTTAGAGTTCGTTCATCTACTGGTACAAAATTTAGAATTTGGGCAAATGACAAACTAAAAGAGTACATCACAAAAGGTTTTGTACTCAACGATGAGCGATTTAAAAACGGCACTTCCATGGGCTATTTTGATGAGCTTCAAAAAAGACTTAGAGATATTCGAATATCTGAAAAGTTTTTTTATCAAAAAATCAAAGATATCTATATGACAAGTATAGACTATGACCCAAAAGATGAAAAAACCATAGAGTTTTTTAAAATTGTTCAAAATAAACTCCTTTGGGCAGTCTCACAGCAAACAGCAGCGGAGCTTGTACATAACCGTGTGGATATTTCTAAACAACTTCTTGGGATGAGTTCATTTGATAAAGAGGGTAAAAACATCACCAAAAAAGATGTAAGCATCGCTAAAAACTATCTGAGTGAAGAAGAGATAAAACTCTTAGGGCTTTTGGTAGAGCAGTATTTAGCATTTGCAGAAACGATGGCATCGCAGAAGACCCCAATGTATATGAAAGACTGGATAGCTAGACTTGATATGATACTCTCTATCAACGGAAGAGAGCTACTCACTCATGCAGGGAAAATAAGTCACCAAATAGCAAAAGAGCGAAGCGAACTGGAGTATCAAAAATACAAAGAGATGCAAAAAGAGGAACAAAAAGTACAAAGCATCAAAGAGCTAGAAGAAGATATAAAGAGGTTGAAATAATGGCAAGTCAAACCAACGAAGAGGCACTAGAAAATCACATCGAACAAGCTTTATTGAGACAAGGTTTTATCAGCGGTGAAAGCCGAGATTTTAATAAAGAGTATGCGATTGATGAAAAAAGATTTTGGGATTTTTTGCAATCTTCACAACCAAAAGAGCTAGAAAAACTCAAAAGAGATTCTAACTATAAGCTCAAAGTGATACAACGCCTTGATAAGATGATGCAAAAGTATGGGATTTTAAAAATCCTAAAAAAAGGTCTTGATGTAGATGATGCTCATTTTAAATTTTTCTTTATTGCACCTTTGGCTTCAAGTGGAGATGAAATCAAAAAAAGATTTGCTTCAAATCAATTTAGTGTAACAAGACAAGTAACTTTTTCAAAAACAAATCCATTGCTTGAACTTGATACGGTTATTTTTTTAAATGGATTACCCATCATCACGATGGAACTCAAAAACCATTGGACGGGGCAAAACGCTCGGTATCATGGTATCAAGCAATACAAAGAGAACAGAGACCCAAAAGATCCACTGCTAAGTTTCGCTCGGTGCATCGTTCATTTTGCTATCGATACCGATGAGGCTTTTATGACTACTAGGCTTGAAAAAGAGAAAACATTTTTCCTCCCTTTCAATAAGGGCAACAATTTCGGGGCAGGAAATCCGCTCAATCCAAATGGGCATAAAACCGCCTATATTTGGGAGGAGATATTTACCAAAAATTCATTGGCAAACATCATCCAACACTTTGTAAGGATGGAAGGTGAAACACTCTATTTCCCACGGTATCATCAGCTTGATGTCGTGCGTCGTCTCCTCGATGATGTCAGCCAAAATGGGGTTGGGAAAACTTATCTCATCCAACACAGTGCAGGGAGTGGGAAATCAAACTCTATTACATGGAGTGCCTATCAACTCATCGAAGCCTATTACAAACATGAGGATAGACCGCTCTTTAATAGCGTCATTATCGTCACCGATAGAAAACTCCTCGATAAACAGCTTCGTGACAATGTCAAAGCATTTAGCGAACAAAAAAATATCGTTGCCCCTGCTTACAGCTCTGCTGAACTCAAAAGCAATCTTGAAAATGGCAAAAAAATCATCCTCACCACTATCCAAAAGTTTCCGTTTATCGTAGATGGAATTGCAGATTTGAGCGACAAAAGATTTGCAGTGATTATCGATGAAGCACACTCTAGCCAAAGTGGCTTGGCTCATGGGAAGATGAATGAAGCGATGGGCAAGAAGTCATTTAATGGAAACGAGTATGATGAAGAACTCGATACTCAAGATATGATTTTGGAAATCATGAAAAGTAGAAAGATGAAAGGGAATGCTTCATATTTGGCATTTACCGCAACACCAAAAAACACCACTTTGGAGAAATTTGGAACAAAACAAGCCGATGGAACATTTAAACCTTTTCATCTCTACTCTATGAAACAAGCCATCGAAGAGGGGTTTATCCTCGATGTATTGTCCAACTACACAACCTACAAAAGCTACTACGAAATAGCAAAGTCCATCGAAGATAATCCCCTTTTTGATACCAAAAAAGCACAAAAGAGATTGAGAAGTTTTGTAGAGAAAAATCCATCCACAATAGCTACCAAAGTAGAGATAATATTAGACCATTTTATAGAAAAAGTTGTCAAAACCAAAAAGCTCAAAGGCAAAGCAAAGGGTATGGTAGCAACTGCCAATATCGAAACGGCTATCGTTTACTTTGGGGCTATCAATAAAAAGTTAGAAGAACTGGGAAATCCCTTTAAAGCCATTATCGCATTTTCTGGTAAAAAGGATGTGAATGGAATCGAATATACAGAAGATGAGATGAATGGGTTCGCTTCAAAAGATATAAGTGAAAAATTTGATAGCGATGAGTATAAATTGTTGGTAGTTGCAAATAAATTTTTAACTGGATTTGACCAACCCAAACTTTGTACAATGTATGTGGATAAAAAACTTCAAGGGGTTCTAGCGGTTCAAGCACTGTCAAGGCTTAATCGTTCATCATCAAGATACGGCAAAAAAACGGAAGATCTGTTTGTGCTTGATTTTTTTAACCATACGGAGGATATCAAAGCCTCGTTTGACCCTTTTTATACCTCAACAACGCTTAGTGAGGCAACCGATGTCAATGTGTTGCATGAACTCAAAGATAATCTTGACGATGTTGGTGTATATGAGCTAGATGAAGTTGATGAATTTTTTGAAAAATATTTCAAAGGAGAAGAAGCTTCAAGGCTATCACCCATTATTGATAAATCAGCCGATAGATTTAATAGTGAACTAGTTCTTGAAGAGGAGCAAAAAGCAGACTACAAAATCAAAGCCAAACAGTTTGTAAAAATATACGGGCAGATGGCTTCTATCATCCCTTATGAGATGGTCGCATGGGAAAAACTCTTTTGGTTTTTGAAGTTCCTCATTCCAAAAATGATAATAAAAGACAAAGACCAAGATAAGCTCGATGAGCTACTTAATAGTGTCGATTTATCAACCTATGGGCTAGAGAGGGTGAAGCTAGGGGTGAGTATTGAGCTAGATGAAAGCCAAACAGAACTTGACCCCGTCAATAACAATCCACGGGGAGCTTATGGGGATAATGAGAAAAATTTACTCGATAGTATCATAGAGGAATTTAACAAAAAATGGTTTCAAGGCTGGGAAGCTACCCTAGAAGAACAAAGAGTGAAATTTATACATATTATGAATGAAACATTAAAACATCAAGACTATAAAACAAAATTTTATGAAAATAGAGATGAGCATACACGAAGATTAGCATTAGAAAAAATGGTAGGAGAGATTATGAACCGTGAGAGAAGAAAAGAGCTAAATCTTTATAAACTATTTGCAGGTGATGAGGTTTTTAGAGTAGGTATGTTTGATAGTCTTGAGAGAGCCTTAGGCTTGCAAGCGGTGGTTTAGTCTTTTGTTGCCCTCTACCCTTTTTGGGGTTTGGGGTAGATAAGCTTGTCGGTATCGAATCCTGCTTTTTTGGCTTTGGTGATAAGTTTTTGGAGGGTTTTGGCTGGAAGTGTAGGTTGGCGAGAGAGAATCCAAAGGTATTTATAATTGGGTCCACTTATCATCGTGTAGCTCTCATAATCGCTCTCCATGACGATATAAGAGCCGTAAAAGGGGCCAAAAAATGAGACTTTTAAAAATCCTGTGCGGTTATCCTCTACAAAATAGGCTCTTCCTTGGGCTTGACTCCACGCTTTTTCTTGGGTTTTGTATCCACGATTGAGGACTTTGACACCCCCATCTTCTTGCAAGGAATAGGTAGCGGTGATTTGCTCCATTCCTCTTTCAAAACGGTGATCGAGTCGTGCAATCTCATACCATGTGCCAAGATAACGGGTGAGTTCAAAATTTTTTTGGGGTTGGACATTGGGGGGAGTATCGGTGCAACTGCCCAGAAGCAACGCAAGAAGCAAAACAAAATATCGCATAGTGCTATCCTTTTTTGGTTTATTATAGCACGATGGAGAGTTGGTTGGTAGGGTATTTGTGGTACTTTTATCAAAAGTCTATAGCGTATTGAGTAGCTCCTCAATGCAGGTTTCGATGATGGTATAAACCTCTTCAAACCCCTCAAAGCCATCAAAGAAGTAGGGATCGGGTACGTCGCCGTTTGTTTTGTCGTAGTAGCGTAGCTTCGTGACATGTTTAGCTCCCATAGCGTACAAATCCTTTTGATTGGAGCTATCGAGTGCGATAATAAGCTCAAAAGCACTAAAATCTTTGGGGGTTACCGCTCTGGCTTTGAGGTGCGATATATCTATGCCGTGGAGTGTGGCTATTTTTTGTGAGCCTTCGCAAGGAGCTTCGCCAATATGCCAATGGCTCGTTCCTGCACTATCGACAACAATATCCAAACCTTTTTGTTTGATTTTTTCTCTTGCAATTGCCTCGGCTAAGGGAGAGCGACAGATGTTGCCCAAACAAACAAATACAATACTCTTAACCATCAATCGTATCGTATGTTTTGGGGATGCGACATTGCAGATGCGAGGGAGCAATATCTTTGGAGTTGGATTTGAGATTTTTAAATACTATCTGCACCATGTTTTCAAGCTCATCGTAGTAGGCAATTTGCGTGATTTTGTTTTCTTTATTGACTTTTAGGGTATAGGTTTTGCCATCGTATTGGGCAGTATAGACACTTTGGCGTACTGCTTTGGCGTTTTGGATGATTTTGTCTAGCTCTATGGCTTTGTTGAGTTTGTAATAAGAGACTTGTTCAAGGTCGTGATCGACTACCACAAGACGCACATTATCACTGCAAACATCTTTTTTGGTTGGTTTTTGGTAGAGCCACTTTAGTCCGTTGGCTTTTGAAAACTGCAACGTTCCGCTGTAGTGTAGCCTCTTTTTTTTGGGATTGGTGACGATTTGCTCAAACGAGGCACTAAAGCTCGTAGGCAAATCTATCTTTCCCCAAGCCAAAATATTTAATAACACTAAAATAATCAAAAGTCTCATAAGCGTTCTCCATAGATTGAGGCGAGTTCAAGATAGGTACTGATATAGTGGACAAAAAATTTGATAAATTTGACATCATTAGCATCAAATCCCCCCTCTTTGTTGAGTACTTGCAGTACACCAATAACCTTTTTGCTCGAATCAAAAATGGGAACCGAGACGATATTTTTGGTGACAAATCCCGATTGTTCATCGATAGTAGTCAAAAAATCGGGATCGGCATAGGGGTTATTGACGACTATCTCCTCTTGGATGCGTAGGGTTTTACCTGCTATTCCTTTGGTATCGGGGATTTTGATATGGTCAATGCTATCGGCAAGTGTCGTCCACAAAACCTTTTTGGCTTTGTCGTGCAAAAAGATAGAGCTTCGCTGGGCTTGTGTAATCTCTTTGGCATAATCGGCAATAAGGTGCATTCCCTCTTCTAGGGCGGGTTTGTTGAGCAGTTTGCGTCCAAAGGTGGCCAACTTTGCAAATATCTCTTTTTTTTCCATGTGATTCTCCGTTCGATACAGGGATTGGATAGGATGATTGAAAATTGGTTAAGTATAACGAAAAATAGATAACAAAAAAGAGTCGCTAAGACTCTTTTTTGAGATTGTACCAATCAATATTGCGTGAAATGTACATGATGCTAGAGAGGGTGACAAAGAGCATAATAGTGCCAATGACCAAGGCATAATCTTGCATTTGAAGCAACATATAGACAAAAACATAAAATAAACTCATCACACTAAAGAGTGCCAAAAGCGATTTGCGATCTCGAAAGACACTCATAGAGTAGAGTGTAATGGAGGTTATAGTAGCCACCGATGAGATAATGTAAGCCTTGTCAAATCCTATGTGTTCGCTAATCGATACCAATAGAGCAAAAAAGAGAACGAGTCCAAAGCCAACCAAGATGTATTGAAAAGGGTGAATGGGACGCTTGATAAAGATTTCAACAAAAAAGAAGGTAATAAAGGTGAGTAAAATCAACAGTACGCCGTATTTGATGCTTCTATCGCTCTTTTTGTAGTAATCTATAGGCACCATAAACTCTACCCCAAAGGAAGACTCCATAAATTTTGTCGAATCGTTGTATTTTTGATAATAGGTGTGGTCTTGATTGGAGTTGTATTTGTATTTTTGCAACCTTGCTATGTCGTCACCTTGAAAGCTTTGGGGATAGGCACGGTTGATATCAATGACGCTCCATGTAGCATCAAAACGGTTGGGGGCTATCGTGTGCGATGAGGGCAAAAAGTCTCCCATAAAGTTAGGATTACCCCAATCCGAACCCATGACGACACGGTTCTCTTTGCCATAAGGCAAAAAGAAGATTGATTGAGAGCCTCGAAGTTTGAGATTGTTGATACGAAAAGGAGTTGTGCTTTGGGTAGGGTCAAATGCAACGGGCATACTTACGCCGCTTTTGATTGCACTAGAGACTTGAGCCGATTTGATTCCTGGGGTAAAAAATCCTTTTTTGCCATCAAACTCCAAAGCGATTCGCTCTTCAACCCCACGCAAATCACCAATACCAAATGAGAGCGTAGCAAGATTGTAGAGAATATCCTTGCTCTCAATTTGCCATTGACTAAAGTCGGGTTGTTCAAAATACCCCTCTATATCAATCAAAGCATTATAGACCACCACTTCGTAGATACTGCGATAGCGTATCGAGGGATTAACGGTGGCTTTGATATCGAGTTTGGCGGGTAAGAAGTGTAGATATTCAAGACGTTTTTTGAGTTCTTTTTTGGTGATGGTTTGATTGGAGTCGGGAATTTTTTCCTCGTAGTAGTCCCAATAGTAGCTGTTGTAGGGAATGGTGAGGATGGGTCCTTGAAGTGTTTGAGAGTCGCCCCATGTGGAGTATATCTCTTGAGCGACTCTGTTTTTATTGTAGCCTCGTTCACTGATAAGTGAATCAACCATGCCCAACGGAATAAGCAAGAGTACAATTAAAAAACCTATAATAGAGAGCTTGAAAGTTATGGATTCACGCATCCACTGAGAAAATTTTGTAGCCATTTGGGACTCCTTTTAGATGATTGACTGACCTTGCACTTAAAAAATACCCCATTGTGAAGCAATCTAAGATTTATTTCTACTTTTTTACTGATGTTACGCACCTGTACTCTATTTGTAAAATATACAGATGCAATGGCATTTCGGAAGTGGGACTTTAGTCCCACCTATTGGCTTAGATAACAATGACAACCAAATTTTGGCTTTTGGTGGGACTAAAGTCCCACTTCCGATAAAAAGTACATAACGTCAGTGATTAAACAAATAGGCAAATTAGTTTTGCAACGCTTCGATAGACTCCAAAATTTTGCGTACTTTGTGGGCAGGGTTGCTATCTTGATAGATAGGACGACCAATCACGGGAAAATCAACACGGTTTTCATAGGCACTTTGGAGCGTTGCTACACGCATTTGATCACCACTCTCCTCTCCAAAGGGACGAATAGCAGGCGAGAGGGTGAGAAATTGGGAATGAGTGAGTGCTTTGATAGCCAAACTCTCAAAAGCCGAACAGACTACCCCATCCAAACCGTTTGCATAGCTCATAAGGGCAAAATCGTTGGCTTTGGTGGCAATATCTTGTCCATAAATCCCTTTAAAACTCGCATCATCAAAGGATGTCAAAGCCGTAACTGCCAAAACAAGCGGACGATTGGGAATATCTTTGATACGCTCCATGACCGTTTGCATCGCTTTGACTCCCGCTGAGGCGTGAATATTGAACATATCGACACCCAAAGCAGCGATTTCACTTGCAGCATCCGCCATAGTATTGGGAATATCGTAGAGTTTGAGATCCAAAAAAATCTTAAAGGTAGGATTAATGGCTTTGATGGCTTCCAAAAACTCTTTACCGTCACGAATGTAACTGCGAAAACCAACTTTTAACCAAAGATTGTCGTAGGCATGAAGCTGCTCAACCAATTGAAGGTTCTCTTTGGCACTGGGCAAATCAAGGGCGATGACCAAATCCATTATTTACCGCTCACTCTATGGCACTCATTGACAAAATGAATCGCATTTTCGAGCGGTACATCGGGGAGTATTCCATGCCCTAGATTGAAGATATGGCGTTTGCCCCCCATGATGGTTTGCAACGCCTCAACGCACTGCGTCGTCGCCTCTTGAGAGTAGAGTCGGCAAGGTTCCATATTGCCTTGCAATACATATCTATCGCCCAGTTTCTCTTTGGCAAGTGCCATAGGCGTACCCCAATCGACACCAAAAACATCAAAATCGCCATAGACTAACCCACGCTCAATAAACGCCGCTACCCCTTTGGGGAACATGATAATGGGAATATGGGGATATTTGGCTTTGAGATAGTGTGCAATTTCGACCATGTATTGCCAACTAAACTCATCGTAACGACTCGGCTCAATTGCTGCCGCCCAACTATCAAAAATCTGCACCACATCAACTCCTGCTTCTATCTGTTTTTCCATATAGAGCTTGACCACATCGGTAACTTTGCGTAAAATTTTGTGCAACAAATCGGGTTGAGCGTAGAGCATTTTTTTGCAAATGTTGTAGGTTTTGGTACCTTCTCCTTCGATCATGTAGGTAGCTAGTGTCCACGGTGAGCCTGTAAATCCAATCAGAGCTTTGTTGTCACCCCTTGCATCGAGTTGTTGGCGTAAAATTGCAATCGTCTCATAGACATAGGTGAGTCGAGTGGCCGCCTCTTCGCCGCCTAACAACCCCTCCAAATCCTCTAGTGTTGAGATAGGATGGCTAAATTTTGGACCCTCGCCTTTGATAAAGGATAGCTCCATGCCCATCTCATTGGGGACTACCAATATATCACTAAAGAGAATCGCCGCATCAACGCCTACAATATCAAGAGGCTGGAGTGTCACTTCTGCGGCTTTGGCGGGATTGTGACAAAGATTTAAAAAGCTTCCCACCTCGCTGCGTACTGCCATGTATTGGGGCAGATAACGCCCCGCTTGACGCATCATCCATACAGGCGTATAGGGGGTATCTTTGCCCAAACAGGCATCTACAAAAATTTTACTCATCTGTTTTTGCCTCTTTTTTCAAGCCCTCTTTTTTCTTGCCCATCAACGCCAAAAAGTAAAGCCCTGCTGAGAGTGCCAAAATAGAGAGCGATAGATAAGCCATCTCCAATGCACCGCTGTATTGCGTATGGAGGACTCTTTGGAAAAAATTGACCACAAGTACCATGACAATGACTTTGGCCAATTTATCTTTGAGTTCATCAAGCGAGTGAATTTCAAGCAACTTAGAGGAGCTACAGGTTTTGGCTATGTCAATATCGGAGATAAAAAGCTCATACAAACCAAAAGCAAAGATAAACATAACAATAGCTATCAAATAGAGATCAATCGCTCCAATAAGACCGCTCACAAGCACCTCGTGGAAATCTTTGGGATGGAGATGGTTGAAGTAGGTTGATAGGACATACGAGGCGGCTTGAAAAATATCCACACTCGCCACTACAAAGAGTACCATACCCCCCAACATCGAAAAGACAACGGCAAAAATGACAAAAAAACGGCTATTCCACAATATCCATTCAAAAATCAACTCAATTCGTTTAACCGTACACACTATTGATTCTCCTCCATCGCTATCCATTTTTGAGCGATACGAACCGCATTGGTAGCAGCCCCTACACGTATTTGATCGGCAACGCCCCAAAGATGGAGGATATTGTCGCTAAAAATATCTTTGCGTATTCTACCTACATAGGTCTCATCGGTATCGGTAGAGGTGATGGGCATAGGGTATTGATTGTTGGCTAGGTCATCAATTACGGTGACATTTTCCGCTTTTTCCAAAGCCTCTCGTGCCTTCTCCAAATCGACTACCACGCCCTCTTCAAACGTTACTGTAATCGACTCACTGTGGCTTCTTAGGACGGGGACACGCACACACGTAGCCGATACCGCAAAGGCAGAGTGCATGATTTTGTTGGTTTCTAGCACCATCTTCATCTCCTCTTTGGTGTAGCCATTGGGTTGAGGGGTATCGATATGAGGAATGACGTTAAAGGCGATTTGATGCACAAATGCCTCTTTTTTGTACTCATCAAGCTTGAAGTTAAAAAACGCCTCCATTTCTCGTACAAGCTCCTCCATACCTGCTTTTCCTGCTCCCGATGTAGCTTGATAGGTACTCACATCGACACGCTTGATAGGGTAGAGATCGTTGAGTGGTTTGAGCAACTGCACCATTTGGATAGTGGAACAGTTGGGATTGGCGATAATGCCCGTCTCTTGCCATAGCCCAATATCATCGGGATTGACCTCGGGTACTACCAAAGGCACATTTTCTATCATTCTAAAGTGACTTGTATTATCAATCACCAACGCTCCAGCCTCCACGGCATACTTAGCATACTCAGCGGAAATCGAACCCCCCGCACTAAAAAAGGCGATATCTATATCCCTTCCCTCAAAAACATCTTGCGTTAGCACCTCGACTTTGTAGTATTTGCCGTTAAACTCTATCTCTTCACCTTTCAATGACCGTATTTATGCCCCTACCCCACGACTCTTTAAACTCTATATTTTGATTCTCTTTTATGTCCGTATCTATCATCTACTTTATCCTATCCAAAATATTTACACTATTTTTATCCATCTTTGAAAATGCAAACCATTTTTTCCCAAGGTCTTTTAGACTTGCTCCTAGATGATAGATTACTTCATCATCCACTACGATAAATCTATCGTGAGACTTTTTAAAAATTTTTAGCTCTATAGGTTTGTATTGTTTGTTGTATTTTTCTATATCTAGGCTTAGTTGTTTTGAGATGGTGCTAGTGTAGATAGTTGTCTTTGCATTTTGATTTTTACTAAGGTGTGTTAGTACACTATCATCTATATAATTATCTACTATTTTTATAGATTTTTTTGCACTTTTTATAATCTCTGATAAAAAAACATAGGCATCAAAAATCTCTCCATCGAAAAATATCCCTTGTTTTAACTCCAAAGTGTTGTTTTGGATATGCGATTTTATAGTAGCTACATCATTTTCTAAATTTGCCAATCTTAGTTCGTTTATCTTGTGAGTATTTATAGCATAGCCATTTGTGATGTAACTTTTCAAAACCCTTGTAGCCCATTGGCGAACTTGTGTGGCTTTCGATGAATTTACCCTATACCCAACACTAATAATCGCATCTAAATTATAGTGTTTTATCTTTCTTTTGACTTCCCTTTTGCCCTCTTTTTGAACTACCGAGAAATCCTTGGTAGTTGCATCTTCATCAAGCTCTTGCTCTTTGTAGATATTTTTAAAGTGCAGTCCTATATTATCTGCTGATGTGCCAAATAGTTCTGCTAGTTGTTTTTGGCTTAGCCATAGTGTCTCATTATCTATTGATACCTTAAGCTCCAACTCCCCGCTGTTATATATCTCTATATTTTTCATAATATCACCTCCCAATACCCACCTTTGGCTGAGCCTATACGCTTGATATATCCATTTTCTTTGAGAAATTTAATATTTTTATCTATTGCTGTAGTACTTATATTTAGATTACTAGATAACTCTTTTGTGGATATTTTAGAATCATTGTAGATATACTCTATAATTTTTCTTCTTGTTTCACCCAACTTATCACCCAACTTATTACCCAACTCTTTATTGGGGTATTTGGAAGCAAACTCTACCGTAAGCCCACCCAAAAATTCAAAAGCAGGTATTGTGCCGTTATAGGCTTTGGAGCTTTCAATGACCGTATTTATGCCCCTACCCCACGACTCTTTAAACTCTATATTTTGATTCTCTTTTAGATTTTGATCTAACAAGCACACCCCTTGCCCATTCTTTGGAGCATTTCGACTTCGCAAAAGTGTCCGCTTGGGTGGCGGGTGACATCGGTGAAGTGGGAGAGTTCGTGAAAGGTGAGGATTTTGTTGATGTGGGCTACTTTGGTAGCGTAGCTAAGGACTACGGATATATCGTGGCTCACTACCATAATCGTGATAAACTCATTGAGCTTTTGAAGCAAGTCATAAATCTGTTTTTGCCCCTCCACGTCGATATTGGCGGTAGGTTCATCGAGTAGCAAAATAGCGGGATGTGCACACAATGCCCTTGCTATCATCACCCTTTGACGTTGTCCACCCGAAAGTGAGCCGATTTTGGTATAAGCAAAGCTCTCCATGCCCACTTGTCTAAGCGATGCCAAAGCACACGAACGCTCAAACTCATTGTAGCCAATAGAGAGGTATTTGTGCCACGGTTTGCGAGAGCTGTGTTGCTCTTTGAGCGTATGAATATGTCCCATCATCACCACTTCAATAGCTTGAATGGGGAAGTTGGTATTGATATTGGTATTTTGGGGAACATAGCCAATCTTGTGAAGGTTTTTAGAGAGCGGTTTATCAAAAATCTTAATCGTACCTTGCTGTAAGGGATTGATACCCAAAATGCTCTTCAATAGGGTCGATTTGCCTCCACCGTTAGGACCAATAATCGCCATAAAATCTCGCTCCATTACCTCCAAATTGATATTTTCCAATACCTTTTGGTTGTCGTAACTGTAGCTTAAATTTTCAATTTTTATGAGACTTTGCGACATACTATTGGGCTATTGCTTTGGCTAACTCTATGAGATTCTCATCCCATTTGGGATTAAGAGGGCTAAGCTTCAAAACTGCAATACCCAACTCATCGGCAATCGTTTTGGCTACCGTATCGCTAAACTCTGGAGCGGTAAAGATGGCTTTGATAGACTCTTTTTTGGCCTTGGCAATCAATTGGGCGACGGCTTGGGGTTTGGGTTCTTTCCCCTCTACTTCAATGGGCAACTGCACAAGACCATAAGAAGTAGCAAAGTATCCCCATGCAGGATGAAAAACCATAAATTTAGCACCCTTAGGGGTATTTTTTAAAATCTCTCGTATAGAGCTATCGACGCTATCAATTTTGGACAAAAAGCTCTCAAAATTGGCTTTGTAGTAAGCCTCATTGGCTCTATCGACACCTATTAATCCATCGTAGATATTTTGGGCAATGATTTTGACATTGCTAGGCGAAGTCCAAATATGCGGATCAAAGCCCCCTTCGTGATGATGGTCATCGTGTGCCATAGCCATTTTTGTAATATTTTGGGTAGTATCGATGATTTTCATCGCTCTATTTTGCGACGCAAAACGCTCCAACCAAACTTTTTCAAACTCTACACCGATAGCAAAATAGAGTTGGGCTTTGCTAATTTGACGCATTTGTGAGGGTTTTGGCTCGTAAGCATGAGGTGAATGCCCAGGTTCTACCATTAAGGCAACTTCAACCTTCTCACCGCCAATAGCCTTTACAAATGTCACTTGAGGCAAAACACTCACAGCAACATTAACCTTAGCATACCCCAAAGCCAATGTCATTAAAAAAATCCAAAATATCTTCATAAAATCTCCATTTGCAACTAGGTTGCATAAAATATGAGGTGAATTTTATAGATATGTTGATTAAATACAACTTAGCATCTTTGGCATTTGTTTTCTATGTTCTCATTCTTCTTTTTTAATATCAACATCGGGTAAGTTTTGAATAGCATTAAATATTTTTTCTTGAAGTTTTCTGTCATATTTTGAAAACTTCTTTTCAAATGTTTTAGAGTATGAAATAATCATAAATTAAATTTACTTTTAAAATTTTCATTTGAGATAAACGCATCATTTGCCAATATTGATAAAATCTCTTTTTCATCGTCTGCTTCGAGGATTAGATTAGCTTGTTGTTTGGTTTTGGCATTTTTTGCAATGTATTCACTAAGACTTTCTCTAATCATTTGTGAAATTGATTTCTTTTCTATAAAACTGACTGCCCTAGCTTGTTCATAGAGTGCTTCATCTATTGTTAAATTCAATCTATGCACAAATACTCCTTTATGTAGTGATATATAAATGCATTGTATCCTAAAACCTTTAAGGTCTTATTTCATTTTCTCAATCTTCAACGCCATTGAACATTTTTGGCAAATGATTGGGCGTTGAATGGCAAAAGCCCTACATCAAAGCGATAAAGTGGTTTGTTGATCAAAGAGAGAAGGTTGCTTGTAAACTATTTTTGCTTTTATCCGTGGTGGTTGGTGGTTGAGTATCAACGCTTCTAGCATAGAGTTGCGATTCTCCTCGCTTCCGCCCAAATGATAAAAATGCTCTTTGGTTAAAATAGTAAACTTTTTCCAAATAGTCTTGATGTACTCGTTCTCTCTGTATTTATTGGAGTGCCATGTGGAGAGGATAAATTTACCCTCAAAATTATCAAGCCATTGATTTAAGCTTGTTTCATCTTCTTCACTCCAACTATTATAGTAATCGGTGTGCCTATCAATGTAGGGAGGGTCGCAATAGATTACATCCTCTTTTTGTGCCATAGCTATGGTATCTTGAAATGTTTGATGGATAAACCTATAATCACCTTGAAGAATAATCTTTTGGATGTTCTCTATTTGATTAACAATCTTAGTAATATAGGCTTTGGCAAAGCGATTGGGTTTTTTGCAAAAAGGGACATTATGCCCTCCTTTGGAATTGAAGCGTATCATGCCGTTAAACCCTGCACGATTGATAAACAAAAAATCCAAAGGATTATGGCTCTCATTAAATCTTCTACGAACCTCATAATAGTAATCCTCAATCTCCATAAGTTTTGCACCCTCCTCTTCTAAAAAAGCTCGTGCTGTATTAGAAATAATGCTTTTATCTTGCAATGCTTTATAAAAGTTAATCAAATGAGGATTGCTATCACACAAAAGAGCTTGAGCGGGTCTAATATTAAAAGCCACCACCCCTGTACCCATAAAAGGCTCAATCCATCTACCCTCAAAGTTTTGGGGTACGATTTCTTTTATCCACGGTACAAGTTTGGTTTTAATCCCTTGCGATTTGATGGGAGGGATAAAGAGTTTCACTCTTTTGACCTTTGAGGCACAATAAGCGAAGTGTCACCTTTGCGATACTCCACAAACTCTTTAAGGGAACGAATCTTTTTTGTACCATCATGGGTTGCAATGGTAATTTGATTGTAGTTCATCCAGTAATCATCAAACCACTCTTCGCCAAGCTTTGAAAACATCCCCTTGCCATTCAAAATATCTTCTATGTTATTGATACTACCAATATTGGCAGTATTACCACTACCGCCTTTATCACTGGCAATTTTCCACTTCTCTGTAGCAAAAAATTGAAAATTATGAATAACCGATGCAATATTTTTGAGTTCCTCTAATGGATAACGTTTGGTTTCTTCAATCCTTGCATTGGGATTTCTATCATAAATAATACCCAAACAAAAATGTCCTTGGTATTCGTTGTAAGGAAACTGAATGTTTTTGTTGCTTCGTCTATCTGTAAAATATTTGCCATGCGACCCCAAAGTAAAACCATTACACATTTTAGGATTATCAGGCTTTCGGTAAGTGGTTTTAAAATCTAATGCAAATTTTATATTTTTATCATCATTTTTGACCAATGATACATCAGGGTAGTAATTTTGATGCTCAGCCAAAACGACCTCATAGTCATTAGCTTGTGCAAACTCTACTATCTTAGGAAAAAGATGAATCTCTAAAATTTTAGAGACAATTTTAGTATCATTTGAAATGGTGTAGATATTTTGGCAGACATCTACAAAACCTTTGATACTCCATTGCCCATCATTCGTCGCAATATATTTTTGAAGTTCTTTTACAAAATCTTTTAATTTTTCTTCAAATGCTTTTTTTATCATACATCAATCTTCCTACAAGCACCCAAAACCCATACTACTCATTTCTTAGTACCGTCAAAGGGTCGGTCTTGGAGGCTTTGCGTGCGGGATAGATGGAGGAGAGTAGCACAATAGCAACCGTGCCTACAATAATCATCGCAAAATCGCTCATAAGCAACTCGATAGGCAGTCTTGAAGTCCCATAGACATCTTCGGGGACGGAGATAATATCAAAGGTTTTGAGTAGCCAAATGCCCACAAGACCCAATAGTGTACCCGTCACAATTCCCGCTACGCCGATAATAGAACCCAGTCGAAAGAAGATACTTTTAATCTCCTCTTGGGTAGCTCCGAGTGTTCGCATAAGAGCTATTTCACTGCGACGACTCATAATAATCATAAGCAACGAAGAGATGATATTGAGTGAAGCGACCAAAATAATCAAAAGCAGTACCAAAAAGAGTGCTTTTTTCTCCATCTCCATCGCAGCAAAAAAGTTACCATTTTGTTGCCACCACCCTTGAATATTGGTATTTTCTGGCAACACGAGAGCAATTTTGTTGATATCATCCATCGGTTTATCGCTATGAATATGCAATCCATCGTAATAGCCCGCATCTTTTTTGAGCAGTTTTTGGAGTGCTTCAAGCGTAGTGTAGGCAATCGCCTTGTCGTAAGATTGTAGTCCAGAATCAAAAACCCCATCCACAATAAAACGCTTTTGCAACGGCATAGTACCAAAACCAACGGCTTGTTGTTCTGAAAAATAGAGGATAATTTTATCGCCAACATGAATACCCATATCGTCACTGAGTGTCTTGCCAATAATAATCTTAAATTGGCTTTGGGTCTCGTGAATCGCTTTGCCCACAATAGGGTTGAGTTGTTTTTCTCTACCAAAATCGACACCGTAAAGCATCACACCCTGCACCGCTCCGTCAAATTTGGTAATGACTTGCGTGGTATAATAGGGGCTAAATTTAAGATGCGGGAATTGCTTCTCTAATGAAGTGATAAGGTCGTCGCTAATGCCGTTAGGATCAATAGACTCAACCGTCAAAGGATAGTTCATAGAGGTGAGACGCTTGATAAACTCTTTTTGCGTCCCGTTCATAATCCCCATTGCCAACATAAGCACCATAACTCCCGCAGCGATACCCAAAAAAGCCAAAATAGCCGAGACGGTAATAAAGGGATTATCTCTATCGTATTTGAGATAGTGCCTAATGATGGAGCTAATAAACTTGCTACTCGATTGCATAGCCATTAGGCGAGAAGCCCTTTTTTAGGCCCGCTTTTACCGCAACACTGCTTGTATTTTTTGCCACTTCCACAAGGACACAATTCGTTGCGTTTGGTTTTTTTGCCACCTACTTGAGGAGATGATTTGGAGGATTGGGCATCGCTTTGGATTACCTTATCCATTTCGATTTCGAGTTCATCTTTCATCTTTTCGAGTTGCTCTTGTAAATCCTCTTCGTTGTCAAATTGAATGTGAACGATTTGCAACTTCTTAACCGCTTCAAATTTGATACGTTGAATCAAAGCTGTAAAGAGATGATAACTCTCTTGCTTGTACTCCGTAAGGGGGTCTTTTTGGTTGTAGCCACGCAAACCTATTCCCGTTTTGAGTACATCCATCTCATAAAGATGCTCTCTCCACTCAGGGTCAAGAACGCTTAGGTAAATCTCAGACTCAATATCGTGACGTATTGGCACATCAAAACGCCCCATTTTAAGCTCATAAACGTTGGTAACGGCTTGGTTCACAAAGGCATTAAGTTCGCTCACATCTTTGCCCTCAAAAGCATTTAGGGGAATATCAAGATTGAGGTTTTCGACAATAAGATCTCTTAGTTTTTCGAGATTAAAATCCTCTTGGGGCATCCCATCAATAATCTCCGATTCATGAAGCAGATGCGCAATATACTCCTCACGGTTTTCGGCTATTCTTTGACTTACATCAAAGTTGGGATCTAAAAGCATATTTCTAAAGTTGTAAATGGCTTTTCGTTGATGGTTGGCCACATCGTCGTACTCAAGAATATTTTTACGTGATTCATAGTGCATATTCTCTACTTTTTTTTGTGCTTTTTCGACACTTCGGGTTACGATTTTGGAATCAATATACTCCCCCTCTTCTACTCCCAAACGATCCATTATGCTCTTGATACGCTCCCCACCAAAAATCCGCAACAAATTATCATCCAATGAGAGATAAAATTGCGACGCTCCAGGGTCGCCTTGTCGTCCGCTTCGTCCTCTAAGCTGGTTGTCGATACGTCGGCTTTCGTGTCGTTCCGTCCCCAAAATAAAGAGTCCGCCCAACGCTCGTACTTCATCATCAATCTTAATATCAACCCCACGTCCTGCCATATTGGTAGCTACTGTTACCGCTCCGATATTACCCGCATCTTTGATGATTTGCGCCTCTTGTTCGTGATTTTTGGCGTTAAGGACACTGTGTTTGATTTTCTCTTTTTTGAGTCGTGCATGGATAAGCTCACTCTTTTCAATCGAAGCCGTACCAATCAATACGGGTTGTTTTTTGGCATGCAACTCTTTGACTTTACGCACCACGGCATCAAGCTTTTCCCGTTCTGTTCCATAAATAAGGTCGTTGTAATCGGCTCTTGCTATGGGGATATTGGTAGGGATAGAGATAACATCAAGGTTGTAGATTTGAGCAAACTCTGTCGCTTCGGTTTGGGCTGTACCTGTCATACCTGCTAGTTTGGCGTATTGTCGAAAGTAGTTTTGGTAGGTAATCTCGGCAAGGGTTTGAGACTCTTCTTGGAGTACCACACCCTCTTTTGCCTCAATGGCTTGATGGAGTCCCTCACTGTAGCGTCGCCCCTCACTAAGTCGCCCCGTAAACTCATCGACGATAATGACTTCACCATCACGCACCACATACTGCACATCTTTTTCAAAGAGATAGTGTGCTTTGAGGGCTTGATCCAAATGGTGTGAGAGTTTAGCATTTTCGAGTGAATAGAGATTGTCCACCTCGAAGAGATCTTGTGCCTTTTGAAGTCCCTCTTCGGTCATAATAATCGTTCTATCTTTCTCATCAACAACAAAATCACCCGTCATAATATACTTTTGCGTCGAGGATTGCATATCGTTTTTGAGTGCTTCAATGATCTTGACAAGCTCTGGATTAGGGTTGGGTGACTTCATGACTTCACGAATATCGTGGCGTTCCCCTTTGATAAGCTTGAGTGCTACTTGATTGGCTTTGAAGTAGTCTTGGGTTTCTCGTTGCACCGCTCCTGAAATAATAAGCGGCGTTCTAGCTTCATCAATCAAAATAGAATCGACCTCATCGACAATCGCAAAGTTGTGACCTCGTTGAACCTTTTGAGAGGCTCGTATCTTCATATTGTCACGCAAATAATCAAATCCAAACTCATTGTTGGTACCATACGTAATATCGGCATCGTATTGGGCTTTTTTGATTGATTCATCACGCATATTGCTCGTGATACACCCCACGCTATAGCCCAAAAACTCATACAATACACCCATTTGTGCAGCATCCCTTGAGGCAAGATAGTCATTGACGGTGACAATGTGTACCCCTTGGTTGGTCATAGCATTAAGCACTACCGCCAATGTAGCCACAAGCGTTTTACCCTCACCCGTCTTCATCTCGGCTATATTGCTATCGTGAAGTACCATACCCCCAATGAGTTGCACATCAAAGTGTCGCATTCCCAATACTCGTTTGCTTGCCTCTCGTGTGATTGCAAAAGAGTCCACCAAAGCCTCATCAACTCCTTTTTTCTCACTTCTTACCTCATCACGCAACGCACGAAAAGCACTTTTAAGCTCATCATCACTAAGGCTTTCGTAGTGAGGCTCAAGTTTGTTGATTTGTTTAACTTTTTTGCTGTATTTTTTGAGGATTCTATCGTTTTGGGAACCAAAAATATTAAGTATCTTTTTAATCATTGTCTTTTGCAGCCTATCCAATTAAATTTTTGTGATAGATTTTATCCAAAATTTATTTAGAAGTTCCCTAAAGTAACATTTTTTGTACTTTAAATCGGTGACTTATCGCTTTTGAAGCCAAATAGTGTTAAAATATTCTTAATAAAATTTTTCCAAATTCTCCCACATCCTCTTCTCAAACAACATCCTTACACTACCGATAAAGGAGTATTCATGCCACACACAAAACTCATCCTTATTTTATCCGTTGCCATTGCTCCTTTGCTCGTCAATGGTTTTGTTAATGCCCAAATATACTCTAGCCCTCTACTCTATTGGAGTTTTGAGTTGCTTACATGGATTGTTTTGCCTTTGGGTATCTTTATGGCATCAAGGCACTATTGTGACCTCAAACTCTCCGATATTGGGATAACCCAAAGGATTTTTGAGATTAAAAGTATCACGTTGGTTCTCTTTGTATCGGTGATTTTAGCACCTACTATCTTTTTGGTCTATCAATTAAGCCATCTCTATTTTGAAAAAATTTTTATCTTTGAACCCATCTTTGAGTATGAGACTGTGATACCCCAAAGTGGAGTGTTGAAGTTTCTTGTAACTTTTTATTTTAGTTTAAGTGCGGGAATTGTAGAGGAGTTTTATCGTGGGCTTGTCTATAAACTTTCTCGCTACTACAGCCGACCCGATATCCTCTTTTTGATTCTCTCACCTCTCTTTTTTTGCTTTGCCCCATTGGGAAAACGGTTGGGTAAATTTAAGTGCTACCTACATTGTGGGACTCTTTATGGCTATTGTATTTTTAACAACTCGCAATCTTATTCCTCTTATTATTGGACATATCTATACCGATATGTTGTGGTTTAACTAACTCTATTTGGATTTTGGCTATAATTAAACCTGATATTACGCACCTATACTCTATTTGTAAAATATGCAGATGCAATGGCATTTCGGAGGTGGGACTTCAGTCCCACTTATTGGCTTTGTATAGTAACGACAACCAAATCTTAGCTTTTGGTGGGACTAAAGTCCCACTTCCGATAAAAGTGCGTAAAGTCAATTAAACCCATTTAAATCCTTAGGAAAAAGAATGTTTACAGGACTTATTCGAGAGATTGGTAGAGTCAAGGGGTATCGCAACAATATCCTCTCCATTTCCTCCAAACACCCCGCCAAGATAGGTGACAGTATCGCCGTAAACGGTATTTGTTTAACCGTTATCAAAACCCACCCTGAAGGCTTTGAACTTGAACTAGCCGATGAGACACGCTCCATTATAGATGAAAGCAAACTCAAAGGAGAGGTACACATCGAACCTGCTATGCAACTAAGCGATAGATTTGAGGGGCATATTCTCCAAGGGCATATTGATTGTATCGGGGAGGTATTAAGCATCACCAAACGTACCAATGGTGTCGATTACATTATCGGTGTGGAGCCTCAATACACCACCTATATTGTTCCCAAAGGCTCTATTGCGATTGATGGAGTAAGCCTAACGGTAAACGATGTCTATGATAGAAGCTTTAGACTCACCATCATACCCCACACCCTCAATCAAACGCTCATACGCCACTACACCAAAGGCACCAAAGTCAATATCGAAACCGACCTCTTTGCGAGGTATTTGGAGCATATTTTAGTGCGTCGCCTAAACCCCAAAAAATCTTTGGATTGGAGCGATATTGATGCTATCTCTATGGGCTACTAGATGAATCTTTTTGATACCGCAATCCCAAAAGAGGGCGAAATCTTCACTACATTATTGGAACATAAAAATATTAAACTCATCCGTATCGTTAGCTCCAACTCCCTCCAACCTCTTACTTGTATCCAAGAAGAGGGATGAGTGGGTAGTGATTATTCAAGGAAGTGCTTTGCTTAAGATTGAAGATGAGGAAAAAATACTCAAAAAAGGGGAGTCTCTTTTTATCCCATCCCAAACACAACACAGTGTAGAATCGGTAGAAGAGGGTACAATATGGTTGGCTTTGCACATCTTCTAACAACTTATTTTTATAATTTTTGTGTAAACTAATACAATTATTTTTCAAAGAGGTCACACAATGTCTAAAGAGTATATTTTTACAAGCGAGTCCGTTACAGAGGGACATCCCGATAAGATGGCAGATCAAATCTCCGATGCCATTCTTGATTACATCATCGCCCACGACAAAAACGCAAGAGTAGCGTGTGAGACACTCCTTAGCAACGGTTTTTGTATCATTGCGGGGGAACTCAAAACCCACACCTACGCCCCCATGCAAGATATTGCCAGAGAGGTAGTGCGAGAGATTGGTTATACCGATGCAAGTTACGGTTTTGATTATCGAAGTGCGGGAGTACTCAACGGCGTAGGCGAACAAAGTCCTGATATTAATCAAGGAGTCGATCAAGCCTCAGGCGAGATTGGTGCGGGAGATCAAGGTTTGATGTTTGGTTTTGCGTGCAGTGAAACACCCGAATTGATGCCTTTGCCTATTTCATTGGCTCATAAATTAACCGCACGTCTTGCCAAAGTACGCAAAGATGGTACGATTCCCTTTTTACGCCCCGACGGCAAAGCCCAAGTGAGCGTGAGATACGTCGATGATAAACCCCTTTTCATTGATACCGTCGTTATTTCGACTCAACACCATCCCGAAGTATCGCTAGAGGCACTCAAAGAGGCTGTAATGAAAGATGTCATACTTGCCGTATTGCCAAGCGATATGATTACTCCCAATACCATCTATCATATCAATCCTACAGGGCGTTTTGTCATCGGTGGTCCTCAAGGCGATGCGGGGCTTACGGGACGAAAGATTATTGTGGATACCTATGGCGGAAGTTGTCCACACGGCGGCGGTGCTTTTAGTGGCAAAGACCCCTCCAAAGTCGATCGAAGCGGTGCTTATGCAGGACGATACGTAGCCAAAAACCTAGTCGCCGCAGGAGTTGCTACAAAAGTAACCATTCAGATAGCTTACGCCATTGGAGTGGCTAAACCTGTATCCATTTTGGTTGATACGCACGGTACATCCGATATTGATGAAAAAGTTCTTACGCAATGCGTGGAAGCACTTTTTGACCTTACGCCAAAAGGAATCATGCAAACACTTGATTTGCTTCGACCCATCTATCGCAAAACGGCTGCTTATGGACATTTTGGACGAGAGGACGAGGATTTTACATGGGAAAGAACCGATAAAGTTGATGCTATCAAGAACTATCTAGGATTGTAGTTATCAATGAATATCTATCGAGTTGGTACACTTCAAAGCAAAAAGTATCTCACAGAGTTGGGCGTAGAGGGTGCGGGGATTAACATTATGTCCAAGAAGATGGAGTTGTATTTTTTCAAAATCAACGATATGCGTACTCCCGCACTCACTATTCTCAAACAAGATGCCCTAAGTATCGGTGCTGAAGTAGCCGTGCCTAGCGGTGTTGTGACTCATGAGAACAGTCACTACGATGCGCTCCTTATCGCCAATAAAAAACAAGTCGAAATCCTCTCTTCTAAAGAGATGGCACAACCCTTTGGACTCAAAGATTTTGCTCTTCAACTCAAAACCTATCTCAATACCAAAAGTTTCCCTCCCAAAATCATGGGCGTTATCAATGTCAATAATGACAGTTTTTATATGGGAAGTCGTTTTCAATCCAAACAAGCCCTTCACAAAATCATGGAGATGATAGAACAAGGAGCGGATATTATTGATATTGGTGCTGTATCGACTCGCCCCAACGCCCCTTTGGTATCCATCGAAGAGGAGTTTGGACGTATCGCACCCATCTGCGACGCTATTCAAAAAGAGAGACTTTATGAAAAAGTATCCTTTAGTATCGATAGCACCTCTATCAAAGTCATTCGCTACGCTCTCTATAGCGGTTTTACTATCATCAACGACATTACGGGAGCTTCCAATCAAGAGATTATCGAACTAGCCCACCTGCACAAAGCCAAACTTTGCATCATGCATATGCAAGGCACACCCCAAACGATGCAAGAAAATCCTCAATACGTTGATGTAGTCGCCCAAATTAGTGAATTTTTTGAGCGTCGTATCGAAATATGCGAAAATTTTGGACTCCGTAGAGAGAATATTATTTTGGATGTAGGGATAGGCTTTGGCAAACGATTGGAGCATAATATTGAATTGATTAAAAATATGCAAGAGTTTCAAAAGTTTGGTTGTGAGATTTTGATAGGCGCAAGTCGCAAATCAATGATTGACCACATTATCCCCACCCCTATCGAAGATCGATTGGCAGGGACTTTGGCAATCCACCTCAAAGCCTTAGATAACGGAGCCAATATTTTACGTTGCCACGACGTAGCAGAACACAAACAAGCCCTTGAAGTCTATAAAGCGATTAACTACTCATAAGCTCTCTTAGATTATCAATCTTTTTATCATAAACAATAGCTCGGATATCGTGTCCTGTGGAGATGAGGTAGCACTCCCCTACCCCTGCTTTTTTACCCGCTTCTATATCGCTTAGTTTATCGCCTACCAAAAGAGAGCGGGTAAGGTCTATGGCAAACTCTTTTTGGGCTTCCCAAATCATACCTGCATTGGGTTTACGACAAATACACTCCCCATCGAAATCGGGATGATGAGGGCAATAATAGACTTTGGCTATATCAATGGACTCTTTTTTAAACTCTCCTATCATCCAATCATTGAGGATTTTAAACTCCTCATGGGTGTAGTACCCTTTGGCGATACCTGCTTGATTGGTAATAACAACGATAAGATAACCTTGCATTTGAAAATAGCGACACGCCTCAAAAACCCCATCGATAAACTCAAAATCCTCTACGGTGTGCAAGTAGTGCTTTTCGACATTTATCACCCCATCTCGATCCAAAAAAAGAGCTTTTCGTTTCATTTAATACCTTTCTCCTTTTCAAGCAGCAAAGCTCCTTGAAAATTCCTATCACTAAAGCTTTGCCTATCATAATTATATATAACTTTCACTTTTGTTTCATTGATAATACCATTGCAAAGCGATAACAATCATTGATATTGGCACAAAACTTGCATAAGTAAACCAAAAAGAGTAAAAGGATAAGTTTTGCACATCATTATCAACAATATCGAAATCCCCCTCCAAAAAAAAGAGCGTAAAATTGGTAGCGAAGCCCCAGCGGTCAAGCTCACAATGCAAAGCGGTCAAACCAAAGTGATAGGGATGATGGCTCCCAAAGTACAAGCGATGATTACATTGCCCCAATCCGATAGTTTAAGCACGGAGCTGTTGGAGGTGATTGAGAAGCACAAAGAGCGTTCATTTATCTATATCATCGCCTCGCAACCACTTGACAACGCATACGATAGTGATTTTTATTCCCTAGAGTTTCACGATTTTGCCATGAAGTTTGGAGTCTATGCTACCGATGAGGTGTGTGCCCAATCGATTTTTATCATCAACAAAGAGGGAGAGATTGTTTACCGTGAGATTGTAGCCAATTTGAGTGATGGATTGAACATTGAGGCGTTTGATAGTGCATTAAATGAAGCTATCAAGTTCAAAAAAAAGGGACACACGCATGAAAATTGGATGGGCGTGTAGTGTTTAGCCACGAGAGTTTGGATTGGCTTGATGCCAACGGATATGACAAAGAGGCTATTGATAAAGTGGGACAATACGGCAACTCCGCTCTTATGAAAGCCGCTAGAGAAGCTCATTATGCTATCGCCAAAGAGCTTATCGAGGCGGGAGCGTCGCTTGAAATCAAAAATATTGATGGCAACAGTGCATTGTGGAATGCCTGTTTTGGACAAAGTGCTGCGTGTGTGGAGCTACTTATCAAAGCAGGAATTGATCTCGATAGCACCAACGACAACGGCGTAACAGCGTTGATGTATTGTGCTAGTGCAGGTAGAGAGGATATGGTGCGACTTTTGGTTGAACACGGAGCTAATAAGAGTATCGAAAATCTCGATGGATTTCAAGCGATAGATTTGGCTACGACTCCCACTATCTATCGGCTGTTGAAACAGTAGAGTGAACCGACCTTACGCACCTGCAATGGCATTTTGGAGGTGGGACTTTGGTCCCACTTATTAGCTTCAATACTAATGACAACCCAATCTTAGCTTTTGTGGGACTAAAGTCCCACCTCCGATAAAAAGGAGTTAAAGATCTCACCCAACCCTAAACCCCACAATAGCAATATCATCTTTGCGTTCATGTTTTCCTTGATACTCTTTGAGTTCGTTGATGAGTAGCTCTTTTTGGATTTGAAAGCTTCTATCTTTGTGTCTCTCTATGAGTTCCAAAAGATTTTTTTTGCCAAACATAAAGCCATTTTCACCACCTGTTTGGTCGATGTATCCATCGGTTGTAAGGTATCCATAGATTGGCGATGTGAGATTGATGGTGTGTTCATCAAATGGGTAGTCATCTTGTGATTTTTTATATCCAATGGAGTGACGATTACCTTGAATGATTTTCACTTTAGAATCTTCTACATATATAAATGGTATTTGAGCACCTGCAAATCTTAAAATCTTCTCTTTTTTATTGATATAGACAACTCCGCCATCAAAGCCAGAATTTGCATAGGTATTCGCATCCTCTTGTTTCAAAAGTTTCTTCATTATTTTATTGAAATATTGCAAGATTCGTGCGGGACTTACATCATTTTGAGTTGCAACAATAGCACCAATAATCTCTCGTTCAATCGCCTTCACAAGCATCGTCACAAAAGCTCCAGCTACACCATGCCCCGTACAATCAATGACCATCAACAAACACTCATCATCATTTCTTAGCTCTTCAAAGAGATAGATATCGCCTCCAACTGTATCTTTGGGTTCCCATATCACAAAGTGTTCATCGAAATATTTATCAAAAAGTGATGATTGTGGAATAATAGCATTTTGAATTTGTGCAGCATACGCGATAGAGTCTTGTAGATTAGTGTAGAGTGCTTCTAGCTCTCCAATGGTTGATTGGAGTTCAAGATTAATTTTGACACGAGCCATTAGCTCCACAGCTCTAAAGGGTTTCGTGACATAATCAACAGCTCCCATATTATAGGCTTTGATAATGGAAGCCTCATCGGTACTTGAAGTGATAAAGAGAATAGGAATATTTTTGGTTTTTTCATTGGCTTTGAGTTGTCTGCACACCTCATATCCATCAATTCCTGGCATGATAATATCAAGAAGTATGAGGTCAATTTTAATTTTTTCTACAGCTTTGAGTGCTTTTTCTCCCGAAAGTGCAACAAAAAGGTTGTAATTACTTGTATCGGTCAGTGAAAAAAGATTTAAAACAATATCAATGTTTGACTTCTCATCATCCACAATCAAAATATTTTGTTTCAATGGCATGTGCAATATCCTCTCTTTTTGGTTTTAACTATTGCTATAGCTTTTGGGTGTGATTTTCCAAGAGTTCAAGTGCTTCATCCAATTCATAGTTATCTACACACTCTTTTATACTCTTGAAGAGTTCGTCGCTTTTGTCGTCTAGCTGGTACTTCTCTATCTCTTTGATGCGTGCATGACACCCTTGAAGCTCACCTAGTTCAAGTGCATCGTGAAGCTTTTGAAAGAGTTTGGCTTTTTCGTGTTGGTCGATTGCGATTTTGGTGTTTATGGATTGGCTTTCTAGTGGAAGCTTTTGAATGAGTTCCTCTATGACACCACTAAGCTCTTGCGAAAAAGCATCAATATGAAACCTATCTCTATTGCTTTCAAGATTTTTGGCTTTTGTGTGCAAAGCCATAGCGCCGATATTGGCACTAAGCCCCTTGATGGTGTGGATGGTACGTCCAAAGCTCTCTTCATCGAGACTCCTAATCTCAAGATTTTCATAATCTTTTTTGAAATTTCGCAACAATTTAAGATAGAGCTTTTCATTGCCCACTAGATACTCCAAACCTTTGATGGTATCAATAGTATCAAATAGAGGTATAAGACTCTTTGATGCAAGAGGAGTTTTTACCTTGGAAAGTGCATCGTTTGTTTTGGGCAGATACTTCAAAAGCACATCGTAGAGTTTATTGACCTCAATGGGTTTGTTGAGATGTTCATCCATCCCCACTGTGTAGCTCTTTTCTATATCCTCTTTCATAGCATTGGCACTCAATGCAATAATGGGTATCTTTTGATTGGTTTGACGAATGATAGAGGTAGCTTGATGACCATCCATAATAGGCATTTGGATATCCATTAAAATGAGTTTGTATTTGTTGGGATTGGCGTTGTATTTATCTATTGCCATTTGACCATTTGTGGCTTGTTCAATCTCAATACCGCTCTCTTCAAGCAGACCTACTACAATCTCTCTATTGGTTTCATTATCATCAACTAGCAAGATGGATGAGCCTTTAAGCACCCCAATATCTTTGGGTTGTTTGCGTTTTTTTGACTCATGTGCATAGCTAGATGCCCAATCGTTGATAAAAACAGTGCTTAAAATATCATTGAGATTGGAGGGATTGATAGGCTTTTGCAATACCCTCTCTATGCCTACTCTTTGTGCTTTGTGGTTGATGGACTCTTGCGAATAGGAACTTACCATGATAATAGTGGGTATTTTTTTATGATTTATTGTTTTGTAGGTTTGGTTGATATGTTTTGCCGTCTCGATACCATCAAGCCCAGGCATCTGCCAATCCATCAAAATCAAATCGTATCCACTTTGGGACTCTATTATCTTTTCAATAGCCTCATAACCACTACAGACACAATCTGAGGCTATATTAAATCGCACAAGCATATTTTGGATGGTCTTATGCCATGTAGGGTTATCATCTACAATGAGAATTTTTCTATTTTCAAAGATTTGAAATTGTGCACTGAGTGGATTCTCTTTGAGTTCAATCTCACAAAAGAAGCTGCTACCTTTGCCAAACTCACTCTCCACCCAAACCTCTCCATTCATCAGTTCAGCAAGTTGCTTGGAGATAGTAAGCCCTAGACCTGAACCGCCATACTTTCGTGTTGTGCTACCATCGGCTTGTGAAAAGGACTGGAAGAGTTTGGATTGTTGCTCTGGGGTAAGTCCTATGCCTGTATCTCGTACTTCAAAGCGTACACGATTGGTAGAAGCCTTGGTGATGTAGAGAGCTATTTCGCCTTTGTCGGTAAATTTGACGGCATTACCGATGAAATTGGTAAGGATTTGAGAGATTCTAAGGCTATCACCGTAGAAATTTTTACCTAAATTGTTATCATAGCTTACGACAAGATCTAAGTTCTTTTCATAAATTTTGTGTTCAAGCAGCTCTATAATGCTATCAATGAGTTTAAAGAGATCAAAATCAATAGCATCAATGGTCAATTTACCCGCTTCTATCTTAGAAAAGAGACCTAGCGTGTGAATCATAAATCCAAAGACAATAATATAAAGCACAATGCGTGTGTAGCGTCTTAGATTAAAGTTGGGTTTAAGAATATGAATAAAGGATAAAATAAGTAACACAAGTCCCACCAAAATATAGATAGGCGTTAGACGGCCAAAGAGATTGAGATTGTTGTAGAGAATTTCAAGCTTAACGTGCGTTTGGCTTGGTACTACCGCTTTGCCGTATTTTTGTTGGAATTGCTCTATAAAGCCTAACGCCTCATTGGCTTTGGTATAATCTCCCTCTTTGATACCCTTTTCAATCCCTTGGAAATAGTTCATCGTCATAAGCTGTACCATTTGGGCATCTTTGGCTTCAAAATCTTTCATAGCATCCATGGGAGAGAGCCAGAGATTGTTGCTGTCGTTGGGTTTGGGAAAAATGCGTATCAGCGAACCTGTATAGACCATGTAGGAGATGTTGATACGCTCATCGACTTTGATAATCTCTTTGTCATAAGTACTTCGCTCAATGGGGCGTTTACGGTTGGCTACCATAATATCGTCATAGAGTTTGTAGGTTTTCATATTATCAGCAAAAAAATCACTAAAACGTAGGTATTTTTGGGTTGTGTCAAATCCTAGTTTTTGGGCGATTGAGGGGTGTCCGATTTTAATCATGGGTTTTTTTTGAAAAGCCTCTGGAGCGATAATCATGCCCAAAAGGAGCTGATTGGAATCAAGTCCCAAAAAAGTACTCTTGCGTGTTATTTTGGTAATGATTTGTTTGGAGAGGGTATCGAGAGGTTTCATGCGTCCTTGAGCATCTTGAACGATTAGCTCTCCAAATTTGGTAGCATGGATTTTGCTAATAGCTGTTTCATCGGCTCTAAGGGGTGTGTGTCCCAAAAGCACAACCATCAAAGCAAAAGCCAAAGCACCTTTTTGCAACTCTCTTGCGGAGCGAAGAAGGGTTTGAAAGCGTCCATTTTTGGCAAAGAGTACCCACACCATACCCACTATCAACAAAAAGTATCCCACATAGGTAGGAAGCGTACCAGGGTCGTGATTGACCGAAAGGACTGTGCCTTTTTCATCTTGATCGTAAGAGGATTGAAAAAACTTGTAGCCTCGATACTCCAAAATATGGTTCATATAGATATGGTAGGGCATATTGATCATTTTTTCTGAATCGACAACCGCTACATGGCTAGAGTAGGAGGAGGGGGTGTTGGATCCTGGGTATCTATCCATGACAAAATCCTCTAATTTGATAGAAAAAGGCAGCTCAATCATTTTGGCTCCATAACGCAGATTTAAACTTTTACCGCACAAATTTACACGTTTAAACTCTCCTACACTCCCTTGTGTCCCTTGCAAAGCAACGGTTTGATTCTCATTGGCACAACTTAGTTTGAGTCTAATGAGGTCAGGCATACCTGCTTGAGGTTTGATGGAGTTTGAAGCAAGAGTAAGTGAGCCTTTGGGGTAGTATTTTTTGATGACCATTCCACCCTCTTCAAATTGATAGAGCATACGATTGGCAAGAGCGATATTTGCACCCTTTGTGATATTGCCCTCTTGTTGTGTATCCATATTGAGGGTTTTGAAATCATAAGGAGAGTTTACGACAAGGCTTCCGTTGTGTTCATGGATAGCGAGTATCTTTTTGTCGCTTGTTATTGCTTTTTCAAAGCTCACAACAAAGCTCTCACTCTCGTAAACATCCCCTTTTTGAAGCATAATAGTAGCCGAACCGCTACCAAACGAGAGCATCATCTCTACAACGCCGCTACCGTTATTCTCTTCAATCTTGTTGCCTACATTGGGCAGATACTCAAGAAGCTCCACCTCTATCTCTTTGCCCTCTAGGCTAATATTCTCTTTGAGATTGTTTTTGCTCATAGAGGAGAGATGGAGTACCTTTTCATACTGCTCTTTTTGAGCATCTATTTGCAAAAGCATTACATCGCTCATCATTGTCGAAGCCGTAGCCCCCTCACGAATACTCATCACACCCTCAAAGCCAATATAGCGTGTCATTCCTGCACCTATAGCAATCAAAATAAAAGCGACATGAAATGTCAGTGCTGCCCATTTGGAGCGTTTGTACATCTTGAAGCGATAGATATTAAAAATCAGCGTCAAGGTGATAAAAATCAGCAACGCCTCAAACCATGTAGCATTGTAAACCAACGCCCTAGCACTTTGTGTGCCGTAATCATTTTCTATAAATGTTGCACTGCCAATAGCAATAGCAAATACAAAGAGCAAAATCACCGCAACTTTCATGGAAAATATCTGTTTCATTATTGTCATTATTGCCTAACCTAATTGAGTTTTGGAGGGGATAATAGCATAGTTTGATTAATCAATGAATCAATAATAGAGTTTGTGCATCCCAAAATTAGAGAAATTTTATCTTTTTATCATCCTAAAGAGGCGATAAATACCTCTTATTTGTGGCGATGAATTTTCGCCCCCAAGGCACTTAGTTTGCCCTCTAGGTTTTCGTATCCTCTATCAAGATGATAGATTCGGTGGATATTGGTCTCGCCTTTGGCAATCAAAGCGGCTAATACGAGTGCTGAACTAGCCCTTAAATCAGTCGCCATTACATCCGCACCGTTGAGTTCATCGACTTGATGCACCGCAGCGATATTGCCTTTGAGCCAAATATCAGCCCCCAAACGATTGAGTTCGCTTACATGCATGAAACGATTTTCAAAGAGTCGCTCTTCGATAAGTGTATCGCCTTTGGAGACAATCGCCAAAGCCATAAATTGAGCTTGCATATCGGTAGGAAATCCTGGGTATTCGGTTGTGGTGATATTCGCCGAGATAAGCTCCTCAGGTGGGTAGATAGTGACTTCATCATCGCTAATATCAAATTGACACCCCATCGATTCGAGTTTATCAATAGAGGCTTTGATGTGTTGAGCATTGACCTTTTTGAGTGTAATAGAGGATTTTGTAATCGCTCCCGCACATAAATAGGTACCCGCTTCAATTCTATCAGGGATAATAGTAATAGGGGTTTTAAAATCAATGGGTTTACCTCCCGTGCCTTCGATGGTAATCTCACTCGTACCAACGCCTTCAATCAAAACTCCCCCATCGACCAATATTTCGCACAGTTGCACCACTTCGGGTTCTTTGGCTGCATTGATGATAGTCGTTGTGCCATGAGCAAGAGCCGCTGCCATAATAGCGTTTTCGCTTCCTCCTACGGTAATTTTGTCAAAAACAATCTTTGCACCCTTCAAACCATCGGGTGCATAGGCTTTTACATAACCGCTTTTAATCTCTATAACTGCACCCATGGCTTCAAGTGCCTTGAGATGCAAATCAATAGGACGCTGCCCAATAGCACATCCACCTGGCAAAGAGACTTCGCACTCTCCAAAACGAGCAAGTAAAGGACCTAGCACCAAAATCGATGCACGCATTTGCGAGACGATCTCGTAAACGGCTTTGGTGGAGCTAATGGAGCGATTGTTGATGGTGACACTGTGATTATCGTGGTAGTTCACCTTGCCTCCAAGCATCTCTACAAGCTTGAGAAGCGTTTTGATGTCCACCACATTGGGTAAATTTTCAAGTGTAATATCTTTGTCACTCAATAGCGTCGCTGCAATGACGGGCAAAGCTGCATTTTTGGAGCCACTAATTGTAACACTCCCACTCAGTTTGGCACCGCCTTCGATTGTTAAATAATCCATTATTCATCCTGCTTCAATACTTTTTTTACTGATGTTACGCAAAAATAGGAGCAAAGCCCCTATTTTTTGCAAGGGACACAAGTGTCCCTTGCAACCCCCTGAAGCTACCCGCACAGCGGGAGAGCGACAAGGTTTTACGCACTTTGAGTACGTAAGGTCAGTTTTTGATATGAAATTCTATCGAAATTATACTTTTTAACCATTTAGTAGATTATATTTACAACTATTAAGGATGTAATAGGTTGTTATATTATATAATATCGAAGATGTGTTGAGTTTAGTATGTGTGTGTAAAGAGAGGGGTTTTATGGTAGGTAGTATCGATAGAATTAAAGAACTTACCCAGCGAATTGATGAGAAGATTGCTCTTAAACAAAATTTCAAGAGAGCCGATAGAGGCAATACTCCAAAGAATGAGCAAGTTTCACCCAAAGATCATATCAAAGCCATACGCCATGGCAACATCAAAAAGGTTAATGATCTCTACATTAAATTGAACATCTACGAAAAATCACCCGATTTTGGTGAAATTTTTATCTACAAAGCGATGAATCTTAGTGGGATTGGTCTCAAAGAAGAGGATTTTGGCGATGTGCGAGACGGCAAATACATTCAAATCATTGCTATTACCTATGAACCTGACAAAAATGGCAAAAAAAAGGCCAAAAATGTCTCATTGGGCTACTTTGGAAAAGCACAAACGCTTGAACCTGAACTCAAAAATGATATTATCGAATTTGTCTTACGATGGCGATACGAAAAAGCCTTTCAGACTTTAGAACACTACGAAGAGCTTATCGAGCGTCTTGATGAGCCTATTACCATAGAGCTTTAATGCCTCTAGCCAATCTAAACGCCCAGCAGCTCAAAGCTGCTACAACGCCATTGGGTGCTAATCTTGTGATTGCCAGTGCAGGGACGGGCAAAACCTCTACGATTGTAGGACGTATTGCTTATCTGCTCAAAAATGGCGTCGAGCCTAGCACTATCATTTTGCTTACTTTTACCAACAAAGCTGCAGGGGAGATGATAGCACGTTTGGAGAAATTTTTCCCCGCTCAACTTATTGGTCAAATCGAATCGGGGACGTTTCACGCTATTGGTTATCGATGGCTTAAGAGTGCCTATCCTGATATTTCGCTCAAACAACCCAATGAGTTGCGTACCCTTTTTCGCTCTATTTATGAACGACGAGCCTTTAAGCGACTAGGATTACCCATTGAGCCTTTTAGTGCTTCGCACCTCTACGACCAATACAATCTCTATCAAAACGCTACACTTGAAAGCTTTGAAGCGTGGTTTGGCAACAAATACGAAGAACATAAAATTTTGATGGATATCTATTTGGGTATTATTGATGAGTATGAAGCCACCAAAGAGGAGTATGGTTTTTTGTCGTTTAATGATTTGTTGCTCAAAACCCGTGAGTATGTTACCCATGTACGTCCCAATATTACCGAGGTACTTGTCGATGAGTATCAAGATACCAATACTCTTCAAGGGGCTTTGATCGATGATTTACGCTCACAATCGCTCTTTTGCGTAGGCGATTACGACCAAAGTATTTATGCTTTTAATGGGGCTAATATCGAAAATATCTCCACCTTTGACAAACGCTATCCCAACGCAACCATCCATACCCTTACCAAAAACTACCGCTCTTCGAGTGCTATTTTGGCTCTTGCCAATCGTGTCATTGAACACAATGAGCGTATCTATCCCAAAAGTTTGGAGGTGGTACGTCAAGGAGAGTTTAGCAAACCCAAACTTCTCATATACGATGAGCTATTTGCCCAATACCAATCGATTGCACTAGCTATCAAAGACTCCCCTACGCCTTTTGCTGATGTTGCTGTGATTTTTCGTAACAACTCCAGTGCCGATGGGATTGAAGCCTCACTTAGGGAGCTTAGCGTCCCCTCACGTCGCAAAGGAGGCACTAGCTTTTTTGATGCCAAAGAGATTAAGTTTTTGCTTGATGCGTTGGCACTGCTCAACAATCCCAAAGATATGATGGCATTTATCCATATTTTTGAGTACGCCAAAAATGTCGGTTCGGCTCTTTCACGAGAATTTTTTACCTCTATGGTACACTTTGGCAAGGGAAATGCGTTGCGTGGATTACTAGAACCCATCGAAAAAGAGCTACCCAAATTCAATCCTACCAAAAATGTGCAACTGGGACTCTTTGACGATGATTTGGAGATTGGCTCTCAAGCACGATTTGCTTCAATGGCAATTTACGATGCTATCAAAAGACACCCTTTGCTCAAACATCCCCGTATTACCCACGAGGGCGTAACCTTTCTTAATTATTTTTATGAATTGATGATGCAAGTCTCCTCCTCCAATCCTCCCGCTTCGATTTTGAGAAAAGCCATTGATTCACGTCTCTATCAATACGTCATCGAAACATTAGCCCTATCGCGTGCACGACTGAAAAACGGAGAGATAGATGAAGAACGCAAAAAACAAGCCAAAGAACGCATTGAACGTAAAGCCAAACTTTTGCTTGACCTTGCCAAACACTATCAAGAGTTGGGACGCTTTATCAATGCCATGATACTCGGAGGCAATGAACTAAGTGAGGGAGAGGGGGTTAATCTTTTGAGCGTACATGCAAGTAAAGGGTTGGAGTTTAAAGATGTCTATGTAGTCGATTTGATGGATGGACGCTTCCCCAATCGCAAACTTGCTGCCAAAAGCGGCTCCGATATCGACGAAGAGCGACGACTCTTCTATGTAGCCGTAACCCGTGCTAGAGACAACCTCTATCTCTCTCTTGCCAAATACGACAAACTCAAAAAGATAGAGTTTGAACCCTCCGCATTCTTACATGAAGCCAAAATGATCGACAAAGATGGTATTACGGATAAAGCACAAATATCGCAATAAAGTCTAATTGCTTGCTCTTAATGCCTCAATCCTCTCTTTGGATAGTCCTGTAATTGTACATATTGTATCGTTATCAAAACTTTGAGTTATCAACTTTTGGGCTATCTCTATTGCTTTTTGCTCCATCCCTTTTTCCATCCCTTTTTCCATCCCTTTTTCCATCCCTTTTTCCATCCCCTTCTTCATTCCTTTTTCCATTCCTTTTTCCATTCCTTTCTTCATCCCCTTTTCAATTCCTATTGCTTCCCCTTTTCTTTGTGCGGTTTGCAACGCATTTATCTCATCGTACTCTTTGAGGGCGATATAGTCGTAGAGTTCGAGCTCTTTGGTGTCCCATAGGGTTTGAGTAGCTATACCAAAGGCTTCTTTGAAAGCTTCTAAATTTTCATATTGGAGTGGGATAACGCTTAGGTCTGAAGCGTTTTGGATAAAGTATATCCACTTATCCAAAGTGCTACCGAGTTCATGAATATCTTTTGTAAATTTAGGCAACTCAATAAAGCTAAATTCAAAATCCTCCAAATCTTGCGTTTGGGTCTCTTGATTGATAATAAGGTGTCTTGAGATGTAATTTTTGTTTTCAAAGATGGTGAAGTTGAGTATGCCAATAAAATAGACTTTTTTCAAAACAGAGTAATCTCTCTTTTTGGGGAGCTGTTCGACATAGGCTTTGGATGTGTAGTAGAGGCTTCTTTTGGCAAAGTTACCCAAATCTTTTTTTTGCATTTCGACAATGAAATGTTCACCGTTTTGGTTTTTGGCTTTGATATCAAGAATAGTCTCTTTGAGGTCTTCGATTCTAGGGACTTGATAGGGGTTTGCTAGTGATACATCAACAATAGCAAAGCCATCTTTGAAATCAAGCACAGAGTTCAAAAATGAGATAAGGATATTTTTGTGATTCATGTCACCAAATATTTTTTTAAAAGCCAAATCGTTTTTGGGATCTGCGAATTTCATTTGGGGTTACCTTTCTAAAAAAGTTGTAGAATATTGCAATTTAAATTTTGATATAATGGTACACTTTTTATACTTTAGGAAAAATATGCAATACGATGTAATAGTTGTTGGTGGTGGACATGCGGGAATAGAGGCTTCGTTGGCAAGTGCTAGGATGGGGGCTAAGACGTTGCTTGTGACTATTTTGGTAGAACAAATCGGCGCTTCATCGTGCAACCCCGCTATTGGAGGACTTGCCAAAGGGCATTTGGTCAAAGAACTTGATGCTATTGGAGGCGAAATGGGGCTTTGTACCGATGCTACGGGGATACAATACCGAATCCTAAACGGCTCAAAGGGTCCAGCAGTAAGAGGGAGTAGGGCGCAAATCGATATGGATAGATACCGAAACTACATGCACGATAAAATTTTGCAAACTCCCCATTTGGATGTCAAGCAAGAGATGGTTACGGAGCTTATTATCGACGACAACGTTGCCAAAGGCGTGGTGACACAACTAGGTAATGAGTATCGGGCTTCCAAAGTGATTATTACTGCAGGAACGTTTCTCAACGGTATCATTCATATTGGCAAAACCCAACTGAGTGCGGGTCGTCAAGGGGAGTTTGCCTCTATTGAACTTAGTGAGTATTTGCGTCGTTTGGGGCTTGAAATAGGACGACTCAAAACGGGGACGTGTGCTAGAATTGATGCAAAGAGTATTGATTTTAGCGTTATGGAGCCTCAAGGCGGGGATGAGCCTCCTATGCCTTTTAGTTTTCGTACCGACAAAAAGAGCTTCAATCCTATCCAATTGCCCTGCTATGTCACCTATACCAACGAAGATACGCATACTATTATTGAGAACAATTTTGAAAATGCACCGCTCTTTAGCGGACAAATTAGCGGCGTGGGCCCTAGGTATTGTCCTAGTATCGAAGATAAGATTTACCGCTTTAGGGATAGACCTCGCCATCAAATCTTCGTCGAGCCTCAAACGATACACAACGCTGAGTGTTACATCAACGGCATGAGTACCTCTTTGCCCACACAGGTACAAAAAGAGATGATAGAGAGCGTCAAAGGGATGGAGAGTGCCAAAATCGTACGTTATGGGTACGCTATCGAGTACGATTTTATCCAGCCTACCGAACTCTATCACACTTTGGAGTGCAAAAAAATCAAAGCCCTCTATTTCGCAGGGCAAATCAACGGCACGACAGGCTACGAAGAGGCAGCGGCCCAGGGATTGATGGCAGGTATCAATGCCGTCCTTGCTTTAAATGGTGAAGAGCCTTTTATTTTGGGACGAGATGAGGCGTATATTGGGGTACTTATCGATGACCTTGTGACCAAAGGGACACTCGAACCCTACCGTATGTTTACCTCACGTGCAGAGTATCGATTGCTACTAAGAGAAGATAATGCCGATATACGTCTAAGCCACTACGGGGAGAAATTTGGACTCCTTGAACGTGACTATTTGGAGCGATTGTATGCCAAAAAAGCAGCGATTGAGGAGGGGGTGGAGTATCTCAAAAACAGCTACGTCACACCTACCAAAGAGCTTATTGGATTACTTGAGAGTATCGGTGAGATGGGACTTAATGATAAAACCGCCCTCATTGATGTAGTAGGTAGAGGAGAGTACAATCGCAGCAAACTCACGACGCTTATTCCAGCGTTTGAGTCCTACAGCGATGAAGTAATAGAACAGATACTTATCCAAGCCAAATACCACCGATACATCGATAAACAATTGATGCAAGTATCCAAAATGAAAGATATGCTCAAACTTAAAATCCCCAACGATTTTGACTACGCCAAAGTATCAGGACTAAGCAACGAGATAGTCGAAAAGCTCAAAAAAGCCAATCCTCCCACACTCTTTAACGCCTCAGAGATTTCAGGCGTGACTCCCGCTTCATTGGAGATACTCCACGTCTATATCAAAATGGCACAAAAACAAATTTAATTAAGGCTTTTGTATTGAAAACTATCACGATTATCGACACCTTTGGATTTTTTTTCCGCTCCTTTTTTGCCCTGCCACCGCTACGCAACTCCCAAGGCTTTCCTACGGGATTGCTTACGGGATTTGTCAAGCTTGTAGATTCGCTCCATCGTGACCACTCAACCGATTATCTAGTGTTTGCCCTTGATAGCAAAGGCAAGACCTTTCGCAATGAGCTTTTTAAAGACTACAAAGCCAACCGCCCACCCGCACCGCAGGAGCTTTTGGCACAACTCCCCGTAGCTATTGAGTGGATAGAGAAGATGGGTTTTGCCAATCTCTCCCAAGAGGGGTTTGAAGCCGATGATATTATCACAACCGTGACGCATTTTGCCAAAGCCAAAGGACTCAAAGTACGCATCGTCTCACACGACAAAGACCTCTATCAGCTTATCGAAGAGGGCAAGGTAGTGATGTATGATAGCATCAAAAAGCGTGAGATTGGCGAAAAGGAGGCGTTTGAAAAGTTTGGCGTTTATCCTAGAGATTTTACCAACTTTCAAGCTATTTTGGGCGATAGCTCCGATAATATCCCTGGAGTCAAAGGAATAGGGCAAAAGGGGGCGAGTAAACTTATCAATGAGTTTGGCACACTTGAAAATATTTATGCCCATATTGATACCATTACCCCCGTACGCACCCAATCGCTTTTGCTTCAATCCAAAGAGAGTGCCTTTTTGTCTCGTGAACTTGTCACCCTTAGAGACGATGTTTTGAAGGATTTTGATTTGCAACGCTTTGTTTTTGAGGAGAAAAATTACCTCTCGTGTTTGAAAGATGAGTTTATCAAGTACGAAATGCACCAAGCCCTCAAGAGTGCTGCCAAAGAGGATAGCCACTACCTATCGACTCCTCAACCCTCCGCTCCCAAAGAGAGTAAGCCAATACTCACTTTTGCACACCATACGCTAAACACAACCCAAGCCCTCAATGAAGTGATAGACTCCATTCCTCATGATGCCCTTGTGGCTTTTGATACCGAAACAACAGGGCTTGATACGAAAAGAGCTTCGTTGGTGGGCTTTAGCTTTTGTTTTGATGAATCGCAAGGCTACTATGTCCCTATTACACACAGCTATCTAGGAGTTGGGGAGCAAGTCGCACTTCAAGATGCCTTGATAGCTATCAAGAGGCTTTTTACACACCATAAAATCGTAGGACAAAATCTCAAATTTGATCTCTCTTTGCTCTACAACCGCTACGGCTTTGAACGCTACAGGCCTTTTGGCGATAGTATGATTTTGGCATGGCTTTACGACTCATCGCTTAGCGTTGGGCTTGATGCTTTGGCGAAACGTTATTTTGGATACACCATGAAACCCTTTAAGGAGGTCGTCAAAAAAGGAGAGGATTTTAGCTACGTCGATATCGACTCCGCCTCCTTTTATGCCTCTGAAGATGCGTGGATGTGCCGCAAAGTCTATAACTATTTGGTCGATTTGTTTCATCGTGAGGAATTAAAGTATCTCCTTGAAGAGGCTGATACGTTAGAGATTCCCTTTATCAATACTTTGGCTCAAATGGAAGCTAGAGGAATCAAAATGGATACAAGCAAGCTCAAAAACCTTGAAACTAAGCTCAACGAAAAGCTCCATACGCTAACCCTTGCCATTTACGCCCAAGCGGGGGGTGAATTTAATATCAAATCAACCCAACAATTGGGCGTTGTTTTGTTTGAAACCCTCAAACTTCAAGGGAGCAAAAAGACCAAAACAGGCTACTCTACCAATGAACAAGTCCTTAGCACCCTTATCGATGCTCACCCCATCGTGCCGCTTTTGCTAGAGTATCGTGAACATCAAAAGATTCTCTCAACCTACGTCACACCGCTTATCAAATTGGCTCAAAGCGATGCACAAGGACGAGTCTATACCAGCTTTATCCAAACGGGTACAACCACGGGGAGACTGAGTTCAAAAGACCCCAATTTGCAAAACATTCCCGTACGTTCAGTGCTAGGGCGAGAGGTGCGAGAGGCTTTTGTGGCAAAAGAGGGATACAAACTCGTAGGAATTGACTATTCGCAAATTGAGCTTAGGCTTTTGGCACACTTTAGTCAAGATGAGGCGTTGATGGAGGCGTTTAGGCAAGGGGTGGATATTCACCTTGCTACGGCTATCAAACTCTTTGGAGAGGAGGATGCAAAAGCCAAACGAAGCTTTGCCAAATCGATTAATTTTGGTTTACTTTATGGCATGGGAAGCCGTAAACTCTCCGATGAGTTGCACATTAGCACCCAAGAATCCAAGGTGATTATCGAAAACTACTTCAAGGCTTTTCCCTCTATCAAGAGCTTTTTGGAGGGTATCAAAGAGGGGATGAAGAGTCGTGGCTTTGTACAAACGCTGCTTCAACGCCGACGGGTTTTTGACTACACCCAAGCCAATGCGATGATAAAAGCCTCTTATGAACGTGAATCGGTCAATACGCTCTTTCAAGGCTCTGCGGCGGATCTTATCAAGCTCTCCATGGTGGAGATTGAGAGGGTGATAGAGGCTCAAAAAATGGAGGCTCAAATGCTTTTGCAAATCCACGATGAGCTAATCTTTGAGATACAAGAGGACAAAGCCCAAGAGTTGGGAGAAAAATTTGCAAAGATTATGGAAAACATCAGAGAACTTAATGTTCCATTGGAGTGCAGTATCTCAATTGGTGATAGTTGGGGTGAGCTAAAATAAATACTGTAGGGTGCAATTGATTGCATCATTTTTTGAACCATTTAAGATATAATGACAACATTTTTTACAAAGGGATAGCATGGATAAATTGGCTGTTTTTGATTTTGATTCGACTTTGATGGATGGAGAGACGATTGATTTTTTGGCAAAACCGCTAGGATTTGAAAAAGAGGTAGCCGATATTACGGCGAAGGCAATGGCGGGGGAGTTGGATTTTTTTGAAGCACTTACGACTCGTGTGGCGTTGCTTAAGGGGCTTGAAAAATCCGCACTTGATGCCATTTGTCAAGAGTTGCCTTTGATGAACGGAGCCAAAGAGGTGGTCGAGGGACTCAAAAATAGAGGCTACAAAGTGATTTGTTTTTCGGGTGGATTTAGAAATGCTACAACACCAGCTTGTGCTTTTTTGGGCATTGATGCCGATTTTGCCAATATCTTGCACGATGAGAAGGGGATTTTGAGCGGACGAGTAGGTGGAGATATGATGTTTTCGCACTCCAAAGGCGATATGCTTCAAAGACTTCAAAAACTTTTGGGAATCTCACAAGCCAACACCCTTGCAGTAGGTGACGGTGCTAATGATCTTAGTATGTTCCAATACGCCCACACCCGCATCGCCTTTTGTGCCAAACCCATCCTCAAAGAGTCCGCCACGCATTGCATAGAGGAGAAGGATTTGAGAGAGATATTGGGTATTGTATCAAATATTCAAAGATAAAATATTGAAAAAGGATTAGCAAAAAATTTATATTTACCGTTCGTGCTGAGCTTGTCGAAGCACATTAAACACAAGACCCTTTGACAAGCTTAGGGTGAACGGAAAAAATGAACTCCTGCAAAGTTTTAGCTTTGTAACACATATTTGATTTCTAGTTAAGTAAAAATTTAATAAATAGGATAACTCAATGAAAGCTTTTTTTATATTTGTTGTTTTTAGTATTTTACTTTTTTCAAATCAAAATAACTCTTCTATATCACAATTTAAAAGTAGTTGCGATAATGGTAAGAGTATTTCTTGTAATAATCTTGGAAATATTTATGAACATGGTTTAGATGGGAATAAACAAGATTATGATTTGGCATTTAAATATTATCAAAAAGCGTGTAAAAGTAATTTATATGTAGCTTGTTCTAACTTGGGTTATCTATATCAATATGGATATACTACAAAAGTTAATTATAAAAAAGCATTAGAACTTTATAAAATAGCGTGTAAAGCTAATGTAGCAAAAGGTTGTTATAATTTAGGCATAATGCATCGTGACGGACTAGCTACAGATCAAAATTATACTAAAGCTTATTATCTATTTACCTATGCTTGTCAAAATGGAATATTTAATGGATGCACGCATCTTGGTTTATTATATCAAGATGGATTGGGAGTTAAAAAAAGCTTCCCAAAAGCTATGAACTACTATCAAAAAGCCTGTGATAATGATGAAAAAATTGCTTGTCATAACTTAGCACTACTTTTTTATTATGAAAAAAAAGATAAAAAAATTGCTTCTAGTCTTTTTAAAAAAGGATGTCAATTAAATTAACAGGCTAGTCGGTTAGCTCCTCCTAAATATGCTATAATGTAACCCATGGAACCAGTAAATGTGTGGTATTATCTTCCGTTGTAGGTTCTTCGATAGTCGTGTTATCCTCTGTTGTGGGTTCATTGGTGCTATTATCTTCTGTGCTACTATTATTCTCTATTGGAGTCTCTTCTATTTTGCTAGGTACTTCAACATCAAAAGATTTGCTTGTTATGCTGTAGCCATCACTCACTATTACTGTAATGGTTGTATTGCCCTCGCCAAGTGCTGTTAGGTTGATTGCAAAACTATTGACTTTGTAATCTGCATCAACGATTGGATTGACAAAAGTCGTAACGGCTGTAGCAATGTCGCTATTGCTACTACTTACAGAAAGATTAAGCTCATCATAATCTCTATCTGAAATTTTAACTTGCAACGTTTGATTTGTATCCAAAGTGATAGTTTGCTTTTCAAAAGTAGTATCTATTTGAGGTACTATATTGATAGATGTTGCATTTATCTCAACAGTTTGGGCAATTGTATCTTTTGAATCGGATACTTTTAGGGTAATGATGGTTCTATTTATATCGCCTACGGGTGCAATATTTTGCATAGGTATAAAGCTAATGCCTCTTAGTGACTTTTGAACACTGCTACTATCTCCTTCTATTGTATAGCTAGAGAGTCTCCCTGTTTGGTTGTTATCAAGACTAAGCTCTACCATTAAACTATCATTATCATCATCGCTTAAAATTGCACTACCAAAAGGATAGGCACTTTGATTGTCGTCAATGGATAGAGATTGTGCGATATTGGTAAGTGTTGGGGCTTTGTTTGTAATGGGTGCTGTTTTGGTTGTCACATCAAAGTTTTTGCTTAGAGTTCCTACGGTAAGCGTTGCACTTGTTGTAGTGCTGTAGTTGGCTGATGATACGGTTCTTACTTTGATAGTATCGTTATTATCAACAGTAGAGCTACTGCTTCTCCAGTTGCCATCATTGTTAATCTCATACTCTCCACCACTCATTGAAACAGATACATTATTATCCATACCGCTCAAAGTGACACTGTTTGATGTTAGTTGGCTATTGAGTTCTTGGTTGGTAAGAGCTGTGAAGCTAAAGCTATCGGGAGTATTATCAACTACTTTTGCTACATTCAATGTTGCTGTATATGCTGAAGAGTTGTTGTCTCCTTCGCTTACTTTGAATGTAAAAGATGCATAGTTATTACCGTAGCCATTGGATACAGGAGTATAGACTAGATTGCCAATATTTGACGCAAGAATGACTTGGTTGTTTGCTACAGATACACCATTGAGCTTGAAGCTTCCTATTGTTGGTGTTGAGAGGATAATAATACTGTGCAATGTATCGCCACTATCGGCATCATTAAATACAAAATCGGCAATACTGAATGTTTTGCTTGTATCTTCATTGAGTGTTATATTAGCATCGCTTGATGTAGGAGTGTTGTCTGATACAACGGTCACATTTACATCATTGGGGTTTATTCCATGATAGCTAGAGTCTCCACTGCTTGTATTGCCAATCACTATGACACAACTTTGGTTGCCGTCATCGCTATCGTGCAAGGCCCAAACGGTAATGGTATGATTTTGATTCCAGTTGGCATTTGAGATTACTAGAGAGCTTGTTGATACACCGCATTGAGAGTTGCTTGTGGTAATTGAGCTAATATTAACATCATTTCCGCCTGTAGGTTGTGTATTGAGCTTGATATCAAAGGTAGCACTTCCGCTAGGCTCATGGAGTGTTAGGGTAGTTGGAGATACTGATATACCTGGTATATCATTATCAACAGTTGTAACGGTTACTCTTTTATCGGCTAAAGCATCGAAGGTGTCATCGCTATTGGCATCGATGATAGAGAGGGTAATATTACTCTCTTGATTACCATCTGCCACGCTTCCATCATCTACTCCTGTTAAAGTCACACTTTGGCTCACATTCCAATCGGTTGGGGTAAAGGTGAGTGTAGAGGGAGAGATTGTTGCTTCATTTGTATTGCTACTTACAATAGAGAGTTCTACATTGCTTGTGGGTTTGGAGTTAAGCACCACGGTAAAGCTATCGGTTGTACCGCTCTCATTGACACTTGCTGTGGTTTTGCTTAGTGTAAATCCTGCACTATCATCATTGATAATTGTTCCTACCCCTTGATTGTCACCTATTTGAGCATTTGCACTCGGTGAGGTTAAATCAATAGTAAAGCTCTCATTGGCTTCACTGCTGTAGTCGCCATTAATGGTAATATTAATAGTTTGCGTGGTGTTGCTCTCACTACCAAAGGTGATAACTCCACTGGTACTTGCATAGTCACTTCCCGCTGTGGCACTGCTGTTGGCTGTAGCGTAGTTGAGTGTCACGGCATCTTTGGCAGGGTGAGAGAGCATTACACTAAAGGTAAGCGTCTTAGTTCCACTATTGCCCTCTGTGGTATTGACATCGTTGATTGCGATAGTGGGTTTTGTTTCATTATCCATCAAAGTAGCTGTAGCATTTGAAGTAACAATTGTCCCTTTTGAGGGGTTGGATAGTGTAAGGCTAATCGATTCATTGCCCTCATAGATAGTATCGTCTGTTACATTGATAGTAATGGTTGCGTTATTTTCTCCATTGGCTATACTGAAGGTTGAAGATGCACTGTAATCGGTTGAGTTTGTGGCACTCCCTGCATAGGTTATATCTCCTGTAATAGCTCCACCGCTACTATTGGTTGGAGTAATGGCGACTCTAAAAAGTGCATGGGTTGCATTTTCACTACCATCTTGAATTTTGTTAATAGCAATTTGATAATTATTTGTTGAGAAGCTTCCACTGCTGATTGCACTTGCATTACCGACACTATCACGAGCTACAAAGTAGTAGTAGTAGGTTGTCGAAGCCCCCAAACCTGAAATTGAAAAGTTTTTCAGTGTATCGGCACTTATTGCACTGCTATCTGCTTGAATAGCTGTTGTGTTATTCTCATTTTTACCATCAATGATTTGTTGTGCGGTTGGAGAGCTGTTTGATGTGGTTATGACATAATAAAGCGTTCCATTTTCATTGGATTGAGATTTGATTGAAGCACCTGTTTGATTGATGTCGCTGTGTGCGGTATTGGTGAGTGTTGGAGTAGTCGTATCAAGTACAATATCTTTGTTTGCACCCAATGAATTAGCACTACTTGGTGAGGCAAGAGTGAGTAATGCGCTATTGTTTGCATCATCCTTGATTGTTCCACTATTGAGTGCAAGAGCCGAAGTTGAACTGTAATCAAGGTCGTTGCTTGTATCTCCTGCTTGGACAATATAACCAAAAGTAAGCGTAGTACTTCCTGAACCGCTTGTATAGTTTAATACTCTATCGGTAGTACCTGTTTCAAGAGTAAGTTGCGGTGTTCCCGTTACCGTTACATTCTCATCAAAAGTTACCGTTACATTGATTTCACTACCCACTCCATAAGTGCCATTAGCTTTTGTGGAAGTGACATGCATTACGGTTGGAGCGGTGGTATCGATAGTATAGGATTCACCACTACCAAAACTTCCATTGCCGTTTCCGCTGATACCTACTCCTCCTAGAGCAACGCTGTTGCTGTTTGTGATAGAGTCGTTATCTTTGAGATTTAATTTAAGAGTCCCTGTGCCTGTAATGCCATTAACGGTTACTGTTATGGTTGTGCCACTTGATGCACTCACACTTGCTACTGTTGCACTCGCACTTCCTGTAGTAGTGAGATTGAAATCACCTGTATCAATACCCGATACGCTTTGGCTAAATGTGACGCTAAAGCCAACACTTGTTGCGTTTGTTGGAGTGCCATTTACTTGAACGATAGAGCTAACCTCTGGTGCATTATGAACGGTGATAGCAAGGGTGTCGTCATCTGTTCCGCCATTGCCGTCATCGGTTTGCACACGAATAGAGGCATTGCCATCATGGTTAGCTGTGGGTGTAAAAGTGAGATTGTTTAACGCACTATTGACATGAGCAAGTGTACCACTCAATACCATAGAGCTATCATCTGTCCCATCACCTGTTGTCATTGTGAGTCCTGTTGTCCCACTCAACGATACTGTTCCATTGGTCACACTGAGTGTCACTGTTTGACTATCATTGTCACCATCGGCGATTGAGATACCTGCTATGATATTGGCACTACTATCTTCTTTGACCGTCGGTGCAGAGGGGAGGGTGATGAGTGGGGCGTTGTTGGATGCACTTGTGAACTTCCATGTATCTTTATTTGAAATACCCGCAAAACTATTGGAATGCAAATCATCAAACGCTGTGGCATCTACGACTACATAATACTCCGTATTGAGTGCAAAAGGTGTGGAGTGTGTGATAGTTGCGGTTGCACCACTGACCACAACATTCCCACTTGTTACATCAATGGTTTGAAGTGTGCTATCATCGCTGTATTTTTTGATGACGATATTCCCACTCCCCTTTGCGATATTTTCACTCAATGTCAAAACCAAATCACTTGTCAGTGCTACACCTGTCGCACCTAGCGTAGGAGAGAGTGTTGAAACGGTTGGAGCGATATTATCCACCACGGTAATCGTAAATGCTTCGGCAAAATTGGCATCACCATCATTGACATTGACCCTTGCACTGTATGTTCCTGCACTTAATGTACTCGCATTATTGGCTCTTAGTGTCGTACCGCTGATATTGAAACTAGAGTTGTTTGCATCGCCTGTACCACTTACGAGAGTATAGGTCGCACCATCGCCTGTATCGGCATCTGTGACGCTTAGTGTCCCTACGGTTGCATTTGTTCCACCGCTTTGATTTACGGTTGCGTTGCTAAGTGCTATATCTGTAGGAGCATCATTGACACTTGTACTTATGACTGTTGTTGTGTTATTTGTGGTTGAGTTGGTTGTACCATCATTGGCTACCAAAGAGAAAGTTGTCGTCTCTGTCGATGCTGGTGCGACACGGTTATCGGTAGGATTAAATGTCAAAGCTCTAAGTTTGGCTTGTACATTGGCAATCGTATCACTAGCCAATGTATAAGGACCACTTCCACTTAGCCCACTTCCACTCAACACCCCTTTGGCATTGCTATCCAATGTAATAGTGATAGAGAGATTATTATTCTCTGTATCGGTTAATGTCACCCCGCTAAAAGGACTAAGGGTGGCTGTGTCATTGACGCTTTGATTGGCTACGGCTCCTGTGATGGTAGGGGCGGTGTTGGGAACTACTGCATCACCAATAACAAAACTATTAACCCCAAAGTATACCATACTACCATTATATCCATAGATACGCACCTCATCGATATTTTGAAAGCTAGAAGCAATAAGCTCACCTCCTTGATTTATCAATGCATACTCTGCTAATGTATCATTATAAGCATTTCCTGTAACAGAAGCTGTATTGCTACCTACCAAAACACCATCTTTGTATCCTGCAATTGTGACATCCTCTGTCCAACTATCATAAGGATTAGCTAAAAGAAATGATTTGAAGTTAAACTCTGAGCCATCGCTTGATTTCACAATATACCCTGCAATTCCTACGCTTGGAGTATTATCAGCTAACAAAGTATCAGGATGTGCCGAGGTGGTTGTTCCTGAAGGACCAGCGATATAGATATTTTCGCTATCTGCTACACCATCACTACCGCCCACAAAGATTTGGATAACCTGTCCTGCTCTATCATTACTATTGTTATCACCATCTTGTGCTAAAGTATTTGATGTATTTGGACGAGTCCAGTCACCTGTATGGGAAAAAGTAATCGTTGTATCGACACCCCAAACAGTGGTAAAACCCAACAGCATCGAAGCCGTCAAAATCCATAATTTTATATTCATCGTTTTTTCCTTTTAAGATAAAATCAAAGTATGACTTTTGCATCTACAGTAGATTGCAGATAGAAAAATCATACCTTATTACTCAAAACGGGAAAACCCCGTTTTTTTAATCTTTTGATGGATAATAACCCTCTAATGCAATTATATAATTGAGTGTTAGATAAGGTTGCACGATACTAAATGGTTGATTGCCCCCTGTAGCTTGATTGGTTACACTCCCTTGTGTCATACCACCCGATACACTTACACTAACAGCATCAGAAGCCATTGTGGTATTTGCACTACTTGAGTATCCATTTACAACATTTAAGATTGTAGGTCCAGATTGTGTTTTTCCAGTTGCCCAATAATGAGCGTTCGCACTATTTGTATCACCCAAACCATCTTTGGCTTTTACTGCTACATTGGCTGTAAAAGGAGAACTTGAAGTAGGAGCGAAAGTTGCCAAGTGTGTGTGTGATGGCATCTGTGCAGCACTCAAAGTGTGAGTTTCAGTTCCAGCTTTTTGACCCATTACATATCTGTTTAGACCTTGCCCTTGATGCACACCCACTCTACCTCTCAAATCAGGTAATGCAAAAGTATTGTGTCCATCGCCACCATAAGTTGTTCCTATAAGTGAATAGAGTGCTTGATATTGATTTATTTGCAATATCTGCCCATTACATAGTGCCCAACCTCGTGGTGCGAAATCAAATCCTACTGCCTTAATCTCTCCAAGAAATGGATCCATATTTTCTCCTTTTGTGTATTAAAATTATCTGTCTCAAACCATAAAGACAATTGAATATTTGTTCAAATACTCAATTGTTCTTATATTTTTATCATCTTGTAATAGTAATTGTGTTGGTCTATCATTGTGAGTCCCAATCTTTGATAGAGTTTGATAGCTTTGATGTTGTCAATCGCTACACTTAGCCTCAATGGTTTATTAAGTATTTTTGAATTGTGTATGAGGGCATGGAGTATCTCACTGCCAAAACCGCTATCTCGTGATTTTTTAACGATTGCAATATCAATGAGATGCAAACTGTCATCAATAGCATAGATTAATCTACCAATTTGTTGTTTCTTTCTGCTAATAATTAAAAATTGGGCATCGCTAAATTTTGCAGCATAGTAGCCCTCTTTGGCTTCAAACTGTTGCTTGATAAAGGCTTTTTTTTCAGCTAAGCTCATAGATGTTATGCTTAGTTCATCCTCTCTAGTTGAAGCATAGAGTGATAATAGAAACTCTTTATCCTCTTTGGTTTGGTGTTTAAAAATTAAATTTTTGCCAATATTTTCAAATATTGTATTAATTGTAGCTTTTGTCATAAATTATTCTCCCCATAATTTATCACAAAATCAAATATGAATTACAATAAACTACAAATATAACAATATAATTTTAATATATTTTTTCTTAAATTTCAAAAATATTCATTAAAAAAATTGTAATTTTCGAGTCTTTTTTGCCATAGCAAGAGACAAAACAACCCCAAAAGTAGCTCCCAAAGCCCCCTTATGTTATAATATTTCATCCCAATCCAAGGCAAATTGATGAAAAAATTACCCATAGGCATTTCGACACTTGAAACCATCATAAAAGAAGATTATATCTATATAGACAAAACCCAAATCGCATTGGATTTGATTCAAAATGGGCAATACTACTTCCTCTCCCGCCCCCGCCGTTTTGGGAAGTCGCTCTTTTTGGATACGTTGCGTAGCATTTTTGAAGCCAAACAAGAGCTCTTTAAGGGGTTGTATATCTATGATAAGTATGAGTTTAAGCCCTATCCCGTGATACGGATAAGTTTTAATAGCGGTGATTTTAAATCCAAAGAGGGGTTTAAAAATAGACTCTTTGAGATACTTAAATTGAATCAAAATTATTTGGATATAACGTGCGACAATACTCTCTCTGTTGGTGGTTGTTTTGAAGAGCTTATTATCAAAGCCTATCAAAAATACAACCAAAAAGTAGTCATTCTTGTCGATGAATACGACAAACCCATTCTTGATAATATCGAAAACACCGAAGTTGCAAGGCAAATGAGGGATGGATTGAAGAGTTTTTACAGCGTCATCAAAGGAGCTGATGAGTTTTTGAAGTTTGTCTTTATCACAGGTGTGAGCAAATTTTCAAAAGTAAGTCTTTTTAGTGGACTCAATAATCTTTATGATATTACCCTTGCTCCCCAATACGCTACCATTTGTGGCTATACTCAAAACGATGTAGAGACCTCATTTAAAGAGCATCTTAAGGGGCAAGATTTTGCTAAGATAAGAGAGTGGTACAATGGCTACAAGTGGCTAGGTGAGGGAGTTTATAATCCTTTTGATATTTTGCTTTTTATTGCCAATGGTTATAGATATGATAGCTATTGGTTTAGCACCGCAACACCAACATTTTTACTCAAACTTATTGAAAAAAACAACTATTTTGTACCCGATTTGGAAAATATCATCAAAGATAGCAAAATGCTCGATAGCTTCGATGTCGATTATATCGAACTTGAAACATTGATGTGGCAAACGGGGTATCTAACCATTAGCAAAGTCCAGACCAATTTTGATGATACCCCTTTGTATCATTTGGATATTCCCAACAAAGAGGTTAGAGTATCTTTGCTAGGAAGCATTGCTGATTTTATGGCTCGTGTGCATAATGGGATAGTGATTAAAAACAATATCTACAAAGCTCTCTTTGAACAAGATTTTGATGCACTTCAAACACAACTCACCACACTCTACGCCTCTATCCCCTATCATCTCTTTACTCACAACAAAATGTATGAGTATGAGGGGTACTATGTGAGTGTTTTGTATGCCTATATTAAGAGCATGGGGATTGAGGTGATTGGTGAAGATACTACCAACAAAGGACGAATAGATTTGACACTCAAACTTCCCCATACAATCTATATCATAGAGTTCAAAGTCGATGCAACGGATGCTTTGGCTCAAATCAAAGATAAGAGGTATTATGAAAAATATCTAAGCGATGGAAGAGATATTTATCTCGTAGGGATAGAGTTTGATACCAAAGATAGAAATATTAGCAAGATGGAGTGGGGGAGGGTGTAGCTGTTGTTTCATAAACATTTACAATCTATCACTAACTATCATTATTGTATAATTAAGCTATTTAACTATCGCAATCTTTAAAAGAGAGTTTTAACCATGAAACGAAGAGAATTTATTAAAAATGGTGCTATTGCTATGGGGGCTATAGGACTAGGCGGATGTCAAAGACCCCAAGAGCATCAAAGCATCACTATCAACAAAGGCAAAAAGACCACACTCAAGCTCTCCACCTCGTGGCCTGCACACTTTCCTATTATGGGTACAGGAGTCGATGCTTTTGCGGCTCGTTGCAAAGAGCTAAGCGGTGGGACGCTAGAGATTAAAGTCTATCCCAAAGATATTTTAGTACCCGCTTTGGCGGTTTTTGACACCACAAGCAACGCTCAAATCGATGCGTTTCACTCGGGAGTCTATTACTGGAAAGGCAAAAACTCCGCTTTTTCTATCTTTGGGGGTATGCCTTTGGGGCTTACGAGTGAAGAGATGGTAACGTGGATGCACTTTGGTGGAGGGATGGAGCTGTGGCGTAAAATGTATGCTAAATTTAATCTCTATCCTCTCATTGGAGGGACAACAGGGCCGCAGATGGGGGGATGGTTTAAAAAACAAATTCTTTCACTCCAAGACCTCAAAGGGCTTAAGATGCGTATCCCAGGGCTAGGAGGCGAGGTGATGGAGCGATTGGGAGTCAATCCCGTTTTGCTCCCTCCAGGTGAAATTTATACTGCACTCGAAAGAGGTACGATTGATGCCACCGAATGGGTGGGACCCGCTCTTGATACATTGATGGGCTTTGCCAAAGTAGCACCCTACTACTACAAAGGATGGCATGAACCTGGTTCAATACTTGAAATCACCTTTAATCTCAATCGCTGGAATACTCTCTCCAAAGAGCATCAAGCCATTATCAGTTGTGCTGCTAGTGAGATGACAACCAATATGCTCAATGAGTTTCGCTACAAAAACGCTTTGGCACTTCAAGAGTTGCCCAAAAGTGTTGAGATTAAGGAGTTTCCAAACGATGTGATTACCAAAGCCAAAGAGGTTTTGCAAGAGGTACTAGAGGAGGAGAGTCGCAAAAGCAGCGATTTCAAAGAGGTACTAGAGAGCTACCAAGCCTTTGAAAAGCTCAATCATCCCTACGATGATATAACAACACGCAACTTTTTAAATATTAGGGGATAGGATGAGAGTATTTGTATATGTTATGGCTCTGGCATTTGGGCTTGTAGGATGCGGTGGAGGCGGTGGAGCGACGTCGAGTAGTTTCCCTATTTATGATGACAACAAAACCCAAAGTTCGAGTACGAATAGTCCAAGCGTAAGCGATTTTACGAGCAGTGATAAACAATTTTTACGTTTGCTCTTTGGTACGGAGTATTTGTGGTACGACAAAATCGATATTACTATCGATACAAACCTCTACGACAATCCACAAGCTATGATTGATGCTTTGCGTTATCAAGAGCTTGATAGATGGAGCTACTCTGAGACCTATGAAGAGTATGAAAACTTCGCCAATCAAACCTCAAGTGGGAGCTTTGGGTTTACTTATGAGACGCAAACGTTTCAAATTACGAGCGTCGTTTTGGGTTCTCCTGCCCAAAGTGCGGGATTGGAGCGAGGCGATATTCTTGTCTCTATCAATGATGAAAATATCACCGCCCAAGGGCTATCGGAAGCCAAAAGTCGCTTGAATCAAGAGGCTACCTTTGGACTCCTTAGAGGCGATGAGAGTCTGCAAATCACCATGGCACCTGCTATTTATACTTATCAAGTCACCCAACACCAAATCTTCACCACTCCAAACGGCAAAAGGGTCGGATGGATGCGGTATGATCAATTTAGCTCTTCGAGTTATGAGGAGTTTGATAGGGCGTTTGATGTTTTCAAAGAGCAAAACATTGAAGAGTTGATTATCGATGTGCGTTACAACGGCGGGGGGTATCTCACGACGGCTAGTAACTTGATGGACAAAATAGCGGGATACGCCTATGACTCCAAGATACAGTTTGTCTTGCAACACAATCCCAATCAATCCTATCAAGATAGCTACTATGCGTTTGAAAAAGACTCCAATTCACTCTCAAACCTTAAACGTATCTTTTTTCTTACGACACCGCATAGTGCTTCGGCTAGTGAAGTGGTGATTAATTCACTCAAACCCTACATGGAAGTCTATACTATCGGCACAACCACGCACGGCAAACCTGTGGGAATGCACGGTCGAAGCTATGGGGAGTATATCTATTGGCTTATCAATTTCGAGCTAGTCAATGCCAACGGCGAGGGGGATTTTTATAGCGGTATCGCACCCACTTGTGAAGCCAAGGATACTTTCGACTATCCGCAAAATGACCCCAATGACACTATGCTCAAAGAGGCACTCTACTATATAGAATACGAAATATGTTTGGAGGGCAATTAAGCCCCTCTTGGCGTTAAGTATCGTTTTGATATTATTATAATACAAAAACGAATAAAGGCTAAAGATGTTTATCAATCGTCAAAAAGAGTTGACACTACTCCTCTATATACTTTTTATAGAACTCTTTAGCCGTTATCACCTCTATATTGGAGGCTTTAAAGTCATTGATATTATCGGTGATGATTAAATGTGCTTGAGCCTCTTTGGCACAAAAGTATTGTATGCCATCTTCAAAATCTTTGAAAGTGGAGTCATTGGATTGCTTGATGATGGTTTGGTTTGCACAGATGATTTGGTATTTTGAAAGCAGTGTGTTAATCTTTTGATTGATTTCATCTGAGCTAAACTTTTTCCTCAAAATATAGGCAATATTCACGACACTAATATCATTGATAGCAATCTCTACGCCTCTTTGCTCCAAAAAAAGTAAAACCTTTGTAGAGATGCTATTGTCACGATTGAGGTATGAATTTAAAAAGATATTGGTATCAATATAAAATTTCAAATTCACAATAGACCTTTTTCTTTGAGATACTCATCTCTAATATCGCCTAAAATATCGCCTAAATTGCTCTTTTGATACTCATTACCAAAGGCTTGATTGATCTCTTTGATAAATAGGGCTGTCTCATCTGCCCCTTTTTGATTGACTACTTTTAAATTTTTTATCTCTTTATCAAGGTGTTGGGATAGAGGGGTATTGTTGGGTTGTTTGTTTTGCGTAGTGTTGTGGTAAATAATCTCCAACTCATCCTTAAAATGCTCCAACAAATAGACAATCTTATCGTACGCTCCCTCTTTGATTTTGAGTTCAATCGTTTGCATCATCAATCCTTGAAAAATTCTATTCTACTATAGAGTAAGTATAGCAAATTTTGGTGAAATATTAAAAGTGGAAGTATCGTTTTGGTATTATCATAATGATAAACGATTAAATAGAAGCAAAGAGCTATTCCTGTGCGAGCGTCAATACAATAGATATTGGGTTTCCGTGTTGGGCTATTAACCCAACGCTACTCTTTTGATATTTCTATCCTAGCTACCTCTTCAAATCGGTTGCGAATGATAATTGTATCGCCTACTTGAAGAGTCTCTTTTGCAATCTCAAAGCCTATCTCCTCTTCGTTTTCATTAACCTCTTCAAGCACTACTTCACCGTTTCGCTCGATTGTAAGTGTAATAGGCAAGTGTTCTACAATAGCAAATTTCAAGACAATGGTTGTATTGGTCTCTTCTACTGTGATATTGTTTTCACCTGCTTCGCCACCTCTTAGGATCTCTTTTCCTTCATCGACGGGCTTTTTGTCGTCTCCTAATGATACTACGGCAATATTGCTGTATATCACCAATACCAATAGTCCTATCTTGATAATCTCTTTTTTCATTTATACTCCATGCAGTGTTAAAGCACTCCAATGAAATGGATCTTGCTCTATCATTGTTAATTTGGCCCCTCTTAGGGCATCTTTGTAATTTTTACCTTGTGCAATCATATCGTAAAAGGCTTTGATAAGCTTTGAGGTGGCTTCATCATCTATCTTCCATAGACTCATTATCACATTTTTGCTCCCCGCTTGAATAAAGGCACTTGCAAGGGAGCTGACACTATCAAAGTTGTGCAAATCCCCTACCCCGTCTCACACGCCGAAAGCACCACCAGATCGGTTTGAGCAAGATTGAGAGCAGAGAGACTCAAAGCGGTGACAATACCCCGTGTATCGCCTACTTTTTTGGCTTGTGCTGCACCGCTAAGTGCCAATCCACTCTTTTGCAAACTGTTGCTCATGTTTTCGTCCTCCAAATAAAACCCATGCGTAGCGATATGCAAGATTTTTGGGTTTTGAACGCTCATGAGATTTTCAACTGTGGCTTCTTGCTGGGTATAGACTTTGGCATTGGGGTAATAGCCCTTAATGGTATCGGCTTCTTTTTGCGTCCCCTCCAATGCTCCAAAGCTTTGATTAAGCAACGGCGGCACACCTCTGTTTTCGTTGCCAAATTTCATATCGTAGTGAGGATTGGCAAAGACAACAATATCCCCATTACCCTTCTCTTGTGCTTTGCGTCGATGCTCCTTGATAAACTCTTTGGCGTTTGATACATAGCTAATGGTTTTGGATTCAATCAAATAGCTCGTACCATCATGCAACGCCTCAAAAGGAATAAAGTTGAGCAATCCATTGGGGGAGATGATGAGATCGGTTTTGTCTTTAAACTCATCAAAAAGGCTTTTTGTATCAAAGCTATAACTAATATCTTCAAAAATTTGATAGATATCTTGCAACAAGGGTTTGATATTTCTTTTATCTTCTTTGTTTTGCAACTCTTTTTGTAATGCTTGTATTTTTGTTCTTAATTTGTGCGTATCTTGAAGAAAGAGAGTTTTAAAACTTATGTTGCATTCATTATCAAGTATAAAAATGTAATCACTGCCATACATAGATACAAAATCAACATAGAGCTGATTGGGCTTTAGGTATGAGGCGATATCTTTGTAAGTAAGATTTTGTAATCCCATAAACTCTTTAAATTGTGTTGAGTGATTGCTTAACTCGCTTTCTATATGACTTATCTCTTTTTCTATACTCTCTATTAATGCACTCCTGTCATTATTAAAGTCTTGATAGAGATTGGAGAGTTGTATCTTGAGAGTTTTCCACTTTTTGATATTTTTTTTAAGTAATTGATTATCTGTTTGAGCCTCTACTACTGCAATCATTGTATTGAAATTGGATATTTCACCTTTGTAGTTAATCCAAACATTAAAGCTATCTTGATTGACTTTTTCGGCTTTAAGCATATTTTGAGGGCTTTTATTGTGCAACAGATGGGAGACATAGTGAGATGCACTTGCAAAAAATTCAATATTAAGATTATAGTTATACTCCTCATCCATTATATTTTGTTTGGTTTGATTGTCACTTATTTCAAAACTACTCTTAAGATGTTGATTGTAGGCATTAAAAGCTTTTTGCATATATTGATAGGAGAGTTCCACTGAGCTTAGGGTATCGCTACTGTTGGCAAAATTAATCGTTTGAACTGCAAAATCAGAGAGCATTTTATAGGCTTTGTAGCGTTGAATATAAGCTGAATCTATTAAAAGATACTCTAAAATTGGAATATATTCTCTAGACTCATCAAACTTTTGCATTTGTGTTAATATACTCATATAATTAGCCAAAATAGTTAAGAGTGCCTCTTTATTATTTGTTGTTCGTCGCGAAATGCGTTCTAAATCTTTATCAAAATACTCCAAAGCTTTCTCGGGTTCATTTAGATGCAGATAACAAATAATCAAATGATTATAATCTTCGGCATAAATATCATTAATGGCTTCACTAAACTTGATAGATTCCAATAAGTACTCTTTTGCTTTTTCATATTGTTTGAGATATGTATAAGTTTCACCAATATGTGTATAGATTGCATTGAACCCTTCTAAGACTTTTTTGGATTGGGGCAATGAGCGAAGTATTTTAAGTGCTTTATTGTAGTATTCAATAGCTTTTGAATAATTTGACGATCGTGTATAGATAGCACCTATATTGCTGTAGGATACAACTACTTCAATACTTTTATTTCCGTATTCTCGTTTGGCAAAATTTAATAAATTTTTTATTTTTTGTAGTTCTTCTTTCACACCACGCCCCTCCCTTTTAATTGAATTGGTCATAACCTACACGATTATAACATATTTTAGAGTACTGCCACCCTCTCCAGAAACTCTTTATCTATCTTCATTTGCATCTTCTCTTTTGCACCCAAAAGGGTTTTGATTGCATCGGCTTCAAATCTCTTTTTGGAAAAAAACCCAAAATTGAGCATCTCTTCATTGACCTTATCGCTTTTGGAGGTGAGGGTGAAGACAAAGGTGGCGTAAGCTACTTGGTTGTTGGTAAAGGTGTAGGAGACAAGGTTTTTGCTGTTACTTGCCTCTTTGATTATCATCGATTGATTGCTCCCCAAAAAGAGTTGCCCACGGTTGCCGTTTTCATCTTCTACTTTGCCATTTGTGTCGATAGTGTGCTTGATGGTGTGGGGTAGGGCATCTATTTGACTCGAATAAAAATAGGCATACCACTCACCCACCAATCGCTCTAGCAGTGTGGGATTGCCCTCAAAAGGGAGCTGGGGGGCGGTACTTTTTTGATGGTTTTGATAGGATTGGATTATCGTAGGCATGGCTTCGATAGTCACCTCTTTGTCCCATATACTTAGAGGGATATTAAAATACTTCTCTAGTCCATCTTTGTGCAGTTTGGAGATTACTTTGGGGTTGCTTGTTTGTCTCATGGCTGTAATCATTGAGTTGGACTTAAATCCAAATGCTCGTGCCACATCCGAAGCACTCATGTAGTGATCCAAAATATAATCTAATTTTTGGGAGAGCAGCTTATCATCTTCACGCATTATCACTATCTTTCATTAATATTTTTAAAATTATATAGTAATACAAGTTAGCTTGTTTTTTAGACCAAAAGATAGATTTACACCAAACTTTTCACCAACATTACACCAAAGTTTCATAAAGTCCTTTAAAAATTTATTTTATACTTTGGGTATTATAATTTTAAAGGAGTGTACATTGATGAAAATCAAAAGTTTGATTGTGATTACAAGTAGTTTGTTTATGTTTGGTTGTGGAGGCGGAGAGGGTGGACTCAATGATATTTTTGATGATGGAGCTACAACGGCTACGGTTCGTATTAATAACACAACCACTATTGACGTATATCAACTCTACTTTAAAGATGTTGCTAGTAGTAGTTGGGGTAATGATATGATTACAAGTGACCAATACATTAAAAGCAATAGCAAAGTTGATTTTGTTACTACGCTGTGCGATAGAATGATTGATGTGAATGCCAAGGGAATATTGGGTTCTAGCGAATGGTTGATTCCAGATGTTTATGTGGAGTGTGGCGAGACAGTAACGGTAACATTAACCGCAAATTAGCAAAAGAAGCTTTGGTGGTTAAAAGCCATCAGTTAGAGACATTCAATAACTTTTAAATGTTCGGCTAAAGCCGAACCTACAGCTTACTACTCAAAAATCAATTTTTCCCTCTCCCTATAAACTCTTTGAGCCTAAGCATATCGCCGTAGAGGTTCTTTTTGAGAGAGGGGTTTTTGAGGACGTGTGTCAAATCATAGATAGGCATAAGGGCAAACTTTTCGTGTTGAATGATTTTGCCATGTACCTCTTCTAGGGTGATACTCTCTTGTGTAAGGTAATGAAACGCTTCCCATCCCATCGTTACGACGATTTTGGGATGAATGATCTCAAGCTCTTTTTGGAGGTAGCTTAGACAACTGTAAACCTCACTTGCTTCAATGGTTTTGTCGTTTTTGGGGTAGCACTTGATAAGATTGGTGATATAGACATTTTCACGAGGGATTTGCAATACATTTTCGATAATCTTTACAAGCATTTCGCCTTTGGAGCCGCTTAGTATGTTGCGATTGGAGCTATCTACCATGGTGGGCTTAAAACCTACAAAAACAATAGTGGCTTGCGCACTTCCCGTACCAACAACGACGTTTTGGCGTACTTTGGAGATGCTGCACAAATGACACGATGCCATAAGGGTGTTGAGCTGGGGTAGGGTATCGGGCAAAGAGGTAGGGTCATTGGTTGCGTTATCTTCGAGGTTTAAATCAATGTATTGATAATCCAAATCTTTGAGTTGGTAGAGCTGTTTGAGCAATAGAGCATCTCTAAGGCGTTTCATGATAGCTCTATGCCTCTAAAGAAATCTCGCACATACTCATAGCCCGAATAGAGTGTCAAAGCTAGGGCAATATAGAGCAAAACCTCCCCACAGCACCACCCCATAAGCAAAAATCCAATGGCTATCATCTGCACTACGGTTTTGATTTTACCCGCCATTGAGGCTGCTATATCGATATTTTGACTCACCGCCGAAACACGCAATCCTGTAATAAAAAGCTCTCGTGTCAAAATCAAAAAGACCACCCAACTATCGGCTCGTTCAAGCATCATCAGTCCCAAAAATCCCGCAAGGGTGAGCATTTTGTCGGCTAAGGGGTCAAGGATTTTGCCCACCATGGTGATTTGATCAAACGTACGTGCGATAAGACCATCAAAAAAATCGGTAATACTAGCAATGACAAAGATAAACGCCGCAAAAAAATCGAGCCATGAGGGGTCAATACCGACCAAAAAAGAGGCATCTCGATTGACAAGCAAGAAAAACATCAAAGGTGCAAGCATCAATCGGATAAATGCCAAAAGATTGGGAATGTTGTAGATTTGATTGCGTTTCATTGAGACTCCAAAGAAAATAGTTTTATAAGTATATCCAACTTGTTGTGCTTTAAAGTTAAATAGAGGTTTTTTTGGTATCATTTCAAAACAAGAGTAAATTACTCCTAATTAACCCAAAACAAGGATAAAATATGATGATGGCTATTCCACAACCCGCTTTTTATATCTTCAAGTGTCAGCAAAGTGCACCTCCAGGTATGCCAAAGCCTAGCTGTGTAAGTCAAAACAACCCCCAATCAATAGAGCTTTTTGCTCACCTTGGGCAAAGATTGATGCAAAAAGGGATTATCGGTACTGTAACTCCTATTCAAACAGGATGTCTTGGTCGTTGCCAACAAGGTCCCGTAATGCTTGTAGAACCGGGGCATACGATGTATGTAGGTTTGACCAAAGAGAAGATTGATCGTATCATTGAAGAGCATATTATTGGTGGCAGTGTTGTGCAAGAGTATGTCATTAATGAGCAGATGTGGGGTGAGCCTATCTCTCCAGCTCAAATGGCACGTTAATACTAGAATCCTAAGCCAAACGCTTAGGGTTTTGCTCATCAATTTGCACTCCGCACTCCCCCAATTAATCTATTAACCCCCGATTTTGGTATAATATAAACTGACTTTACGCACTTAAAGTGCGTAAAACCTTGTCGTTCTCCCGCTATGCGGGTAGCTTTAGGGGGTCGCAAGGGACACTTGTGTCCCTGCCAAAAATAGGGGCTTTGCTTCTATTTTTGTGTAACATCAGATAAAAAGATATAAAAGAGATTAAAGGATATGATGAATGACTATTGAGATGCTTTATAGCAAAATTCACAGAGCCACAGTCACCGATGCCAATTTAAACTATGTAGGTTCTATTACGATTGATCAAGAGTTGCTTGATGCTGCCAATATGCGTGTGGGGCAGAAGGTTGATATTGTCAATATCAATAACGGTGAGCGATTTTCTACCTATATTATTGCAGGAGAGCGAGGTAAAAGAGATATTTGTATCAACGGTGCAGCGGCTCGAAAAGCACACGCAGGAGATAAGATTATTATCATCGCCTATACCAATATGACCCCTGATGAGGCAGACAACTTTAAGCCAAAAGTGGTTATAGTCGAAGAGGATAATGCTATAGCTCAAGAATTTGAAGGGCTAGAATAAAGGAAAATAATGTTTGAGGGTTTTGATATGTCCAAAATGGGCAAGATGATGGAGCAACTACAAGCTCAAGCCAACAAAATGCAAGAAGAGGTGAAGTTGATACGCCTCAAAGCCAAAGGCGGTGGAGGTATGGTTGAGATTGAGGCGAATGGAGAGGGTGAAATTCTTGATATTACTATCGATGATTCGTTGCTTGAAGACAAAGAGTCTTTGCAGATACTCCTTATTTCAACCATGAACGATATAAACAAAATGGTAGAGGATAATAAAAAATCACAAGCCATGGGAATGCTTGGCGGTTTGGGCGGTTTGGGGGCTTTTAAATAAGATGCAAAAGTCTCAAATGACGAGCAAAGTGCTTGAAGCGATTGATAACGATGCGTTGGTTGTGCTTGAAAAATACCTTCAAGAGGGATACGACCTCTCCTTGCCTGTTGTGCTTGGGCAAGAGTATGAGCTTGACGAACCCGATGAGACGCCTATTTTGTTTTACGCCATTAGGCGATATGCGAGTGTCGAACTTATTGAGCTTTTGATGCGTTATGGGGTTGATATTCATGGACTCAACGAAGATGGATTGAGTGCTTTGGATGTAGCTATCAAATTTAAACGCAACGATGTGGTTGATTTTGTTATCAAAGAGGGCATTAGCGTCAATGAGACCCAAAGACGAAGCGGTATTAACCCTTTGATGTTGGCGTGTTGTTTTAGTGATTTGGCTATCATCGAAACGTTGCTCAATCACGGTGCTGATATCAACAAAGTCGATAAATCAGGCATGAGTGCCAAAGATTACGCCAAACGGTTGGGACAAAAAAAGGTGGTAGAGTTTTTGAGCCAAAAGGGCGGAAGGCATAATCTCTATTCCGAGGAGTAGGGTTGTCCCAAAATCAATGATTGGCGATAAGACAACCCTTTTTTAAAAGAAAAAAGAGCTTTTTGTGAGGCTCTTTGAAAAGATAATGAGTAAGAGTAAAAAAAATCATATTGTTAAAAAAATATCACAATTATTTGATGCATTTGGCTCAAAAATAGTGTATAATTCCACATCTTATAAAAGGAGAAAAATATGAAAAAAGCTATCGTTTTCGTTGCACTTTTCGTTGCTACACTTGCGTTTGCTGAAACAGCAACTGCTGAAACAAACACAACTGAAGCCAATACTACAGTTGCTGAGTAATTAATCCGTAGAGTAGCTTTGCTACTCTACACTCTCTATCTACCAAACTCCCTTTTTAAACTTTCTCATCTTTTCTATTTTTGATAGATACCTATTTGATTGTAAAAAGCAACACACTCAAGAGTTATGCTCTCCTCTATTTTAACTGATGTTACGCACTTTGTAGATTAGGCATCGCCAAACGCTTAAAACTTAATATATCGTATCCATAGGATAGGCTTTATCTATTGTTTGGCGATACTAAACCTACGAAATATCAAATTTTTTCTTGAAGTGTGCAAGGTCTTTTAAAGATAGGAGACCTTTACACAAACGCTCTTCTAGCCCCTTCTTCCTACAATACGTGGTGTGGCTTCATCATCCTCGTGCGACTCTTCATTATCTACTAACTCTTCTTCATCATCTTCATACTCATCATCTTCATGCTCGTCCTCGTCCTCTTCGTCTTCATCATCCTCTTCATCTTCGTCTTCATCATCCTCTTCATCATCCTCTTCATCATCTTCTTCATCATCTTCTTCGTATTCGTAATCATCTTCGGTTACACCCCATGCATCCATGAGTTTTTCAATGATACGACTCTCTTTATTAGAAAGTTCATCGACCATCGCTACCTCTTCGATTTGAGCAATAAGATTGACCAAAAAATCATGCGAGAAGTATTGTCTAAAGAGTTCTATAGTCTCCTCTATCAACTCTTTGTTATCAACATCTTGCATGGCAAATTTTAATACTTTTGAAGATTTCAAATTGGAGTCAATTTTGACCAAAATATCATCCATATACTCACCCAAGCTCTCATACTCCTCATCGCTCACCTCACCATCGGCATAAGAGGCGTACAAAAAGAGCAAGGCAATGCGATACTCCAATAGATAATCGCCCATATCATCTATCATAGCCTCATAATCCTCTTGAGTCATTTGGGAAAGCTCCGTATCGTAATCACCCACAACCGACTCCTCATCGTCGTACCAATAGCTATCGGTATCCAAATCGACATTATTGAGCTGTTTGATAATCCACGAATCGTCGCAATTGTGATCTTCGCCTATCAAATAGTCATAGGGCATATAGCAATACCCCTTATCGCCCCAATCTTTGCCCCACGAGTTTCGTACAATAAAGCATCTATCTTTGTCGCTATACCCTACCGCCAACATCGCATGAACGCCGTGTGAACCACGACTTGACTCTTTGGGTGTGGGCATAGGCACAACGCCTTTTTTGCTCTGCTTCTCAAAGGATTGATAGAGTTGAACGGCAAATACAATAGGGTTGCCATTGGCTAAACAACTTTTCCATGTCGATAGATCGGTTTGGACAAATTGGGTATCTTCAACCAAAAAGTTTGCCCCCTCATCGTACGCCTCTTGATGGGGTTCTTCGTTGATGTTGTCTAAATTAAAAGGATAGGATGCCTCCGCACACGCACCGTACTCTTTGAGTCCCTCGATAGCTTTTTGGATATAGCTACCATCATCCTCTATCTCTTCATCATCGTCTGTATCCAAATAGCGTGCGTTGTAGTAGATAAACATACGGCTTACATCGTAATCTTTTTCAAGATGTTGTTTGGCTAGATACTCATAAGCGCCCGCAACGGCGTGGGCTACGCAACTGTTGGTTTGGTCTTGATCTTCAATAGGTGTGAGGAGTTTACGCAAATCTACTTTGGGTGGAAGTTTTTGATTTGCATTGTTGTTGGTATATTTTTTGGCGTTGGCACTGGGTTTTTGGTATTTGTACCCTACTAAACTGTATTGTGAACCATCGGCTCTTTGAAACATTTTTCCCATTTGTTATTCTCCTTTTGTTGCGTTAGGGGTTGTAGCTTTTGGGTTGCTATCGGGATTGAATTTCCAAATCGTCACAATAGGTACCACAAAGCCTACAATAATCACCACCCACATCAGCATTCCCAGTTGCGAGTAGTCAGCGGGGGTGATAATGACACCGTTTTGTTTGATTTCACGCGTGACGACAAAGATTTCGTTGAGGTATTTGGTGAGTAGCTTCGCTGCGGCTAGAGCGATATTCATAAAACTTGCCATCAAAGCAAACCACGTCGCTTTTTTGCCATCAGGAGCGTAGATAGCGACAAGAGTGAGCATAATGACTCCTGCAATGTAATCAAAAGGGGAGGCTAGGGCGGTATCGATAAGGGCTACCGTTTTGGCATCAATGCCCAAAAGAGTGTGAAACTCATAATACATCCCAAGCAGCGGAAAGGAGAGAACGGTATAGATAATCGTCATAGCAATAAGCACTCCCGAGATAGACTTATCGACGATAAATTTACCGCTTAACCACATTCCTATAATCCCAAGCGTTGCTCCTATTTGTGCCAAAATGCCAAAAAATGCCTCATCAAAGCCTAGTACATCCATCTCCCACCACTGCAAAGAGGGCCCCACTGAGGGCATAGCACGGTAAACAAAAATCACAATCATTGCCATTTTGATATGATGAACGGTTTGGGCATCAAGGTCGCCTACTACCTCTTTGAGCATGTACAAAACAATCATGAGTGAGACAACAAAGATAATCTCCTGAGAGTAAGGCACTTTCAAAAGCCCCATAGCGATGATAAAAAAAGCAAACCCAATCCCACCAAAGAATATTTTTTTATTGAGAGGTGATGTAGGGACGGGGTTGAGCTGCACCAAACTTACGCCAATGATGGAGAGAATGGGGATAAACAATGAGAGCAAAAAGACTTTTTCATAGCTATAGATACTAGCCAACCACCCTCCCAGTCCCGATACCGCAAACCCTGCCATAGCCAAAGAGAGCCGTGCCAAGACTTGAATCGTAGCGAGTTCTTTTTTGCGTTCCTCTTCGCTTTGGTTGGGTTTAGTGACCTCTGTGGACATCGTATCGGCTACCACATCTTGCAAAACGATACCAACGGTCATGACTATCATTGCCATCATATAGAGTCCATCTTTGTCATAGGCTTTAAAAAACGCATAATCTCCTGCAATAGCGGCTATCATCAAAGTACCTAGCGTCATAAGCAACGCCCCGATATAGACATAGATTTTACGGTTTGATCCCAAAAGGCTCACCGAATCGACTATTTGCCCAAATATCATCTTGATACTCCACGGAATCATAAGCCAAAAACTTAGCTCCATATACTCCACAGCACTCAATGCCAACTCTTTTTTGACCAAAAAGCTATCGGCAATTGCGGTAAATGCCGTCGCTCCGTAGGCAAAATAGATCATCAAAAGCGGGACATAGCGTAGCCTCATGGCTTGAAAGGGCATAATCACTGCCTCAAAGAGGGAGCGGGGGAGGGTTTTAGGTTTCATGGTTTCTCACTGTTGGATAGGGTATGTTGCAAAGAGGCTAAACATCAAAAAGGGTATATTCCTCTTTGATATTTTTGAGTATGCTCTTGTCAAGTGTATAGACAAAAGCGTAGTTGAAGTGGGTATTTTTGAGTATCTCAATCGCCTCTTTGGAGTCTTTGAACCAGTGCGGATTGTCGTAAAATTCTGCTATTTTGGTATTGGGGGGTGTGAGTACAATGCTTTTAATCCATTGCCCGTTGTATTTGATATACTCCCTAGCTTGAATAATATCATGAATGTTATCGACAAAAATAATCACTTGATCGCTGTTTTTGGGGTGGGTTTTGGTAAGGTCACGATCAATAAAGATAGGGGTAAAGTGTTTGGTATATTTGATTTTGTCAATCGCATAGGGCAACTCAAAAGCTTGGCAAAAAGCCACTACTTTGGTCAATGTCTCAAAATGAAACGGAGCAAACTCTTTTTCTTGATAGATAAACTTTTCTACTTTAAAGGTCGATTTAAAAAGCGTCCCCCCCATTGTGTAGCCATCGACTTGATTGGAGAGTCTTTTGATGTCGGGTTGGATTTTTTGCATCATATCGCTGTGGCTACCTACATAGAGTCGCCCTTCACTATTGACAATCTGTTCAAACGCCTTTTTCCAATCATCGCTTAATAGTACGATGTTGCTTTTTTGGGTTACGATCATCTTAATGAAGCTCATCTCGTGAGGAGTAAGATAGAAAAACTCTGCCTCTTTGGAGAGAATGACATAGCGTACAATTCTAAAAGCAGCTTCATAGATACTATCGACTTTTATCCATGCAATCTCGTTGTCGTTGGCACAAATTTTATCTTCATCGTAAATAATGGCATACGCACCCTCCTCGATGGCTCTATCGATTTGACTTTGTTCATTGGAGATAAACAAATCACCCCGTTCAACTTTGGAAGCATAGAGTGTGACACCCTCAATGGCATTAATTTTTGGCTTAGTTGCAAGTGTGCCATTTGTAAGGTTAAGAATATCTTCAATTTTCATCGGTTTCATCTCTCCTTAGCTAATGGATGTTCCAACGGCTTTGGGTTTTTCGGGACGTATCATACACAACCCCTCCCCATCTTTGGCCGCTAGAAGCATCCCTTCACTTTTGAGTCCCATCAGTTTGGCGGGTTTGAGGTTGGCAACGACACACACTTGCGTACCTATTAGCTCTTCGAGGCTGTACCACTCTTTGATTCCCGCTACGATTTGTCGTGGTATGGCTTCGCCAATATCGACTTGAAGCAAAAGAAGCTTGTTGCTTTTGGGAACTTCTTCACCGCTTACAACGGTACCGATTTTGAGTGAGGTTTGGAAGAATTGATCAATACCAATGAGTGCAATGCCTTGCGCTTGAGCGTTCTCTTTGGGTTTTGCCTCTTTTTTGGACTCTTTTTGAGGCTCTTGGGGGGTGGGGTCGCTTAGGAGTTGCTCTTCGATTCGAGGAAAGAGCGGTGGAATCTTTTCGATAATAAAATCATTGAGCAACCTACCTTCTACGATATACTTTTGCCATGAGGCGTTATTGATTTCAAATCCTAACGCAAAAGCGATTTTTTGCGTTATTTGGGGCATAATAGGATAGAGCATAATGGCTACTTGGGTCAAAATATTGGCAATAAGCCCGTTGAGTGCCATAGCCTCCTCCTCTTTGCCCTCTTTCATCAAATTCCACGGTTGATACTTATCAATGGCACGATTGGCGATACTAAGGGGTCGCCATAGCTCTTCGAGGTAGCGGTGGAGCATAATATCGCTAAGATAGCTCTCCAATGAAGCAATATTGGCTTTGACCTCATGGAACTCTTGTGCATAGAATGTTTCAACATTGTGACTTGATACATTGCCTTCAAAATATTTCCCGCTCATACCGATGAGTCGATTGAGAAGATTGCCCAAATCGTTACCCAAATCAGAGTTGATGCGATCAATCAATGCCTTTTGTGAAAAGTCTCCATCTCCACCAAAAGGGACTTCACGAAGCATAAAGTAGCGAAAGTTGTCCAATCCGTAGGCATCGGCTACCTCTTTGGGTTTAATTACGTTGCCTTTGGATTTGCTCATCTTCTCACCGTTTCGTGTCCACCAACCGTGCGCTGCAATGTGTTTGGGCAAAGGCAACTCCAAACTCATCAAGAAAGCTGGCCAATAGATAGCATGAAAACGCAAAATATCTTTGCCGATAAGCTGAACAGTGGCGGGCCAATACTCCATGTGGGCTTCATCGCTACCGTAACCTAGAGCCGTGACATAGTTCATTAGTGCATCAAGCCATACATACATGACGTGTTTGGGGTCGTTTATCTCTTGGGGAAGCTTCACGCCCCAATCAAAACTGGTTCGGGTAATAGAGAGGTCGCTAAGCCCCCCTTCGATGAAGCGAATCACTTCGTTGCGTTTGCTTTTGGGTAAAATCGCATCGGGATGTTGGTCGTAGTAATCAAGCAATCTTTGACCATATTTTGAGAGCCTAAAAAAATAGCTCTCCTCTTCGACTACCGTCGTAGCCTTGCCACACTCAGGGCAAAACTCATCATCAACAAGTTGTGTTTTGGGAAAAAAAGCTTCACATGAGATACAGTAGTGTCCTTTGTAGGTGTCTTTGTAAATATCGCCATTGGCAAACATGATGTTAAAGGCTTTTTGCACTCCTTGCTTATGCTCCTCATCGGTGGTTCGGATAAATTTGTCGTAGCTAATCCCAAAATCATCCCATAGCTCTCTAAAAGTAGCCGAAATTTCATCGGCATAGGCTTTGGTCTCTTTGCCTTTGAGTTGGGCCGATTGTTCAATCTTTTGACCGTGTTCGTCGGTACCTGTCAAAAAATAGGTATCACGTCCCACCATACGGAAGTAACGAGCCAATGTATCAGCGATAATGGTAGTATAAGCGTGACCAATGTGTGCCACGTCATTGACATAATAGATAGGGGTAGTAATGTATGCTTTTTGATGGGTCATCATCGACAAATATCCTTAAACAAATGAGTTTTGGGAAATTTTATCGAAATATTGCTGTAGAGGGGGTAAACGGGTCTCTAATATCCTGTTTTTTTAGAGCATCTTGATGAGTTTATGCGAAGAGCTTATGAAGATACGATTGACATCAACGATAAAATGGTTACGCAAAAAGTTTCTACCAATCAAAATAGGATAGTGGTATCTTGCACGATTAGCCAAAGTCACTTCCACTTTTTTGGTAATTTTTGCCAATTGAAGTTCGAGTTCGACAACGGGTCGGCGAATCGGTTTGCCACCGTGACGTTTGATGCGTACCATTCTTACCAAAGGGGCTTGAATGCGTTGGTTGTTGAATGTAAAGCTTACCCACTCTTTACCATCTCGCAAAAAGGTTTCAATCTCTTGTGCATCAATGGATGTTGTCTTTGCACCTGTATCAATGCGTGCCTTTTTGCTCATATCAACCGCCATGACGTGTACTTTTTCCAATCGCCCAATTATGACATGATTGTCATGCGTTGCAACGCTGTTGTTTTTAGCTCCAAAGAGAGAAAGCACTCCCATGAGTATCAAAAATCCATAACGCCACACTTACAATCTCTCCCAACTAGAAGTTAAATTTTTTTGGAATTATAATAAACATAACTAAAAGCAAATTGAAATAGTCTTTGATTGGCGTAAAAGTCTTAGCGTAGTCAATGAATTTTTAATTATTACCTGACCTTACGCACTGAAAAAATTACCCCTACGTCATTGCGAACCCTTTAGGGTGAAGCAATCTAAGATTTATTTCTACTTTTTTTAGAAAAAAGTAGGCAAAAAAGCGTCACTACTCGCCAATCGCTTCGCTTTCAAAGTCGTTCGTGGTGACATATTTGAAATAGATTGCTTCGTGCCTCGCAATGACGTAGGGGTAATTTTTTCAGTGTGTAAGGTCAGATTGTAATATTTCATTGATAGATAGAGTGCTTATATCGCCTCTCTATCCTCTTCTAAGGTGCGGATTCGGATGATTTTTTCAAGCGAAGATACGAAGATTTTACCGTCTCCAATCTTGCCTGTTTTGGCGGCGGCGGCGATTTTTTGCACCACTTCGTCCACCATCTCTTCCGTTACGGCGAGTTCGATTTTGAGCTTTGGGATGAAATCGACGACATACTCCGCCCCACGATAGAGTTCGGTGTGTCCTTGTTGCCGTCCGTATCCTTTGACTTCTGTAATCGTCATACCGCTAATTTCAAGTGTGGCAAGTGCCTCTTTGACCTCTTCAAGCTTAAAAGGCTTGATAATGGCTTCTATTTTTTTCATATTTTTCTCCTATTATGATTTGACAAACTCTGGATAGCTCTCCATACCGCACTCGGCTAGGTCAAGCCCATCGTACTCATCCTCTTGCGAGACCCGTAAAGGTATAAGCTTATTGATAACGTATAATACTACATAAGAGGCAACAAAAGCAAACAGTGCAACCACAATAATACCTTTGAGTTGCAAAAGTAACGATTTATCGCTAAAGATACCTACCGCAATCGTTCCCCAAATACCATTGACCAAATGCACCGATAAAGCACCCACGGGATCATCAATGCGAAGTCTATCGAAAAAAGGTACGGCAAAAACCACAAGGGTAGCTCCAATTGCTCCAATCAAGAGCGGTGTATAGATGTCGTAGAGATTAGGCCCTGCTGTAATGGCGACAAGTCCTCCCAAAGCACCGTTGAGTATCATGGTAATATCAAACTTTTTGTATTGGATATACATTATCAAAGCCGCACTCAAAGCCCCTGCTAATCCTGCGGTGTTGGTATTCATAATAGTCAAAGCTACCGCATCGGCACTCTCTTTGGAAGCAATACTCCCCACGCTTCCACCATTAAATCCAAACCAACCAATCCAAAGCAAAAAAGCTCCCAATGTAACAAGCGGTATATTGGAAGCGGGAATGGCACGAATGCGCCCATCTTTGGTATATTTGCCTCTTCTAGCTCCCATAATCAAAATGGCAGCCAACAACGCCCAACCGCCCGTTGAGTGAATGACGGTCGAACCTGCCAAATCGTACATCTCAAGATCCAAAAATGTCCCCGCCAAAAAATCAGCTCCCCAGCTCACATTGACAACCATCGGATAGATAAAAGCCGACATAATGAGACCAAAAAGAGCAAGAGGCAAGACACGAATCCGTTCGCTTACCCCGCCGCTCATGATGTTGATAACTTTGCCCACAAATGCCATTTGAAACAAAAAGGCAGCCCATTTGCTCATAGAGTCATTTTCCCAACTCCCAAAAGCCAAAGAGTAGCCCACCAACAAAAACGCCAACGATGCCACAGCATAAATCATGGTATTGACCGTAAGAACCGCTGTAACATTTTTACTACGCACCAATCCCGCCTCAAGCATTGCAAAACCTGGCACCATAAAGATAATAAGTACCATGGCAAAGAGTGCAAAGAAGGTATTGAGTACATACGATACATCTGCTAAATTTTCCAAAAATATCCTTTTGTTTGCATGAAGCTCTCCTAGAAAGCAAAGCTATTGAGTAATTATATCCCTTGCTCTCCCTTTTGGCGATACCCTAATTGTATAAAAAATAGGCACTAATGACACAATAGAGGATTTTTTGACTATTTTTGTACCTCTGTATCTCTTTTTTGTGAAAAAACTGCTTAGATTTTTATCATATCTCAAGAGTAATCTCCCATAAGGGTATCTGTTAATACTCTTGTGATAGAGTGGCAATCAAAAAAAAGGGAAATAGAGTCATGAACAATGCCCAACACTTTTGGAACACCATGTTTGCCAATGAGGAGGAGTATCTCTATGGCACACAACCTAATGCCTACATTCAAATGCAAACCCATCGTCTCAAACCCAACTCTCGCATCCTTTGTCTAGCCGAAGGAGAGGGTCGCAACGCTTTGCATTTGGCACAATTAGGACACACTATTAGCTCCATTGATGCTTCTAGCGTCGCACTGCAAAAGCAAAAGAGACTGCTTCAATCGCATGGATACACTATCGATGCTTTGCATCAAGACCTTGAACATTGGCAACCCCAGCCTCACGCTTTTGATGCTATTGCCACCTCTTTTATGCATCTTCCCAAACCTCTATTGAGCAAAGTTTTACAACACTCCGTGGTGACGCTCAAATCCGATGCTCTTTTTATCGGTGAGTTTTTTTCAATCAAACAATTGGGTTATAGCAGTGGAGGACCCAAAGATAGCCAAAAGCTCTATACCATCGAAGATTTCGCCCACTATCAAGAGGGTATTGAGTTTATCGAACTCAAAGAGGAGATTGTACATCTAAGCGAAGGCAAAGGACATCAAGGTGAAGCAAGTGTTATTCGAGTGCTTTTCAAAAAGCTAGGATGAGACTTTGGTATGTGTAATGACTCATACAAAGAGGATTTGTTGAGCGAGTCTGCAAGTTAAAATTGAGCAATAATAGGCTATTCTTTTGCAGTTGTATGTTTGCAAAAAAGGAGTGGGTGTTGGAGGCGATAGAGTGGATGTTGCGGATTTTTGGAGTTTTTTGGATGGTTGGTGGTGTGTTTGCCTTCAAAAAAGCGTTGCAAGTGCGACTTATGGATAATATTCTTGATGCCTTGAGCGACAAAAAAGAGAGTCGTTTGATTCAATATTATGGATATGTGGTATCGGTATTGACTTTTTTAAGCGGTTTGGGATTGGCACTGCTACACCCTTACGCCTCTTATGCTCTTTTGTTTTTGGTTTTGACACAAGGACTCTATTTTGCTATCCAACGCCACCGTTACAATCAAGCCACCAATGAAGAGGAGAGAGCCGACGCAACGGTAGCCCAACAAAGTAAAAATGCTTTTTATTTATCAATTGTACTCTTTGTAATAGTGCTTATTATGCAAATATCTTAAAAGTTTTATCGCTCTGTTTTGCTCTATCGCTAGAGTAAAAAAGGAGATACCTATCGTCTCAATGCTCAAAGCCTCAAAGTCTAATGGGCTTCTAACCCACTTTTGGATATAATCCCAAAAATTAACGGCTTTGAAATAGAGCCTAAAAAAGGCACTTGTAAATGGCAAAAAGAGTTTTGGTAAAATTTTCGGGTGAAGCCCTAGCGGGTGAGGATGGTTTTGGTATTGATACCAAAATTCTAAACTACATCGCTCAAGAGATAAAAGAGCTTTATGATAACAATATTGAGATTGGCGTAGTCGTGGGTGGTGGAAACATCATACGAGGTGTGAGTGCAGCGGCTGATGGTATTATCAAGCGAACCAGCGGAGACTATATGGGAATGTTGGCTACCGTTATCAATGGTGTAGCGTTGCAAGAGGCATTGGAGCATCTTCAGATAGAAACAAGGCTACTAAGTGCTATCGAGATGAAAGAGATTGGTGAATCCTTTATTGTAAGACGAGCCAAAAGACATCTTGAAAAAGGACGTGTGGTGGTTTTTGCAGGAGGTACAGGCAATCCCTATTTTACAACCGATACCGCAGCGACATTGAGAGCGAGTGAGATTGAGGCGGATATGATTATCAAAGCTACCAAAGTGGATGGTGTTTACGACAAAGACCCAGCCAAATACGATGATGCAGTCAAACTCAATACGATTACTTACGATGATGCACTCAAAGATCATATCAAAGTAATGGATGATACCTCTATAGCACTTGCAAAAGACAACAAGCTTCCTATCATAGTATGCAATATGTTTGAAGCAGGAAATTTGCTCAAAATAATCAACGGCGATTTGAGTGTATGCTCAATTGTCAAATAAAAGGAAAACACAATGAGAATAGAACAAGTTACCGCCAAAGCACTTGAGAGACTTGAAGATGATAAATATCTGCTCTCTATAGCAGTAGGCAAAAGAGTCAAAGAGCTTATCGATGGTGCTAAACCACTTGTGAGTTTGGATAAAAAAAAGTATAAATTTGCAGATATTGCTCTTGTGGAGATTGCTCAGGGCAAATTAGTAGTAAACGTAGAGAGTTAATATCGTTGGATAAATTTATTGATGAGGTTAAAACGATTGGCACTGCCGATGAGGCATTATTGATACTCTACCGTGCCATCGAACCAACACAAAAGATTCGTATGGCGGTTGATGTTGCTTTAAATGCTCACAAAGAGCAAAAACGCAAAAGTGGCATTCCCTATATTGTACATCCTATTTTGGTAGCTGCCATAACCGCTTTTAATGGTAATGCTGATGAGTCCATGGCTATTGCGGCATTGTTGCATGATGTGGTAGAGGATACGCATATTACGCTTGAAGAGGTGGAGAGAGATTTTGGTATAGAGGTGGCTCATCTTGTCGATGGATTGACCAAAATATCGGCACTTGATGATGAAGTCAATGTCACAAAAGACAATGAACGGCTCATCTCCTCGGCACTTACATTTAGAAAAATGCTTATCACCTCTGTGCAAAATCCCAAAGTTTTATTTATTAAATTGTGTGATAGATTGCACAATATGATTACACTTGATGCTCTATCCCCCAAGGCTCAAACACGCATCTCCGAAGAGACACTTTTGGTTTACGCTCCTATTGCACACCGTTTGGGTATCTCTAAGCTTAAAAATCTATTGGAGGATTTGAGCTTTTTTTATCTCTACCCCAATGAGTTTCACGCTATTGATAAATACATTACAGCCAATAAGCAAAATTTGCAACTCAAACTCAATCGCTTCATCGAAGAGGTACGAGATGTGATCAACAAAAGCGGTTTGCATCGAAAAGAGTTTGAGATAGAACACCGTGTCAAGCACTACTACTCTATCCATCTCAAAATGCAACGCAAAGGGGTCTCTATCGAAGAGGTACTTGATCTTTTGGCGATTCGCATTATCGTCAAAGATGAGATTGAGTGCTATAAGATTTTGGGATTACTCCATCTTCACTTTACACCGCTCATTGCACGTTTCAAAGATTACATCGCACTGCCCAAAGACAACGGTTATCAAACGATACATACCACGCTTTTTCACAACAATACCATCATCGAAGCCCAAATTCGCACCGAAGATATGCACCATTTGGCACAATACGGTATCGCAGCACACTGGAAATACAAAGGCGGAGACAAGGCAAAAGATAGCCATATCAATCTTGCGTGGCTCAATAGCTTAAGTGATCAAAAAAACTCTCCAGAAGAGTTTTATGAGTTGGCAAAGAGCGATCTCTTTAGCGAAGATATTACCGTACTCTCTCCTATGGGAGACAAATATACTCTTCCTCGTGACAGTGTCGCTTTGGATTTTGCTTATGAGATACACTCAGATATTGGCAACAATGCAAGTGGTGTTATGATTAACAATGTTGAATCTTCATTGCTTACTATTTTAAAAAATAGCGATATTGTCCATATTCTCACAAGCGAAACGCCCGTGCTTCGTTGTTCGTGGGTCGATTCACTCAAGACCTCCAAAGCCAAAAACGGTATCCGAACACGATGCAAAAAGCGACTCAAAGATGCCAATTTGCTCAATGCTCACAGTATGCTAATGGCAATTTTTGGTATCTCTCACGCTACAACGCTCAATACTATTAGAGAGCTTGAGCTTGAACATCTTGTAGAGCGAATCCCTAATGATTTGCTTACTTTTCAAAACATTATCAATCAATGTGCCAAACATCTTCATTTGCCAAGAGTGCGACCATGGGAACTCATGAAGCGAGGCTACAAAGTCCCAACCCTCAAAAAAATAGAGCATTTTCAAATCTATAGCAACAAAAGCATAGGAAGTGTTGAATTTGACTACTGTTGTCACCCCAAAATGAATGATGAAATTGTTGCTTTTTACGATAGAGTCAAATCAACTATCACGGTTCATCATAAACTTTGTGTCAATGCTTACAAAAAAATGCAAGACCACGAACCCATGGTTTTTATAGAGTGGAACAACACAAAAATATCACGCTATTTGCTTATCATTAGTTTGCAAAACAAAAAGGGAGTATTGGCTGAACTTCTAGCATGGTTAGGAAAGTTGGAATTGAATGTTTTGGCTATCAATTTGGGAATTGAAAACAGTGAAAATGCTGATTATTGTTATATTGAAGTGGAATCAAACAAGAGCGACAAAAATGTACTCTCTGAAAAGATTAGCCAACGTTTTAAATTGATTGATATTCGCAATGTCAAAGATGCCTATAATAAATAATTGGAGTAAAAGATGAGTATCGAAACACACATAGCAACCGCTCTAGCGGAGATTGAGCGAGGCAGCCTAGAGATAATTGACAAAGAAGCAATAGAGAAGTTGCTCAAAGCCTACTACGAAGAGGGAAAAAGCTATACAGTGAAAGCTGGATTTGACCCAACAGCTCCCGATTTGCATTTGGGGCATACCGTATTGCTTCAAAAATTAGCAACCTTTCAAAAATTTGGAGGTCAAGTGCAATTTTTGATAGGGAGTTTTACCGCTACCATCGGAGACCCAACGGGCAAAAGTGCTACACGCAAGGTACTTAGTAAAGAGGAAGTACACCGCAACATAGAGAGCTACACCCAACAAGCTTTTAAGATTTTGGACCCTAATAAAACCCAAGTGGTTTACAACCATGAGTGGCTAGAGAAGCTTACACCTATGGAGTTTTTGCAACTTCTCTCAAAGCGAACCGTTGCTAGGATGCTCGAACGAGATGATTTTAAAAAGCGTTATAAAAACGAAGATGATATTGCGATACATGAATTTACCTATCCTTTGCTTCAAGGCTATGATAGTGTCGTACTCCAAAGCGATATTGAGATTGGTGGAAGCGATCAAAAGTTTAATTTGCTCATGGGAAGAGTATTGCAAAAGGCTTATGAGGTAGGCAAACAACAAGCGGTATTGATGATGCCTATTTTGGAAGGGCTTGATGGTGTACAAAAGATGTCCAAATCATTGGGTAACTACATTGGTGTCACCGATGAGGCTAACGATATGTTTGGCAAAGTGCTTTCGGTTAGCGATGATTTGATGTGGCGTTATTATGAGTTGCTCTCATCGGAGTCGCTTGATGCTATTGCTACACTCAAAAAAGGTGCAGAGGAGGGGTCGCTTCACCCCATGGATATCAAAAAGGCATTGGCAAGTGAAATAGTGGAGCGTTTTCACGGTCAAGGAGAGGGTCAAAAAGCAAAAGAGGAGTTTGAGCGTGTATTTTCTCGCAAAAATATCCCAACACAGCTAAAAGAGTACAAACTTGAAGCTAATATTGGTATTATTAAAGCATTAGTTGATTGTGAGCTTGTCCCCTCTTTGAACCAAGCACGAAGAGACCTAAAAGCAGGTGCAGTTAAATTGGATCAAGAGAAAGTTACAGACGAACACTTTATCATTACACAAGGGGAGCATATCCTCCAAAAAGGTAAGAAAAGTTTTGTCAAGATAGTTGTAAAATAGTTTTTTTTAAGGTGTAGGCTATGAAAATAGGAAAATATATCATCCCAAAACCCATCATTCAAGGCGGGATGGGTGTAGGAATCAGTTGGGATAAATTAGCAGGGAGTGTCTCCAAAGAGGGAGGCTTAGGGGTCATTAGTGCCGTAGGTACAGGATATTATCAAAACAAAGCCTTTGCACACAAATTAATATCCGATAAACCCTACGGAAGTGAGAACTTCTACTCCAAAGAGGGTTTGATAGCCATCATCGAAAACGCTCGAAAGATTTGCGGTGATGCTCCGTTGGCGTGTAATGTACTCTATGCTTCCAATGACTACGGACGCATTGTTCAAGATGCTTGTGAGGGTGGAGCAAACATTATCATTACAGGGGCAGGTGTACCTGTCAATATGCCCAAATTTACCGTTGATTACCCCGATGTAGCACTCGTTCCTATTGTCTCAAGTGCAAGGGCATTGAAGCTTATTTGTCGCAAATGGCAACGCTACAATAGACTCCCCGATGCGGTGATTGTCGAAGGACCTCTTAGCGGTGGACATCAAGGATTTACCTATGAGCAGTGTTTTGAGGAGCAGTATCAGCTTGAAAATATCGTCCCTCCTGTTATTGAAGAGGCGACGCATTGGGGCAATATACCCGTAATTGCCGCAGGAGGCATTTGGGACAAAAGCGATATCGATAGATTTTTGGCAATGGGATGTGCGGGTGTACAGATGGGGACACGCTTTATTGGTACATTTGAATGCGATGCACACGAGATATTTAAACAAAAGCTCATCGAAGCCAAAGAGGAGGATATCCAGCTCTTCAAATCCCCCGTGGGACTTCCTGCTCGTGGAGTAAGAAGCAATCTACAAACCTTGATAGAACAAGGTAATGCCCCCAAAGTAGCGTGTATTAGCAATTGCGTTGCTCCTTGCAATCAAGGCGAAGAGGCCAAAGCAGTAGGCTATTGCATTGCCGATAGGCTTAGCGATGCTTTTATGGGCAATACCCAAACAGGACTCTTTTTCACAGGAGCCAACGGATACCGTCTTGAAGGGCTTATGAGTGTCAAAGAACTTATGGAAAAACTCACCTATGGTGAAACGAACTAGCTTCTTAAAGGCTTTTTTATTTTTAATGGTTTGGACTCTTGGATTAGAGGGTGCTAACCATCTTAAAAGTATTAAGGTAAACAAAGGTGAGCTTAGGCTTATCTTTGAAGATAAAGTCTATAAATCCAATGTCTCTACCTTTGTGCTAGAAAATCCCTACAGACGGGTTTTTGACTTCAAAGATACGGTTATTCACAATGACAACCTTCTGGATAAACTTGAAGCATCTTATAATACCCGCTTTAGACTCTCACAATACACCAAAAACAGTGTACGTTTGGTTATCGAATCCGATAGGGCTTTTAAGTGTAGCTACTATGCACCCATGCTCAATGCACAAGTCTATCATATCGCCTTGCCTTATACGATAGGTTACAAGCAGACAAATCCCTATAATAATCCTCTCAAAACTGTTACCAAAGTAGTCGAAAAACCCAAACCCAAACCAAAGCCCAAAGATGAAGAGATAGAGGTTGAAGAGCTACCGTGGTACAAACGTCTTTTGGAGGGCAATAAGCGTGACGATACCGCCTATAGACCCTCGAAAAACTACCGTGTCGTTATCGACGCTGGGCATGGAGGCAATGACCCAGGAGCTGTTGGTGGTGGTTATAGAGAAAAAGATTTGGTTTTGAGTGTTGCCAAAAAGTTGCAACGCATTTTGGAACGAGAAGGCTACAAAGTCTATATGACACGTAGCGATGATTATTTTGTCACATTGGGCAATCGCACACGCTTTTCCAACAAACGTGATGCCGATCTTTTTGTCTCTATTCACGCCAATGCCGTGGGCAATAAATCACGAGCCTCTATTGTCCAAGGTATTGAGACCTATTTCCTCTCCAAAGCACGTAGCCAAAGGGCTAGACTCATCGCTGAAAAAGAGAACCGTGCGGTACTTAGCTCCAAAGATTACCATACCCGCAACGTACTGCTCAACGACATTATGACAGGCCCCAAAATCATACTCTCCAACAAACTCGCTATTGATGTGCAAAACTCGATGTTAGAGTATGCTCGAAGCCTCTATCCTACTACACGTGATGGGGGTGTTCGTCCCGCTCCTTTTTGGGTACTTGTAGGTGCTCAAACTCCTTCGGTTTTGATTGAAATGGGATACATTACACATCCGCACGAGAGACAAAAAATGTTGCAGCCAAGCTACCAAATGATGATAGCCAAAGGGATAGCCAAAGGGATAGGTCGATACTTAAAAAATAGAGAAAATGAGTTAGATTAATACTATTCAATCCGATTCTATTGGGGTATATTTGTATATAATGTTTAGATTAAAAGCAAAAAAAGAGCCAAAAAAAGCCTCAATTGCCCTAAAATAGGGGCTTTGGAGCGATTTTTAAACATTTTATAAGCCAGTAGTGTGCTATAATCACCCTATTAAACTAAAAAGGATAACCATGACAAAAGCACAATTTGTTGAGTTAGTACAAAAAAATGGGAATTTCAGTTCAAAAGCTGAAGCTCAAAAAGCGGTTAAAGCATTTACGGATTCTGTTACAGAGGCTCTTGTAGCCAAAGAGAGTGTTTCACTTGTAGGTTTTGGTACTTTCACAGTCGTAGAAGTAGCTCCCAAAAGCGGTAAAGTACCTGGCACAAATAAGACCTATACAAAACCTGCTCATATTGCACCAAAGTTTAAAATGGGCAAAACGCTCAAAGATGCTGTATTGCAAGCTAAATAGTTGCGAGTGCTTTTAGAAAGACAACTCAACACCATGTGAAAATGAGATTTTAACCTCGCGTTCACATCTTGATAGACCGCACAAAGGCAATGAGTCTCTCTCCTTTGTAGCGGAAAAAATTTACACACTCTCTAGCCACTCTTTCATTATCTCAATTTGTCTTTTGGTTTGTTGCGAGGATGTGCCACCTTGAGAGTTTCGTGCATTCATAGAGGCTCTATTGTCAAGAATAGCTATCACATCGCTATCAATTCTACCATCAATACTTTGCAAATCTTCAAGGCTAAGCTGCGATATATCAAGCCCTTTTGATTGAGCAAAATTGACGGCATCACCTGTAATATGATAAGCATCACGAAATGCAATACCCACTTTTTTGACTAGATAATCTGCTAAATCCGTAGCACACAGATGTCCAACCATCGAGGCTTTTTCCATATTTGACTCATTGACTCTCATGGCTATCATCATCTCATCAAGGACTCTTAATGAGAGCGTAGCGGTAGTAATGCTATCAAAAACTCCCTCTTTGTCCTCTTGTGTATCTTTATTGTAGGCTAGTGGCAACGATTTCATAACGGTTAAAAGTCCCATCAAATTACCATAAGCTCGTCCGCTCTTACCACGTAAAAGTTCTGGAATATCTGGATTTTTCTTTTGTGGCATAATAGAGCTTCCTGTAGCATGAGCGTCGCTTAGGGTTATAAAATTAAATTCACTTGTGGACCATAAAATAAGCTCTTCGCTCAAACGGCTAATATGCATCATCAATACAGAGATGTTATAGAGCATATCCAAGGCAAAATCTCTATCGCTTACAGTATCAAGACAATTGAGAGTAGGTGCATAAAATCCTAACTCTTTGGCGGTAAATTCTCTATCAATTGGGTGTGGCGTACCTGCAAGTGCAGCACATCCAATAGGAGAGTAGTTATTGCGTTTATAGCTATCGATAAATCTCTCATAGTCTCTTTTAAACATACTAGCATAAGCCATTAAATGGTAGCCAAAATTGATAGGCTGAGCGTGTTGAAGATGTGTCATGCCTGGCAAAATGGTATCGGTATGTTGTGAAGCTATCGTTAAAAGTGTTTGAATATTTTGTTTTACCAGTTGAGCGACATTGAGTGTTTGTTTTTGAACAAACCATCTAAAATCCAATGCTACTTGGTCATTTCGACTGCGTGCGGTGTGCATTCGCTTACCGCTATCGCCTACAATTTCAGTTACTCGTCGTTCGATTGCCATATGAATATCCTCATCCTCACCATCAAGGCTAAACGAACCCTCTTCTATCTCCTCTTTGACTTGCTTTAAAGCTTTATGAATATCCTCTTTTTCACTTTGACTAATAATACCTTGATTGCAAAGCATTTGAGAGTGAACAATAGAGCCTTCAATATCTTCTATATAGAGTAGCTTGTCAAAAGGAAGTGATTGATTAAGCTCTTGTAAAAGTGCTGATGAGCTTTGAGAAATGCGTGCTGAAGCTATCTTTTTTGCCATTTAATGTCCTAATTTTTTGGACAAAGTATAGCAATTTATTGGTTAATGCGTATTGAACAAGGAGTAGGCAATGACAAAAAACCAAAATATCCAACGCAAGAACAAAAGCCCCCCAATGGAGATACTTTTGCTAAAAACGCTTCACATAGCCATGGCAATAGGGTTGTGTGTTGTGTTTTTTGTAGTAGTCTTGATGGTTTGAATCGGCTTTGGTGAAGGGTTGGAGTGGGAGGAGTTTGGTAGTTACTTCGTATCCTCGATTTTTTAAAATATCAATGAGTTTTTGGGCTATCTCTTTCTCCTCTTCGTTGTTGTAGAAGATGACTGAGGTGTATTGGTAGCCAATATCGGGTCCTTGTCGCTCTTTTTGAGTGGGGTCGTGAATCTCAAAAAATACCTTAGCAATCTCTCCAAAGGCAATAGTATCGGGATCGTAACGCACTTCTACCACCTCAATCTCACCTTGATTGTCGTAGCTTACCTCTTTGTAGCTAGGATTTTCTCTCTTGCCACCCATGAAGCCTGAAACGACCTCCTTTACCCCTTTGAGATTTTCCAAATAGTACTCCACACCCCAAAAGCACCCACCACCAAAATAGGCTTTGGCTTCTTTGGTGCTATGGGTATCGGGCTTGAAAACCATTGCGATAGAGTTTACACAGTGGCGAGTATCTTTGGGTGTGAGCCTTTCACCTTTAAAAACATGCCCCAAATGTGCCTTGCAATTGGCGCAAATTATCTCGGTACGATACCCATCGGCATCTTTTTGTCTCACAATAGCCCCCTTAAACGCATCATCAAAGCTAGGCCATCCGCAAGTAGAATGAAACTTATCTTCACTTCTAAAGAGCAACGCATCGCAATTTTTGCAATGATAGATCCCTTTTTGAAAAAAGTTGTAGTACTTACCCACAAAAGGTTTTTGGGTCGCCTTGTCAAAGAGTACGCTTTTTTCTTCGTCCGTGAGATTAGGGTTTACCACTTTGGCTTCTCCCCACATGAGGGTGGTTAAAATAACAATAGCTATCCATTTCATCAATCGTTGCGGTCTCATTTTCATCCTTTGTATGCTTCATTGTGGTATTGTAGCTTATTTGAGATTAATAGCTACAAAACTCTACTCAAAGGATTTTTTTGTATAATCAAATGTTCAAAAAGGAGTTTGTATCGATGAAACGAAGAGTTTTTTTACTCGCAACGCTTGTGCTATTGGGGGTCAAATCTTTTGGGAGTGGTTTGCCCAATCATAGGGTTTTGGTGGCTACTTTGGAGCATCTTTTCCCTACTACTTCACGCTTTGCGGGGGCTAAGGCTTTGGGATTTTGGGGCTATTTGCAATTTGTCATGAGGCATCCGAGTTTCTCTAGTGAGGATGTGCATTTTGTGTTTGAGGGGGCTAAGCGACTCGCAGACGAGTATCCACTTTTTTTGATCTATGCTCCACCTCAAAAAGAGATGGTTTTGCGGAGATTTGAAGAGACTTTAGAGGGTCAAGAGTGGCTTAGCCGACTCCTTTATTATGGGCTTGAAGCGATGTTGGGTGATCCCATTTATGGAGGAAATACCAAAATGCAAGGGTGGAGAAATTTTGGTCACACTCCCCCCAAACCCATGGCAAAGACTCCTTTTGGCAAAGCCTGTGGTTGATGTGTGCATTATCGGAAGCGGTGCGGGTGGGGGACCTATCGCTTATGAGCTAAGCCGTGCGGGGAAAAAGGTCGTCGTACTTGAAAAAGGAGAGTATTATAAGCGAAGCGATTTTTCCAAAGATGAGATAGCCTATACCAAACGTAGCATCATTACCCCCAGTCGCTCCAAAGAGTTTCATACCATTTTGCAAGAGGGGCAAGAGTACCCTACGACGCATACCCATTGGAACTTTTGGAACGGCAATATCGTAGGGGGATCGAGCAACTTTATGAGCGGTTTTTTTCATCGTCTCCATCCCGATGATTTTCGACTCTATTCCAAATTTGGAGCGATTGAGGGGGCTAATATCGTCGATTGGGCGATAGATTACAGCGATTTGGCTCCCTATTACGACACAGTAGAGCGTATCGTAGGAGTAAGCGGAGTCTATCAAAACGCCCCTTTTGAACCTCCTCGCCAACACCCCCATTTCCCCTATCCTCCCACCCAAGAGCATCCCATCGCCCATCTCATTGATAGCGTAGCCCACACAATAGGCATACAAACGCTTGTGACTCCTAGAGCCATTCTCACGCACGATACGCCTATGCGAAACAAGTGCTACTACTCCAACTATTGCGGCAGTTACGGTTGCAGCAGCGGTGCAAAAGGAAGCGCACTTGAAGCCCTCCTAAACCCCGCACTGCAAACGGGTAATCTTACCATCATTCCAAACGCCCATGTCCTCAAACTCCACGAACAAAAGGGCAAAGTCGCCTATGTGAGCTATATTGATAAAGATTTAAATCTCAAACGCACTCTCAAAGCCAAAGTTTTTGTAGTCGCTGCACAAGCTATCGAGAGTGCAAGACTACTGCTCAACTCCACTTCCTCCAACTTCCCCAACGGTCTAGCCAACAACAGCGGACAAGTAGGTAAAAATCTGCTCTTTAGCGGTGGAGGTACATTGGAGGGGACGCTCACCCAAAAGCAGTGCGATCTAAAGCAATTGATGGTAGAGGGGCTTTTTGTCAATCGGGTTATCAAGGATTTTTACGCTATCGACAATCAAAAGGGAGGGATTATGGAGCTTCACCTCGAACACGCCAACCCCATTCGCAAAGCCTACAAGAGCATTTGGCACGACAACAAACTCCTTTGGGGAGAAGCTCTCTACGATAGACTCTACCGCAGATTTAACGACGAAAAAAGGCTCACACTCGAAATTTTTAACGATTGGTTGCCTCATGATGGATGCTACGTCACTCTTGATACCAAGCGTCACGATTGCTACGGCATGCCCGTCGCCAAAGTAGCCATCGCTTCGCACCCCCACAACGAAAAGATAGGCAATCGCCTCGCCCTTGAAGCGATGAAATTTTTTAAAGCGTTGGGAGTAACCCAAATCGAGGGGGCTATCACTCCCAATCCCCCCTCCAATCTTCAAGCGGGTGGTTGTCGCTTCGGCAATGACCCCAAAAGCTCCGTATTGAATAAAGAGTGCAAAAGTCACGAGGTGGATAATCTCTACATCACCGATGGAAGCTTTATGCCCACAGGCGGTTCACTCCCCTACACCTTTAGCATCTACGCCAATAGCTTTAGAGTAGCCCAACACCTTAAAGCGATACTCTAATATCGTTTTTATAGGTGCAAAAAATAGAGGATTTACCAAAAATATCAATCCTGAAAATATTACAATCCTTTTAACCTAGGTGTAAAGTCTTCGCCCAAAACTGGCTCTACTTTGCAATCAAGATGACACTTGATGCTTTGAAGATAGCATAGATGGTGTTGCCCGAAGTGATTGATAAATCACTAACTGCTTCATTGGTTACAACAGCGCAAATCACACGGCTACCAACAGCGATTTTTACTTCACTATTGACCGCACCTTGTTTGACTTCACTCACAACGCCTTGAATGTTGTTTCTAGCCGTTGTCTTGAGTGCTTGTTTGCACAACACGATAGAGGAGGCTTTAACCAAAGCCGTAATGTTATCACCAACTTTTAAATCAAGAGAACTGCTCCCTTTGTTTGTTACCGTCGCCAAGATATGTACTCCATCACCAACCTCGACTTTTACTTCTGTCATTATTGCACCATTGTTAAGTTCAACAATTTTACCCGTGAGTTGATTTCTCGCACTTGTTTGCATCATTTATCCTTATATTAAAATTAAAGTCTCTGGTATCGCTACCAAAAAACTTAAATTTAACATTGAGAAGATTGGCAAATCCACTCTTGTGGTTTTTTTGCCAATTGTTTAGTGCGTACAATCGTTACTGGGTTTGCCAAACTTTGGATTGGTTACAAATGAGTTATCATTGAGGGTTTGTATAAATGCTACTATTTTTTGCATCTCCTTCTCGCTAAGCTTATGATTGATTGTTAAATTGTGTTGTTGTATCGCCTCTATCAATGTTTTTGCACTCCCATCGTGCCAATAGGGAGCGGTTAATGCAGCGTTTCTTAGGCTCGGTGTTCTAAAAAAACCTCTATCTTTGACCTTGCCTGTTGCTTCAAAGAGTCCATTATCTTCTGTTTTGTTATCGATTGGCAGTTTGTGCAATTGAACGTGATGAAAATCATCATCACTAAAGAGCGGTGCAGTGTGACAAAGGTTGCACTTAGCTGCTCCAAAAAACAACTTTTCTCCCTCTTGTGCCTCTTTGGTTGGTAAGGGTTGATGATTTTTTATTTTTTGATCGTAGAGGGAGTCATTAGAGATGAGTGTTTTTTGAAAACTCTCAAGGGCTTGTGTGACATTGTTTAAATTGATACTCTCCTCTTCTTCGCCAAACGCAAGTGCAAAAAGCTTTTGATAGCACTCATTTTGACGTAATCGTTTGGCTATTTCATCTTCGTATCCGCTCATTCCCATCTCTATAGGGTTAGTTCCACTAATTGGCATTAAAGCTTGTTGAGCCAATCCGCTCACATAAGGATTTGCCCATGTGAGGTTTTTGAACAAACCAATATTGGAGAGTCCAGGAACATTGCGTTTGCCCTCATGCCCCAAAGCCCCTGGATGGGCTATATTTCCGTCTGTAAATGCATTTTTTTGCTCATGACAAGTAGCGCAAGACATCGTACCGTTGATAGAGAGATCCGCATCGTAAAAGAGACGATGACCCAGCTCTATTTTTGCCTCAGAGGAGTCCATAGCCCCTCCATACAACACTCCAATACAAATCCATATCCAAAGAGTGGTTCTCATTATTTTGTACCTTGTGGTTATTTAATTTTTGTTATAAGTAGAGCCGTGGCACTATCTCCACTCGCACTAAGTTGCAAAGTATAGACTCCTGACTCTAGGGCGTAATCGACGATTTTGCGTATTCCAGAGTCTTGAGGTCCTCTTTGGTGCGCTGCAGATGTAGCCAATTTGCCATCTTTGACCAGTTCAATCCACGAAGCATTACCCAAAGATACTCGATAAATACCCTTTTGTTTTATCTCAACTTGAAACATACCGCCATAACTCACACTTCCTCCCTCATTGGTAGGTCTTGAGACGTATTGTATTTTTGGTGTGTTGATAAGCCCCACATAAGATGCTTTGTTGAGTTCAAGAATTGCACTCAATGTTCCATTGCTATCTTTGGCTGCAGTTTTGTACGATAAGCTTTTCCAAGCACTCAACTCTGCGGACAAATCAACCTCTTTGGCAAATAGCCCTATGCACAGTAATCCAATATATAAAGCTTTTTTCATTTTTTATCCTTTGATTTTAAAATTTGTTTTTGCATTAGAACTTATACGTTACATTTGCGAAAATGACTCTTCCTGATTCTGGGAATCCATAGTCCAATTGGTAGTTTTTGTCAAATATATTGTGAACGCCCACATCAATACTCGTCTGCTTTGATACATCATAGATCATCTTTGTATTCCAAAGCGTCATGTTTCCTGTCTCTCTGTAGGGTGCGGTAGCACTTGTTTTTTGGCTAGAGGAGTATTTCATATCAATCGTGGTCATAAGATTGGCTAGAGGTTTGTAGCTAAGAGCCATTGTCAATTTATCTTGAGGTACATTGGTAATCTCCACTAAGCCATCTTTATCTTCAAGCAAGAGTTTTGTATAGTTTGCATTCAAAGTCAAACCGTTTTCAAAAGCATGAAGATACTCTATTTCAAAACCTTTTTGCCTCACGCTTCCTATATTCTGAAGTTGCTGTTGCTGTGTTGTGCCAAAATAGACATCGACATAAGTGCTTTGAATAAAATCTTTTATATTGGCATAAAAAATGCTCCCTTTGAGAGTAGAATTTTCAAAATCTTTACGAAACCCAATCTCATAATTGATAGTACTCTCCTCTTTGAGATTAGAATTGGGGATAAAACGTTTGAATTTAAAGGAGTATCTATCTTTGATGCTAGGAAATCGTGTTTTTTTCGCCACTCCACCGTATAGCTTGAGACTCTCATCAAAGCTATACTCTATTTTAGCCATAGGATTGAACGCATCGGCTTTTCCGTAAGCAAACTCTTTAAGAAGACCGTATCCTGTAATATCTGTACCATCTGGGATAGAACCGTAATTGCCTTTTGAGCCAAAATTCGTATTATCGGCTCTTTGTACCTCATCTTTGTCGTAACTTGCCCCTAGTGTAATTTTCGTTTTATCATTGATTTGATAGCTATCTTCAATGCCCAATGAATAGGTATTGACGCTCATTTCATAGAGTGCTGCTTGATTTTCACCGCCCTCTGTGTGGGTATCTTTTTTGGCATGGAGTGCCACTTTGAGCTTGTTGTTTGTGCTGTTTAATTGACCCAATTCAACCGATATGCCTTTGGTGTTGTCATCGTACCAACTGGGATTTCCAATGCCTCCAAAACTGTAAGTAGAGTAACTATTATCCGTATAAATTGACAATGAGTTTTTAAATTTATCGTAAAAGAGTCTTGATTTTAGATAAAAACCATCAAAGTTTGTTTTGGATAGAAAATAGATACTCTCTTTATCCCAATAGTTCCAATCCCAATACCTAGGGAAATCTACAGCATCGGTTGTGGGTGGCACACCTTTGTCGGCACTTTGTTTGATATAATTTATGGCATACTCATCGGTGGCATTGGGTGTAAAACCCACTTTGATATTGATTTTTTTATCTTGTGTACCCGATTGTTCTCGTGCGTCACCATCTTCGAGGGCGGTAGGTACAAAATCATCTGAGAGTGGAAAATTGTCTCTTGAAAGATACGAAGTAGAGAGTTGAATGTAATAGTTCTCTTGATTGGTACCTATGTTTAGATACCCTTTTTTTCCTTCACCTGTAAAAACTCCTGCTGATAATATCCCCTCAAACTCTTTTGTAGGTTTTTTGGTGACAAGATTGATAGCTCCTGCAAATGCGTTTGCACCAAGCAAAACCGACGTAAGTCCTTTGCTCATCTCAATTTGAGACAAATCAAACGTTGTAAATCGTGAAAAATCGACATACCCATCATACGCCACGGCAATAGGAATACCATCAATAAAAAGAGGTACATGCTTTACATCAAATCCTCTAACCGTAATCATCTGCTCGTTTCTAGCACCGCTATTGTAGATATTGACACCGCTTATCGTATCGAGTGCTTCTGCAATGGTTTTTTTCTCATGATTTTGAATCTCTTCATCAAAGACCACAGCATTGTCAAACTTTTTATCTCCCAAATTGGAAGAGTCCAATACATCAATTTTACCCAATTCAAAGGTTGTGGCGTAAGCCAAATCTATCACTAGGGCTACTGCGATAGACAAACCAACAATTTGTTTCATTCTTTTTCTCCTTTTTGTTGTATAAACTATTATATAACGGTATCTAAAAAAATTTAGACTCTTTTTAGCCTAGGCGTAAAGGCTTTGGTGCTCACACTTACGCTTTGTCCTATCTCCAAAGCTTTTGCTTCATCATCGCTTACGACTACCTCCACCAACTGCTGACCAATGGCAACAATGGCTACATATATCACATCAACTTGTACAATATCAAGCAACTCTCCTTCAAATGAAAATTTGGCACTGCCGCTGGTTTTGAGCAAAATATCTTTGGGTGTGCCGTCATTGATAATTTTACCCCAATTGAGTACCACAACCCTTTGAGCCAACCGATAGATTTCACTAGGGTCGTGGCTCACCATAAGCGTTGTCGTGCCAAACTCTTTGTGGAGTGCGAGAATCTCTTGTTGCAATTTGGTTCGCATAGTGGGGTCAAGGGCAGAGAGTGGCTCATCCATAAGGAGCAATTGGGGTCTATTCATCATCGCACGGCACAAACTTACTCGCTGCTTTTGCCCACCGCTTAGGGTACTGGGCATTCTATCTTTGAGTTGGCTAAGTTGGGTAAGTTCGAGTAGTTTGGAAGCCAATGCCCTATCTTTTTGCACATACAACAAATTTTGCTCCACGCTCATATTGCCAAAGAGGGCATAATCTTGAAAGACAAATCCAATCTTTCGCTTTTGGGGCATAAGCGAACTTTTGCCATCTTGCCAAATCTCACCCTCTACGCTTATTGTCCCATTAGAGTCTTCAAGTCCTGCTAGTATTCGCAACAGTGTCGTTTTACCGCTACCGCTTTGCCCAGCAAGAGCGATAAAATCGCCTTGAAGTATATCAAGCCTCACACACAAATCCATCTCTCCATTAGCACCGTGGAGTTTTTTGTTTATGTCTATTTGTATCATACTAATTCCTATTGAGCTGTGCTTCTAGCTCTTCTATCTCGGGCAAACTTCCCTTTAGTGCATCGGGTAGAGTGTGGGTGAGTTGATATTGCGATACGCCCATAGGTTTATCAATATCGCTTAAGCTATACTCCACTACAACTCTATCTTTACTTTTGCACAACAAAATACCAATCGTAGGATTGTCCTCTTTTGTTTTTATCTGTTCATCGACGGCTTTAATGTAAAAATTGAGTTTCCCTGCAAACTCTGGTTCAAAATCAACAGTTTTTAACTCAACCACTACATAGCAGTGCATCTTGATATGATAAAAAAGCAAATCAATGTAAAAATCTTTTTGACCAACTTTTAGATTTTTTTGTTTCCCAACAAAAGCAAATCCACTGCCAAGTTCAAGTAAAAAATTTGTTATATGCTCCAATAACCCAGCTTCCAACTCCCTCTCTTTGAAATCTTCATGAAGCGTTAAAAAGTCAAAGTTGCAAGGGTCTTTTATAATCTCATTGGCTAGGTCGGACTGCTCTTTGGGTAGTGTGATTTCAAAGTTCGATTGAGCCTTACCGCTTCTTGCGTATAGATTACTCTCTATTTGATGCACCAATACACTTCTGCTCCAGCCATTTTCGATGGTTTTTGCTACATAAAAGAGAGCTTCTTTGGTCTCTTTGCATTTTGAGATAATGATTCTATTGTGTCCCCACGGGATTACTATCAATTGTGGCACAACTTGTGCCACAATTGCACAATCACTGGTTTCACTTTTGGAATAGAATAATACCCAACGGCGAATATACTGTAGATTTGCTTGAGAAAATCCTTTCATAGTAGGAAATGCAGCCATCAAATCATCGCTAAGTTGTTTTAAAAATCCACTTCCCCATGTACTGTTTTTTTGTTTTTGGATTATCTCATTGCCAAGTTCCCAATAAAACTCCAATAAAATTGTATTGACTTCTACAGAAGCTTTTATTTGAGATTGTTTAAGTTTGGATTTCAACTCCATTAGCCAAGCGTTGTATTCACTCGATTTTACAATATCACTCTTCATCAACTCTCCTATACAAAACTTCTTTTTTGTTTCCCATTAAACATATAAACACTTAGCAGTACCAAAAAGCTCATAATGACCATAATAGCACTGTAGATATGGGCTTTGGTGTAATCCATCACTTCTACAAACTCATAGATTGCCACCGAGGCGACTTTGGTTTCATTGGGGATGCTTCCTCCTACCATAAGAACTACACCAAACTCCCCCACAGTATGAGCAAAGGTGACGATAATGGCACTCATAAGGGCTGGTTTGATATTGGGAAGGGCTACTTTGAGTATCGTTTCCATTTTGCCTTTTCCTGCTATGTAACTGGCTTCTAGCATATTTTTGTTGATAGACTCAAAGCCACTTTGGAGCGGTTGTACCATAAAAGGGAGCGAATAGAAACAACTTGCTACTACCAATCCCGTGAAATTAAAGACTAGTTTTATCCCCAAAACATCTTCAAAAAAGACCCCAATAGGAGAGCTTTGCGAAAGGGCTACAAGGATATAAAATCCCAAAACAGACGGCGGTAATACGATAGGCAGTGCCGTAAGAGCCTCCCAAAAGGGCTTCATTTTGGAGTGCGTTTGCGATAGATACCATGCCAATGGGAGGCTAATCATAAAAAGTATCAATGTCGTAATGCCCGCCAATTTAAAAGAGAGCAAAAAAGGTCCAAACTCCAATCCATCCAACATCTCAATCATTTATCACCTCATCGATAGATAGTTCACTGGCTTTAATAAGTGCTACAATCTCTTCACCTACTCTCAAATCCATCCTTTGCGATGAGCTTAGCGTAACAATCGACTCCAATAGAGTACCCAAAAAATCAAGCTTGATAGCACTCAAAAGCTCTCCGTTGGTGATAGAGACGATGGTGGTTTGGAGTTGATTGGAGCAGCTAAGCTCTCCTTCAAAATTTTTGGCTAGTGCAATATGTGAGGGTTTGATGGTGAGTTTGACTTTGGTACCTATCGCTATGGCATCGGCTAAATCCAAACTCATCATCCGTAGCGTCTGACCTCGATAATCAAAGGCTACGATATGCAAATTTTCACAACTTTCTATCTGTTTTACGGTTGCAACGAGATAACTCATGGCAGAGTGTATCCAAATTTTTTCATAATGGCTTTGGCTTTTGGACTCAAAATGAAGTTGTAAAAAGCAACGACTTCGCTATTGTTTTCCCCGTTTTTAAGCATCACAACTCCTTGGTCGATGGGCGTATAGAGCTTTGGATCGACGCTTACCCAGTGGATATTCTCTTTGTAAGCTGACATATGGGGAGAGTAGAGCGAAGATTTGGCAATCACACCCATATCGGTAGCTTTTAAGGTATAAGAGACCGCTTGTGCAATGGATTCGGCAAAGACAAGCTTTTTTTGAACATCATTGAGGAGATTTGCATTTTTCATAGCCTCCATAGCGGCTACACCGTAGGGAGCTGTTTGGGGATTGGCGATAGCGATTTTGGAGATAGTTGGGCTTTTGAGCAGTTCCAAACCTTTGGAAAAATCGATTGTTTTGCTACTAAACATCGCCAAAGCTCCTTGGGCATAGACAAGCGGTTTTGTGGTAGCTATTCCATCGGTATAGAGCGTTTGAGGATACTTCATATCGGCTGCCATAAAGAGTCCATAGGGTGCACCGTTTTTAATTTGAGCCGCAAGCTTACCGCTACTTCCCAACGTAACTTCTATCTTGGTATCGGGATTGAGTCTATTAAACTCCATTTTAAGTTCATCCATAACGTAACTCATATTGGCAGCAACAGCGATAGTAATAGTACCTCCATGCAAAGAGCCAACAAGCAACCAACTTGCTAATAAGATTTTTTTGAACATTCTATTTTCCTTTGATTTGATATTTCATTTGTGAATAATACAAGAAGTGTACCGTTGTATAACTTAATTTACAATGATGTATCTTATCAATGAGTTTGCAAAATTGCGGGTAGTTATTATCTCAAATAAGTTACAATACTTTTAAATCCAAAAGAGGAGTCAAACATGAACTATCTACTCGCCATTGACGCAGGGACAGGGAGCATTCGTGCCGTGCTTTTTGATACCCATGGCAATGAGCTAAAAGTGGCTCAAAAGGAGTGGAGACATCTTGAAGAGGAGGGAGTAGCCAACTCCATGTGTTTTGATTTTGTTACCAATTGGGAGTTGGTAAAATCGTGCATTCAAGAGTCTATAAGCGGTGTTGATTCCAGAGATATTTTAGCGTTGAGTGCGGCAAGTATGCGTGAGGGAATTGTGCTTTATGATAAGGATGGCAATGAGCTTTGGGGAGTTGCCAATGTCGATGCAAGAGCTTCAAAGGAGGTAAGGTATCTCAAAGAGCAATTTGAGGGTATTGAAGAGGAGTTTTACGCTATTTCAGGGCAAACTTTTGCTTTGGGGGCATTGCCTCGCATGGTGTGGCTCAAAAACAACCGCCCCGAAATTTACGACAAAGTAGCCCACATCTCCATGATAGGCGATTGGGTTCTTGCCAAACTTAGCGGCGTGATAGCCACCGATCCTAGCAACGCAGGGACGACAGGGATATTTAGTCTTCAAGAACGCTCATGGGATATTGCAATGGCAACCAAAGTGGGAATTAAAGATACTATCTTTTGCCCGTGTTACGAAGTGGGTGAAGTAATCGGCACGGTTAGCCCAAAAGCTTCAAAGCAGACGGGCTTAGCTACTACTACCAAAGTGGTAATGGGTGGAGGTGATGTACAGCTAGGAAGTGCAGGGTTAGGAGTCGTAGAGATAGGAGAAGTAGCCGTCCTTGGCGGAAGCTTTTGGCAACAAGTGGTCAATATTTCTTGCACAACGCCACCGCCCAAAGATAGGGGCATTCGGGTTAATCCTCATGTTATCAAGGGGCAATCACAAGCCGAGGGGATTACCTTTTTTAGCGGACTTATTATGCGATGGTTTCGGGATGCTTTTTGTGACCTTGAAAAGCTTGAAGCCCAACAAAGAGGTATTGATACCTACACACTACTCGAAGAAAAAGCCAAAGCGATACCTGTAGGATCGTATGGCATACTACCTATCTTTAGTGATAGTATGAATTATGGTAAATGGTATCACGCCGCTCCTAGCTTTATCAATCTCTCCATTGACCCAAATATCTGCAACAAAGCTTCAATGTTTCGTTCGCTTCAAGAAAACGCTTGTATCGTATCCAAAATCAACCTTGAAAAAATTCAAGCCTTTAGCGGTATTGAGATAAAAGAGATTGTCTTTGCAGGTGGGGCAAGTCGTGGAGCGTTGTGGTCGCAAATCCTTGCCGATGTGACAGGGTGCAAAGTCAAAATACCCAAAGTGACCGAAGCTACAGCATTGGGGGCAGCAATGAGTGCAGGGGTTGGGGCGGGAGTCTATGAAACCCTTACACAAGCAGCCAAAGCGTTGGTAGTGTGGGAGAAAACCTTTGAACCTAACCTTGAAAACACCAAAATTTACCGTGAAATTGAGAGTAGATGGCAAATCATCTATCAAAAACAACTAGCCCTCGTCGATGAGGGACTTACCACCTCAATGTGGAAAGCACCAGGAGTCTAAAATGTGTCTATCAATACCGAGCAGAGTAACCCAAATCAACCAAGAAAACAACACCGCAACCGTCGATACCATGGGAGTAAGCCGTGAAGCCTCTTTGGATTTGATGGAAGAGGGAAGCGTGCAAATAGGCGATTTTGTACTGCTTCACATTGGATTTATCATGAACAAAATCGATGAAGAGGATGCCTTAGCTTCGCTTGAAACCTACCGTGAGATACTTGAGATGATGGATGAAAAAGAGAGGCAACAAGCGATACTTGATGGGGATAATTGTGCCAATGGAGGATAGGTTGTGTAATAAATATGTTAAAATATGCTACGAGGGAGAGAAGATGCAGACATTTCAAATTGAAGTCAATGACAATATGACCGATAAATTTTTGAAGTTTTTGGAAAACTTCCAAGATAGTGTGAGAGCTACAAAGCTTAACTGTGATGATTTAAAGCTTGTGGAGCATGATTTATGGACGCAAAAAGAGCTAGAATATATCGCAAAGATTGATTTATCAACTCCATTGGAAGATAATGAGGACTACTCCAAATGGTAGGCTCGGTGTAAATAGTGTGATTTTTTGCATAGAGACGATGCCTAACAAAACCCACGAACACCAAGAGATTACAGACGAGATACTCAAAGAGTATATTATCGCTACCTCCTCTTTGCATCGCTATTTCAAATTTGAGTGGGGTTGTCTTAAAGCAAGGCACTATTGTGGGATACTCCACCTTAACCATGCCAACTATTATATCCTACCCAAAATCGCCTACAGTGAGACGCAAAATCTAAACACCTTTATCTATATGCTCATCTATGCCTATGATATGAAGCTCTCCAATGAGGATATTGCTCATTGTGTCAATGTTAAGTCGCACTCTATTGTTGAAGTATTTGTAGATATTTTTGCCAAAGGGTTGCTTAATGAGCTTAAAAGAGGAGTATATAAAGAATATCAAACTCACCAAGATAATCTCACCACACTACGGGGTAAATATCTGCTCAATGAAAACTACAAACACAACTTCACCCATCACAAAATCTACTGCGAGTACGATGAGTTTAGCCCCGACAACCCCCTCAATCAATTTTTGCTCTACGCTATAAAGTACCTGCAACGCTTCGTGCAAAACAAAAAGCTTTTAAAGCAGTGTGAAGTGATACTCGATGAAGTAGAAGCCAAAGTTATCGATATTCATCGCCTCACTATCGACTTTAATCGTCTCAATCACCGATTTAAGCGTAGCTATGAACTTGCCCTTTTGTTGCTACACCAATCTATCCCACTCTTTACAACGCATCAAAAATCTTTTGCTTTTTTGTTTGATATGAATGTGCTATTTGAGAAATTTATCGCACGGATAGTAAAAGAGCTTGATAGTGACACGCAGATACAAAACCAAAGAGTATTAAATGACCTAATCCTAAAGCCCGATATTATCACCTCCAAGCTCATCATCGATACCAAGTACAAAAAGAGGGAGAGCATCAAACAAAGCGACAAATATCAAGCCTTTGCCTATGGAATACATTATCAAAAAGATGTTATGCTACTCTATCCTAAACATTTAGAAGATAGAGATAGAGATTTGATTTTAGGCAATAGAGAACAAGCTGTAAAGCTTAAAATTGCTTCGATTGATTTGGATTTTGATGGGTGTTATGAAGAGTATATTAGGGAAATGAAAAGAAGAATGGAGGTATTATATGGCTACAACTTTAACTAAACATGATTGGATGGATATTTTGCAGAATGAAAATATGACTAATCAGTTGGATTTATCTATCTTTACAACTCTCTATTCATTTGATAAACATCAAGCACCAGCAAGTATAATAGCTCAAAAACTTAATACAACTTATGGTAATATAAACTTAGAAGTTGGTCGCTATGCAAAAAGGATAGCAAAGTTTTACGATATAAGCTTTACAGCAAGAGAGAATCAAAAAGAAAAATTTTGGGATTTGTTTTTCAACGGTTGGGGAGATGGAAAACTTTTTATTTGGGAATTAAAAAGTGAAATCCAAGAAGCATTAAAAGAGTTGAACATGATAGTAAAAAATAAAACTATAAAAACCAAAAACATCCTCCTCTACGGTGCACCAGGGGTAGGCAAAACGCACAACTATCAACGCTTGATAAGTATGATAGAAAATGGCGAAGATGAAACAACTATTTTTGAGACCATAACAGCAAACAATAAAACCGATAACTTTGATAAATCTACTTTTGAGACGATTAAAAGCGAAAAACGCTTAGAGTTTGTCACCTTCCATCAAAGCTATTCGTATGAAGATTTTATCGAGGGGTTTCGACCTAATGAAGATGGAAAGATTGAGTTAAAGAATGGTGTTTTTAAAAGTTTAAGTAGAGAGGCTGAGATTAATTTACTAAAATCAAAGAATAGAAAAGAGATATTATTTACAGATGCTATTAATTCATTATTAAGAGATAAAATAGAAAATGAAGAGGTAGTGGCAATTAATCTAAAAAGAGCAGATAGTTATTACAATATTTTTGATTACAATGAAAATACAGTATATTTTGAAAAACAAAATGGTGATAAAAGACATACTCTATCGATGAAAACATTAGAAAAAATGTATTATGAGGGTAGCAATAATATTATCAATGGTGGACTTGCTCCGTATTATAATCCATTATTGGAAAAACTTTTAAAGTTAAAACAAAACTCAACTATAGAAAAAGTAGAACAAAAAAACCACTACATCATAATAGATGAAATCAATCGTGGTAATATCTCCAAAATATTTGGAGAGTTGATAACTTTAATTGAAGAGGACAAAAGAGACAGTTATGAAGTCACACTTCCATACTCCAAAGAGAAGTTTAAAATCCCCTCCAATCTCTACATCATCGCCACCATGAACTCGACCGATAAATCGATTGCGACGATGGATATTGCTTTGCGTCGGAGATTTACATTTATCAAAATGAAGCCCAACCCCGAGCTAGTCGATGATGAAAAAGCACAAGCGTTGATGAAAAAACTCAATAAGTATATCAAAGACAAACGAGGCGAGGAGTATCAGTTGGGGCATAGCTATTTTATGAATTTAGAGGGTGAGAATGATTTGGAGTTTGCGATAGAGTACAAAATCAAGCCACTCTTAGAGGAGTATTTTTACGGTGAGGAGATAGATTTGGATGAGGTGATAGGTTATGCCCCTAAATCTTAAAGACCTCTTTGAGGGTTTTCGACAACCAGAGGTAATCAAATCTTATGCAAGGCTCATAGATGAAGAGGCAAAAAGGCTTATAAAACCTATCAATATTATGGAGGTGTGTGGGGGGCATACGCATTCGATTATGAAGTATGGACTCCATCAACTTTTGCCCTCCAATGTCCGTTTCCTTCATGGGCCAGGTTGCCCCGTGTGTGTCATGCCCAAAGAGCGTATCGACCACGCCTATACTTTGGCAATGCAAAAGGGTGTGATTTTGGTAACACTGGGCGATATGATCAAAGTACCAGGAAGCAAAGGCAATTTGCAAGATGCAAGGGCAAAGGGAGCCGATGTGCGGTTTGTCTATTCGCCTATGGAGTGTCTCAAAATTGCTCACGACAACCCCGATAAAAGCGTTGTTTTCTTTGCTATTGGTTTTGAGACGACTACCCCTATGACAACCGCCCTTATTCATCAAGTAGTGAACAAAAATATCAAAAATATCCTTTTTCATATCAATCATATCACCGTACCCGAGCCTATGCGTGTCTTGCTTGATGACCCTACGCATACCATCGATGCTTTTATCGGTCCTAGTCATGTGAGCGTCATAAGTGGAAGCCAAATCTACGATGAGTTTGCTACGCACTACAAAAAACCCGTAGTAGTCAGTGGATTTGAGCCTATTGATGTGATGCAATCGGTACTCATGATACTCCAACAAATCAATGAGGGACGAAGCGAGGTAGAGGTGCAATACACACGAAGTGTCACCAAAGAGGGTAATGCCGTGGCTCAAAAACTCATTGAAACCTATTTGGAAAAGAGGGAGCATTTTAGATGGAGGGGGATTGGGGATATTGGTCACAGTGCTTTGAAGCTCAAAGATGCCTTTGCTTCTATGGATGCTGAGGTGTTCTTCCGTGCTATTCTCCCCGATACACCTATTGATGATCACAAGCTTTGCATTTGCGGTGAAATTCTCAAAGGCAAAGCCAATCCCGTTGATTGCAAAGTCTTTGGCACAGCGTGTACCCCCTCCAATCCACTAGGGAGCTGTATGGTGAGTAGCGAGGGGGCGTGTGCGGCTTATTATAAATATGGGAATCTGTTGCGATGAGTACTTTTTGAGATGGATGTTATTGATTTTATGATAAAATATTGCCTTTGAAAAATATATTGGAGAGAATTGAATGCAAGATATGGACTATTATGAGATATTAGAGGTGAGTCGAAACGCTACAGGCACAGAACTCAAAAAGGCGTATCGAAAATTGGCACTCAAATACCATCCCGATAGAAATCCAGACAACAAAGAAGCCGAAGAGAATTTTAAATACGTCAATGAAGCCTATCAAGTATTAAGCGACGACAACAAACGGGCTATTTACGACAAATACGGCAAAGCAGGACTTGAAGGACAAGGGGGCAGAAGCGGTTTTGGTTCGATGGATGATATTATGGATATTTTCAACTCTATGTTTGGTGGAGGCGGAGGTTTTGGCGGATTTGGTCGTCAAGCCAGACGAGACCCTTCGCAAAAATATGCTTTGGATTTTGAGATAGAGCTTGAACTAGCTTTCAATGAAGCGGTATTTGGATGCAAAAAAGAGATTCCTATCACCTACAAAATCCCTTGCGACGATTGCGGTGGTACGGGAGCCAAAAACGGTGAAATGACGACGTGCGACTATTGTAACGGACAAGGTCAAGTGGTGATGAAGCAAGGATTTATGACATTTGCCCAAGAGTGTCCCAAATGCAAAGGAGCAGGCAAGCAAATCAAAGAGAAATGCCCCAAATGCAAAGGCGATGGATACCAAGAGGTCAAAGAGACCATTACGATTGATATTCCAGCAGGTATTGATAGCGGTAACCGCCTAAGAGCACAAGGCTACGGCAACCAAAGCAAAAACGGTCAAAGAGGGGATTTGTATATTATCTTCATAGTCGAAGAGGATGAACACTTCATACGAAACGGCAACGATATTTACATCGAAGTGCCTATCTTCTTCACCAAAGCGATACTGGGCGATAAGATTACTATCCCATCGCTCCAAGGAGAACTAGAACTTGATTTGAAAGTCGGCACACAAGACAAAGAGCAATTTGTATTTAATGGCATGGGAGTTACCGATGTGCATACCAAACGCAAAGGACGACTCATTGCACAAATCAAAATCATCAAACCTACCTCCATCACCTCTCACCAAAGAGAGCTACTGCACAAACTCGAAGAGAGCTTTGGAGTCGAAAGCACACCCCACAAGAGCGTACTAGAGAGTGCCTTTGATAAAATCAAAGGGTGGTTTAACTAAATATTAAAACTCGGCTAAAGCCGAGGTTACGGCTGTGGGTTGCATCGTCAAAAAGTCAAAAACAAATTGAATATCGGTTTTGGTTGTTTTGGAGACTAGGAGATAGTATTCGCCCGATTGCAATACCTTTTCGTGTTTGCTGTCAAGTTCGCTGTAAATATTGAGCATTTTATGGTCGTACAAACGTGCCTCTACTTCCGTACCTGTTGTATTGAGTACAAAATTGCCTATGCGCGAGGTGGTAAATTTGTAGAGTGCATTGTTGGCACTCATCGTGACTCTATCCCCCGCTTCAAGCTCTACATAAGCATTGCTTTGGGCTTTGCTATCTTCTATACAAGGCGAGAAGATACCAAAAGAGGCGTAATTATCGCTATCGACAATCACATCGTAACCGTTTTTGTTGAGATTTTCATAGAGATAGTTGTAGGTTGGAGTCATCTCACGAGAGTGACTATCGTCAATAAATCGCAAATTGTTGTAGGCATCAAAGTTTTTAACGCCATAAACCAACACATTGCACTCATTTTTGATAACCTCAACCGAGTAATACTTCTCCCCTATAAATGGATAGATACCGTTTGAGATACTATAGGGAGACTCAAAAGTCCCGCTTCCTGTTGTAGGGTACTCTATGTAGGATTTAGTATCGTTGGTAGTGGCAGTATCGCTACTTCCGCACGAAAGCAAAATCAAAGAGACCGAGGCAATAAATAGATGGATTTTTCTCATCGTTATTTCTCCTATATGTTTTAATATTAAATTATACATATTTTTGGCTTAAGAGTTAAGTTGGTATAATAAACTTTATTGCGAAATGTTAGGGTGTTATGCGTCAAATTCTCTATTTATCTATTTTTATTATTGTTTTAAACGGTTGTGCCTCTAAACAAGTGCCTATTACATGGAAAAATCGTATCGATATACGTTTGCAACAACCCTTAGAACTCTCCTATACCTCACTAGGGCGTGGTGCTACGATACTCTTTTTGCACGGCTTTGGAGAGAGCAAACACACATGGCGATACCTTGAGCGAGATTTGGCACGCAACTATCGACTCTATTCGCTTGACCTCAAAGGCTTTGGCGATTCACCCAAAACCAAAGATGGACTCTACTCTGTCTATGACCAAGCCCTTTTGGTGGAGAATTTTATCAAAAAGCACCGCCTAAAAAATGTCACCATCGTAGGACACTCTTTGGGTGGAGGTGTGGCGATGGTTTTGGCACTAATGGCAAAAAAACACTCCCTCTCCATTAGGCGTTTGGTGCTTATCAATACCATGGCGTACAACCAACAACTCCCCTCCATGCTACGTCTGCTCAATACCCCCGTGATTGGTCCTTTGGGGCTTAGGGTCATGTCGGGGCATTGGCATGCACTTGAAGCCTACAAATACGCCTTTAGCGACGATACCAAAATCCCCAATGAGGGGGTAGAGCAGAGTGCTAAGATGATTGAAAACCCCGATGCCAAATACGCCTATATCAAAACCGTAGCCCAACTTGTCCCCGATGACATCGAAGAGATTACGACTCAATACAAAAAAATCACCATTCCTACCCTTATCATTTGGGGCGAAGATGATATTTCCATACATGTCTATAATGCCTATCGCCTCCACTACATGCTCCCCAACAGTCGCCTCAAAGTATTTTCCAAAATCGGTCACATGCCCCACGAAGAGGCTCCCCAAAAGGTCATCTACGAAATACGAAAGTTTATGAAAAGTAGCTAAGAGGGAGCAATGGTCAAAAAATTGATACGCTAAAGTGTATCTCTCAAAAAAACTAGATTATTTTACGTTATGGATAAGAAGTTGCAAAGCTTAAATGATTGTTGATTGCGAGGAAGTTGTACCCGCAAAAGGGGTACAGAGTGTTATTGAGCAGGTACTACTGATACTCTTTTTTGTCTTACTGAGTGGTTTTCAAACTTTACCACACCTTCAATCATAGCAAAGATAGTATGGTCTTTGCCCATTCCGACACCGTTACCAGGCTTGACTTTTGTGCCTCTTTGTCGAATGATGATGTTTCCAGGGATTACCGCTTCCCCACCAAATTTTTTGACACCTAACCGCTGACCTATTGAGTCACGGTTGTTTTGGGTTGAACCCTGACCTTTTTTGTGAGCCATCTCTTCTCCTTAAATATTGTTGATTATGCTACAGAAGTAATTCTTACTCTTGTGAAATCTCTTCTAAAACCTCTTTTGAGTTTAGAGTCTTTTCTTCGTCTTTTTTTGTAGATGATGACTTTTTTATCTCTACCTTCGTTGATTACTTCACCTTTGACTACAGCACCCTCTACAAACGGAGTACCGATAGTCATTTCACCCTCTTTGTCAAGCATAAGGACTTCTTTGAACTCTACTTGACTTTTTGGTTCTAAATCCATATTGTCAAAGCAAACGATATCACCCTCTTTGACCTTGAATTGCTGACCACTTGCTTTTATGATTGCGTACATCTGCAAACCCTTTATGTCGTTAATTTTTTAAAAAGTTTTGGATTATACCCAAAATGAGATTAAGAGATTATTAAATATTCAAGTTTCTCTCTCAACCTAAAGGATTTGCGTTGTCTATTGCTAAAAGTGTGCGTTGGTTCGCATCAAAGCAATGCACTCAATCTCTACCAAAGCATCTTTGGGCAGTCGTGCAACCTCTACCGTACTGCGTGCAGGTTTGTGCATTTGAAAATGGTGCGAATAGATGTTGTTTACTTTGTCAAAATCGCTCATATTTTTAAGATAAATAGTGGTTTTGATAACATCATTGAAGTGACAACCCGCCTCTCTAAGGATATAAAAGAGATTTTTCATCACTTGCGTGGTTTGGTGTTCGATATCCTCACCGATTAAAATACCTCGCTCATCAAGAGCTATTTGTCCTGATGTGTAAACAAATCCATTGGCGTAAATGGCTTGTGAATAGGGTCCTATAGCCTTTGGGGCTTCATCTGTAGAGATTATTTTCATGTATTGTCCTTGTTATTTATTTTCAAAAAAGATATAGCTTGTAGAGTAGTCTGAGAACTCGAAATAGACTTTTTCTTTCTCGTTATCCTCTACAACACCGTTTAGGTTTTTGTCATTGACTCCATACCCGTATCGATAGGGGCGTAGCTCCCCGCCATCGGTACCGTAAGCGGTAGAGATTTTATCAATTTTCATAAAGCGTTTGACGAGTACATGACCCGCATAAACCTCCAATATCCCATCGGTACCTGTCCAGTTTTGCAATGAACGGCTGATTTTGTTTTGCGTCTCTTGCGTACACGACACCATAAGCAATCCTATGATTGTAAGCATTAGTGCGATTTTTTTCATTGTTTGACTCCAATATAGTTTGGATGAAATTCTAACACAAATTTATAAATATTAAACGGTTTGTTTCTAAATAATAATTTTTATTATTGACAATATTGTCCATTTTGTACTATAATAATAACATCTAAATAAATAAGGACAAATTATGAAAAAAATTACCATTGCTTCTATCGTTGCCGCAACGCTTTTGAGTTCTACGCTCAATGCTGAGGATTTAATCAAAAAAGCTACCGATGCAGGACTTAAGCCAATCCCAGCCAAACAAGAGGAGCTGTTAAAGATTACAGACCCCAAAGGTGAATTGACACCTCAAAAGATTGAATTGGGTAAAAAACTCTATTTTGATCCAAGACTTTCAAAAAGCAACCTTATCTCTTGTAATACCTGCCACAATTTGGCATTGGGTGGTGTTGATATAGTACCTGCTGCTATTGGTCACAAATGGACAGCAAACCCCCATCACCTCAACTCACCAACCGTTTACAATGCAGTATTCAACAAAGCACAATTTTGGGACGGACGAAGTCCACACTTAGCCGACCAAGCACAAGGTCCTATTCAAGCAGGTCCTGAGATGGCAGCACCCAAAGAGTTGGTAGTTGAACGAATCACATCTATTCCTGCCTACGTAGAGGAGTTCAAAACCGCTTACGGTCAAGATGTCAATATCTCGTTTGAAAAAATTGCTGATACTATCGCACTCTTTGAGCATACACTTGTAACGCCTTCACGATTTGATGATTTCCTAAACGGCAAAGCCGATGCACTCAATGATGATGAGAAAGCAGGATTGAAACTCTTTATTGACAAAGGGTGTGTTTCATGTCACAATGATATTGCTTTGGGCGGTTCAATGCAACCCTTCCAAGTGGTCAAAAAGTATCAATTTGCTAACGTAGGTGATTTCAAAGGCGATGCTAAAGGTATGGTAAGAACACCCACACTACGAAATATTGCCCAAACCGCTCCCTACTTCCACAACGGTCAAATGTGGACACTCGAAGAGGCAGTCAAAGAGATGGGAAGCGTACAGCTAGGTCTTGAGATTAACGACAAAGAGGCTACCTCTATCGCTACATTCCTCAAGGCTCTTACAGGCGAAAAACCACAAATTATTTACCCAATGCTCCCCGATAGTACCAAAGAGACTCCAAAACCAGACGCTCAATAAAAAGCGGATATATCTACATTTTTTGTAGATATACCATCAATTTTTCAATCCTTGTTTATACTATTTGATGTATAATAATACTACGACTATAATTTATATTTGACTACTTATCCGAACCATCCACCTCCCTCACGTAGCTTTTAGAAACCTCTCCGCAGTGTTCATCGTAAGTTTTAGCTCATATATAATTTATTTCTATTAAATTTAGTTATAATATATAATAAGTACAAAGGAGTACAATCATGGGAAAAAAGATAAAAAATTTGATTACAGGTGAAATCATTCAAAAGCCCGATCCCATTGATGAAGAGGTGGTCTTTGATGGCGGAGTGATGATTACCGAAACCGATCCCGCTGGAATCATTACCTACGCCAATCGAAAATTTAGAGAACTTACAGGATACACCAAAGAACAACTCATTGGATCACCCCATAATATCAATCGCCATCCCGATATGCCCAAAGTGGGTTTTGAAGATATGTGGAAAACCATCAAAGATGGCAACTACTGGGAGGGATTGGTTAAAAATATGACCTCTAGCGGTGCTTACTACTTGGTAATTGTTTGGGTAAAGCCAAAATACGATAATGAGGGAAATATTGTAGGTTACATTGCGGGTCGAAAAGTACCCAATCCTGAGTTTGCTCAACAGATGCTCAAAAAGTATAAACAGCTCAAAGATAAAGAGCTAGAAGATGAGAAGAGTAGTACCTAAAGGTGCAAAAAGCACCTCTAAAGTCGTTACAACTGCTCTTTTGCCTTTTGTAAGGCTTCAATGACGCTATCAATATTCTCTTTGGGAAGATGTACTTTCCAATCGGGTTCTTGCGCGCTCGCTTGAAGAGCAATGCCGATACTCGCTACCGAAGCACTCTCTTTTCCATAGGGTTCACTGACGATAGAGACCGTAATTTTTCCGTTTTTCGTACCTGCCAAATCGATTGTGGCAATTTCATGATGACTGCTCATATTTTATCCTTGTGATTGATTTTGGTAATCATAGCATAAAAAGGTTTTTTTTGATAAACAGATGCAAAAGTTTATTGCATCTGTTTGGATCAATCAGTTACCCGCTCTGTTTGCAACTCACCGCCAAAGGCATAAGTTCTAAATTTATGACTGCCGATATAGTAATGTACTTCACCGCTTGTAATCTCATTGGTGACTATATTGACAATAAATCTATTATTGCAATCAGGATCAAAGCTATTGTCAATCAAAAACGGATTGGCAGTTGGAGCGATACTAGAGTAGATTGCTCCCTCTTTGAAACAGATTCGCACCTCATTGTATTGCAATACCGCCTCTGTCTCAATTGTCAAATCTTTAAAGATGGTCTCATTTTCATTCATTTTGGAGTGCATACTAAAAAGAGAAATGACTTTGGCTTGACCATATACACCTGCACCGCTTTCTACGATATTGCTAAATTGGCTATCGGCATAAATTGTAAGCATACCTTGGGGCATTGTCATAGTAAAATCGGTAATATACTCTTGAAGCACTGCAATCGCATGGAGGTTTGTCGAATCCGTTGAGGTCGTAAATGTACCATTCATTGTATAATAGTCATTGATGGAACAGTTGCTGTAGCTGTAACTAGTGCCGTTTGTGCCATCCATGCTGTAGTCTGTATCAATATTGAGAGTACCACCGTGCAAACAATCGTGTTGATAGGCAATAGCACTTGAAGTTCTATAGTGAGCCATAGCCGCTGAGGTGTTATCAGAGACCACATTAAGCGTCTGCATACCCAACACACCATCAATACTCTCCTCAACAATCTTTGCATCTTCAATATCAACATTCTCCTGTGTCACAACTTTTTCATTGGGATTAACGGGAGTAGTGGTCGTATTGTTATTTGGTGTAACATTGTTATCATTTGCAGTAGGTAGCGTAGTAGTTGTATCACCACCCCCGCCACCACATGAAACCAAAAGCAAAGCACTGCATAGAATTACTGAAAATTTGAATTTACTATCAAACATTTTTTCTCCTTATTAAAATGCAGTCGTCGTTGAATATTGGTATTGTGCATCAAAGCTTACTTCATGTATTTCAGTAGTTGAATTGACAGAGATAACTTTAAGCTTAACATAACCATCCAACGCCTTTAGTACATAAACATGATTAACTTGCAAAGATTTCTCTGCATCGCCAATATTTTGCCATTTGCTCTCATCGACACTGCTGATACTATCTAAGCTTACCTCACCAGCATCGTACATAAAGAGGTGTTTGCTTTGGTCATCTTGAGCGTTCACCCCAAACCATACGGCACTTCCCCACGATTCACCCTCGCTATACTTCATACCATTATTTGTCCACGCAATGGTATAACCATCTTGATTTTCCCACGAAGCATTGTTGTCATCTTTTGAAAAATCATAACCATTGTGTCCTATTGTAGCACTTTTATAGGCTACACTACTACCATTGCTCGAATCACTTCCACCGCCACAACCTACTATAAAAAAAGCAACTATCAAAGTTGCAACCCATCGTAACATCTTAAACTCCTTTTGTTTGATATATTTAATTATATAACTAATACTCTTAATTAAAAATAAACCAAAACCCTACCCACCAAACAACCCTAACGCCTCATCAAACTCATAACTCTCAACACATTGCTTAATCCCCTCGAAGCGTTGTTTCTCTTGGGTATCAAGTGTGCATTGTTCCAATTGTTGGATGATAGTATCGCACGTTTGAGGCTCCATAAGCTCAAGAGCCTCTTTGAGTTCTTTGAAGAGTTTGGTTTTGGCTCTATCGTCTATACTCTTTTGGGTTTGGTTCTCTTCATGGATAGTAGCTTCAAGCTTTAGGCTTAGCTCCTCTATGACACTGTGAAGTTCTTGTGTAAAAGCATCAATATGTGCTTCATCTTTGGTCTCTTCAAGACTTTTGGCTTGTGTGTGCAAAGCCATAGCACCGATATTGGCACTTAGTCCTTTGATGGTGTGAATAGTACGTCTAAAACTCTCTTCATCCAAAGCATCAATCTCAAGATTTTCATAATCTTTTTTGAAATTGTGCAACAATTTAAGGTAGAGCTTTTCATTACCTGCTAGATACTCCAAACCTTTGATGGTATCGATAGAGTTTAATGTTGGTATAAGACCCTTGGATATAGAGGGAGTTTTTGTTTGGGGTGGTGCATCGTTTGTTTTGGGTAGATACTTCAAAAGCACATCGTAGAGCTTTTCTACTTCGATGGGTTTATTGAGGTGAGTATTCATTCCTACAGCATGGCTCTTTTCTATATCCTCTTTCATAGCATTGGCACTTAATGCAATAATGGGTATCTTTTGATTGGTTTGACGAATGATAGAGGTAGCTTGATAGCCATCCATGATAGGCATTTGAATATCCATTAAAATGAGTTGGTACTTATCGGGGTTGGCGTTGTATTTATCTATCGCTATGTGACCGTTGGAGGCTATATCAATGGCTATACCGCTATCTTCAAGGAGTCCTAAAACAATCTCTTGATTGGTCTCATTATCTTCAACTAGCAAGATGGATGAGCCTTTGAGAGTGGTGATGCTTTGGGCTTGTTTGCTCTTTTGCGTTTGATTGGAGTATTGGATTTTGACATCATGGAGAAAAACAGCATGAAGAATATCATTGAGAGTAGAGGGATTGATGGGTTTTTGTAAGAAAATATCAATTCCTGCTTCTTTTGCATCCTCTACGATGGACTCTTGACGATAGGAGCTTACCATAATAATCGTGGGTGTTTTTTCTAGGTTAAGCCTTTGGTAGGTTTGGTCGATAACTTTTTTGGTTTGGATACCATCAAGCTGGGGCATCTGCCAATCTATCAAAATCAAATCGTATCCACTTTGGGAGTGTTCAATCTTCTTGATGGCTTCATAACCGCTAGAGACACATTCAACATCAATATAAAATCGTTCAAGCATATTGCGAAGAATCTCATGCCATGTTGTGTTGTCATCAACAATAAGGATTTTTTTACCCTCAAAAGTTTCAAACTCTTTGGGTGTTTGGTTCTCTTTGAGTTCAATCTCACAAAAGAAGCTACTACCTTTGCCAAACTCACTCTCCACCCAAATACGCCCATTCATCAGTTCGGTAAGTTGTTTGGAGATGGTTAGCCCTAGTCCCGTGCCTCCATACTTTCGTGTTGTAGAGCTATCGGCTTGTGAGAAGGATTGGAAGAGTTTGGATTGTTGCTCTGGGGTAAGTCCTATGCCTGTATCTCGCACTTCAAAGCGTACACGATTGGTAGAAGTTTTGGTGATACAAAGCACTATCTCACCTTTGTCGGTAAATTTGACGGCATTGCTCATAAAATTAGTAAGGACTTGAGAGATTCTAAGGCTATCACCGTAGAAATTTTTACCTAAATGATTGTCGTAGTTTACAATGAGTTCAAGGTTTTTTTCGTGGATTTTGTATTCAAGTAGCTCTATAATGCTATCGATGAGTTTAAAGAGATCAAAATCAATAGCATCAATGGTCAATTTACCCGCTTCTATCTTAGAAAAGTCCAAAATATCATTGATAATACCCAGTAACAATCTAGCGGAGTTGTCTATCTTTTGGATATAGTTTCTCTGTTTTGGTTCAAGATGCGTAGCAAGTGCTAGATGCGACATACCTATGATACCATTAAGAGGCGTTCGTATCTCATGGCTCATATTGGCTAGAAACTCACTTTTGGCTTGTGTGGCGGCTTGGGCTTTTTCTTTGGCTTGTATGAGATCACGTTCAAGTTGGTATTGTTGGGTAATATCTTTGGTGCTAATAAGCAATCTTTTTTTATCATCCATAAGACTAATAGACATACTTACAATAATGCGTTTATCATCTTTAATAATGCATGTTTTGGTAAAGTTTGTAATATAACCTTTAGCAATCACCTCTTGTATGGCTTTCTTGCTTTTTTCTATATCTTCAGGAACACTTAAATTAATACAACTGGTTCGTTGCAACTCCTCTTTGCTATAGCCTGTAATCTCACAATAAGCGGGATTGACATCCAAAAAAGCAGTTGTTTCAAGGTCGAGTATAGCAATACCCTCTTTGGTCGTTCGATAGATTGCTTCAAAACTGCTCTTTTGCTCTTCTAGTTCTTTGGTGCGTTTGAGAATATTCTCCTCCAAACGCTCTCTCTCTTTTTGCCATGCTTGATAGAAGATAATATTATTGGCTGCATTGGAAAACTGTACCATAAAGTTTCCAATAGCTTGACGCAAAAGCGTATCGTGAAGGGATGTATTCTCTTTGGCAATGCCATTTCCCACCACAATAAGACCATGAGGCACCTCGCTATCTCCACCAAAGAGTTCAAAATATGCCTCCTCTAGCCCAAGTGATTGGCACAACTTCTCTACACGCTTGTCTGGGTTCTCTTGAAAATAGATAATAGGTTCTTTGTCTATTCTAAGTGCCTCTATTACCGCTCCCGAAAGGAGTAGAGTAATCACTTTAAGTTTTATCTTCTCCCGAGGCTCTTCGTATCCCTTGCTGTAGGTGACCTTAAACCACCCATTGGAGTCATCATGCTCAAAAATCAATACCTTCTCAAAACCCAACTGCCCTGTTATGAACCTCAAAGCAATGTCATACAACTCATTTAATTGCATATTGCCATCCAAACCTCTTCCTACCAAAAGCTGTTTTTGAGCGATATCCAATTGTTCAAGACTAAGCTCAAGTTTTTTTCTTGCTTTCTCTTCGGAATCAACAAAATAGTAATAGAGACTAAATATGATAGCAATAACAAATATAAAATTGATAACGAAAAACAAAACAATAAAACCTTGCGACAATCCTATATCAAATGTTTTGGCATAAGGCTCTACCAAAGCACTAAGGATTACTAGCACGACAAACAACAAAAGCCAAACTATCGTCATATGTTTACGACGTAGCGTAAAGCTTCCAAAAACCCCCAACGCTGCCCAAAGTATATTTCCACCGCTTGAAATATACCCTCCCAAAAAGAGTTGGAAAAAAAATGGGAGCAGTAGTGATATGGCTATTTGTATGTTTTGAGAAACGATGAAGTTTTTTGTCTTGTAGAGATAGATAAAATTGAGTATCGTAATGAAAATATAGGTATAAGGAACCGCTGCTGCTAAGTAGAGATCATAAATAAGACACAATGTTCCCCACATAAAACCTCCCATACTCATAAGAAGTCCCATGTAGATTAAAAAACTGTGTGTTCTTTTTTGCGTTTGTGTATCGTCGTAGCGATCGGCAATTGTTAATATAAATTGTAATTTTTCTAAAAATTTTACCATTGCTTTACTATCCTAAAATCTGTACTACAAATAAACTTCAACTTCTAAAAAGTCATCTCCGCAACTTATACCCTTTGTCATTTTTGTTTTGTAGCCCTCTTTTGAGCGTCGCATTGCCCTAAAACCCTCTTCGGTCTCTATCTTTTTACCGTGTACCAAATCGGTATTATAGACTAGTTGCATAAGTCCCGTAAATCCACCACTGTTTGCCCAATGCACGGGATACTCAGAGTTGCCATACATTCGCATATAGCTCAAATCTTCAAAATCGTTGTAGTTTCTAAAGACTGCTTTTTGTTGTGATAGTTCAATAGCGGTGTGGTATCCCCATCCCATGGTATTAACTAGCGAGGCTAATGCCTTAATCCAATCCTCTTTGGTTTTGAGATAGGGTTTGACGGCTCCTTCCCATTCGGGTGAAGTCATAATGCCTCCGTAGGTAAAAAATCCACACGCATAACCTGCTTCCATAAGCAGTTCACCTGCCAAAGTAGTACCATACTCTCCTGCTACTTGTCTCATTTGATGCACAAATTCAAATTGCAATCGATTGACATAATCGCTTTGATTGCGTACCAAATAGACACCAAAGGCAGGAATAAGACCAATCTCATTGCCCACCATCGTAGCATGGGCTCCCAAAAAGGCATTGGTGATGGTTTGTTCATGCTCCCAATCAATTTTTAATTTTGGTACATCTTTGAAGCGTACGGGTTGTTTGGGGGGATAGATGTCAAAATTGCATTCGCCTAGCTTGATGATATGGGTATTGGTTTCATCTCCACACGCCATACAAGTCGTCTGCATTGCTTGTATATTTTTAAGCTCTTTGTTGTAAATGACGGCGTATGCCGCTGCTAGAAAACCGCTAGTGTAGTAATCGACAGGCTTTTTGCTTCGACCAAATTTCATCTCCCAAGTTTTGGAAAAAAAGGATTTGGTTGTGGTTAATGTGCAACCACTCTCATCCATAGAGCTTAAATCAATCAGTCCGTATCCAAAACACTTATAAATATCTTGTGCCATTTTTTTGGACTCATCGACACTCAAACCTTTGCATAGGTTGCTAAGCTGATAGTAGAGTGAATCGGCCGCACTCCCTATCAAAAATCTACTGCTCTCAATATACTCTGCATCCAAAATGGTTCTTTGAAGGTTGGTAATGTAGTGATGGCAATGAAATATCATCGCCTCACCGCCAATCTCTAGGTAGTTATGCTCCTCATCAAAAGGATAGTCATTTATGTTAAACATATCTTTTTCCTATCAAATCTTGGGTTTTTTCTACAATTAAATCATAAAGTTCTTGTGCTACTTCAATATGTTTACTTGCTTCGATGTTTTGGCTTGTTAATTTTAAATCATTTTTCAAAAGCTGAGGCATTACTTTCATCAAAATTCTATCGTGAATGTTTGCATCCCCATGCTGCTTCGCCCAATTCAATAGTGGTTTAATATCTCTCATGGCACATCCCCTTTTTTTCTTTTTGGTATAGATTAATTTTAGCTACTTTTATGTGATAGTGTACTTAATAACCATAAGGCATTTAGAAGTTTGTGTGCTGATGTATCTATTTGATAAGGTGGTAATTGATGTTACGCACTTTACTTATTAAATCATCTTTGAACTCTATTGTGAAAGTATAAAAATCAACAACAAAGACTACAGCAATTTAGCCAAAAGTGTGGCTTAGGGTAACAGGTTTGAAGAGAATAAGAGTTTTTGATTTGTTGTCTTGGGTTTTTGGGGTATTATACAACTCAAATATTTTACTTACCTATCATAATATCCGATGCTTTGACAATGGCACACGCCTCATCGCCCTTTTGGAGACCCAAAGCCAAAAGTGAATCGGTCATAATAGTCGATGATACGGTGTCGCCGTTGCCCAAATCAATCTTGACACTCGCATTGATAGAGCCTTGTGTGATCTCTACAACAGTGCCTACAAACTTATTTCGAGCGCTAATGTTTAAGGCACTATCGGTGGCAATGAGTACGTTGTTGGATTTGAAAATAGCACTTACGAGATTGCCTTGAGCCAAATCAAGTGCCTCTACGGCGTGGTTGGTGATGATTGAGACCAATGTGTAACCGCTTTTGAGTTTGATAAAAACCGAGGCGTTTACTTTGCCCTTTTGGATATGCTCAACGGTGCCGCTGATTTGATTTCTTGCACTGATAGTCATAGAGAGTCTCCTAATTGAACTAAGCTCTAAATGGTTGAAATTGATCTCCCTAGAGAGGGTTTGCAAAAATCTCTCTTGTTCGGATTTGAGAAGCGTATAGAGTTCAACCACCTTTTTGCCATACTCCGTAAGCGATGTGCCTCCGCCGTTTTTGCCTCCTGTGGAGCGATGGACGATGGGTTGGGGGGATAGATTGTTCATAGCATCGATACTATCCCACGCTGCTTTGTAGCTCATGGGTACATTTTTGGCCGCTTTTAAAATAGAGCCGTGCTGATCTATGGCGTTTAATAATCGAATGCGTTTTTCCAACAAAAAAGGCTCATTGAGTATCCCTAGTGTCAAATTGGATGAAAACTCCATTGATCTCCTTTTGTATAATCGAGTAGATGGTGAAATGGTACATTGATATAGCTTAATGTATAACAACTCTCAAAATTATCACGCCAAATTTGTTTTGAAATAACGCTTAAATTTGTGTTTGTTACCCTTTGTTTTCTTTATTTCATTACTATTGCTTTTGAATTTAAATAAAAGGAGAGAGTCGTGTCGATAACTATGCGAGATGTTGCTACATCGTTGAGTGCTATACTTTTTGGTGTGATAGCTATTACGGGCGTAATGCTTTTTTTTCATCTTTTTGAGAGCCATATCAAAGAGTTGCATGAGGTAATTGGAGTGGTTTTTGTTGCGGCGGTGTTGTTGCATATCGTAGCCAATTGGAGAGCGATGCGAAACTATTTCGCTAAAAAAATTTTTATTATTATGGGTGTTGGAGTGGTGATTGTCTCATCGGGATTGATTGCTCCTACATTTGCAAAACAAGAGCCAAGCCCAAAAAAAATAGTGATTGATGCTATGTTTCATGCTCCCATTGAAGACTCTTTTGCGGTTCTTGCTTCACAAAATGCTGTCGCAAAGCTTCAAGCCCAAGGTATCAAGATGGAGGGCAATACCATCGAGGAGATTGCCAAAGCCAATGCTGTTTCGCCCTACAAAATCGTAGCCATTGTGTTGGCTCAATAGTTTTTAAGTAATTGTGGATAAAATATCTCATGCAAACTATTCATGAAACTTTTATCCATACCTACCAAATCAATCGCTCCAAATTCATCGCCCACCTTACTCCTATTTACAATTTCAAAACACTTTTGGCTCAACTTAAAATCGACCATCCCAAAGCCAATCATATTGTCTATGCTACCCGTGAACTCAACGCCTTTGAACAAATCGTTGAAAACTTTAGCGACGATGGCGAACCCAAAGGGTGTGCGGGGATTCCTACTCTCAATGTGCTTAGAGGCAATGAGCTTATCAATGTCGCTTTGCTCAGTGTTCGCTACTTTGGCGGTATAGAACTAGGTACGGGAGGGATGGCAAGAGCCTATGGGAGTGCGGTCAAAGAGGTGATAGCCGTTGCCTCGTTGCAACCCTATCAAAAACTTGTCGAGTATCGTTTTGTAAGCTCTTACAATCACGTCGAATCCATCCTCTATCATCTTAAGCAATTGGAGATTATCCATATCGAACGAGAGTTTGGGGTAGAGGATGTCAAATGGAAGCTCAAAGCCAATCAAGAGGCAATAGAGGCACTCAAAAAGAGACTCTAAATCACTATCAAGGAGAAAAAATGATTACTATGCAACACCTAAGCCCCCAAGAGATATACAAATTGATGGCTACTTATATTGTCCCACGTCCCATTGCGTGGATTGTGACGCAAAACGAGGAGGGGCTTATTAATATCGCTCCTTTTAGCTACTTCGCACCGCTAAGCTCTACTCCCCCTAGCGTCGTTGTCTCTATCGGACACAAAGAAGACGCAACGCCCAAAGATACATTGGCAAATATTCGCAAGAGCAAAAAAGCCACGATTTGTATGGTACCCCAAGAGTTTATGGAGAGGATGCACCTTAGCTCCAAAGCCCTAGATGCCAATGTGAGTGAAGCGGAGTTTTTTGATATTCCAACGATTGAAAAAATCCAAGAGTTTGCACCCATGGTAGAGGGAGTAAGTGTCGCCTTTTTTTGTGAGTTGCTTCAAGAGATTGATTTGCAAGGTTCTTCTACTGTTCCTCTTGTTTTAGAGATTAAGCACACTTTTGTAGCGGATAATCCTCAAACACCCATCGCACGGATTGGGAGAAGTTATGCCGCAATAGGCGAAGCCCTAAAAGCTCCAACCCTAGGAGAGTAGATGCAAAAAAAGAGTGTAGCTGTATCGATTGGTGATTTAAACGGCATAGGCATAGAGATTGCTTTGAGGTCACACGAGCGTATCAAGGAGATGGTTGAGCCAATCTATTGCGTCGATGATGCCATGGTAACTCAAGCGGCGAAGCTTTTGGGGCTTGAAGTACCTAGTGATTTTCATACCGCCAAAGTGTGCAATAATGTTTTTGAGATTAGACCCGCTCACATTACCAAAGAGGCGGGAGGATACTCCTATCGCTCATTTTTCAAAGCCATAGAGCTGTGTGTAAACGGCTTTTGCGATGCGATGCTAACCTTGCCAATACACAAAAAAGCGTGGGAAAAAGCGGATGTGAAGTACAAAGGACATACCGATGCTTTGAGGGATAGATTTCAAGCCGATGCGATTATGATGTTAGGGTGTGAGAAGATGTATGTGGCGTTGTACTGCGAACACATTGCACTCAAAGAGGTAGCCAATCATCTAACGTATGCAAAATTTTATAAGTTTTTGGAGGATTTTTACCGCTGCGTTACGCTTAGAGAGAATGAAAAGGTAGCGGTATTGGGGCTTAATCCTCATAGCGGTGATGGGGGAGTGTTGGGCGATGAGGAGATAGAGATAATTCAACCCGCCATTGGGGCTATCAATGCCAAACTGGGCAAAGATATTTTTGAAGGAGCAATTGTGCCCGATATCGCCTTTACGCCCAAAGTGCGTCAAAACTATCGCTACTTTATCGCTCTCTATCACGACCAAGGTTTAGCACCGCTCAAAGCCCTCTATTTTGATGAGAGTATCAACGTATCGCTCAATTTGCCTATCATGAGAGTCTCTGTCGATCACGGTACGGCATTTGATATCGCCTACAAGGGCAAAAATCCCTCAAATTTGAGCTATATCAACGCTATAGAATATCTTATGACTTGATGGCTGTGGGGTTTTTGACCCATTTCACTTTAGGGCTTTAGCTCTTCCAAGATTTATATACTCCATAGTAGCCTTTTGCAAAAGTGCTGAATGGCTCATATTATGCTCTTTTGCATATTGGTCTGCTAGGTCTAAAAAACTTGTAGATACAGAGATATTGATTCGTTTTGTCTCATTTCCAAAATCTCTTATGATACCATCTATGGAAATATCTTCATCTATTTTTTCAAAATGAATACCCATACCATTGGCAATAAGTCTATAATCTTTTAAATCATTCAATGAGGCATTGGCTAATTTTTTGGTATAAGAGTAAGGTACGGTCAATACTCTATTGTTATTGAACTCTATATACATTTTATCATTTCCAAATCCAACAGATTGGATTAATTCTCTACTCTTTAAAGTATTCATCCTAACTCCTTAATAACTTTGAGAGGTTCGGGTTTTAACCTCACCATGAGTGAAGCAAACCCGCTCTCTATTAGGGCAGATTGGGGAAAATGCCCTCAAAGTTTTGGTAGTTACCTAATTTATCGGTTACACTAATGACGTATTGATAGCCATCACTGTGCGGTGGAAGACTCCACAGTGCTACCGATGTGTTGCCATCACCCGATAGGAAATCATAATCGCTCAATAATGTGCCATTGCTATCGTAATAATTAACAGAGACGTGGCCAATGCCGTTTGCATCTATCACATTACCCATAAGAGCCGCTGTTGAATCGTTGTTGTCTTGAATAGCCACTTGACTAAAGTCTGTAGGATAATTGATAAAAGTTTTGGTGTAGGTTTCGGAGTTGTTGAATGTATCAATGACTTCAATCGTGAGGGTTTTGTTCTCTTCAACACTTTCTATAATATAATCAGTAGTGCTTCCATTTAAATCTCTTTGCGTGAGAGTCCCGTTGTTGTTGATTTTGACGGTTTCAATACCGTTGAAATCTTCGACATTAAGAGTGACGCTATAAAATCCAGTGGAGTAGGAAATGTAATTCTCTACAAAGTGGGTAGGCTCATCTTGTTCTTCAATGATGCCGTTATAGGTCGAAACTACCCCTTTGGAATCGGTGAGGGTAATGGTGAAATGAGTACCAAAAGTGTGGTCATACTCCTCCAAAACCCCATGGGTGTAGTCTGTCGAGGAGCCGTCGGAGTAGGTTATACGCATTTGAGAAATACCATCGCTATCATAAACCTCTCCCTTTATTTTTCCTTTATTGTAGGTCATATCAGTGTTTTGAATATAAACATGACTAAAATCAGTTGGAGCATTGGCAATTGTTTTTTGAATCTCGACTCTTGTAATATTGCTCTCGTTGCCAAAAGCATCTTTGAGTGTAATGTTAAAGATTTTGAGTCCTGCGTTGCCACTTGTGTCAAGTATAATGGTTTGTTTTTGTGCAGAGTCTGGAATATCTTCTGTGTGAATGCCATTGACAAATATCGAAACATTATCTTCAAAAGCTTTAATCAATACAGGGAGACTCTCTTCATTGGTCGTTGTCTCATGCTCTACAAGAGGAGCTTTGGGGGGCGTAATATCTTTGACTTTAATGATTTTTGAGAAGCTTTGCGTTTCAAAATCACCTGCCATCTCCTCAACGTTTACCTCTAAAATATTTTCAATTCCGCCCTTGAAAAGTCCACTTGCACCACCCTCGATGCTCTCTCCATTGAGTCTATAGCTTATTTTTGGCTGATCTCCTGTCGCATTAAGGAGTGGGATAGGATGGAGGATATCTTGTTGATTTGGTGAATCAATAAGCGTTGGAAATGAATCAAAGGGTAGCTTATCTACATAGAGTGGCATATTGAAACCTGCTATCTCAATTTTGATTGTTTGAGTGACACCATCAATAGCAACGACACTGAAGAGATCATAAAGCCCCATATTGGCATCTAAGTTACTAACGATGCTGTTGTGTGTATCAAGGATATAGCTCCACTCGCCATTGCTACTAAGCCAAAAGTGTCCATAAAGTCCCATTTGGTTATCTATACTCTTGAAGAGATTAACGCCTCGTTCGATATAGATTTTGCCTTGTGTGGAACTCTTGGCAAGTGAGACCACACCGCTAAGATCTCCCAAAATAATCGAATCAACTCCGATGATTTTAATACCCACTTGCGATTGAGTGCCATCGGTTGTTTTGACATCAAAGGTCTCTTTAAACTCATCTTTTGAAGTGAGCTTGAGTACAATCTCGGTTAGTTTTTTGAGTTCATAGTGCCATAGACCATGGCTATCAATCTTAAACGTCCCGTATGTTCCATCTACACTATAGGGTTCAAACATTGCATCGTTGGAGTACTTAATGTCAAGTTTTCCCTCGGTCATTGTTTGTGTCTCTTCGATTGTCGAACCGTAAAGGTTGCCTTCGATTAGGGTATTGTGTCCTTTGATGGTAATCTCTACATTGATTTCACTTGTAATGGCAAATAGGTCGGCAATTGTATCGCCATCATTGAGAGCCTTGACCTCTGGGAGGCTATTGTCAAGATAGTACTTCCAAGAGCCATCATTTTCGACTTGAAGGTCGCCGTAGTTACCTCTATAGCTTCTAGCTTCAATGGTTTGATTTAAAGTTTTGTCAAATATATAACCATGGATATACGCCATTCCTTCAAAAATCTCTCCCACATCAAAGGTTTCATCGCCAAACTCAACAATGACTGTAGCGGTTGCTCCATTGACGGTGGCTACCTCAAAAGACTCTTTTATAGACTTTGTTAAATCAATTCCGTTTAATTCGATACTGGCAAAGTCAAGCTGATAAACCCATTTGCCCGATTCAAAAATCTCAAATTTACCGTATTGACCGCTAAGTGTATGGGGAACAAAAGTATAATGGCTAGGATTGGCATAGAGTTGTCCTGCTGTTTGAGGAGTGTTTAAGGTAACAAAACGGTAGAGATCACCGCTAATGAGGGTAGTTTCATTGGTATCATTTGTATTATTGGTTTCGTTTGTATCATTAGTATCATTGGTTTCATTGGTTTCATTGGTTTCATTGGTTTCATTGGTTTCATTGGTTTCATTGGTTTCATTGGTTTCGTTTGTATCAGTAGGCTGTGTGGTACGAATGATGGAGCCTATAAGTACTCCTTGATTGGTACGGCAATCAATTCTATCGTACGCCGTAGGGTCTAAAAATTGAGCAATATCAACACTGGTTGAAGTTGCAACGAGGGGAATGGTTGCTTCATTGCACACAAGGCTACTTTGAGGCGTTTGTGGGTCTAAATGGTAACCAAGGATGTATTGACTAAAAGAAGGGTTGGTAAGCGTTAATTGACTAAATGCGTAAACAATCTCTTCAATAAGTGTCGCAACGGTTGCATTGGGGTTGGTTTGGGTTGTGTTGAGGTTAAAATAACCCGTGGGAGCAAAGGGTAAAATATAGCGAAGAGTACTAAGCGTTGGATTGAAATTGGCTCGAAGTACGAGTTGGTGTGAGCGTTCAATAGCATCAAAATTGCTCGGCCCATCTACCGTAAAGAGAATTTTGCGTCCTAGTGTATCTTCGATAGCATAGACATAGTTGCCAAGTATCGCAACGGTGCTATCTTTGCTCGTCAAATAGATATATTTTTCGTAATCAACCGTGCCTCTAAAGAGCGTATCAAGGTTTAGACCATCGAAACTGTATCCCGCTTTTTTAATGGCATCGCCCACATTGGCAGCGTTTAGAGGTGTTGTGTTGTTTAGCTCGGTGGAGGGAGTGGGGGTTAGAGTGGTTTGATTAACATCCCCTGAATTATCTTGCGAGGGGTATTGAATGGGCGTTTGGGGTGAAGTGGTGTTTTGCTCATTTGAGATGTTTTGATCCAATGGATTACTGCTGTTACTGCCGCCGCATCCTGCTAAAATAAGGATGGTTGTGAGGGTTACGATGAGGGTTTTCATTTTTTTTCCGCCTTTTTTTGTTTGTTGAGATAACGTTGTGAGCTGTGTGAATTGTTTTTAGCTTATCGAAGAATTTATATAACTATATCATAAAAAGTTTTATTTTTTTCTTAATTAAATTGAATTTTCAATTTTTGCGTGTTGCAAAAGTCTCTTTAAGTTATTTGATAGTAAGATACTTTTTAATAAATGACTGATAGTCGGTCATTATTTGGAGGAGCTATGGCAATTATCGTCGATAAAGAGCAAAAACGCATCGATATAGCACTCTCTTGCAAGGATTTGTTTGTTGCAAAAGGGATTAAAAACATTACCATTTCTCAAATCGCCCAAGAGGCTAGGGTGGGCAAAGGGACGATTTACGACTATTTTAAAAACAAAGAGGATATTGTCTTTGAGATTGTCAATATCTTAATGGCACAATTTAACGCTACCAAAGAGCAACGTATCAACGAAGCTGCGAGTACCAAAGCCAAAATTAAGATATTTTTTGATTTTTTTCTACAATCCCGACAAAGCCGATCTAAGAGAGATATTCAAAGAGTTTGTCTCTATTTCGCTCACCCAGCCCAATAGCGATATTCAGGAGTTTCTCAAAGATACCTTTGAGCGATATTATGTATGGTTTTGTGCTATTTTGCAAGAGGGGATTGACAAAGGTGAGATACAACCCATTGCAATTGATTTGGCTCGTGGCTTTTTTGTGCTAGGAGATGGACTCTTTGTCACGGGGGTTATGACGGGTACTGCCCACAACATTCAAGAGGAGATTACGCTCCATATTGATACTCTATTTCAACTTATCGAGGTAAAACAATGAAAAAATTACTGCTTTTAACACTGCTAACACTGGGACTCAACGCCCAAGCTATCTACGCTACCTTCGATGTGGTCGCCAACCAAAAAGCCAATATCGCTTTTAATGCCAGTGGAGTGGTGGAGAAAATCTATGTTGATATTGGCTCAAAAGTCAAAAAGGGCGATATTATTGCCAAGCTTGACAACAACGACACCCTAGCGTTGCTAGAGAGTGCCAAAAACAGCTACCAATATGCCCAAAAAGATTTGGATAGGCAATATCGTGTGCGAAATATCATCGAAGAGGCGAAATTGGATGCTTATCGCCACAAATTTAACAACGCCAAACACCAACTAAGCTACCAACAAATTCTCTATGACCGCACCTACCTCAAAGCCCCTTTTGATGGGGTGGTGAGCGATAAAAGGATTGAGATAGGCGATGTGGTGAGTGGCATGATGCTTAGTACCGCTTTTGTGATAGAGTCCCATGAGGATATTGTATTGCAACTCAAATTTGATTCCAAATATTGGGATAGTGTCAAGGTAGGAGATATCTTCCAATACAAACTTGACGGAAGCAACCAAGAACACAACGGCACAATCTCCAAACTCTACCCCACCGTCGATGCCAAAACACGCATGCTCAAAGCCGAGGTGAAAGCCAAAGATATTCCTATTGGATTGTTTGGGAGTGGGTATATTGGGGTGAAATAAAATGGTGCTATTTTATCTAAACGAACCAAAACGGTGCAATAAACTGCACCCTACAACGCCATACCTTAGACCCAAAGAGCGACTCAAAGCCCAAATGAAACAAGCTTCATTTAATGTACGCAAAGAGTCGTTAAAGTGCGTTTATGAGTTTAAAGATACGATGAACGATGGGCTAAGTGATGCAATGGATTGTAATCAATATTTTGAATCTGTAGGTGCGACCATGTCGCACAAAAAGCGTGTGACACGGTCACACCTACAGGTGGCAGATTTTTTCAGTAGCTTGAAGTTGACTTTGTCGTTTGGCACGGGTAAGACAAGTGAGAGGATGGTGTTTGGTTTTATTGAGAAAATTGAGCTTATTGGGGGTGTGTTTTGAATATCAAAGAACTTATCGGTAGTGGTGAGAATAAACGCCTAGAGTTCAAAGCTAGGCTTCCCAAAAATGATGCTATTGTCAAAACCATTATCGCTTTTTCCAACACCGCAGGGGGGAGGCTCATCATCGGGGTGGGTGATGATAGAGAGCTAGTGGGGGTGGATGATAGTGATATATTTGAACTCAAGGATAGAGTCTCTTCACTCATCTTTGATAGTTGCCACCCCAATATTTTGCCTGAAATCTACACACTCAATATTGAGGAGAAATTGCTTTTGGTGGTTGAGGTATTTAGGGGGAATCTATTGCCCTATTATCTCAAAAGTGAGGGGAAAAACAGTGGCACATACATCAGAGTAGGTGCGACCAATCGACAAGCGAGCCTTGAGAATATCATAGACCTAGAGCGACAACGACACAATATCTCTTATGATGAAGAGGTGAATTTCGAATATCCTTTGGATAGTTTTGCTCTGGATACTCTCTACAAAGAGTTTGAAAAGATTGGAAAAAGCTGTGATAGAGAGAAGCTCAAGAATTTGAGACTCATCAAGGAGTTCAATGGTGTATTGATGCCTACCAATGCCCTTGCCATCATCTTCGGGAAGCTTGACAATGTGATGATAAAATGTGCAAGGTTCAAAGGGACTACCATGGAGGCATTCATCGACAAAAAGGAGTTCACGGGTACGCTCTTTGAGATACTTGAAGAGAGTATCAAATTTCTACAAAACCATCTCCATCTATCGGCTACTATCGAGGGGCTACGGAGGGTGGAGGAGTATGAGATTCCTTTCGTGGCACTTAGGGAGATAGTACTCAATGCCATCATCCATAGGGACTATACCCGCAACAGTGATATCAAGATCGCTATCTATGATGACATCGTCGAGGTCATCTCGGTGGGTGGCTTGGTCAATGGTCTGACTATCGAAGAGGTGAGCAACGGACGCAGTGAACTACGAAACAAAGTAGTCGCCAATCTTTTCAAAGAGCTACGACTCATAGAGAGCCGGGGAAGCGGACTCGAAAAGGTACGCAAGAGCTGTGAGCAACGAGGTATCAAGTTTGAATTGGCAGAGAAGGGTTCGTTTGTAGAGGCTGTTTTTGTGCGATCGATGAGGGGTGAGAGTGCCGAAAAAGTATCGAAAACGACTAAATACGACCCAATTGTGCCTAATAGTGCCCAATTAATGCCGAATAATGCCGAATTAACCAGTGAAGAGATAGAAATAATAGATTTCTTGAAAGAGCATAATAAAATAACTTCTCAAAATATAATGAAACTTTTCAAATTAAAAGAGAGACGCTCAAGAGAAATTTTAAATATTTTGGAAAAAAAAGGGTATATTGCAAAGATTGGAAAAACAAAGGGGAGTTATTATGAGTTGCGTTAAGATTTCAGGCTGTGAGGGGTGGATGACCCGTAGGTTTGGCAGTGCCAAACGCCTAAACGATGTAATGGATTGTAATCAATATTTTGAATCTGTAGGTGCGACCATGTCGCACAAAAAGCGTGTGACACGGTCACACCTACAGGTGGCAGATTTTTTCAGTAGCTTGAAGTTGACTTTGTCGTTTGGCAGTGCCAAACCTACGAAAGTAGAGCCAGTCTGTAGATGTAATCCACGCTGTGAAAGATGAGTAATGGAACAGACATTATCTACTAAAGCAAAAGATTATTTTGAAAATAAAATGTGTATCAATCTTGAATATTTAGAAAAAGAGATATTAAATATTTATCCTCAAAAATTAAAACTTTTATACGAATTTATAGAGTTTTTAATGAGTTTAAAAGTTCCTAACTCTAGTCAATATTTTGACATTGAAGATTTTATTAATGAAAAATGCAATGATTTTGATACTAATAAGAATTTGTTAGAGACAGATAAAGAATACTATATTTTTGCTACTATCCGCCATGCTTTTATATCATTTAAAGAAGGTGGTATATTACAAATGTATCAATATTCTGAAAATGAAGAGTGGTATCCAAAAATTAAAATAAATCAATATCTTGGAATTGATGCAGATATTGATGAGCTAGGAGATGAAATTGTAATATATAGAGGAACATCAATATATGAGTATAATTCAAAAAGATTTGGTCAATCTTGGTCACTGAGTTATGATATAGCATCAAAGTTTGCTTTTGAACACTATAAATATCAACCAAATTATCAAGATACTTTGCGTGTAATTTTAAAAGCAACCGTTAGTAAAAGTATAGTGTTTTACTATAAATCTTATCAATCAGAAGATGAAGTTATTATTAATAATAATTTAATTAAAATAGATGATGTAGAAATTATAGAGCAAACCACATTATTGGGAGATAAGGTTAAATGAAAAAAAATATAGAAAGTTTATTTCATGATACACAATTGGATTTGACATGGAAATTTGATTTATATGATTTTGGTTGTACTAAAAAAGAAGCACTAGAATATATTCAACAACTAAATGCAGAAAATTATTGTGGATATAATGATTGGCGATTACCTACAGCTTTAGAAATAAATAACTTATATTATAGAGATGATACTATTATTGATTTTGATAACAAGAAAAAATATTGGACATCTACATACATTTCTAGTTCATGTTGTGATGGTTATGACTGTGCTTGTTACTTTAGTTATGATAGAGGTCTAAACTCAGAATTTGCATCTATGAACTATTATATTCATCTGACTCGATACAATAATGAATATACTCAAACAGACGATTGGAAAGAAGTTTTAATAAGTTGGGCAAATACACACAAATTATTGACTTACGATTTAGAATCAAATTGTAAACGAGATTCATATGGCGAATCTTTTTCCCCAAATGGTGCTTTTCCAAGGCATAAAATATTTTTTCATAAGATAAATAGCATTTATGCAAATAAAAGAAAGATACAAATATTACCCAGAGAAATAAGTTATTTAAAAAACTTAACAAGTTTAACATTAAGCTCTAACTTGCTGAGTAATTTACCATTAGAGCTATATACATTAGAACATTTGCAATATTTAAATTTATCTAATAATCATTTTAGTAGCTTATCCAAACTTCTAGGAAGTTTAATCAGTCTAGTTGAATTAGATTTATCTGAAAATAGCTTAGAAGAAATACCTAAAGAGATAAGAAACTTAAATAAATTAAAAAAGATAAACTTATCAAAAAACAAACTCACTAGTATTCCAAAGGAAATAGGTAAACTTAATAGTTTGATTGAACTTGATATAGGCTCAAATCAATTAACTAAACTTCCAGTAGAAATTATTAATCTAAAAAACTTAAAAAAACTATCTTTAATTGACAATAAAAGACTATCTTTGACACAAGTGCAAATAGAGTGGTTAAAAGATTTATATTGTAATGAATGTAAAATTTCAATTGATGATGACTGGATAGAAATACTCTATAAATGGATAAATAAATACTCTGAAAAATCCATATATTCAAAACAAGACCTTTTGAATTTAACAGAAATCAGTGTGTACCATAATGAACAAATTTCAACACTTCCAAGTGAATTATTTTATCTTGATAAACTTGAGAAGTTTACATTTTTTGAAACCAATCTATCTGATTTGCCAAATGAAATAGGTAAACTAGTAAAACTTGAGAAACTTAATTTATATTCAGCTAATTTAACAAAACTTCCGATAGAAATAACTGAATTATTTCATTTAAAAGAACTGAATTTAGCTTATAATAAAATTACTGAACTTCCAAAAGATATAGGTAACTTAAACAATCTTGTAGAACTCAATTTGGAAGCTAACTATTTAAAGGAACTACCAAGTAGTATCATATATTTGAAAAACTTAAAGAAGTTGTCTTTAGAGAAAAATAAGGATTTAATTCTTTCACAAGAACAAGAATTGTGGTTAAAAGAACTTAAAAATAACAAGTGTAAAATTGTTTCAATAGATGAGAGTTGGATTGATAATCTTTTAAAGTGGGCAGATAAAAATAGAATATATGATAATGTGTTACCAAGAAATAAAACTAGTATTTTAAATTTGACTGAGTTTCAACTATGGGAAGATAATCAGATAAAAGTACTGCCTAGAGAAATAGGAAAGCTAGAAAACTTAATTTCCATTGATTTGTTTTGGACTTATCAACTAGAGCAGATACCAAAAGAAATAGGAAATCTTAATAATTTAAGAAAAATTCATTTAGGTGAAAATAAGCTAAAAGAGTTACCTAAGGAAATTGGATACTTATCCAACTTGGAAGAGTTAGACATATCTACAAATAGTATATTCTCACTTCCTCAAGAAATTGTATACCTCACTAATTTAAAAAAGTTATCATTAATTTCTTTTGTTCAGGATATTTATTTAAGTTTAGAACAAATAGAATGGATAAGAGAGTTAAAAAGAAATGGTTGTAGAGTTGATATACCTGATAGTGTAATTAATCTCGATGATATAACATCACCAATAGATGATGAAAATTATTTTGATTTTTAGGATTTAAAAATGATTAAATTACCCAAAACAAAAAAATACTATACTTTAGACACAAGAGATAATCAATTTGAAGAGCTTAATGCAAATATGATTGATAAATTAAAAAGTTTACTATCTTCTTTAGAAGAGAATCCCTATACACTCCTTTGTGCAAGAGGAGATTGTCATAGTTTAAATAATATAGACGAACACAATAATTTTTTTTCTTATGATTATATGTCAAAATTTTATCGAGTAGGAGCTAAAGCAAAATCAAATATAAAGAGACCTAAGAAAAAAGAGTATGAATATTTTGAGGATGATAATGAAGTAAAATTAATTGATGAACTAAAAACAATTATCAAAAGAGTTAATAGGCAAATAGAGAAAAAAATGACTCTCATATTTTTGGTCAAATTGAAGAGGATTTTATCAAATATTTAAATAGCTGTAATGTAGATGAACTTAATAAATGGAAAATTTTCTTTTTGTCATTTTTGCATAATGAAGGAAGCTTTGAAGAGTTTAAAAGCAGTTCTCCTTTTTTATCTTTAACACATGGTAGATATAAATTTAGAACAGCAAGAAATTTTGCATTATCTAAACACAATCAAATTAGAAAAGGTCTTATTTATCTATATTCACTGAATCGACAAGACCATAACTATTTTATAACAAAAAAGTTTACTCAAAAATTACAAGAGTTTGGAATAAGTTGGTATCAAGATATCCATAATGAGATAATGCTTTTAAATGGTATGTATCCACACTACTTGCTTGGAGTATTTGAAGTAACTAAAACAAGTACCCCAAAGTTTATTATAAATCCTGCGTTATATAAATTATTTGAAAAAAATGAAGAGTTTGATTGGAGAAATGGTCTAAAAATTAATCAATTAAATTTTAGAGAACTTGTTAAAGAGTTAGGTTATGAAACATTTTTTTATACTTACGGAGATAATCAAACTTATGTAGCAGATATTGAAAATAATCAACTTGGAAAAACAATCAGTGTAGATGATTATAAAGATGTACTATGAGAAGAGATAATCGGTGGGTTGCACTCACCCTACGGGAGTGTGAAGTGTTTGAGGCTATTTTTGTGCGACCGATGAGGGGTGAGGGTGCCGAAAAAGTATCGGAAGTTGTAGTACCTATTATACTCTTCAAAAAGTGGAGGGGTTGATGATGGAGTTGATTTTCGATACCCCCAGCTACACCTCAAAGGATGGAGGCTTACGGGGGAATTACATGGGAATTATATCTCAAAATAGAAAACAATACAATAGCATCAAACCCACGCAAAGGAACACCCAATGCCACTGACCCTAGATAACCTCTACGATGATTTTCGTAATCCCGACACCGTCAAAGCTTATGCGAAGCTCATCGCTGATGAGGCGGAGAGGATGCAACAATTGATTTTGAATAGAGATAACCTACAAAAAGCAAAAGGATAGCAATATGCAAAAACTCCCCATAGGAATCCAAACCTTTAGTAAGATACGCCAAGGTGATTATATCTATATTGACAAAACAAAAGAGGCTTACGAACTCATCAGTAACTACAACTACACTTTTCTAGCCCGTCCAAGGCGTTTTGGTAAGTCTCTTTTTTTGGATACTTTGCACAATATTTTTGAGGGCAAAAAAGAGCTATTTGAGGGGCTTTATATCTATGAGAAGTGGGACTGGGATACCACCTATCCCGTCATCAAAATATCGTGGGATGGGAATGTGCAAACGAGTGATAATCTACAAAGGGTAGCACTCAAAAGTTTAAAAAAAAATCAAGAGAGATTGGGGGTTGAGTGTGAAGATAATGAGAATCTCTCAATCTGTTTTTTGGAACTCATTGAAAAAGCGTATGAAAAATATAATCAACAAGTCGTAATCCTTATCGATGAGTACGATAGAGCGATACTTGATACCATCGACAACCTCGAACAATCCAAGCTTAATCGTGAGTTTATCAAAGGGATGTATTCGGTGATGAAAGGGGCGGATGCTTATATCAAGTTTGTATTTTTGACGGGAGTGAGTAAGTTTAGTAAAGCCTCTATCTTTAGTGGGCTTAATATGTTAGAAGATATTAGCCTCACTCCCAAATTTGGAAATGTATGCGGATACACCCAAGCCAATGTAGAAAATGAATTTTTGCCCTACCTTAAGGGTGTCGATTTGGAGAAGGTCAAAGCGTGGTACAAT
>JQIS01000001.1:0-35471 GCA_000830175.1 Sulfurovum sp. FS08-3 | reverse complement strand
GCTATAATTTCCTCAAAGATGATGTCTATAACCCTTTTGATTTGCTTAAATTTATCAAAAATGATTACAAGTACAATAACTACTGGTTTAGCTCTGGTACACCTACTTTTCTCATTAAACTCATCGAACAAAATCACTACTTCTTGCCCAAGCTCTCCAATATAACAGTGGGTGAACAGATACTAGAGAGCTTTGATATTGAAAATATTGATTTTGAGGTGATACTCTATCAAGCGGGGTATTTGACGATTGATAGGATGATAGAGAAGCGAAGAGGTGGGATAGAGTATAAATTAAAACTCCCCAATAGGGAGGTCAAAAACTCACTCAATGATGTACTGATCGATTTTCTCACCAACCAAACGAGCGAAAAACTAAGATTTCAAGATAGTATCTACGATGCTTTGATAGATGGTGAGTTAGAGCAGTTCAAAAATGCCTTAGAGTCGATGTTTGCCCATATCCTCTACAACAACTACACCAAAAATAATCTTCCACAATACGAAGGCTTTTATGCCAGTGTAATCTATGTCTATTTGCAATCATTGGGGCTTGATATCATCGGTGAAGATGTGACCAATTTGGGTAGAATCGACCTTACGGTTAAGATAGAAAATAAAATCTATATCCTAGAGTTCAAAGTAGGCAACGAAAACGCCCTAGCCCAAATCAAAGCCAAAAACTATGCTCAAAAGTATAGCAATAATGGAAAAACAATCTATTTGGTAGGGATAAACTTTGATAAAAAGAAGCGTAATATTAGTAGCTTTGAGTGGGAGAGGGCGGAGTGAGTATCCAATCGGTAGTGAAAGGGGAAAATATGGAGTTGGTGTATCTTTGGGTAGAGGGTTATAAGAACAATATTGGGTTTGAACGGGAGAAGATATAATGCAATGGAAGAAAGAGACAATAATTATAGATAGTGGTGAAGAAGTGGAGGCACAAGCTCCTATAATTATCTCGGCAAGTCGCTCGACGGATATTCCCACCTTTTATAGTGATTGGTTTGTTTCTCGCTGGAAAGCAGGATATATCAAATGGATAAATCCTTTTAATAATGTACCTCTTTATGTATCGTTTAAAAATACACAAGTGGTTGTTTTTTGGACAAAAAACCCAAAACCGATGATGAAGCATTTGGATTTTTTGGACAAAAATATTCCCCATTACTATTTTCAATTTAGTTTGAATGATTACGACAATGAGGGCTTTGAAGCCAAAGTGCCAAGTGTTGAGAGTAGAATCAAAATATTTAAAGAGTTATCGCAACGATTGGGTAAAAAAAGAGTGGTATGGAGATATGACCCTCTAATTTTGACCGATACAATTGATATAGATGAGCTTTTGAGACGCATCAAAAAGATAGGAGATGAGCTTAAAGAGTGTACTACTAAATTGGTATTTTCGTTTGTGGATATTGGTATTTATCGCAAAGTAGAGAGTAATCTTAAAAAAGAAAATGTCAATTATATAGAGTGGACTCCTCAATTGATGGATGAGTTTGCACGAGGTATTTATGAGATTAATAAAGATTGGGGATTAGAACTAGGTACTTGTAGCGAAAAAATAGACCTTGAACAATACAAAATCACACACAATAAGTGCATTGATGATGATTTGATGATAGATTTGTTTAGTGATGATAAAGTCTTGATGGATTTTTTGGGAGTAGAGATTGAACAAGCTGATTTATTTAGTGATGGTAAAATAGTAAAAAAGAAAAAACTCAAAGACAAAGGGCAAAGAGAAGATTGTGGCTGTATCATGAGCAAAGACATAGGAGCATACAACACTTGCCCTCATGAGTGCAATTACTGCTATGCCAATGCTTCAAAAGAGGTGGCTAAGAAAAATTATCAGTTGCACTTGGAGAGTCCAAATGGTGAAACGATTAAGGGGGATTAGATGAAAACAATACAATTAGAAATAACAGATGATTACTTAGATAATATCTTGAATTTTTTGAAGTTACTTCCTAAAAATGTTGTAAAGATAAGAGAGTTATCAGATTTAAATCAAAACGATGATTATGAATTGTGGAGTGATAAAGAGTTGGAACATATCTCTAAAGTTGATTTATCAACACCTATCAAAGATGAAGAGGATTATAGCCAATGGTAGGAGGTATTTATTTAGCAAAGATATATTTTACAGATGGTGTAAAGTTTAAATTAAGACCCATTTTGATTATAAAAGAAAATTCATTTGGTGATTATATCTATATACCATTTACAACAAATTCTACGAATATTAATAGTATTAAATTTACCAATAATTTTTTACAAAGTGGCAGTTTCAATAAAGTAAGTTATCTTATAATTGATAAAACTTGCACGATTCAAAAAAGTTTATTAGATAGAAAAGTAGCTCATATTAATGAAAGTAGTTTAGTTGAAATATATGATAGATATTGTAATTTTTTAAGAGTACAATAAATGAATACATTAGAAAAAACAAAATTTTATTTATCATTAAGAGATAAGCTTATTACTAAAGACAGAAAAGATTTAGTGGATGATAGCTGGATAGATAGGCTTTGGGAGTGGGCAGATGAGAAGGGTATAAGTGATTTAGAGTGGAGATGTGAAGATTGGAGAGGTTTACCACGAGATAAAGTGAAATTGCTTAATTTAACAGAGCTTGATTTATCTTATAATCAATTAACAGAACTACCAAAAGAGATAGGGAATCTCTTTAATTTAACAGAGCTTTATTTGAATGGTAATGAATTAACCGAACTACCAAAAGAGATAGAAAATCTTATTAATTTAACTGAAATTAATGTATCAGGCGATAGAGGTGGTAGCAACCCTATAAAAGAATTACCAAAAGAGATAGGAAATCTTACTAATTTAAAAAAGATTATTTTAGGATATAAAGAAGGTTGCAGTATATACAAAGTAGAATTATCTAAAGAAATTGCTAAACTTATAAATTTAAGAAAACTAGACCTATCTTGTTGTGGCTTAACTGAATTACCAAAAGAGATAGCCAATCTTACTAATTTAACATATCTTAATTTAGAAATAAATTCAAATTTAATATTAACAAAAGAACAAAAAGAGTGGATTGAAAATTTACAGTTACAAAATTGTAAAGTTTATATTGATGATGATTTATTAGATAGAACTTTTTTTAATGGAAGAATAAAAAACTGTTATTTTTCTTATAAATGTCCTTTAGAATGGGACAATTTAAACTTTACTGACGATACGGATATTAAATACTGTGAAGAGTGTAAAAAAAATGTTTATCGCGTTTATAGCGAAGAAGAGTTTCATGAAATGGCAGATAATCAACGATGTGTTTATATAAAAAGTACCGAGTTTGAGACATTGGGATACCCTAGTATAGTGTACAACCATTCTAAAATAGAAATAGATGATGACGAAATACCATTTTAGAAAATAAAGACACCAAAGGCTAAAGATGTTTAAAAAAATTTGGAATATTGTGTTTGGCAATAGGGAAATTGAAAAACTACAAGAAGAGATTGATACTCTTAAAACAGAGTTACGAAATAAAGAAATAGAGATAATACAATATCAAACAAAATCGCTAGAGGTAGAGTTAGAAAACATCAATGAAATAAGAGATAAACTACTTGATACAATTAATGATTTCAATACTCAATACATCTTAAATTTAGAAGATATTATAAAAAAGCTTCTGAATATCAAAGAGGTATTTTATTATCTTCAATTTAAAAATTCTCGTGACGAAGAAGATTATCAACAGTATCAAAATATTGTAGAGAGTTATAATGAATTTTATAGTAACGAGAATACTGTTCAAGTATTAGAAAGTATTTTAGAGTTTTCTCAAAATGACATTAATAGCTATGATTCTTTGAGTGAGAATATAAAAAATTTAAAAAACACTATTGCAACTAAGACAAGAGAAATAGAAGAAATTAAACAAAGTGATAGCTATGCAATAATTGATACTACTGAAAACTTTGAAGTATTTTTTGAGAGTCAAAAAAAAGAGTTTGAAGAGGAGTATCAATACATTTCGATACAACTTCAAAACATACAAAAAAAAGAAATAGAAGATAGTGATTATAGCTCAGTACTGCACGACATTATAAATCCAAATTTTGATAAAATCAGAAGAGTTAATATAGACTACATCAATACATATTGTGATAGTGATGCTCTTTTTTGTCAATTAAACAGAGGAGTAAAAATCCTAGAAGAATATGATGAACTATCTCAGTACATATTCTCTTATAGCACAATGCACAAAGCAAAACTCTACTCATCTTTTGATACAGTCATCCATAAACTGGATAATCAAACAATAAATATTATAGATTGGGGTTGTGGTCAAGCTTTGGCTAGTACTTTATTAATAGATTATATCAAAGAAAAGCAGTTAAATATAGATATTTCAAATGTTATACTTATTGAGCCATCATCTATTGCCTTAAGTCGTGGAATGTTACATATTGATATATTAAAAGAGAATGAACTCTATATCAAAGCGATAAATAAAGATATTGATTGTTTGGAAGAGAGAGATTTAAAAGTCAATAATAAGAATATTACACTACACCTCTTTTCAAATATTTTAGATGTAGAGTTTTTTAGACTCGATAGAGCATTTTTAGAAAAAATATCAAACTCTCAAAGTGGATTAAACTACTTTATCTGTGTTAGTCCAAATATTAATGACAAACGAAATGCTAGGCTAGATATGTTTTATCGATACTTTGATGATAACTACAAAACAGAACTTATCTCTAGTAGAGAGAGTGATATATGGAGTTATAAACGATATGAAAAAGTATTTAAGGCAACACTATGACCCTAAAAAAACTCCCCATAGGAATCCAAACCTTTAGCGAAATACGCCAAGGTGATTATATTTATATTGATAAGACCAAAAATTTTAGATTCAACAAATCAAACAATTTAAAAGGAGATGAGTGATGAAAAGCATATCAGAGAGGCTCAATGGTATTTTTGAAAAAGAGACAAAATTAAATATAGAAAAAATAAAACTAGATAAAAAATTTGATAAACTCTATAGCAAAATTAATAGTATTGCCTTTGAACTATATCAAGAATTTATAGAAACGAATCAAAATTTTAGTCGTGATGAGGAGTATTATAAAATATATCTTCAGCCAAAAAGTCTTTTAGCTGAAGAGCTTATCTTTGATAGAATGTATGAAGATTTTATAGAATTTAAACACAAAAGTCCTCATAGAAAAAATCATACAGTTAGCGTTTATTTTGATATAAAAGAAAATGATTACAATAGCAATGGTGCAGTGGTAGATAAAAATCAATACGATAGATTATCAAAAGATTTTGCTATCAATATTAGAGCATGATAAGCCAAATCAAAGCCAAAAACTATGCTCAAAAGTATAGTAATGATGGTAAAACAATCTATTTGGTAGGGATAAACTTCGATGAAAAGAAGCGTAATATTAGTAGCTTTGAGTGGGAGAGGGTGCAAAATGAAAAACTTTAACCAATGGAATGAGGTCAAAAAGGGTATTTACTATTTTGATTTTGTCTTCAAAGCAGACAAAAAGAGCGTGGCATTGTTGTCTCAAATTAAACTTTTTGATTGCAGACGACTTGATAGAAAGATAGGAAAAATCAATGAAGAGGATTTTAAAAAGTTAAAAGAAAAATTGTTTGAAATTATGTAGTTGTTCAGAGAAGTTAAACTTCTCTGGGGTCTTATTCAGACATTTGCAAGAACATTATACCAAACAAAACCCAAAAAGTCAAATCTAGGAGCAAAAAATGTACAAATTCGCAATTAATAAACCCATTACCGTCTTGATGATGGTATTGACTCTGCTTATCTTTGGGATGATGAGCTATAAAAAGATGCCTGTTAATCTTTTTCCCAATATCGACTTTCCTGTCGTGACGGTGCAGACGATTTATCCCGGTGCCGATCCGCTTACGGTGGAGTCCAAAGTTTCCGATCTTATTGAAGAGGCGGTTAGTGGGATTGATGGAATCGATAAGGTCACGTCGAGTTCGGTAGAGGGGATGAGTGTCGTTATTATTGAGTTTGATATAGAACGAGATATTACCGAAGCTACCAACGATGTACGAGACAAGATTGGAGCGATAAGTTTGCCCGATGGGGTGGAGACTCCAGCGGTCAAAAAAATCGATACGGGTGGGAGTGTCATTAATCTCTTCGTCTCTTCCAAAAGTGGCAATGCAAAAGAGTTGATGATGTTGGCCGATGAGCGACTCAAACCCCAGCTTCAACGCATCAAAGGGGTAGGGGATGTCACTATTATAGGGCTTCGTGATAGAGAGATACGCATATTTGTCAATCCCGACAATCTCAACAAATACGGCATGAGTATCGCCCAACTTCAAGGGGTCATTGCGAGTGAAAATGTGCGTTTGAGTGCGGGTAAACTTATCAATAACAAACAAGAGATTATCGTCAAATCAAGGGGCGATGCGAGTACGATTGAGGAGCTTTCCAATCTCATTGTCAAGGAGGGGGTACGATTAAGCGATATAGCCACGATTGAAGATGGACTAAGCGACCTCAAAAGCTATTCATCTATCAACGGTGAAGAGGGTGTGATGATGGAGGTCAAAAAGATTAGCGGTGAAAACGCTTTGGATATTATCTTCCAAGTCAAAAAGGTCATGCCCAACCTTGAAAAAATCGCAGGGGAGAATTACAACCTCAAACTCATCCAAGATAGCTCCGAGAAGATTTTGGTCAATCTTAACCAAGTCAAATTTGACCTTGTCTATGGGGCGATATTGGCGATATTGATTGTCTTTTTGTTTTTACGCTCTCTTCAAGCTACGATTTTGTCGGCTATTGCTATCCCTATCTCTATCATTGGGACGTTTTGGGTCATTGATGTATTGGGATACGACCTCAACAAACTCTCTCTTATTGGACTCACTCTGGCTATTGGTATCTTTATCGATGATGCTATCGTGGTGATTGAAAACATTACCAAAAAGCTTGAAATGGGGATGAGTCGATTGGAGGCTACTATCGAGGGAGTTAAAGAGATTGGTTTTTCGATTTTGGGTATATCGATGATGCTTTTGGCGGTTTTTATCCCTATTGCCTTTATGGATGGAATTGTGGGGAAATTTTTTAACTCCTTTGCGATGACGGTTGCAAGTGGGGTGATTATCTCCTTTTTTGTCGCTATTTTGGTCATTCCCGCTATCGCAGCACGCATCGTAAGCGATAAACACAGTCGATTTTACCACTTCACCGAAGCGATTTTTGTTGCCGTTGAAAAAGGGTACGGGTGGATATTGGGCTATTTGGTACGCTTTAAATATTTTACCATTATAGGTGTCATTGTAGGTATGATGTTGCTTTTGCCTATAGGTAAAAACGTGGGGATGGATTTTGTGCCTATGGAGGATAATAGCGAGTATCAAGTCATTGTCAAAGCACCCGTAGGTACATCGGTCGAGGAGATGAAGCGAAAAGTTGCTCCCTTTGTGGAGGTGATTAAAAAGGATGAAAATACGGTTGATTACGTCACATCCATTGGCTATACCGATTCCAAAGAGTCGCACAAAGCCAAAATCTATGTCAAGCTCAAACCCGTAGAAGAGCGTCAAATGGGACAAGCCGCTATTGTAGAGAAGGTTCGTAAAAGCTTTAGCAATACCAAAGGATTGCTTGTTTTGGTTGAAGAGGTACCTCCCTTTTCGACGGGTGAAGCCAACGCTCCTATTCAAATCGTTATTACAGGCGATACGCTTGAAGGATTGGATAAAGCCAGTCAAAAAGTGATGGAGTATATGAAGAGTGTCGATGGGGTAGTCGATATCGATAGAGACTTTGAATCGGGCAAACCCGAGATTAAAATCTCAATTTTAAGAGAAAACGCCAAAGCCCAAGGGGTGAGCAGCAACGACATTGCCCTAAGCCTCAACGCTGCTTTTTCAAGCGAAATCAAAATCTCCAACTTTGAAGACAAAGGCAGAGAGTACGATATTACGTTGCGTTTTGAAGATAAATACCGCCAAAGCATAGCCGATATTAAAAAAATGATGGTAACCAACAATCAAGGACAACTCATACCATTAGAATCGCTTGTCAAAATCGAAGAGGGCAGTTCAGTAGCCTCCGTCAATCGCTACGATAGGTCTCGAAAGGTACTTGTAACGGCTCTCAAGCGTGAAGATGTCCCCCTCGATACCATTGTCAAAGAGCTTGATGCTCATCTACCCGAAATTTTACCCTCCCAATACGAGTATCGTTTCACAGGTGAGATTGAGCGAATGGCAGATACGGGAGCGGCCTTTGGAGCGGCGTTGGGACTTGCTATTATCCTTATCTATCTCGTACTGGCTTCGCTTTATGAATCCATCATTCAGCCTCTCATCATCATGGTATCAATGCCGCTCTCCTTTACGGGTGTGACGGTTGCTTTGGGACTAGCAGGGATGAACTACTCGCTTTTTGTTATGATTGGTATTATTTTGCTTATGGGCATGGTGGGGAAAAACGGGGTTTTGGTAGTCGATTTTGCCAATGAAGCCGTAGAGAGGGGCAAAAGTGTTCAAGATGCCATTGTCGAAGCGGGTCAAAAGCGACTACGCCCTATTTTGATGACCACTTTTGCGATGATTGGAGCGATGGTTCCTCTAGCTTTTGGTAGCGGTGCGGGACATGAGGGAAATGCCCCCATGGCGTTGGCGATTATTGGGGGACTCGTAAGCTCCACATTCCTCACCCTTATCGTTATTCCTGCTATCTATAGAATTTTGTATCCTCTTGATAGATGGCTACGGAAATTTTATGAGAAGCGGTATTTGTAGATGGCGACCCAAGCTAAGAGACCCCAATGATGATTTTTTATTGGAATTAGCTGTAAAATCAAATGCAATGATTATCACTTTGGATAAAAAAGATTTTATTTTGGCTAGTGAGTTTGGGTTGGTTGTTATGACACCCAAAGAGTTTTTGGAATATATAGGAGAGATATAATGCACACCATGAGTTTACGAATGCCCAATTATCTAAAAAAAGCGATTAGTGATGTATGTTTGGATGAGAAAATTTCACTCAATCAATTTATACTCAATGCTCTAAGCGAAAAGGTATCTGCTGACATTATCGAACAAAAAGCCTCCAAAGCTTCCAAGGATAGATTTTTAAATGCTTTAAAAAAAGTGCCAAATAATGAACCACTTGATGAGGATAGATTGTAGTTGTGATTTATTGTTTTTGGTGGGTATAGTCCTAACAAAAATAGGTTATTACAAATCACAAACATTTTATTAGCCACTCTCACCATCCACAAAAGCCCTAGGGCTGTTTGCGGTGATTTTAGTTATGCTTTTGTGCAATCAAAAGGATTTTGAGTTCATCTATCTCTTTGCGAAGTTGGCTTATCTCATCTTGAAGGCTTGATTCATTTTCTTGGAGTGCCTCTACGATATGTTGTTCTTCTTCTTTGTTGATGATTGCCATGGCATCGACTACGACGGCTACAATGAGGTTAATCATTACAAAAGTAACAATAAAGATAAAAGGAACAAAAAAGACCCATGCTAAGGGATGAACATCCATAACGGGGCGAACTATTCCCATAGACCAAGACTCAAGTGTCATAATCTGAAAGAGTGTATAAAAAGACTCCCCTAGTGTACCAAACCACAATGGAAAACTCTCGCCGTAAAGATTGGTCGCCATGATGGCAAAAATATAGAAAAAGAGTATCATCAAACTCGCAATGGAGAGCATACCAGGAATGACACTCATAAGAGCAGCGACGATTTTACGCATTTGCGGTACGACAGTGACGAGTCGAAAGAGTCTCAATACTCTTAGGATTCTTAGGATACCAAAACCTGCACTTGAAGGCACCAAGGAGATACCCACAACTACAAAGTCAAACAAACTCCACGGGTCTTTGAAAAAGGCAAAACGGTATGTCGTAATACGAAGAATTATCTCTATTGTAAATACGGTAATAACAAATTTATCAAAGAGATAAATAAATGAACTCCCGTACGCCATAAAGCTTTTTGAAGTTTCAAGTCCCATGGTAATACCATTGAGAATAATAAGCGTAATGATGAAATTTTGAAACAATGATGACTCTACAATCTTTTTGATTGAGTGTAGCATGCGTGTACTCCTAATAAAATAAAATAAGAGCGGCATTCTATCACAAAATTATTCAAAATTAGCAAATCAAATGATTTCAATTTTGTAAAATTTATTTTAGAGAAAAGAGCTATCAATAAGTTGTTTGAAAATATTATGAACTACTAGAAATTTTACAATATAATACAATTCAAAAAGAATGAATAGAAAAAGATTGTATGAGTTCAAATTTTTTACCCGTCAAACAACAAAAAGTTTTGGGAAAAGGAGCAAAAGTGAGTAAAAAAATTTTAAAAGCAGACTACATCTATGTCGATGGAGTCTATTGTCGAGAGTATGCTGTGGTTTTTGATAGGCACATTATAGAGGTGGGAAGCGTTGAGACAATCAAAGCCAACTATCCCGATTGGTTTGTGGAGGATTTGGGAGAGGGGAGTCTGCTTTTTCCTGGGTTTGTCAATACGCATGTCCATTTGGAGTTCTCCTCTCATCAAACCACATTTCAATACGGCTCATTTGTAGGATGGCTTGAGAGTGTTTTGATGGCTCGTGAGGAGATTATCCAAGGCTCAACTTTGGAGGTGATTCAAGGAGCAATGGATGCCATGCTCTCTAGCGGAGTGTGTGCCTTTGGGGCTATTAGTAGCTACGCCCTTGAACTTGAAGCACTTGCAACCACCAAACAAAAAGTGGTTTTTTTTAATGAGCTAATCGGTAGCAATCCCCAAGGTATCGATGCACTCTACGCTGATTTTGTAAGACGCATCGAAGAGTCAAGTTGCTATCCCCATATCACTCCCGCTATTGCTATTCACGCTCCCTATTCGGTGCATCCTATTGCTATTGCCAAAGCATTACGGTTGGCAAAAGAGAAAAATCTATTGGTCTCGTCACACCTTATGGAGAGTCGTGCCGAAAAGGAGTGGTTGGGGGGAAGTTACGGAGAGTTTAAGCCCTTTTTTGAGAAGTATCTAGGCGTTTCGTCGTCATTGTGTAGCAAAGAGGAGTTTTTGAGTCTCTTTAAAGCTACTCCTACGCACTTTACCCATGCTACGCAAATTGATGAAGAGGATATTGATACCCTTAAATCCTATCATCACACCATTGCCCATTGTCCTCGTTCCAATCGTTTATTGGGTTCTACGCCTATGCCTCTTGCAAAGATTATTGAAAAAGAAATTCCATTTAGTACCGCTACTGATGGGCTTAGCTCCAACTATTCGCTGAATATTCTTGATGAGCTACGCAGTGCTTTGATGATACATAGCGATATCCAACTCTCGACTCTGGCAGATAAACTCATTGAATCGATTACCAAAAGTGCCAATGCGATTTTGGGACTCAACGGCGGAGTCATTGCAAAGGGTAGAGATGCCCATTTTGTGCTTTTGCGTTTACCCAATCCCCCTAGTCAAAGTGCTTTGATTTCGCTATGGAGTATCTTGCATAATGAGAGAGCCAGTAGGGTTTATATTGATGGAGAGGTGGTTTTTAACAAAATCTAATCAACATTTAGAGATAATATCTCATCTAAAAATAAGTATAAAATCAATGAAACATCTATTAGAGATCGATACCAAATTATTAAAAAACTTTAACCTTATCTTGATGCTCCAAATGATACCGCTTTGGGTCATATCGGCTATGCTTGTCAATGAGATTCAACCCTCGCTTTACGATAAGCAAATGCTCTACTACGCTGTGGCATTAGTAGGTTTCTTCGTCGCATTTATTATGCCGTGGCGAAAGATTTTGTGGTGGTTTGTGCCTATCTTTTATGCTATCAATTTGGGGCTTTTGGTCTCGGTAGAGTTTGTGGGCAAGAGTATTTTGGGAGCTACTCGTTGGGTTGAGATTCCAGGAGTTGGCATTACAGTACAGCCCTCTGAGTTTATGAAAGTAGCGGTATTGATGATGTTGGGTTATATCATTAGTCGCAACCCTCCATCAAAATCGGGATATGGATTGTGGATGTTTCTCAAACTCTCCATTGTTATTTTGGTACCTTTTGTTTTGATTGCCAAAGAACCCGATTTGGGTACGGCGTTGGTGTTGCTTATCGCTGGATACGGAGTGCTTTTTATCGTGGGAGTCAAGTGGCAAATATGGGCAGTACTTGTCTCTTTTGTGGTGATTGCTATCCCATCGCTCATCTATCCCAATCTTCACGATTACCAAAAAAAGCGTATCAATGATTTTCTCAATGAACCTAGCTACCATGTCCAACAAGCGCTTATTGCTATTGGTGCGGGGGGAGTCGATGGCAACCAAAAAGATGAAGCGACCCAAACGCAACTCAAATTTCTCCCCATCTCCACGAGTGATTTTATCTTTGCCTATCTAGGAGAGCGTTTTGGCTTTGTGGGGATGGTGTCGATTGTGCTTGTCTATATTTTGCTTATTTTTCATCTGCTCTTTATTGCTTCGCAACACAATGAAGACTATTTGATACAAGTCTTTGCTTCGGGATTGGCATTTTTGTTTTTTGTCTATATGACGGTCAATATCTATATGATTATCGGTTTAGCACCCGTCGTAGGTTTACCCTTGCCAATGTTTAGCCATGGTGGTACTTCGTTTATTATTTTTTCGGTAATTTTTGGAATTTTGCAAAATCTTATTGCTTTTAAAGACTTTTTAAAGTATAATAGCGATCACAAAACTTTCATGCTATCTAAAAATAGACTGAAATAAATCAACTATTTTTGGGTTCTTAGCTCAGCTGGTTAGAGCACTCGGCTCATAACCGAGTGGTCCAGGGTTCGAGTCCCTGAGAACCCACCAACCCACAATCTAAAAAATCACCAAAGCATCCAAAACAGATATTTTAAAGCTTTTCTATAAAATCTATCTATTTCAATTAAGAAGATAAAAAAATGGCGATATGTGAACACTTTGGTAATGGCTTATCAAATAAAAATTACTTTTGGTAGAGGTTTTTATTGGGCTATGGGTGTAAAAGGGCAGGGGGTTAAGAGAGATTATGGTAAACTCATGCAATGTAATTGTGTGCCAAAAGGAAAAAAGAGTGAACAGTGAGACAAAAGCGGGGTTTGTAGCGGTTGTGGGGCGACCCAATGCAGGAAAAAGCACATTGCTCAACCATATCGTAGGAGAGCGATTGGCTATGGTATCCAAAAAGGCTCAAGCTACTCGCAAACGTATGAATATCATTGTGATGCATCAAAAGAGTCAAATTATCTTTGTAGATACCCCTGGCATCCATCAAAAAGAGCAACTGCTCAATCAATTTATGCTTGAAGAGGCACTCAAGGCGATAGGTGATAGCGATTTGATACTTTTTTTGGCTCCCGTTACCGATTCACTCGTTGAGTATGAGAAGTTTTTGGAGCTTATCAAAGCTAAAAAGAGCAAACATATTGTTGTGCTAACCAAAATGGATTTTATCAATCATCACCAGCTTCTCCAAAAACTTTCACAATACCAAAAATACCAAGAAAAATTTGAAGCCATTATTCCTTTTTCAGTCAAAAGGGGAACGACTCAAGATGCACTTTTGGATGAAATTATCAAACATCTGCCCTATTCGCCCTATCTTTTTGATGATGAGTTGCTAACAACGGATAATATTCGAGACATCTACAAAGAGCTTATTCGTGAGTCCATTTTTGAAAATCTTAGCGATGAGATTCCTTATGAGAGCGATGTGGTAATCGAAAAAATAGAAGAGAGTGAGCAATTGGATAAAATCTATGCTACAATTATTGTCGAAAAAGAGAATCAAAAAGGTATAATATTGGGCAAGAAAGGTGAGGGGATTAAGCGAGTAGGCAAATTGGCACGAGAGGCATTGGAAGATTTCTCGGGCAAACAGATCTATCTTAACCTCTTTGTTTCTGTAAAAAAAGGCTGGAGTAAAAATGCCCAGTCACTTGAAGAGTTGGGGTATATTTTTTAGTTATTAAGCCATTTTTCTATTTTTAAATATATAAAAAAATGTTAAATAAGCTATTATTAATATTAAAACATATACAATAGTATTTAGATATCATAAGGGGCTAAAGCGCTATGTTTAATTTGAATCTTGATTTTGGCAAAAAAGGTAAGAAGAGCAAAAAAGTACAAAGCAAGCTCTCCTCTAAATACAAAGGCATCTTGACTGTGGATCCCTATTTGGATAGAGTCTATAAAGAAAAAGATGCTGAAATCTCTATCAAAAAAAAGCCTGAGTATAACATTACAAACTTCGTAACATCCTATATTAGCAATAAAGACCTCATTAGTGCAGTTGTGGAGGTGAGCAATAATATTCCCCAAGAAGATGTGCATGATACCATTGAGCTTAAAACCTATGAAGAGCTAGGGCTAGATCAGGCTAATGAGTATATTATTAGCTCTATTGAGACAGCTCAAGTAGAAAATTCTCGAAGTTTTCATGTTTTTGTCATCGAGCCAAAAACGATTCAAGAACGCTACGCTGAAATGTTGGTTGAGACCAAATATATTGACCTGCTTGTTCCTTCACCGATGCTATTTATGCAACTTTACCAAAACAAGATTTTGCACAATGTTGGTGTCGATTGTTTTGTTTATTTTACACGTTTTGATACAGTAGTAGTCCTTTATCAAGATGGAGGCTATCTCTATTCCAAATCAATTGAACACTCCTTGACTCGTATCTATGAAAAATATTTGGAACTTCCTGGGGATAAGGTTCACGAAGATGAGTTTTATAAAATATTAGGTAGCGAAGGGTTAAAATCTTCCAATTCGGATTATCAAAAAGATGTTATGAAGATTTTTGGGGAAGTCTTTATTGGAATTAATGATATTTTGATTTATGCCAAACGAGCCTTTGATCTTGATGGTATTGATAAAATTTATATTGGAAGTGAATTTGGACCCATTTCAGGATTGGAAGAGTATAGCCAAACCTATTTGGGTCATGTGTTAAGTGAGTTAAACTTTGACTATGAGTTTAATACCGACGAGTGGTATTTGGATCAACTTCAATGTCTGATGATATTAAGCTCTTATGATTATATCGACAACGAAGAGAGCAAAGTTGTAAATCTCACACAGTTTCATAGACCACCCCCCTTTCATATGCGTCCAGGGGGACAATTTCTTATTACTACTTCACTTGTAAGCATTGTAGGAATTGCTTATCCTTCGGTCTATTTGATTGGAGCTTATGCCAACAAGGCAGAGATTTATATACTCAGCGACGAAGAGAAACAACTAACCGCTACAGCAACAAAATACAAAGAGATACTGGCTCAAAAATCAAAAGAGATTGAAGGACTTGATAAGCAAATTGAAATTTTAGAAAAGATTCATGATTCTAAAATTAAAACACTAGAAGCTATCTTTGATAAAAAAGTCAATTATAAATTAAAATCAGAGTCGTTTTATCGCTTTGCAGGAGATTTAAAAGCGCACGATGTCCGAACCGATAGTATAAAAAGTAGCAACGATACCTATGAGATTTCACTAGTGAGTGAAAATCCAAAGAGTATTACGAGGCTTATTGAATATATTTCTGAAAAATATTTCGAAAAGATTGATGAGATTGACATTGCACAGATTCACAAAGAGGAAACAAGTGGATACTACAAGGGAATATTAAAGGTGAAGTTACGATGAAGATGTTTGCAGATAATATGGAAGCACTTGATAAGTTTTTTGAACACAAAAAGCCTAGCGAGAGTTATTTAATTATTGTTGGAGTGGCAGGAATCATTGGATTTATAGCCTATATGCTCTTTTTGCCTTACACTCAAAGTGAATACGAGACATCAAAAGCTCAAAAACTTGAAATCAAAAAGAATATTGACCAACAAAAAGAGTATCTTCGATCTATTACTGTTGGTGGAGATAGAGACTATCATGTAAAAGCTAAAAACAGAGAAATATCAACCAAAAAGAGTGATATAAGCACTTTTGAAGCAAAAATTAAGTTTGTAGATCTCAACCTTAAACAGCTCTCGGGTATGCTTTTTAATAAAAAGAGTTGGTCTAAATTCATTGACTCCATTAGCTCAACGGCTGATACAAGAGATGTGGCTATTTCCAATATTACCAATAAAAATATTGATAACAACGGTAGTTTTGGATATGTACTCGAAGTGAGCGTTGCTTGCAAGGGGGATTATAATGGAATTGTTAAATTTGTTAATGATTTGGAACAAAATGTATTGGTAACGGATATTTTCGCTACACATATCTATTCTGATCAAAACTCCTCCGATGCTTTGGCGGATATTAATATCTCAGTGTGGGGGATTAATCACTAATGAAAAAGATAGTATTATTTTTAACGTTTGTCTCTTTTGCGTTGGGTAGTAGTATATCAATAGAGGATATTAAGATGATGGTACACAAGATTCGTGACAAACGAAAAGGTATTGATATGAGTCAGCTAGAATATACCGAAAACCCCTTTGTATCGGTTCAAAAGGATGATAATCAAACCACAACAGTGGTCTTTAAGCCCAAAAAGGTAGAGATAAAACTCAGTGTGGATGCAGTGATTAATCAAAAAGCAAGAATTAATGGCAAATGGATGGAGGTTGGTGATACGATTGCAGATTACAATGTATCGCACATTGCATCTGGGGTGGTAACACTCTATCGGGCAGACAACAACAGCACAAAACAGATATTTATTTTTAAGAAAAAAAATATCTTAGATCAAAAGGAGTAGAGTGATGAATGGATTGAAAAAATTAGCAATAGTATCACTATTAATGATACTGTTATTGCCAAACAGTGCAAGTGCAAAAGGGTGTTCGACCAAACTTTTCACTGCAACCATGAACAGTGAATTGACCATTGCCGATGCAATAGAGAATTTAGCTGATACATGTGGATTGACACTTATTGTTAAAGACAGTGCAGCAAAAAAGAGATTAAGTAAACGTCTTTACTATGTGAAGTTAGAAAATGCAACTTTGCAGGGTTTTTTGGAGACTGTTTTGCTTGATAATGATCTCCTCTATACACTTAAGGGGAATAAATTAAGTATCTCCTATCTTACTACTAAAACTTTTCGAGTCCATTATATTGCAGGCACAAGAAAAGGAAGCTCAAAGGCTAATGTAACCATTGCCAACTCAAGCAACTCTGCTACAGGTGGTGCTACAGGGGGTACAACGGGTGGCACAACGGGTGGCACGACAAGCGGTGGAGGTGGTGGTGCAAACTCCGAAACGGGTATCTCTATTACGAGTGATGATACGTTTGAATTTTGGGATACGATTGAAAAAGAGATTCAAAAGATACTTGTAAGTGCCGAAGATGGCAGTACCTATTTTACCAAAGAGGGGAGTGGATGGACAGGTCCTGATGGTCAAGTTTGGGAGTATAATCCGTTGGCTCCTATTGTCAATCCAACGGCGGGTATGATTACTGTGACGGGAACAGCTCAGCAGCTTAAGAGAGTAGAAGAGTATATAGAAATGCTTAGCAACCAGCTCAAATCACAAGTCTTGATTGATGTACGGATTTTAAGTGTTGAGTTTGATAACTCGACTACAACAGGAGTTGATTGGTCACAAATTTATGGATTGCAAAACTTTACTCTCAATGCGATGACTATGAATCAAAAGAATATTCAAAGCTATACACGATTAACAGGTGAGGGTGGTGGAACTTTTCCATTTTCGGAAACTACTTTTGCTGAAAATACAGTACCTCAACAAGCGGGTATTTTTGAAGTAGGAGCTACCGCTGAAGTCTCCGATGTTGTTAAGTTTTTGGGAACACAAGGGGACGTCAAGTCTATTTCATCACCTAGAGTGCTTACATTGAATAACCAACCCGCATTAATCAGTGTCGGGCGTGAGCTTTTTTACAAAATCAAAGCTTCAACAGCTACGACAGGTACCACAGGTGGTACAGCTACAGAGGGCGAGCAAGTGAGTTCAGTATTTGCAGGTATCTTGCTTGATATTACACCAGAGATTGCTCCTAATGGAATGGTAACGCTAAAGATTAATCCATCCATTTCTGATACTGCTAATACAGTTGCTTCGGATGGTGCAGTACGAACCATTCCACCCGATTTGATACGACGACAGATTGCTTCGGTTATTACAGTGCGAGATGGTGACCATGCTATATTGGGTGGTTTAATCTCAACCAAAAAAGGACGAGTCATTAGCAAAGTACCTCTTTTGGGAGATTTGCCTCTGCTTGAGTATGCCTTTAAGCGAGAAGAGAATATAGACAAGGTTGAGGAGCTAGTCATAATCATTACGCCTCGTATTATAAAAAGCTCAAAAGATATGTCGCTTAAAGATTTAGGGTATAAAAAATTGAACAATGAGTAGCTATAAATTATTAAAAAACATCTTTGTTGATACGATTGATGTCGATGAGTATATAGAGTTGGAATCGGCTCTTTATTCCTATAATACGCTCTTCGATAGCATCTCACGACCGCTTAAGATGATACTTCTCTTTGGTCGTCCAGGAACGGGCAAGAGTGTGTTGCTCAATCGAATCTACCAAAACTTGAAGTATCAACGTGAAATTCACTATTTTGATGCTCCGTCGATTGAACCCAGAGAGTTTTTTAGAAAGTTTTTCAAATTGGTTACTTTAAAAGAGTTGCCCAAAAATACCGAAGTGAATTTTACAACGCTGATAGACTATTGCAAAAGCATTCGAGGTAAACGAGAGATTACTATTTTGCTAGATGAAGCCCAAATGTATGATGAGCAGATGCTAGAGAAGATTAGAGTCCTTTCCGATACAGGTGCTATCAAGTTTGTCATCTCTATTCATAAGACCCAAAATGAGGATTTAATTGCTAAAGAGCATTTTCAAACCCGTATTTGGGAGACTATAGAGTTGCGCAATATCTCCAAAGAGGAGCTTAAGACCTATATTCATAAAAAGCTACTCAAGCGCAACTATTTTGATATAGCCGATACGATTAAGGATAAACATATTCATCTTATCTATAGTTTTACAAAAGGAAATTTTAGAGAGTGCAATAAGGTGATGTTTAAAATCTTTGAGATTTATGAGTATTATGAAGCACAGCCTCATTATAAAATTGAACCCAAAAAATTTTCAACAAAATTTATAGAGATGGCTGCTATTCGATTGGGGTATATTCATGTATGATATGAAAGAGTTGGAAAAAAAGTGGCTTAAGTATAAAATCAAGCAATCTATTCCATGGTTTATGCTTGTGATAGTCGTGGCGTTAATGATTCTATACTATAATAATCGAGTAAAAGTCAATACTCTTTTAATGTATTATTATGATCAGATTTCAGAAAGATATTTTCCTAAAAAAATAGAGACCAATACCACGATTGTTGTATTGGATAATCGTAGTGAAGTTGTTGAAGTGCCGTTGCCTGATATAAATGAGAGCGAAGATGAACTCAATGTAAGCGATGAGATATTTGATGTCAATGATACGCTTTATGAAACAAACAGCTCGAATCCTTTTTTCTCTTCGATTAAAGATGCTCCAGAGGTTGATAAAAAGACACCCGAAGAGATACTTGAAGATGAAATTGAGAAGCGTCATGAGAAAAAGTATATCCATATCAAAAAGAGTTCTGATGCTTATCGAGAGGTTGAAAAGCGATTTGCAACATCACAAGACCCAGAAGATGCACTCTTTTTGGCTAGAATATATTATGAGAAAAAGAATTACAAAAAAGCTGAAGAGTGGGCATTTATTGCCAATGAACTCAATGATGAATCTGAAGAGAGTTGGCTTATTTATGCCAAAGCAAAAGCAGCACGAGGAGAGTATCTAAAGGCAATACATATTTTAGACTCCTATCTTCAAAAGACAAACTCTTTGGGGGCTAGGAAATTACTTGAAGAGTATAAGGCAAAATTATCTAAAAAATAGACTCAAGGGGCTATAGAATGGTTAAATTAATTGAGATGATGCTAAAAGAGGGACTCTTAAAAAAAGAGAGTATCTCATTTTTGGTGCGAAGCAGACCGCCCAAAAAGGTTAATTTTGCAAATCTCGTTGAACATAAGTTTATTGATATTAATACCGTTGAAGATTTTTTGGCAAAAAAGATTCGCCAAGGGGTTATTACGCTGGGTCATCTTGAGAAGATTGAGGGTATGGATGTCAATAAAATTTTACAGCTTGTTGCTACTGAGCTAAAAGTAAAATTTGTGGATCTCGACGATATTGATTTGGATATGAATCTCTTTGCAAAAACACCCTATAAGCAACTCCTCAAATACGAAGTGATTCCTGTTGAAGAGAGTGAACTCAATATCTTGATTGTTTTTGCTGACCCATTTAATATGGAAGCCCAAGATGTAATGCAACGTATTTTTCCTCGAAAACCTATAGATGTAGGAATAGCAAGACCTAGACAAATTCACGAGTATCTTCAAAGACTTGAAATCAATGAGTCGGTCAAAGGGCTTGTAGCGGAGATTCGAGGAGACCTCAAAGAGTTAGGAAAAGATAACGAAGAGGATAATCCCGCTGTATTAAAACTTATTCATATTATTTTGCGTCAATCCATTACTTCTAAAGCGAGTGATATTCATATAGAAGCAACCGAAAAAAACTGTATTGTTAGGGCAAGAATTGACGGTATGCTTCAGCAGCTCTTTACCTTCGATAAAGATATATTTTCGCCACTTGCTTCACGGATGAAACTGGTTTCAAGCTTGGATATTGCAGAAAAACGAAAACCTCAAGATGGGCGTTTTTCAACCACTGTCGCAGGAAATCCATACGATTTTCGGGTTTCTACTTTGCCTACGCTTCATGGTGAATCAATCGTTTTGCGTATTTTGGACAAATCCAAGGCGATGATTCGTTTACAAGATTCTGGTATGAGTGAGTCAAACTATAAAAAATTTACCGCTGGTATCGCAGTGCCTTATGGTATTGTATTGGTTACGGGTCCTACGGGTAGTGGTAAAACAACAACGCTTTACGGTGCACTCAATGCCCTAAGGGATGTTCGAGATAAAATTATTACCGTTGAAGACCCCGTCGAGTATCAAATGGCGGGTCTTCAACAAGTTCATGTTAATGTGGCTGCTGGACTTACGTTTGCTGCAGCACTGCGTTCCATTTTGCGTCAAGACCCTGATAAAATCATGATTGGGGAGATACGGGATCAAGAGACGTTGCGTATTGCTATTCAAGCAGCTCTAACGGGTCACTTGGTACTCTCTACGCTCCACACCAACGATGCCATTAGTGCTGTAACGCGTATTTTGGATATGGGAATTGAGAGTTATTTGGTAAGTGGTGCTTTGGTGGTCATTCAAGCTCAACGGCTCGTGCGAAAACTCTGCGTTCACTGTAAAGTCCCCGATACGCTCAATGAAAAAGTGTTGTCGGAAATTAAAGAGTATATAACAACTGAGGAGTTTCAATTCTACCGAGGTGAAGGATGTAAAGAGTGCAATCATAGCGGATATGCAGGGCGTGAGATGATTTGCGAGGTATTGAGTATTAGTGAAGAGTTTGGAAGACTTATTGCTTCGGGTGGTTCCAAAGAAGAGATGACTAAATTGGCTTACAAAGATGGTTTTAAGCCGATGTTTGCTGATGGAATCGAAAAGGCTTTGGCGGGTAAAACAACCGTTGAAGAGGTCTTTAGAGTAGCGAGGTTGTAATGAAATATTTTAATGTAGATTTAATCAATAAGGGTAAAAAATCTCAAGAGTTGGTCAAGGCTAACAGCAAAATGGCTGCTGTTGCGATGGCTAAACGACAATTTAAGGGAGCGGTTGTCGTGCGTGCCACCGAGACCGCTGCACCTGTTGAGGATAGTTTTTCAGATTTTATTGAAAAAATTAAGAAATCCTTTGAGGGAAAAATCCCAGAAGAGGATAAAATTGCAACCATTCGTCAAATTTCGGTTATGACCGATGCGGGTATTCCTATCAATGATACCCTTGAGGAGATCGCAAAAAATACCGAAAATCCAAAACTCAAAGAGATTTATCAAAGTGTTTGCGATGATATCAATGCAGGAAAATCACTATCGGATTCGATGAATAAGTATCGAAGTGATTTTGGAAATGTCGTTGTGGCAATGACTGAACTAGGAGAAAAAACGGGTAATATCTCTGGGGCTTATCGAAAGCTATCAGAAATTATGCGAGATATTTTAGATAATAAAAAGAAATTTAAAAAAGCAATTAAGGGACCTCGTACGACTCTAATAGCGATGGGTATTGCCTTTTCGATTTTGATTTTGGCCGTTGTGCCTAAATTTAAAGAGATTTTTGAACAATTGGGGGCTCAGCTACCTTTTCCAACACGACTGCTCCTCTTTCTTGAGCACTATATGTCTAACTATTTGCCTCATATAATTGTCACCTTGGTGGTTCTTATTAAGACACATGGTTATTTCTATAAAAGCAACAAAGAGTATAAGTATAAAACCGATAAGGTGTTAATTAGTCCTAAATTTTATCTTATTAATAAAGCGATTTTCCTCTCAACCATGCACCGCTACAATCTTATTTTTGGTGAGTTGGTGAAATCAGGATTGCCAGTAGCAGAGGCTTTGGGTACGGCTGTTGGAATGGTTGATAATGAGGTTTTAAAAGAGAAGCTTGGAAGCATTGGAGCCAATATTGGACGAGGTAAAAGCCTAACGGACTCTTTTGTGGAGACGGGACTGTATGAAAATATGTTATTGCAGATGATTCGTGCTGGAGAGGTAGGTGGACAGCTTGATGCGATGCTTGATAAGGTTACAGAGTACTACTACAGTGAATTTACTGAACTTATTGATAACCTCTCTGCCTACATTGAACCTATTATGATGTTCTTTATTGCGGTATTGGTAACGCTTTTGGCGTTGGGTATCTTTATGCCCATGTGGGATCTCGGTAGCGCAGCTAAAAATTAAATTATATTTGGCTTTAGAATTTTGTGCTATAATCCCTTTAGTTTTTTAGAGGGGTGAAATGTGAAAAAAATTATCTATATGGGAACGCCTCATTATGCCAAAGAGATTTTGGATGCTATTGTTCAAACCAATGGCTATGAGGTTGTTTTAGTTCTAACTCAGCCTGATCGACCAGCAGGCAGAAAGATGCTCTTAACACCACCTCCCGTCAAGGAGTTGGCACTGCAACACGCCATTGAGGTACTTCAGTCTCACAACTTAAAATCGCAAGAGCTAACCGATAGACTCCGTGAGCTAGAGCCTGATTTTATCATCGTTGCTGCATTTGGACAGATACTACCCAAAGCTATTTTAGATATAGCTCCTTGTATCAATTTGCACGCCTCAATATTGCCTAAATTTCGTGGTGCTTCGCCCTTGCAGCAAGCTTTATTGGAAAATGAGAGCTACACAGGAGTGAGTGCTATGCTTATGAATGAAGGGTTGGATACGGGAGATATTTTGGGGTACCGCTACTTTAACATTCCTCCTACTATGTGCCTTAATGGATTAATGGAGCAACTCACCTACGATGCTGCGAAACTTACATTGGATGTTTTGGAGCGTTTTGATGGATTGGTAGCACTTAGGCAGCTTGATGTTGAGGCATCATTGTGTAAAAAAATTAAACGTGAAGCGGGTGAGGTTGATTTTAGAGACGCCAAAGATCTTTACAATCGATACAGAGCCTATGAGGGGTGGCCTAATATTTTTACGAAAGAGAAACTTAAACTTCTTGAGGTGGAGTTGTTGGATAGTGAGAGTATCCATCAAGAAGGAGAGATTTTAAGCATTGATAAAGAGGGTGTAGTTGTAGGGTGTTTGCAAGGAAAGGTACGCATCAAAAAACTCCAGCCTCAATCCAAAAAGCCCATGGAGGCTAAAGCATATTGTGTGGCCAGGGGGATAAAAAGTGGAGATTGTATCGTTTGAGCAACTTGATTCAACTCAAAACTATCTTGTAGAGGCTCTTGAAAAATCTCAACTTCAAGCTCCCGTTGCTGTTATCACCAGTGAGCAAACAGGAGGTATTGGCAGCCGTGAGAATCTATGGCATTCATCCAAAGGCGACTTGCTCTTTTCGTTTGCTTTGCCACTCTCTTGGCTTCCCGATGATTTGCCGTTGGGTTCAAGTTCGATCTATTTTGCCTATATTATGAAAGAGATTTTAAGTGAGTTTCAATCGAATATTTGGCTCAAATGGCCCAACGACATCTACTATCGTGAAAATAAAATCGGGGGAGTTGTCACGAAGATGATAGGCAAGAATTTGGTGTGTGGTATGGGTATCAATTTGAAAAAAAATCAAAAAGGCTTTGAGACTCTACCTATCGGGGTTGAAGCCACTTTTGTATTCAAAATGTATCTAACTAGACTTGATAAAAAACCAAAATGGAAGCATATTTTTAGAAAGTATAAGTTAGAATTTGACTATCACAAAAATATTTCTACACATATTATGGGACAAAAAATCAGTTTACACGATGCTGTTTTATGTGACGACGGGTCACTTTTAATCAACAAAAAGAGGATATATAGTTTAAGATGAGTGAGATTATTTGTATAGCCAACCAAAAAGGTGGCGTAGGAAAAACAACGACTGCGGTAAATCTTGCTGCTTCATTAGCCGATAGTGGGAAAAAGGTACTCTTAATTGATGCCGATCCTCAATCCAATGCGACTACAAGCTTAGGCTTTAGCCGAAACGATTATGAGTTTAATATCTATCATGTCTTAACAGGGAGCAAAAAGTTATCCGAAATTGTACTCAAAAGTGATATTGAAAAACTTCATCTAGCCCCCTCCAATATTGGACTCGTTGGAATTGAAAAAGAGTTTCACAATCCCAAAAATAAACACAAAGAGTTGATGCTTAAAAACACGCTCAAAGATGTTGAAGAGAGTTACGACTTTATTGTTATTGACTCTCCTCCTGCTTTGGGACCCATTACCATCAATGCTTTGAGTGCTGCCAATTCAGTCATTATACCTATTCAATGTGAATTTTTTGCACTTGAAGGATTGGCACAGCTGCTCAATACCGTTTCATTGCTCAAAAAAACCATCAATCCCAAACTAAGCATCAAAGGCTTTTTGCCCACGATGTACTCAGCTCAAAACAATCTATCCAAACAAGTTTTGGCCGATTTGGATCGTCATTTCAAAGACAAACTCTTTCATGTCAAAGGCGAAGAGGAGTGCATTGTTATTCCACGAAATGTTAAAATTGCCGAATCGCCTAGTTTTGGTCAGCCTGTTATTAATTACGCTGCTACCTCCAAAGGAAGTGTGGCATACAAAAATCTAGCCAATGCCTTGTTGGTGTAGTGTATGGCACTTGGAAAAGGTTTAGGTTCAATTCTTGAAGAGGTAGAACAAGCCTACAGTACACAGATGGACTCTTTTGGCGACCAAAGGGGCGAGTATATTGATGCGCAAGAGATTGATGTTGAGCATATTACTCCCAACCCCTATCAGCCCCGAAAACATTTTGATCAAAATTCTATCGAAGAGCTAAGTGCTTCTATCAAGCGTCATGGGTTACTCCAACCCATTGTGGTAATCAAAAAAGATTATCAACACTACATTTTGGTTTCGGGCGAGAGACGACTTAGAGCGCATAAGTTGGCCAATATTGAAAAAATAAAAGCCATTATTGCCGATGTCGATTTGGATGATTTGCGACTTAGAGAACTTGCTTTGGTTGAAAATATCCAAAGAGAAAATCTCAATGCTATGGAGTTGGCACGCTCTTATCAAGAACTTATCTACGAACACAAAATTCGTCATGAGGATTTGGCTGATATTGTTCATAAGAGTCGTTCGCACATTACTAATACCCTTCGATTGCTCAATCTCATACCGTATGTACAAGAGAAGTTGCTCGACGAGTCTATCTCGCAAGGTCATGCTAAGGTGCTTGTAGGAATTGATGAAGCCAAACAAAAAAGCATCACCGATACTATTATAGGACAAAAACTCAGTGTTCGACAAACTGAAAATTTGGTTCAATCGCACAAAAGCAATCCAAAGAGTCATAGTGCTATAAGTAAAGATAATAGTATTTTAGAAGATTATAGAAAAGAGTTGGATAAAGTATTAAAATTTAAGCATAAAATTAAAAAAAATAGCCTAGAAATTAGCTTTGCCAATACCCATGAGATAGAAAAATTCCTTTCAATTTTGCAAAAAGTCTGATTTTTAATTAGGCTTTTACAACCATAATGCTAAAATATTGCAAATTTTTTAAGGAGTTTTAATGCTTGATCTACATTTAGAGTTGATGTTAGCAGTTCTTTTTGTTTTCTTCTTGCTTCTTTTTGTTTTAAATACTATGCTTTACAAACCACTACTTGATTTTATGAATGATAGAGATGGTTCAATAGCAAATGATTTAAAATCAGCCAAAGAGCTAACAGGAAACACCGATGAGCTTAATGCGCAAGCAGCTAATATTATTGATGATGCTAAGTCGCAAGCCTCTGCAATCCGTGAAAAGATGATGCAAGAGGCAAAGGCAAAGGCATCTGAAAAAATCGCAAGCAAACAAGGTGAGTTGGAAAAAGAGTACCAAAACTTTTTGGATAGACTCAATCAGGAAAAAGAGCAACTCAAAAACGCTCTTCTTAACGATATGCCAACGATTAAAAGCGGTCTAAAAACCAAACTGGCAAGTTTATAAGGAGGCAAGTTGATGAGATTAATGTTTTTACTGATTTTAGTTTTACCCACACTGATTGTTGCAAGCGGAGGGGGTCATGCCGATGTAAGCATGGGCAACTCTGATTTTTTCTATCGAGTATTTAACTTCGCTATTTTTGCGGGTTTGATGTATTATCTTTTGGCAAATCCAATTCAAAACTTTTTTATTGGACGCAAAAAGGGGATTGAATCACAACTTGTTGAGATTGAAAAACGATTGGAGGATACCAAAAAAGCAAGAGAGGAGGCTTTGGTAAAAGTTGAAGAGTCCAAAGCAAAAGCAAAAGAGATTGTTGAAACAGCACACAAAGAGGCAGAACTAATCTCTAAAAAAATTGAAGAGATGAACAGATATGAGTTGGAGCTTATGTCAAAAAATTACAATGAACGATGCGAAACTCAAATGCGTAAGATGAGTCGAGAAGTTATTGATGATGTTTTGAGTACCTCGCTCCAAAGTTCGGATATTGAACTTAGCAATGATAGAGTTGTAAATTTATTAACTAAGAAGGTGGCATAATGGAAGATTTGATAGCAAAACGATACGTTAAAGCACTTCTTGATGTAACACCAGAGAATAAAAAAACTCACTATATTGATACCCTCAATGCTCTTAGCGAGGCTTTTAGCACAAGCGGTGTTGTGACAATTTTGGAATCTCCTATTGTAAGCAAAGAAGATAAACTTGCTATGGTCATGGCATCCTTGGATAGTGACTTGGATGATAAGATGGGCAATTTTATTAAAATATTATCCGACAATAGACGTTTGGGACTTATTCCTAATATCGCTTCTATTATCAATATGCAAATTCAAAAAGAGAGCAATCAATACAAAGGAGTGGTAATTTCGCATGAAACACTTAGTCAAGCCTCTATTGATTCTCTTCAAGAGACACTAGCTAAATATACAGGTTCACAAATTGAGCTTGTTCAAGAGAGTGGCGATATTGATGGCATGAAGGTTTCAGTTGAAGATTTAGGTATAGAGGTTAGCTTTTCAAAAGATAAAGTTAAACAACAACTAATAGATTTTATTAAAAAATCACTTTAAGCAATTTAAAGAAAGGAGTAACAGTGGCAACAAAATTGCGAGCAGATGAAATCAGCTCAATCATCAAAGAGAGAATCGAAAATTTTAACATTGATGTCGATATCAACGAAGTAGGAAAAGTAGTAGGTGTAGCCGATGGAATTACATCGGTTTACGGACTCAACAATGTTATGGCAGGTGAGATTGTAGAGTTTGAAAATGGACGACAAGGAATGGTATTAAACTTAGAGGAGTCTAATGTAGGTATCGTTGTATTGGGTTCTATGGAGGGTATCAAAGAGGGGATGAGCGTTAAGCGTACCGCTTCTTTGCTTAAAGTACCTGTAGGCGATGCAATTGTGGGTAGAGTAGTCAATCCACTTGGAGAACCTATTGATGGAAAAGGTGCGATTGAGACGACAGAGGTGCGATACGTTGAAGAGCGAGCACCAGGGATTATGGCTAGAAAATCAGTTCATGAGCCACTTGCAACGGGTATCAAAGCTATTGATGCATTGGTTCCAATTGGTCGAGGTCAAAGAGAGTTGATTATTGGTGATAGACAAACAGGAAAAACAACGGTAGCTATTGATACGATTATTAACCAAAAAGGTCAAGATGTTATTTGTATCTATGTAGCTATTGGACAAAAACAATCAACCGTTGCTTCTATCGTGAAAAAACTTGAAGAGCATGGAGCAATGGATTATACTATTATTGTCAATGCTTCAGCTGCTGATTCGGCTGCATTTCAATTCTTGGCTCCTTACTCAGGTGTAACTATGGGTGAGTATTTTAGAGACAATGGGCGACATGCTGTTATTATCTATGATGACCTTTCCAAACACGCTGTTGCTTACCGTGAAATGTCGCTTATTCTTAGAAGACCTCCAGGTCGAGAGGCATATCCAGGGGATGTATTCTATCTACACTCAAGATTGCTTGAGCGTGCAGCGAAACTAAGCGATGAAAACGGTGCGGGTTCGCTTACAGCACTTCCTATCATTGAAACACAAGCAGGAGATGTTGCAGCTTATATTCCAACCAACGTTATCTCTATTACCGATGGCCAGATTTTCCTTGAAACCGATCTCTTCAACTCAGGTATTCGACCTGCTATTAACGTTGGTCTTTCGGTTTCTCGTGTTGGTGGGGCTGCTCAAATTAAGGCAACCAAACAAGTAGCGGGAACATTGAGACTCGACCTTGCTCAATATCGTGAACTTCAAGCTTTTGCTCAGTTTGCTTCGGATTTGGATGATGTATCCAAGTCGCAATTGAGCCGAGGACAACGAATGGTAGAGGTTCTTAAGCAACCACCCTACTCACCTTTGGCAGTAGAAAAGCAAGTTGTCATTATTTTTGCAGGAGCCAAAGGGTATCTTGATGATATTCAAGCTTCTTCGGTAACTAAATTTGAAGCAGAGCTTTATCCATTTATTGAGACAAAGTATCCTGAAATCTTGGCAAGTATAAGAGACAAAAAGAAAATTGAAGATGATACTGAAGAGGCTCTACACAGTGCATTAAAAGATTTCAAAATCTCTTTTGCAGGTTAATAAAGGCTAAAAAATGGCTAATTTAAAAGATATCAAACGAAAGATTTCGAGTGTATCCAATACACAAAAAACGACTCGTGCGATGAAGCTAGTCTCGACGGCAAAATTGCGACGAACGGAAGAGTTGGCAAAGCAGTCACGAGTCTATGCAAGTAAATTGACGGAGATGTTGTCGGAGATATCCTATCAAATCCAAAAATCCAATGTAGAGGGATTGAGTTCAAAGTTTTTTGCAAGTAACAAAGAGATAAAGGTTATTGATCTTATTTTTGTTACGGCCGACAAAGGTCTTTGCGGTGGATTTAATGCACAAACCATTAAGCGTGTTAAGCAACTTATCGAAGAGTACAAAGCTCAAGGCATAAAAATCCGTCTTCGAGGTGTTGGACGCAAGGGTATTGACTACTTTAAATTCAACAATGTTGAACTTGTGAGTACGGAAGTAGGGCTTAGCTCTGCTCCAACTCATGAGAAAGCAAAGAAATTTATCAGCAAAGTGGTGGACGATTGCTTAAACGGAGTAACCGATAAGATTGTTTTGGTTCATAATGGGTATGTTAATATGATTACTCAAGTGATAAGAGAAGATAATCTTTTGCCAATAGACCCAGAAAAAGTGGTTGATAATAGCAAAGCTTCTCTATCGGATTTGGATATGGAACCGCAAGATGATGATACGCTTTTGGAAGCGTTGGTAACCAAATATATTGAATACAATATGTATTATGCACTTATTGACTCTCTTGCAGCCGAGCACAGTGCGAGAATGCAAGCGATGGATGCAGCAACAAACAATGCAAAAGAGATGGTTGCTAATTTAAAAGTGCAATATAATAAAGCAAGACAACAAGCTATTACTACTGAACTCATAGAGATTATCAGTGGTGTAGAATCAATGAAATAAGAGAGGGGAATTATGACAGGTAAAGTAGTTCAGGTTCTAGGACCAGTAGTCGATGTAGATTTTACAGATTATCTTCCATCCATTAACGAGGCATTGGAAGTATTTTTTGAAGTTGAAGGTAAAAAGCAAAAGCTTGTATTAGAAGTTGCTGCTCAGTTGGGTGATAGAAGAGTAAGAACCATTGCGATGGATTCTAGTGAGGGAATTGTACGAGGCATTGAAGTCAAAGCAACGGGTGATTCTATCAAAGTTCCTGTTGGTGAAGAGGTTTTGGGAAGAATCTTTAACGTTGTGGGTGATGTAGTGGATGATGGTGAACCTGTTGAAGCCAAAGAGTATTGGTCTATCCATAGAGATCCACCACCCTTTGAAGAGCAATCAACCAAAACTGAAGTCTTTGAGACGGGAATTAAAGTTGTTGATCTTCTTGCACCCTACTCAAAAGGTGGTAAAGTTGGACTTTTTGGTGGAGCGGGTGTTGGTAAAACCGTTATTATTATGGAGCTTATTAACAACGTTGCAATGAAACATAGCGGTTATTCGGTATTTGCAGGTGTTGGTGAGCGTACGCGTGAAGGTAATGACCTCTACTTTGAGATGAAAGAATCAAACGTATTGGACAAAGTTGCTTTGTGCTACGGTCAAATGAGTGAGCCTCCAGGTGCTAGAAGTAGAATCGCATTAACAGGTCTTACAATGGCAGAGTACTTTAGAGATGTTAAGGGCTTGGATGTTTTGATGTTTATCGACAATATCTTTAGATTTGCACAAGCAGGTTCGGAGATGTCGGCACTTCTTGGACGTATCCCTTCAGCGGTGGGTTATCAGCCAACACTTGCACGTGAGATGGGTGCATTACAAGAGCGTATTACATCAACAACTAAAGGTTCTATTACTTCTGTTCAAGCTGTTTATGTACCAGCCGATGACTTGACCGACCCAGCACCTGCTTCGGTTTTTGCTCACCTTGATGCAACCACAGTACTTAACCGAAAGATTGCAGAAAAGGGTATTTATCCAGCGGTAGATCCTCTTGATTCAACTTCAAGAATGCTTGATCCTCAAATTTTAGGTCAAGATCACTACAATATTGCACGAGGGGTTCAACAAACACTTCAAAAATACAAAGATTTGCAAGATATTATTGCAATTTTGGGTATGGATGAGCTTAGTGAAGACGATAAATTGGTGGTTGCACGAGCGAGAAAAATTGAAAAATATCTCTCTCAACCTTTCCACGTTGCAGAAGTCTTTACAGGTTCTCCAGGTGTTTACGTTACACTTGAAGAGACAATCGAAGGCTTTAAAGGTCTTCTTTCAGGTGCCTATGATGAGTTGCCGGAAGATGCGTTCTATATGGTAGGAAACATCAATGAAGCTATGGAAAAAGCAGAGAAACTTAAAGCTAAAGTAAAAAAAGCATAATCGCAAAGCTTTAAAAGGAATTATTATGGAACTGATGAAGCTTGAAGTTGTGACACCCATGGGTGTCATATACGATGACGATGTCAAACAAGTTACATTTCCTGGAGCCGAAGGGGAGTTTGGTGTTTTGCCACAACACGCCTCTTTGGTTTCACTCCTGCACACAGGACTGATTGAGATTGAAGAAGCCGATTCTACAAAAATATCGGTTGCAATTGATTCGGGATATGTAAAGATTGATGAAAACAAGGCGGTTTGCCTTGTAGAGGGTGCTGTTGCGCTTGATAGTAGTGATGCCAATATTGCAAAAGCTATCGAAAAAGCTCAAGCATTGGTAAAAAGTGTTGAAAACTCCAATGCGGCTATTGCAACAGCTAGTAAACTTAGTAGCATGAAAAAGTCTATTTAGCCTTGAGTCTGTTGAATTATCTTTCGGAGAGTGGTTTTATAACGATAGTAGTTCTACTACTGCTCTCGGTTTATCTTGTGGCTACGTTTTGGATATTTTTCTATCGCTACGCTATTATTAAATACTATATTGCAATAGAAAAAAAATCATTGGACACTATCTATTTGGGTAAATCTACTACCGCATCCAACCAATCACTTCTTTATAAGTATCTTCATCGAAGTGTAGTTGCCAATCGTGCTATCTTGGAAGCTGCCATTAGCGATACGGTACGCAATGCAACCAAAGGTCTTACGATGCTCTCTATTATTGCTTCAACATCGCCTTTTATTGGTCTTTTTGGTACAGTGATTGGGATATTGGAGACATTTGCAAAGCTTGGCAAAGGTAGCTCTTCTTTGGGCGTGATTGCACCTGCGATTAGCGAGGCATTGGTGGCTACGGCAGCTGGGATATTTGTGGCTATTTTTGCCTACAGTTTCCATTTGCTTATGAAACGCAAAGCCTATGAACTCAATTCTATACTCAAATCGCAAGTCGAAGTGATACTTTCGCATAATGGTGAAGCCTAGATGTTTGATTGGGATGATAGCCCGGATTTAAATATTACTCCCCTTGTGGATGTCATGTTGGTGTTAATGGCAATCTTAATGATTACAGCTCCTTCTATTCATTTTGAAGAGAAGATTGAGTTGCCCAAAGGATCGCAATCGACTCAAATATCCAAAGCCAAACCCCTTGATATTAAAATCACAAAAGAGGGCAGTGTCTATCTCAACAGTGAAAAATTTTCAACTTTTGAAGATTTTGCCAATCACTTTGTACTTAAGAGCGGTGAGTATAAAAAAGATACGTTCATATCTATTGCTGCTGATGAAGGGATTGACTATGGTCAGGTTATTGAGGTGTTGTCAGAGATTAAAAAACAGGGCTTTTCAAAAGTATCGCTAATAACCCAATGAAATATTTGATAAACAACACAAACGATTATGAGGCTTTCTCTTTTCAAGGGCGAAGCTTAAGCAAAAAGAAGATTGAAGATGAAAGATAAATTTTTTGTATTAGGCGGTGTTTTATCGGTGGGATTTTATATCGCACTGCTTACTCTTTTGTATCTCTATCTGCAAGATTACAACACAAAAAAATATCTTGTGTCAGGTGACAAAGGGGTATCGGTAGCTCTTGCAACACAACCCAAAACAGCACAAAACAAATCAGAGCCACTTGCTAAACCCATTGAAAAACCCAAACCAAAGCCTGTTGAAAAACCCAAACCCAAACCCATTGAGAAGCCAAAGCCAAAGCCTGTTGAAAAACCCAAACCCATTGAGAAGCCAAAGCCAAAGCCTGTTGAAAAACCTAAGCCAACACCTAAACCTGTGCCAAAACCCATTGAAAAGCCCAAGCCCATAGAGAAGCCAATACCTAAGCCAACGCCCAAACCAACACCGCAGCCTAAAAAAGAGGTCAAAAAGCAGAGTGTCGATGATCTCTTTAGTGATATTGAGACAACTAAGCCCAAAGAGAAAAAGAATATCATTCAAACGAGTGAAAAACCTGCCCAAAACAAAAGCGATGGTGCCAAAGGGGTAAGCGATGCTTATATTGCTAAAATAACATCTCAGCTTGAGAATGCTATTCCTATGGAGGAGCAATATGTAGGTTGTCAAGTTGATGTTAAGCTTACCATCTATCCAAATGGTGATTTTCGTTTTCAAATCGTTCGTTATGATGCTAATTCAGAGTACAATGAAGCTATCATTGCCTACCTAGAGCAACTTCAAAACATTGGATTGGATAGACATACCAATGTCGAGCCTTATATTTTTACGGTCGAACTTATTGCCAAAGAGTAGCGTTTAGACTTTTGTCCGTACTCTTACTTTGGTAGGCTCAAAAAGCTTAATGGTCTCTTTAACCATAGTCTCTTGGAGGATTTGCGAGGGTTCGATCTCATTGGAGCTGTTGTGTTCTGGCGAGAGGCAGGAGCTTTGCATCTCAATGGCTTCTATCATAGAGCCTGTACTCTCTTCATTTTGAGATGCGTTTTGTTCCTCTTGCGGGGGTGTAGGGATGGGTTTTTCTTTGGGGTTACTTTTGATAACCGTGTTGATACCAAATATCTCTTGCACAAAAGTTTTGATAAGTCCCCATTGCGAAATAAGCACCTTCTTGTCCTCGTCATGAGCCGATGAGTTCCACGTTAAGGTGGTATTGTCGTAGCTAACGTACTCAATATTTTTTTCAAAAATTTCACCCAAAGTATAATTGCGGTCGTATATTTTTTCTATAAGCTTTTTGAAATGCAAAGCTCCCGTATCCATTGGAACAGGTTGTGGTTTGACTTGTACCTCTTGTTGGGGCGTTTGGCTCATGTTTGTTTGCGAGGAAGAGCCAATGAGTTCATTTTCGAGTGACTTTATCAAGCTATCAATGGTTTTGATTTTCATCGCTTCCATCATCTTAAAGAGTGTCAAAGAGAGGATAAACTCTCCATCACCGCCCATATCGAAGAGTCTTTTGGATTGTGAGAGAGCCCTAAAGAATCGCTCTATGATAAGCGGTGTGAATTTTTTGTTACCCGCTAAAAGCAACTCTTTGAGATAGAGTGTGATTTCATCAAGTATCATTTGGGCTTCGTAGTCACGATTTTTGTTGATAAATGCGATGATTTTTGTTTCGTTTTGCTCATAAATATCATGAAGAAGAGTCTCGATGACATAGGGGTCAATAATGCCCAGCATTCCTACCACAGTTGCTGTATCGACATAATTTTTGGAATAAACTATGGCTTGATCAAGCAGTGTCAAAGAGTCTCGCAAGCTTCCCTCACCGCTTCGGGCGATAATCTCAAGTGCCTCATCTTCAAACTCAACGTTTTCAAGATTGAGAATGTGAGCCAAATGTTTTTTGACAAGTTGTTGGGGTATTTTTTTGAAGCGAAAGTGTTGAGTGCGTGAGAGAATAGTAGCGGGGAGTTTAAGCGGGTCGGTAGTAGCAAGTATAAATTTGACAAAATCGGGCGGTTCTTCGAGAGTTTTAAGCAAAGCATTAAAAGCTTGTGGGGTAAGCATATGAATCTCATCAATAATAAAAATCTTATAACGTCCGCTACTGGGTTTGTATTTGGTGTGTTCGATGAGTTCTTTAATATCATCAATCCCTCGATTACTGGCTGCATCCATCTCGATAATGTCAATATGTCTATTTTCATTTGCCATGTTGCAATTAGGACATTGGTTGCAAGGGTGTGCCGATTCGCCCACCTCGCAAAGCAAGGCTTTGGCAAAGATACGAGCCGTAGAGGTTTTGCCACTCCCTCGCAATCCAGAAAAAAGATAAGCATGGGAGAGACGATGGCTGTTGAGTGCTTGTGTGAGTGTTTGCGAAACAGACTCTTGACCAATAAGGGCATCAAAGGTAGAGGGGCGATATTTTCGAGCAAGTGCGATAGACAAATG
>JQIS01000006.1 GCA_000830175.1 Sulfurovum sp. FS08-3 | reverse complement strand
TGTATGCTTACACTAGAAGAGCTATCAACCAATAGAGACCTGCAAAATAAACTAAAGGAGGTAGAGAGCATGTTACGAGATATGAAACTAGAAGAGTTGCCGAGTTATCAAATAGCAATTGAGAGAAATAGGGATAAGTGGGTTTCACGAGGCAAACAAGAGGGAATAGTAGAAACTACGCTCAATATGGCTATTATGATGATAAAAGAGTTTCATCTATCCATCGATCAAGTAGCCTCGAAGCTTAATATCTCTATAGATGAGCTTAAAAAGCATTTGGATAAGTAGTCGCATTTTGATTGCAAAGAATAAGGAGCATACTATGAAACAATCGACAGTCACTAGTGTCGTCAAAAACTCTCAAACCCTTATCGTCAAACGTGCTTTGTATTTTGCACTCTTTTTTGTTTTTACCATGGTTGTACCTCCTATGGTATGTGAAGCTACGGGTTGGGTTTTTGCTTTAAGCTTTGTCTCTCTTACGGCTCTTTTGAGTGCTTTGGTTGTTGCATGGATGTATCATCTAAGAGCCAAAAAGCTTGAATCTTTGATTGATGAGAGCAAATTGGTAGCAAGATGGAGACTAGATAGTGAGCAAAAAGCCCAATACGCCCACTATATGTTTGAGACTCAAAAAGCCAAAAACACAATACTCTTTTCTATTATGGTTGTTATGTTTGTGGTAATCTTTGGTATTTTTATCGCCGTGATTGAAGAGGAAGCTCGAATGCCTATGTTTTTGGCAATGATTGGATTTATCGCTTTTTTGTCTCTTTTTGCTTTTGGTATGCCCTACTACTATCGCCAAAGCAATCTCAAAGCAGACGGAGAGATACTTATTGGTACCAAATTTGCCTACGTTGATGGTCAATTTCACAACTGGGACTTTCCGCTATCGGGACTCAAAGATGTACGAATCATCAATGAGCCTTTTTACGCTCTTCATCTGCGCTACTACTATACCGATAGAACCCTACGCAATAGCTTTGAACTCAACATTCCCGCCAACAAAGATAGCGATTTACAAACGCTTATAGATAAGATGCTGCAAGCCAATAGGCTCGTGCAATAGCAACCATCAAAGGATAAATAGGATGTTTAAACAATCCAAAAATCGCTTTGAGACACTTAAAGCGATGCTTTTTGCACCCAAAATAGAGCAAGAGGAGACCCAAGCCCAACTGCTCAAACTCAAAAGTTTGCTACCTATTCCTATCGTTTGGCTCTTTGGCAAGGCACAATCGGGCAAAACCTCTATCATCAAAGCCCTCACCCATCAAAACGACATTGAGATTGGCAATGGATTTGAAGCGTGTACACAGTTTTCAAGCAAATACGCCTTTCCTACTCCCCAAGAGGCATTTATTCATTTTCTTGATACCAAAGGGATTGGTGAAGTCACGTATGACCCTAGCGAAGATATTGCACTTTTTGAACAACACGCCCACATCTTAATGGTCGTCGTCAAAGCCCTTGATAGCAATTTGGAGAGTATGCTAAAGCATCTACAAACCATTACCCAAAACAAAAATTATCCTATCATTGTCGTACAAACCACTATTCATGAGGGGTATGAGGATATTGCTATGGAGCATAGCCAACCCTACCCTTTTGAGACTTTTGCCCATGTGCCTCACATTCTCAGCCGTCCCTTGCTCCACCAGCGTGAACTCTTCAAGCATCATCGCATCCCTGTACACAAATTTGTCGTGGTTGATTTCACCAAACCTCACGATGGATACATCGACCCAAACTACGGACTAGAGGCTCTATGGGGAGCGATTGAAGAGGTTTTTCCCTACGGCATACGCTCCCTTATGATGGATAACTTTGGCGATATCTACGCCTCCAAAGCCCACCCCCACATCATCGCTCACGCCATCTTAAGCAGTGCTTCAGAACTTATACCCCTACCTATGGCCTCTATCCCTATTGCTACTTCTATTCAAGCCAAAATGCTACACTCCATTGCGTCGATTTACAACCAAAAGCTCGATGTCAAAATCGTAACTGAACTCTCTACAGCACTGGGAGGCTCTTTTGTTTTTTCACTACTGGGGCGACAACTTGTCAAATTGATACCGCTTTATGGCAGTGCTTTTAATGCACTCTATACAGGAGCTATCACCTATGCTTTAGGGCGACTGCTGTGCATCTATTTCAACCGCACCAAAGAGGGAGAGATGCTTACCCAAAGTCAAATACGCACACTTTTTAAGGTCGAATTTGAACGAGGCAAAACGTTTTTAAAACCCTACATGCAATCATTCAAAGAGGATGCCCAACCAAAAGTGTAAATCTTCTATGCAATTTCTTGCACATCGGTATCATCAAGGCACAAGATGGCTTACAACCAAAAAATGTTAAAATCGCAAAAACTTAACCATTAGGATAAAACAATGAATTTAGAAGAGCTTGACAAAGCGTATGTGCTTCATACCTACGCACGCAACTATACCAATTTTGTACGAGGTGAGGGAGCCTTGTTGTGGGATGAAGAGGGAAAAGAGTATGTTGATTTTGCTTCTGGGATTGCTGTAAACTCCATCGGACATGCACACCCCAAACTTATCGAAGCTATCACCAAGCAAGTCCAAAAGATTATCCACATCTCCAATCTTCAGCTCATCGAACCCCAAGCCAAATTGGCTCAAAAGATAGTAGAGCTTAGCGGATACGATATGCGGGTATTTTTTGCCAATTCAGGAGCTGAAGCCAATGAGGGGGCGATTAAGATAGCTAGAAAATACGGGCAAACCCACTTTGACAACAAACGCTACAAGGTTATCACTCTCGAACACTCCTTTCATGGACGCACCATCACCACCGTCAAAGCCACAGGACAAGAGAGCTTCCATAGTCAAAACTTCGCACCCTATCCCGAGGGCTTTAGCTACCACAATGGCATTGCAAAGGTTTACGATGCTATTGACGATGAAACCGTAGCGGTCATGATAGAACTCGTCCAAGGTGAGGGCGGTGTAGAGCCACTTGATAAAAAAGAGGTGCAAGAGTTGGCAACATTTCTCAAAGAAAAAGGGATTTTGCTCATTGTCGATGAAGTACAAACGGGGGTCTATCGCACGGGTGAGTTTTTGGCTTCCAATCTCTACGAAATTGAGCCTGATATTATCACACTTGCCAAAGGCTTAGGGGGTGGAGTGCCTATTGGAGCGGTTATGACAACCCACAAAGATATTTTTAGTGCGGGTGACCACGGCAGTACTTTTGGAGGCAATTATCTCTCTACAAGTGCAGGTTTAGCGGTGTGCGAGGTACTTCAAGAGCATTACGAGAGCGGTTATCTCAATGAAACACTTATCTATTTTGAAGAACAACTCAAAAGCGTTGCTAGTGAGTACGATATTTTTATCCAAGATGTAGGATTGGGGCTTATGCGAGGATTGCGTGTACCTAGTAGCGAAATTTTAAGCACTATTATCAAAAACTCCATGCAAGAGGGACTTATCGTACTCAAAGCAGGACGCAATACCCTACGATTTTTGCCTAGCCTTACTATCACCAAAGCACAAATTGATGAGGGCTTTAGACGCTTTAGAAAAGCACTTCAAGGAGTAGCGTAAAGATCACAAAAAACTCCCCAAATCTCTTGCTTCATCCCAAAAAATTGGTTATAATTGCTTTTAGCTCAATAGGATTTATTGAGTCAAAAGCAACATGGGATAGACCCATCAACCCTTTCACACTAAGGAGTTTAGTGATGTCTTACGATTATCTTATTTTCATCGGTCGCTTTGAGCCTTTTCACAACGGACACGAAGAGGTGGTAAACAAAGCACTTGCATTATCACACAAAGTTATTATTTTGGTCGGTTCAGCCTATCAGCCTCGCACCTTGCGTAATCCATGGGACTATAGCGAACGAGAAGCGATGATACGTCTATGCTTTAGCTCAGAAGCCAACAAACGCATCTTGATTTTTCCGCTTATGGACTATACCTACAATGAGCCATTGTGGATACGTTCCGTTCAACAGCTTGTGGGGGGCGTGGTGCATAACAATATCGCCTCACATGCCAAAATCGGCTTAATCGGTCGCTACAAAGATAGCTCATCCTACTATCTCTCACAATTTCCCCAATGGGGGCGTGTGGATGTAGAAAACTACAAAAACCTCTGTGCTACCGATATTCGACTCGCCTATTTTACCCAAGGTACACTAAGCGATGTCCATCCCCATATCGCTAGAGAGCTTGAAAAGTTCAAGCACACTCCCCACTACGAACAAGTAGCTCTTGAGCAACGCTTTATCAATAGCTACAAAAAGGGGTGGGAAAATGCCCCCTACGCTCCCACCTTTGTAACCGTCGATGCCGTAGTGATTCAAGCGGGGCATATTTTGCTCATCCATCGCAAAGCCCAACCAGGCAAAGGATTGATGGCACTACCAGGGGGATTTGTCAATCAACACGAGAAGCTCAAAGATGCCCTATTGAGAGAACTACGAGAGGAGACCCGTATCAAAGTCCCCACTCCCGTACTAGCAGGAAGCATTACCAAACAAGAGGTTTTTGACGACCCCTACCGCTCTTCAAGAGGACGTACGATTACCCACGCCTATTTGCTAGAGCTTCAAGGCGATAGTTTGCCCAAAGTCAAAGGGGGCGATGATGCCTCCCACGCCTTTTGGGTACCTTTTGGAGAGATTAAGCCAGAACAGATGTTTGAGGATCACTTTCATATTATTCAGGCGATGGTTGGGTAGCTATGGAAGGAATTATAGAGCTTATATTTCACTCTATCGTAGAGATAGGACGATTTTTAGCTCGTATTTTTGTATGGATATTTGTTGAGTTTCTTTACGGTATAGTATTTCATTTTACGGGATATGTACTTTCTAAAATTTTTACATTGGGACGTTTTCCAAGAGGTTTTAAAGAAGTTATAGATTATGAAGGTTTACTTGAAATTATAGGTCTTATTTTTTGGATTATAGTGATTTTTTATATTTTATGAATTGAGGTGTTTAGTCAATAAACCAACCCTAAAATAGAGCCGATAGACGGCTTTTTGAGACAATAGAAGGATTTTCTATTATGCAAACGACACGCATTCGCCCCGCTTATGGGGTAGGATTCTATTTGGCTAAGGTAATCTTTGAAGATTTGGTATTTTGGATAGGATACTGTGCTTTGAAGATTGTGAGCTTTGGAAGATTTCCCAAAGCAAAAAAACAAGCCCAACGATTCGATAGCGTTATCTTTTTGGTAGCGTTTATGGTGATTGTTGGATTCTATTTTGTGATTTTTATTGCGTAGGGTTTTTGAAGCAACCCAAAAACAGAGCCGATAGACGGCTCTTATAGACATTAGAAGGATTTTCTATCATGCAAACCAATACAAAAAAGTTATGCCCAATTTGTGGCATATTGTTATATTTAACCGAGGTTTTTTTGAAGTCGTACTCTTTGCCATTGGTTATTTTACTTTGAAGATTATTACCCTTTGGAGATACCCAAAGAGCTTTGTGGGTGCTATGCGATTTGATATACTGATCTATCTCGTCGCATTTATCGATATGATACTAGTAGTCTATTTGATAGCACGGATGAGGATGTAGAGGTTTTGATTGGTAGGGTGCGTCCTGACGCACCGACTCATAAGAGTCCTAAAGTGCTACAAAGTTTTAGCTTGGTTTTGACGGTGGATTGCATCCACCCTACAATAGTTTTGGATTTGGATAATGGAAATTTTACTTGGACTAGTTGCATTTATTGCTTGGGTTTCATTTGAGCTTTTTATCTATTCTTCTGTAGGAAATAGAAAGACTAAAGAAGATAAAAAAGAGAGCCCTAACGAGACAAAGTTAAAATGGTTTACTTCTATAGTTATTGGCTTACTCATTTTATATAGTTTGCTTTTGATTATTAAAGTTACAGGCTAGTCGGTTAGCTCCTCCTAAATATGCTATAATGTAACCCATGGAACCAGTAAATGACCTACGCCGTTGGGTTTGGCGATTTTCATTTGGCATGAGAGTCTGGAGTTGGGTGTGCAGGTCCCTGAACAGATCTCTTTGAGTACTTTGATCTCTTTGTCGGTCTTGGGAGACATAAACTCCATACCTTGTTCAACTTCGACGATACACGTACCGCACTCACCGTCTCTACAGCCAAATGGCAATGCCGAACCACTCGCTTCGACGATGTCTTGAATGGTGCTTCCCTCTTTTACATTAATAGCCAAAAAATCATTGATAATTTCAACTCTTGTTGTCATGTTTAATTTTCTCCTTCTTTTTTTTATTTAAAATATCTCTCCTTGATACAAGGCAAAGCCTTATATCAATTCCTCTCACTAAAGCTTTGCCTTTGGCAAGAGAACAAAAAGAACTCTCCTTGATACAAGGCAAGAGATTGTAATCAATTCCATAGTGTGACACGGTCATACCTACAAAATTAAATGCTTAACCCCTATAAGGCTTTACCAAAATATCACCCTTGACAAGCGTTTGACACGCCAATCTTATTTTGGGTGCTACGGTAAATTGTTGGCAGGTGTTTGCCTCTTTGGCGGTAATTGCTCCTAGTTCGACAAGCTTATCAAGCTCCATATCTTCCATATAGCTTGTAGGCTCCTCTTTTTCAAGCGATTCAATTCTCACCAAACAGCTACCGCACTTTCCATCTTCACACTCTAGCGGAAGTGGAATACCTTTTTCTTTTGCAAGTCGTACAAGCGGTTCACCAATTTTGGCATCATAGACACCATCGGTCTCCTCTTTAAAATGCATAAAAATTACTTTTGCCATATCTTATTTTTCCTCCTTTAATTTTAAGATTGGGTCATTGACCTCGTTTTTACTCTCTTGAAATTGTGAAACAACTGTAGGTGTGACCGTGTCACACACTCTTTTTGTGCGATATGATCGCACCTACTGTTGCTTTTTTCGTTTTTCAATCATCTGGCGAAAGAGCGGTGATTCGGTCGTATCTTCATCGCACCCATCATCCATAGCCTCAAGCTCATGCTCTCTACACCCGACAATCTCCACTTCCATCTGACTTCCCACAAAATGCACCTCATAGACACGAATCACTTGCAAAAACTCACCCATGGTTTTGATGTAGCCAACCTCTCCCTTTGGCATCATAAGTGTACCAATAGGGGCATGAGGATAGGTACCATCATTGACAATATCCTCCACCAAACGCACCTTTTGACCCTCTTTGAACTTTGGCTCCTCCTCATCACGACCGCTTCGTGTGGCGGTGACGCTATCGTGTAGGATGATATTGGGGTCTATACTAAATGCTTTAGCAGCCACAACTGTTCCCCGCTTGGGGCGTACAGCTCATGCACCCACTAAGTTTTCCATTCTCAAACATTCCCCACACATCGGCCGCACTTGGAGCGTATCCGTTTTTGAAGTCGCCGTAAACTTTGAGCAGTGAAAATTTCAAAAAATCCAAAAGTTTATCCTCTTGACCTTTGAGCTTCTCAAATCCTGTGCGTATCATCGTCCCGTACTCTTTGAGAATATGAAACCGTTTGACATTGACCAGACTCTTATCGTACTCTAGTTCAAAAAATTCAAAATAATCTTCAGCGTCTGTTAAATCGTAAAATTCATCCAAAGACTTGCTATCAACTTGCATAATCTATTCCTTTATAGTTCGTTTTTGAGCTTCTCTATCCACATCTCAATACGCTGAGGCGTCTTGTCGCTCTCGTTGTGTTCATCTATCGCACATCCGACAAGCTTATCACCCTTTTGAGCCAATGAAAACTCATAGGTATAGCCCTCTTTTGGGATTGCCCCGATTGCTTTTGCTCCTGCTTTGGTAAAGGTTTTGTAGAGTTTGCCTAGTGCGCTGCAAAAGTGTTCGCCGTGCTTTTTGCTATCTCCCGCACCAAAAAAGGCTACCTTTTTGCCGCCAAAGTCGATCTCATCATCCTCAATTTCCAGTACCGTATCAACCCAGCTAAAGTGTACATCACCTTGTCCCCACGTCGAACTGCCGATAAAAAGCACATCGTATTCCAAAAGCTGATCAACATCATCAAAATCATCTTCCATATTAATGACATCATTTTCATCAATATCAAACGCCTCGACCAAAGCATCGGCTACTTTCATCGAAGTACCTCCCGCTGTCCCTACAAAAATTCCCATTTTGCTCATACTTAACTCCTATTTTTTGTACTCATCGTAGATTGCTATGGCACTCTCTAGCATCTTATCGCCCTCTTCAACTAGCTTCTCATAGCTTCTAAAGGAGTACCGATGGGCATCTTTAAAAAATTTATTGAGTACTACAATTTTGTCGGCAATCACAACCGCTCGTCCAAATCCCTCGTGACTCATCTCCATGACCACACTGCACATAATGCCCGTTCGTGTTTCAAACGCCAAAGCAATGGCTTGAAAAATGAGGCGAATATCTTGGATTTGTCGCTCATCAATATCGGCAATGACGGGGATGTTTTTGAGATCCTCTTTGGTTTTGACATATTTTTCGTTCAAAATCTCTTCGTTGCCTTTGTTTGCCCATGTACCAAACTGATCCAACGCACGCACTTGCCCAATAAGCGTTTTGACAAATAAATTCTCCATTAGGCTGCCTTTTTAGCTAATATTTTTTTGATAAAGGGAGGCGGATTGGTATTGAGCATAGCGATAAGCTTCTCCACTTCGGTATCAATTGATACCACCTCTTTGTATTTGATAGGAAAAATCCCACTGTTGATAATCTTCGCCGCCGCTGTGGGACCAATATTGATAAAATAGACAATATCCATATCTTTGAGAAGTGCTACGGTATTATCGGTATCTTTGGTTTCGATTTTGATAATCTCCGAAATCTGCGATCCCTCGCTCGAAATATCATAAACATTAAACTGCCTAGCACTGCCAAAGTGTGCGTCAATGTTTTCATTATCATTGGTAGCAAAAGCAACCTTAATACTACCGCCTTGCATACCATTTGATGTGACTTTTATCGTTGAAGCCATATAAAACTCCTTGTGTTTATCTACTCTTTGTATTGCAATAAGTGTTCCGTATGCAAGATGGATTTATCAAATCGTTTTTTACTTTCATTACAATTCCTAAACAACTAATTTGCATCAATTTAGATATAATTTTTTAACAATAAAATGCAAGGCTATATTATGGGTGATAAAGGCATAAGGATTCGTGGTAGTAATAGTGGCATAGTAAATACGGGCAACAAGAATAGTATTACACTAACCCATTCAGGAGGTGGTGATAATATTGGTGGAAATCAAACAATTATTAACTTTGAACCACCTAGAAGAGTACCAAAAATTCTCACGCCATTTTTGGGTTATCACACAGACTTCGTAGGGCGAAAAGAGGAGCTTCAAAAAGTTGATGAATTGCTCAATCAAAACTCTACGCTACTGCTACTCAATGGTATTGGTGGGATTGGTAAAAGCACATTGGCATCCTATTACCTCAATCAAAACAAAGACAACTACGACTACTACGGTTTTGTACAAGTCAATGAAGATATTAAGTTAAGCCTCGCTTCTGCTTTTTCTGCTTCACTCAATTTGCAATCTGAAGAGTTTGATGATTTGTTTGCGGAGATAATGGACAAACTTCAAAAATTAAAAGGTAAAAAACTCCTCATTATTGATGATGTCGAAAAGATGGATAATCAACTCGATGAAATGAATACCTTAATGACTCTTAAAAACAATGGATTTAAAATTCTCTTTACCTCACGCCAAAAGATTGAGAATATCCCACAATACCACCTTGACACTATGAATCAAAAAGATGCAAGGGAGCTATTTACTAAACACTTTCCAACCGATGAATTAGACAAAGTCGATAAGATATTAGCCTATCTTGATAATCATACGCTATTTATCGAAAAAACCGCCAAGACTCTAGCCAATCACAAACATACTCTCACACTTGAAAGCCTTTTGGAGAAGTTTAGCAAAGGTGAGTTTGCAACTATCAAAAAAAGATAGAGAAGAGAGCTTTAACCATCTACTAAATGAGCTATTTGCTAGTGATAAGATTTTACAAAACCCAGAGATACTTACACTCCTCCAAAAGTTTACCCTATTGCCATCTATTGAAATACCCTTTGATAAGCTTTATGAGTTTTTGGTATGCCAAAACAAAGAGCAATTGAATGAGCTTATCGCTAATGGATGGCTGATAGAGTCAAATGGGGACTACAAACTCCATCAAATCATTAAAGAGTATATTTGGGCTAATTACACCCCCGCCTACTCAACGCTTCAAAAAATGGTAGAGTATTTCACCGCCCGTATCGATAACAGTGCCGATGCCCAAACTGCAAATGATGTGCGAGAAGATTTGGGCTACTTTGAAAGCGTAGCGATAAGTATGAAGAGACTAGGGATTCCAGATGAAACAGTAGCTAATTTATATGAAAGATTGGGAAATATTTATGGGTTTTTAGGCGAATACTCCAAAGCTCTCTTGTGGCTAGAACAATCCGTTCTTATAAATGAAAAAGTTTTGAGTATAAAGCACCCCTCTACTGCCACAAGCTACAATAATATCGGAATGGTTTATCAAGCCCAAGGAAAGCATCAAGAGGCATTGGAGTATTTTCAAAAGTCTCTTGCTATACGAGAAGAAGTTTTGGGCATAAAGCACCCTGATACCGCTACAAGCTACAATAATCTAGGAGCGGTTTGTTATGCCCAAGGGAAGCATAAGGAGGCATTGGATTTTTATAAAAAGTCACTTACTATATATGAAGAAATTCTAGGCTCTGAACACCCATCTACTGCAACAAGCTATGATAATTTAGCAGAACTCTACAAAAAGATAAATAATTATCAAAAGGCTTTAGAATATTACAAAAAATCTTTAGAGATTAGGAAAAAAGTACTCAATCGAACCCATCCAGATGCTAGACAAACTCGTATTGGCTTAATCAATCTTTATGAGCTTATGAACAACAAAGAAAATGCTCAAGAAATACTAAATGAGTTACGGGCTACACAATATGAAAAGTACATAAATGCTCAATGTGATATAAAAATTACAAAAAAATCTGAAATTAAACCCGTGTTGGGTGTACAAAGCATTGCTAATACATTGGCATCTGTAATAGCCAATCAAGCAGATGATAGCGGTATGATGATAGGTATATTTGGCAAATGGGGCAGAGGAAAGACTTACTTGGCAGAAAAGACTTGGGAATCATTGCAACTTGAAAGAACAAACTATAAACGAGTAGTATTCTCAGCGTGGAAATATCAAGACACAAAAGCCTCTTGGGCATACCTTTATGAGACATTCACTAATGTATATTTTCAAAAAAATGATAATGAAAAAACTTGGTTGTCAAAATTAAAGAGTGAAAAAAAGAGTTATTTATTTCAAAAATGGAATGGATTAATAGTAGCGATAGAAAATTCATATAGTCGGACTATAAAAACATTTAAAATCAACTACACCAAACACCAAAGCACTCCACTTGTAGTTTTTGGATTCATAATATTAGTTTCATTTGGTTGGGTTTTTATTGTAAATAAATTGGAGCTTCTAACATTTTTAATTGGTACATTTGGTTTTATAGTTTTGATTAAGGTAGTACTTTTTTATATGAAGCATCAAAAATCTGCAATAGACCTCTACCATAAATATTTTTCACATAAAAACTATAATGACTATTTGGGATTTCAAGCAGATATTGAAAATGAATTGACAAATCTATTAAAAACATGGATACCTATACCCAATAAAAATGAAAAAATTGTACTCTTTGTGGATGATATAGATAGATGCCATATTGAGCAGATTGTTAATATTATTGATGGTCTTCGTGTGATACTTGATAATAGCGAAATACACAATCGACTCATTATCATTACGGCTATTGATGAAAAAATATTGATTAAAGCTATCAAGCATAAATATTCTCAACTAGGTGACAACGAAATTGATTTAGTATTTCAAGAGTATTTGGAGAAAATTTTTATCATTGGTTTGAAACTTGATAGTTTAAATGATACTGAAGTTGGCGAGTTTTTGGAAACATTTTTACCCAAAATAGAACCTACTGAACACGAAAAAATTATTGAAGATATTATTGATGGGACTTCAGATGAAAAACAAAACGAAAATAACTTAGGTGAACCACTTATTGAACTTAAACCTTCATCTCCTAAGCCTAGCGAAACGGATTCTAAAGAAGAAAAATCTAGCGAACCAAATCCTCAAAAAGAACCTATCGAAACGAATTCTAAAGATAAATCCAATGAGATAAATTCCAAAGAAGATGATGACACACTTTCAAAACCCACACCACCACAACCACCAGAGACTAAAGAAAATATAACTTATTTTGAACGAGTGTATATGATAAAAACTTTACAAAACTTACAAAATAATACACCAAGAAAAATTAGAATTTTTTATTATAAATATTTAATCATGAAACAGTTATTTTATATCCGATTGAAAGACAAAGGATTGTCAAATGGTTGGAAAGACAATGAAGAAAATGGAAAACTTCTCATAGATATTTTAATACATGTAACAAATAATAATTCCATTGAAGATTTTTCATCTGACATTAATGATGAGAAAATTTTTACAGAGTTGAAATATGTGGCTAATATGGTTTCGGTAATTTAGCATAAACTCGAATGGACGAAACTCTTTCACTCCATGAATACACACCCCTAGGGTGTAAAAAACGATGTAGCCATTTACGCTTTTGTAGTAAAATTTTCACAAAAAGGAGATAGATTTATGGAGCAACTCAAGACTCTTTTTTTACTTGTTTTTATGTCGGTGGTTTTTGTCTTTGTGGGTTTTGCACTTGCGGGGAGTGGTGGGGCGATGATGGCGTTGCTTTTGGCAGGGGGTATGAACTTTTATGCCTACTACTTTTCAGACAAACAGGTACTTTCGCACTACGATGCTCAACTGATTGAGGCAACCCATCCTATTTATGATAAAGTTGCAAGACTCACCCAAAAAGCCAACTTGCCCATGCCAAAGGTCTATATTATCAATGATGGCGTACCCAATGCCTTTGCTACAGGACGCAACCCCAACAACGCCGCCATTGCCGTGACAAATGGACTGCTCAAAGTTCTCAATCCCGATGAAATCGAAGCGGTATTAGCACATGAGCTTTCGCACGTCAAGCACTACGATATATTGGTAGGCACGGTTGCGGCTTCTATCGCTGGAGCCATAGCGTGGGTTGCAAGTATGGTTCAATTTGGCAACTCCAACCGAAACTCCAATCCTATCGTGATGATACTTTTGATGCTACTTTTGCCTATTGCGGCGACCATTATTCAGCTTAGCATCAGTCGAAGCCGAGAGTATATGGCAGATGAGGGGGCTGCGAAACTTGTAGGCGATCCGAGTCATTTGCAAAACGCTCTGTTGCGTATCGAAAACTACGCCCAAAACTACGCTCTCCACAATGCCAAACCCCAAGATGCCCACATGTTTATCATCAATCCCCTAAAAGGCGTGGATTTCAAATCCCTCTTTAGCACCCACCCCTCTACCGATGAACGCATTAGGAGGTTGGAGGCGTTGAAATATAAGATGTAGTATAGTCTCTAAAATATGCTATAATAAACCAAAAAGGAGCAACAATCATGCGTTTAGCACTACTCTATTTGACACTTTTTGGACTCTCTTTTGCACAAGAGAGCAAACCCTATCCTATTGATGTGGAACGAAACGGTAACGTCTATCATCAAATAGCCACCCCATTTTGGGCTTCGGAGTACCCCTCTCCTGTCATCAATATCAACGCTCACGCCAAAGGCTTCACGACGATAGAGGGATACCCCTCTTTACGAACCAAAAAGGATAGTAAACCGTGTGAAGTCAAAAACGGTCTCTACCACCCATGGGCAAAAGAGCCAAACTCATTGATAGGTTTTTACACCATTAATCCTGTCAAGATAGATATGAGAGTAGGAGATAAAATTTTGTACGTCTCCTACGCAGCAGAGGGCTACTCACACGGTATTTTTAGCCCCAGTCAATCGCAAGAGGTTACAGTGGAGTTTCTATCAACCGTTTTTGAAGACAATCCGCAAATTTTTAAACGTATCAACCAAAGCCCCGCACTTCCCAATCCCGAACAGTGGCTCTATTTGCAATGCACCCAAGGGTACAACGTCTTTGTCCAAGATAGTGATTTGCTTATGCAACAAGGCATTAAAAAGGGTCAAATCACAGGCTACGGTGATATTTCGATATAAAACAATAAGAGATAGACTCTTCGTGAGTTGAGTCTCTTTTGGATTTTTAGTGTCGATAAAAATAAGAAAAAGTTATTGTTTGGTTCATTTTTGCAACAAAACACCTGCCAACTCTTTATCTTTCAAATTTTTTAATATAGAACTATATCAAAAGCTAAAAATTTTAATCTTAATTAATATAAAAATATGTTATTCTTTGTAAAATAGTTTTTCAAGGAGTATATTATGAGAACAAAACTATCAATCGTATTATTGTCAATGGCATTATCATCATCTTTGATGGCCCAAGAGGGATTGGATGAGGGAGAGCGATTTATCGGTCTAGAAGTAGGTGCTTCAACTATTCAAGCCAACACAGGCGGTATTTTTGGCGAAAACGATGTCGAGGGGACCAACGCAGAGTTTGGTGTACGAATCGGAGCCCAAAATGAAGATTGGCGTACACTTATAGCGCTCAATTACTTTGACAACAAAGATAGCGATCAAAATTACGAGCGAGGATTGTTGGGATTTGATTACTATCTTTTGACTTCTGAGTTTAACAGTGCATCGTTTAAACCCTATTTGGGCGTACACGGAGGCTACATGAACTACGAATCAACACTCAAAGATGAAGATGGCTTCTTCTACGGTGGTCAAGCAGGTTTTACTCTTGATGTGACCAAAGAGATTGATGTCGATGTAGCCTATCGATACTCTTTGGGAGATATGGATGAAGTTGATCATATCGGCAACTTCGCTCTTGGCGTAAACTACTTATACTAGTTGCTTTGATAAATACAAGGAAACGATTATGAAAAAATTAATTGACTACTTTTTGATTGTTGCGATAACTTTGGCTCTAAGTGCATGCGGTAGCAACAGCAAAGAGGATCCAAGTGGCTCAAGCTCTACAGCAGACACATCTACAGGTGGTGGTGGATTGGTGACGGACGATACCACAGGCGGGACAACGGGTACAACCGATGATACAACTGTCACCAGTAGCCCTGAATATACTTTTATCAACCCCACAACACCGCTCACAGTGACACAAGCAAGCAGTGCCTACCAGCTCAAAGCTCAATTGATACAGTATCAGCACCCCGTAGTGGGAGCAACAGTATTTCTAAAGGCATTTAAAAATCCTTTTGACAAATACGGTACGTTTACATCCATGACCGCTACAACCGACGACAAAGGCTATTTCACCTTTGAATACACATCTCCCTCAAACTTAAGTGCCGTAAATGGAAACATCATTAAGTTTGAAAGCGTTTTGTACTACGAAGAGACCAACACAACCTACAAAGAGCTTACTCAAGATTTTTTGGTCACATTTAAAACCGATAACAACACCACGACAGGCGGGGTAATTGACAACAATGTAAGCGATGCAGAGAGCTATAGCTTCATCAACGCTACAACGCCTTTAGAGATTGTTGAAGCAGAGACTTCGTACGACATAAAAGTGCAACTTATCGCCAATGGGTTTGCCGTAACCGATGAAATCGTAACCCTCAAAGCCTTTGCTAATCCCAATGACCAATACGGAACTTTTACGGCTATTAGCACCCAAACCGATGCTTTGGGGTATGCAACCTTTAAATACACATCACCCAAAGATATGGAACTTGTCGATGGCAAATTACTCAATTTGACCGCAGTCCATGTCGATAGCAATCTAACGCAAGATTTTCAATTGAAATTCAACAAAAAAGAGGCAGTAGTCGTATCGGAAAAACCTTTTGTTGTTATTCCCAATAGCTCCAAAAACATTGAACTTACTAACAACTCCCAACAAGCCGTTATTACCATCAAAGTCTATGCAGGGGAAACCAACTCGCCCTACTCTGAGGGCAATGTGCTTGTAGTATTACCCGCCAAAATTGTCAATGGGGTTGATATTGGTAGCTTTGAAGCCTACAGTGTACCCGTCGTCAATGGTGAAGCTGTTTTTAGATACACCGGTCCGCAAAATCTTCAAGCCCTTATTGATAGCGGTGATACCTCTTCGGTATTTAAATTTTACCACGATGCCGACCCAGCCAATAAAAAAGAGATGAGCGTCACCTACAAACCTACCTCCGATTATGTGCCTATCAACTATACTGTAGAAATTTCATCGGAAGATAATAAATTTACGATGGGTATTCCCAATCAAGAGAAATCTTTTTCAATCGTGGTCAAAGATGATGCAGGTAATGATGTAGCCAAAGCAAGTATGACAAGTTTTGAGATAGCAATTCAAAATATTTTTATTGGAAAATTGATTTCAAACGGGCAAGAGTATTCAACGCTAACCCTTACAAATGAAAATCCAATTACTTTTAACGTCAAAACCAATACCAAATCGGGGCTTATTCCTTTGCGTGTCGTTGCCACCTTTGTCGATGCCAACGGAGTGACTCGAACGCTTGAACAAACCGTCAATGTCACCGTCTATTCGGGACCTCCCACAGCTATGAGTATCTCTTATGTGGGAGTAGAACACGATGAAGCAAGAGGAAAGTACATTGAACGTTACGCCGTTTCAGCTACCGATGCCTACAACAACAAAGTCAATACCTCACCTGGAGTAGCCACAGGAGCGATTGTGGGATACGCCGTAGATGGTTCAGCTCCTAGTGCCATTGAGACAGACTCAACCAAACGACTCTACATCGCCAAAAACGATACCCAAAAAGGGACAATCAATCCTTTGGGTGGAGGTTTGGCTACTTTTAGTGTGCCAGTGGACGGTCAAAATCGTTTTCAATACGTTGATGAATCCAACGATAAATTGGTACTCTTTGGAGAGGGATACGCTTATGAGGCATTGGGCAAATGGGACTTTAGTCGTCTAAGCAACGAAGTATTGGAGTTGCAAGATACCTATTTGGGAGCAAAACGCAGTGAACTCTTTTACGCCATTGGTCACAACTACCGACAAGACCCTTGCCGCAGTGATGGTAGCGAATACATTGGTTATGCCCAAGTCGATAGCAACGGCTCTACGCTTGATAGTGAGGGGACGGCAATTGTTACTTTTGGCTACGATTATCACCTCACAGGCAAAGATATTATGCTTTGGGTCAATCTCACAGGCTATCAAGCCGATACCGATCAAACCACACGAATTGGTGAAGCCAAAAAGGTAACTCTCAGAGGAAACGGACTCTACTCCGAACCAACCGATGGCTACACAGTACCCAAAGGTGAGACAGCAAATGTTGGTTTCTCGATATGGCACGAAAAAGTACCTGAATTTTATCGCAATGCACACTTTGGTTGGGGTATTGAGGCAGGTTCAACGTGCGGTTATGAGATTATAGGGACTTCAAACGACTACGATGCAAGAGCTTGTATCGCAGAGTATGGAGCGGCTTTTATCAGCTTCAAATTAACCGCACCTGCGGATAAAGATTGTACTTTTAATATCACACGTATTAATGTATCTACCGAATTTGAATAGCACAAAAAGGGGTTTACTCCTCCCCTTTTTGTCACTTTAATCCATCTCTCCAACACTTTTTACTATAATTTCAAAAAAATTTAGGTACAAATAATGATTGATTTGAAATATCTGCAAAAAAACTACGATGAAGCTACAGCTTTGCTTATCAAAAAGGGAGTCAGTAGCGATACGCTTGAGCAACTCCATCAGCTTTTTATAGCCCTCAAAGAGGCAAACGCCCAGTTTGAAGAGGCAAAAGCCAACCAAAATGAGATGTCCAAACTCTTTGGAGTCTATAAAAAAGAGGGCAAAGATACAACGGATCTTAAAGCCAAAGTCGATGCCAACAAAGAGCTTCTTGTTGCGTTGCAAGAAAAAGCACGCCAAGCCGATGAGGCGTTGCAAAATAGAGCTTTGGTCATTCCCAACTTTCCCGATGCAAAAGTACCCGATGGAGTTGATGAAAACGACAATGTCGAAATCAAAAGGGTACTCACTCCCAAAACCTTTGATTTTAAACCCAAAGAGCATTGGGAACTAAGCGAACTCAACGGTTGGATCGATTTTGAGCGAGGTGTGAAATTGGTCAAAAGTCGTTTCAGTGTCCTCAAAGGAGAGGCGGCTAGGCTTGAACGTGCTTTAATTGGTTTCTTTTTGGATCACAATCGCACCAAAGGTTTTGAAGAGGTAAGTATCCCTTTTATCAACAACCGTGCGATGCTTCAAGGCACAGGACAATTGCCAAAATTTGAAGAGGATCTTTTCAAGATTGAGGGCGAAGAGCTGTTTTTGATTCCCACCTCCGAAGTGCCGCTTACCAATTTGCACCACGATGAGATTGTATCGCCAAGCCAACTCCCCCTTCTCTACACTGCCTACAGTCCTTGCTTTAGAAAAGAGGCAGGAAGTGCGGGAAGAGACACCAGAGGAATGATACGCCAACACCAATTTAGCAAAGTCGAAATGGTAGCCCTCACCCACCCAGACCAATCCGATGCGATCTTTGAAATGATGGTTGCCAATGCTTCGGAGCTTTTGACCTTACTTGAATTACCCCATCGTATCGTAGAGCTTTGCGGTGGAGATTTGGGCTTTTCAGCGGCTCGTACGATTGATATAGAGGTGTGGCTACCAGGGCAAAACCAATACCGTGAGATTAGTTCTATCTCCAATGTGCGTGATTTTCAAGCAAGAAGAGCAAAAATTCGCTTCAAAGATGGAGATAAAAACTCCTTTGTGCATACTCTCAACGGCTCAGCTTTAGCGGTAGGGCGTACGATTATTGCTATTATGGAGAATTTTCAAAACCAAGAGGGGGGTATTGCTATCCCCAAAGTACTTGAGAAGTATATGGCATGATTGGTATTGTTGATTACAATATGGGCAATTTGGCCTCGGTGCAAAATGCCTTTGATAAGCTAGGAAGCAAAACCAACATAGAATCAAATCCCGACAAACTCCAAGCTTACGACAAGCTACTTTTGCCAGGCGTGGGGGCTTTTGGCGATGCCATGGAGCATCTCAATCGTAACGGTATGAACGAGGCAATAATAGAGTACGCCCAAAGCGGTAAGCCCATTTTGGGTATTTGTTTGGGAATGCAGCTGCTTTTTGATACAAGCCGTGAGTTTGGAGAACACAAAGGATTGGGGCTTATTGAGGGGGAGATTGTTGCCTTTGATAAAACCCAATTTAACCACCCCCTAAAAGTACCGCACATGGGTTGGAATGAGCTTTTTGTGACGCACGACACCCCGCTCTTTAAGGGTCTAAACGATCCCTATCTCTATTTTGTTCACTCGTTTCATGCGCTTTGCGATGATAAATTTGTCATTGGCAAAAGCTTTTACGGCTATGAGTTTATCGCCGCAGTCAATAGAGAGAATGTTTACGGCATCCAACCCCACCCCGAAAAATCCCACGACAATGGATTGAAGATACTTAAAAACTTTATCAATTTGTAACTCTTCCTTATTCCACCTCTTCCGAGAGTGTGACATAACAATGTTTAAAATAGTGATAGAGGAAAGAGTAAATATACATTCCGCTGTTTGGTTCGACTATTTTCAAATAACCTTAGGACAGGTGAGTTTGAAAAGTTGCGGAGCTACAATTATGAGGATTCCTTTGATTTACACGAGTTTAAATTGTCTTTTTTTGAGCTTGTCTATAGATTGTTCTGCTTGAATCTCACTCGATATTCTTTGAGATACGGCATCCAAAGCATCAAAGGTATCTCCAACTATACGCTTTGTATCTTCATATCCTTGTTCCATCCAGTCACCAATCTTACTAGCTTGAAACATTAATGCATCGAGTTCTGATGAAAAAGTACCATGTTTTGGTCGAATTTCTATAATAGTAACATCTTTAAACAATGGATTATGGCGATCAAAAAAAACTACCGTTACCCAAATGACACACAATCAAATGTGTACATTTTTCATCTGTAACAAGTGGTTTAGCTGGCGTATTACCCCATTGATTTTCGGTTGAACCCAAACAACCATCACGGTATATTTCACCCTCAATTTCTAAACCGTCAAAGAGTATTGGCAATGCGGCTGATGCCATGATAGCTTTGTGTATCTCTTCATCTTTGAGATTTTGAATTTTTTTAAAAACCACTTCCTCTTTCCCGAGTTCAAAGTAATTTGCAACATCTTGAAGATTCCCATGTGATTTCGTCATCCCTACATAAAAAGGCAGACCCTTCTTGAGTTCTTCAACACAGGCATATTGTTTTAATCTATCGATCATGGGAATCTGACTCAATAAACCCTCTTGACTCTTCCCTGCTTTCATGGCAGTCATTACCACCTTTGTAAGTCTCGAAACTGGCATCGGTGAAAAATATGTCAACACATCAACAATATTTTTGATAACTTTTTCAGTATCCAATTTCAAAGTATCTGTATGAGCGAGGTCATTCCAAAGCTTTTCAAGAATCAAAGCACTTTTTGTCGTATCTCCCAATGCAGCATATATCGCTCCGTTCAATGCCCCGATACTTGCACCAGACACGGCGTGGGGTTGGATACCAAACTCACTGAGAGCTTTCAAAAAACCTACCTCATACGCACCTTTTGCACCTCCACCCGAGAGGACGATTCCTAATTTTTTCTTTTGCATGATTTTCCTTTTAGAGATTCAAAAGTTCTTTTGTTGCTTCATCTATATATGACTCTAGTGTCATAAATGTTCTAATATTTGGATGTATATTGATGTTGCTTTCCAATTCCTCAGGCTTAGAAGTTGCTATGATTTTAATCATATCAGATATTTCATACAACGGGTTATTGTTGGCAAAGCTACTATATTGACTCCCTATGAAGCTGATAGCTTTTTGTTCTGATGGGGGAAGTTTGTTGATTTCTTGATTGAGCTGTCTATAATCAATGAATTGATTATGCTGATTTCGATTAATCTTACCTTTTATTTTGTTTTTGATGTACCCTAGTAATTCAACTTTATTCTTCTCGTTTTGTTCCTTGGCATAATAGTAACCTGCCTCCCCACTCGCCAAATTATCCAAGATAGTAAAAATCTCAATCTCCGTAGCCATTCTAAGAGTATTTATTTTTTCTATTTCTCTATCTATGTGTTGATGTGCCTCAACTTTAGTTAGTCTATGTTCTAATACATTGAATCTATCGTCAGATTCTTTTTTGAATGCACTCAAACACTCCTTGAGTTTCTCTACATCCATTTTTAACTCTTTATGCTCTTCATAAAATTTAAAAATTTCATCTTGTGTATTGTAAAGCTTCTCAGCAATAACTTTGATACGCTTATCAATACGACCTATATGACGATCATGATCCCCTAGCCATATGGTCACCGCACTCAATCCTTCTATGAGATTTTCATTGATGAGATTTTGTCTTGTTTTTGCACTGCCACTCACGCTATCCCATATTCTACCCACTCCCTTCTCTTTGGTGCGAGCGGTTTCATTCAGGTCATTGGCTACGACCTTGACACCGTTAATGGCATCCACAATCAATTTTTCAGTGATATGGGGATGGTTTTTATCTATGCTTTCAAAATCTTCCCTACTAATATCAATTTCAAGTTGTTTGATAACTTTATATTTATCCATTTAATTCTCCCATAACTTCATTTACAATCTTGATTCTAGTCCCAATTTTTTCTATAAACTCTAGCTCTTTCTTCGCTGACGATAGTTCATTTTCTATGTTAAGTTCATCCTTTTGACGCTTCCGTAGAATGTCTTCTTTCAATTCTCTAAGCTTTTCTATCTCCCCAATCAACTTATCAATACTATCATTAATTGGCGTTTCAATATCTGCCTTATACTGTATTTTTATATCTTCATGAATTCTTTCTTTTAACGCACTACTAGCAGATTTTATTTTTCCCATTATTTCCTCTTTGGAAACAACAAATATATTTTTTTCTCTTTCATCTATTCCCCATTTATTACCAAAAAAGTCAATTTTTCTTTTGAGGCTACCCCAAAATCCTCCTTGATCTATATTCTCAATTTTTTTATCAACTCTCACTGTATCTTCCAAAGATACCTTTTCAAAATTATTTTCATTTTCTATTTTTATATTTGGGATATTTATTAATACATTTTCTCCCAAGTTAGATTTGATTTCATCAATAATATCTTTGAGTTCCTCGTCAATCAATTTATTTAACTGCTTTATTGTTAGTTCGATATTCTCAAGTGTTAATTTTTCTAATTCATACAAAAACGCATTCAACTCATCATTGCTCAATTCTCCAATAATCTCAATAAAATCATTTTTATCTTGTTGATCTTCAAATTGAACTTTACCTTCTCTTGCCAATGTTTTAAAATACTCATTAATTTTCTTTGATACTTCTTCCTTTTTCTGTTTCAAAGCTTTTTGACGAAGCCTAAACCCAAATAAAACCCATTTTTCTTCATGCCTTTTTTCTATAACTTTGGTTTGATTTTGAGTTGATTGTTCTTTTAGTTTCTCCTCTTCATTGCTAAATTTTGTTTCGAGATGACTAAGAAACTCCTTTAGTTTTTTTTCCATCACATCATCTATAAGGGATTCTATTTGTCCTAATTCTTCTTGTGAAGTATCGTCTATTTTTTTAGATATTGCTTCAATTTTTGATGTCTCGTTCCTAATAATAACAATTTGTTTTTTTAGCTCATCTATAGTTATGGTCAAAGAGTCCATACTGGTATGAAATATATTTTTTATATCTTGTGTCACACCTTCTAAAGTCTGAAGAGCGGATTCTATAGAACCTAGTTGTGCTCTATCGTATGATAGATTTATGATATTTTTCATTGGCTCTTCAAAATATGAATCACTATATGCTTTATTACAACACTCTCGAACTTCGTTATTATCGTCAATATCCCTTTTCCAGTTACGCCCAATAATTATTTGTCCAAATTCTTTAAGCCATACGAGATTCTCACTCAATCTATTATTTATGGCTAATTCACTCAATCCCAAATTGGCATAAAATGCTTCTCTTGATGAAACAGGAAAAACATTATCACTGCTTATCTTTCCTACTATAAATTTGTCGGCAAAATCTTTTTTAGCCTTATCGTATCCTTTCTCATTGCTCTGTTTGCGATCTTCATCAAACTTATTGAGGAGTATTGATACTTTATTTTCGCCAATATATTGCAATGCGTCCAAAACCTGTCGTTTTGTCTCTTCGGTACTCTCACCACTTATTTGTGTGAAATCTACAATCAACATTACAGCCGATGCTTGTTCTGTTAGCTTTTTAGAAATTTCCTTTAAATACTCAGATTGTCCATATTCATTGGGTCCAGGAGTATCCAAAAGAGAAAACTTGGCATCTTTCAAAGCTTCTTTATCCTTCAAATAATAAAACTCCACTTCTATGCTTGGGAAATCATTAATGGCTTGAAACTCTCCATAGGGTGGCTTGATACTGGCTTCTTTTGCTATCCTCATAAGGTCATTGATGAGTTTTAGCGTACTAAATATCTCTTCTTTTCCTTCATATCTATCCTTGAATAGAAACTGACCATTTTTGATAATTTCAATAGTTTGTTTTCCATAATCAAAACTTGAACTTTCAATATCATAACCATCGGATATTTTTGTTTTTATCTCTTTTATCAATTCGTTAAAAGTATCTTTTTTTGTCAAAAGCAAACAAGGTTTTTTTTGACCTAATTTATGTGTAACACGAGTTGGCAAAGTCGTCATAGCCTCAACTCGGTGAGGTAAAATTTCTTGTCCGACAATTGCATTGATTGTCGTAGATTTACCCGCTTTCATTGTCCCCACCATAGCAACAATAAACTCCAATTCTTTCAATTTGTCCAATTCACCTTCTAACAGTGACAAATGTCTAGTAGCGTCTTTATATTGTACATTTGTTGAAACATTCTTTATCTGTTGTACTACTTGATTGAGTATTTTTTCCGTTTCTATTTTTATATTTTCCATATTTTTTCCGTGCACCGATTTTCTCCATTTTGAATTAAATGTAAACACATAATATTAGCTAAAATTTATCACTAAACACTTAATGATTTAAGAGCAAATCATAGAATAAATTGACACCCTACAGTTATTTCAGAAACTCAAGAGCTTAGAAACGAGAGGAAAAATGGGATTGAGTAGTAACCATTAAGATAAAAGCATCCTATGACTAAAATTTTGCTATAATATTTACATTTTTTAAAACTAAAGCCAAATAGGAGAATATGTGTTATCGTACGACTTTTTTAAAAGCATTTTGTTTTGGTTTGAACCTGAAAAAGCACACAAAATTGCAGGTTTAGGACTCAAAATGCTCTCGTTTTGCCCTCCTTTGCTTAAATATTACAAAAAAAACTATTTTGTCCATGATGCCGCTTTGCACCAAAATATCTTAGGTATTGCATTTAAAAATCCCGTAGGATTAGCAGCGGGGTTTGATAAAGATGGGGAGTATATCGATTCCGTCGTGGCTTTGGGGTTTGGATACAGCGAGATTGGTACGATTACCCCTCGTCCCCAAGAGGGCAATGCCAAACCCAGACTCTTTCGACTCAAAGAGGAGCAATCGATTCAAAACGCTATGGGCTTTAACAATCGTGGCGGTGAATTTATGCTCAAAAAGGTGCAAAATCGTGCGTGTGAGGGCTATCCCATCGGGATAAATATCGGCAAAAACAAAACCACGCCCCAAGAGGAAGCTTTAAGCGATTACGAGTATCTATTGGAGGTATTTGAGAGCTATGCGAGCTATTTGGTCATCAATATCTCCTCGCCCAATACGCCAGGATTGAGAGATTTGCAAAATGAGCAGTTTATTACCCAACTTTTTACCATGGCAAAAACCATTACCACCAAACCTGTTTTTCTCAAAATCGCACCCGATATGGAGAGGCAAGATGCTATCCATCTTTGCGGTGTAGCCATTGGGGCGGGAGCGAGTGGTATTATCGCTACCAATACAACGGTTGATTATACCCTTACTCCCAACGCCAAAGATTTTGGGGGCATTTCAGGCAAACTTTTGACGCAAAAAAGTTTTGAACTCTTTGAAGCCATTGCCAAAGTCTATTGGGGCAAAACGGTTCTCATTTCGGTAGGTGGGATCGATAACGCACTCGAAGCCTATCGACGTATCAAAGCAGGAGCATCACTGATACAAATCTATTCGATGCTTATCTACGAGGGGCCCCAACTTATTAAAGATATTAATGATGGGCTATTGATACTTCTCAAAGAAGATGGATACAACACTATTCAAGAAGCAATAGGAGCAGATAGACAAAATGATTAAATTATGGACACTATTATTATTAACAGGAGCAATTATGGCCAATTCGTTGCCAAAATATTATACCAAAACGTTAGAGAATGGTTTGGAGGTGGTTGCAATACCGATGAAAAACAACTCAGGGGTTATTACTACCGATGTCTATTACAAAGTAGGCAGCAAAGATGAAGTAATGGGAAACAGCGGGATAGCCCATATGCTAGAACACTTAAGTTTCAAATCAACCAAAAACCTCAAAGAGGGAGAGTTTGATGAGATTATCAAAGGCTACGGAGCGCAAAACAACGCCGCTACAGGATTTGACTATACCCACTACTACATCAACTCCACCGCTCAAAATCTCTCCAAAAATCTGGAGCTACTCTCTGAACTTATGAGCAATCTAAACCTCAACAATGAGGAGTTTCAACGTGAACGCAACGTGGTTGCCGAAGAGCGAAAATGGCGAACCGACAATGACCCTATTGGCTATCTCTATTTTAGACTTTTTAATATCCACTACGACTACCACTCCTACCACTGGACACCTATTGGGTTTATGGATGATATTCTCAATTGGAAAATCGAAGATATTCGAGCTTTTTATGAGCGATACTACTCACCCAACAACGCAATTTTGATAGTAGCAGGTGATATTGACCAAAATAGCGTATTTGCAGAGGCACAAAAACACTTTGGAGAGAAAAAACCCAGCACCATTGTACGCAACCACATGAAAGAACCCGCAATTGATGGTGCCAAACGGGCGATTTTGCACAAAGAGGGCAATACCCTAGACCTACTCGCCATTGCCTATCCCATTCCCAACTTTGAACACTCCGATCAAGTGGGGCTAAGCGCTATTACCGAAATCGCTTCAAGAGGAAAGAGCAGTCGTCTCTACCAAAAGCTTGTAAACGAAAAAAACATGGTCAATCAAATCTATGGCTACCAAATGGAGATGACGCATGATGGAGTTTTTTTGTTTTTTGCGGTGTGCAATCCAGGGGTAAAAGCCGAAGCAGTAGAGCAAGAGATTTTGGCTCAAATCCAAGCCATCAAAGAGGGGAGCATTACGCAAGAGGAGCTTGACAAGGTCAAAGTCAATACCAAGGCCGATTTTGTCTATTCGTTGGAGCGTTCAAGCGATGTTGTTTCGCTCTTTGGAAAGTATTTGGTGCGAGGCAATATCAAACCTTTACTTGAATATGAAGATAAATTGGATAAAATTACGCTCACAGATATTCAAGAGATTGCCAAAAAATATTTTGACAACAACATATCCACCACAGTAATAGTTAGGAGCGCTAAATAATGAATTATGTAACAGGTGCAACGACAGCACTCATTACACCCTTTAAAAACGGTCAATTGGATGAGGCGACTTACGCCAAACTTATCCAAAGACAAATCCACAACGGCATTGATGCAATCTGCCCAGTGGGAACGACAGGTGAGAGTGCAACACTAAGCCACGGTGAACACAAACGATGCATTGAAATAGCCGTCGAAGTGACACGAGGTACCCACGTCAAGGTATTGGCAGGGGCAGGGAGTAACGCTACGCATGAAGCCATTGATATTGCCAAACACGCGCAAAAAGCAGGAGTAGATGCGATATTTTCAGTCTCTCCCTACTACAACAAACCCTCCCAAGAGGGGCTTTATCAGCACTACAAAGCCATAGCCAATAGCGTCGAAATACCCGTTATGCTCTACAACGTGCCAGGGCGTACAGGTGTCGATATTGCTGCCGATACGGTTATACGCCTCTTTGATGATGTGCACAATATCTACGGTATCAAAGAGGCTACGGGTTCGATTGAACGCAGCATTGAGTTGCTTTCACGTCGCCCTGAACTCAAAGTCTTTTCAGGCGATGATGCGATTGATTATGCGATTCTTTCGACAGGTGGAGCAGGGATTACATCCGTAACAGCCAATCTATTGCCCGATATTAAATCCAAATTGGTGCATGAGGCTCTTGCGGGGAATTTCCAAGCTTCCAAAAAACTCAATGACGAACTCTATCCCATCAACAAAGTACTCTTTTGTGAAAGCAACCCTATGCCCATCAAAGCAGCGATGTACATAGCAGGACTCATTGAGACGTTGGAGTATCGTTTACCGTTGGTTGCACCTAATAGTGCCAATATGAAACGTATTGAGTTGGTCATGAAAAATTATAAAATTGTAGGAGTGTAAGTATGTCAAATAGAGGAAAAGTAGTCGTTATTACAGGAGCGACCAAGGGAATTGGAGCAGCAATTGCACGAAAATTTGCCAGTGAGGGTGTCAATGTCGCCTTTACCTATAATAGTAGCAAAGAGAAAGCCGAGGCATTGGCCATAGAGTGGAGTGAGGAGTTTGGTATCAAAGCCGTCGCTTATCCTCTCAATATTCTCGAACCCGATGAGTTTAAACCGCTCTTTGGTGCTATTGATCAAGATTTTGATCGTGTCGATTTTTTTGTCTCCAATGCGATGATTTACGGTCGTCCCGTCGTAGGAGGATACGGCAAATTTATGCGTCTTAAGCCTCGTGGACTCAACAACATCTACACCGCTACCGTCAATGCCTTTGTAGTAGGCTCTCAAGAGGCAGCCAAGCGAATGGAAAAAGTAGGCGGCGGAGCGATTGTAACGATGAGTTCAACAGGAAACCTTATCTACATCGACAACTACGCAGGACACGGTACTAACAAAGCTGCCGTTGAAGCGATGAGTCGTTACGCAGCGGTGGAACTAGGAGAGTTGAATATCCGAGTCAATGCCGTAAGCGGTGGTCCTATCGATACCGATGCACTCAAAGCTTTTGTCAATTACGAAGAGGTCAAAGCCGAAACCATCGCACGTTCCGCCGTAAACCGAATGGGACAACCTCAAGATATTGCAGGGGCGGTCTATTTCCTTTGTACCGATGAGGCAAGTTGGATTACGGGTCAAACGATAGTCGTTGATGGTGGGACGACCTTTAGGTAGTCGAGGAAGGAATGAGCAACAAAGAAGAGCTAGCACAAATCATACACTATACTCGTGAAATAGAGACCATTATCAAAAGTAAATTTAAGGTTGATGGTAATGGGCTTCATCAATATATTGATTCTATTCAAAAACATTTTGATGCAGCTTTTATTAAAGATTTACGCTATTTGGCAACCATGAGAAATAAGTCAATGCACGAGCATGATTTTAAACTCAACAATCTTAAATCGTATGAAAATCTGGCTATCAAAACAATTGCAAAACTCAATGAGTATAAACCCATCCCCAAGATGCGAGTACCTCCAGTAGGCTCTCGTAACATTGTACGGATAAATTCTAATCGCAGAAACAGTTCTAGCAATCAAAAGGGTTCTAAACTAAAATTATTTTTCTTTGCCATTGCTATTTTGATTTTGTTTCTATTTTTAAAATCAATGTATTTGCCATATGATACAAAATCCAATGATTTATCTTATATTATAACGAGTATCAAGCAAGCAATGCTAGAATCAAAAGAACCAACAAATTCACCCTACATTAATAAGGTGCATAACCATATTATTGTAACAGATAGTAAACCTATCCCAAAACCCACACAAAAGTTTCGTTGCGAAGGCAAAGTGTGGTGTTCGCAAATGAGTTCTTGCCAAGAGGCTACATTTTATATCCAAAACTGTCCCAATACCAAAATGGATGGAGATGGAGATGGAATACCTTGTCGAAAACAGTGGTGTCATTAATACATAATTAAAAGGTTTTTACGATGAATCCCATCCACCAAATGCTCCAACTTCAACAACAACTCAACGATGCAACCAACGGCAAAGGTTGGGAGAGCGGTATCACCAAAAACGCCAAAGAGATTAATTGGCGACGATGTATCTATATGGAGAGTTGTGAACTTATTGATTGCTATCCGTGGAAACACTGGAAGAGCATTGATGCTCCAGCCAATACAGAGAATGCACAAATTGAAGTGGTTGATATTTGGCACTTTGTTATGAGTTTGGCGTTGGAGGATTTCAAAATCAACGTACGAGGCGATACAGGCTTTTTGTCCAATCAAATTCAAAAACTAGAGAGCTACTCTCTTTTTGTGGAGACACAAACTATCAATAGCCATCACAAAGAGATTATCGTTGCCATTGAAGATATGCTTCGGGCTATCTTTGCCCACAAAAGTTCATTGAAGATTATAGAGAAATTTTTTGTAATAGCCAGTGGGGTCGGACTCAATTTGGAGCGTCTCTATCAACTCTATGTTGGTAAAAATATTCTCAATCAATTTCGTCAAGACCACGGCTACAAAAGCGGTGAGTATATCAAAGTATGGAATGGACTTGAAGATAATGAGGTCATGCACAATCTATTGCAAACCGCCCCCCAAATCAAGCCCGATGAACTCTATCAAGAGCTAAAAAGAGTCTATGAGAGTTTGTAGCTCATTGACTTTGCTTACCAATATATTATATGAGGCAAAAACCTCATATTGCAACTAGTTGCTATCTTTTTGTGCTTTTTGCAAGGCACTAAATGCCATATTGCCATTAATATCTTGAGCTACCATGACATAATAGTAATCCAATGTGCTTGCGTTGTCATCTTCAAACTCTAGCTCTTCAACTTGAAGATTAAATGCTTTGGATAGCGTTACAAAATCACCCTCTTGATTAAAAAATGCTTCATCTTGTGCCATATCAAATGCTTGTGAGTAGAATCGTACCTGATCGCCAACTTTAAGCTCTCCAACCGTCTTGGCAAAAACAAATCGTTGAGTACCATTGTTCTCTTCGATAGTATAAGGCTTGATGTTGTGCGATACAAGTTCATTGTTGGAATTAACCGTAATCTCCAATCTTGCAAGGTCAAACTTCTCGCTTTCTGGGTGATTGGTATAATCTTTTTTGGAGCTAATATAGTCAATCTCGGCTTCATAGATCACATTACCATTGGCGTGTCTCTCTTTAAACATAAGTGGCATCCATACGCTTTGTTTGCCCTCTTCATAGATAAATGTGTACCACTTTTGATTCCATATAGGCGTGAAATAGGTTTGTGCTGTACCATTTTGATCAAGCATAGGTTTGGCTTCTATGATAGCCGTAGCCAAAAATGAACCATTTAGTATATTCCCATAAATAGTACGAACGTTTTTCATATTTTCATCGCTAAAAGTTGCTGTCGTTACACTCATAGTTGGTGTAGTGCTTCGTAGTTTACTTTTGCTATTTTTGTTGATGAAGGCATTGCTCTCTCCACTAAATAAGTTTGTGCCTACACCTCTGTATTTCCCACTACTCAAAGGCTCCAAACCATAGAGAGCCAAACACTCTTGTTCGCTTTGCAAAGCTGTTCCATCTTCGAGTTCCAAATTGAGATAATCGCTACAGAGTTGGCGATACTCTTTTTCGAGACTATCCATATCAATGGTTGTTTGAGCCGATTCATCGACAAGGGTTGGATTAGTAGTATCGGATTTACCCATATTGGCATAAGCATAAATGACGTTATACCAGCTTTGAGAGAGTCGTTCACGCTCCCCGTACGATTGGTAGTTGTTGCTATTGATAGAAAATACTGCGACACCATAGCTATTGGGTCTTGTGCCATCTTCTCGTGAGTGGAGTACATAATTTGTAGTAGCGTTAATGACATCGGTACTCAAAGCATAAGCTATATGTTGGGTGTTGTTGTTTTGATAGAGATTTGCTTTAAGCAGTGTAGCAAAGTGCTGCACATCCATCGTATCTTTAATGGTATTATCCTCTTTATCTTCATTAAATCCTCTTGCATTGGTAACCGCAGGAATAAAAGCCTTTTTGAGTTCATCATCATTATCTACACTTTTAAGTGCATCCGCCAATTTGTTGATACTTGCCTCTAGCGTACTGTATTTTGAAAGATCCACAAGCGAAAGTGTTCTGTTTTCCACATGCCCATCGGTATCAAGGAAACTATCGACAAGATTTTTTCCAAAAGTAATCGAATCGGGGGCGGTTGCGAATTTCTCTACAACATCTTTGTAGTTCCAACCGTGACCAGGTTCAAGCTCCTGCGAAGCCACAAGATAGGATGCAAAATCTTTTGAAAGATTGGCTACTTCGAGTGTGCCATTAAGGCAGGTATCAAATCCTATAAGATCAAACTTAAGCCCAACAGCACTAAATGCCTCCTTGGCATCGGCAGTATGAAGCACGGAGTTGTGATTTTCATCAGGACCTACAAACTCTCCGTATCCAGCACCGTGATCCCACATATCCAAAAACTTATTTGAATGTGAACCGAAGTTGGATTTAAGGTAATTTAAAAAGAAAGCCACCGTATCTTTATGCCCCATATTGGCTTCATTGGCTGTATAGATATAGTCATCACTGTTACCAAATACTCCATCGTTGGCATCTTTGATGATTTGTTCCATAGTGGCAATCTTCATCCCTTTCCAACCCTCTTTGTTTGCACCGCCAAAGGCTACGGCAATATCTAACGAATCTTTTTGCTCTTGCGTCAGCGTATTGTACCCAGCGACAAGCTCATGAAAATCGTTCGTACCCGCTCCGCCATCGCTCTCCAAATCCGAACCAATCATATAGATAGCCAATAGCTTTTTGCCCTCGCCATTTTTTGGGGCATCGGGTAACTTAATGGGATCTAAAGTACCCGTTGTTGGGTCTTGCGTTGTATTTTGCTCATCTATTTTGAGTTCTTGCGTTGTATTTTGTTCAACAGTATTTGGCGTTGTATTATTAGTATCGGGTACAGCAACAGGAGAAGAACCACCTCCGCCACATCCTATGAGTAAACTGGCAACTACTGCCGATAAACGAGACCTATTAAGTGCATAATCCATAGTATAAATCCTTTAAGATAAAGTTTAAGGCAAAGCCTTGAGATTGAAATTATACTATTTTTTATTATATTTTATCTTACTTCATAAATATTATTTTCTCTCAATATTGGCTTCAAAATCCCATCATAAACTACTTTAAAACTATATTGTGCTACTATTTTATTTATGATAACTTTAGATAATCAAACCCATAATAATGTAAACATTGATGTTTTGGAAGAGCTACTAGAGAACCTAAGCGCCGCAGAAGTAGAGCTTGTTTTATGCGACAACCCCACTATTGCCCTACTCAATTTGGAGCATAGAGGGATAGATAAACCCACCGATGTATTAAGCTTCCCGTTGGTGAGAGACTTTGATTTTATGCCCCTAGGAAGTGTCGTGATAAGTATTGAGACAGCTCAAGAGGTAGCTCAAACATTAGGACACTCGCTTCAAGATGAGATAGCCTTGCTCTTTATCCACGGAGTTTTGCATCTACTAGGCTATGATCACGAGATAGATAATGGAGAGATGAGAGCCAAAGAGGAGGCGTTAATAGAGCAATTTGGATTGCCCAACTCTTTGATAGTACGTACGGAGGAGTAGATGGATTTTTTGATTTTTGTTATCTCCATTGCTATTTTGATTGCAGGAGCCGATATGGTCATACGCTCTTCCAATGCTTTGGCACTAAGGCTCAATGCGTCACATTTTGTCGTAGGGGCATTTTTGGTAGCATTGGGTACATCCCTACCAGAGATGAGCATAGCCCTAAGTGCCAACACGCAAGGCAAAGTAGAGATGGCAATGGCAACACTGATTGGCAGTTCGATTTTAAATGTTACACTCATTTTTGGCTCTATCTTTGTCTTTTCAAAATCCACTAAGATTGAGCGAGATTTTTTCAAAAAAGATGCTTTGTGGCTTTTGGCAACGCTTATACTCTTTGTTTTGGTCATTAGCGATAGTGCAATTGGCTATTTTGATGCCTTTGTGCTTTTGGCATTGACGGGTTTTTACATTCTTTCTCTCTTTGAAGATAGACACAAAAAACGTGGAGAGTTTTTGCAAGAGATACTTCAAAACGCCCTTACGCTTCCTGTGGCACTTTTTCTTTTGGTTGGCGGAGTCGCTTTGCTTATCGTTGGGGCAATTTTTAGCGTCGATAGCGTCACGGATATTGCCACAAGGCTACATCTTGATAGATGGCACAGTGGAGTTATGATGATAGCCGTAGCTACAGCACTGCCCGATTTGATACTTACTATTTTGGCGGTCTATCGCAACAAAGCTGAGATTGCTATTGCCAATATTTTGGGTTCTACCATCTCCAATCTAACGCTTGTAGTAGCATTAAGTGCTTTGGCTACTCCTATTGTATTTGACTTTACGGTGCATCTTTTTGATTTGGGTGTAATGATTTTGAGTTCGTTGATGGTGGTTGCAATGGTTTTGACACGCAGTTACAACCGCCTTATTGCGCTTTGTCTCTTTTTGATTGTGATACTTTACATAGAGAGACTGCTACGCTTTATTGCTTAAACTCCCAATCGTCGCTTTGTTTGCTAGACTTGATAAGATAATCAAGCACTTTAAGCTCCTCTTTGAGGCTCTTATCATCCAACTGCTCCATTTGAGTCGCAAAATGTTTTCTAAAGAGACTCAAGAGATTGTGATACCCCTCACTAACGCTTAGTTTGCACGATTTTTTCTCCCACTCACTCACATGCGGGTAGTAGGGCATATTTTCTGGACTAGAGATACAGTGACGCTTTGTGAAGTCGGGTTGATGTTCAAGATACTCTACTTTATCGTTGCATCCCGCACGGGCATCAAGTAGCCAATTTTTCATCAATGAGACGTAGTTGCTTACCAAAATCGCTTTGGCGATACCGCTATTGTCGTATCTTACCTCTTTGCCCTCAAAGGTGATACTTTGACGTGTCTCAAAGCTTTTGCCCTCACGGTTTTTATAGCTTACTTCTAGCTCAATATCTTGGGCGTTGCTTGTTTTTTCAAGTTTGAGCAATACCACGCCCCCTTTGACTTTTTCATTGGAGCTTTTAGAGGGGAAGAGAGTATCAATCTCCATTAAAGTACCCGTTGATTTATTGGCATTGGGTGAGCCATAAACATCAACAATCTTATAGCCAGAGCTTTTGAGATTAAGTTTGAGGTCAAATACAAGTGGCGTTACCATATACTCAAACTCACTAGCCAATACTTTTCTAAACTCTTTGTCGGAGTGGATGGAGAAGTAGTTTGCTCCTTTGGTTTTGGAGACATACTCCACCAAATCGTTATTAAAATCAACTCCTACGCCGATAAACGTAGTATAGATTCCCTCTTGTGCAGCACGTTTTGCCATACCAAAAAGCCCCTCTTGGCTTAGCTCTCCGCTATTGGGCATGGCATCGGTGATAAAGATAATACGGTTTTCATAAGCCCTATCGTTAAGCTCTACTTTTGAAAAAAGCTCAACTCCCTTGGCGTATCCCTCGCTCCAATTCGTACCTCCTCTTTCACGCAAATCCAAAATATGTTTTTGAATCATCTTCATATTGCTTTTGGCTATTTCACGCAAGGGCTTGGCACTGTACGCCCTATCGTCGAAGAGTACGACACCCAAACGATCCTCATTTTTGAGGTGTTTTATCATCTCCACAATACTACGATTGGCGATTTGCATTTTGCTTTTGTCACTGTTGGCATGTTGCTTTTTGCCTCTATTGTCGTAGTAGTAGCTATCAAATCGACTTCCCATAGAACCCGAAATATCCAATACGACTACCAAATTGAGCTTTTTGCGTGCAAAATCACTCTCTTTGACTCCCGAATTAAGCCCTACGCTTAAATAATATTCATTTTTATCGGTGAAGATATTTTTGGCAACAGCTTTGGAATAAGAGGGACAAAAGAGTACTTTACACTCGCCCAACCCAATCCCCGTATCAAAATAGTGGCTGTAAAACTGCCCCTCATAGGTAATAGAGCTAAGCTTTGGCAAATAACCGTTTTTGATATTTTCAAAGAAATTATTCGTATCTTTAGCACCCCCCACCGAAAAACCAATCGTTTTACTCATCGCACGAGAGGCTTCCATCATAGGAGCCGGAGCAACAGAAGAGACAACAGCAGGCATCACTAGCCCTTTTCCATTGTAACTATCTTCAACTACCTCCGTAGCGTTGTAGTCCCAATCATCAACCTCCTCCTCTTTGGTAGCTCCCCACACCAACACACCAAAAGTCATCAATGCTATAAGCCATTTCAAAAACCTCATACATCCTCCTTTAAAAATAAATTTTCAAATTATACAAAGATTTAATTAATGACACGGCTCAAAATCAACGCTTTGATACCCCTAGCCAAATATGCCCCTCACTCACTGCTTTCAACTTTTTTCTTGACTCTATCAAGCCAAAATGCCCAAAAAAAGCCATTGGTAAAAGAGAGTAGGTAAATCTTCAAGATAGTAAGTGTACCAATAGAGAGAAGTTTTGGCACATCGATGAGTACATAAGTAACCAAAAAAACAATCGGCGCAACCCAAAGAGGTTTGACAAATTTGCGAATCTCAAAGCGATAATCCTCTTTGTCAAACTCATCAAAAAAGTATTTGGCACTCATACCTGTTAGCATTGAGACAAACATCCCTAAATTATCCCAAATACTTAGCTCTACCCCTTTGGATACAATATCACCGTAGAGGATATACACAACACCAAATGCAGCAGCTATCAACGCAACAAACAATCCTATCGATACCGCCCTATTGCCAAAGCGTATCGCCCATGCCCCTATCAATGCTACGATAGAGAGTACAATAAAAGCTCCCACTACTGCTCCTTTTTATAAAACATAAATTCACCACGCCATGTTTGACCAAACGGGTAGTCTTTCAAGACTGGTTTTTGTTGCTCATGGCTGATATTGTCTCGTAAATAATTCCAAATCTCAGGCAATGTAATGACTCCATCGGGTGTACTATCAGCTCTTTTTTCTTTGATACCTTTGAGTAAATAGTGGGTAAACAGACTGTTTCCACCCCATCTTGTAGGCGATGCTTGAGCCAATTGATTTTGCGATGAGGAGGTCAAAATATGTGTACCATTATAATACATCGCTGTAGCAATATTCTCTTTGGTGATAGATGAGACTTTTTGCTTCAACTCTCTCTCTTTGTCTGGACTCATCACGACAATATCCGACGAAATTTCGTCGATATTCCCACTATAGCACGAATCAAAAATAAACAATCGATGCTTAAAGCGATCCCTAACGACATTGCCCACGATATCAACCATCTTTGGAAGATTGGCACTTTGCGTTTTGCCATCATAGGGGACAATACGCGGTGAATCATTGAATTGTTCGCCGTGTCCAGAGTAATAAAAAACTATATCATTGTTGCTATCGTTTCCATTTGCAAGTATATTGAGTATATCGATAGCGTTATTAATGTTTTGTACGGTTGCATTGCGATTGATGAGCAGTATCACCTTGTCAAACTTCAAATCATTTTTTAAATAATCGTGCATATCTTGTGCATCTTTGACCGATGTAGGCAATGAGTCAAATCCATTTCTATCTTGCGAATAATCATTGATACCAATCACGAGTGCCATACGCTTCGTCTCCCAAATGTATTGCTTAAGCTCATTGTAAGTCATTTTCAAATGCGTTGCCGTTTCGTTTAGATTACGTCTCAAAAAGAGTGTAAAGGTTTCAATATTACCCTTAGAGACTGTATCACTCCCTTGCGTCTTTGTCAAATCCTCAAACGATTGTCCTCTCACGCAACGCACAGAATCACTAGAGTCCTCATGGTTGTAACCGTCATTCCCATTGTGGAAAGAGACAACCCAAGCGTGCGCATCAGCCGAGGCGTAAGTCGTCGAACTCCAATACCAATCATCGGTAGAAACATTTTCAAATGCACTGCTTATAGCAGGAGATTTTTTGCTATGCTCCGTGATAGAGTAGAGTTCATTGAAGCTAGGCAGTCGCCAACCATCGCCCAAACCTTTGCAGTACGCTATTGCACCTTGCCAATCTTTTTTGATTGTTTTTACCTCACTATTGTCTTGCCATACCAAATTATTGCTTCTATCCTCGACCACCTCTTTGGTATGGTCTCGTATCAAATCGGCATTAAGTAGATTCAAAATGACTAAAATACCTAAAATAATTCTCATCGTCTTTTATCACTCCTATCTTTTGGATTAAATTATAGCTATTGGCGTGTTTACAATGCCCCACAAACGATGCATTGACACTTTTAAACTGCCTTGTATCCTCTTTGGTTAGACCCTCTAGGCTCTCATACTTGTCGATATATTTGGCTTTTTTTTGCTTGTAGTTATTGACCACGCGACTACGCACCAGCACATAATGGGGTCGCACAATATAGCCCAAAAAATCCAAACCCTCACGATTTCGCCTAATCTTGACATCTTCACGCAAACTTAATGCTAGATTATCCCATAAATAGCTTTTAATCTCTTTTAAAATTGCTTTTAAATGCCCTTTGTTTTTCTAAAAAATAGTTCATCCGTAGGTTCGGCTTTAGCCGAACACTTAAACCCTATTGCATATCTCAAACTCGGCTAAAGCCGAGGCTACAATTATTTTACATTTAATAATTTTTGTAGGTTCAACCGTAGGTTCGGCTTTAGCCGAACAATTAAACCTTATTGAATACTTCAAACGAGGCTAAAGCCGAGGCTACAATCAAATCTACTCAAAATCAATACTCTCATCAAAATCACCCCAATCAATCTCATAACAACCCTGCTCAACATATCTTCCAAAAGAGGAAAACTCCCAATCGTTGGCTCTTGTAACCAAATGGTGTTTAACAGGATTATAATGAACATAATCAAAATATATTTTAAAATCCTTCTCATTGCGTATCGTATGTTCGTAGTATCGCTTTTGCCATATTGGTTTGTATCGCTCGTTGTTTCGGCTAGTTGATTGTATCAGATGCTCATAATAACGACTATCGCAATGTTTGGAAAAATAGTATTTGATATTTTGAACAATTTTGGGATACTCTTGTGCATTGCTAGGTGTGATAACCATGTGGAAATGTTCAGGTAGTACCACAATGGCATCTATAGTATAATCAAACTTGTTTTTAGAATACGCAAAACTGAGACGCAATAGCTCAATGTTTTCTATCAAAATAGGATTGCGTCGATAGGTCACAAGAGTCAAAAAGTAGCTATAACCCTCTGCAAAAACTCTACGATAGTTTGGCATATCTCCTCACTTCCACTCATCACTGTAGGTTCATCCGTAGGTTCGGCTTTAGCCGAACATTTAAAAGTTATTGAGTCTCTCAAACTCGGCTAAAGCCGAGGCTACAACCTAACGCACAATCATTTCAATATAAACCACCAACCCCGTCCCGATAGATAGGCAACTCAAAATAGAGCATCGTGCCTCCTTTTTTTCAAATTTTCAAATTTTCAAATCTATTGTCCTCTCACGCAACGCACATAATAACTAGAGTCCTTAGGGCCGTAAGTGTCATAACCATCGTTGAAATAGACAACCCAAGCGTAAGCATCATCCGAGGCGTCAAGAGTAGAACTCCAATAGTAGTTGGGCATCACCTTAAACACGTTATCATCTATCGAGGGGTTGGTGCGTGAATAATCGACAAGAGATTTTAGCTCTTTTAAGCTAGGCAATCTCCAATCACTGTACCCCTCAAGCTCCAACGCTTCACAATACTTGAATGCGTTTCCCCATTTAAGGACTTTTCCATGCTCTGTATTTGCCTTTTCTGCCTCTTGCTCTTGCGAGGAATAAGGCTCATTTTGCCACATCAACCCTGTAGTGTTATCAATCACCACCTCACCTTGCTTCGTATAGCTTCGCTTAGCTCCCGTTTGGTGTGTACCGTTATCACCACTGCTATAAACTTTGGTCTGCCCTGTTTGGAGGATGGGCAACTCAGCGTAACATACAACACTCAAAAACAACACCATAGATAAAATCTTCATGATTACTCCCATAAATATAGTGATACTATTATAGTATGAAACAAATGAGAATTGGGTTGATTCAATAATGTTTATTTAGAATTTGAGAAAGCATTTCTGTATTTGTAAAATATGCAGATAGAATGGCATTTCGGAAGTGGGTAACATCAAAAAAAAGTGAACAAAGAAAAATATTGCAATCAGTAGTAAAATGTGATTTGATGCTATCGTGTTAAGGGGTTTATATCTAAAAATATAAAAACTAATATTAATAAAAAGATGTGGCAAAGTTACAGTTAAAAAGATGCGGTTAATAAGTAAAAAAGTAAGATATTGAAAGATAGTTGCTTGATTGTCTAAAGATTGACTGATTGATTATTAAAAATATAAGAAGTTTAAAAGAAAGATTCTCAATACGGCACTGACCTACTTTTCCGTACCCGTCGGGTAGAGTATCATCGGCGATGAGAGGCTTGACTTCTGGGTTCGAAATGGAGCCAGGTATTTCCCTCTCTCTAGCAGCACCGCAAAGAGAGATAAACCTATTGATGTTGGATGTTCGATGATGGATTACAATTGAGCATTTAAAAATGCACTTTT
>JQIS01000005.1 GCA_000830175.1 Sulfurovum sp. FS08-3 | reverse complement strand
AACTACGCTCAATATGGCTATTATGATGATAAAAGAGTTTCATCTATCCATCGATCAAGTAGCCTCTAAGCTTAATATCTCTATGGATGAACTCAAAAAGCATTTGGATAAATCATAAAGCCAAGGCTACGATTACGGCTCTGTTTTGACTCTATAGACGACGCTATAGAGCAAAGGGATGTAGTAGAGATTTAAAACCGTTGCCCATGCGATTCCAAATCCCAAAGAGACTGCCATGGGTTGGATAATAAGTGCTTGACCGCTTGCAAAAAACATCAGTGTAAAGAGTCCTAAAATGGTTGTAATAGAGGTGAGCAGTATGGGACGTAAGCGTTGAGCACCTTTTTCGATTATCTCTTGAATATTGTTACTCCCTTTGATAAAATCAATCATAATGAGTCCATCATTGACCACAACTCCCGCTAGACCAATAAGCCCCATAACTCCTGGCATGGTGAGATTGATACCCACAATTTTAGCCCCCACCAAAGCTCCAACAATAGAGAGCGGAATGGAGGATATGACAAGCAAGGGAAGTAGAAGTGAGTTAAACATCCAAACCAGTGAGATAAATATCAAAAATAGAGCAATCATAGCGGCTTGACTCATCTCTTTTTTAAGTCGTTGATTCTCTTTCTCCTCGCCTTTAATAATCACCTTTACGCCACTCTTTTGAATCTCATCAAGAATGGGTTGCAGTTCACTCATGACTTGAGTGGCAATGATTTTTTGGGCATCGACACGGGCAAAAACGGAACGCACCCGTTCGCTATCCTCTTTGAAAATCTTGACAAAGCTCCCTTGATAGTAGAAATCGCAAATCTCTTTGAGGCGTACAATAGCACTTCCATCGGGAGTGGTGAGCTTAATGGCATCAAGGGTTTCAAAAGCATCTTTGTCTCTATCTTGAATCTTCACACGCATAAGTCCTGTGCTATCAAACATCTTGCCATACTCTCCTTGCAAAAAGACCCCTTTGAGGGTACTGGCGATATAGGCTTCGCTAAATCCCAACTGTTGTCCGTACTCATTGACTCTCAATTTTAGCTCCCTCGTTCCCTCTTGAGCGTTGTCGCTAATATCTTTAACGCCATCGAGCGAGGCGAGTTTTGCTTTGACCTTTTCCATGCTCTCTACGACTTTGTTAGTATCGGCGTGGCTAAAGCCCAAATCAATATCGTAGCCTGTAATGCCCGTTTGGGGGACGTAGATATTGAGTTCCTCAAAGAGTTTGTTGCCTTGAGCATCTTGTGCATCCACAAAACCATCAACCACTTGCTCTTTGAGTTCTTGTGCGATAATTTGTGCCTTTTTTTGACGTATCATATCCTCATCGTCGTATTCAATGGAGAGATAGGGGTTGATGTATTTATCAAAAAAGTTCTCAGGGGCTTGTTCGTGTAGATTGATAAAGATATGAAAGAGGTTGCTACCCGTCTCGAAGCTTTGATCGGCATTCATCATAAATCCCGTAATGGAGGTGATAGAGCTAATCTCTTGTTTGCCTAGACGTTTGATTAGCTCTTTTTCGAGGGTAGTGACAACCTTTTGAGTATCTTCAAGGGCATTGTTGATATTGACTTTGCCGCTTAGATAGATTTGCGTAGAGTCAAACTCTGGGAAGAGTTGAAATTTGGTAATTTTCAAAACCCCAACAGTAGCCATAATGATGCTAATGACAATGGCGGCTAATGCGATACGCTTGTGATTCAAAAGATAGCCAAGCAGTGTTTTGTAGAGACGTATATTGAAATCCCAAAAGGGAGTAATCTCTTGATGATGCTCTTTGGCATTGAAGCTGTAGAGTTCTTTGGAGTGAAGCGGCAAGAAGAAAAATGCCTCAAAGAGCGAACTTAGAAGCATTATGGAGATCATGACAGGCAAAACTTTCATAAATACCCCCATCTCACCGCTCATAATGAGTAGAGGCAAAAAGGCAAAAACCGTTGTAAGGGTAGCGGTAAGTACGGCTGGAAACATCTCCACTGCCCCTTCAATGGCTGCCTCACGGGGTGTTTTGCCCATCTCGTAGTGTCTGTGAATATTTTCAGCCACCACGATAGCCTCATCGACAATCATTCCTAGAGCTATTAAAACTCCCAAAAGAGTGAGCATATTGAGACTGTAGCCTATCATATCCGCTGTAAAGAGCGTTATCATAAAACTTGCAGGGACACCCATCGCCACCACAAAGGCAATGCGAGAATTGACACTTAAAAACAACGCAATAAAGACCAAAACCAATCCAAAAAGGATATTGGCAGAGACGAGATTGAGACGGTTTTTGATCCAAATGGAGGTGTCGGTGTAGATTTGAATATCAAGATGGGGATATTTTTTGTCGTACTCTTTGATGATGCTACGAATTTCACGACTCAAAGCTATGGCATTACCCTCTTTTGTCTTTTTGATGTCAAGTGAAATATTTTTTTGAGCGTTGAAGTGCGAAATGGTTTGAGGGTCACTAAGTTTGTACTCTATGGTTGCAATATCGCCCACTCTTACCCGTTTTCCTTCGATACTAATGAGCGTATCGCTTAGAGCTTTGGCACTCTTTTCACCGTTGATAGTAGAGAGATAGAGATGTTTACCCTTTTGTTCAATCGTCCCAATGGGAAAGATAGAGCTTAGTGATGAGAGGGCTTGATAAGTGGCATTTTTGGAGAGACCATACCCCTCAAGGCGTTTATCATCGATGGATATAAGCACCTCCTCATCGGCATCGCCTTGAATAGTGATAGAGCTTAAATCTTTGTAGGAAGAGAGGTGACTTTTTATATCTTGAGCAACCTTTAGTAGCTCTCTTGTATCGACACCATCGCCTGAAATAGCAATAAGCAAAAGCGGAAAGTCGTGAATAAGCATTTTGGCTACGGGTTCGTTCATGTCGGCGGGGAGGTCACGTTTGATATTGGAGATAATATCTTTGACCTCTCCTAGTACCATTTGATTGTCGCTGTTGGGTTTGATGGAGCTTTCGATATAGAACATCCCGTTTTGAATGGTAGTGGTGACTTCATCTATCTCACTGATACTTTTGAGTTCATCTTCGATGTTTTTGACTGCCATCTTATCAAGTACATCGGCACTTGCACCCACATAAGAACCCGTAATGGTCACCTTGTCCATACTAGAGGGGGGAAATATCTCTTTGGGGATGTTTTGATAGGCAAAAATAGCCAAAAGCATCATAAAAAGAAAAAGAATATGGTTGATAATGGGTCTATCCATTGAAAAAGTAACAAAAGCTCGAATCATAGTTTACTCCTCTTTGTCGTCAATATCGGTAATCATATCCACAACGAGATTTTCGTATCGTAGTTGATTGATGCTGTTTTTGAGAGCCACCTCTTCCTCTTTGAGGATGTTGTACTCTTTTTGAATTTTGCTAATCTCTCGACTTTCATAGTATATCTCTTTGTTGATGTAGGTTTGAATGATAGCCAAAGAGATACCCGCAGACATCACAAAAAGTATCAAGAGTACGGTGAGAACATCAACGCCTCGTGGTTTTGATTTCTCGGGTTGGGTTTGCAATGTCTGCGTGGTGGCTTTTTGCATCGTTTGCATCGCCTCCACAAACCTGCTATTCCCACTCAATCGTTGCAGGAGGTTTTGAGCTAATGTCGTAAACCACACGGTTAATGCCATCAATTTCATTGATAATTCTTCGACTAATATTTTCTAGTACATCATGAGGAATATGAGCAAAGGTTGCCGTCATACCATCAACCGATTCCACCATACGAACGCATACGGTATTGTCATAGGTTCGATTATCGCCCATTACGCCCACCGATTGGACATTAAGCAACACGGTAAAAGCTTGCCATACCTTATCGTAGTAGCCTGAGGCTTTAAGCTCTTGTTGCATGATGGCATCGGACTCTCTTATGAGATGAAGTGCATTCTCATTGACCTCACCCATGACACGAATCGCCAATCCAGGTCCTGGAAAAGGGTGGCGACCTATCATATCTCTAGGAAGTCCTAGTTCAATGCCTAAAACTCGTACTTCATCTTTGAAGATTTCTCTTAGCGGTTCGACCAATTCAAAGCTCATCCAATCGGGCAATCCCCCTACATTGTGATGCGATTTGATAGTTTTGGAAGGTCCTTTGACGGAGATAGACTCTATGACATCGGTATAGAGCGTTCCTTGTGCCAAAAAGCTTACATCGGTATGTTTTTGTGCCTCTTTGTCAAATACCTCAATAAATGTTTCGCCAATAATCTTGCGTTTGGTTTCGGGGTCGGTTATACCTGCAAGTTTGGAGATAAATTGCTCTTTGGCATCAATAGTAATAAGTTCAATATCAAGCATTGCAAACATATTTTGCACTTGAATGGCTTCATCTTTTCGCAAAAGTCCTTGATCGACAAAAACGCAAATAAGTTGCTCTTTGGGTAGTGCTTCATGCAGTAGAGCTGCCACTACAGAGCTATCAACGCCTCCACTTACGCCGCACAATACTTTTTTGTCACCGACTTGTTTGCGTATGGCATCGATTTTCTCTTTGGCAAAACTTCCCATATTCCATGTGCTTTCGCAACCGCAAATATGTTTGGCAAAATTTTTGAGCAAGAGCGTACCTTGAGCGGTGTGGTGTACTTCGGGGTGAAATTGAAAAGCATAAATCTGTTTGGCTTCACACGCAATTGCGGCATAGGGAGAGTTGTCGCTAGTGGCAATCACATCAAACTCTTTGGGTAAACTATTGGCTCTATCGCCATGGCTCATCCAAACGACGGTATTGTCGCTCATCCCTTGAAATATTTTAGACTCTTGCACAAAGCTTAGATGGGCTTTGCCGTATTCGTGATGGTCTGCGGGAATCACTTCTCCGCCAAAGTGTTGAGTAATAAGTTGCATACCGTAGCAAATCCCCATAATGGGCAATCCTAAATCCCAAATTCCCTCATGGGGTTTGTAGGCATCTTGGGAATAGACCGAAGCGGGACCGCCTGAGAGAATAATGCCTTGGGGAGCTTTTGCACGGATACTCTCGATATCTTCATGGTAGGGTAAAATTTCACAATAGACTCCGCTTTCACGTAGTTTCCTAGCAATAAGTTGCGTGTATTGTGAACCAAAATCAAGTACAACAATAGGTATATTTTTCATAGCATTAAACCTTAGTTTTATCTTTAAGTAGGAGAGAATTATATCTTGTTGTTGATTATAAGCAGGGTAAAATTAAAAGGAATAACGTTCAAAGGGGAGGAATTAAAAGCAATCCAACGCAGACAACAAGGAAAAACTCCCTTGTTGTGCAATATTATTGCAACGGTTTACCGTTTACGAGAAGTTTACCGTCGGTGTATTGAATGTCATAAATTGCCATATCTTTCTCCATTTTGGGTGGGATAAAGGCAAGCATTGCACCTTTGGGTGTTTGGCTAAGTGTTTTGAGCATGGCTTGAGAAAGCTCAATGTGTGCATTCACCTCAATAGCTGAGAGAGCCATCATGGGGTTGATTTTCAAAAGTTGTTCCAAATTGGGATCTTTTTTGAGTGTCACTTTAGCGTTTGCTTTGAAACTACCCATTTTTTGTGAATCGACCACCAAATCATCGGTTGAGAGATCTTTGATTTCAATAGCAATATCTTGTGTGATTAATCCTGTAAGGAGATTCATAAATTCAGGCGAATTGGGATCTATTACGGTATTGGATTGGCTTAGTTCGACAAGTTTATTGTAGCTTGTTCGGTCAATATTAGTAAATGCAATATCCATATTGGCTTTATTGACTTTTGTAACTTTTTTGGAGATATTGGCATCAATCAACTCTACGCCGATGTTGTAGTTGAGGTTGAGCATCTTATCGCTTGGAGTAGCGTTGAGGTTGAGGTAGAGGTTGTTGATGGTCAAGTATTCACCCAAAAATTTCTTTTCGGTAGGTTTAAGCATCATGGAGGCAATATTGAGCTTCATGTCTTGCGTATCAAGATTGTCCATATCATAAGTACCATGCCCTTTGAAACCGCTTGTTTTGATATGAATGGTTTCAAACTGCTCATCTATATCTTTGACCTCCATTGTAAATGCGTTGGTTACGACATTATGCTCACTGGTAATATAGAGAAGTTTGTTGTTGATAATACGTTCGACTACAGATTTTTCCTCTTTGCTCATCTCTTTCATTGGAAAGTTTGATAGATAGAGTGTTGATAGGTAGCTCTCTTGTTTGTACTCAACATCGGTATGAAATGCTATGCCGTTAAATTCACTGTAGGGATCTTTTGGAGGCGTTTGTGAGGCGTTTTTATCCAATCCGCTTGCTTCTTGAGGTGGCATACCTGTGAGTTTGGAAAAGTCTTTGATGACCAAATCAAAAGCATCCGTAGTATCGGTAGTTTTTCTATTTTCTACTACCATTCCTTTGGCTTTGGCTTGTTCGATACTCTTTTCGAGAACAGATTTTGGAGTTTTGGGTAGAGTAGGAGTAGAGGGTTGTGTTGCAAACGCACTAAGCGTTACAAAAATGGAAAGAAGAAGTTTCTTAAGCATGGTCAAATCCTTTTTTTAAATTTTTAGTAATTATATCCAATGAGATTAAATATTTTGTTTAGGATTATTGCAAAGTTACCAAATAGTCGAAAAAACATTTTGTTATTTAACAAATTAATGGCATAATTTTAACAACTTTTCAAATCAAGGATATTTAGTATGAAGATGATAAAAAAATCGGTGTTGGTTGCATCCATTCTATTGAGTTCACTCAGTGCAAATGATGTCATTGCAACGGTCAATGGTAAAAAGATTACAGATGGGGATGCCGATATGCTTATTCAAGTATCTGCACCCCAAAGTTCATTTGCACAACTCACGGATGAACAAAAAAAGATGGTGGTTGATCGATTGGTTGAGCGAGAGCTTTTTATTGAAGCAGCCAAAAAAGAGGGCGTAGAGAAAAAGCCTGAGTTTAGTGAAAATCTTGAGAAGATTAAAGAGGAGTTGCTTATTAACCTTTGGATGAAAGATCAAATGGACAACACGATTGTAAGCAACAGTGAAGCCAAAGATTTTTATGACAAAAATAAAAACGAATACAAAACACCCCAAAAAGCAAAAGCAAGACATATCTTAGTTGAAGAGGAGAGTGAAGCCAAAAAAATCATTGATGAACTCAAAAACCTTAAAGGCAAAGAACTTGAAACGAAATTTATCGAACTAGCCAAAACAAAGTCGGTTGGACCTTCAAAAACAAACGGTGGAGATTTGGGTGAATTTAGTGCCGAACAAATGGTTCCAGAGTTTTCAAAAGCCACCTTTGAGCTTCAAGATGGAACTATCTCTATGACACCTGTTAAGACACAATTTGGTTATCATGTTATTTATGTAGAAAAAATTACACCCCAAGCGGATATGTCATTTGATGATGTAAAAGATAAAATCATTAACCACCTTAAACAAGGTCAATTCAATGAAAGAGTCACAGAAGTAGCTAAAGAGCTTAAAGCAAAAGCTCAAATTACGATTGTTGATCTCAATAAAACAAAATAAATTAACAAATCATTTACCTTAGTAAGTTACCATTTCATATTAAAAAATAAAAAGGACACAAAAGATGAAAAAAATCATTACCACTTCACTCGTAGCTATCGCTCTACTATCAACAGCAGCAGTTGCAGAAAAGACTCAAACACCTGTAAAAACTCAAGAAGATACTGTAATTGGTACGGTTGATGGTATCAATATCATGAAATCTGAAGCCAATAAGTTTCTTAGTGCTATCACTCCCAAAGGGCAAGAGACCAAAACATTTGACAAACTTGAGAAGAAACAACAAGAGGCTATTGTTAAAAACCTTGCTCCTGGTGTCTTGATTAAAACAAAAGCACAAAAAGAGGTGAGCCAAGAGGAGAAAGAGCAACTTGCAGCTAACTACTGGATGCAAAAAAATATGGCTGACATTAAAGTAACCGATAAAGAAGTCAAAGATATTTACGACAAAAACAAAAAACTTTACGTAAAAGATAAAAAACAACTTACATTTGATGAAGTTAAAGAGTTTATCAAAATGCAACTTAAACAACAAAAACTTGTTGCAAACGTTATGAAAACAGCTAAAGTAGTCGTCAAATAATTTCACTTAATATCTCTAAGGATTAATCTATGTCTTCAAAAGTTTTGGATCATGTGGCTGCGGGTGTTGTTACAGGAGATGGTTTAGACAAACTCTTTGCCATTGCAAAAGAGGAGGGGTTTGCTCTCCCTGCTGTTAATGTAGTAGGCACTAGCACTATCAATGCTGTACTTGAGAGTGCCAAAGAGGTAAACTCACCCGTTATTATTCAGTTTTCCAACGGCGGTGCTGCTTTTTATGCGGGTAAAGGAATAGATGGCGAAAAAGCCGCTATTTTGGGGGCAATCTCGGGAGCTAAACATATCCATACTGTTGCTAGTACATACGGAGTCCCTGTAGTACTTCACACAGACCATGCTGCTCGAAACCTTTTGCCATGGATTGATGCCTTGCTTGAAGCGAGTGAGGAGCATTACAAAGTCTATGGAAAACCTCTCTTTTCGTCACATATGATTGATCTTTCCGAAGAGCCTATTGAAGAGAATATTGCTACATGCAAAGCCTATTTGGAGCGTATGAGCAAAATTGATATGACACTTGAAATTGAGCTAGGTGTAACGGGTGGAGAAGAGGATGGTATTGATAATAGCGATGTTGATAATGCGTTGCTCTATACTCAACCCCAAGAGGTAGCTTATGCTTATGAAGAGCTTAGCAAAATAAGCAATAAATTTACCATTGCCGCCTCATTTGGAAACGTACACGGTGTCTATAAACCTGGCAATGTGGTACTTACTCCAAAAATTCTTGACAATTCACAAAAATACATTGAAGAGAAGTTTAATACCAAAGCCAATCCTGTAAACTTTGTCTTCCACGGAGGTTCGGGTTCAGAGCTTAGTGATATTCGTGAAGCAATTGGTTACGGTGTGGTCAAGATGAATATTGATACCGATACCCAATGGGCATTTTGGGACGGTGTACGTCAATACGAAGCCAAGTATCACGATTATCTCCAAGGACAAATTGGCAATCCAGAGGGTGAAGATCAACCCAATAAAAAGTATTATGACCCAAGAAAATGGTTGCGTGAAGGCGAAGTCTCCATCAAAGAGCGACTCAAACAAGCCTACAGTGATCTTAATGCACTCAACAAAAATTAGTTAAGTCTCTTGTGATTGGCTAAAAACGTGAGGTTATAGCCTCATGTTTTAAAATATCTCTTCATGTATCACTATACTCATTCACCCATTACTACCATTGAATTTAACCATCAAACGCTCTATATCAAACGTGACGACCTTTTGGACAAAGATTTTTCTGGCAACAAGGCTCGTAAGCTCTACTACTATCTTACGCACGATTTTCCCCATATTACCAAAGTAGTCTCAGAGGGTTCTATTCAATCCAACGCCATGTATTCACTTTCGGTTTTGTGCAAACGCAAAGGGTGGGATTTTCTCTATATCGCCCACTCACTTCCAAGCTTTCTTGCATCCAATCCTCACGGAAACTATTACGAGGCTTTGCAAAATGGCATGAAAGTGATTTTTTCCAAAGAAGAAGCCCCTATTGATACCAATACGTTATGGATAGAAGAGGGAGCAAGAGAAAGAGAGGCTCAATGGGGTATCAATCTGTTGGCACAAGAGATAGTAGAGTGGCAACAAGCCAATGCCATTGGGAACTTAGCCGTTGTTTTGCCCTCGGGTACGGGTACGACGGCACTTTTTTTGCAAAAATATCTCTCTCAATACAATATCGTAGTCTATACAACACCGTGCGTGGGCGATGAATCCTACCTGATTGAGCAATTTAATAGCCTTGAAAGCCGTTTGCATCCAACGGTTTTGAAACTTGATAAAAAATACCACTTTGGAAAACTCTACCGTAACAACTATGCGATATGGAAAAAACTCAAAGCAGATACAGGGATTGAGTTTGATTTGCTCTATGACCCAAAGGGGTGGCTGATGATAGAGCAATATCAAGAGTTTTTGAGCGACAAAACGCTACTCTATATCCATCAAGGAGGATTGATGGGCAATGAGAGTATGCTACGACGCTATGAACGCAAATACCCAAATCTCTAACTAAAGGCTTACGCCTCCTCTTTGTGACCCGATGGGGAGACAAATTGGTCGTTGAGCCTTTGAATGGCAGTTCGACTTTGCTGCATGAGTTCATCGAGTTGTTTTTTGATAGTGAGTTTCCAATTGCTTTTGTCAAGTCCCAAAATGGTATGCCACCACTTTGTCTTGTGTAAAATAGCTTTGGCGACATCGGGATCTTTGGATTCCCATTTTTTAGCAGTAGTGCGTGCAAAAAAGTTTCGGATTTTAAAGTGCAACATCAAAAAGAGAAAAATTGTCGCACCCAAAACTCCCGTAAATAGCTCAAAAGAGGTGCTTAAATCAAATTGGATTTCAAGAGCAATAAAGAGTGAGACGAGGAGTGCCAACACAATACCGCTACTCCAAAAAACCTTTTTGCTCCAGCTTAGCAATGCCTCTTGAAGGAGTGGAATTTTGACTTCTTTCATCGTTTTGGCAAAATCTTCGACAGCTTTGATGATACGGTAGGCTCTTTCGATTTTGACTTTATCCATACGCTCCGTGATTTGAGCTAAATCGTTATCTTTTTTGTTTTTTAGCCGTGCCTCTTGCGTCGCATCTTCAAAAATATTGGCAGCATTTTCATTATAGATAGAGTAGAAATTTCCAGAGATAAGTCCTTTTTGCGACAACGCCCGTTGCCAAGAGCCTATTACATCTTCTAAATTATCCTCTTTGGCAGTGGTATCGATTTGATTGAGGATGTAGAGTACTTTGTTGGCATCACGGTGGGTCAAGGTAGTTGCTACCAAATGCTCCAACGTATCACGCATCGCTCCAGGTTCTGGGTGTCTAGCATCGAAGAAAATAAGTACCAAATCGGACATATTGACAATGTGGTCGGTAATTCTAAGTATCCCATCTCTTTGACTATCGGCATCAAATCCAGGAGAGTCAATCAGTATCTTGCCTTTGAGCTTATCGGATTTGAGAGTTTTGAGTTGCAAGTAGAGATTGACACGGTTGCCCTCACCAGGATCTACTTTATTAACCTCTTGACTTATATTATAGAAAGGAAACCTAGGATCGGCGTCTAGTGCAAGACCAGGCAAAGTAACCGCCTCTTCGTTGTTTCCGTAGCATACAACCGTAAACTTATCATCAACGGCTTGATTGCCACTTTCTTGAATTTTTTTGCCTACATAATGGTTGATAAAGGTCGATTTACCCGCAGAAAATGTTCCCAAAATGGAAATCATAGGCCACCATGAGATGTGACTCGTGTAGGTTTCATCGTAGCCAATAAATCCCATGGAGTGACCCAATTTGTCAAGCTGTTCATAGTGAGTTATCACATCGGTAAGTATGGGGTTTTCGAGAGAGAGATACTCTTTAAGTTTGCCGTAGCGTTCTTTTGGCATCATCATTAAATCCTTAATTTGTGAAGTTGCATTAATACCATTGTACCCTATTGATTTTAATAAAATAGCAATATAGTTAATAATTATGAAAAATAATAGATGAGATGACGCATTTAAAAATTATCCTATTACAAACAAGATGAAGTAATCTAGGGTTTATGCCTACTTTTTTAGAAAAAAGTAGGCAAAAAAAGCGTCACCACTCTCGAATCGCTACGCTTTCAAAGTCGTTCGTGGTGACAAAAAATTAAATAGATTGCTTCGTGCCTCGCAATGACCTAAAAAATACATATGATTGGCTAGGTAAGTGCGTAATATTAAATAGTAGATGAGATGCTCTCTAGTAGTTTAGTTTCATAATTAATAACAATAAACTTTATTGCAAAGCACTAAAGAGTTTTTATATCAATTATTGAACTCTATTTACCTTTTATTAAATTTTTGTTATTATAATGCCATTGCAAAATCTATTATACAGGAAGGAAAAAAATGGCATTTAAACCATTAGCAAACAGAGTTTTGGTTAGACGACAAGAGGAGTCTAATACTACCGCTTCAGGAATTATTATTCCCGATACAGCAAAGGAAAAACCATTACAAGGAAGCGTCATAGCAGTAGGTCCTGATGCAGCTGATGAGGGCATTAATGAAGGCGATGTGGTTGTGTTTGGCAAGTACAATGGTACAGAGATTACTTTGAATGGCGAAGAGTTTTTGGTCTTAAATAGCGACGATATCTACGGAATTATTCAATAAAGAAGTGAAATTACGCACCTTGAGTGCGTAAAACCCTGTAGCTCTCCCGCTGTGCGGGTAGCAAGAGGTGGTTGCAAGGGACACTTGTGTCCCTTGCCAAAAATAGGGGCAATGCTTCTATTTTTGCGTAATATGAGTAAATAAACAATTGCAAAATAGATTAAGGAGAAATAATGGCAAAAGAGATATTTTTTTCAGATAAAGCACGTAATGGATTGTATGATGGTGTAACCAAATTGGCGGATGCGGTTAAAGTGACTATGGGACCACGAGGTCGAAATGTACTTATTCAAAAGAGTTACGGTTCTCCTCATATCACCAAAGATGGTGTAACGGTAGCAAGAGAGATTGAATTAAGCGATCCACTCGAAAATATGGGTGCTCAACTGGTGCGAGAAGTAGCTGCAAAAACAGCCGATGAGGCGGGTGATGGTACAACTACCGCAACGGTTTTGGCTCATGCTATCTTCAAAGAGGGACTTAGAAATATTACCGCAGGAGCTAATCCTATCCAAGTCAAAAGAGGAATGGATAAAGCTTCGCTTAAGATTATCGAAGCCCTTAAAAATATGGCGAAAGAGGTCAAAGATCAAACCGAAATCGCACAAGTGGCTACTATTTCAGCAAACTCAGACAAATCAATTGGTGAATTAATCGCCCAAGCGATGGCAAAAGTAGGCAAAGATGGTGTTATCACTGTCGAAGAGGCAAAAGGAATAGAGGATGAACTCGATGTTGTTGAGGGTATGCAGTTTGATAGAGGATACCTCTCACCTTACTTTATCAACAACTCTGAAAAGATGACGTGCGAACTTGATAGTCCCTTTATTTTATTGGTAGAGAGCAAAATTACAAGCCTCAAAGACCTTATTCCTATTCTTGAAAAGATTCAACAATCAGGACGACCGCTTTTGATTATCGCCGATGATGTAGAGGGTGAAGCGTTAGCGACGTTGGTGCTTAACCGTCTCAAAGGTGTGCTTAATATCGCAGCCGTTAAAGCCCCTGGATTTGGTGATAGAAAAAAAGCAATGCTCAACGATATTGCAATTCTTACAGGTGGTACACTCATTACCGAAGAGTTGGGTCTTTCACTTGATAAGGCAACACCAGCCGATTTGGGACAATGTGCGAAGATTGTAATCGACAAAGATAATACCGTTATTGTCGATGGTAAAGGCAACCAAGAGAAGGTAGCACAACGTATCAATGAGATTAAATCGCAAATTGCTCAAACTAGCAGCGAATACGACAAAGAGAAGCTTCAAGAGCGTTTGGCAAAATTGAGCGGGGGTGTGGCTGTTATCAAAGTCGGTGCTGCAACCGAAACTGAAATGAAAGAGAAAAAAGATAGAGTCGATGATGCACTCTCAGCTACACGCGCGGCGGTTGAAGAGGGTATTGTTATTGGTGGAGGTGCTGCTCTTGTCAAAGCTGCTTCACAAGTCAAAATGGAACTCGAAGGCGATGAGCAAATCGGTGCGGATATTATTACACGTGCTTTGATGGCTCCTATGAAGCAAATTGCTGCCAATGCGGGATTTGATGCGGGAGTTGTTGTCAATGAAGTGCTTAAATCAGACAATATCAATCTAGGATTCAACGCAGCAACAGGCGAGTATGTCGATATGTTTGAAGCGGGAATTGTGGATCCTGTCAAAGTAGGCAGAGTAGCGATGCAAAATGCTGTATCGGTAGCTTCTTTGTTGCTCACAACCGAGGCGACTATTAGCGACATCAAAGAGGAAAAATCAGCTCCAGCAATGCCTGACATGGGCGGCATGGGCGGCATGGGCGGCATGATGTAGTCTTGACAAACCCCACTTTTTTTGGGGTTTGTATCGTTTATCTATCCAATATTTATACTCCCCTTACACCTCCTTAGATTGATGGTTATCTTTTTTATTCAACTCTTCTCTATATATAGCACACTATAAGCCAAATATGCTAAAATAAGAGAAAAAATTTATAGATGAGAAATAAGGATACAATTTGTTAAGTACAGTCAATTTGGTACAACGATACGGCAAAAGAGTGCTGTTTGATAAAATAAGCATCACCTTCGATAGAGGCAAACGATACGGTTTGATTGGGGCTAATGGAGCGGGAAAATCGACTTTTTTAAAAATTCTTTCAGGTGAGCTTGAAGCAACCGACGGTGAAGTGCAAATCGAACCCAACGCCCGTATGGGAGTATTGGGACAAAATCAATACGCTTTTGAGGATTTCACCCTAATGGATGCGGTTTTGTACGGCAACAAACGCCTCTACGAAGCCCAAAAAGAGAAAGAGAAGCTCTACATGGAGGGGGATTTTGAGAGCGATGCGGTCAATAATCGACTGGCTCAACTTGAGATGATTTGTGCCGATGAGGACCCTACGTATGAGAGTGAAGTGCATATTGAAAAGCTCTTAGAGGCGTTGGGATTTGATGCTTCGATGCACCACAATCTTATGAGTTCGATTCCTAGTGCCGATAAATTTAAGATTTTATTAGCCCAAGTACTCTTTCTCAACCCCGATATTTTGCTTCTCGATGAGCCTACCAACAACCTTGATATCGAAACCATCTCATGGTTAGAGGAGCAACTTAAACGCCACGAGGGTGTTTTGATTGTCATTTCGCACGATAGACACTTCCTAAATGGCGTAGTGACACATATTTTGGATTTGGATTTCTCTACCATTCGAGAGTTTACGGGTACCTACGATGATTGGTATATTGCCTCTACATTGATAGCCAAACAACAAGAGAGTTCACGAGACAAAGCCCTCAAAGAAAAAGAGGAGCTTGAAAAGTTTATCGCCCGTTTCTCCGCCAACGCTTCCAAAGCCAAACAGGCTACGAGTCGCCAAAAACAACTTGACAAACTCGATATTGCCGAGATTCAACTCTCCTCACGCCGTGACCCCTCTATCGTTTTCAAGCCTCACCGTGATATTGGCAATGAGGTACTATTTATCAATGAGCTTTCAAAAAGCTACGATGGGCAAGTTGTCTTTTCCAATCTAAATCTCAAAATCGACAAAGGCGACAAAATAGCCCTTATTGGCTCTAATGGCGTAGGTAAGACCACGTTACTAGAGATTCTTATGGGCAAAGTCCAAGCCGATAGTGGCAACTACAATTGGGGTCAAACCATTGCTACAAGTTACTTTCCTCAAAACACAACGGAGATGATTAAGGGGGATGATAAACTCTACGATTGGCTTCAAGGATTTGATCCGATGTGGCACATTGATGAGATTCGTAAATGTTTAGGTAGAATGCTCTTTTCGGGTGAAGATCAAGAGAAAAAGGTAGGCAGTTGCAGTGGGGGCGAAAAGCACCGTATGATGATTTCAAAGATGATGATGGATAGTTGCAACTTTTTGGTACTTGATGAGCCCAACAACCACCTTGACCTCGAAGCCATCGTGGCTTTGGGTGAAGCGTTGCATCAATATCAAGGCGGTGTGATTTGTGTCTCTCACGATAGAGAACTCATCGATGCTTTTGCCAATCGCATTATCAAAATCAACGAAGACAAGAGCATTATTGACTTCAAAGGAAGCTACGAGGAGTTTGTAGAGACACACCAATGATTTGACTGTATTACCACGGTTTTTCTTCGTGGATGTATCCTTTGTTGATAAGCTCATAGGCTTTGGAGCTAATGGGCTTAGGAGTAGAGGAGGGGAGGGCTTTGGTATCGAGTTTGATTGTATCGCTTGTGCTACTTCCGCTCCCACTGCTACCCTCATTGGACTCCTCCTCTCTCTCTTTTTCACTGGAATCCTCTTCATTATCGTTGCTTTGACTTGCTCCTCCCGTGGGATTGGTAGTGCCTAGCTTAGCATTAAATCTCTCTTGAAGTTGCGTTACGAGTTCAAGATTGTGCCACGTTTGAGGGCTTTTGGAGAGTTGCAATGCTTTGATGTAGTAGTTTTTGGCTTTGTCGTAGTAGTGAAGCTGGGCTTCGCAGTTGCCTAAGTTGTGGTAGAGTTGGTGTTTGAGTGTGGGATTGGTGGTTTGGATTGATTGATAGAGAGCTTTTGCTTTGTGATAGGCTTGAAGTTTGTAGTAGCTATTGGCAAGTAGCATTTGCGATTGTTGCGAGGGTTTGAGCGTGGTTAGGGTCTTGATGCTTTGATTGTACTCCCCTTTTTCAAAGTAGCTGTGGGCTTTGGTTAGGTAGTAGTTCTCTATCACGCCTCCATGAAGATGCACACCCCATAGAGCCAAAAGAGTGATAATTTTGAGGTATATCGTCGTATAGGCATGAAGCAACAACGCCATAGCGATAAGCACCAAAATATAATAGAGGTCATAGTAGCTTTGGATGCTTTGTTGGGCGATGATTTTGGCTTGATTGAGATTTTGGATTGCTTCATGGATTGCTCTAGCGGCTCTATCGCTAAAGGTGATAAACTCTCCCCCTGTTGCCTTTGCGAGGTGTTCAAGTATGGGGTTTAGTCGTGAGATGACGATATTGCCCTGAGCATCTCTAAGGACTCCCTCATCGCTATCTATCGAAGTGCCTTGCGGGGTTGCCATGGCTAGGGCTATGATGGTGATGTTGTGGGTACGAGCCAAAGCGATGGTTTCATCCTCTAGTGCCTCATCTCCGCCGTCGCTAAGAATGACGAGTGTTTTGGATTCGTTGGGGAATTGGGCAACTTTTTCGAGGAGTTTATGGATGCTTGTGCCTTTGGTAAGGATATATTCATCTTTGAGACTATCGAGTGCCATGGCTACGACACGATGGTCTTGCGTGAGAGGTGAGAGCATCAAAGCATGGGTTGTAAAGCCTATCAAAGCTATCTTATCGTTTGGATTGAGACTCAAAAACTCTTTGATAATAGCCCTTGAAGCTTCTAGTCGAGTAGGTTTAATATCTTTTGCTCTCATGGAGTAGGAGAGATCAAGTGCTACCACCACCGAACCAACGGGCATCTCTTCAAGAGTAGGTCTATACTCTATGATGGGACGTGCCAAAGCCACTATCAAGAGCATCAAAACCACCCATTTAAGATGAGCCTTTTGCCTCAAATCGATACGCTCTTGATAGAGATAAGCAACAAGAGGCAATAGAAAAAATAAAATCCACGGATAGAGAAAACTCACACCAATCTCCTTCTTATCTGCTCAATAGTATTTTTAAGTTTGGGCAATTTCTCTCTTAGTACCTTTTCGACAATCATCAAGTTTACACCCTCATAATCATGAGCGATAAAGTTACGAATATCGTAGCTACCTTTGAGGTCGCTTTTGTCAAACTGCGTCAAGATTTCAAATTCGTTTTCCTCTTTGAGTTTGTTGAACTGCTCTGCTATGGCAATAAGGTGCATCAAAATTGAGGGTTTTGCTAGTTTTTCATCATTCAGTGCTTTGGTAATGGAGTTGTACTCATGGATAATTTCTTCGATAAATACAATCTTTTGATAGATAGTATCAAGGCGTTTGTTGGGTGTGATACTAGACATAAATCCCCTCTTTGGCAATTTGTTCTTTGTAAGGTGAGCTACTATCGAGGTCAAAGAGGTCGATTTTGACTTTGAAGCGATTGTATAGCTCGGTTTTGAGTCTCTCTAAGATATTGAAATACTCCCACGGGTCGCAAGTATGCAAAAATTGCGATTTAAATTTAAAAGCAATATCAATATCACTGCAAATCTCCTCTTGATGTTTGGCATAGCTACCAAAAAGAGCCATCTTATCGATAGTTTGAAATTGGGGTTTAATCTCTTGCAAAAAATGTATAATCTCTTTTTGTTTCATCGCTTACTCCTAGTTTTTTATTATAGCACAACCCTCATCTACCCTCTTTGGTACTTTTGAAACACCTCATTAATAGGTATTGATTTTATTCTACCACTATCATAGGCTTTTAAACGGGATTGTGCTTCTTTTGCCCATAGTGTATCAATCTCTTTGTTGGAGTGTTCTAGGGAATTGAAAATCCTATCAACTGGTTCTATTTTTTGGAGTGGGTTAAGTGTTTTCATTTCTTTAAATAGAGACAATGCATTGATTAAGCTTTTTGTCAAATGTTTTAATCTTATACTCTTTGGATTTAGCACACAAAATAGCATCAACAAAATCCAAATTTTTATCGTTAAATATCTTCAATGCATTTATCATTGTAGTTTTTGAGTCGATAATAATGGTGTCGTATTGTAAAAATTGGCTTAGCGTTTGGCTAATATCCTCTTTGCTAACACCATAAACTTTGAGTAGCACAAAGACAACTTCAGCCAATACTTCATTGAGAATTATACAGCGGTTGTTTGCAATGCACTCTTTGGATAGAGCATACATCTCTTGAAGGTCGTGCAAAAGAAATCTTAAAATATAATTGGCATCCAAAACAATCATTGATATTTATCCTTGATATGCATCTCCCATGCTTGTTTTTCTAGCTTCCGTTTGGAGCTATTGGCATAGTAATGAAGGCTACCGCCCAAAGAGGCTATATCTTCTTTTGAGTCAAGAGGTAACTTTTGGTTTTGTTCTATAAGGGTGACAATAAATTGGGAAAATTTTATACTATCGGATTTGAATTGATGGACAAAGAGTTTTTCTATGTTAGGATTATTGAGTTCAATCGTCATTGTTTGCCTCCATTATTTTAAGTTATTATAACACAACCTACGCATTTCCCACCATCTCACTAGCCTTGTCTATAGGGTATCAAATCTAATTCAAAAGCTTTTTGGCAAATTTCATCGCTTCGCTGTTGGCTTTTTCTCCTGCGATGATGCGTGCTATTTCGTTGATACGTCCCTCTTTGTCGAGGATTTCGATAGAGCCTTTTTCTCCCTCTTTTTTGACCAAAATGTGTTGATTGGCTTGGGCGGAGAGGTGGGGTTGGTGCGAAATGGCAAAGATTTGGTAATTTTTTGCTAGTTTGGCGATGAGATTGGCAATAGCAATCGATTCATCCCCGCTTACATTGGCATCAATTTCATCAAGAATAATCACGCCACTCTCTTGTTTTTGCCCACACTCCATAGCTACTGCCATCAAAGCAAGGCGTAAGCGGTTAAACTCTCCTCCGCTTAGTGTTGAAGTTTTGGAGCCGTTCATACCGCTATCGACATCCATCATTCCCAAACCATCAAGCGACCGCAGTGTAAACTCAAATGTCAAAGGGGGGAGTTTGAGCGAGGTAAGGTAGCCTTCTAATTGGGATTGAATCTCTATAGCCACCTCTTGACGCACACTATCAAGCTCTTTTGCCAAAAAGATAAGGGATTGTTTCTCACTGGCAATGAAGGCTTCAAGCTCTTTTTTATCGTAGCTCATGGTTTGGTATTGAGCCAATTCACTGGCTTTTTGGTCTCTGTAGGCTAGAGTTGCTTCAATAGAGCCGTATTTTTGTATCAGTGCGGCGATTTGTTCGATTCTATCAAGTACCGCTTCGATATTGACCTCTTCAAGCTCATCGTAGAGGCTATCAATCTCTTCAAAATCGGAGCGAATTTGGTTGAAAGTATCGGTGACAAAACCGCTCTCTTTGTCCAAAAGATGATAGACCTCAATGACTTTGCTCTCAAATTCAAAGATAAAATGGGCATTGGCAATCGCCTCTTTGAGTTTATCAATCCTCGAAAGCTTTTGTTTGAGACTCAAAAGCTCCTCATCCTCTCCTATTTTGGGTGCAATGGCATCAATTTTGTTGCGTTCAAAGGTGGCAAACTCGATGCGTTCATTGAGATTGGACTCCTTGGATTGAAGCGATTCGAGTGTTTGGAGTGAGGCTTTGTAGAGTCCGTAGCGTCGTTGATACTCTCCTAGAAGTTGCTCAAATGAGGGTTTGCTTTGCAAAGCGATGGTGTCAATGTAGTGCAACAAATCCCTACTGCTCAAAGGCTCTTTTTGGCGTACCGATAGATAACGCACAAAAGGAGGAGTGAAAATATCTTGCAAGGCTTTTTTGGAGATTTTTTGCCCATCAATATAGTAGCGTAGTTTGTCGCTTTTGATGCATTTGATAGCAAAGGCATCATCGGTGTCGTAGCCCTCTATATCCAAAGTCTTGTTGATAGTGAGTTCGCTAAGGGAAGCTATGGGCGTATCAAGCCCAAAAGTAGCCAAAATAGAGCCAATGAGCAACGATTTTCCCGCCCCACTTGCTCCACTAAAGACGACTAAACCGCCATCAAACTCTATATCTACGGTCTCAAAAAAGAGTAACTCTTTGACAAAGAGTCGTTCAATGATTGCTTTTTCCACTACTCGCCCCATGAAAGTTTATCTCTTAGTACCGAAAAGTAGTTGCGTTCTCTCTTGTGCAGTAGTTTTGCACCTACTTTGGCTATGGTGATGTAGAGTTTATCGCCCGATTCCATTTCGTAGGAGTCTTGTCCATCGACCATAGCAATGACTCTATCTTTGGGTGAGATGAGTTCAATGGTAAAATCGGTAGGCACTACCAAAGGACGCTGTGTCAGAGAGTGGGGACAAATAGGGGTAAGAATAAAGGCTTTGGTAAGAGGATACATGATAGGTCCACCTGCTGCCAAAGAGTAGGCGGTTGCACCTGTGGGGGTGGAGACAATAAGCCCATCGCCCCTGTAGCGATTGAACTTCTCACCATCAATGTAGGCATCAATTTCGACCATCTTAGAGATAGAGGGGCGAGTAATGACAATATCGTTGAAAGCGTAGAGCTTTTGGCTTGTATCGGCACGTTCCAAAATCCCCACCATCATCATTCTATCATCGATGCGATACTCCCCTTTGAGCAATTTATCCACAAAGCTCTCCACCTCATCGAGACGAATATCGGCCAAAAATCCCAAATTCCCCGCATTGATACCCAATACAGGTTTGTGATAATCGTAGCTTCGTCTTACAAGCGAAAGGAGTGTCCCATCTCCCCCCAAAGAGACCAAAAAATCGCTCTCTTTGCACATTTGATCAAATTTAACACCCTTTAGCCCTATCATTTGTGCACTCTTTTGAGACAAAGAGACTTTAATGCCTCTGCTTTGAAATATCTTGCGAATCTCTCTAAAGGTCTCTTTTATTTCGGGTGCATGGGGTTTGAGGATAAATCCTGCACGTTCAAGCTTCTCTAACATAACTCAACCTTATTACAGTGTTTACTATTTTTGATAATTTACCGCTCTCTCCAAGCTCAACGCCCCATCAAAAAGAGTCTGTTCATCAAACGCTTTGGCAATGAGTTGAAGTCCAATAGGCAAACCGTTTGCACTATCTTTGCCTACGGGGAGTGAGAGTGCGGGAAGTCCTGCCAAATTGATGGAGAGGGTGTACATATCGCTTTTGTACATCTCCAATGGATCACTAATAGAGCCGATTTTGGGTGCACTAGAGGGTGCTACGGGAGAGAGAATAAGGTCGGCTTCTTTGAAAATGGCGTTAAACTCATCTCGGATAAGGTGGCGTACTTTTTGGGCTTTGAGGTAATAGGCATCGTAAAAGCCCGATGAGAGTACAAAGTTACCTAGCAAAATACGTCGTTTGACCTCATCGCCAAATCCCTCGCTTCGGGTGTTGTAAAAGAGTTCGCTGACGTTATTGCACGAGGCTCTATTGCCGTAGCGAATACCGTCGTATCGTGCCAAATTGGTAGTGGCTTCTGCGGTGGCGATGATGTAATAGGTAGCTATATCGTATTGGGTATTGAGCCTATTTTTGTGGATAATGGTATGCCCTGCGTTGCGTAGTTTTTCTACTGTTTGAGCAAAAACTCTTTGTGTTTGGCTGTCGGCTTCACTAATATAGTTATCAATCACCGCAATGGTAAGCTTTCTATCGGGATTGAGATTTTGGGCTACACTTACCGTTTCCATATCGGCACTGGTGGAGTCTTTGGGGTCATGACCCGCAATGGCATCGTAGAGAATGGCGGCATCTTCCACATTTTGGGTAATGGGTCCGATTTGATCAAGGCTTGAAGAGTACGCTCCCAAACCGTATCGGCTTACTCGCCCGTAAGTAGGTTTCATGCCCACGCAACCGCAATAGGCTGCAGGTTGTCGAATACTTCCTCCCGTATCGCTTCCAAGAGCTGCGATAGCAATTCCTCCCGCTACAGCCGCTGCACTTCCGCCTGAGCTTCCGCCTGGGACGTGTTCTTTGTTGTGAGGATTGAGTGTCTTGCCGTAATAGCTTGATTCAGTCGTTGAACCCATAGCAAACTCATCCATATTGGCTCTTCCAAAAGGTGCCATGCCATGGGATTTGAGATGGGTAATGGCGGTGGCTTCGTAGGGGGCGATGTAGCCTTGCAGTATTTTTGAACCGCACGTGAGAGACCAGCCTTTGACTTGAATATTATCTTTTATTAAAATCGGCACACCTTCACCCGAAGATTCAAAACCGATATAGGCATTGAGTCCACCCTCTTTTGCCTTGTTTTCCATTTGCGTTTTAAGTCTATTAAGTTCATCTTGACTCTTTGTGAGTGCCTCTTTTAAGGTAATCATGTAACTGTTCCTTATATAAAAATATTGGCTAGATTATACAAAAGTATGCGTTAAGGGGTGTTGAGTTGGGGTGTGTGAAATCTTTGGGTTGATTGTTTTGGGTAAATTTTAGAATGCGTCATGAACAAGGCTGTGGATTCGGCTGTAGCCGAACATTTAAAAGTTATTGAATCTCTCATGCTCGGCTAAAGCCGAGGCTACAGATTTAAGCCTCTTTGTAGAGAGGGTAGAGTTTCTCTTCTTCGGTATTGAAGCGTTGGGTTAGTACCATGCCTACATCTCCTAAAACATCGAGCAGTTTATTGACATTTTTTTGGTAGCTCTTTTCATCGCCGTAGAGGTGGATGAGTTTGATAATTTTTTTGGTGATGGAGTTCATCTGATCTTGCATCTCATTGACAAGGGCGTGGTTGTCGTCATCTTCTAAGGTAGCAGCACGAAGGTAACCGTAAAGCTGAGCATCTTCCATCATCAAATGAAGCTCAAAGGCTAATTTAAACTCATTCATCAATGGCTCCATCGCCCCAAAGCTATTGTCGATTTTGTATTGGGATTGAAGTGTGCGATAGATTTCAAAGAGTTGTTGGTGGTCACTTTGAAGCATGGCAATGAGATTGGGATTGTAGTTAAGGTTTTCAATCGCCATAACCTCATTTTTTTTAAATCGTTCCATCAAATTTTTGATAAATCCCATTGTGTGTTCCTTTTTTGTTTTTTTTATTCGTCTTCTTTGATACTATCAACAATAGCCAAAGCTTTCTGTTGGGCTACCTCAATATCTTCATCAAGCACCAATGCTACTGCCATCCTTCGTCCTACATGAGCCTCTGGTTTGCCAAATATGCGTACAAAAGAGCTACGGCTAAAAGCTGATGGGGGAACGATGAGCGTAGGGTTGTTGCTAGGAGTTTTGGCTTTGTAAGCCGCACTAGCACCTGCTTTGAAAAACTCAAAATCAAGCGGTAGTCCCAAAACGGCACGAACGTGCAACGCAAATTCACTTTGGCTTTGGGTGATAAGCGTCACCATGCCTGTATCGTGAGGACGAGGGCTTAGCTCTGAGAAATAGACCTCATCGCCTTTGACAAAAAACTCCACGCCAAATACGCCTCGACCTCCCAATCCATCGGTAACGGCTTTGGCAATTGCTTGGGCTTTTTGGAGGGCAGTGGGACTCATAAGTGCGGGTTGCCACGAGAGGATATAGTCTCCATCTCGCTGTTCATGACCAATAGGCTCACAAAAGAGGGTTTGATTATCGTTTCGTACCGTCAAAAGGGTAATCTCATAATCAAAAGCGATAAACTCCTCTACTATGAGTTCGGAACTATCGCCTCTCGCCTCTTTGGCTTTTTCCCACGACAAAGCAATATCATCAAATGTTTTGGCGATACTTTGTCCGTGTCCCGATGAACTCATAACGGGTTTTATGACGCAAGGAAAACCGATGGTTTTGGACGCTTCTTGCAACTCCTCAAGGGTTTTGACAAAAAGATATTTACTGGTATTGAGTCCCAATGTTTGGGAAGCAAAGAGGCGGATGTTTTTGCGGTTCATGGTTTTATTGACCGCCTCTGCATTGGGGATAATATGAAAACCACGAGCTTGTGCTTCAAAAAGAGCCTCGATAGAGATAGCCTCAACTTCGGGTAGGATATAGGTGGGTTGATAGGTTTCAATCACTTCAAGCAAAGCCTCTTTGTCTTGCATATTGACGACTACCTTACGGTTGGCTACAAGGTGGGCGGGGGCGTTGTCGTACTTATCCACAGCTATGACCTCAATGCCTAATCGTTGAGCTTCGATAGCAACCTCTTTGCCCAATTCGCCAGAACCTAGTAGCATCATTTTAATCGCATGGGGTTGTAGGGGTGTTGTAAAATTCATCCATTTTCCTCAAGTTGTTTTGGTTAGATTATACTATTTTAGGGCTTAAGTCACAACGTAGTACTAATTGTGCTATAATAAAATCAAAAAATAGAGGTGAATATCGTGTCGCATATTAAACTGCAAGTAGATGAGAGTTACCTTGATGCTGTTTTAAATATTTTAGATAGTCTCAAAGAGGGAATGATACACAATATTGAAGTAGTCGATGATAACTCCTATCTCCAAAGCAAACAATTTCAAAAAGATAAAGCCTATATGCAAAATGCTTTAAAGCAAATTGATAGTGCCAAAGAGAAACTTTTATCTTCCGATGAATACCATTTGGAGATGAGTAACTTCAGAGAAAACCTTAAAAACAGATATGCAAATAGTTAGAAGTCGCGGCTATCTCTTGGATTTGCAAGAGATAATGGAGTATATTGCCAAAGATAGTCTTGAACAAGCTTTTAAATTTGAAATGGATTTAGATAGCAAAATAAACAAGCTTGACTATATGCCCTATAAGTGCAGAAAATCAATCTATTTTGATGATAAAAATATTCGTGATTTGATTTTTAAAGGCTATGTCGTAACGTATCGTATAGAGAGCGATAAGATTATGGTGATTGCTATCATAAAATATCGTAACTACAGAGAAGAGAGTTAGCTCTTACTTCACACATCTACTTTGCAATCCAAAATCAAACTAACTGTAATATTTAATTCACAAGTGCATTGTGCCACTGTACGAGTGTGAGGCGGTAACCGCTTGTAACTTTTTTGACTTCATGGCTAAAGTAGGGATTGGAGGGAAAGAGTATCATATCACCCGCACGAGGCTTGAAAGCAACCCTATTGCCATCTTTGTCGTAGAGATAGTTAAAAAGTAACTCACCTCCGCTAAAGTGTTGCTTATCATCCTGTGCTACCACTCCCTCATAAAAGCTTGTAGCAAAGAGTACGGTAGTGAGTTTGCGTTGGGGGGCTACGCAGGTAAAGCCTACTGTGTTTCCCTCTTTGTCGATAAGCTCATTGGAGTCGTCGGCGTGTTTGATATAAAAAGAGCCTTGTGTGTATTCTAAGACTTGAATAGGGGTTGCAAGGGTCAAGGAGAGATTAAAAAATCGCTCTATTTGGGGTTGATGAAGCTTAAAAAGAGTCTCATAGAGAGCCGTATGAAAGGGGTTTAGGGTGTAGAGATTGGTTTTGCGAATCGTTTCATTGACATCGGGTTCGACCACGCTTTGAAGGAGCATCTTTTTGATTTGAGCTTTTTGGGCATGTTTCTCTTGATAGATAGTATCGGCTATTTCGTGTGCCAAGGCACTATCAAGGAAGTTTGGAATAATCAAAAAGGGCTTATCGTAGTAGGGATTGGGCAAAATCTTGTTGGCTATATCCCACTCTTGCAATCGCTCATCGCAAAATATTTCGTTGCTTATTTGTATCATTTTATACCCCACACAATCAAGTGGAGTATTATACAGCGTTTTGAGTCGAAATGACTACTTTTTGCTCTCTTTGTCACCGCAAATCATAGGGTAGCTTTGGGCATCTTGTTTGGTGGGTTTGCGTTTGATAACGTATTTGATGTAGTTTTCCCAACTATACTCAGCAATAGCAAGACAATACTCAGGATGTGTGTAGTTTTGACACTCCTTTTTGGCGTGTTGTACGGCTAGATGTTTGACTTCACACGCTTCCATCTCCTCTTTGTCTTGAAACTTATTGGCACAATAGCCGCTTTTTTCTTTGATTAATGTCTCCCAAGCGATACTTGAATGTGTACAACTCACAAAAGCCAACACTGCAAAACCTATAATAAACAAGAAAATTTTCATAACCACACACTCACTTTGCGTTAAAATAATAACTGATGTTACGCACTTTGCCTATCAAATCATTTTCGAACCAGTCATTGCGAGGCACGAAGCAATCTATTTTAAATTGTGTCACCACGAACGACTTTGAAAGCGTAGCGATTCGAGAGTGGTGACGCTTTTTTGCCTACTTTTTTCTAAAAAAAGTAGAAATACATCCTAGATTACTTGCGTTCGCAATGACACACTCTAATGAGGTAATTTTTTAAGTGCGTAACATCAAATAATAAGCAACTATAGCATAAATCCTAGCAAAATTCAAATATTGAGCTATCAATATTTAATATCAATCGTACTTCTCTCTTTGCCTACGTTTTGCACGAGCTGAAAGAGTGTTTTGGCGTTGGAGGTTTTGAGTCGGATACAACCGTGAGAGGCTCTTTGACCCAGTCGCCATTCGCTTGTAGTGCCGTGACAGGCATAGCCTCCACGAAAAAAGATGGAGTAGGGCATAGGGGAGTTGTGGTATTTGCGTGAGTAGTGCATTTTGGTAAGATATTGGGGTTTGTATTGACCTATGGGCGTGGAGTATCCTTTGCGACCCGTTGAGACTTTCCAGTGATAGAGGAGTTTGTTGTCTCTGTAGACGCTCATTCTTTGGGTGGAGAGATTGACTTTGATATGTATTTTATTACCTAGTGGAGCATCTTCTTGTGTGGGTCTCTTTTGGGCAATGATAGGATTGGGCTTAGTAGCGTTTGTCTCTAATGGTAGCTTGATAGTGGGAGGTGTCAAAATGCTTTTGTCAAAAAAGAGTGCTAGCGTATCGTTGAGTTTAGGCAACTCCATAATGGCGATAGGGGAGGGCAAAAAATCAATAGCGTTAAAATCAATAGCATTGCTTTGAGTCTCTATTTCGGCTAGTAGCCACAGTGTCTCTCTATCGATTGCATCAAAGGCTTGATGGATGGATACAATAGGCACAGTAGGGGTGGAAACTTTGGTGCTTTGGAGGGTTTTGGCAATGGAGTGTTTGTAGGCGTATTGAGCAATCTCAATGCTTCTATCAAGCCCCAAAACATAGACGCTACTAAGCGATACAAAAGCACTCAAAACAAAAGTAATAAAAAAAAGTATTTTGATTAGTTGCATAGCATCACTTTTGGCTCCATAGCCTCTTTTTTACCACGAGCCTCCGCCTCCGCCACCCATTCCGCCACCCGAAGAACCCCCGCCACCAGAGCTGTAGCCACCGCTTGAGGATTGTTGCATGGTACTGGCGTGTTGAATATCGTTGGTAAGTAGGTGCATAGCACTCATATTGCCACGATACCATGATGGCTTTTCAACTTCCAATTGTGTATAAAATGTAAGCCAATGCTTCGCCTCTCCAAACAAAACGGCATAAGGGAGATAGCGTTCCAAAAAGAGCGGGTCTTGTTTGAGACGGCGTTGTATCTCATCGGTTTTGACTCTTTTGATAAAGCGTTGCAATCCATCAAGTTGCGATTTGGCAACCGAGCCTCTTTGGGTATATTTGCCGATACGTTTGTAGGTAAACCACACCATCAACGTAAAAACCACAATCAAAAAGAGCGGAGTATAGAGAATATTTTTAAGTCCTCCTTGCTCTAAAAAAACAGGCAAGGTGCTTAGGCCGCTCATGCCAATAAACATCGATGCAAAGATTATGCCAAACCACCCTTGGGTTGCAAACAAGACAATCAACCCCGTCACCATAAAGATACTAAAAAAGATAGATATGAAGGTACTCTCAGCTCCCAATAGCGAGATAGAAGAGTAAAAAGAGATACCCAAAAAGGGAATAGCGAGAAGTATCATCTTAATCAAAAAGCTTTTACGTGCCTCTTTGGGATTGTTTTGCATATAATTTTGATTGAGCGACCACTCGTAGAGCATAGTGTTGATCTTTTCAAATGCACTCAAAAGTTTACGAGCTTGTGCGTTGGAGTCTTTTTTGAGTGTGTAGGTATCGCTTCTATCAAAGAGCGTATCGTTGAGGAGATAACGCATATCAGGGGTAAGTTCCGTTTGGTCTTTTTGAGTCTTTGTAAAGGTTGGCATGGAGTCATCATCCTCTTTTGAAACGCTTAGATAGCCTTTGTGACCTAGTTCCAAAATAGCCGCTGAGAAATCTTTGTCGTTGGCAAATTTATCAAAAATAAGCCCCGATTGCAATACGCTTAGACCTTGAGGAGCTTGATATTGGGTTGCTACGACACGTTTAAAATCATTAGCCCCCAATCCTAGCCAAAAACGGTAACTCATCAACGATAAAACAAAAATAGCAAACCAGTTCCATGTACGCTTGATTTGATCCCCTACAGTAATAGCACTATTGCTCGTTCCGCTTTGATCCAATATATTTTTGGGATAGATAATATCGGCGGTTACTCCTTCGTAAGGCATGAGATAGGTAGCTTCGATACGGTAGGTTCGGTTATCAACCCAGCTTCCTTTGGCTTGATTGGTTGTTGAACCGCTTCTACCACTGTAGAGTGTAATGGTGGTGTTTTGTTGCGTAAGCGAGGAGGGCAGATAGATAAAGGCAGTCACTTTATCGATAGAGACTTCCCATTGTGTACCGATAATGTTCCAGCTCGTAATGTCGTGGGTTTGGTTGTGGGAGAGGACACCCTTATCGACACTATAAAAGATAGTGTAGGTGTGTTGTCCACTCAAAAATTGATCGGGATCGCCAATGCGAATACGCAAGGTTTTGCTATCGGGGTAGAGCAGTGTGAGTTTATCTTCTGCGTTGTCTCTCATAATGCGAACATTGTTGATACCAATATCTCGTGTATAGAGTCCATCAAGTTTGATTTGATAAGGAATATCTCTATAGATTCCTCTACGCTCTTCTCCCTCAAAATCGTAGAGTATATCTTCACGAATGGTGAGTTTGCCCGATTGTTCAAGGGTTAAATCTACATTATACTTTTCTATTTTTTCTGCTTGAAGTCCCACGATGAAAAGAGATAAAAAAATACAATAGCTTAAGATGTTTTTCATTGTACAATCCTTGTCAATGAGTGTAGAGCCAAAGCTCTACATGAATTAAGATTTAGGAATAAGTGTTAAATCGTTCTCTTGATTGTCAAGCGTGTTGGTTGGATTTTTGTCCAGCGACGATGGTGTGGTGTTGGTTGAAGGAATCTCTTTGTCCAAAGTACCGTTACTGCCCTCATCATTAGGGATGGTATTGGTAACATTTTTAGGATAGACATTAAGATAGTTGGAAGTCTCATAAACCATCATGGCATTAGCACCGTTGATATAGGATGTTTCGTAACCCATAAAGCCTTTTTCGTTAAATACAGCGTAGTTGTCGGTTTCGTTGAGTTTCTCTAGTTTGGCATCGTTTTTGTTTTTTCTAAATCGTTCAAGAGCAAGTTTATCGCTTGTCACAACAAACTCTTTGACACCTACATAGACTTGATTGAATTGTCTAAAGTAGATAAGTGTCACGTTGGTAACTCTTTCGTTGTTGTAGAGCATAATATCGGTGTACATTGTTTGAGCATCGGCTATTTTTGAATCGCTTCCTGTTCGATTTGAAATCCAATGCGAATACCAACCCTCTTTCAAAAAAGGCTTGAGTTCTTTATAGATGGTCATTCGTGACTCATCGCTGGCATCTTCAAAATGCAAATCGGTTAAAACTTTGTCCACTAATGTTTTGTGGTCTGCAGGAATAGCACTGCTTTCGTTTAATGCGTGAAGTTGCGTAAACATAGCAAACATCAAAGCCAACATAATCTTTTTCATTAAGGTCTCCTTAGTATTTGAGTAGCCACAATTGTACCATCATATTGTTTATTAATCCATAAGTTGGATAGTAATTTTGTGTAACTTTAATAAACTTTACGCATTGAAGCGGTAAAAATAGTTTAAATGATAGATTGGATATAATAACCCATTTTATATCTATTTTTATATCTATGGGAGCCTCCATGCAACATCTTGTTGATACCAACGATTTAAGCGACAAACAAATAGAAGCGATACTAGCCGATGCTTTTGCTTTTAAACACAAAAATCCTCCTCCATTTTTGGAAAACAAGATAATGGTCAATCTCTTTTTTGAAGACTCTACACGCACACGCACCTCTTTTGAGATAGCCGCCAAACGTTTGGGCATGGGGGTGATTAACCTTAATCCATCAAGCAGCTCCACCAACAAAGGCGAGACGTTGGAAGATACCTTTGCCAATATTTCCGCTATGGATCCCGATTGTGTCGTGATTCGTCACAAAGACAACAATGTAGCACGAAATCTATCGGCTATGAACCTCTCTAGGGTACTCAATGCGGGTGCTGGTAACTACGCTCATCCTACCCAAGCGTTGCTAGACTATATGACACTTGTAGAGCATTTTGGAGATATTCGAGGCAAAACTATCGCCATTGTGGGAGATATTATTAGCTCTCGGGTAGCCTCAAGTGCGATTAGACTTCTAAGGCGTATGGGGATGAATATCTTACTTGTGGGTCCCAAAGCCTTTTTGCCTCCTATCTCTTTTGTGGGCGATGCCTTGCCTCAGTATAAAAAATTGGAGGATGTGATAGACAAAGTCGATGCCATTATGAGTCTAAGAGCCCAGATTGAACGCCACGAAAAGCCTGTTTTTAAAGATTACTCTCACTATGGTCATAAATATTGCATTACCCAAGAGGTGCTAAAAGGGCGTAATATTTTGATCATGCACCCCGGTCCCGTGATGCGTAATATTGATATTAGCGATGAAGTTCTCCAAGATAGTCGTTGCAAAGTCTTGACGCAAGTGACCAATGGGCTTTATATGCGTATGGCGATATTGAAAAATCTGATTTTAGATAGTTAAATTGGCTTCGTTTGAGACCATTACGGCGTTAGCTAAAGCCAAAAAACCTTTTTTGTTTGTGATCTCTTTTGACAAAAAGGAGATTTTTGCCCAAGAGCTTGATAAGCTTCACAATATCTTCTACAAAGTTGGCACATTGCAAAACTTTGAAGATATTACCCCCAATACCTCTTATACTTTGGTCAAATCCCCTATTGAGTTTAGTATCTATCAAAAAGCAATCGATAGAGTCAAAGAGGAGATACAAAAGGGCAATACCTATCTGCTCAATCTCACCTTTGCTACACCGCTTCAGACTCCTTTGAGCCTCGAAGAGATTTTCTATCGTGCCAAAGCTCCCTTTAAGCTCTATTTTGACAATCGCTTTATTTGCTTTTCGCCTGAGCGTTTTATTCAAATCCAAAACAACACGCTATCAACCTATCCCATGAAAGGCACAATAGATGCCAATATCCCCTGCGCCCAAGAGAAGATACTCTCCAATCCCAAAGAGATGGCAGAACACACCATGATGGTCGATTTGATGCGTAACGACCTCTCTAGGGTTTGTAAGCATGTAAGGGTGGAGCGTTTTCGCTACATCGACACAATTCAAGCGGGTTCTAAGGAGTTGTTGCAAGTAAGCTCCGAAATTGTGGGGGATTTGGAGGTGCATTGGCATGAGCGACTGGGCGAAATCTTAGATAGACTCTTACCTGCTGGTTCTATCTCGGGTACTCCCAAAAAAAAGACACTCGAACTAATTAACGCTATTGAGGATTACGATAGGGGATTTTACAGCGGTATCTTTGGGATTTTTGATGGCACAAACCTAGACTCATCCGTCATGATACGCTTTGTGGAGCAACAAAACGACACACTCCTCTACAAAAGCGGCGGAGGCATTACACTCGATAGCAACGCTCTAAGCGAGTATCAAGAGATGATGGATAAGATCTATTTTCCTTTTTGAATACTAACTGATGTTACGCACTTAAAAAATTACCTCATTAGAGTGTGTCATTGTGAACGCAAGTAATCTAAGATTTATTTCTACTTTTTTTAGAAAAAAGTAGGCAAAAAAGCGTCACCACTCGCCAATCGCTTCGCTTTCAAAGTCGTTGCTTGTGACACAATTTAAAATAGATTGTTTCGTGCCTCGCAATGACTGGTTTAAAGATGATTTGATGGGCAAAGTGCGTAACATCAGATACTAAGTTTATACACTTGTAGGTTTGGCTTTAGCCAAACATTGGGAAGTTGTTGAATGCTTCAAACTCGGCTAAAGCCGAGGCTACACATTCAAGTGCAAAATGAATGTGTTACGAAAAATCAACTTTTGGCATCTTTTTGACCTCTTGAGCCTCTGCATCGTCGAGTTTGAAATACTCTCTATCACCAAAGTTGAATTGATTGGCGACAAGCAAATCGGGAAACTGTTTGAGTTTGCCATTGTACTCCTCTACGACGGCATTGTAGTAGCGTCTAGCGTTTTGAATATCATCTTCTATAATCGCCAATTGTCCTTGAAGATTGGCAAAGGTAGTATCGGCTTTGAGGTTTGGATAGGCTTCAGCTAGAGCAAAGAGTTTGCCAAGCGATTGCGTGAGCATACTTTGTGCAACGCCTTGTTCATGGACACTTTCGCTGTTCATTGCCATGTTTCTAGCTTCGACAATCTTTTCAAGTGTAGAGGATTCGTAGGCTTGATACCCCTTGACCGTCTCTATGAGGGCTGGAATGAGATTGTAGCGTCGTTTGAGCTGGACATCAATATCGGACCATGATGAGTCTATCGAGGCACTAAGGGAGACAAATTTATTGTAGATAGCAATAAAATAGATAACCACAGCTATGACAATCAAAAGTAAAATACCAAAAAAACCCATGAGATACTCCTTAAATAATACTAAATAACATAATAACCAATAGAATCTTAAAGTAGGGGGAGTTTCTAAAAGCTCCTATGTTATAATACATCCAAATTCTACACTAGGAGATAAGGCAATGGAGTTGTCCAAATACAGTAAAAAATCTCCATGGATATTGCACTACAACGCAGGAAGTTGCAACGGGTGTGATATCGAGATATTAGCAGCCCTCTCGCCCAAATATGACTTAGAGCGTTTTGGGGCTATCAATAGCGGTAATCCCAAGCAGTCGGATATTTTTTTGGTCACAGGACCCGTTACCTATCGCTCTCGTACCCGTCTAGTCGAACTCTACAATCAAATACCCCATCCAAAAGTTGTTATAGCACTGGGAAGTTGTACCTCTACGGGAGGAGTTTTTAAGGATATGGTCAATGTCGAAAACGGTATTGACCACTACATCCCCGTCGATGTTTATATCCCTGGGTGTGCTGCCTCCCCAGAGCTTATTATTGATGGTATTGCCCAAGCTCTAAAAATACTCCAAGAGAAATCGCAAAAAATGATAGAGGCTTCAAGCTAGAAAGCTATTTTACGACAATATTGACCAATTTATTAGGTACAACAATCTCTTTAACGATTGTTTTGCCCTCAATCCATTTGGCGACAACCTCTTTGGCTTTGGCGATAATCTCATCGTCGCTTAGTCCAATAGCCACTTCAATCTCATCTCGACGTTTACCGTTTATGCTAATGGCTAACACAATCGTATCTTTGACAAAAACCTCTTGTGCAATCTCGATTTTGGCATGGAGATTTTTACGACCAAAGAGAGTCTCGCTTAGCTGGGTTGCAATATGAGGAATGATGGGTTCAAGGAGATTTAAAATAATAAACATCCCCTCGCTCCACACTTGTGCGTTTTCTTGTTTATCCAGAGTATTAAGAGCTTCCATACAAGCAGCGATGAGGGTATTGAACGCAAAACTTGTCTCATAGACATGGTGTGATTTTTGCAACGCTTCATAGACTTTGAGTCGTGCCTCTTTTTCGTTTTTATCTAGGCTCTCATGTGTAATGGCGGGTAGCGTATGGAGTGTGACCCTGCTTTGTCTATCGTAGAGCTTTTTGATAAATCGAAATGCTCCCTCCACGGCACTATCATTCCACTCTAGCTCTTTTTGCGGAGGAGCGGCAAAGAGGATAAAAAGCCGTGCCGTATCGGCTCCGTACTCTTTGATAATGGCATCGGGATCAACCGTATTGCCTTTGGATTTGGACATCTTTGCTCCATTTTTGAGTACCATTCCTTGTGTTAAAAGGCGTTCAAATGGCTCATCAAATCCCTCAAAATAGCCCAAATCTCTCAACGCTTTGGTAAAAAACCGTGCATAGAGCAGGTGCAAAATAGCGTGTTCGATTCCTCCGATGTATTGATCGACATTCATCCAGTAGTTAATATCCTCTTTGCTTAACGCCTCCTCTTGCCATTTGCTAGGATCGGTAGCGTATCGCAAGAAGTACCAGCTTGATTGCACAAAGGTATCAAGCGTATCGGTCTCTCTTAGGGCATCTTTGCCGCACTTTGGGCATTTGCAATGTTTCCATGTAGGATGATTATCAAGTGGATTTCCCGCTCCCGTAATCTCGACATCATCGGGCAAAGCGATAGGTAAATTTTCGAGTTTTTCGCTCACCAATCCGCAACTGTCGCAATGCACAAAGGGCATAGGAGCACCCCAATAACGCTGTCTTGTCACTCCCCAATCACGCAATTTAAAGTTGATTGTCGCTTTGCCCAAACCCTCTTTTTCCATCATCTCAATGATTTTGGCTTTGGCTTGTGTGTTTGCTAGACCATTAAAATCGTGCGATTCCATCAATTCGCCCTCACCTGTATGGGCTTGATTTGGATTTTCGCCCCCAGTGATAACGCTTTTGATGGGTAGATTGTATTTTGTCGCAAATTCAAAATCTCGTTCGTCGTGAGCAGGAACCGCCATGACCGCACCCCCACCGTACGAACCCAATACAAAGTTCGCCGTCCATACAGGGATATTTTTAGGACTAAAGTCCTACTTCCAGTGGCTTAAGCTTTGATTTAGATAGTTATTTCACACTCTCTCCCAAGACAAAACGAGAGAATCCAAAAAGCCCCATAGCGTAGCTTTTGATTACAACCTAGCTATCAATCGTGCCATCTCTAGTTCTTCGTTGGTGGCGATAACGGCTATGGGCAAGGAAGTGGGTGTGTGAATCAAGTGGGCGTTTTGATGGTTGAGAGTATCATCAAGCACAATGTTTAGATGCTCCATATTTGCCAATACTTTTTGACGAATAAGCGGTGCGTTCTCTCCTATCCCGCCTGTAAAAACAATGCCATCGAGTTTGCCCACAACGGCAAGATAAGCCCCGATATATTTTTTGATACGGTAGCAAAATATCTCAATCGCCAAAGTAGCCTCATTGTTGCCATTTTGAGAAGCCTCGATAATCTCACGCATATCATTCATGCCGCAAATCCCCAACAATCCACTGCGTTTATTGAGTATCGTATCGACCTCTTGGGGGGTTAGGTTGTATTTTTGGGTGATAAAAAGGGTAATGGAGGGATCTATATCACCGCTTCTTGTTCCCATCACTAGTCCTTCAAGAGGAGTAAAGCCCATAGAGGTATCGATGCTTTTGCCCTCTTTGATAGCTGTAATACTTGCACCGTTGCCTAGATGAATGGTGATGAGATTGGGGTTTGGGATAGCATGAAGATGGGCAAATGCTTTGGCAACAAAGCTGTGCGATGAGCCGTGAAAGCCGTATCGACGGATTTTATCGCTCTCGTAATATTTTTTGTCGATAGCATAGCGGTAGGCATAATCGGGAATGCTTTGGTGAAAAGCGGTGTCAAAAACAGCAAAGTGTTGAGCATGGGGATAGACCTCTCGAGCAGCTCTAATGCCCAATAGATTGGAGGGATTGTGCAAGGGAGCCAACGAAGAGATGGACTCAATTTGGGCAATTGCATCGCTATCGAGCAACGTAGGTTCTACGAAGAGATTGCCACCGTGTACTACTCGATGGGCTACTTTTTCAATCGCATCAATTCCACTTGTTGCAATAACTCTTTGCATCACCACAAAACCCTCTTGATGCGAGGCGATTACAAGCTCCTCTTTGTGCGTCGTGGTGTTGTGTTTTGAAGTCACAATGGAGAGGTGTTCGCCAATCTTTTCAATCGCAATAGAGAGCAACTCTCTATCGTCGTCAAAAAGCTTGGATTTGATGGAGGAACTGCCTGAATTGATGGTTAAAATGTGCATATACTTCCTTTGGAGGTTTTGAGGGTGTTGGCAATTCCAGACCGTAGAGGGATTTGAGTATCTCTATCATGGCATCAATAGATTTTTTGTAAGTCGTCTCATTGGCGGTATGGTATCCGATGGTAGGAATTTGCAATGTTGTGCCTTGAATGGTTTTGGTTGCATGGATTAAGCGTCCTAGCTCCGTGACTCCAATAGAGCCTTCTGTAATGCCCTCTTGCATCATTTTGTTTTTGAGATAGGCATCTTTGAAGTGGTATTTTATCTTTTTGTTGAGTATTATTTTTTTGATTGCGGCTTTGAGCGGAGAGCGAAAGTGACCGTTTTCGTCACGATTACGCAGTACAATATCCAAATTGGCAATATCTTCCAAAGTAGGATAGGGACTTGTATCAAGCACCAAAAGTTCATCGGTGGTTTTGTCAAAACGTCTAAACCATTCGAGTATAAAACGCCAACTCTTTCCCGCCTCCTCGGAAGCACTAAAAAAGGCAGTACCTTGGTAGCCCAAATGGTAGAGATAGAGGATGATAGCAACCGAGAGGACGTTATCAAGCTGAGCTGAGACCAAATTGTCTTCGATAGTGAGCTTATCCATAAAGGCAATAGGCGTAGAGGGAAGAAGGTGGTCAAATCCAGCGACTTTGAAGATAATGTTGTTACGCCGTTGGCACAAAAAGGCATCTTCAATGATTCCAATCCCCAGATAACTACCGCTGTAGGGTTGATAGGCTTGTACCTTTTGATCCACAAAACGGGTAGTGAAGTTTTTGAGCATCTGTTCGGAGTTGGATGTGCCTTGCAAATCGGCTTGGTTTTTGGCGATAAAGGCAGCGTATTGAAACTCATTGTGTCCCGTACAGATAAGTCCATGCCTATCAACATGAGCCGATATGTAACCGCTTTGGGAGTTGTTTCCTGTAGCCACAAGCAATCCATCGTAGTACTCAACAGTTAGTTCAAGCTCCTCAAGTTCTCGTTTGAGAAACATAAAAAAAGAGTGTTCGGCACCCACTACACTAGGTACACGAATAAGTTGTTTTAAAATATCATAAAAGAGTTCCATTATGCTCCTATATTATCTCTTTTGCGTCGTTTTTTCTTCATATCATCATCCTCTTTGGGGGTTACATTGGCTGCAATGTAGTCCATAATTCTTCCTGCGATATCAATGCCTGTCGATTTCTCAATCCCTTCAAGTCCAGGAGAGGAGTTTACCTCCATAACAAGAGGTCCTCTGGAGGAGGGTATCATATCAACGCCACAAATCCCTAGTCCCATGGCTTTAGCAGCCGCCAAAGCGGTGGCTTTCTCTTTTCGATTGAGTTTATGGGCTACGGCTTTGCCTCCTTGGTGGAGGTTGGAGCGAAAATCCCCTTCGGCTCCTTGGCGTTTCATCGCTCCAACGACTTCGCCATTGACAATAAAGGCTCGGATATCCGCTCCTCCTGCTTCGGCGATAAACTCTTGCACAAGCAAATTGACATCCATACCGTAAAAGGCTTCAAGTACCGATTTGGCAGCTTTATCGCTCTCTACCAATACTACGCCCACCCCTTGTGTTCCTTCGAGTATCTTCAGTACCAAAGGCGCTCCACCGCTTAGGGCTATAATATCTTTGGCACTTGATTTGTTGGAGGCAAAGACGGTGCGGGGCATATCAATCCCTTTTTTGGAGAGAATTTGCAAACTTCGCAACTTATCACGACTTCGCTTGATAGCCAACGAACCCGTCACGGTAAAGACATCCATCATCTCAAAGTGTCGAACCATGGCTGTGCCGTAAAAGGTACGACTTGCCCCAATACGGGGAATGATAGCATCAGGAGCGGGGATTTGCTCACCGTGATAATTGACCATTAGCTCCCCTTTCATAATCTCAATAGAGCATTGGAGATAATCAATTACCCTCATCTTCCATCCTCTTTGCTCTCCTGCTTCTACTAGACGCTTAGTTGAGTAGAGTGTTTCATTGCGTGATAAAATATAGACTAGCATTAGTTTTCCTTTGTACTTAGATACTCTTTGGATACATCGACCAAAAATCGACCACTCATAAACTTACGACCGATGAGCATAGGGTATTTCATATCGCTTCTATCTGTTAGGGAGATAACGGATTTGTATCGTTTGCCAAAAAACTCTACCGTGACTCGAATAGTAGCACGTTGTTGCATCAATCCATTGGAGCTTTTAATGCGTTTGATTTTGTGGATAGGTAAGCGTATGGTTTTGCCGTGATAGGCAGGATGAGTCTCATCAAGCAGTGTAAACTCAACCTCATCACCGTCAATCCAAATATCATCGCAATGCAAAGCGTTGGAGTCGGCTCCCGTATCGACTTTGGCATCAAGATTAAAAAGCTCCAAATCAATAATGGATATGCTCTCTTTGGCACCTATAACTTTTTTGTTTTTCACCTCTACATCTCCTTTTTGTTAGGCAAAGCCACCTTGACAAATCGGGGGCATTATAGCATAAAATAATTCTTATTTGATAAACATTTTATCGCTTTAAACGCAATTGTTTGCTTTCACAGCAGACTCTATCTTGGCTATGGTTTGGGTTGTGGAACGCCCCTCTACGAAATCGACGAGTTTTACCTCTCTGGCAATATCGCTACCTACTACCTCTTTGCCTTTGTAGTCTCCCCCTTTGACTAAAATATCGGGTTGGAGTGCTTGAATAAGGCTATAGGGCGTTGCTTCATCAAAAATCACCACATAATCGACACTCTCAAGAGCAGCAAGGATATAGGCTCTATCCTCTTGGCTATTGATGGGACGACTCTCACCTTTGAGACGACGTACGCTACTATCGGAATTGAGACCCAAAATTAAAACATCTCCAAAAGATTTAGCACGATCAAGATACTCCACATGCCCACGATGCACAATATCAAAACATCCATTGGTAAAGACAACGGTTTTGTTTTGGGCTTTGAGACGTTGAGCGATTATTGTAATCTCTTCAAAACTTTTGATATGCGATGCAATAGAGCTTTGATGGAGTGAGCTTTTATACTCCTCTATCTCATCAAGCGTAGCGTTTGCACTGCCCAGTTTGCCCACAACTACCCCCGCAGCCAAATTGGCAAACTCTACACACGAGAGAATATCTTTGCCTTGTGCCAACCCAAAAGCCAAAGAGGCAATCACCGTATCTCCCGCACCCGTGACATCATAGACCTCTCTAGCCACGGTGGGTTTTTGAATGAGCTGCCCATTGTGAAGCAAAGCAATTCCCTCTTCGCTAAGCGTTATCAAAGGAACAGTAGCAATATTTTGTAAGGCTTGTAGGGCTTGTAGTAGTCCTTTGGAGTCCTTGATAGCAATGTGTGTCGCCTCTTGTGCCTCTTTTTTGTTGGGAGTGAGCAGATAAGCCCCTTTGTATTTGTTATAATCGCTCCCTTTGGGATCGACCAAAACCTTGATGGTGTAGCGATTGGCAATGGCAATAAGCTCTTGGGTTAGGCTTTGGGTCAAAACTCCTTTGCTGTAATCGGAGAGTATGAGGCTATCGAAGTGGGGGATAATTGCCTCAAAAAGGGTCAAAATTTGCTCTTGCGAAGCGGGGTCAATATCCTCTTTGGACTCTTTGTCGTAGCGTACGACTTGTTGATGCGAGGCGATAATGCGACTCTTTTGAGAGGTTTTGCGTCCCTTTTGGGTGACCAAATGTTGCTCAACCCCCTCTAAAAGTTTTTGAATTTCCACAGCGGTATCGTCATCGCCCACTACCGAAAGAACCCCAACGTTTGCACCAAAAGCCAACAGATTGTTGATCACATTCCCCGCTCCTCCGAGTCTCTTGTCCTCTTTGGTAATATCAACGACTTGCACGGGTGCTTCGGGAGAGATGCGTTCACACTTGCCCCAAAGATAACAATCAAGCATCAAATCGCCCACGACTAAAATATTCATCGTCTGCCTTTTAGAGTATTTGGTGCAAAGCATTGGCTTTGGTCATCCAGCTATTGAGTCCATCCCAATCCTCTTCTTGTATCAACGCTTCGCACTTGTGTAACTCTTTGTTGAAGCATTGGATAGAGCTTAACACATTCTCTTTGTTTTGGCGAAAAATATCCTCCCACATAGTAGGCGAACTTTTGGCGATACGGCTCATATCCCTAAAGCCACCTCCTGCAAGTGTCAAGATGCTTTTGGGGTCTTCTTGATTGAGTACAGTATTGGCTAGAGCGTAGCTAAGGGCATGGGGCATGTGCGAGATATAGGCAGCACGTCTATCGTGATGGTGGGAATCCATCTCTACGATTTTCATATTGATAAGCGTAAATATCTCACGAGCTACTTGGACTTGATGTTCGCCTGACTTATCAAGATCGCACAGTACCAATACTTTATCATTATAGAGCGTATCAAAAGCTGCACTAGGACCACACTTCTCCGTCCCTGCCATGGGGTGAGCGGCTACGAAATGGGTACGAAGCGAGGCTTTGATGGAGGTTGATATTTTGTGTTTGGTGCTACCTAAATCAATGATAGTTGTATGGGGTGCAACCGACCCAAAAGCGTTGACGGTTTGGATAATAGCATCGACGGGAATAGCCAAAAAGATAATATCGCATTGCGTGATACGCTCATTATCATCACTACACTCATCGACTAGCCCATACTCCAATGCCTCTTTTTGATGCGTTTTGTTGTGATCAAAGCCAATGATGTAGTAGTCGTTTGAAGCCTTTTTGATAGCCAATCCCAAAGAGCCACCCATTAGCCCCAATCCAATAATCGCAACCCGTTTTTGGTTCATTGTATATTCCACCTTGTTATTTTAGAGAGGAGATTATACCATTATTGGCGTTAATTTGATATTTTTAAGTCTTTATTATGAACTTTTTAGCCAAAAATAGATACACTATTCTTAAAATTTTTCTATAAGAGAGTGTGTGTTTTATGAAGAAAATTATAGCGTTATCACTTGTTGCAGGTTCGCTCTTGATGGGGCAAAAGATTACAAGTATCAAATTCGATGGTTTAGTGCATTTATCGCCAGAGGTAGCCAAAGAGGTTGCCGATATTCATGTGGGAGATCCATTGGATTCTCGACGTGTCAATGAGTCAGTCAAAAAACTTTTTGCTCAGGGTTACTTTAGTGATGTCTATGTCGAAAACAGAGGTGGCGGAGGCTTGGTCTATCACGTCAAAGAGAAAAATGCCATTACCAATATCAACGTAGAGGGATACGGCAGTGAGGAAGATGGTGTCAAGGCATTGGAGCAAGTAGGACTCAAACGAGGAGATTTTTACGACAAAATCACCATCGAAAAGGCCAAACAAGCACTAACCAAAAAAATTGAATCGGAGGGCTACTACGATACCGTTGTCAATATCGAAGAGAAAAAGATTAACGACGGTATGGCATTGACCTTCAAAGTCAATAAGGGCGAGAAGATTAATATCAAAAAAGTCAATTTCGTAGGGGCAAAAAATCTAAGCAAAAACGAAATTGAGAAAAAAGTCGCCAACAAAGAGAGTGAAGTGTTGGGCTTTTTGCCAGGACGTAACAGCGGGGATGCCAATGTCGATCAGCTCTCTTATGATGCTTACCGTGCAAGAGATGCTTACCTTGAACAAGGATACCTTGATGCAACTGTAAGTAAACCTGTTATGCGTGTCGATTTTGGTACTTACAACGCTGAGGTAAACTATGTCGTCAATGAAGGGGTACAATACCGTGTTGCACGTGTCGATATTATGCAAAATGTACCAGGACTCACCGTTGATAAAGATGAGTTTAGGCTTCAAACGGGGCGTGTCTTTAACATCGAAAGAGTGCGACAAGATATCAAATACCTCACCGAACAAGTAGGAAATTTGGGATATGCCAACGCCCAAATCGTGCCAAACTTCCAAAAAGATACCCAAAACAAAAAAGTAAGCGTAACCTATCAGGTTCTTGCAGGTGATCAAGTCAAAATCAATGACGTTATCATTTCAGGAAACAGTGCGACAAAAGATAGCGTAGTTAGACGCTACATCTATCTAGCTCCAGGCGATACCTATAGCTATACCGATCTCAAAGACTCCAAAAGTGCTTTGGGACGTACAGGATTTTTTGAAAAAGTCGATATTACTCCTAAGCGTGTATCGGCCGACAAAGTTGATTTGCACGTCAAAGTCGAAGAGACTGCCACAGGTAGTATTACTGCAGGGGGTGGATACGGAAGCTATGAAGGGTTTATGCTCAATGCGAGTGTATCGGATAAAAACATCTTTGGTACAGGGATTACGGCGAGTCTAGGATTTGATGTTTCGGAGGTCTCAACCAACTACAATGTAGGTTTCTCCAACCCAAGAATCTTTGATAGCGAATACTCATTGGCACTCAACCTCTACAAACGAGACTATGAGTATATCGATTATGATCAAGAGCAAATTGGTGGAAGTATTGCGGTGGGCAAACAGCTTACTCGAAACTTCTATGCTTCATTGGGATACGCCTATGTTGATACTGATTTCCATGAAGCCAATAACGCTGCCAATCCCAACGCTATTGGTGGAGGGGTAATTGACCCTATCTTTACAGGTACATATATCAAAAGTGCAGGACTTCTTGGATTTAATTTCGACAACACCGATGATTTTTATGTAGCACGTGAGGGTATCATTGCAGGACTCAACATCGAATATGCTGGATTGGGCGGAGATGCTGAGTTTATCAAATACAAAGCAAAATTTGGTGCTTATTACGGTTTCCAAGATATTATTGATTACGATTTGATTTTGCGATACAAAGCCAGAGTTAATTACATCACCGACGAGGGGTATGTGCCTATTGCTGAAAAACTCTTTATGGGTGGTATTGGAAGCTTAAGAGGATACAACGCCTACTCACTCTCTCCTAGAGATACATTGGGCAGACGAACAGGGGGACTTCAAAACTTCACAACCAGTATCGAGGCAAGTATCCCGCTCTCTACCGAAGCCAAAATGCGTTTGACAGGTTTCTATGACTACGGTATGATAGGTGAAGATAGCTTTGATGAGATCAAACGAAGTTCAGCGGGTGTCGTCATCGAGTGGCAATCGGGCTTTGGTCCTATCAATCTCGTCTTTGCCAAAGCTTTGGATGATGAGACAGGTGATAGCACAAGTACCTTTGAATTTTCAATGGGGACAAAATTTTAACCCCTTAAAATCATAAAGGTTTCTCTCGCCAAGGGCGAAGCTTTAGTGAGAGGAATTTGCAAGGGGCTTTGCTTCTTGTCAAAATCATAAAGGTTTCTCTCGCCAAGGGCGAAGCTTTAGTGAGAGGAATTTGCAAGGGGCTTTGCTTCTTGCAAAGGAGACTAATATAATGAAAGAAAAATTATGAAAAAACAGATGGTTTTTTTGTTGATACTCTCTTCGTTTTTATATCCGCAAACTTTCTACTACCAAAACGCTCAAAAAGTATATCTCACCAAACAAGATACTCCTTTACGTTCGCATTTGTCGGTTGATACCTTTGTAGATGAATACAATAGAACCGTGTGGGTAGGCGATGAGATTATTATTGAAACGCAAAGTATTGATACGCTGGTTGCAAAATATCCTATTGATGTCGTTGAAAAGATAGGCAACCGTTTTTATCGATGCAAAGTGACTCCAAGGGATAGGGTTTTTGAAATCGCTGCTTTAATCTATCATGAAGAGGGGGTTGCATCCGCTCATCCCAATTTTATCAAAGCCAAACAATCACGATGAGAAACATAACCTACACACTCTTTTTGGCTTTTGGTTTAGTCGCTTGTGGAGGCGGAGGTGGCACAACCTCTATCGATGCAAACACAACCCCAAAGCCTCTTATTGATAGCTCTTTGTTGTATGATGGCAAGGTGGCTAAGCTACAAGACCCCTACCGACAATACCTATGGCATATCGAAGCACCCACCAATCGCACTTTTGGATACAACTACGCTATTACCCAAGACTCCTCAGCCAATGTCGCCAAAGCGTGGGAGATTACCAAAGGGGAGGGGATAGCCATTGCTATTATTGACAATGGATTTGAAGCCAATCATGAAGATTTAAAAGATAATATTGTTTTAACTTACAGTGTAATCAATGAGAACGATGAAGTCTCAAGTGAGGGGCTTGGCACACACGGCACGGCTGTTGCAGGTATTGTGGCGGCTGTTTCCAACAGTGTAGGCACGATAGGAGTCGCTCCTAAAGCAAAAATTGTTTTGATTCAAGATAGCCAACTTACCACCGATGCCGATACGCTCAAAGCCTTTGAGTATGCCCAAAAGAGTGGGGCTAGAGTGATTAATTGCAGTTGGGGTACCAACAATGTCTCCGACGCTGTTGCCCATAAAATCAAAGAGCTTTACGATGAAGGTATTGTCGTGGTGTTTGCTTCGGGCAACGATGGCTACAGTTTGGATCGCTACGGCATTAATGATGAATCCGAACTCGCTTTTGTTTTGGGGGTGGGGTCGAGTAGCGAATCCAATACCCGCTCCTCTTACTCAAGCTACGGCGATAGTATTGATATTTTAGCTCCAGCAGGTGAGCGTATTGGTATCGTCGCAACCGATGACTATGGAGCGTATCAGTTGGGTTTACACGAGGGGATATTGGAGGATGGATATACCTTTTTTCGGGTACATCGGCATCGGCTCCTATTGTCTCAGGTGTAGTAGCCTTGATGCTCAGTGTCAATCCCGACCTCACACCCCAAGAGGTGCGTGAAATTATCATCACCAACGCCCAAAAGATAGGAGACGTAGAGTACATCGCAGGATGGAACCGCAAATACGCCTACGGCAAAATCGATGCCTACAAAGCAGTATTGGCAGCTAAGGAGTATAAAAAGTAGCTACTTCGCTATCAAATGATATAAATCTCTAATCTCTTTTGCCCAGAGCGATTCGTCGATGGTTTCGAGTATCAAAGGTATATCATCCATGCGACTATCGTTCATGATAAATCCAAAGGTATCCCAGCCAATCTCTCCTTCGCCTAGCGAGTGGTGTCTATCGACACGTGAGCCAAGGGTGGGTTTGGAGTCGTTGATGTGCATACCCATAAGATACTCAAATCCTACAATCTTCTCAAAAGCATCCATCGTCGCATCATAAGCTTCACGGGTTCGCAAATCGTATCCCGATGTGAAGGTATGACAGGTATCAAGACAAACTCCCACACGGCTTTTGTCTTCGACTAGTTCAATGAGTTTGGCTAGATGTTCAAAGCGATAACCCAAATTGCTCCCTTGTCCTGCGGTGTTTTCAATGACAAGCTTGACAGAGGAGTTTTTCGTCGCCTCAATGGCTCTATTCATCGAATCGGCTATGACTTCGAGGCAACTATCCTCTATCTCTTGCAACATTTGAGCGTAGTGAGGCTCTTTTTTGGATAGTTTGACCAAATGGCTACCTGGGTGAAAATTGAGTCTATCAAGCCCCAAAAGTTGGCAACGTTGCAACTCATCGATAAAAGCGTGGCGTGATTTTTCGAGTTGCTCTTTGTCTGGATGCCCTAGATTGATCAAATAGCTATCGTGAGGCAAAATATGTTTGGGCAAAATCCCGCTCTTTTCCAAATTTTCCACAAACTTATCAATGGTTTTGCTTTCAAGTGGTTTGGCGACCCATTGGCGTTGGTTTTTGGTAAAGAGTGCGAAAGCTTTGGCTCCTATCTCCATGGCGTTTAACGGTGCGTTATCGACTCCGCCACTACTGCTTACATGCGCTCCTACAAATTTCATTGTGTTCCTTTTTGAGAGATAATGGTATGGTATTTATTTTTTGGTAATAGTTTTGTGCCTCGCAACGACAACTGCCTTTTGAGAGCAATTGACCAAGGAGGTGTGCAACAAATGTTAATTTTTTTTCGATGAATCTAAATTTTGCAATCTTTTCTTTTCTACCAATAGCTTATCTTGAAATCGTTTGCTTTTGTCTTTTGCTAAAACTTGCATATCTTCAACTTCATCCATCTCATCGACTATCTCTACGCCCAGCAGTGTCTCTATGGCATCTTCGAGTGTCACAACACCACTGGTTTGTCCGTAGCTATCATGCACCACAAAGAGGTGTGTTTTGCGTTTTACAAAGAGATCTATAAGTACCGAAACGGGAACATTCTCTGAAATCTTATGAACCGCAACGGTAATGTCTCTTAGAAGCGTTTGGTCTCTCTCTTCAACACTCTCTTCTAAAATCGTTTGATTAAAGACAACCCCGATAATATCATCAATGGATTCATTGTAGATGGGTATTCTTGAATGAATATACATCTTATCATCTTCGATAGCTTCTTGGACGGTAATATCGGCATTAAGTGCAAAAACGACACTTCGAGGTGTCATAATGGCTTTTGTTTTTATATTTTTGAGCTTTAAGAGATTTTCGATTAAAAGGCTCTCTTTGGATTGGATAGAACCCTCTTTCTCTCCCATGGAGACAACCGCCATAATCTCATCTCGTGAGAAATTAATCTCCTCTTTTTTGCTTTTTGAGATATAGCTTGTTATTAAGCCCGAAAACCAAACCAAAGGATAGGTAATTTTAATCATAAATGATATGATGTAGGCAGCTGGAACCAAAAGATTTTTCCAATAAATTGCACCGATTGTTTTGGGAATAATCTCTGAAAAATAGAGAATCAATAGAGTTAAAATAAATGCAATCAAAGTTTGCCACTCGTTGCCAAATAAAATTTGAGCTTGTGCACCTACACCCGCAGCCCCCATGGTATGAGCAGTGGTATTGAGGGTTAAGATTGAAGATATGGGTTTATCAATATTGGACTTTAGGTCTTTTAACATTTTAGAGGTTTTGGTATCGCCATCTTTTGCCAAAGTTTCAATATACGAAGAGGTACTAGAGAGCAAAACAGCCTCAAGGACAGAACACAAAAAAGAGATAAACAGTGCAGCAAATAGATAAGTAAGCAACAGGGTCATTGTGCGTACCTCGCAAAAGTAATCGTTGAGGTACGCCTATTATAAGAGTCGGATGAACTCATTTTTTCTTAATCCTTTACAAAATTATTAAACAAGATTATATCATATATTTATCAATAAAAAGTTTTATACTTAGTAACTTTTCTCTCAACGGTGCAAGAAGCACCCCTAAATACTCAAAGCTCCTGTAGTGTTGGCTACTGTAATCGTTTTGGCTCTATGAGCGTTTAGGCTATACTCTGTGGAGTCGCAACCGTTTACATAGTACCAATTGGCACTTACTTGCGTAGCATCAAAAGTGAGCGTCATAAAGCCTCTATCGTAAGCGTTAAGGTATTTGAGGTCATCGATGAGCAAATCAATCGCCCCCTCAAACTGTGCTGCAGCCATAACATCGCTCAATCCCGCATACTCTTCAAGCCCCGGAGAGGTAACGGAGGGGGTGGCAAACTCGACTCCAATCACTTCACCTTTGTAGTCTCGAAGGTTATTCGCCCACGCATTATGGGTATCTCCTGCTACTACGACAAGTTTTTTGCCCAACGCTTTGGCTGTGCCAAAAATGGTCTCACGCTCCATAAAATATCCATCCCACGCATCCAAATTGTAAGGAAGTACGGTAGTGACGCGTGCTATTTCCTCTTGGGTAAGTGTCGCATCTTGTTGCAACATACGTGTTTTGATAGTGACAAGTTCACCCAAAAGTGCATTGAGTTGGGTTAAAAGTGCCGTTTTGGTTTCGCCTGTCGCACCATCAAGCTGTGAGATTACCATAAGCAACTCAGAGGGTAGGTACATTTTGCCCATCAATACTTGTTGTCCTAGCAGTTGCCATGTGGCGTTTGAGGTTGCCATTTGTTGTTGTAACCACTCCAATTGAGTAGTGCCTAGCATGGTGCGTTCGGGGCTTCCAATATCGCTTTGAAAAGTTTGTGCATCAAAGTTGCCTTGAGCATCAAAATAGCTGCTGTAGCTAAGCTGTTTATCTCTCCCAAAGAGACGGGTTTCAAGCATATAAAGCGATACCAATCCTCCAAAATCAAAACGACGATAGATAGCTTTTTTGTCCTCAATCGTACGAATAGGTAGCCACTCAAAATAGGCTTGCAATGCATCGTGTGTTCGCTGAGCAAAATCTCCCTCGCTCTCATCATGATTTTGAGCACCCTCTTTGTAGGTATCGTTGGCTACTTCGTGGTCATCCCATACGACTATCATGGGAGCTGCTGCATGAATGGCTTGTGTGCCGCTATCGGTATGGTAGAGTGCGTAACGTTTGCGGTAATCTTCGAGCGTGATAAGCTCTTTGTTGTTGTCTTGGGGTAATTCTCTACCAATTGCAACGGCTTTGGAGGTTGCATAGGCGGGTACTTTGGCATCAAAATCATCGTTTTCATACATTCCGTATTCGTAGATATAATCCCCCAAATGAAGTGTTACGTCCAAATCTTCTATTTTGGCTGCCTCGGTATAGACATTGAAATATCCATTGGGGTAATTAGCACAGGTAAAGAGTGCCATTTTGATTTGTTCTGGATTGTCAATGGGGAGTGTTTTGGTTTTGCCAATGGGCGAAGTTACGCCGTTGGAGCTAAATCGATAGTAGTAGGTTGTAGCTGCTTGAAGATTTTGTGCATCGACTTTGACGGTAAAATCACTCGCTTGGTTGGCGGTGTAGATTCCACTATGCACAAGGTTTGTAAACGCCTCATCGGTAGCGACTTCAAAAGCGACTTCAATATCGCTCTGGAGTGCTTCGAGATGTGTCACACGAGTCCAAATAATCACACTTGTATCATAGGGGTCACCACTGGCTACGCCGTGATTAAAGGCGACACGAAGCGGTGTTGATGGATTGGCTGCATTGTTTGTAGTGTTGTTGTCACTAGTGTTTGAACTGCTACCACAAGCTACTAAGCCTGTAGAGATAAGAATGGTTGAAGCCACTGCACCTGAAACCTTGATAAACTCTCGTCTTGTCATACCTCGCATGATGCTCTCCATATGAAATTTTTTCATAGTGTATTCAAAAAGAGTTACAAGATAGTCACAAAAGATTGTTATGCACTTCAAAATTTCTGCATTGGAAAATTCCAGCTGTACAGGTTGGCTTTAGCTAAACATTTAACCCATAACTCGGCTAAAGCCGAGGCTACAGATTCAAGGTTGTTTAGCTTCGCTAGCGGGTAATAGCAATACGGTCTTTGTCGAAGCTAGGGTGGCAATCGCTCTCTTTGTGGGGATCCATAGCCTTGGTGCCATCCATAAGAATGGGGATAAACAAAAGCGAAACAAAGACTGCCGCAACCGTCCCCGATATCAAAGCAACACCCAAACCACCAAAAACAGGGTCACTTGCCAAAAGTGCCGAACCCAAAATAATGGCTACAGCGGTAAGCATAATAGGTTTGGCACGTGTCGCTGCTGCAACGGCAATGGCACGTTTTTTCTCCATGCAGTGATCATTAATAAGCGATTTGGCAAAATCAATAAGCAACAAAGAGTTGCGTGAACTAATCCCCATCAAAGCAATAAAGCCAATAAGCGATGTTGCTGTAAGGAAAAAGGTCTCACTTGTGACCAAATCGGCTACCCAGTGACCCACAATCACCCCAATGAGTGAAAGGAAACTTCCTAACAAAATAATACCGCTCAAGGCAAAGCTTTGATAATAAACCACTAGCAACAAAAAGATCAAAATAAGTGCGGCAATAAAAGCACCGCCCAAATCTCTAAAGGTATCCAAAGTAACCTTCATCTCCCCATCCCATCGCAAGAGATACTTTTTGCCACTTGCCTTATCCGTTAGCTCCAAATCAAACATATAGGTAGAAAAGCCTGATGATTTTTCGACTTCAAAATCCTTACTAAAGGCTTCAATCATTTGGCTTCGTGCATCAAGAAGCGGATAGACTTGCGATACCATATCGGTTTCGGCTACGACATTGACCATACGCTTAAGGTTTTTGTGCATAATCATTGGACGTGATTTAACCTTTTTGACCGTCACCACTTCGCTCAAAGGCACCATCATCCCTTTTTGGTTCATAAGATTAAGGGATGAGAGTTTGCTTTGCAAGGCATCCTTGGTGTCCCCTTGTAGCTCTTTGGTGTCGTCGCTCAAAATCAAAAAGATACCAATTTGATCGGCATCGTTTTGAGAGTTTTTGGAGGCAATCACCATTCCCTCAAAGGCTAGATAGAGGATTTGATTGACTTGGGCAATCGCCAACCCACTACGAGCAACCTTCTCTTTGTCGGGAATGAGTTCATATTTACTGTAAATCTCATCAAGCATTACATCGACATCTACCAATCCTTCGGTTTTGGTGAGGACATTGGCGACTCTTGTCGATATTTCCCGTGTCTTTTGGGTATCATCCCCATGAACTTCTACCACAATAGAAGCCAACGTGGGAGGACCTGCGGGTTGTTCAATCATTTTGATATTTGTACCTTGTACCAAATTGCCACACGACTTTTTAAGCTCGGGTCGCAAACGTTGCGTCATCAAAAAAGAGGGTTCGTCTCGGTGGTGTTTGTCGGTTAAATTGACCGAAATCTCCGCTACATTTTCACTCATTTTCATCGATGAGCCTTTGACCAATCCTGCATAATCAAGCGGAATACCATGCCCCAAAAAGAGGCTTACATTGAGTACTTCGGGTTCTTGTATTAATTGATCAATAATACAACTTGTGACCTTTTTGGTTTGTTGTATCGAACTTCCTGAGGGCGTATCGACATAGACCGAAAAGGTGTTGTCGCTTTTGCCAGGTAGCATCTTGGCCAATACCAACTGAGTGGGAAACATCAGCAGTGAGCCAAAAAATGCCAATGCCGTAATAACAATAACTTGCATTTTTTTCTTTTTGCTTTGCAAGGTGGAATAGACAAAATTTTCTAACTTTTTCACTGTTTATGCTCCTCGTGATGGGCATCATCATGATGCTTGTGGTGATGTTTATGCACTGGTTTTTTGAGCAGTTTGAGGCTCAAATAGGGCGTAAAGATATAGGCAACCACCAACGAAGCAAAGAGGGCTACAGGGACATTGTAGGGGATAGGTTTCATAAAAGACCCCATCATTCCCCCTACAAACGCCATAGGTACCATCGTCATAATAATAGCAAACGTGGCGATATTGGTAGGTGCTCCAATCTCATCGGTAGCTTCAATGAGCAACTCCTCCATCTCTTTTTCATCGACGTTGTGTGCATGGAGGTGTCTATGGATATTCTCAATGACAATAATAGCCGCATCCACCAGTAGCCCCAGTGAGAGCAAGAAAGCAAAAAGGGTAATACGGTTAATAGTCTGCCCTGTCATATAGGCAATAAAGAGCGTAACCGCCAAAATAGCAGGAACGGTAAAGGTAACAATAAGCGACTCTTTCCATCCCAAAGCATAGACAAGCATCACCGCAATGATAATAATCGTAATCACAAGGTGGTGCATGAGTTCATTGACCGCCTCATTGGCTCGATTGCCGTAGTTTCGGGTGACAATATAACCAATGCCCTCAGCAGCCAACTCTTTTTCAAACCCTTTGAGAACCTCCAATACATCTTGTGCCACAAATACGGCGTTGGTACCTGCCAATTTGGCTACGGTCATGGTGATTTGCTTGTATTGCGATGTGGTTGCGGAGGTTGGTTTTTCGTCGTGAGCCTCTTCGCCCTCTTTGGGTTGTTCTTTGTAGGTAATTTCAGCACTTTTGAAGTTTTGTTTATCAATGCCTTGAGTCACATTGGCTACATCCCTTAGATAGATAGGCGAACCCATATATTGAGCTACTATGACGCTTCCTACATCTTCGACCGTTTCGATAGCGTTTTTGACTCCAAAAATGACCAATTTACCATCGTTGATACGTCCTTTGACATCGGGTACATTGACCGCCAAAGATTGTACGGCTTGCATGATTTGTCCCAAAGAGAGGTGATAGGCGGAGAGTTTATTGATATCGACTTCGATGTTAAATTGTTTTTTGTGGTCTCCTTGCAACGTCGTTTTGGCTACGTTTTCAACTCCATTGATACGTTGTTGGATTTTGCGTACCTTCTCGAAAAGTTCGGCTTCATCGACTTTGGAGGTGTGTTTGGCATAAAAAGCAAAGGTGAGAATGGGTACATCAATATCTATATCAAAAGGTTTAATGATGGGTTGCATGACCCCTTGGGGCATCAAATCCATATTTTGCATCACCTTATCATAAAGCTTTAAATTGGAATCCTCTCGATTTTCGCCGACATAATACATGACATTGACAATTCCTACATTGTCCATCGCCATACCGTAAATGTGTTCAATTCCCTTGACTTCACGGAGCTTTCGTTCAAGAGGATTGACAATAATATTTTCAACCTCTTGGGGTGTAGCCCCAGGCATAGGGACAATAACGCCCCCACCGCTAATAGCAATTTGAGGATCCTCTTCTCGTGGCATAACTGCCAAAGCAAGATAACCCATCAAAAGCAAAAAAGCTCCCAAAACAGAGGTTAAAGGGCTTTTGAGAAAACCTTTGGCAAGTTTACCCGCTATATCGGTAACTTCATACCCTTTTTTTATCTCTTCTTCCATGACTTGGTATCCTCCTTAATATTTAATGACGACTTTGGCATACATTCCAGGATAGATAGATTTGTTTTTCATATCAAACTCTAATTTCATCTTAAATTTGTGCGTCATGGGATTGGAGCTTGGGATAATGGAACTCACTTTGCCTACTGTGTTGAATTTAATCGAGGGGATCTCAATATCGACAGCTTTGCCCAAATTGACATATTTCAAATCGGTTTCGCTAATCTCAACAATGATTTTAAGTCGTGTCAAATCGGTCAAGATGACAGCGGGCATTCCAGGGATAGCCATTTCACCCTCGTTGAGTCTCTTTTCGACAATAACCCCATTATTGGGAGCGGTAATTTTGAGATAGTTGTATTGATTGAGTACCTCTTCTTTTTTGGCTTGTGCTTGTGCGACTTGTTGTTGTGCAATTTCAACCATATCTTTGAGGTTGGTTGCAGCCAATTGCAACGTTTCAAGTTCGTATTTACTTACCATATTTTTGCTATAAAGGCGTTGGTGACGAGCCAAATTGGTCAAAATGTTAGTGTATTGACTCTTGTTCATTTGCAGTGCCAATCGTGCTTGTGAGATTCCCAAATCGACTTGTCTCTCAGCTGCTTCTATCTCTTTGGAGTCAATCTCGTAGAGCAGTTGCCCTTTTTTGACAATATCGCCATCGGCTACTGCCATGGTTTTGACGTGACCCATGTATCGGCTTGTAATCATCTTTTGATTATCAGAAACAACCGAACCGCTTAGTACCAACTCAAAAGCACTTGCTTGTGCCATGAGTAGCAGTGTCATTATAACTATTTTTCGTAACATCTTCTATCCTCTGTTTAAAATACTATTAAGCTCAAAAACTTTGTAGTTTCGGGTATTTTTAGCGCTAAGCAGTTGAAGCAACATCTCAAGTTGCTTGGATTGCTTCATAAGCAAATCGCTAATAGAGACCATTCCCTCTTTGTAGCGTGCATGGTAGTTGTTGTAAACTTTGGTTGCAAAATGGTATTGAGCTTGGTAGCTTTTGATATTAGCATTGGCGGTATTGATTTCACTTTGAAGCTTTTTGACGTGCAATGCAATACCCTTTTTGGCAAGTTGGGCTTGGTCGTGGGCTTGCATCTGTTTGAGTTTGGCTTTTTCAAGAGCGTATTTGTCCATTCCGCCGTTGAAGATATTCCATTTGAGCTGTACCCCTACGGTGTAGAAATCTTTTTGACCAAACTCATTGAGGAATTTATCATCAGCACTTCCATACTCTGCAAATGCTCCAATTTGAGGCAAAAAGTTACTACGCTCCACATTGACCCCCATGGTAGCCATCTCATAGCCGTGGAGTGCTTTTTGGATATCAAGGTTTTTGGAAATATCGGCTTGGGTGACATGAGGAGTAGGTGCGACATCGCTTACAGGCTTGATAGAGCTTACTTCACGATTGAGCAAAAACGAGAGGTATTGATAGGCAAGTTCACGATTGAGTTTGGCTTGTTCGTACATACTTTGAGCTTCGGCTTTTCGGGCTTGAACCTCTAGTAGGTCAATATCTTTGGCATACCCCTCATGCTCCATATTTTCAACTACACTCTCTAGGCGGTTAATATTGGTCATAATGAGGCTTAGATTGCGAATATAGTTATCTACAAGCGAAATATCGTGAAATGTTTTTTTGGTTTCAAAAATCTTTTTGTTGCGTACTTTTTTGGCATCGAGTTTGCTCAACTCATACATACGATGCATAATTTTGCGATAGTTGTGTAGCTTCCCACCTGTAAAAAGTGGCATGGTAAAGGTGAGTTTGCTTACATAATGGTTACGCTCCTCTGGAAAGTTGAGCATTTTGGGTTGTTGGTTGAGCAATCCACTCATATCGCTAGGAGCTATCCCTTGTGAAGCTCCATAAATCGCACCGCCCAAAGGCCCCAAAAACTCATCAAATCCAAAATCGCCAAATGTGGCTTCACGGCTTTGAAGCTTGAAGCCAAAAACATTCCCTGCATCATTAGAACGCATCCCTTGAAGTGTCAAATCAAGCTTTCCGAAGCTATGCCCCTGTGCAATTTTGGTTTCATATTTTTGCATCAGTGCATCAAATTGAGCAACTTTTATGTCCAAATTCTCTTTTTGCACAATCTTTAAAGCTTGGTCAAGAGAGAGATTCTCCATACCAGCAAAGAGCGGAAACGCAATGAGAAAAATGAAAATGGTTTTGATATTCATCTATCTAACTCTCCTAAAATATATTAAAGCATTATTATATCCATATAAGTTTACGACACAATTAATCATTTTCAAAAAGATAACTTTTTCTCGTTGTGTTTCTTTTGAAAGAAATGCTTATATTTAAGTGTAGTATTTTCTTGTTTTATTTCTCCTTTGCTCTTAAAGAGTGTAAAAAAGTGATAGTGTTCTTTTGTCACCTTGTGTCTTTTGATAAGAACAAAGTGCGTTAAAAGAAGATTTCAATAAATTCTTGATATACTATATACGATATAAAATACATGGCATAGTATAATGTTGTAAAACTTGACAATTTATAATAGTAGTATGGGATGACTTATGGATGAAGAAAAAAGTTATAGTATTATTAACTCTTTAGCAAATGGCGTACACCCAGTTACCGGTGAGATTTTTGAGATAAATTCACCTTATAATCATCCAGATATTATCAGGGCTTTATTTTTTATCTTAAACAATAAGAAGCAAGGCAAGACCTATAATATTAAGAAAACTTTAGAACAAAAACAAGAAGAAAATATACAAAAAGGTTTGCCAAAAAATTCTGGATTGCCTTGGAGCAATGAACTAAAAAGTAAATTAGCCAATCAGTTTAAAGAGACAAAATCTATTTCAGAGTTAGCAATCATCTTTGAGCGGACTACAGGTTCTATAATTGCAGAATTGGTAAAGCAAGGATTGGTTTCACCCGAAGAAAGATATCGCTACTAATAACTGAGCTTACGCATCCAACTGATGTTGGACACTTTACTTATCAAATTATCTTTAGATTAGAATATTGCGAAGTACGAAGCAATCTATTTTACATTGTGTCACAAGCAACGACTTTGAAAGCGTAGCGAGTGGCGAGTGGTGACGCTTTTTTTGCCTACTTTTTTCTAAAAAAGTAAAAATAAATCTTAGATTGTTTCACTAACGTTCGCAATGATGTATTTAATGGGGTATTTTTTTAGGTGCATAAGGTCAGTTAAGATATAATAACCCCATTGACAAAGCGGAGATAATCCACAAAAATGGAAAAGAGATGAACGAACGATACCCAACCAAAAAGATATTTGTAGGCAATGTTGCCGTAGGGGGTGATGCTCCTATAAGCGTACAATCCATGACTTACAGTGATACTAAAAATATCGAAGCCACAGTAGAACAAATCAATCGCCTTCACTTTGCAGGGTGCGATATTGTACGGGTGGCTGTGCCTGATATGGAGGATGCTTTAGCACTTCAAGAGATCAAAAAACGCATCGCTATTCCGCTTGTAGCCGATATTCATTTCAACTACCGCCTCGCCCTAGAAGCTGCCAAATGGGTCGATTGCATTCGCTTCAATCCAGGTAATATTGGTGAAAAATCACGAGTCAAAGAGATTGTTAAGGCGTGTAGGGAGCGAAACTTGCCTATCCGTATAGGAGTCAATGCAGGAAGTCTTGAAAAAGAGTTTGAGCAAAAATATGGAGCCTCCGCCCAAGGAATGGTGGAGTCGGCTCTTTATAATATCAAGTTTTTAGAGGATTTGGGCTTTGAAGATATTAAAATCTCGCTCAAAGCCAGTGATGTCAATCGTACCGTGGATGCCTATCGGATGCTACGCCCTTTGGTGGATTATCCCTTTCATTTGGGCGTGACGGAAGCGGGGACAATTTTTCATGCCACCATCAAATCGGCGATAGGTTTAGGGGCGTTGTTGCTTGATGGCATTGGCGATACGATGCGGGTTTCTATCACGGGAGAGCTTGAAGAGGAGATTAAAGTAGCCAAAGCCATTATCAAAGATAGCGGTCGAAGCCGTGAGGGAGTCAATATCATCTCCTGTCCTACTTGCGGACGCATTGAAGCCGATTTGGTATCCGCCGTAGCACAGGTAGAAAAACGCACCGCCCATATCAAAGCCCCACTCGATATATCGGTAATGGGGTGTGCCGTCAATGCCATTGGCGAAGCCAAACACGCCGATGTGGCGATTGCTTATGGCAAAAATTCGGGACTCATTATGGTCAAAGGCGAAGTGGTTGCCAAACTACCTGAAGATCAATTGGTCGATAGATTTATCGATGAAGTCGAAAAATTTGCCAATAATCTAAAATAGTGTGTAGTGACTCTATCTTTATTGACCGAAGCAAAAGAAAAATTGGACTTAATGCCCACTAGTTAAGGTCTCTTGTTCCTTATCCATTTTGTCAAGTAGCTCTAAACCTTGTTGTCTATCTCCCTTTGAAGCTCTAATATCAAAGCGTGTTTTGGTGTCAAACTGTGTCAAAGCAATGGTTGCAAATTCATCAAAGAGTTTGTTGAGAGATATGTTTTGGCTTTTGGCATAGAGTTTGAGGCGTTCATATTTAGCATTGGGCATTTTAATGTTAATGTACTCATGCTCTTATCCTTTTTGGCAATAGCTTGATGATAGCATACATGACATTAAAATTATTTTACTCATTTAATGACTATGCACCCTTAAACCATATTTAGCTAAAATATTGCACTAAAAAAGGAGCATGAATGTTTGAATTTTTTAAATCCAAAAACAAAGAAGAGAATAACAGAGCTTATATATTCTTTGGCTCTACACAAGCCGACAAAGAGGAGAGGGGAGAGATTATCAATCCCTACTCCCAAGAGGTGGTTGCAAGCTTCCCAAAGTGTAATGCCAAAGATACTCTAAAAGCCCTAGAGATTGCCCAAGAGGCGAGTGTCGCTACCAAAGCCTCCCCGTTATCGCAACGCATAGCATGGCTCGAAGATGTCGCCAAAACACTGCAAGAATATTTGGAGGAGTTTGCTTTGGTCTTGACCCAAGAGGTCGCCAAACCTATCGCTTTTTCTCGCATAGAGGTTCAACGTGCCATTGAGACGATTAAAATTACCGCCTATGAATTGGCACATTTGCACGGCGAGACTATTCCTACCGATATTGTCCCAAGCGGTAAAAAAACCCTAGCTTTTTATCGACGTGAACCTGTAGGCGTGGTGGCGTGTATTACCCCTTTTAACTTTCCTCTCAATTTAGTAGTACACAAAATCGCCCCTGCATTGGGTGCTGGAAATGCAGTCGTCCTCAAACCAACACCCGAAGCCCCTATGACCGCCTATCTCTTAGCCAAAGCCTTTATTGATTCCAAATACGCCATAAAAGATGCTTTGAGCGTAGTTTACGGTGATGTCGAGGTGGGTTCGACACTCGTACAAAGTTCTATTCCTAGAGTACTATCCTTTACGGGTTCGGTGCCTGTGGGTAAAATCATTATGTCACAAGCAGGGATTAAAAAGGTGAGCTTAGAACTAGGAGGCAACGCAGCAACCTATATCGACAAGAGTGCCGATTTGGGCTTAGCGGCTCAAAGATGTGCCTTTGGGGCGTTTATCAATAGCGGACAGGTCTGCATCTCACTCCAAAGAATTTATGTAAACCATGAAGTCTATGAAGCCTTTAGCCAACTTCTAGCCCAAGAGACGCAAAAACTAAAAGTAGGTTCACCCTTTGAGGATGAGACCTTTATTGGACCTCTTATCAATGATGAAGCCAATGAGCGAGCCATGAGTTGGGTTCAAAATGCTATCAATGAGGGGGCAAAGGCGTTGTGCGGAGCTAAATGGGATGAAAATGGAGTCTTTTTGCCTACCGTTATGAGTGAAGTAACCGATGAGATGAAGATTGTTTGCGAAGAGGTTTTTGCTCCTATCGTGAGTCTTATTGCCGTAGAGAGCTTTGATGAGGCGATGACCAAAATCAACAACACCGATTACGGGTTGCAATTTTCGATTTTTTGCAATGACCTTAAGCTTGTACAACGCTTCATCAACGAGGCTCAATGCGGTGGGGTAGTGATTAATGATATTCCCACGCTTCGTTTTGATGTGCAACCCTATGGCGGAACGAAGCTTTCGGGTATCGGACGTGAGGGACCCAAATGGGCATTGGAAGAGTTTACAGAAATTAAATCGATAGTGATTTGTTAAAGGAAAAAAATGGAATATATGTTTGAAGCAGGATTTTTGGGGACAAGAGCGCCCTTTTTTATGGATTTTGTGACGGTTATTGTGGCACTTTTGCCTTTTTTGATAGCGGGGTCTATCTATTTGGCTCATCAAAAGAGTTTCAAGTGGCATCAAATCACGCAGATTGTTATTTTGATAGTATCTGTGATTGTCGTAGGCTATTTTGAGTACGGTGTGCGTATTGGCGGTGGATTTAAAGAGTTTGTCAAAGATACCTCTGTGGGCTACTCAATGGCTTTGAGTATTTTGATTGTGCATATTGCTATTGCCATCATTACGCTCTATTTGTGGGTTGAAGTGATCATAAAAGCTCAAAAACAGCGTATCGTAGCAACTCCACCGCAATACAATCACAAAAAAGCAGGTATGAGAGTGGCTATGGGGATTGTGGCTACTTCGCTTACAGGTCTTTTGGTCTATGTGATACTCTTTGCACTCTAGTGAAACGTGTAGCCATTAGTGCTTGTTTGCTAGGCACACTGTGCAAATACGACGGGCAAAGCAACTTTGATAAGGATTTGGTAGCCTATTTGGAGCGACTCGATTGGCAACTCATTCCTTTTTGTCCTGAAGATTGGGCGTTTGGTACGCCTCGCCCTACGATGGATTTGGTGCAAGAGGATAGTCTCAAAGCCATTTGCAATACAACCCATAAAGATCTTACAGCTCCCATCAAAACCTATGCTTGTAATTTTTTCGATGACCATCCCAATCTTGATCTTTTCATTGGCAAGAGTCGATCGCCTAGTTGCGGTGTGGGCAGTGCAAGGCTCTATGATAGTCAAAAAAATTTCATTTCAAATCAATATAGTGGTATAATGGCATTAGAAGCACAAAAACGAGAGATTATCGCCCTAGACTCTCAGGATTTTTTAAAGGAGTACAATGAAGCAGATACATAAATTGTTAATTGCGCTTATATATATGAGTCTCTTAACAAACTGCAACAATCCCTACTATGATCAAGCTACCAAAAGCGATATAGAGGGATTTGGCAAAACCTATATTTATGTCGAGCAATACCCCGTGACAGGAATGGAGTATGAGTGTGGCTATTTGGATAGAGACAAAACCGATAGTGTAGGGGGATTTTTATACGAAAACGGCACAAGTTGTCGATTTTTTCTCAATGGACGAGAGTTCTTTAGTCTTGATAACAACGAGCTTCAAGATGGAGAGATTTATGAGATTACCGATGATAGTATGATTGATAGACTCTATGAGGCTGATTTGCGTACCGATGCCAATAGAATCGTCCTCTCCAATTAATATCTATTTTATATGCAAAGTGCTATAATTTAGAATATAACACAAAAGGAGTTACGATGAAAACTTTAACAAAATTGTTTTTGGCACTGGGCATTGCATTGGCTTTGACCTCATGCGGTGGAGGCGGAGGTGATGATATCTTCACTGATGATGGATATACTGACAATGATTACAATGACAATTACAACAATGGCGGCGACTACACGAATGGCGGTGATTACACCAATAGTGGTGATTCTGTAAGTCTATACAGCTTGGCAGGTCGAAGTATTTCGGATTCAAGTGGTGGCTATATAGATTTTTGTAGCGATGGTTCTGTCTATTACTATTTAAATGGTAATGGCAACCATACGGGGACTTATAGTGCCGTTAATGGTGGATATAAATTGGATTTTTACGATAGCGATCGTGGAAGCTATGCTATCGAAACATCTAATGGTTATCTTGAAGAGGACATGACCTACTACATCATAGGTGTTGAGTACTTTACTATTGATTCGATTGGTTATTCTAACTGCTAATTGCCTATCCTCTATCGCTTTGATAGGGGATAAATCCGAATCTATATCTGAGTTCCAAGCGATTGAGATATAGATTTAAACAACGTCCAAGGAGTATATTATGTTACGATTTTTTTTGATGGTATCGGCACTCTTTTTTTTGAGTTCATGCGGTGGTAATGATGATGAGTCCTATGAAAGAGATCCCTACTACAACGATGGGTATTACTACTATTCCTATTTCCATATCAAAGACCTTGACAATTTCCAATACCGTGTGGGCAATATTAAATACGATTGCGGATTATTGGAGGGGATTACCGATAATAGCGGAATGTTTGAGTATGAAGATGGGGCTAATTGTGTCTTTACCTTTGATTACAACAACACAACGTACGAGCTAGGAGTTGTCGATAGTGACACCATTGATACAAGCAATATTTATGTCTTTGATTTGCAAAATGTCACCGATGAGAGACTCTTAAACGCTATTACGGATGCTATGCATAACGAAACGTTAAAGATTACACGTTACTAAATTAAAAGGATACAAATGAAAACTTTATATACACTATCATTGCTCTCGCTCATGGTACTCGCAGGGTGTAGCTCTTTGGCGGGTGATGATGAGAAAGATATTCAAACTTTAAACGCACGTTATTACAATATCGAAGGTGTTGAGTACGATTGCGGGGATGCACCCAAAGGGACTACAGGGAGTGATGGTACTTTTAGCTTTGAAGAGGGTGAGGGGTGTACCTTTTATGTGGGTAGCAAAGAGCTACGCAAGGTATCTTACCGTGACCTTAGCGATGGGGCTATATTGGTCGAGACCAATGATGAGACGATGCAGTTTTTGCAAACACTTGATAATGATGGCAATGTCGATACAGGCATTAAAATTCTCTCAAGTGTGAGCGACTATCTTGAGACCCAAAAACAAATTGATGACTTTTTGATTCCTAGTTTCATCTCTGAAAATGTCACTATCAACGATGCTACTATGGCTACACTCTACGGGGCTTTGGCAGTAGCGGCTAGCGGATACGATGGAGAGTATGCAACCAGTGATGAAGCAAGAGAGTACATCAATCGAATAGTAGCTAATTTGCAACAAAAACAGATTGACTTTATCGAGTTGCGATAAAATTTACACTTATTCTATCTCTTGATAGTAAACTTTGGCTTTTAGCCAAAGTTTACTATAATACTTTCCATTATCTATTTATCAAAGGTTATTTATGGTTGTTACACGATTTGCACCCTCTCCTACAGGCTATTTGCATATTGGCGGTTTGCGTACGGCACTTTTTTCTTGGCTTTGGGCAAAACACAGCGGCGGAAAGTTTTTATTGAGGATTGAAGATACCGATTTGGCACGAAATTCCGACGAGGCACTTGAAGCGATTATCAAAGCCTTTGATTGGGTAGGCATGAGCTATGATGGTGAAGTACTCTATCAATCCAAACGTTTTGATATTTACAAAACTTATATTGATAGACTCCTAGAAGAGGGCAATGCCTATAAGTGCTATATGTCCAAAGAGGAGCTAGATGCTTTGCGAGAAGCACAAATGGCAAAAGGCGAACGCCCCCGTTACGATGGCAGATACCGTGATTTTGAGGGTACGCCACCGCAAGGAGTTGAGCCTGTCATTCGTATCAAAGCTCCCCAAAGCGGTAAAATTGAGTTTGAAGATGGAGTCAAGGGTTTTATCTCTATTGATGCTAGTGAAGTCGATGATTTCATTATCGCTCGAAGTGATGGAGTGCCGACGTACAATTTTGTCGTAGCCATTGATGACCATGAGATGGGGCTTACCGATGTCATACGAGGCGATGATCACCTCTACAATACTCCCAAACAAATTGTAGTCTATCGTGCCTTGGGATTGGCGTTGCCCAAATTTTATCATGTGGCTATGATTAACAACGAACAAGGCAAAAAGCTCTCCAAACGAGACGGAGCCACCGATGTGATGGAGTACAAAACGCAAGGATTTTTGCCCGAGGCGTTGTTAAACTTTTTGGTACGATTGGGGTGGAGTCATGGTGACCAAGAGATATTTACACTTGAGCAGATGATAGAACTCTTCGAGCCTAGCAATATCAACAAGAGTGCTTCAAGCTACAATCTCGATAAACTTTTGTGGATTAATGCAACGCACATGAAAAATATGCCCACAGACCAAATGATAGAGTTGCTCAAAAGCTACGATTGCGATATTTCAACACACGACAAAAAAGAGGCAATTCTCAAAGCCACTATTGAACGTGCCAAAACCATGATAGAACTCAAAGAGCAAATTGAGCTTATTTTAAACGCTCCCAAAGAGTATGATTCAAAAGCGGTGCAAAAAGCCTTCAAAGCCGATACCAAAGAGATACTATCAAGCTTTATTGAGGATTTAATGACCCTTCAACCCAGCTCTTCGCAAGAGATACACGCACTGATGAATGCATTTTTGAGTGCAAGAGAGTTGGGATTTGGCAAACTAGGACAACCTCTACGTATCGCACTCCTTGGAGCTATGAGCGGTTCGGGATTGGATGAGATTATTGATATTATAGGCATTGATGAGACCAAAGCACGTGTTCAAAGGGTCATAGAGAGTATCTAGGGCTTTCTATGTCGAAATAAAAACTCTTGGGTTATATTGATGAATTTATCTCATTTTCATTAAATTTGGGTATAATTACCGCCATTATACCCACTAGAGGGTAAGTTTTTAAAAAGAGGATAGAATGACATCAACACTTTTGATTTTTCAAATACTATTATCGCTTGTCATCACCATTGCCGTTTTACTTCAAAAGAGTTCATCTATTGGACTTGGAGCCTATAGCGGTAGCAATGAGAGTATGTTTGGAGCCAAAGGACCTGCGGGTTTTTTAGCAAAGTTTACTTTTAGTATCGCTTTGTTGTTTATTGTTAATACCTTAGCACTTGGATATTTTTACAACAAAGAGAACAGCCAATCGGTAGTCGATAGCGTAACAAGCGATGTTCCAATGGCACCTACAAGTGATAAAAAAGTACCTAGCAACGATGCTCCAGCCCTGCCCACAAAGATAGAAGAGACTCCCGTATCTGCACCCATTCAAACACCTACAGAGTCTAACGCAACCCAAACTTTAGAGGATGCAAACGTTTCGAGCGATAGCAACACAACGCCAATTGATACAAACTCAACCGTTGAGTCCAATAATACCAAAGAGTCCAACGCTTCAAACTAAAAAAGAACTCTTTGTTATCTGCATACTCTACCCCCAAAGAGGGTAGGGCGACGCTTCCTTATCTCACTATTACGCAAAAGTATCACCACTTACCACTGCTTTCAAGGTAATCGTCATTTTTGGCTATGACACAAAATCTAAGATTCCAAATCAAGTTTGAAGTGACGAATCGATTGCTTCGCAAAGTGCCTCTATAACTATCATCGTGAGATTTTTTTAAGTGCATAACATCAGTTAAATAAGCTAAAACACGCTAAAATGCTATAATTATTTACAAAGGATTTTACATGCTAGATGAAATTTTCAATGATACCAAAGAACATATGCAAAAGAGCATTGTCGCCCTTAGAAGAGACTACAGTACTTTGCGTTCGGGAAGCGTGACAACCAACATTATTGACCATATCAAAGTCGATTACTACGGCACACCCACAGCTATCAATCAAGTCGCCAATGTCATTGCAACCGATGCTACAACCATTACTATCACTCCATGGGAAAAAACCATGCTCAATCCTGTAGGCAAAGCTATTCAAGAGGCAAACATTGGTGTCAATCCCAACAACGACGGAAGCGTGATTAAGCTCTTCTTTCCTCCTATGACGACCGATCAAAGAAAAGAGATTGTCAAACAAGCCAAAGGTATGACCGACAAAGCCAAAGTCGCTATCCGAAATATCCGAAAAGATGCCAACGACAAAGTCAAAAAACTCAACAAAGACAAAGCCATTAACGACGACGAGTCCAAAAAAGCAATGGATCAAATCCAAAAATTTACCGATGAACACGTAACCGAGTGCGATACTGTCTTTGCTAAAAAAGAGCAAGATATTTTAAAAGTCTAAGCATGAATATAGAACAAATATATAAAGATGCAGGGGCATTGCTCGAAGGTCACTTTATTTTGAGTAGCGGTAACCACTCCAGTCGCTATTTGCAAAGTGCAAAAGTTTTGGAAGATCCTGCGGTGGCACAGAAATTAGCGGGTGCTTTGGCACACATGATTCGCAACGCCCAAATTGAAGCCCATACGGTTTGCGCACCTGCTTTGGGTGGTGTACTTGCAGGATATGAACTTGCACGGGCATTGGAGATTCGCTCTATCTTTGTGGAGCGAAAAGAGGGTGTCATGCAACTTCGCCGAGGTTTTGAAGTCAAAGCGGGTGAGAAATTTATTATTTGCGAAGATATTATCACCACAGGAGGTTCAGCTATGGAGGCTCTTGAGGTGATTGAATCACTAGGAGGCGAAGTGGTTGCTTTTGCCTCTTTGGCAAATCGTGGCTTTTGCTCTCGTGTGGGAAGTCCCATCCAAACCAAACAAGAGTGCAAACTCAAAGCGGGAGTTGCGTTTTTTGCATTGGAGGATTTTGAATTTGAAATGTATTCACCCGACCAATGCCCCTTGTGTCAAGCGGGAAGCGAGGCGATTAAACCAGGGAGTCGCAACTAAAAGCCTCCCTTGTGGGAGTATTGCTTTAAGGTTTTATATCTCTTTGGTAAACCTCTTTGACAATGTAAGGTTTTTTGTTTTGTGCTTCGTAGTAGGTACGCATGATGATTTCAGCCAAAAATCCTGTAGCAATGAGTTGAATCCCTCCTAGTGTCAGCAAAGCACCCAACATCAAAAGCGGTCGCCCTCCAATATCTTCCCCAAAGAGCTTAACGCCCAAAAGGTAGAGATTGATAAGGAGTCCCGATAGCAACATCGCACTCCCCACGCCTCCAAAAAGGTGCATGGGGCGTTGGCGATATTTTTGGAAAAAGAGCATAAGCATAAGGTCACTTACGACTTTAAAGGTGCGTCCTATTCCGTATTTGGAGACTCCATGAACCCGTGCGTGGTGTTTGACGGGGATTTCGGTCATTTTAGCACCGTAGAGCTTGGCAAGTACAGGAATAAAGCGGTGCAACTCTCCGTAGAGTCCCAAATTTTTGGCTACCTCTTTTTTGAAGAGTTTGAGCGTACAGCCGTAATCGCTAATGTAAACTCCCGTGGATTTACGAATAATCCAATTGGCAATTTTGCTAGGGATTTTACGCAAAAAGACTCCATCTTGTCGTTTGCTACGAATACCCGCTACCACATCCCACTCCTCTTTTTGGAGCAGTTCAATCATCATAGGAATATCATGAGGGTCATTTTGCAAATCTCCATCAATCGTAGCGATAAGCTCTCCACTGGCGTAATCAATCCCTGCTTGCATAGCTGTCGATTGTCCAAAGTTGCGATTAAAAACGATAAGTTTGAGATTGGCGGGGGCGTGGGCTTTGAGTTTGGCTACGGTTGCGTCGCTAGAGCCATCATCAACGACAATAATTTCATGTTCAATATCGACAAGAGCGTGGGCAATGGTTTGAAGCAACGGTTCAATGTTTTCCTCTTCGTTCATGACGGGTACTACAAGTGAGAGTTTCATCTTTATCCTTTTTTATCTTTTGGGCTTTGTTTAGAGTAGATGGGCAAGTGGCTCACCTAAATAGAATCCTTGTCCATAATCAATACCAATAGCCTTGACCACATCGTAAACCTCTTGGGAGTGGACATACTCCGCTACGGTCTTCATGCCCAGTTTTTGTGCAAAAGCCACGATGGTTTCGACTACTATTTTGGCATTGGTATCGGTATGGATATTTTTGATAAGCGAACCGTCGATTTTGATAATATCGGCATCAATTTTGGTAATGTACTCAAAGTTGGCAAATCCGCTACCAAAATCATCAATAGCTATGTGAATGCCTAGCGATTTGGCTTGTGTGATAAACTTTTTCATGGCATCGGATTCGACAATCTCTACGGTTTCGAGTATCTCTAGGGTAATTTTTTTGTGCAATTGATATTTGTGGAGTTGTAAGCACAAAAAATCATTGAGGTGAGTATCCAAAATATCTTCGATACTTAAATTGATAGAAAATCGCATATCGTGCTTTGCAAAACACTCAAAGGTCTGCTCAATGACCATTTTGACAAAATCGTGCGAGAGATGAATATCGGGCAAAATAGGCAAAAAATCACTGGGCATGAGTATGGTGCCATTGTCCAAAACAAAACGTGCTAAGGCTTCGTAGGAGTAAATCCTATCGGTTTTGAGGTCAAAAATGGGCTGATAGTGCATTTGGAGTCTCTTGTGTTGCATCGCTTCACGCACACTTGGAGCCAATTGCAAACTCTTTTGAATGACTCGCTTGTTTTCGTTTTCGATATCTTCATAAAAGAGATACTGTTTGCGCATCAACTTAGCTTGGCTTACGGTAGTATCGGCATGACGCATCGAAACTCCATCGCCAATAATTTTGGCTACCCCTATCGTAGCGGTATAGGCGATTTTGATGTTTTGATAGTTAAAAAGCATCATTTTAAGTTCAAGACTAATCGTATGGATGAAGTGGTGAATATCGATGGCTTTGGTCGTCACCACAAGAGCCAGTTCATCCGAGGGGAGTTTGTAGAGCAAACCAATAGTTTCCAATCGCTCTTTCAAAAAAGTAGCAAATTCATAGAGCAACAAATCTCCCGCTTCAAATCCATAAAAGTAGTTAATGCGTGAAAAACGATCGATATTAAACAGCACCAAATAGCATCCCGCATAGTTGCCAATATCTTCGATGAGTTTGAGGCGATTGGGCAGTTTGGTATGGTCGTCGTAGTAGAGATTGCGTTTAATATTGGCTTCGTGTTCTTGGATTTGATGGATGAGTGAACTATTGAGAGTCTCTAAATCTTTGCTTGTTGCGTTGCTTAGATTGAGCAGTGCCTTTAGGATATTGGTTTGAGAATCGGTTTTGTATTTTTTGTCCACCCTGCTTTGATGTTTCTCAAAAGGGGCTTCAGATAGTGCGATGAAGCGGTTGGATTGGTTGAGTAGATGATGGTTGTAAAACTCCCCGAAGGTAAAAAAGCCACTGGTAGGGGCAATGTGTTCAAAAGCTTCCAATTCAATAGCAATATCACTACCCAAAAAGTGCTTACGGGCAATGCACGAATAGACAAAGATAGATTCAATATTGCTATAGGGCAAAATTTTTTGATAGTTGCGTGAGTGTTCCAAAATACTTTCAATGTTGCCAATCCCAAATTGCACCCGCTCACCCTCGTAGATGTTTCCTGCAAAACTCAAGGATTTATCATCGTGTCGATTGACGACAGCTCTGGCGATGTATTGGTCGTTGCGTGGGATAATGAGTGGAAACTCAATCCCTGTATCGGGAAGATTTTGCGTCACACTGTGTCCTAGATATTTATCATAAAAGGCAACCGCACTGATATTATCAATTTGATAGACAATATTCCCAGAAGCCTTAGTCACCGTTTGCGAAACTCCCACAGGCATCCAATCAAAGGCAAAGTTCTCTATGACATTGAGATTCTCATTGGTAAGTCCCACAGCTACCATGCCACTATGTGTCCAAAAAGTGTTGTTGAAAATATACGTATCTTCAAAGTTTGACCCCCTCGAAGCGAGACCTCCGCAGACAATAACATGGGGTAGTTTTGCATAGAGTCCTCTAAGTAACTCTTCGGCGTTGCAATGAAAAGCATCCATGAAGAGAATGAGAACTTTGGGATTGTAGGTTTTAAAATACTCTCCCATAAGCTCTCCGCTTTGAGTATCTTGTGGTTGATGGTGGGCATGATAGGAGTGCAATGTGGTATCTTCAAATTGCGTAAAGCTTAGTAATGTCGCTCCGTCATTGACTACCTTTGCGTTGGCAATAGAGGCTTCGCAACTGCTTCCAACAATATGAGCTTTTTGAAAATGAGTTTGTAGTGTTGTGTGCAAACACTCCAAATATTCAGGAGTAGAAGTGGAGACGAAGATTTGAATAAGCAGTTTTTCATTATCTTCTATCGGGGTATTCTCTAGTAGTGCATCAAGCTCATGGGGAGTTTGTAGGATTACATTCGTGGTTTTCATGACGCTCTAAATAACTTTTCGCTCAATTTTCTCATCCAAACGTGTCGTAATTTCATAACTAATCGTATTGCAATAGTGGGCTACTCTTTGAGCATCGTGCATCAAACAGACCTCTTTTTCATCGGAGTTTATCGACACAAAATCCATCGACACTCTACCCACAATCGCCAAATCATTGGACAAAGGCATATTTTTAGTCGCCCTTAACCATCCGTTGCCATAGCCAATATCGTAGGTTGAAACTCTCTGTGAATGCTCTAAGAATCCCTCGCCGCCATAGCCTACACGACTCCCTTTGGGAAGCGTATAAGAGGCGATGCGTGAGGCGTACAAGCTCATGACGGGTTTGAGCTTGGGGGCTTCAAAAATAGAAGAGAGTTCGTTGTATCCGTACGCCGCAATGCCAATGCGTACCAAATCTTCATTAAAGTGGTGGTTTCGTAGCGTCGCACAGGAGTTTTGGGAGTGTATCCGAAAGGGTTTTGAGTAGTTAATTTTGATAAAATCAAGTGCTTTTTGAAAGTTTTTGTATTGCCAAAAGAGTTCGCTAGAGAGTTCATCGGAATTTTTGTAGTGCGTCATGACTCCTACAAGATGGAGATTGTTGGCTTGAATGATTTCTATCGCTTCTTCTACCTCCTCCAAAGCTATGCCGTTTCGGTGCATTCCTGTATCGATTTTGAGTTCTATTGGAGCGTGAGGGGTAACTCTTTGGAGTGCTTCAAGCGAGTTGATAGCAAAGGTAAAGGTGTCGTGCGACACGGGCGTATCATTCAAAATCAAAACGCTATCAAAAAGCCTCTCGATGCGTCTTGCTTCGTCACTGTTTTTAACGACAGCGTGTTGTATGCCAAAATCGTGAGCAAGTTTGGCGATGATTTCAAGCCCGTGTCCGTAAGCGTTGTCTTTTAGCACGATTGCGATTTGTTTGATTGTGCCAACTTTTTTGGAAAGGGTATTGAGATTGTGGTAAAAATGTTCTTTGTTTATTGTAATATAAGCCATGCGGGATTATAGCATATCTTTCAAATAAGGCGTAGTATCTTGCAAGGATTTTGTTGCAAAAATCCAAACAAAATCCAATGTCTGCCTAGAAAAAAGAGACCATCTAACTACGAACATCGTCAAATCTACCGCTCACTCCATTTAAAAATATCCAATAGTACAATTTTATTTTGAATTTCATCAATCAAATAGGGAATGGTATAGCCTTTGAAGATCAAATCACGAATCTTTTTATCATCATAATAGTATGAAGCCCTGCAGCGATAAGGCATATCGGGTAGAGTTTCAATACTCTTATCAAGTTTATCCAAAAAGTTTAATGCTCTATTCAAACTATCTTTTGCTATATATTCAAGATGCAAATCAAGTTCGTGTAGATATTTATCGCTTCTAACTGTTTGCATACTTGATTTTTAGCTTTTCAATAGTATTGATTTTATGCTCACGGTACTCATTTTCATCATAGTAACGACCCTCACCGCTTCGATAGCGTTCAACGGCATTAGCTACTCTCTTTTTGGCTTCATCCGTTGAGATAGAGGGATAGCCATCATCCACAAGCCCATCAATAAGCTCATAAACTTTGGCTTTTAAATCAATACCTTGTTGCTTGATAGACTCATAAATATCATCATCAATTTGCAGTTGAATGGTTTGCATAATTTCTCCTTTATTGACCGTTGTCCCGTAAAGCCTTTTATCTCTTTGTCTATCATTTCACCCATTTACCCTATCTCCTCCAAAGATGACTCATCAAAATCAATATATTTATAAATTGCCAATAGGGTTATTGATTTTTCATTGACTTTATAGATAACCTTGTAACCCAAAATTACGAAATCTCGAATACTGGGATTATTGGCTGTTGTATTGACTTTACCAATATAAGGATATTTTCCTATCAGTTCAATTTTACTTTTAATGTTTTTCAAATGTCTTAAAGCAATTTCTCTGCTATCTCGTGTAATATACTCTTTAATTTTATACAGTTGGCTTTTGACACTTTGGGTATAGATTATTCTCATTTAGTTTAAAAGCTCATCCCACAATGTATCGTGTTCTATCGTCTTACCTTGCTTCTCTTCTTGAAGAGATTTGACAATCATCTGACTCTCTACATCCAATGTAACACTATCTAGAAGTTCAACCTTCTTACCCTTTAGTGCAAACTGATTAATCATATCCATAATTTTATCAATTACAGTATCTTCAGCTTGCAAATGTAATGTCTGCATGATAACCCCTTTGAATTATTATACCATAAACTATTTGGCTCTCACTCTATCTTCCCGCTGGGATTCTTGTGATTTATAGAGCTGGGCACACCCTTTGGAGAGTTCACGAATTTTGAGAATATAGTTTTGTCTTTGGGCTTGTGAGATAGCTTTTCGTGCATCCAAAACATTAAAAGCATGAGAGGCTATCATACATTGGTCATAAGCGGGGAGTGGCAATCCTGCTTCAAGAACTTTTTTGCACTCTTTTGCACTCTCTTCAAAATCTCTTAAAAGCTTATCGGTTGAGGCTACCTCGAAGTGGTATTTGCTAAACTCATACTCGCTCTCTTTGTGTACATCCCCATAGGTTGTTGTGCCGTGTGCGTTTGTGTTCCATACAATATCAAAGACACTCTCCACTCCTTGAAGATACATAGCCAATCGCTCCGTCCCATAGGTAATCTCTACTGCTACGGGGTCACATACGAGTCCGCCCACTTGTTGAAAATAGGTAAATTGCGTCACCTCCATACCATCAAGCCAAACTTCCCAACCAAGCCCCCACGCACCAAGAGTTGGTGACTCCCAGTTGTCTTCTACGAAACGAATATCATGCTCTTTTAGATTAAGTCCAATATACTCAAGCGATTTGAGATACAACGCCTGAATATCATCGGGAGAGGGCTTAATAAGCACTTGAAACTGATAATAGGCTCCCAAACGATTAGGGTTTTCACCGTATCTTCCATCTGTTGGACGACGAGAGGGTGCTACATAGGCACTGCTCCACGGTTTGCTATCGAGTGAGCGTAAAAGTGTAGCGGGATGAAACGTCCCCGCACCTGCTGGTATATCATAAGGCTGTACGATATTGCACCCTTGATTTGCCCAAAACTCTTGAAGTTTTAGGAGTAGTTGGCTAAATGTTAACATATTAATTCCTTTTGTAAATTTTTTTTGAATTGTGTTGTAAAAAATGATACATCTTCTGTGTAAATATCATTGACAAAAGAGTTTTCTTTATATTTGTTCAAAAATTCAAAGGTAATACTTTTAAACAATCCCCTCTTGTGCCGTTCTTCTTTGGGTATATATTTATTATACACCAAACAAAATACAAATTTATAACTATTTTTAGAGATATTTAACTGGTTTAATAGTGAATCAAACTCTTTTTTCCCAGCGGTTAATTTCTCTTCAATCTCTTGTTTGTCAGGTTTTTTTTGGTTTTTAAATTCGATTAGATAGATGCAATGATTGGTTTTGTCAAAGTAAATAGTATCGAAAGATTTTGGTCTAATATTTGAATCGGGATATATTTTTTCTACAATTGCATCAAAATTGATGACTTCAATGCTTTCATTCGTGCATAGATAGAAATTATTGTCACCATCATAACTGGTCTCTTTGAAAGTCGAGATAAAAGGTTTATACTCTTGATAAAAAAGATTAAAGTCAGCCATTGATAAACTTTTCCAATCTTTGACTATCCATCTCTTCAAAAATATCATAAGGTTCAGAGAGTTTTTCATAAATAGAAACTAGTGTTTGTGAATTGCTATCATTGATTTTTTTTATAAATCCATCTTGCGCTAAATAAAAATTGGTTTTATCTTGCAAGTTTGCTCTATCACTGTAGCGTTTAAGTGCTTCTATCATATAAGGACTATGAGAATTAACCACTATTTTCACCCCATTTTTTACCAAATCCACAATCACTTTTGCCATTTCAAGTTGCCATTTTGGATGAATGTGTACTTCGGGTTCGTCGAGGATTAAAACAGTATCTTGATTAAGCCAATTGTTTTGAGAAAGTACTTGAAAAATACCAAAGGTTTTGATTCCTGTAGCGGTATTAACTAAATCAATTTTCTGACCTTGTTTGTCAAAATAGTAACGACCCATCTCATCTTTTTTAAACTCGCCACCCATAAGCTCAGTCATCTGCTTCTTAATATCGACTCCATCAGAAGCACTTTTGATATGAAGCTTAAAGTTTAAATCTTTCATTAAAAATGGGTAATTTAATTTAATTCTCATTTGAGACTCTATTTGAGCAATATCTCGAAAAAAATCTGAAAAATTCCACACTAATGGAGTTTCTATAAAAATAGCCTCTGGAATTGTCATATTTTTGACTTTATCGTTTATTTGTGTTGCACTTGCTCCTGATAGTAATTTGGGATTTATTGTTTGTCCATTAATAGTTAGTTCGATAATTGAATTTTTTAAATACTCTACATTTATTCCTTGTAAAATATCAACTTTAAATATATCTGTACAAGCTAAAACAGTTGGGTAGTCAACAGTTGTTAATTTTCCATCACTAGCATTGGATTGAACTTCTCTAATAATAGTTAATCCATAAAACAATGCTTTACTTAATGTACTCTTCCCCGTATCATTCTCCCCAGCAATCACAGTAAGCCCATCGATAGTAACCTTTGCTTCTTTGATCATACCGATGTTTTGGAGTTCTAGTTGCATACTATCCCAACGCCCGTTTAATCTTCTTCTCGTCAAATCCGCAAATCCATTGGCTGCCTATCATAATGACGGGTACTCCACGGCATCCGTGGGCTAGGCAATCATACTCTGCTTTTTTGTCTTTGGTAATGTCAATGGCTTTGAATTTAATATCGTTGGATTTGAAGTAATTTTTGGCTACGCTACACCATTTACAAGTGGGAGAGGTGAAGAGTACTACCGTTTTTTGTCTGGGTTTTTGAGGTTTGTTATCCACTGGTGTTCTCCTGATTGCATTTCCACCCTCACCCCAACCAAATCGGAGGAGAAGAGCGAATAAAATTGAATAGTGATATTATAGTGAATAAAGTTTAATTACAGCACCGCCCTACCTACTTTCAAATCCCCATTTGGTATAATCAAGATAGACATAACATCAGAAAACATAGGCTTTAACCTACTTTCAAATCCCCATTTGGTATAATTGTTGGTATGTGAGTGCCATTAGTTTACCTGCTTTAACCTACTTTCAAATCCCCATTTGGTATAATACAGTATTAAAGAAGATTCACAAGAAATATGCTTTAACCTACAGCAATTCTAACCAGCAAACAAGAGGGAATAGTAGAAACTACGCTCAATATGGCTATCAAAATGATAACCAAATTTAAACTCTCTATCGAAGAGGTAGCCAAAGAGCTTAATATCTCTATCGATGAACTCAAAAAGCATTTGGATAACAAACAATGAAACTAAAACTACTAACACTATCACTGCTTATTACGACAAGCTTGATAGCCAAAGAGGATATGGATAGCAATACAAGTGCAACTCCCGCCCAAGGAAATCCATTTTTAAAAACACTCATTGCACAAACAGGAGCAGTAGTCACTGCCTATACTGAAGAAGAAAAAAGACTTGATGAAGAAATAGCAAAAGGTAAAGCAGAAGAAAAAAGACTTGATGCACAAATAGCACAAATTGAAAAAGAGATTGCAGAACTTAGTAGAAAATATAATGATAATTTAGAAAAAATACTAAAATATGATAATGAAATTGCAAGAAATGAAAAAACAATAAATCAAAACAAACAAACAATAAATCAAAATCAAAAAACAATAAATCAAAATCAAAAAACAATAAAAGAACAAGAAGAACTTATAAGACAAAAAGATAAATTAATTAAAATGCTAGAACAAATCAAAAAGAAATAAGCAATTATTTGTAAAATTTTTTGATATGTGATTTGCTAAACTTGATGAGTGTGGTTTTATTCCGTATCGTAGCAGGGAGTGACGCTCACCGCAAACTACTCAGCTGCAGCACCTAGCATAATCGATACCACTTTGCCGTTTTGAAAATCAAAAAACAATCCGCCAAAAACGCTACCCGCTACAAAGGTCTCTTTGGGGCGTGTTGCTTGGCTCTCTTTGACATTGTTGTAGGCTCGAATCACCTCTTGTTCGCTACTACCAATACCAATGCCCCGTTTGGTTTTCAATTGGCTGGGTGCGGTGATGGTAATACGGGTGATAATTTTACTGCCGCCTTTGCGTTGGGAACTCATATCAAAATCAATTCCCCTAGATGGACAACTCCACGTTTGATGATAGAGTCCATCAGCACCCCACCACTGCTCTTTGTCTCGCTTAAAATCACAAATGAGCTTCTCTTTCAAGGATTTTTCCTCCATCTCCATAGAAAAATCGCCGATTGTTTCACTCTCTAGCCACGACGACTCTTCGGCCGCAAAAAGCGGGGTCGATAAAAATAGAAAAAAGAGGGAGAGTAAAAGGACTCTAAACATAATTGGCTCCTAAATGGGTAATGTGTGTGACGGGTTTTGTCGTCAAAGTATCTTTTTCGTGATAATAAGAGACTATAGCAGAAAAAAGATAAATTCCCAAGAGATAGATAGCGACAAAACCAAAAACTACTCTCACCCAGTGTTTATGAGCAAATATCATCACAATCACCATACTAGCCAATACAAGCGGTGTCCAATAGACCAAAAACATTACCAATAACACACTGCCTCCTTATTTATTTTGCATCGCTTTTTCCAATCGAACGAATGAGGCTTTCAAGCTCATCCAAACTCTCTACGCCTCTTCTTTCCAAATCAATCGTCATGAGACTCGCCTCAAGTTGGCTTTGGGCAAAAAACGCTTGATGGGTAAACGCCTCAATGTCAATCTCCAATAGCTCTTTGGAGAGCATAGCAAAATCATCTCCATGGATACGCACCACGAGGGCTAAGGGGTAGCTTTTGATAAAGTAGTCGGCGATGATAGCCAATAGGCGATTGCCCATCTGCCACGACTCTCTTTGGTTGAAGTTGTTGAAATTGTGCAAAGAGACAAGATGAACATAGCGATAGTGACATTCAAAACGGTTGGTGCTAAGAATATGATTGAGATACTCCTCGTTGTAGGCATTGCTCAAGCGGTCACGGTAGAAGTAGGCAAAACGCTCTTGTTCGATTGGATTGGTAGGGAGTTGCGAAGCGGTTGCATCGATCTCTACTTGTTCAAAGGCGATTTTGGCTTTTTTGACAATCTCGAGATGAAACTGTTTGGATTTGTTGTTGCAAATATCCTCTATCGCCTCCTCTTTGGATTTGCGGGCCTTGTAGATTCGATTGGTAGTCATTGCATCAAAACTATCGGCAATAGCCAAAATAGAGGCAAGTAGAGGTATCTCTTCTCCTTGGATACCGTAAGGGTAGCCTTTGCCATCATAGCGTTCGTGGTGGTATCGAATAATATTGGCAATGTCATGATACATAGGGATTTTTGAGAGTATTGAGTAGCCTACTTGGACGTGTTCTTGAATGAGTTTATAGTCCAATGGGGAGAGTTTGCCAGGGTTGAGCAGTACCGTATCGGGAGTGACAATTTTGCCAATATCGTGCAAGATACCCGCTTGATAGACCAATTCACACTCTTTTTGCGATAGTTTCATCTGCGCAGCAATGGCTTTGGAGTAGGTAGCAACACGCAAGGAGTGTCCTCCTGTATAGGTATCACGACTCTCTACAAGCTCCACAAGCGATTGAAGTGTCATTTGGTAATTTTGTTCGATATTGTGAAGCAGTTGGGTATTGAGCGTCTCTATTTGGGTAATATCATTCAAAAGAACTTTGATAATTTTCGTACCCAAAATATCATTGTGTGAGAAAGTAGCACCAAAAATAGCGTCTCCTAAGTGAATCTTTTGCGAGTAGTGTCCGCACTCTTGAAGTTTGGCATAAATCTCTTGCCATCTCTGCGTATCAAATAGCTTGGCAATGGGTGCATCAATGGCAAGATTGAGTCTATTTTTCGCCTCTTTGTTCATCCATGAGATAATCTGCTGCGCCCCAAAATCAAGCACTTCAATCACCAATTCTTGCATGGCATCAAAAGTATGGCGGGTATCTTTGAGCTTATTTTCCAAAAAAGTAGAGTAGTTGCCTCGCAAATTGTTGAGTATCTCTTTGAGACCTATAATGTAATACTCCCCGTCGTTGTCTCTTGTCATAAGGTGGCGAATACGGTGTTTACGCATCTTCTCGATCGCATCATTGATATGAAGGTTGGTGTCAATAGTGAGAATGGGTGTGTGCATGAAGAGATTAACCTCTTGGTGTAAATTGATTGCACTTTTGGCAAGTTTGACAATATCGCTTTGGGTAATAATGCCAATGGGTTTGCAATCTTTGTCACCCACGACAATCGACTCGATTGATTTTTGACACATCGTATCAAGGGCATACTCCAATGAGGCGTTGTGAGCGATAATAGAAGCCGCATTGCCCTCATGGCAAAGTTGATTGATAAGGGTACGCTGCTGGTGAACTTCTGCTTCAAAGAGATAGATAATATCTTCAAGCGAAACCGTACCGCAATACTCTCCCTCATCGTTGGTAATAACAATGCGTTTGATAGTGTTATCGCTCATCAATGTCAAAATAAAATTGATAGGTCGTTTGATATTGACACTAATAAGCATCTTTGCGGCATAGTGATAGGCCCTCTCACCAAAATCAACCCCCTCATGGTAGAGACGCACAATATCGGTTTCGGTCAAGATACCTACGGCTCGACTCTCTTGAACAATAATGATGTAGTGCATTTCATAGTGTGTCATCACCTCAATAGCCTCTTGGAGTGATGAGGTGTAATCAATAAAGTCGTGCTGGTGCGTTAATAGTGTCTCAATATTCATGCTACTTCTCTTGTTGATTGGGTTTACTGTCGAAACAGTTTGGAAAATTTGACTCTTTTGCACATTAAAGCCTATTGCCTTTGCAAAAGCAACTTTTTGAGTCGATTATGAACTCTCCTATTGACCTTTGGGATAGGGATGGTGCATCCTTCAAGCTCTTCAAAATAGGCTTTGGCTTTGGCTTTATCCACGCTGTTTTTTAGCTCATCAAAACGACCGTAATCATTGATATTGGTATCATTGATTGGGCTACCCAACATCTTTTTAAGTTTTGCTCCATCGAGTCCCAATAACGCAACGAGTTCAGCAATTTGCTCATCTTCTGCATTGGCTTGATACTGAGCAATATACTCTTTAAAAGATTTGTTCTCATCTATTTGAATGTTTCCGCTTTGGATATCGTGGATGAAAATATTAGCATACTTTTGCTCCTCTTGGCTTAATGTCGCAAACGATTTATGGAGTTCATTGAGTCTTTTTTCAATTTCTTCTGGATTGCCACTTGTTAAAGTTTTGAGATATTTATCAAATCGTGAGTTCATAAAATCCGTATCGATTTTGTCGGTATCTATTTGGGTGATGTAGCCATCAATTTCAAAAGCAATATCCATACTCTCACCATCTCTTTGACCCATTTGCGAGAGTTCTTTGTAGCGTTGCAGCAAAATATGATAGATGTTTTCATCAAGCTCAAGAGGTTGTTTGCCCCACACAAACCCTTGGATTTTTGCAGCCTCCAGTGTCTCGATAAACGCTTTAAACAACTGAGCAAATCTACCCTTTTCCGCCCTATCATCGGGGAGTTTTTCAAAATTTTCGATTTTGGCATTTTCAAAGAGTTCATCAATTTCATCAAAAATGCCATTGAGTTTTTTGAGATTACTCTCTAGCCTATCGGCAAAGAGTCCCAGTGGTTTATCGCCCGAATAGAGTTTGATGGCTCTATTGATATTGGCTTGCATGGTATGGGGGTATCGGTAGTATTTGATAGTACCAAATCGTTTATCTATCCCAAAAAGCCTATTGGTTCTCGAAAAAGCTTGGATGATATTGGCGTATTCTAGGAGTTTATCGAGATAGAGCGTATTAATCCACTTTGAATCAAACCCTGTAAGCATTTGATCGACCACAATAAGCAAATCTATCTGTTTTTGGGGACTCTTTTCTAGGGTGATATAGGGTTTTTTATGGGCAAGTCGTGAAGCAATATCTTTTTTGAATTTTGGGAAGTTTTTGAGCGAAAAATCTTGTCCGTACCTTTGGTTGTAATCTTCCAAAATCTCCACCAATCCCTCTTCTTTAAATGCCGTTGAGATTCCATCCTCATTATCAATAGTCGAATCAAACAAAGCCGTCACTTTAAGTTCTGGTGCTTTGGCTTTGAGTAGCCTATAATACATTATCGCTTCGGGAATGCTGCTTGTCGCAAAAATGGCATGAAATTTAGAATTTTGACTAAGCGTCATCCACCCATCTACGATATTTTCGACTACCTTGTTTCTATGTTCATCTCTCTCGTATTGTGCTTTGGGTACAAAATCCTCTATCCCTTTGATGTATTTACCCGCTTCGTCTTTATCTCCTGCCATTTTGACTTCGTTCATATATTTGAGAAATACTTTTTTCTTTTTCTCATCACTTAGAGCCTCTTGTGCATCGTTTGCTTTTGCTTGTTGTAAGGCTATAGCTTCTCTTAAGTCCTTATCTTTATAAGTAAGCACTTTGTACGGGTCAAACCCCAGTACGTTTTTATCTCGTATTCCATCGGCTATGCTGTATCTGTGAAGTTCATCTCCAAAAACTGTGGCTGTTGTACTATCTTTCTTTTTATTTTCTTCGTGTATTGGAGTGCCTGTAAAACCAAAAAAGATGGCATTTTGAAATGTCTTTTTGATAGTGATGAGCATACCATCTTTATCGCTTTGGGCGGAACTCCCAAAAGTAGAACGGTGTGCCTCATCGACGATAAAGACCACTCTTTTATTGCTCATAAGTTCCAAATCTTTGGCTTTGAGTCCCTCCTCTTCGCTATTTATCCGACTCATTTTTTGGATAGAGGTGACAATGAGTGTGTTTTGGGGGTCGCTACTTTTGAGCTTCGTCACCAACACCCCCGTATTTTCGGTCGCTTGTACATCATCTTTATCCTCTGCAAAAGATTGATATTCAAGAAGAGATTGCGTCCCTAGTTCTATCCTATCCATCAAAAATATCACCTTATCGGCATCTTTGGAGTTGGCTATCAGCTCGGCGGATTTGAAACTCGTCATCGTCTTACCGCTTCCTGTGGTGTGCCAAATGTACCCGCCTAAGGTGTTTTTGCTCTTCCAATCTTTTATCTTGCCGACTTTATCGCTTATAGCGTTGGCTGCATAGTACTGATAGCTTCTCATTACTTTTAAGACTCCATCGGCATCATCTGGCACTGTATAGTCACCAATCAACTGATGAGCCATAGGGATACTTAGCAGTGTAGAGGCGACATCTTTGAAGTTATTGATGGGTTCATTATTGAAATCCGCCCAATGGAAATAATAATCCTTGTTCCATCTTCCATCCATCCCAGGATTGGCAAAATAGAGACTCTCCTCTGGCTCCATTGCTACAAATATCTGCACCAAAGCAAAAAACCCCGTAAATACACCTTCTCTTGAGTATTTTTCTATTTGATTATAGGCTTGACTTACAGGCACTCCGCTTTTTTTGAGTTCGATATGAATGACGGGCATACCGTTGATAAGCAACATCACATCGCCTCTACGGTCGTTTAAAATTTTTGATTTGGTTTTAAATATGGGTTGTTGCACAATCTGATAACGGGTTTGCCCTGCGGCTATTTCTCGTCTATCGTACATTTTGAGACTTATCTCTTTGCTGTAGTGTAGGGTGTCTAGCGCATTGTCTCTTGTGATACTTACGGTTTTGCCGTTGATGAAGCCATTGAGTTTAAGCGGCGTTTTGAGAGCATTTATCTGCTCGATGATTTGTGCCATTTCACTCTTTGTAAGAGGGATAGTGTTTAATCTATCTATCCCTTTGTTGTTTTCATAGAGTATATTTGCCCAGTTTTGAAGCAAATCCTCCTCTGTTGGATTTTTGATAATAGGATATTCACCCCAACCACACTCCCTCAAAACTCCTATAAAAGCCTTTTCAAACTCTGCTTCGCTTGTAAATGTCATTTTTTTATCTACTTATCATCATTATTTTTATTTGTACGCCTTTGCATTTATCTCAATTTTCACAACCAAACTCTTTTAAAACGGTTTCAAAACTTATATTGGGTAAATTTTCTTTTTTTGCCTCGTCGATAAGCAATAAATCTTTTATATCTTCAATATCACTTACTTCAACTTTTTCTCTCAAAAAATTATTGACAAAAAGCATTATCTTCTCTTTGGTTGCTTCATCTTCGTAACTTAATGTCATGGTATGCATCGCTTATCCTTTATCAAATTTAGCAATTATAACACAAAACTTCAATGTACTCACAAATGTCATTTTTTACCACCTTTAAGTGTTTTTGTTACTGAGTCTATACAGTTTAAAAAATCTTTTTCACCTCTTGTAAGAGAATTTTTTTGGTTCTCTTTGTACTTTTGGTACTCGTCATGAGCTTTTTGTATTGCTTTGTCGTGGCTAATGGTACCTGCATTTTCTAAGATATTTTTACCTGTCATCTTCAAAAAGCCATCAAGTCTCTCTATCCAGTCTTTCATATACATCGGTTCTTGATTCATAGCTTGGATCTCCGCTACTTCCAAATAGGCAGTTACCATACGGTTTAGAATATTTAGCTCTTTTTCATCAAGATAGTTTTTGGCGATTTGACTCTCTGCTTTTGTCGGTATCTCCCCTTTGAAGCTTAGAAGCCCCATGTTATCTTTGGTACTGTCGGCTCTTTTGTAGATGATTTCTGCGGCGGTATTGCCATGGACTGCCCAGTGCATTTTGTTTTGTACGGTTTGAAAAAATGTGATTGAGAGTTCAGATTTTGGGTCATAGTCGATACTTGTGGCATAGACATCCAGCACTTTTGCCCAAAATACCTTTTCGCTTGAGCGAATATCTCTTATACGAGCCAAAAGCTCCTCAAAATAGTTGCCACCGCCTAGATTTTTGAGCTTTTCATCATCCATGGCAAAGCCTTTGATGATGTACTCTTTGAGTCGTGCGGTTGCCCATTGGCGAAACTTAGTCCCCTGCAAAGACTTCACTCGATACCCCACCGATATCACCACATCAAGATTATAATAATTTGTGGGCTTGGTAGAAAAATCGGAAATTCCGATTTTTCTCATGGTTTGACTCTCTTCAAGCTCCTCTTCTTTATAGATATTGAGAATATGCTCATTGATGGTTGAGCGACTTTTTTGAAAAAGCTCACCCATCTGCTCGATGCTTAGCCAGACTGTCTCGTTTTCGAGTCGTGTCTCTATTTTTGTTTTACCATCGGTTGTTTGGTAGATAAGGATTTGAGAGTTTTGTATCACTTTTTTGCCTTTACACAAACATCTTAGCCAATGATGCTTTTTTGATGTTTTTTAGTTTTTCAATTTCTTGAAGTTGTAGCTCTATTTGATTGTCTAGTTTTTGGAAATAGTTGCCTATTTTGGTTTGTTCGTTTTTTGATGGATAAAGCAAATCAACTTCTTTTAAATCATTATTTCGCAACATTATCGACCGCCCAAAATATCATCTTCACAAAAATCACTCATAAGATTCACATTAAAAGTTTTGTTTCCTACATCTTTCAAAGAAGCCCCCACGGCATAAACTCTATTGCTATCAATAATCAAATATCTATCGTGAAAACTCTTATTTGTGATAGTTCTTAAAGCTTTGTATTGTTTATTGTATTTTTCTATATCCAATTTTAACTCTTTTGAGAAAGTATAAGAAACAACTGTAATATTTGCTGTCTTATTTTTTGAAAGCATTGTAAGTGTGGTTTCGTCTATGTAGTTATCGATAAGAGTTATGGTTTTTGTAGCACTTTTTATAATATCCACCACAAAAGCATAAGCATCAAATATTTGTCCATTATAAAAGACTCCTTGCTTTAACTCCAAAGTGTTGTTTTTGATATGAGACTTGATACGGTTTACATCACTTTCTAGTATCGATAATCTTTGTTGTGTCATTTTCTCACTATTGATTGCATAACCATTAGCGATATACTCTTTTAAAACTGATGTTGCCCATTGTCTAAATTTTGTGGCTTTTTTACTATTTACCCTATAACCTATCGAGATAATCATATCAAGATTATAATGCTCTACCTCTCTTGAAACCTCTCTATTTCCCTCTTTTTGAACTGTTCGGAATTTCCGAACAGTTGAGATTTTATCAAGCTCATTATCGCTGTAGATAGATTTTATATGCTCACTAATATTTGCCTTGCTTGATTCAAATAGCGAAACTATTTGCTTTTGAGTGAGCCAAATAGTATCACTATCCACGGATACTTTAAGCTCCAGTTCACCACTTTCATACACTACCACATCCGACATTTTGCCCCCCTATTTACACAAACATCTTAGCTAACGATGCTTTTTTGATGTTTTTTAGTTTTTGTAGCTCTTGAAGTTGTAATTCTATTTGACTGTCTAGTTTTTGGAAGTAGTTGCCTATTTTGGTTTGTTCGGCTTTTTCAGGAAATTTAATAGGCATTTCTTGAAACATTGGTAATCTTAAAGATTTAACCGTAGAGCCAACTGCCTGACCTAAAAAATACTTTCTAAAAAGGTGTATGTAGTAAAACAAAAATTTACCGTCTAACAGCTCAAAATTCATTATTGCATATGTTCGTTGGTGTAAATCAAATTTTCCAATAAAATATTTAGGCACAAAGTCTGAACCTTCCCCCGCAACAATTACTGCTTCACAATCAAAGAGATAAATATCACTTGTTCTAATGTCATCAGAACGGTCAAAAAAAGTATATTTTCCATTTATTCCAGAATCTTCTCTATTGGATTTACCTGTTGTAATTTTTGAAATATCCCCCAAACTCTTCTCCTCCCACTCCCCACTAAACCCTCCAAATCGTATCTCAGGAATAGTCGCTCCATTTTTTGGAAACATCTTACTTAGCATCGCTTTTTTAAACTCTTTAAGCTTTTGGTATTTTTTCTCTTTTTGCTCTATGAGTTTGTCTAGTTTTTGAAAGTAGTCGCCGATTTTGGTTTGTTCGGCTTGTTCTTTTGGGAAAAGTATTTCTGTGTTTTTTATTGTCGATTTAGAAATTGACAATACTTTCGTACCTTGTAGTAATGGTAAAAGTTGATTATGGTATGAAGATGAATTCATATAGTAACCAAGATATTTTGATGCAAATTCATTGGTTGGTCTTATTGCAATGGTATGCAATCCTGAAAAAACCATTTCATCATTTATATTTACTATTTCAGTGCATTTGCCTACCATTTCATCTTCAGCTGCATCTGCAATAATCATATCACCATTTTGAAGTCTTGAGGATTTGAATTTAACTACAAAATCATTATTAGAAATAAATGGAACTTTTTCTTTTTCAATATCTAATAATTCTCCAAATTTGATTAGAACATCGCCATAATGTACATTTTTGGCTAAACCTGATTCATAATTTAGCTCTGCTCTTGATAGATTGTTATTAGGAATATTTGTAAATGACTCATCAAATTTTATATTATCCCACTCCCCACTAAACCCTCCAAAACGAATGTGTGGCACTTTGCTTTTAGTTGTCATATGCCACCCTATTTTCTATCATATTTCGCTCTCTTACAAGCTCTCTTTTTAGCTCCTCCTCGGTGGGCAAAAATGGCAGATATTTGGAGGCAAAGAGTTGTTTGCTCTCACTTAGCACGGAGTATTTTGCTACTGCTTGAGAGGACTCGCTACAAAGTATCAGCCCGATAGTGGGATTATCATCATCGTTTTTGTGGAACTTATCATAGATTCGCACATAGGTATCCATCTGCCCCACATCTTGATGGGTGAGTTTGCCTAGCTTCAAATCTATAAGCAAAAAGCATTTGACTTTGAAGTTGTAAAACACCAAATCAATATAAAAATCCTCCCCCTCAACACAAAGGCGTTGTTGCCTAGCCACAAAGGCAAAACCACGACCCAGTTCAAGCAAAAAATGCTGTAGATTGTCTATAAGCTCTTGTTCTATGGTACTTTCAATCACCGAAGAGGTTGGTAGATTTAAAAAATCTAGGATATAGGGATCTCGAAGATAATGCTTTATCTCTATGTGTAGCTCATTTGTTTTTTGAGTTGCTTCCTCAATAACTGGGGCTTTTTCACTACTCGACAAAAGCCGTTCATAATAAAGTACGCTTATCTGTCTCTCTAATGCTCGTACGCTCCAATTGTTTTCTATCGTCTCTTTGATATACCAATCTCTGGCATTTAGATTTTCAATTCTCATTATTTTGCAATAATGGCTCCAACTCAATTTGAGAGACAGTGTCTCCTGAATTGGAAAAGTGAGATAAAATCGTCGCATATTTCTAAGATTAGTTGTATCAAAACCTTTTCCAAATTCCACAGTCAAAGCATTTGAGATTTGTTCTAGTTGCTTTTTGCCATACTTGGCTCTACTCTCTCCCTTTTGTTCATCTTCTACTATCATCTTCCCTATTTGCCAATAGGTTTGAACCATAACGCTATTGACGGATTGCTGAAGTTGTGTTCTGGAGATAATCAAAAGATTTTTAATATCTTCTATAATCTGGTTATTTACCGTAGTGCTCAATGTCATTATTTCACCCCTAAAAGCTCTTGAAAGGCTTTGAGTCCTTGCATATCAAACTCACCGCCATCGAGTTCATCGACCATCACGGAAAGCTCTTTGCTTGTTGCTGTTATCTCATCTTCTATATCTTTTAGGGTTGTTTCGTATTTCACGGCTAACTCTTGCACTTTGTTTACCAATGTATTGATAATCCCATTGGGGAGTTTGGTTAGCTCATTTTCAAGAGGTTTTATCCATTTTAGCTCCAATAGTTCATAGATTTGCACATCGCTTAGGCTCTCTATTGTTTTTTTGGTATTTATATGTAAGGCTATTGACTCCTCTTTGACCTCTTTTTTGAGTGCTTTTTCTTGGGCTATTAGCTCATCGACTGTGAGGATTTTTAGCTCTACACTATCCTCTTCAAATGTGACTTTTTTCTTGATTTCCGCTCTGATTTGCTTCGCTTCTTTTGCTACTTGGGCATTGACAAAGCCATCTTTTGACTCTTTGACCATCTCTAGCTCTTTTTCCTCTTCGCTTAGACTCTCTACTATCTCTTCATAGAGTGCGGTGATTTCTAGGAGTCTCTCCTCTTTGATTTTGAGAGCTTCAAGCTCCTCTTGTAGATAAGTAGTTTGCACCAAATCAAAAGGGATGATATGCCCCCTCCAACCCTCTTGCTCCTCTACCTCTTTGCCGTTTTTCTTTTTTATAACCATATTTGCATCGACTTGATTAGTAGCTTCAAAGCCTTCTGTTTGGATGATTTCCAAATCGGTAGCTATGGTATGCCAATTGTCATCAAGGATTTGATAGGCTTCGTATTTGTCTATAAGCGGAGTATTTTCAAGCCGTGCAAAAATATCGTTCGCTAGTATCGTTTGCTCTCTTTGGATTTTTAGGCTCTGGCACTGCTCCAAAAGCTCTTTTTTAAGAAAGCTATTCAAGGTTTCAAATGAGGTATTAAAGCGAGTGATAAATGCTTGTATATCGCCATTTTCCATGATGGTTTGTGTGACATTATCGGTTTTGAGTTGGGTGTATTGGCTTACCACATCATCAAACACATCATTTTTTAAAGTAGGAAAACTTTGCCAATACGCATCAAGCTCACTTATCTCACTTTGAGGCACTCCCCCAAACATCGTAGCATAAATATCGTAGCTCTCTTCGTGTGCAGAACTATCGACGTATCGTGGGATATTGAGATTGTAGTCGTTCTCTCTTATTTCATGGAGGCTTACTACTTTTGAGTACTTCTCTATCGTCTCTCTATGGATTACCGTATCGGCTATTTTTTTGATATCGGAGGCTCGAAGCTTATTGCTTTTGCCGACTTTTTCAAACCCTTTTGAAGCATCGATTATCAATACATCGGTGTTGTCTCTTGTTTGTTTGAGTACGATGATGATAGTAGGAATACCTGTCCCAAAGAAGATATTAGCAGGAAGTCCGATAATGGTATCAATATGTCCTTGTTCTATAAGGTTTCTTCGTATCGCTCCCTCTTCGCCACCTCTAAAAAGTACTCCGTGAGGCAATACAATCGTCATAATACCATCGGGTCGTAGGTGATACAAATCATGGAGCAAAAAGGCATAATCGGCTTTGGTCTTGGGTGCTAATCCAAAACGGCTATAGCGTGGATCGGACTCTTTGTTTTCGTTGTCCCACTTTTGAGAGTAGGGAGGATTGGAGACGACGGCATCAACATAGAGGGGATTATAAGTGCCAATAGGGTCATTTTCATCAAAATAGGGCCAATCATCTTCAAGCGTATCGGCATTGCGTGTCACGATATTGCTAGGGAGTATTCCTCTCATGACCAAATTCATACGGGTTAAGTTGTAAGTGTTTTGTTTGAGTTCTTGGGCATAGTATTTGATATTGTTTTCATTGTCTATATGTTTGGCGACACTGTTACCGATGTTGATAAGCAGTGATCCCGAACCGCTTGTGGGGTCGTAGATTTGTATCTCTTTTTTATCTTTGAGATGGTGTGCGATAATCTCCGACATAAGTACGGATACTTCGTGAGGGGTATAAAACTCCCCCGCTTTTTTACCAGCAGTTGCAGCAAACATAGAGATAAGATACTCATAAATGAAGCCCAAAACATCGTAATCGGCTTTGGAGTTCATAGGAATATCTTTGATAAGATAAATAAGAGAGCTTATCGCTTTGGTTTGCGAAGCGGCATTTTCACCCAGTTTGCTTAGCCCCGTTTGCAACGTCGTAAAAATACCATCAAAGAGTTTTTTGTGAGCAGGGCTAATATGCCTCTCAAAAGCCGATAGAGCATCCCGTACATTGGATACATCAAAATCTCGCCCTAGCCTTATCCATGCAGAGAAGAGATTGTCATAAGCGATAAAAAAACCAATATTTTCTTTGAAATACTCAACCGTTTCATTGTCATCTTCGCTTAAGCTGACCAAATCCTCTTTGGCATACCCCTCTTTGAACGCAAACTGCTCCTCTTTGTCGCAAAGGTATTTGTAAAATATAAATCCTAAAATATAATCTTTGTACTCATTTGCCTCTATTTTTGATCGCATTTGATTGGCGGATTCCCAAATCTTGGCAGCTAATTGTTGTTTATTCATCTATCTTTCCTCTATCGTTGCATAGACTCCATGCTATTACTTATTATCACACCTTGACTTTTTGCTTTCATTTTGCTATAGTGTCTATTACAATTTCCTTCGGGACGCCCCTTAAACTTTTAGGGGGAGAAAACTCATACACCCATCAACTCTTTCAATTTGTTTTTCAATCTATCAAAATCTTCTCTATTTATCATTCCGATTCTATTTTCTAATCTTTTGGTATCTAGCAACCTGCCTTGTACAATCAGTGCGTTTCTTTTTTCACCATTGAGAAGAAATTCAAAAAAGAAACTCCCCTCTCGTAGTTGTGTGGACAAAGGTATCCCGAAAAATATATGTTGATTGTATTTTTTTAGAACCAATACAGGTCGAGAAAAAATATCACCTTTTCCGTCTTGTTCGTGACCAATATTGACTCCTATACTTGCCCAATACACCTCTCGCTCTTTTGGGATTACTATTTTTGTTTTTTTATTGTGAAGTTTGCTTTTTACTTCATTCCATTTTTCAAAATTTTTCATCTATTTGCCTATCTTCTATCTTGTTTTTCTCAATAAAGGCTTTTAAACCCTTGCGTATCTATTTAGCAATACTCTATTTCATTTGCGAAATCAATACCCCCTCGATTATCTTATCAATATCGCCATCAAGTATCGCTTCGACGTTGGAGTAGGCTTTGTGGCTTCGGTTGTCTTTGACTTGTTGGTAGGGGGCTAGGACATAGGAGCGGATTTGATGCCCCCAGCCAATATCGGACTTCTCGACTCCGTCGAGTTTGGCTTGTTTGAGTTCGCTTTCGTACTCATAGAGGCGAGATTTGAGCATTTTCATTGCAGTAGAGCGGTTTTTGTGTTGGCTTCTGTCGTTTTGACACTGCACCACGATGCCCGTTTTGATATGGGTAATGCGAATAGCGGATTCGGTTTTATTGACGTGTTGCCCTCCTGCTCCACTGGCACGATAGGTATCTACCCGTATATCCTTATCCTCTATTACAATATCAATATCATCTTCAATTTCGGGCGAAACCATTACAGAAGTAAACGAAGTGTGGCGTTTGGCATTGCTATCAAAAGGAGAGATACGCACAAGCCTGTGGATACCGTTTTCGGTTTTGAGGTAGCCGTAAGCGTTTTCGCCTTTGATGATGAAACTCACATCTTTAATCCCTGCCTCATCGCCTACTTGATAATCAAGCTCTTCCACCTTGAAGCCGTGACGCTCACTCCATCGCAAATACATACGATAGAGCATACTTGCCCAATCTTGCGACTCCGTACCTCCCGCACCTGGGTGAATGGTGACAATAGCGTTGTTGCCATCGTGTTCACCTGAGAGCATCATCTCAATCTCTAGCGATTCAATCCCCTCATTGAGATGGGGAGCCTCATCGTAGAGGAGTTCAAGCGTCTCCTCATCGTTGTCGCTTTTTGCCAAATCAAAATACTCTTTGGCATCATCGATAGCACTCTGGGCGTTGTTAAACTTCTCCACCAACTGCTCTAATTTTTTCTTCTCTTGCGATATTTTTGAGGCATTGGTAGCATCGATCCAAAAAGCGGGGTCTTGCACCATAGCTTCAATCTCGTCGAGACGCTCTTGAGCTTGAGCGGGTTTGATAATGTTTTTGATATTTTCTACTTTGGTAGTTAGTTGCTTTAGCAGTTCTCCATACTCATACGAGTCCATAAATCATTCTCACCTTAATCTATAATTTAAAAATTGATTATATCTTAAGAGTGCTTTTAGTCTCATTGAAGCCTCGAAAGAGCCTTATTGTTTCTCGCTCGTTCCACCTCTCATGAGAGTGTGAAATAACTATCTAAATCAAAGCTTAAGCCACTGGAAGTAGGACTTTAGTCCTACTAA
>JQIS01000004.1 GCA_000830175.1 Sulfurovum sp. FS08-3 | reverse complement strand
TAGGACTAAAGTCCTACTTCCAGTGGCTTAAGCTTTGATTTAGATAGTTATTTCACACTCTCTCCCGAGGTGGAGCGGGAAGAGTTATCCTAATCCCCACGGATTTAAGGACGTAGAAGAGCTATACTTTAGAGATAATTAACCATTTTGTCGCTATAATCTATACAATATTGAAATTTTAAGGCGGATATGGAAGCGATTTTAGATGATTTAAATCCCTCACAACGAGAAGCAGCGCAGTATATTGATGGCACACTGCTCATTTTGGCAGGAGCAGGGAGTGGTAAAACCAAGACGATTACCTCACGCCTAGCCTATCTCATTGGCGAAGTGGGGATAGACCCTCGCTCAACTTTGACGCTTACTTTTACCAACAAAGCCGCTTTGGAGATGCGTAATCGTGCGCTCTCGATGCTAGAGGGAAACTACACCTATCCTCCTCAACTTCTTACGTTTCATAAGTTTGGATTGCTCTTTTTGAAATTTCACATCGATAAACTCGGACGCAAAAACAACTTTGTCATTATCGATAGCGACGATAGAAAACGCCTTGTCAAACAAATCGCCAAAGATCTCAAAATAGATACCAACACGCCTTTTATTCTAAGCGAGATTAGCAAATGCAAAAACTCGTGCGTTGAGCCTCAAATCGCCAAAGAGAGTGCGCAGCTTGAGGATTACAAAAAGGCGGCTCTTGTCTATGAGAAGTATCAAGAGGAGATTTTTGATAACAATTTGGTCGATTTTGATGATTTGTTGATGCTTACCCACAAGATACTAAGCGAACACGACGATATTAGGGTTGCTACCAGTCAAAAGTATCAATACATTATGGTCGATGAGTATCAAGATACCAATGAGTTGCAACTTCGTATATTGGAGCTTTTGGCGAGTGAACACGGCAATCTTTGTGTAGTAGGAGACGATGACCAGAGCATTTACGGATGGCGTGGGGCGAATATCCGCAATATTTTAGAGTTTGATCAACAGTTTCAAAACACCAAAGTCGTCAAGCTTCAAACCAACTACCGCTCCACAACGCCTATTTTGGAAGCCGCCAATCATCTTATCGAACACAATCGCAATCGTCTCAAAAAAGAGCTGGTATCTTATCGAGGTGAGGGCAATAGCGTGAAGTTGCTGCACTGCCTTGATGAGACCCATGAGGCTCGTTCTATCGCGCGTGAAATCAAAGAGTTTATCCAAAAAGGTACGCATCCCGATGAGATAGCCGTACTCTACCGTATCAACGCCCTCTCACGCTCACTAGAGGATGGTTTCAATAAAGAGAAGTTGCCTTTTAAGCTTGTGGGGGGTATGCGTTTTTATGAACGAGCCGAAATCAAAGATATAATATCCTATTTGCGTATGGTTCTTAATCCCAACGATGATTTTTCGCTCTTGCGTATCATCAATAAACCCAAACGAGGCGTAGGAAAGGTGTCGCTTGACAAACTCACCCACGAAGCCTATCAAAGCAATCTCTCCATCTATGAGTACCTTGCTTCTACACCCTACGAGACGTTAATGCACGCCACAAGCAAAAAACTCTCCGCAACGCTCAAAGCCTTTGTTGCAAACATAGAGAAGCTCTCATCAAGCTCTCAAATCTCCCCTTTGGCAATGATGGATGAGTTTGAGCATACCATTGGACTCAAAGCCTTTTATGCCAAAACGGTTGATGGAGAGGACAAAGTCAAAAACATTGAGGAGTTTTACGGCTACTTCCGTGATGCTTTTGAGAAATTTCCGCAGATGAGTTTGGAGGAGTTTCTCAACGACATCTCGCTCCAAAGCGACCAAGACCAATTGGTCCATGAACAAATCAACATTATGAGCATCCACGCAGCCAAAGGATTGGAGTTTGAACACGTTTATGTCATAGGACTCGAAGAGGAGTTTTTTCCACTGCTAGGAGAGAGTACCAACATCGAAGAGGAGCGTCGTTTGGGCTATGTGGCAATCACACGAGCCAAAACCCACCTCACACTATGCTACGTCGATAGTCGCTTCTACAAAGGACAAAGAGCGATGATAAAAAAGAGTCGCTTTTTGGGGGAGTGCGGCATTATCAAAAACACGTCGCTCAAAGTGACCAAATCGGCTCAATACAAAAAAGGTGACCTCATCCAGCACAAAATCTTTGGCATGGGACGCATAGAGGCTGTGGCAAAAGTGGGCAATGAATACAAACTCAAAATCAACTTTGGCGGCAACAAACGAGAGATTTTAAGCTCTTTTGTGCAACCTATTTGAAACATGAATCGCCTCTTTGTCGTCAATAAGCCCATCTTTCGCTCCTCAAATGGCTATATGAGCTATGTCAAACGCAAATACGCTACCAAAAAGGTAGGCTTTTCAGGTACGCTTGATCCTTTTGCTACGGGATGCTTGATAGTGGCGACAGGACAATACACCAAACTCTTCCAATACCTCAACAAAACACCCAAAAGCTATCGAGCCACCCTTTGGCTAGGGGCAAGTTCCGATACACTCGATATCGAACATATCGCCCATATTGCCGAAGTTTCCCCTTTTCCTCACGCCTATTTGGATGAGGTTTTGCAAAGCTTTGTAGGAGACATCGAGTATCTCCCGCCCAAATACAGTGCCAAAAAAATAGCAGGAGAGAGGGCTTACGATTTGGCAAGACAAGGCAAAGAGGTGACGCTCAAAAGCATCCAATCAACCCTCTATAGCATCAAACTCCTCAACTACTCCCACCCTTTTCTTCACTTTGAAGCTACCGTAAGCGAGGGGACGTACATTCGCTCACTGGGACAACTCATCGCCCAAAAGTTAGGAGTTGAGGGTACGCTTTCGAGTCTCCACCGTCTCCATGAGGGGGCGTTTAGGTTTGAAGAGGAAAAAGCACTCAATCCCTTTGAGTATCTAGCCATTCCCCGTAATCGTTGCATCAAAGATGAAAAGGATATGGAACTGGGCAAAAAGATAGACACAAGCTACTTGGAAAATCAAAACGAGGGCATCTATCTAGTAGAGACAAGCAATTTTTTTGCTATTATCGAAATCACCCATGAGAGCGTCATCTATCGTCTCAACCGCTTAGAGAAATTTGCAACCGCTCCGTTGTGATACAAAACGACTTTTAGCAAGGAGATTCCCTTAGCTACTTATGCTATAATTAACAAATATTTTTACAAGGAGTACACGATGCGTTTTTTTGTTTTGATAATCACAATGATAGGATTTTTGGAAGCTAGAGTAGTTGATGATGAGTATAGAGGCAATACCATTATCTACTCCAAAGAGTCCTACAATCAAACAACGGTAGAGTATTGGGAAAAAGAGGAGGAGGAGACCAAAAAACAAGACACCAAAAGAAATTACCGAAAATACAACAAACGAGAGACCAAAAGAGATTACAAAAAATACCGCAAATCCTACGGAAACGTCGTCAATGATGAGTATCGAGGCAATTCGATTCACTACTCAAGCGATATTAGAATGACAAGAGCCGATTGGGAAAAGATGCACAATATCAAAAGAGACAAGAGTCGCAACACCACAAGCTCCTACGAAGAGGTTGTTAGTGATGAGTATCGAGGCGATTAATGGTTCAATCTATAGACGCTTTTTAGTTTAGTTGGCTACAATTACAAAAAAATAATTGGGGTATCAATGACCATTGCCGTTTTATTTGGTGGCTCAAGCTACGAACACGAGATTAGTATCGTGAGTGCCATTACGATGAAAAAAGTATTCAAACACAGCCAACTTAAATTTATATTTGTCGATAGCAACAGAGCCTTTTACGCTATCGACTCAAACAACATGAAATCCAAATACTTCGCTAGTGGCGAGTACACAAAAGCCAAAAAGCTTTCATTGGATTCAAAAGGCTTTAGCTTCGCTACTCTTTTGGGTAGCAAAATCTTTGATTGCGATGTGTTTCTCAACCTCATACACGGAAGAGATGGCGAAGATGCCAAAATCGCTTCACTCATGGAGTTTTACGGGCTTCCTTATATCTCTCCTCGTATCGAAGCCTCCGTTATGAGCTACAACAAACTCTACACCAAACACTTTGCTCTTGAAGTAGGGGTTATGACACTAGAGTATCAACACCTTCACAAAAACGACAAACGAGAACTTAAGCTTGATTTTCCTGTGATTGTCAAACCTTCACGCCTTGGAAGTAGCATTGGAGTATCCATTGTCAAAACACAAGAGGCGTTGGATTATGCCCTTGATGTGGCTTTTGAGCTTGATAGCGATGTCATTATTGAACCTTTTATTGAGGGTATCAAAGAGTACAATCTAGCAGGAACCAAAACCGATAGATGGGAACTCTCCATTGTCGAAGAGCCACAAAAAGAGGCTTTTTTGGATTTTGAAAAAAAATACATGGACTTTGCACGTGATACACAAGTGCTACAAGCCTCTATCGATGAGTCGCTTAAATTTAAATTGCAAGAGAGCTTCAAACGTATCTATGACCCGCTCTTTTTGGGTTCTATCATCCGATGCGATTTTTTTGTCGTCGATGAAAAAGTCTATCTCAATGAAATCAACCCCATTCCAGGGTCTATGGCAAATTATCTCTTTGATGATTTTGAAATGATGGTCGAACGACTTGCCCACAATCTCCCCAAAGAAAAACCCATTGCGATTAGCTACCAATACATCCATTCCATCCAACAAGCCAAAGGTAAAGCATAATGAAAAACAGTGAAAAATTAAAACTCCTTTTAGAAAACGAGATCATTCCCGATTTGGAGAGTGCCATAGATGAGCTTTTTAGCGAGATAGAAAAGGCAAAAGATGTCACCAAAGAGCAACGAGGCGACCTTGATGAACTCCATCAAATGAAAGATGAGTTCAAAGAGATACTTAGAGAGCTTCACAACAATGAGCTTGAAGAAGAGGAGATTCATGAGATTTTGGAGGCCTTAATGGAAGCCAAAAGCGACGACATTGAATCCTAAATGACCGATACAATAGCCCATGCCCTCGAAGAGTTTACACGACTCATTGACACTCAATGCTACTTTGAGGCGCACGAAATCTTAGAGGCGGTATGGATAGAAGCCAAAAAGCACAACCATCCTCAAACGCTTCTACTCAAAGGGTTGATTAACGCCGCCGTTGCCTTTGAACACCTCAAACGCAACCGCAGCAACGCTCTCACATCCAGCCGTATCACCATCCAAGCCTACTTACGCTACAAAGAGCATCTTCACCTAGAGAGCAACAACTATTTGAATTATAAAAAAGTGTGCGACAGGATTGAACAACACCCCTACTGGCGTATCATCTTTGAGATTGCTTCACTTCGTTCGCAATGACATATTGCAATCCCGTGCGTTTTTCTTATGATATAGAGTGAATAGTAGCACTTAATAAGATTGGAAAATATCAAAACTACTTATAGACATCCCCTCGAAAATCAATATCATTTACAATGGCTTTGATGATGATTGTATTATTTTGAAATTCAAAAAGTATTCTAACTTTACCTTGTCGTACTCGGTAGTAATCTTTTAGATTCCCTTTTAAATTTTTGACATCTACATTTATATCTTCAATAAGAAGGATTTTTTTAATCGCTTTGATAATGAGTTGGTTGCTTTGTGCTTTGGTGAGTATATGAGAGTTTTTGGCAAAAAATTTATGAGGCTTTTTGAGATACTCTATCTCTATTTTCATAGCTCAAAACTCTCTTTGGAAGCCACCTCTTTATCCTCTATACTCATGTTAGACAATAATTTTTCGTAGTAGAGTTGTTCTTCGTTTGAAACCTCTTCAATATTTTGAGGTCGTTTCTCAATGGTGTATTTTATTTTATTGGGAGGTAAATTTTCCAATATAAACATCACCTTATCAAAAATATCACTGCTAATATCAAGGTGTACTCTTTGCATTGTCACTCTTTTGCTCCTATAAAAGATATAAAACCATTATAACACAAAGCCCGTATATTTACCCTCCCCAGCCGTGCATTTTTCGTGCGCTGATGATGTGAAAATCGTCGCTGATGTCGATGGGGTTGATGGCTACGAAGTAGTTGTCTTGAAGCGCATGAAACCACCGTTCGTAGGTTTGGGGGTTTTTATCGGTGAAGGCTAGAATAATGCCTCCGCTTTTGATAACGGTATAGACTTTTTGGATAAACTCCCCAAGCATCTCCTCTTCAATGGTGGCACTCACATAGAGATAGTCGTAAAATTTGCCTTGCATTCCGTAGCGGGGTTGTTTGAGATGGAGCAAACGTACGCTTGAACTAGAGGATGAAAAGCGGGATTTGTACTCTTCGAGTTGGTCGCTATGCAAAAGATTGAGTTGAAAATCGTAATCGCACCTTTGGGTGTGTTCAAATAACCTTTGGGTGAGCTTAATCTCATCGTCAAATTGCACTTGCCCATCGCTTATCTGCATCACTCTTGTGGCGGGATAGGGGAGTATGATATTGACAATATCGGCTAGGGTTTTATCGTTTAATTTTTTCACAATTTACTCCTATTTTATGGTTTTGTAATCTTCTATATAGTATATTGTGCCAAAACTTACAATTAAGACTATTGAAACAAAACCGATCCAAACAAACTTACAACGTTTCAATAGGTTTCAAGAGGCAATCATGCAACGAAAAAAGATTTACAATCCAGACTCTACCGAAAAGACACGCGATAGAAAAATATTTGGGGGCGATCCTACAGGGATTTTTGAACTCAACAACATCAAATACCAATGGGCATACAACCTATGGGAGATGATGCTCAACAACACATGGTTTCCCAAAGAGGTCGATATGACTCCCGATGTGCAAGACTACAAGCACCTCACCGATGCCGAAAAGGTAGCCTACGACAAGGTTTTGGCACAACTTATCTTTATGGATTCGCTCCAAACCAACAACATTATCGACAACATCAATCCTTTTATTACCTCGCCCGAGATCAATTTGGTACTCGTTCGTCAATCCTTTGAAGAGGCCTTGCACTCCCAAAGCTACGCCGTTATGGTCGATTCTATCTCTACTAATAGCGATGAGATTTATGAGTTGTGGCGGCGTGATATGATGCTCAAAAGCAAAAACGATGCCATTGCCAAAGTCTATAATGAACTTAGTAGCAACCCAAATGACCGCAATATCGTCAAAGCGATGTTTGCCAATCAAATATTGGAAGGGATTTACTTCTACAGCGGTTTTACCTATATGTACACCTTAGCACGAAGCGGCAAGATGCTGGGTTCTGCACAAATGATTCGCTTCATTCAACGAGATGAGGTGACGCACCTCTTGCTTTTTCAAAATATGATTAATGTCACCAAACGGGAACGCCCCGAACTCTTTACGCAAGATTTGCTCGATGAGGTCTATGCGATGTTCAAAGATGCCGTACGATTGGAGAGTGCATGGGGCAAATACATCACCCAAGGGCAAATTTTGGGACTCACCGACAACATTATAGAACAATACATTCAATACCTAGCCGATGAACGTCTAAGGGCGGTAGGACTCGAAAAGCTCTACAATGTATCGCACCCTATCAAATGGGTCGATGATTTTTCAAAGTTTAACGATCAAAAGACCAACTTTTTTGAGGGAAATGTCACCAACTACTCCAAGGGGAGTTTGGATTTTGATGACTTTTAGGAGGCTTTGCTCATGACCATTACCGCTTTGCAGTTTACGACGACTCCCAACGACTATCAAGCAAACCTCAACCGCCTTATTGCTTTGATTCAATCGCATGACCAAAGCGATATTATCGTAGCTCCCGAGGTAGCGCTCACGGGCTTTGATTATGAGCGTTTTGAAGAAGCAGCCGCTTTTTATGATGAGGCTATCAATACCCTAAGGGCTTTTGTGGGGGAACGGTTGCTTATTATGAGCCTTGTCAAAGCTACTCCCGATGGGATAGTCAATTGCGCTATTGCCATGCACAACCACCAGCTTATCTACTCGCAAAACAAAGCCAAACTTTTTAGATTGGGCGATGAACATCGCTATTTTTTGGAAGGCAGCACGCAACACATTACCAAATTTCAACTAGGAACACTTACCTTTGGTATCCTTATTTGCTTTGAGTTGCGTTTCAAAGAGCTGTGGCAAAAATTAGAAGGGTGCGATATTATCTTCATCCCTGCCCAATGGGGCAAACCCCGAAAAGCCCATTTGGAAACCCTTAGTCGTGCTTTGGCGATTATCAATCAATGTTTCGTCGTAGTAGCCAACGCAGCCAACGACGATATGGCACGTTCAAGTGCAATTATTTCGCCCAATGGAGATACCCTAATGAACGATAGACTTCAAGCCATTAGCACCACAATTGATTTGCACGAAATCAAAACAATGCGACGCTACATTGATATTCGATAAGGAGAGACGATGCAATCTATCCTATTTAACCATCAACCCATTACCCCTTCAAAGATTGTCTGTATTGGACGCAACTACGTCGAACACATCCATGAACTCAACAATGAAATACCCCAAAATATGGTGCTTTTCAATAAACCCAGCTCGGCTATTAGCGATACATTACGCTACTTTGGTGAGGATACCCGATTTGAAGGAGAGATGGCTTTTTTGATTTTTGATAACCAAATCAAAGGAGTGGGTTTTGGGCTTGATTTGACCCATGCCGATATTCAAAACCAACTCAAAGCCAAAGGATTACCGTGGGAGAGAGCCAAAAGCTTCGATGGTTCAGCACTCTTTGGAGAGTTTGTCGCTTTTGATGGAGATTTTAGCGATCTAAGCATGGAGTTGTGGATTAATGACTCGCTTATCCAATACGCCCATTATGAACTCATGATCTACAAACCCCTTGAGATTATCCAAGAGATTAGCACCTTTATGCACCTTGAAGATGGTGATATTGTTATGAGTGGCACACCCAAAGGAGTAGGTGGTTACCGTAAACATGATAGATTTGTAGGGAAAATACTCTGCAAAGATAGGCTATTGGTGCAATCGCAATGGGAAGTCCATTAGCCTCCAAAAAGCCTCTCAATAAGTATCAAATCAAAATAAGACAACGCTACAAAGAGGAGCGTTGAGACCAATACCGTGGCGGTGACATCGTAGGGTTTGCAGTGGTAGAGTGCTGCCATATTGACATTATTGACCGCCAAAGGGACGATAAGTGAGACAATGAGTATAGCACTTAGATGCGTAGGAAAAGTGGTGAAACTCACAATCGCAACGCCCAAAAGAGGCAAAAGGACAAGCTTGACCAAACTGACACTAAGCGTTAGGCGAAAGTTTTGGCTTTTGATGGGAGTTTTGGCAAGATAGATTCCAAAGATAATAAGTTGCAAAACAATCGTAGCATAGGCCGCCATTTGCAAAATAAGCTCAATTTGAGGATGAATCCCCCATCCGCTGTAGTTGTAAGCAAGTGCAACCATGGCACTCCACAAAATAGGAATCTTCACCATCTCCATCAAGGATTGTTGGATACCGTTGCGACTTTTGGCATAAAAATAGATACCCACCGTGTAGATAAAAAAGATATTGGCGATATTGATAATGCTCATATACGCCACACTCTCCTCGCCAAAAAGTGCGATACCCAAAGGAATACCCAAATTGCCCGTATTGCCAATAAGCGATGAAGCGATAAAAATAGAACGATCGTGGGTATCGGCAAAGATAAAAGGCGCTGCGATGATTAAAACAATAAGCATCGCCGTAATGATAACAAAATATAAAAAAGGGGTATAGAGAAGCGTAAAATCAATAGGGCTTCGTGTCAATCCCCAAAATACAAAAAAAGGTTGCAAGAAGTAGAGCGAAATAAGCACAAAACTCTTATCATCAAGGCGATCATCGAATACTTTTTTGGCAACAAAACCTATCACAATAAAAACATAGATAGAGGCTACCGCCAAAAGAGCGTTCAAGACTACTCCTTTTCTTGAACATTGGTAAGTATCACACGAGCCACGGCACCTACGCTATCTTCTCTATTTTTAATCTCCAACCTCGCCCCCAAAGCATCGGCAGCACTTTTTGCCAAAAAGAGTCCCAATCCTGTGCCTTTGGATTTGTCACTGCGTACAAAGGGGGCAAAAATATCAATGGCTTCATTAATCCCCTCCCCCTCATCCAAAACTTCGATGATAAATTGCTCCTCATTGGCGTAGCTTTTGAGTACCACCGCCCTACCCTCTGGCGTAAAACGCAAAGCATTTTGGACAAAGTTTTGCAAAATTTGTGTCAATAAAAGCGGTTGGATTTTCATAAAATAGTGACGTGGAGTGAGATTGTACTCAAACTTTTTATCTTTTGAAGCGGCATAAAATTTGAAATCGTTGCACTTTTTATGCAAATACTCAATCACATCAAGGGTTTGGGGTATCTCAAATTGAGCTCCCTCTGCACGTCCAAACTCCAAAATGGAACTGACGATTTTGTTGAGTTCATCAATAGAGAGGATGTTTTGCTCTACTGCCTCTTTGAGTTTTTGCGGTGTAATATCTTTTTTCATAAGCGTGACTTGATTTTTGGTCTTCATCACCGCCAATGGCGTTTTGAGTTCATGGGCACTGCCAATAAAAAGCTCTTTTTTGTAACGCAAAAAGTTTTCGATACGCTTAAGCAATCCATTGAGCGACTCCCCCAATCGCTTAAACTCAATAGGCAAATGGGCTACATCAATCGATTTTATCATGTTTTCATTCATCTGCGAAAGACTCTCATTGAGCTTCTCAATGGGTGCAATAAGCATTTTGGAAAGAATAATAGCGTAAAGAGCGATGAAAAAGATAATCAAAATATTGCTAATAGCCATTGATTTGTAGATGGAGTATTGCATTTGCTTTTGGGCTGTTACATCTTTTTTGATACTAATGTAGCGACTCGTCTCCTTATCGTGAGGGATAAGCAGCTCATAATAGTAACGATCCTTTTCGCTGTATCGATTGAGGCGTTTGTGGTGATTTTTGATATTGCCTACTACTTGCACGATACGAACATCAATCTCAAGGGTTTTTTGCACGATGTCATGTTGGAGTTCAATATCTTGAGGGATATTTTTGTAGGTAGCCAAAATATAGTGAGCGTTTTGAGAGAGTGATTTTTCAATAGCCTTATCAACACTGTAGCTGATATGATTGTAGAGTATAAACGAAAAAACTATCGTCAAACTCACCATTGAAAAGGAGAGTTTAACAAGAAAGGTTTTTCTTATGCTTTTTTGGGAAAGCAAAAGCGGTAACCTCTTCGACGAACGGTTTCAATCGTCGTGATATTAAGGGGTTTATCCATTTTTTGTCGGATTTGGTTGATGGCGACTTCAATAACATTGGGCGTAACCAATTCGGGTTCTTCCCAAATGGCATCAAGGAGTTGCTCTTTGGATACGATTTGATCTTTGTGCATAGCTAGGTGAGTGAGTACTTCAAAAGGTTTGCCTTTGAGTTCAATCTCTTTGTTGTTGTAGATGATTTTTTCCTCTTCGGGATTGATAATCAAATTTTCGATTTCGATGATATTGCTACCGCCAAATCGCAGTTTTGCTTCGATACGCACCAACAAAATCTCAAAATCAAAAGGTTTTTTGATATAATCATCGGCTCCGCCTCTAAGAGCTTCAATTTCGCTCTCTTTATCATCACGAGCCGAAAGAACAATAATAGAGGTTTTAGGCGTATGCGACTTAATCTCTTCAATCAAATCAATCCCACTTCCATCGGGCAACATCCAATCCAATAAGACCAAATCGTAATTTCTAATCCCCAAATAGTATCGTCCATCGGCTAAATTTTCAGCCACATCGTTTTGATAATCAAACTCTTTGAGTCCATCGGATAGGGTTTTACTTAAAGATACTTCATCTTCAATAATTAATATTCTCATTTTATAATACCAACCTATTTAAGTTTTTTTTTATAATTATACCATAAAAATTGCTTTTTTTTAAAAAAAAATTAAAATTTCACAGATTTTGAAAGCGAAACAATACAATGCTCCAAAATATCGGGTTTTTGCATCTCAATGCTAAGGCTTTTGAGGAGTTTGGAGTATCGATGAGTGAGCAAAATTTCAATAGCCTCTATCGCCTCTTCGAGAAGTTTGAAGCGTTGCTTTATCACCAACTCCTCTATCTCTTGTGCAACCTTAGCGTAATCAATAAAAACTCCCTTACTATACTCATACTCCATTGCAACATCAACCACAACCCTTTGAGGCGTATGGCGTTCATGTTCCAAAATGCCTATAATCGTCTCAAAGGTGAGTTGCTTGATACGAATCGTCATATCGCCTTTTCTTCTTTGTTGAAGAGTCGTACAAGATTGGGAATATGCTTGTAAAAGACAATAATGGCTATTACCCATACAGGAGAGTGTGAACCAATCCCCTCAACATCGGGATAGATACCATAACTTGCCACAACAAAACCTGCCAAGCCAATCAATGACGAAAGTGAAGATATTTTGAGTACCTTTGCACCAAACGCCCAAAAAGCAATCGCCACAAGCGAAGCAAACGGCATCATGAGTGTGAGTACTCCAATAGCCGTCGCAACGCCTTTGCCTCCCTCAAAAGCCAAAAAAACCGAAAAACAATGCCCCACAACTGCCAATACCGCCAGCGTCCAAAGCGTATCTTCGCCCACACCAAACGCCATGGCAACAAGCATAACAACTACTCCCTTGATAGCATCCAAAAAGAGTGTAATAGCCCCTAGCTTTTTTGCCAAAGCGGGGTCTTTTTGTTTGACGACACGCAATACATTGGTAGCACCGATATTGCCACTCCCCTCTTTTTTGATATCCACGTGAGCAAATTTCATAGCTAGAAGATAACCAAAAGGAATACTAGCCACAAGATAGACGGCGATATAAAACGCAATATTCATATTAAGTTCCATGGTTACTTCTCTTTTACTTGTACATCAATAGAGAGTGCTTCAAACTCACCGTGGCACTCTTTTTTGATATCAATATCTTGTACTTCAATATATTTTCTCACAACATCAATTATATCTTTTTTTAAATCTTCCATGAAAGGATAATTATCATTTTGCTTATCGGTCATAATGGCGATACGCAAACGATCTTTTGCAACTTCGGCACTTTTTCTCTTTTTGTTCCAAGGAAAATTCATGAAAACAATCCTTTGAGCTTGCCTACCAATCCCTTATTGTTTACAGTAGGCTCTTGGATTGGGATATTGTCTCCACAAAGCCTCGCTGCAATTCTTTTGTAGGCTGCTCCCGCTACCGATTTGGGGTCAAGGATGATAGGTGTGCCTTGATTGGAAGCCTCAATGACCCCTTTGTCTTCGGCAACCTTACCCAAAAGCTTAATATTAAGAATCTCCAAAATATCTTCGCTGCTAAGCATATCACCGCTTTGCACCATCTCGGGGATAATTCGGTTGATAATGAGATACTTATCAACCTCTTCACCATCTTTGACTTTTTGGGATTTGGAATCAAGTATCCCAATAGCACGATCGGAATCACGAATCGAAGAGACCTCTGGATTGACAATAACAATTGCACTATCGGCAAACTCAATGGTGTGTTCGTAGCCGCTCTCAATGCCTGCTGGAGCATCCAAAATCACATATTCAAACTGGAGACTAAGTTCATCAACCAATTTTTTAATCTTTGAAGAGACAAGTACGCTTTTGTCTTTGGTTTGTGAAGCGGCCAAAAAATAGAGATTTTCGTTCGATTTGCTTTTAATCAATGCTTGTTTTAGTGACGCTTCACCGTCCATTACCTGTACTAAGTCATAAACCACACGATTTTCCAGTCCCAATATCATATCAAGATTTCGCTGACCTATATCAAAATCGACAACCACGCATTTACGCCCATGCATTGCAATGCCCAATCCGATATTAGCCGTAGCTGTTGTTTTCCCAACGCCACCTTTTCCACTAATAACTGCAATTATCATACCCACGTTAGCTCCTTTTTTGAGATTGCTTTGATAACGATTTCATTATCAACAAACTCTATCTTATTTAATCTATTTTCCAATAATGTATTGTCTATCTTGACTCCGTGAAAGAGTATATTGGACTTTTGTGTATCACCCACGAGAATAAAATCTCCCGTTGAGCTTATATCACCATTAACAACATTAAGTGCTATTACATTGCCTTTTGCTACAACTTTTGCACCGCTGTTGATACGCTCTGCTATTACAATGTCCCCCTCGTGTTCTACATATTGACCGCTTCGCAAAGGCTCTGAAATAACTTTGCAACTCTCTTTGCACTTTTGCTCCTCATAGTGAGGCATTACAAAATTATCTTTGATTTTTTTTGCTTTGGGAAAATCAAAATTGTTAATATATTTTAGTGATTTTTTTTCAAGATACTGTTGTACCCTTTGAGGAATATCACCCTGAAGACAAAGCAGGTGATGTTTAAAAAGTTCATAATTGGCATCTATAAACGCCAAAAACTTATCTTCATCTTCAATCGTTGTCTCAAAGACCTTAATTGAATATTGATTGCTCTTCAATAGACTCTCCACACCATAATTTAAACAATTTTATCTTATTTTTGTTTAAAATAGGTATAAAGAGGCAACAATAGGCTATTTTGTGCTGTTTGAGTCTGATTTATACTCTTTAATCACTTTCAATAGTCCTTCACCTATACCTTTGACATTGGTGACATCATCAATCTTTGTAAATTCATTTTTCTTTCGGTACTCAATAATAGCCTCTGCTTTAGACTCACCAATTCCTTTAATTTTCATCAGTTCCTCTTTGGAGGCACTGTTAAGTTCACTTACACTCATCCCATACACAAGCGAGACCGATAGCAAAAACGCAGACAATAGAGTTCTTAACATAAAAATCCTTTTTGATAAAATATAATAATTGTAACAAATAAATACTTATAGATTCTCGTAAAAATCTAAAATAGTATTAAAAATATTTATTAATATTTTGTTAAGCTAGTGGATTAGTATCCACTAGCTCCAACCATATAGGAGATGTAGTTAATAAGAGGCTGAACGTAGAAAATAGAGGTCGCTGTTACCACAACCGCTATACCAATAATGGTCATTAATGGCTTTGCAAGATTGTAGTAAATCGTTCCGTCGTTACTGGCTGGGTCTTTTAGGAACATATAGACTATAAGCTTAAGGTAATAATAGGCTGATATAGCGGAGTTGATACCCATTACGATAGCCAACCACACATACCCCGCATCGACGGCTGCACCCATAATAAAGATTTTGCCCCAAAAAACTGAAAAGGGAGGTACACCCGCCAACGAGAGCATAAAAAGTGCCATAACAACTGCACCCATAGGCATAACGTGAATGAGTCCTGCAAACTTCTCATAGGGGTGATCAAATCGGTTATGGTAGGTATTGTTTTTGTGTCGGCTTATCCAAAGCATCGCAAAAGCACCCAAATTGGTAAAGAGAAACAACGTATAATAGAGGAATATACCTGTGTTTCCTTTGGTGGTATCGAGTGCAATAGCAGCCATTACAAAACCTGCGTGCGAAATGGAGCTATACGCCAACATTCTTTTCACATCGCCTTGAACCAAAGCCATAATGTTTGCCAACGTCATTGTAAGAACCGAAAGCACCAAAATAGCGTCACGAATTGCTTCGATACCGATATCAATATACATACCAAAAATTCTCATAGCCACTACCAATGCAGCAAGTTTTGGAATAATAGACATATACCCCGCTAGTGGTGCTGAAGCACCTTCATAGGCATCGGGTCCCCATGTATGAAAAGGGAAGAGTGACATTTTAAAGGCAAAAGCAACCAACAACAATGAACCTCCACCAATCAATGCTATCATCAATCCCGCTTCATCCATGCGTGATTGCATCACTTCGGCAATCTTATAAAGCTCGACTGACCCCGTCGTAGCATAAACCGTAGCGGCTCCCATTGCAAAAAAACCAGCAGCCATTGCACCCATAGTAAAGTACTTCACAGCTGCCTCATAAGAGTTGGGTCGATTGTGCATAGCAATGAGTGTGTAGAGAGCCAAAGAGGCAGTCTCAAGTCCTACAAAAATCAAAATAAGATTATCACTCGAAACCATAAATTGATACCCTGCAATCATAAAGAGAAAGAGAGCAAAATATTCGGGATAGGAGTACTCATGAAAACGCTTGGATGTAAGTGCCAAAGGAATAAAGAGCATCGAACCTAATAAAATAAGAGCTTGTGAGATAATTGAAATACCATCAATAAGCATCAAATTAAAAAAACCTCGCTGATTGACGCTCAACCCCAAAACAGCACCCAAATCAACCAATAACACAAGAAGAGTAAGCATCACATAGAGTGATTTGTGCAATCCATCTTTAAACAAATCTATAATCAATATAGCCAACGCACCACCAATGGCTACAAGCATTGGCGTTAGCGTCGCTAATTTTAGATCTTCCAAACTTACACTAATAGCTTCTAACATTATTTATCCTCCCCAGCATTTGTGCTAACAATAATATCCTTAGCCTCTTGCGTTTGTGCTTTTTTCTCCATAAAAGATACCAAAGCTTTGACACTGTTATCTATAGGTTCTAATACTGGCTTTGGATAGATACCCAACCAAATGACAATCATTACCAAAGGCACCAACGAAACAATCTCTTTGCTGTTTAAATCTTTGAGTTTTTTATTTTCATCATGCGTAATAGGACCAAAAAAAGTTCGCTTATAGATACTAAGCATATAAATCGCACCAATAATAATTGTCAAACCCGCAACGATTGTCATCATGGGTGAAACTTTATAAAAGCCCAAAAGTACCAAAAACTCCCCTACAAAGCCAATCGTGAGAGGAAGTCCTACCGATGCCATGAGCATAATACCAAAAATAGTAGCATACTTTGGCATTACCGCAGCCAATCCGCCAAAGTTATCAAGCTCTTTGGTGTGCAATCTATCGTAAATAACACCAACAAGCATGAACAGTGCACCCGAAACGATACCGTGTGAGAGCATCAAGAAGATAGAACCGCTAATACCCTCGGCGTTCATTGCAAAAACACCTAGCATAATAATACCCATGTGCGAAACCGATGAGTAGGCAATCACTTGTTTAATATCTTTTTGAGCGTAAGCCACCATTGCGGTATAGACCACCATGATAAGCGACAAGATGGCTATAGGCGTAATCATCATTACCGAAGCATCGGGGAATATGGGCAATGAAAAGCGTACAAATCCGTACGTTCCCATCTTAAGAAGTACCGCCGCAAGGATAACTGAACCAATTGTTGGAGCTTGTCCGTGAGCGTAAGGCAACCATGTATGGAATGGGAACATAGGGACTTTGATAGCAAAACCCATAAAAAAGGCAATAAAGAGCCACACTTGATACTCCATAGGAAGCACCAATGCATACCAATCGGTAATAGCAAAACTCCATGTGCCTGTTACATCATGATAGAGATATGCCAAGAAGAGCATACCCACAAGCATAATAAGTGAACCTAAAAAGGTGTAGAGAAAGAACTTAACCGCCGCATAGACTCTTCGAGGTCCTCCCCAAGCTCCAATAATATAGAGCATTGGTACCAATGAGAGTTCCCAAAAAAGATAAAATACAATCGCATCAAGTGCCACAAAGACACCCACCATTGTCATTTCAAGAAAGAGCAAAGAGATAATCATGTTTTTAACATCTTTCTCAATGCTCATACTAATCATCCCCACCAATGTCATTAAAGCAGCCATAATAACAATAAAAAGAGAAATTCCATCCACTCCCAAATAGTAACTAATACCAAAATCGGGTACAAGAGGCAACATCTCTACAAACTGCATACCTCCATTAGAGCCATCAAAACTCATCCATAACCAAAGTGCGATAAAGAGTTCAATAGTGGCAACGGCAATACCGTAAGCCCTTGCACTCCCTTTATCGACAACAAAACCAAGCAATCCAGCAAATGCTGGAAAAAATACCAAAATAGTTAAAATATGATCCATCAAACGCTCCTTAACCTAATACCGCTGAAAGTGACACAATCACGGCAACCAACAAGACCCCTGCTGCCATCCAGTTGAGGTAGTGTGACAAGTTACCTGTTTGCATTGCTCTGGATTTATCCCCGCTAAAGTAGATAAATTTGGCAATCGCATCAACAATCGCATCAACAATTTTAAGATCCACTCTTTTCCATAGCATATCAGAGATTTCTCTATAGGGTTTTGTAAACATTGAATCGTAAAATTTTGGTATATAGTATTGATTGGAGAGCAACTTATAGACAAAGCTACTTTCTACTTTCTCATCACGAATAAGTCCTGCACCGTATTTTTTGTAAGCATAAAAAATACCACTTAAAGCAATAAGCGTTGTCAAAATAATAAATACCCATGCTATTTCATGTGTAGCGTGGCTCATCTCGTAAGCAGGAAGTACCGTCGAGGTGAATGCTTGAAACGAATCCATAAAGACAAAACCAAAAATAACTGCCAAAATAGCCAAAGGTGCCATAGCAATCAATACATAATTGGGCATCTCATGAGGGCGATGACCGAGTTCTTTGTATCGCTCATTTCCACTAAAGGTAAGGAAGACTTGTCTGAAGCTATAAAACGCTGTAAGACCTGCCGTCACCCAAAGAGCAAACCATATCAAGTAGGTATCTTCATTAATAGCAACCTCTAATATCGTATCTTTGGAGTAGAAACCTGCCAACGGAAAGATACCTGCAAGTGCCAATGAAGCAAGACCCATATAGATGTAAGTCCATTTCATCACTTTGCTCAATCCCCCCATTTTGAAAATATCAAGCTCATCGTGCATTGCGTGCATGACGTTACCCGCACCCAAGAAGAGTAACGCTTTGAAAAATGCGTGTGCTGCAAGATGAAAAAGTGCTACCCAATAAGCACCCAATCCTGCCGCTGCAAACATATATCCCAATTGTGAGAGTGTAGAGTAGGCGATAATTCTTTTGAGATCTCGATTAACCAAAGCCATCGTAGCTGCAAACATCGCTACAAAAGTACCCAAATAAGCAATAAAGAGGCTTACCCCTTCTACGGCTTCATGAGAGTAGAGTGGATTGGCTCGAATAACCAAATAGACCCCTGCCGTTACCATGGTCGCAGCGTGAATAAGTGCCGAAACAGGTGTTGGACCCTCCATCGCATCAGCAAGCCATGTATGGAGTGGAAATTGTGCCGATTTACCCATAGCACCAATGAAGAGTGCCACAGCAATAGCTACCAACAATTGAGCATCCATAGTAGGAATCGAAGCAAAGAATGTATCATAAGTAAGTGATCCTGTATTCCAGTAAATTAAGAAGATGCCAATAAGCATTCCAAGGTCAGCAATACGGTTCATAATGAAAGCTTCGTTGGCTGCCCATGAGGGTGAAATAGAGGGATTGATGTCGGTTGAAACATCCTCTTTGTGATACCAAAAACCAATTAACAACCACGAACAAACCCCAACGCCTTCCCAGCCGATAAAGAGTCCCGCAAAGTTGTCACTCATAACCAAAACAAGCATAGAGAAAACAAACGCCGATAGATAGGAGAAGAAGCGGTTAAATCCTTTGTCGTGATCCATGTATCCGATGGAGTAAACATGTACTACAGTTGAAACCGTCGTCACAACCACCATCATAACCGCCGTCACAGCATCGACTTGAAAACCAAATTGAATGAGCAAATCACCCGCTCCAATCCAATCCATCAACGTTGTCGAAACCGCTCCATTTCCTACAACATGAATCAAAAGCAATACCGAAGCTACCCATGAGATAAAGAGTAGTGCCGATGTTGCTATGCCTGTTATCAAATTTTTTGGACTCATACCAAAGAGTGCGGCAAAGAGTGACCCCACTAGTGGTGCAAAAAGTGCTACATATACTAAACTTTCCATATCTATCCTTTCATCACCGCAAGATCATCAAGGTCAAGAGTGCCTTGTTTCTTGTAGAGTACTATCAAGAGACCCAATCCTACTGCCACTTCACTCGCTGCTACAGCGATAATAAAAAAGGCAAACATTTGACCCGATAGGTCGCCGTAATAGGATGATACTGCCGCAAACGCAATATTGGCGGCATTTAACATAATCTCCGTCGCAAAGAAAAGCATCAATAGATTCTTTCTTCTTAATACACCCACCACTCCTATCGAAAAGAGTATGCCCGATACTACAAGGTAATGACTCAGTTCTATCATCTTACATCCTTTAATGAAAAGGTCATTTCCTCTTCATGATTTTCATCTTTGGTCGTTAAGCTATCATCCATCTTTTTACCTGCCAAAATAATCCCCGCAATCATAGCGACTAAAAGCATGACAGCAGCAACCTCAAAGGGTACAAGGTATTTGGTAAAGAGTACCAAACCAACGGCTTGTGGATTATTGGCACCTTCAGGCGATGGATACATTGCCACAATTCCCTCTCCCATAATAGGAGCGCTAAACATCACTACCAAAAGCAATGCAATCATACCGCCTAGAAAAAATACCAAATAGGCGTTGCTGTTTTTCTCTTTGATTTCACGTGTCGCATCGAAAAACATCATACCAAAAGAGTAGAGTGCCATGACTGCACCCACATAGACTATCAACTGAACAACGCCCAAGAAGTCCGCACCTAAAATAAAGAAAAAACCTGAAATGATAACCATTCCAGCAGCCAATGATGTCATCGCATAGAGGACATTGTTGCTTAGAACCGTTACCAAAAAGAGTCCTATGGTTAGGACTGAAAAGAGATAAAATGCAAATTGTTCCATTAAAAATCCTCCTCTTAATACGCTAATGGCGTTTTTTTGATATTCTCATCGGCATTGGGACTTACCGCACCAAAGCCAGGATACTCTTTTTGGTGCTTAAGTGCATCAATAGGAGTAAGCATATCCTCAAAAAGCGAGAAACTTGCTCTTTGCTCTGAAGAGGTCTCGTATCGTGGACCATGTACGATAGCCAACTCTGGACACACTTCGGCACAATAACCGCAAAAGATACATCGACCAAAGTTGATGGTGTATTCACTCACCTCTTTGCGTTGATTTTCATCGTAGCGTGTATCCATTCTGATACAATCTGAAATACAAATTTGTTCACACAATCCGCAACCAATGCATCGATAGTGACCGCTCTCAAGAAGTCTTAGCATCTCATGAATGGCACGATAGCGTGGTGAGATAGGCAACTTCTCAAAGGGGTATTTTGTGGTGTGCATTTGACCCTTGAAGAGTGCTTCAAACATAGTACGCACAGTCACCCAAAGTCCCACAAAAAGCTCACCCTTAACCATTCGCTTCATGACTCGCTCAAACTTCTCTCCATTTGTTTGAGGAAAAGCTTCATGTCCAATCAATTTGTAATTTTGATTTCCTATATTTCTATCTTTATATTTTTCTAAACTCATCTATCCCTCCTATAGCAGTACTATGCCCGTAATTAAGATGTTTAATATTGCGATAGGCATAAGCACTTTCCAACATAGCCACATCAACTGATCGGGTCTAACGTGTGGCCACGAAGCTCTAACCCATAGCATCAAAAAGAAGAAAAATGATACTTTCAAAATAATTGCCAAAAATCCAGGGATAAATCCAATAGGGTTAAATCCACCAAAGAAAACCAAAGAGGCTAAAAAGGCGACTGTAATCATGTTGGCATACTCTCCAATGAAGAACATACCCCATCGCATACCGCTGTATTCCGTAGCGTATCCTGAGATAACTTCGGCTTCATGTTCTAGTAAGTCAAACGGCGTTCGGTTAGTCTCTGCAAATCCTGCAATTAAAAAGAGTACAAACGCAACAGGTTGTTTCCACACCATCCAATCGCTTACTCCTCCTGCTTGAGCATTGTTAAAATCAATAAGCGAAAGCGAACCTACTATCATAATAGGAGCCAAAATGGAAAGTCCCGTTACCACCTCATAACTCAAAAAGAGAATAGCCGTACGAGCCGAACCAATAATTCCCCATTTGTTGGCTTGTGCCATACCCGCAAGAAGCGGTCCGTAGAGTCCTGAAGCCATAGCACCCAATACAAACAAAATACCCACATTCAAATCGGCAATAATGGGACGAATCGTGTATCCAAAAATTGTAAACTCAGGGAAGAGTGGGATTGCTGCAAGAGCAATAAATGCTGTTGCTGCCGTAATAGCAGGAGCTACCATAAAAATTAATCGATTGGCGTGCTGAGGGACAATATCCTCTTTGGTAAAGAGCTTGATACCATCGGCCAAAATCTGTAATAATCCAAAAGGACCTACGTGCATAGGTCCTAATCGTCGTTGCATAAATGCAAGTACTTTTCTCTCCAAGTAGGTACCAAACCCCGCAAGTGCCGAAATCACAAGGAGTACCACTATCGCTTTGACAACGGTTTCTATAATCAATGCATCCATATCTTACACCTTTTTAATTGTTACTTTTTTGTATCGATCTCTACCAAAGACACCATAGACATTTTGATAGCTCTTATAATCTGGAATAGCGATAATATCCCCTTGCATTCTATCATCCACAATCACCTTGAGTTTGAAAGATTGCCCTTGCTCAAAAATCACCTCAATCTCTTCACCCAACTCTTTGGCTTTGTTTGGACTTACATAAGCCCCAAACTCCTCATTGATTTGCGATGAACGATCTGTAAAATCATTAAATTGTCGCTGAGGATTGCATCGATAAGCAATTTCGCCCTCGTTTATCACAATGCTCTCATTAAACTTAACGACTTTTATCTCCTCTTTGTTTACCTCAACCACTTCAAGAGCGTAGCCTCGTAGCTCCTCTCCTGCATTGGTATAGCCATTGGGTAAATCGTCGAAATTTTGACTTTTGAATCCCTCAATCCTACCCAATTGGGGAGTAAAATCAATCGTTTGACGCATTCCGATACCCAAAGCATTCAATATATCATTGAGTTCATATCCATGATAATCAAGTGCTGCGTTGGTGGGTACGACTCGCTTGTTGATATTGGTAAACGTTCCCTCTTGTTGATTGAGTGCGGGAATATCAAGCTTACTAAATCCTCGTGAACCCAAACGGAAGTGTCCGTGTTCGTTGTAACCAATGACGTATCCGCTCTCCTCTTCATCCAAATCACAAATCATAGCAACGCCTAGTGAGTTGGTTCGTGGCGGTATCATCACAAGGGTCATACCACAAACCTCTTCTATGAGAGCTACCAATCGTGAAAGGTTGTGTAAATGAGGATGGTAGTAGAGATCTTCTCCAATGATAAGTGAGAAACTCTCTTTTTTGCTTTTCATCTTTTCAAAGTTTTCATAGAATGCATCGTTGCCACCTAGCATCTCAACCAATCCATTGACTTCAACTTCAATCTCTTTTTCGATTGTTTTAGGGACTTTTTTGATTACCTCTTTGGTCTCACCTGTCTCTTTGTCGGTGACGCTTTGGCTTACCTCTTCCATGATTTTCTCTTTGATGATACGTTTTTCATGTCGGTGGAAAGAGGCTAGATACTCTTTGATTTCATCATCAAGTCTCTCTTTGTCTGCAAAAAGATCAAGTATCAAATAGAGTGCCAACTCCTCTTGACCTACTTGGTGCGTAAAAATCTCAACGCTCTTCCCAAAAGTAGAAACCAACGTATCACCAACGGGATGAAAGTAGAGTCCTGCTCCTTTGTTCATCTTTTGGACGTGGTTAAAAGCGTACCTTGCATTGGGGTTGTCGTTTCGCAAAGATGCCCCTACGCTAATAACAAAATCGCTCTTCATGACCTCTTTGAGATCGCCACCATAGAGTCCTTTTCCACTTGCTTTGGCGTAGGAAGTGAGGAAATCTTTGAAAGCTTTAGCATCATGATTGATAAGCTTAACACCCAACTTCTCCTTAAGACGTTGGAGCATAAATGCCTCTTCGTTGGTAATTGCGGAGTTGAATTTGATGCTTTGGGCTGTTTCAAATGCCTTAATGGCTAGTGCAAATGCCTCTTCATCTTTGCCTTGGACTCTGTTTTCAAAATCGTATCCAAAACGCCCTGCTCCACAAAGCGATACATAGTTCCACTCATTGGTAACACGATAGATTTTTTCCGTTGGGTCTGAGATGGAGGTGTGTTTGGTCTCATAATAAATCTGGCAACCGCTACTGCAATGTGCACACGTAGCAGGAATACGCTTAAGCTCCCACGCATTGGATTTATAGACAAAGTCTCGACTTACCAAAGCACCCACAGGACAAACGGCTGTACACTCTCCGCAATCGCTGCAATCGGTAAAATCCGTTCCATTGCTCGGTACAATGATGGATTTTTGCAACTTGTTCCACATCGCATAAGCATCTTTTGGCATGGTATCTTTGAGATCTTTGGGAAGCGCTTCGCCTCCACGAGGTCCTGTTTTGATAGCGCTATCACCAATCATATCTTTGCAAACTGTCACGCAACGTTCGCATACAATACAAAGCCCCGCATCGTAGTGAAGCACATCGCTCCAGTTTTTGTTTTGACGAATGGTGTCGGGAATGGCATAGCTTTGTGAATCGACGGCTAATTCAAGCGTGTAGTTTTGCAACTCACACTCACCGCTTTGATCACAAACACCGCATTGTAGAGGGTGATTGACATCATAAACCTCCATAATAGCTCGTCGTTCTTGAAGTATCTCTTCGTTTGTTACTGTGACCTCCATGCCATCTTTGACTTTTGCATTGCATGCATAGACTCGTTTACCGTCTGCTTCGACAAGGCAGATGCGACAAGCAAGAGTCGGAGAACATCGTGTTAAATAACAAATCGCAGGTATAAATATATCATTTGCACGAGCGACATTGAGGATATACTCTCCCTCTACGCTCTTGCACTCTTTACCGTCAATTTTTACTGTAATTTCATTGCTACTCATATTTACCACTCATCTTATTTGTTTTGAACATCAAGGATTAATTTAGCGTATCTATAAGAGGATACCAAAGTACTACTTAATCCTTTATCATTTGTTGGATTAATTGCTACTGTACCTTTCATTGATGTATCAATCTTAAACACTCTTGTGTATTTTATGCCATCAAGCTCAAATTTCACCTCATCTCCATCGCTTATCTTTGCTGCAAGTGCAAATTGATTGGAGCCTTTAAGAAACTCTTGCGATTGAAGCTCTTTTGCTTTGTGGGTAAAAGGCGAAAATTGATTGATTGAATTGGCTCGATAGAGTACCAATCCATCATAGGTTGGCAAGGGAGCAATCTCTTCTAGCATACTGTTGCTATCTACACCGTGTGTTTGGAGTCTATAGCCTCGCAAATCTTCACCGTTGATACCAAAATCTATCTTCAAATCATCAAAAGCAACGCCTTGATACCCTTTGTCAATAGGTAACTCTTGCGTATAATCAATGGTATATTGTTTCTTTACGCCCAACGCCGAAGCTATATCATTGAGAATATAACCCTTGTACTCCAATGCTACGTTTGTAGGAACGACTTGTTTATTAATGGTTGTAAAGGTTCCCTCTTGTTGATTGAGTGAGGGCATATCCAAATCCCCCTCCCCCAAAGCACTCAACGTAAAATCACCACGGCTATTGTATCCTATCGTATATTCGCCTACTTGATTGTCGAGTTCGCAAATCAGTGCAACACCCAAAGCATTGGTCGCAGGTGGAATAGCTACTGTATCAAAAGAGGTGTATTTCTCAATCAATGCAATAAGTTTTGCAATATTTTCTACCCTTGGATGGCTATAGAGGTCTGCACCCACCACCAAAGTAAAATCTTTTCTTTTGCCTAGAGATTGAACCAACGCATCAATCTCCTCCTCGCCCACATTGCTCTCAGCACTTAGATTGCCTATATCCAAATTGTCCAAAAATGCTTTGGTATCTTCATCAAGATTGTCTCTATCAACCAAAGCATGAGCCAACAGTGCCGCTACTCCCTCTTCGCTACCCACTTCGTATTTGATGTATTGCGTCACAATATTGGAGAGGTTTGCATCTTCAATAGGGTGCACATAGATCACACGCGCACGATGTTGTTTACTAGCCGTTGAGATAGCGTACTTCACCATCGGGTTATCGCTATCAACCATACTTCCAAAGACTACAATCACCTTGGAGCTTTTGATGGTTGCCAAATCTCCGCTGTAGAGCGATTTGCCACTGATGCTTGAATAGGCTTTAAGAAAATCTTGATACCCTTTGGCTTCATCGCACACTAGCTTGTAACCTTTGGCTTCTTTTAATCTTTGCAAAATTAAAGCCTCTTCGTTGCTAATCGTAGCACTAAATCGAATCGTATCGGCTTTTGCAAAGGCATCCAATGCATTATTAAAATCAATCTCATCTTTGCCATTGGTGCGATTTTCAAAATCGTAACCAAAACGCCCTGCCCCACAGAGTGAACTAAACTCATAGTTGTTGGTTACACGATAAATCTTATCTTGCTTGACTTCGTAGCTAAGTTCGCAACCGCTGCTGCAATGCGAACAAGCAGCTGGAATCTTGGTAAGTTCCCATGCGTTGGAGCTGTATTTAAAGTGCGTACTTACCAATGCTCCTACAGGACACACCGACATACACTCACCGCACTCATGACATCCATCTTCAAGGTTTTTGTTTACAATCGTCGATTTGTATCCACCCACCGAAATGGCTAAGCTCTCATCGCCTACTATCTCATTGCAAACATGCACACACTTCTCGCACATAATGCACAAAGCAGGGTCATAGGAGATAAAGCCCCAATTCTCTACGGTTCGATGGGGTTCTCGTGTGGTGAAGTTTTGCGTAGCGACGTTAAACTCTAATGTTTTGTTTTGCAAATCGCACTCGCCGCTTTTGTCGCATACACCGCACTCCAAAGGATGATTGACATCGTAGAGTTTCATGATGTTTTGACGTTGTGTATAGAGTTGTGGGGTGTTGGTTGTGACATGAATACCTTCAGTTGCTACCTCTTGACACGAGAGTATCATCCCCTCGACTCCTTCAATCTCTACTACGCACATACGACACGAAGCAATAGGCTTAACTTTGGTCAAATAGCACATCGTAGGGATATAGATACCGTTCTCTCGTGCTATTTGCAAAATTGTTTTCCCATAAGGAGCTTGACACACTTTGCCATCAATGGTCACTGTAATCATTTTAATCTCTTTATCTTTGCTCATACTACACCGCCACCATTGAGATATAATAACATCGCATACACCGTTGGGCTTCGCTCAACGCCTCTTCTCCCGTGAAGCCCAAATTCACCTCTCGATTGTTGTCGATTCGCTCTTGGACGCTTAGCTTTTCACTCACCATTCTAGGCAACCCTGGCATCCAACCCGTTACTTTTTCATCTTTGTTATAGACTTTGAGTCGTGCGAGATGATCTTCCATAATCTCATCGTCAAGAAGCGTTACTTTGCCATCATAGATGTATCGACTAATGACCGATGCTGCTCGTTTGGCTTGACCTACCGCATTGACAATAGTCATGGGTCCATACTCACAATCCCCCGCTGCAAACAATCCTGGACGTGAAGTCATATAATCTTTGCCGTTGGTTTGGATAGAGTCCCATGAGGTCATTGCCAACCCCCACTCTTTGGGCAGTATATGCGTATCGAGGGCTTGTGAAACGGCAGGAATAAGATAATCGCACTCTATCTCAAAATCTCCCCCTTCAACTTTAACCAATTGAGGTCGTCCACCTTCGGGGTCAGGCATAAGCTCAAATCTATTAACCAAAAGCTTTTTGAGTTGATTGTTTTCATCAAAAATCTCTTCGATAGCCGAGTGAAAAATAAACTCAACACCCTCTTCAACCGCCTCATGATACTCTTCATAGGTCGTGTTTTGAATAATCGTCTTCTCATCACGTCGATAGAGCATAATCACCTTTTTGGCTCCCTCTCGAACCGAACATCGCACCACGTCCATAGAGGTAAATCCTCCCCCGACGCACACAACGGTTTTATCTTTGAGTTCATTACTCGCAGGTGAGCCAATGCCGTATTTGCTCCATAAGTTCACCTTATCAAGCATGGCAATAGCACCCCAATAGCCCTGCATATCGGCTCGTTCATTTTTGGCTCGAACCGCTTTGGAGAGTCTTGCACCAAACGCCAAAAGCGTAGCATCGTACTCCTCTTCTATCTCTTTGAGACGCTCAGCATCGACACGATGGTTGTTGTAAATATCAACCGCTTCAAGTTCCAATACCAAATCAATATCTTTTTGGTACTTCTCTATGGGCATACGATATTGCGGTACACCCACGGCTACTTCACCACCATTTACAGGCAACTCTTCAAAAATATCTACCTTGATACCCTCCAACGCCAAATAGTACGCCGCGCTAAGACCCGCAGGACCCGCACCGATAATAGCTACTTTTTTGCCATCGTTGCGTAAAGGCTTAGGGGGATGAGGATGTTGCCATGGCAAAGCGTGGTCGGTTTCATAATCAGCACCCAAACGCTTAAGCTCCATAATAGAGATAGGCTCGTCCAAATTGGCACGACGACACGCATCTTCACAAGGATGAGGACAAACACGTCCGCACGTATGGGCTAGTGGCATGGTTTGGCGTGTCGCTACCAATGAGTCACCAAATTGCATATCCCTTACCCCTTCGATGTAAGCGGGAATATCCACCAACGCAGGACACATATCGGTACAAGGTGCGGTGACTTTGGCAATGTATTTAATATCATCATGATAGTGCTTAGAGGGCTTTTGATGCTCTATAGCATCACGAAATTGCTCCCAATAATGCTCCATAAGATCCAAAATAGGCTTAGGCACGGTGCGACCAATCTCGCATTTGGAAGTAAGCATCATCGTTTGGCTTACCTCTTTGAGATGATCCGTATCGGCATAAGAACCCTCACCTCTGGCTATCTTGTCAAGTAAATCGTAGAGTATCCTACCGCCCCATCGCCCAGGAGCACAACGTCCGCACGCCTCGGAATAGACTTGATATTGTGCGGCATACTCGGTAGCTAAACGCAAAGCATCCACATCTTCTTGAAAGATTGCAACACCATCCCATCCGATAAATGCCTTAGAGGTTACATCTCCGTGGTAATTTTGCGGTAGTTTAAATCCTGATTCACTCGACTCATCGGGCGATTTACCACGGTTGTCGATAAACTCACCCCTCCAAGTTGAGAAAATTACAGCTGACATCTATGAGCCTTTTTTCTTTACTACAATGGTCCAATCCACTTCATTGAACTTTAACGAATTCATGAGTTCATGTCCTTGTTCTTTGACAACATCAGCACTCTTTTGAATGGGAGAAAAATCCCCTATCTCAAAGAGAAAAATCCCCACTTCGCCCACTTTTAAATCACTCTTCATAAGCTCTATCATGCGATCGTAAAAGTTATCTTTTAGATTTCTCAAATCGTATCGTTTCATTATCTATCCACCTCTCCAAATACTATATTGGTACTGCCAATGATGGTAACGACATCGGCAATGTAAGTACCTACCAAAATCTCTTGCAACAATCCTGTATGATAGAAGCTAGGAGCTCTACACTTGAGTCGATAGGCATAGGGTTCGCCTTCGGATTTGATATAAAACCCAAGCTCACCTTTGGGTGACTCAGTAGGCACATAAACCTCCCCTTTGGGTGGTCGCATCCCTTGTGTCACCAATACAAAGTGTTGCATCAAAGCGTAGTTTTGGGTCATTATCTCCTCTTTGGGAGCTGAAATGTATTGGGGTGCGTGTGCCATAAGCTTTTGCTCTGTTTGAGGATACATCTCAATGAGTTGCTCCAAAATGCGTTTAGATTGTCGCATCTCTTCCATGTAGAGCTTGTATCGCCCCAAAGAGTCACAACTTTGGCTAATGGGAATATCAAAATCAAGCTCACCGTAAAGCTCATAAGGCTCTTCTTTGCGAATATCGTATGGGATACCGCTACCACGCAACATAACACCACTGCATCCCCAGCTCATCGCATCTTCGGGGCTAAGCGTTCCCACATCTTCAAGTCTCATCTTCCAAATTCTGTTTTCGGTTAAGAGATCCTCATACATTTTGATATTTTGGGGCAATTTATCCAAATAGATTGTGAGATTCTCTAGCCATCCTTTGGGCAAATCAAGAGGAACGCCCCCGATTCTTACCGCTGAATGCGTCAATCTCGCTCCGCAATAATCCTCCATCAAATCCATTGCAAACTCTCGTTCTCTAAATGCGTAGAGAAATACCGACATAGCCCCTACATCAAGTGCATGGGTAGCAAGGAAGAAGAGGTGTGAAATGATGCGGTTTAGCTCCAAAAGCATGGTTCGTATCACTTGTGCTCGTCTAGGTACTTCGAGTCCAATAAGCTTCTCTACTGCCAAAGCATAAGCATAATTATTGGAAGTTGAAGCAATATAGTCCAATCTATCGGTTGTGGGCAAAAACTCATTATAGGTCATATTCTCTGCCATCTTCTCGATACCACGGTGGAGGTAGCCAATATCGGGATAGGCCTTGGTAACCAACTCTCCATCAAGTTCTAGTACGAGTCGCAATTGACCGTGAGCCGAGGGGTGCTGGGGACCAAAGTTGATAACCATCGTATTGTCATCTCGTTCAAAGTTAAGATTCTCAAAAAAAGGTGTTAATTTATTGGTGACTTGCATACTCTCTCCTACTTTCTCTTATCTAATTGCTTCGTACCCGTATTGTAATCGGTTAGGAATGTGGTACTGTACTCGATGGGCGTTTTGGTCTCACCGCTAGAGATGTCTGCATCAAAGGGTACTTCATAGCCAACCCTTGAAAATCGCTTCGTATCGTATCTATCAATACGTGCAGGGTCTCTGTTTTCGGGTCCGATAATATCTCGATACTCTTTGCCAAAAATCTTATCTACCTCATACCATGAAGCAAACTCATCCCCTTGAAGCGGATAGGTCTTAAGAAGCGGATGCCCTTCCCAATCATCGGGCATTAAAATACGCTTAAGGAATGGGTGGTTGTTGGCTTTGATACCAAACATATCGTACATCTCACGCTCGGCAAAATTGGCACTTTTGAAGAGCGGCACGACGGACTCAATCGCCAATCCCTTTTTGAGACGGCATACCACACGCACTCTTTTGGCTTTGTCAAGATTGAGCATTTGATAGAATATCTCAAACTCACCCTCTTTTGCCAAATAATCAACCGCACTGATTTCGCTACAAATTTTGTATCCGCAGGTATCTTTGAGCGTTTCAAGTACGGCGTAGTTTTGGGTAGCATCGATATGCAAAACGAGGTTGTTAATCTCTACATAAGCCTCTTTGACTCTCTCTCCTAGTGCCTCTACTACCGCTTTGAAATGCTCATCTTCAACGGCTTGGCGTGGGACTCGTGGAGCAACCCAAAATCTATCCGTATAGTAGGCTTTTGCTTGTACATTATCTTTTGGTGTATATTTTCTCATTAGACCAACCTTAGATCTTGTTTTTTATTTTTCTTCATATTTGCCGACTCTTTGCGGATCTTTTTTTGGAGCATCATCACGGCATATTGCAGTGTCTCTGGACGAGGTGCGCATCCTGGTAGATAGATATCGACGGGTACAATTCTATCGACTCCTTGCACCGTTGCGTAGGTATTGAACATCCCGCCTGTATTGGCACACGAACCCATAGAGATTACCCATTTGGGTTCGGGCATTTGGTCGTAGAGTCTGCGTGCAAACTCGGCGTGTTTTTTGGAGAGTGTACCTGCCAAAATCATCAAATCCGATTGTCTTGGAGAGGCTCTAAAGATGGTTCCTAATCGGTCAAAGTCAAACCGTGAACCACCACTTGCCATCATCTCAATAGCACAACAAGCCAAACCGTAAGTCAAAGGCCAAAGGGAGTTAGAACGTCCCCAGTTGAGCAATTTGTCCACCGAGGTGAGTGCGACGGGCAAACCTCCGTTTGATGCGTAATTTACTTTATGCTGTGCCATTCAAGTGCTCCTTTTCTCCATGCGTAAATAAATCCTACTGCTAGTAAGAATATAAATAAAATCATCTCAACAAAACCAAACCAACCCAACAATTTAAAGTCTATCGCCCATGGGAACATAAAGATAATCTCCACATCAAAGAGAATAAACAAAAGTGCTATCAGATAAAACTGAACCGAAATAGTGTTTGGTTGCTTGGTAACCTCTGGACCACACTCGTAGATACTAAGCTTGAGCTTCTCTGTATCAAGTCTTGCTAACTTTCTACTTACAAATCGTGCCAAAAACAGTGTCGCAGGAAAAGCAACAACCGTCATTGCAAATAGAACAAAGACACCAAAATATGGATGATCGGTAACAATATGCGTCATCATTACTTCTTGAGTCATCAGTAACCCCTTTTTAATTTGAGATGCTCTTGCGAGATACTCGTGAGAATAGTTTGCTACTATCATATCAAAAAGCTTGTTAAAGTGTTTTGAGTAAATTTGCATTCAAACATAACTTTTGGATTTGTAACCATGTGAAACAAAAAATTTCATCTCTTTTGGTGGCTTCTCAACTCCCGCTCCATTATGCTATAATTTCTAAAACACGAGAGTTTATGATGCAAGAGAGTCGATTATGATAGTAGCTAGAGATATTTCAGAGTTTCAACGTGCTAGAGCCTTACTGGGTGCAAGTGTCGGTTTTGTCCCTACGATGGGGGCATTACACGCAGGGCATAGCTCCCTCATACAACAAGCCAAAGCCCATAATGAGGCGACAATCGTCTCTATCTTTGTCAATCCTACGCAGTTTTTGGAGGGGGAGGATTGGGATGCTTATCCTCGTCAAGAGATGCACGATTTGGCTATGTGTCAATCTTTGGGCGTTGATATTGTTTTTATGCCTACTATTGAGGCGATGTATGGGAGCGACGAACTTGCAATCATGGCACCTTGCAAGGCAGGATATGTTTTGGAGGGGGCTACACGCCCAGGGCATTTTGGCGGAATGCTACAAATCGTAATGAAACTGCTCAACCTCACCCGCCCCACCCGTGCCTATTTTGGCAAAAAAGATGCCCAACAACTCGCCCTTATCATCAAAATGGTCAAGGAGTACTTTATGAATGTCAAAATTGTACCCTGTGAGATTGTGCGAGATGAGAGCGGTTTAGCACTTAGCAGTCGCAATGCCTATCTTAGCACAACGCAAAAAGTTCAAGCCCTAGCCCTCTCTCAATCGCTCCATCGTGCCTCTTCTTTGATAGAGCAAAACCAGCTCGATTGTGCTATCCTCAAAGAGCAGATACTAGAGGTTTTGCAAGGTGTTGATAGGGTCGATTATGCAGAGATTGTCAATCGCAACTTTGAAGTAATCCAAACCATCGACAAAAACAACACGATTATTCTAGTCGCCGCCTATCTCGGCACAACCCGATTGATTGATAATCTATGGGTTTAGCCAAACTTATCCTTTTGGTGCTACAATAACCCATGAAAAAAGAGATCACCACCAAAGATACCTAATGCCCTCTTTCTCTCGTTCCACCTCTCCCAAGACCATGAAACGAGAAAACTTTTGCAATATTAATGTGATAATTTTTAAGTGCGTAAAGCCTGTTGTTAAAGCTAAATTATATTTTGGATAGATATAATGAATCATCATGCTTTAGGAGGAGTTTATGAAGCCTATTAGTCAATTGCCTGTGACGCTCGATGCTACCAAAGAGGAGATTAGAGCCTATTTCCACAACAGCTACGATCTCTTTGAGTCGCTTTTTACTGTTTTTGTCGATGATAGCGTCTTTTATCGCAAATCGGAACCGACTCGCCATCCGATGATTTTTTATTTTGGGCATACCGCTACTTTTTATATCAACAAATTGCTTTTGGGAGGCTTCATTGAGGAGCGTATCAATCCTAAGTTTGAATCGCTCTTTGCTATTGGGGTCGATGAGATGAGTTGGGATGATATGAATGCTAGTCGTTTTGGAGATATTGCCGTTGAAAGCGTAAGAGCCTATCGCCATAGCGTACGCCAAAGAGTCGATGAACTCATTACCGCCCTACCCCTATCCTCCCCTATCACGATGGACTCCCCATGGTGGATTATACTTATGGGAATTGAGCATGAACGTATCCATATCGAAACCTCAAGCGTACTCCATCGCCAAATGCCACTAGAGTATATCAAACCCAACCTAAGTCAATTTCCCATCGCTCAAGATACCCAAGCACCCCAAAACTATCTGGTTGATATTAAGGGCAAAGAGGTCAAACTAGGCAAAGAAACAACCCATCATCTCTACGGCTGGGACAACGAATACGGCACACAAATCGAAACGGTAGAGGATTTTCAAGCAGGGGCTTATCTCGTCTCCAATGCGGAGTTTATGGAGTTTGTAATAGACGGCGGATACCACCAAAAAGCCTATTGGGACGATGAGGGGCAAAAATTTTTAGAGATTACACACGCTACCCATCCCCCCTTTTGGGTCTCTACGCCCAACGGTTACGCTTATCGTGCTTTTGTATCGCACATTGCTATGCCTCTCTCTTTTCCCGTAGAGGTGAACGCTTTGGAGGCACAAGCCTTTTGTCGATGGAAAAGCCAAAAAGATAAAACTCCCTACTCTTTGCCTTCTGAGGCACACTATCGAGTCATGCTTGAAGCCCAAGCAATTGAAGATGTTCCCCACTTTGATGATACAAAAGCCAATATCAACTTTGCTCACTACTTCTCATCGACTCCCGTAAATCGTTTTAAATTTAAAAATCTCTACGATATAGTGGGCAATGTATGGCAGTGGAGCAGCAGTTATATTGATGCTTTTGAGGGATTTGAGGTGCATCCTATCTATGATGATTTCTCAACACCTACGTTTGATACCAAACACAACCTTATCAAGGGAGGCTCATGGGCAAGTAGTGGCAATGAGCTAATGAAGCACTCACGCTACGCCTTTAGAAGACATTTTTACCAACACGCAGGATTTCGCTACATTGTAACGACGCACAATCAACACTCCACAAAAGAGCGTATCATTATCGACAAAAGCGTAGCCAAAAGTTGCCAAATCAACTATCAAGCCTATGACACAAGCGACAATGAATATATCCAAACCTTCATCCCCAAAGATGCCAACATTTTAAACATCGGTTGTTCCACAGGGCGAAGCACTTTTGAACTCTCACGCCATGCCAAACATATTACAGGGATTGATTTTTCGGCTCGGTTTATTTTGGTAGCCACGCAAATGCAAGAACAAGGAGCTATTGAGTATCTCTACAACGATAAAGTTTACACAGTTGAAGCCAAAAACTTTGATTGGGATACGCATAAGTGTCAATTCTGGCAAGGCGATGCCTCCAACCTAAAGCCCAATTTCAAAAGCTACGATGCCATTGTGGCACTTGAAATAGATAAACTCTACAATCCCAAAGGATTTTTGGAAGATAGTCAAAAGAGACTCAACCCGCAAGGTATCGTAGTGATTAAAACTCACAAACATCAAGCCTTAGTAGAGGAGATTTTATCCAAAGATTTTCAATGCAAAGCCCACCAAGGAGAGATAAGTATATGGCAATAGGCGATGGAAACAAGATGCATTTAATCAAAAATAATTTTTACCAAGATATAAAAGAGTTACTTCAAAGTGCTAGAAACAAAGTTTATCAAACTATAAACACCACAATGACACAAACCTATTATGAAATAGGAAAAAGAATAGTAGAAGAGGAACAAGGTGGGGAAACTAGAGCAGAGTATGGAACTGCTTTATTGAAAAGCTTATCAATAGAGTTATGCAAAGAATTTGGTAAGGGCTTTTCGGTTGATAACTTAGAAAATATGAGAAAATTTTATATGGCATTTCCAATTTCCGAGACAGTGTCTCGGAAATTTAATTTAAGTTGGTCACACTATATATTTTTAACACGAATTGAAAATATAGATGAACGAAATTTTTATGAGATAGAATCAAATGAGAATAACTGGAGTTTACGAGAACTCAAAAGACAATTTGACACGGGACTCTTTGAAAGGCTAAGACTCAGTAGTGATAAATCAAAAGTAATAGAACTCTCAACAAAAGGGCAAATCATCCAAAAAGTTGAGGATATTATAAAAGACCCATATATCTTAGAGTTTGTAGGACTTCCAGAGTTATCAAGTTATAGCGAAAGTGACTTGGAACACAAACTTATCGATAAACTAGAACATTTTTTACTTGAACTTGGCAAAGGATTTACTTTTGTCGCACGACAAAAAAGATTAACTATCGATGAAAAACATTTTAAAGTAGATTTGGTTTTTTATAATAGATTTTTAAAATCATTTGTAGTAATTGATTTGAAAATAGGGGAACTCAAACATCAAGATATAGGTCAAATGATGATGTATGTAAATTATTTTGATAGATTTGAAAAAACAGAAGATGAAAACCAAACTATAGGGATAATTCTTTGTAAAGATAAAAGTAAAACTTTAGTTGAATTAACACTTCCAAAAGATAATAATCAAATCTATGCAAGTAAATATTTAACTGTATTGCCAAATAAAGAAGAGTTTAGAAAGTTATTGGAAGAGGGGGAATAAAATAGAAGATTGGATATGATACCATTTGAATAAAATGTAACGATAGACTCCCACATTAGGAAATACTTTGCAAGATAATCTCTACAATCTCAATATCGAAAGAGCCGTACTCTCTTCGGTACTTTTTGACCCCAACACCTACGAAGAGGTAGCCGCCAAACTCAACAGTGAGGATTTTTATCTCCCTTTTCACCAACATATTTTTAGAGCCATGGAGCAACTCTCCATCGAAGATAAGCCTATTGATGATGAGTTTTTGCGTCAGCGACTCCTAAAAGAGAAGCACTTTGATGAGAGAGCCATGCTTGATATTCTCTCCTCCAATCCCATTACCAATACCGCCGCTTACATCGATGAAATCAAAGCCAAATCGACCAAAAGACTCCTAGCCACTCTCGCAACAGAGATCAAAAAAGTCACTTTGGAGGATGATTTACCCGCTCTTGATGTGATGAATTTGGTGGAAAAAAAGCTCTACGAGATAACCCAAAACTCTACCAATAACGATTTTCGTGCCGCTCAAGAGATTACCCTCTCAATGCTTGATGATATTAATCGCCTCAAAGCTTTGGGCAACTCCAAACTTATCGGTGTCGATACGGGATTTAAAAACCTCAACGACAAAACCAGCGGATTTGGCAAAGGGGATTTGGTCATTGTCGCCGCTAGACCAGCGATGGGCAAAACAGCCCTAGTTCTCAACATGGCACTCAAAGCGATTGAGCGTGATGAGGGAGTGGCTATCTTCTCGCTTGAAATGCCCGCAGAACAACTGATGCTACGGATGCTCTCTGCTAAAACCTCTATTGCGTTGCAAAATTTGCGTGTGGGGGATCTCAATGATGATGAGTGGAGTCGCCTAGCCAATGCAACGGATTCTATCAGCAAAAAGAGGCTCTTTGTCGATGATGGAGGGTATGCTACAATCCACCATGTACGCAGCAAATTGCGAAAGCTCAAATCGCAAAATCCGCAAATTAGTATGGCGATTATCGACTACTTGCAACTTATGAGCAGTGACAATCGAGAGTCGAGACAACAAGAGATTTCTGAGATTTCACGGGGGCTTAAACAGTTGGCACGTGAGCTTGAGATGCCCATCATCGCCCTTTCGCAGCTCAACCGTGGGCTTGAAGCGCGTGACAACAAACGCCCCATGCTAAGCGACCTTAGGGAGTCGGGAGCGATTGAGCAAGATGCCGATATTATTTTGTTTGTTTACCGTGACGATGTTTACCGTGAAGCCAAAGAGAAAGAGAAAGAGATGAAAGCCAAAGCCGATGGCAAAGAGTACAAGAGCGAGTATCAGCGAAAAGAGGAGGAGGAGACCGAACTCATTATCGGCAAACAGCGAAACGGTCCTACGGGTACGGTTGATTTGCTCTTCCAAAAACGCTTCACCCGTTTTGTCGATAAGATGTACGGCTCAACCCCTCACGAGATTGTCTTCGATGAAAACAGCATCGATATGCGTGAAGGGACGATTAGCATGCCACCAATTTAACCCTAAGTAATGGTTATTGAGGTACAATTAAAGTGAATTTGAAAGAGGAGTGAACCGCTATGAAAATCAAAAAAATAGAACTCAAAAATTATAAGCAATTCAAAGATTTAACACTTGATTTAATCTATCCTGAGGGGCATGAAAAAGCAGGTGAGCCATTGGATAAAATCTGTATTATTGGGCAGAGTGGTACGGGGAAGACGAATTTGTTGGAGGTTATTAGGGATAAACTCTTTCAAACGGAAGTAAAAACGACTTTTATTGAAGAAAATGATACCAAAAATGAAAAAATGTATTTTGCCGATGCCAATAGAAACTGTAAGAACTCTAATGAGATTAAAAACCTTGAAATCTCTCCAAATGACAAAAATTTAATTGAAAAACTTGAGAATAAAAGAACTGAACTCTTATCAAAACTTGAGAATAAAAGAACTGAACTCTTATTAGAAGAAGTGGATGAACAAACTCGCAAAACACAGTTAGGATGGGAAAAGATTAAAGAAAAAAGAAAGCAGTTAGAATGGGAAAAGGTAGATAATGAAAACATAAGAAAGCATTTAAAATGGGAAATTAAAAAGATAGAAGATAAATATAACCTTATTCAAAAATCAGAAAATTTTGTTATACTAAATGAAAATGCTTGGTTTTTATTAGAAGAAAAAATTGCAAATTACGATAATGAACGCTTAAAGTATATGGATAGGTTATCCAATAAACTTTTGAATATTGCTGACTACGGTAAAGATGAGTTTAAACAAGAGATGCAAGAGTGGGAAAGTAAAAATGAGAATGTTGTTGAACAAATATCAGATAAACTAAACCCTATTTTGAATAAATTTAACCTAGAACTTGCTAAAATTGACCCTAATCAAAAAAGCTACAACGATTTAACCATCAAAGACTTATCCAATGAAAACATTATAAAATATGAAAATCTAAGTACAGGCACAAAAAACTTAATCGCTACCTTTATCCCCCTCAAAATCCACAATCCAAAAGACTCTATTATCCTCATTGATGAACCTGAAAACTCTTTTTATCCCGATATTCAACGCAAACTTACAGAGCTTTATATGGAAGTAGGGGAGAATAATCAGGTGATTTTTGCCACCCATTCTCCACTTATCGCATCCAGTTTTGAGCCGTGGGAAGTTGTGGAGCTAAAGTTTGATAAAAATAATCAAGTCTATAGAGAGAAATATTTTGAAGGGGATATTGACCATATAGATAATTACACGCTAGACCCTCGTATGCTTACATGGACGGGGATTTTGACCGATATTTTTGATATAAAGAGTAGTTCAAATTCAGACTTTAGAGAAAATGCACTAATAGAATTTAATATTTTAAAAGAAGAGATAAAAAATATAGAGGATATAGAAAAAAAAGAAGAATTATTTAAAAAGTTACAAAATTTGGGTAAAAAATTGGGAATCTATAATCAATGAGAAAAATAGATAAGAGTACCATACTCTCTCAAAATTATAAACATTCAGTTCAAAAATTCAAAAAAGATGAACATGAACCCTATGAGAGTAAATATAAAAGAGACTATTATACAGATATGAAAATGAGTCTTTTATATTGTCAAAAAGGTCTATGCGCATATACTGAACAGATGCTTTGTGAACCAATCTTTATTGCCGAAAACAATTGGGACAATGAAAAGTATAAAAATTTAGAAAGATTAGAAAAAGATAAGATTCAAGGTGATATTGATCACTTTAATAAGAGTCTAAAGTCTAAAAATGCGTTTTTATGGGATAATCTCTTTGTTGTTGCAACCCATGTAAATTGTAGGATAAAAGGTAGACAAGAAATTATTGAAGGTATATTAAAACCTGATAGTAATGATTATGACCCTTATAAATGTTTATCTTGGATAAAAGATGACACAAATAAAGATATGGATATTTATATTTTCAGTCCAAATAAAAACTTATCTATTGATAAACAAAAAAAGATTCAAAAAATGATAGATATTTTAGGGTTAAATTGTATAGATAGTCTAAGACAAAGACAACTAAATGAGTGGAGTGATAGGTATGAAATGGGTTTTGAAGTAAAGCCTCATCAATATATAACCGCATGGAATATGACTCTAACACAACTTCAAGTAGCCAACAAGCAGTAGATTGTACCGATGAAACTCGAAAAACCGCCTCTTTTTTTGGATTATCGGGAGTTTTTGGTGTTTGTGGGGGTGTTTTTGGTGATTATTGGGGTGCGTTTGGGGTTTTATTATCAGGAGTATCGAGCCTTTATTGCCAAACCCTTTTATTACACCTACGCCGATGTAGTGCAAGAGTTTCCCAAGGAGTCGCAAAGTGGTTACTACAAGATTTTGAAATTGCACACGCAAGAGAATCTTACACTTTTTTTGAACGCCCACGATTACGATTTCAAAGACAAACGGGTGCGTATTCAAATTTTTCCCAATAGCACCATCACTTTTGCTCACTATTTAGGGAGTTTTTATGTCGAAGGATTTGTAAAAGAGAGGCTAAGTAAACCTCCCAATCGCACCAAACAATCAATTCAAAAGGCGATTGAAGCACAACACACTCATCCTACCTTGGCGGAGTTTTACAACGCCATCTTTTTAGCCACACCGCTATCCAAAGAGTTTCGCACTCAAGTTGCCACACTAGGCATTAGCCATCTCATCGCCCTAAGCGGTTTGCATCTCTCCATTTTATCGGCAGTACTCTTTTTTGTCTTGTGGTTGCCCTACCATCCGTTGCATCGACGCTATTTTCCCTATCGCAACGCCTTTGTTGATATTGGTTTGGGAGTTTTGATAGCTTTGGGAGTCTATACCTACTTTGTCGATATGCCACCCTCTTTGCTACGTTCCTATGCGATGCTTGTGGTGGGTTGGATATCGTTGGTACTAGGATTTGAGCTACTTAGCTTTGCGTTTTTGGCGACGGTGACGCTTATGCTTGTGGCACTCTTTCCCAAACTTATCGTCTCTTTGGCTTTGTGGCTATCCATTAGTGGCGTTTTTTATATCTATTTGTTAAGCTACCATACTCAAACGATTCACCCTAAAATGTTGCTCTTTGTGCTTTTTCCTATCGCTATCTATCTTTTTATGTTGCCTATTACGCATCTCTTTTTTGATGCTACATCGCTCTATCAGTTGAGTTCACCTCTGAGCAGCACCCTTTTTACCTTTTTTTACCCCTTGTCGATTGCGTTGCATCTTGTAGGCATAGGTGGGCTACTCGATGAGTATCTTTTGGGTTTTTTTAAGCTCGGAGAGGCACAAAATTACACTATGGGTTTGGATATTCAAAGCTTTGTTCTCTACATTACGCTTAGCATTGCATCCATTTGGAGTCGATTGAGCTTTTATGCTCTAGTGGGTGTTTCGATTGTGTATGCTTTGAGTCTCTATGTACCTCTTTAGGCTGTTTTTTTCTCATTTCACCTCTCCCAGGGTGGAATGCATACGAAACTAAAACAACCTACCAAAACCTCTATGATGAATATAGCTTATTTTCACCTTTGGAGAGGTAAATGTATTGGGTTCGTATATTTTATATATTGCTTTTCCTATTTGGATATTTTAGTAAGATTGGTTTATGTATGCGTTCCACCTCGGGAGAGGTGAAACGAGAGAAATATCCAATTTTCTCTCAATGAAACGCTTATTTTTGCACTGCTATTGATGCCTCAATGCTTTAATCATTTTTTGATTAAGTTCAATAACCTTTGCACAATCTTCTCGTGTTTCCATAAAATTTATCCAAAATTGAGTATAAAAAAACATATCAACAATAACCTCATTGCTTACGTTTCCTAGAGTAGTTATTTGCGTTTGATTTAACTCTTTGAGTGATTCCGTATCGTTATAATATTGGGCTATCGTTCGTTTGAGGTAGTTTACCTCAGCTGTATATTTTTCCAAAAAGCTTTTTGCATCACTTTTATATTTTTGTACAAACCCTTCTCGTTCTTTAGCCTCTTTTAATTCAATGGACTTATGATAAACATTCAACATCTTTTGTTCGAGTGCGGTACCAATTTTTTCAGCCCTCTCTTTGGGAAACATATCAATTAACAAGATAGATTGATACTCTCCAACAAGAGCTTTTATACTGCGTTCCAAAGTTGCATCAAACTCTGCTAAGCTTAGCTCAAAAAGCCTTGGTGTTTTGGATAAAAGTTTAGCTTTTTCTTCTTGCTTAAGATAGGCTATGTCGTATTCAAGTGACTTAAGTGTAAGATTATTGATTACAATTTTAAAAACAAGGGTTATGACCGAATTGCCACTATTGGCACGGTTGATGCCATCGATAACGTTCACATAGATTTCAGGTATCTCCTCTGTTCTGTTTTGATCAATCAAATATTTTGTATAGGTCATCACTACCCTTATATCCTCACGTGTGTAGTTGAGTTTTGGGATTTGGAACTTTGCTTTCTCCTCTTCGCTCACAATGCTAAAAGGTTGATTGAATAGAGGAAAAAACTTCTCCTTGAAAACCTTGTCGTTTTGGATGATAAAGTGTTGTATCTGACTATCTGCATCTTGCCATTTTGAGACACTCGATGTTGCAAGTCGTGAGGTATTAAAATCATAAGCATGAAGTATAGCAAACGAAAGGAGTAAACTTATAAATATTCTCATGGTAAATCCTTTTAATTGTTTTAAATATTATAACAAATTTTACATTGCAACAAAGCAAAGCTTTCTCGTTCCACCTCTCCCGAGAGTGTGAAATAACATGGGAAAACTTCGGAAGCGAGACTTTAGTCCCGCCAAAAAAGTCTAAAAATGACAGATTTATCACTTTTTAAACATATTAGTAGGA
>JQIS01000003.1 GCA_000830175.1 Sulfurovum sp. FS08-3 | reverse complement strand
TGTCATTTTTAGACTTTTTTGGCGGGACTAAAGTCCCGCTTCCGAAGTTTTCCCATGTTATTTCACCTCATTGAAGCCTAAAGTGATCCACTATCTTATACTCTCTCAAAACATCCTCTTCCCTTGCTCCCATTCCGATATTGTGGATTACAAACGGCTCTCCTTGGGCGTTGGTACGATGTGAACAGATACCAATATGGTCAAGTGCATTAAAAGGAAGCTTCCATACCACAATATCTCCCGCCCTAAAGCCATCTTTGACACGATAACCTTTGGCAGCAAAATAGGCTTGAATGTTTTTGACTCGTCGGTGGTCGATATTGGGGTCCAATCGATTGGTAGAGTATAGTCCACGGTAGCGTTTGGGGTTGGCTTTTTTGTCAAGGTATATCTCACGTTGCAAATCAATATTAAGCTTTCGCATGGCTCGAACTACCACATCGGTACAAACCCCTTTGGTTACATTGATGTCGCCCATAGGATAGGAGAGTTTGACATACTCGGGATTATAAGTAAGCGTCTTACCCACTTGCCACTTAGCCCCCTCGACTAGCTTATCGACACTATTGCCCCAAACCACCACTCCCCAAACCATTACCGCTAGGGCTATTGTAAAACTTCGTTTCATTGTTGTATCTCCTTTTTGTTCAAATTTTGCGTAAACTTGGAAGCGGTGCTTTGGTTGCCGCCCTTAGATGAGGCTAAAGCCATCGTTTCTAGTGAGTTTTGAAAGCCTTTTAAATTGCCCTATATCCTTGCATGATTTGTCCTAGTGCAATAGCTCCGTCGTTGGGGGGTAGTTTTTGGGGAAGAGAGACTCTCTTGCCCATTTTGTGCAAAAGCAACCCTACCAAAACCCTATTGTGAAAGACTCCACCCCCCAAAACGACAGGGTAGGGATAGCACATAGCAATTTGTTCCACAATATTCACCAGTGTATTAAAAAATTTTGAAATCATCACCCTAGCATCGGATTGGGTGAGCATCATCTTTATCATTGGCTTGATATCGATTTTCCCATCATTAAGATTCCACAAATAGCACGATTGAATAGCGGGGTCATAATAGCACTCCATCATCGCTCCGCTTTGCCCCTCATAACTAAGGGTTTGAACGATACCGCTTAGAGAGGCTACTCCATCAAAGAGACGACCGATAGAGGAGGTAAGTGGAGCATTTAAACCCTTGTACCACATACGGTAGTAGAGTCGTAGTTCTTGGGGGAAAAAGGCACGAGTGGTTGGATTATCCATATCAAGCACCTTTGCCCCATAGCACTCAAAGAGCAGTGAAAGGGCTACCCTACGTGGTTCTTTGATCGCCTTTTCGCCTCCTAAGAGCTTAAAATAGTCCAAATGAGCGACCCTTTCATAACTATTATCATCACAAACGATAAACTCCCCTCCCCACATATTGCCATCATCCCCGTATCCCGTACCATCAAAGGCAATACCCAACACTTTGCCTCTTATGCCGTGTTCCAAACGCACCGCTTGAATATGGGCGACATGGTGTTGCACCTCCAGCACTTTTAATTTTTCATTTTTCATTTTTAATTGATTGGCGTACTTGGTTGATTCGTAGTGGAGGTGTTTGTCGTGTACGACTATATCCTCTTGAAAATTATAGATTTGGCGTAAATGATCGATGTGTTGGCGGTAGTAGGCGATAGAATCAATCGTATGCAAATCCCCTATATGAGGCGAAAGGATTGCTTTGTTTCCAAAGGCGATGGCAATGGTTGATTTTTGATTAGCTCCCAATGCCAAAACCTTTTGACTAAGCCTAAAGGGCAACGTAATCGCTTGGGGTGCATAGCCTCTAGCACGACGCACAAACAAAACGCTATCTTCAACAACAGTGACCACACTATCATCGCAACCATTCACAATCTCTCTATCGTGGTCGAGGCAGTAATCCCACACATGAACAAGTCTCATTATCTCTTCAAGGGTGCGTGCGAGTGGCTCATCGCTCACATTGGCACTGGTGGCTACGATGGGACGATTGAGGGCTTTGAGCAAAAGCAGATGCAAAGGGGTATAGGGGAGAAATATCCCTATCGTATCGACATCGGGAGCAATGAGAGTGCTAAGTGCTAAGTGCTGAGTGTTACGTTTGTTAAGCAACACAATAGGGCATTCTTTAGATAAAAGCAGTTCTTCTTCTTTGGATGAAATAGGTGCAAGTTGTTTTGCCATATCGCTATCTTTGACCATAATAGCAAAAGGTTTGTGGGGGCGATTTTTACGTTTACGCAGGGTTTGTACCGCTTCATCATTGGAGGCATCGCAAACCAAATGATACCCCCCTACTCCCTTAATGGCTACAATTTTTCCCTCTTGAATCATTTGCACTACTCTATCAATAATTTGGCTTTGACTAAGGCTTAAGGTTTCACTTTTGTCTCTTAATTTCAACGTTGGCCCGCAATCAAAGCACCCAATAGGTTGGGCATGGTAGCGACGATTGAGAGGATTGGTGTACTCCTCGTGGCACTTTGCACACATTGCAAAAGCCCCCATGGAGGTATTGGCTCTATCGTAGGGGAGTTGTTGGATAATCGTGTAGCGTACACCGCAATGAGTACAGGTAATAAAAGGATAGCCATAGCGACGATTGGAAGGCTCAAAAAGCTCCGCTTCACACGCATCGCAAATCGAAACATCAGGGGGCATAAGGGCAAAGGTATCGTTTTGCATTTGGCTTTGGATAATAGAAAACTTCGCATAGTTTTGAGGCTCGATAGTATAAAAATTAATAGCATCAATAGAAGCTAGTGGAGGCTTTTGAGACTCTATTTGAGCTATAAAATCTTTCAATAGCTCCATCGTGGCATTAAGCCTAATGCTTACCCCCCTAGAGTCATTCCAAACCTCTCCATAAACGCCAAAACGCATCGCCAATGCATAGACAAAAGGACGAAACCCCACCCCTTGAACCGTGCCTTGAATATCTATTTGATAACTCTCCACTGATACTCTCCTTAATCTATCAAGCCATTATAGCTTTTTTGTTTTAAGAGAACTTCTAAAAATCGCCTTTTGGATTGCTTTGGCTTTTGCAAAGCCTCATTAAAACTTTTTGAAAAAATAAAGCAAAAAGCAACTCTCATGATACAACAATCTCTTTCATTTTAAACTCAATAGAGTGCTTCTAAGCTCAAATCCAAAGGCTTTTGGATATACTAAAGATTAAGGTTTAGATAGGCGTTATCTAAAGCTTTTTTCACAGAAGGTACTATATGACATTTAATGCGTTTGATTTTCACAGTGATATCGAAAAAGGTATCAAAGTCGCTGGGTTTAGAGAACCTAGCCCAATTCAAGCCATGTCGATACCCATTATTGAACAAAACCAAGATATGGTGGGACAAGCCCATACGGGTACAGGCAAAACCGCAGCATTTGGCTTGCCTATTCTCGACAAAATCGCAAAGGGCGAGATTGAAAGAGCTTTAATATTGGCTCCTACACGAGAGCTAACCACACAAATTAGCGATGAACTCTACCATTTGGGACGTTTTGCGGGTATTAAGACATTGGCCGTTTATGGAGGTGTGGGTTATGGCAGACAAATTGCCCTTATTCACAAGGGAGTACCCATCGTGGTCTCCACACCAGGCAGACTCAAAGATCTCTACCAAAAAGGCAAAATTGATACCTTTAATCCCGAGATAGTAGTGCTTGATGAAGCCGATAAGATGCTCGATATGGGATTTTTGGATGATATTAAGGAGATTTTTAACTACATCCCTCAAAATCGCCAAACTCTCCTCTTTTCGGCTACTATGCCCGATGAAATCAAAGATTTGGCCAGTATGCTGTTGTATCATCCTGAGTATATTTCAGTCATTAGCGACGAGGATGAGACGACCAACAACGACATTGAACAACGCTACTACGTCATCAATGAAAACCAGCGAGACGATGCAATTGTCAATCTATTGGAGAGCGAAAACTACGACAAATGCCTTATCTTTTGCCGTATGAAGCGTGAAGTTGATAGGCTCGGTGAATACCTTAGTGCTTTGGGATTTGGCGTGGTAGCCCTACACGGTGATGTCGAGCAGATTCAAAGAGAGCAGATTGTGCGTGACTATCGTCGCTCCAAAGTCAAAATCATGATTGCTACCGATATTGTAGCACGTGGTATCGATATCAAAGACATAACGCACGTTTTCAACTACCATATCCCTTTTGACCCCCAAAGCTATGTGCATCGAATCGGAAGAACAGGCAGAGCAGGAAAGAGCGGTCAAGCCATTACTCTCGTGACTACCGAAGAGTTCAATGAACTCAAACGTATCAAAAAAGAGGTAGGGGCCAATATGAAGTTTTCCGTCATTGAGGGCAATGGATTGCTTAACGATACGCACTATCAAGATATTAGCCAAAAGGTACGCAACTTTGCCCTTCATGACAACGTCGATACCTTGCTAGAGTATATGCGAGATTGCAATCCCAATGAACTCCTCAAAAGAGCTTTGTCCATCGTCATAGAACACGAAACGCAAAAGGGAGAGACAAACATTGGATACGACTACTCCAGTGTCGAAAATATGCTCAATCAGTTTGAAATAGAGAAAAAAGAGACCAAAAAGCCCAACGGACGAAAAAAAAGAACATAAATGCAATATTTTATGTTGCTTCAAGCAAAGTCTATGTAAAATTTTATTACAAAAGAATAACAAGAGGTTGTTACAATGGAAGTAAATTTAGTCGCAGAGAGTATAAAATTTATGATACTTGGTATGCTAATTGTATTGATTTTTCTAATGGTTTTAGTAGAAATCATGAAATTACAAGCCAAGCTCATCAATAAATATTTTCCTCAAAAAGCACCCACAGCACCGACTCCCAACATTTCACAGGATGAAGAGTCCAAACGCGTTGCAGCCATTATCGCTGCCGTAGCAGAGTTTAGAAAAAATCAAAACAACCAAGGTTAATTAGATGGCAAAAAAGTATATTGACGTAATGGATACAACCTTTAGAGACGGTTTTCAATCGGTTTTTGGAGGTAGAGTGCTTATGGAGGATTTCTTTCCCGCAGTTGAAGCCGCCAAAAAAGCAGGAATAAACCACTTTGAATTTGGTGGTGGTGCAAGATTTCAATCTCTATTTTTCTATCTTCGAGAGAATGCTTTTGAGATGATGGATCGCTTTCGTCAGATTGTAGGGCCTGAAGTCAATCTTCAAGTACTCTCTCGTGGTATCAATACCGTCATGCTTGATACGGGTAGCACAGAGATGATTGATCTTTTTGCCAAGATGTTTGCAAAACACGGCACAACAACCGTGCGCAATTTTGATGCCCTCAACGACGTACAAAACCTAATGTACTCTTCGGAGTGTATCAAAAAATACGGCATGAACCATGAAGTAGTCGTAACGATGATGGATTTGCCTCCAGGATGCAAAGGGGCTCACGATGTAGCTTTTTATGAAAAGACACTTCGAGGGATTTTAGATAGCGGTATTGTATTTGATAGCGTCTGTTTCAAAGATGCTTCAGGAACTTCAAGTCCTCACAAAGTCTATGAAACCATCTCTATGGCACGTAAACTTTTAGGTGATGAAGTCCACTTAAGACTCCACACGCACGAAACAGCGGGTGTGAGTGTCGCAGCCTATCTAGCAGCTTTGGATGCGGGTGCAAACGGTATTGATATGGCAGCCTCTCCTGTAAGCGGTGGTACAAGCCAACCCGATATTTTGACAATGTTGCACGCTACCAAAGGCACCGATTACAATTTGGGTGATTTGCAACTTGATAAAATCCTAAAATACGAAGATGTACTCAAAAGTTGTCTCAAAGATTATATGGTACCACCCGAAGCAACACAAGTTTCGCCTATTATTCCCTTCTCACCTATGCCAGGAGGTGCTTTGACCGCCAATACTCAAATGATGCGTGATGCAGGAAATCTTGATAAATTCGATGAAGTAATTCGTGCCATGAAAGAGGTCGTTGAGCGAGGTGGATACGGTACATCCGTGACTCCTGTGAGTCAATTTTATTGGCAACAAGCTTACGCCAACGTGATGTTTGGTCCATGGAAACAAATTGCTCCAGGGTATGGCAAAATGGTACTGGGCTACTTTGGCAAAACTCCCGTAGAGGCAGATCATGAGATTATCAAACTTGCCGCTGAGAAACTCAATTTGGAGCCTACAACCGAAAATCCTTTGGATATAGCCGATAGAGACGAGACAAAATCCATTGCCTATTGGACAAAAATGTTGCAAGATGAGGGCATTGAGACAAGTGAGGAGAATATCTTTATCGCTGCATCGTGCGATAAAAAAGGTATAGCGTTTTTGAAGGGCGAAGGTCCTTTGATGGTCAGAAAAAACAGTGAAAACAGTGAAAATAGTTCTAATGGAGAGACAAAAATGGCAGGAAATTATACAGTAGTAGTAGATGGTAAACAATACAGTGTTCAAGTAGCAGAAGGCGAGGGTTCAATTGAAGTCAAAGCAACAACACCCACCACAACTCCAGTAGCCCCAATAGCTCCAGTGGTTACTCCTGTTGCACATAACGTAGCGACAGGTTCTATTGAGATTCACTCTCAAACACCAGGAAATGTATGGAAAATCGTTGCCAATCCAGGCGATAGCCTCAAAGTGGGTGATAAGATTATGATTTTGGAATCGATGAAAATGGAGATTGATATTGTAGCTGAAGTACCAGGTAAACTTAAATCAATCAATGTCAATGTCAATGATGCTGTAACTGATGGTCAATTACTAGCAACAATGGAGTAATCATGAGACTCAAACGATTGATACTATCTTGGCTCTTTATCTTGGCGATGACGACAGGTTCTATTTACGCCTCCAACACAGATAATCATGCTACTCCATCGGACACCAAAGTAGAAGAAGAGGTATATGTATCCAAAACAATACCTCAAATGCTTGTCTCTTTTTATCATACTACAGGACTTAAAGCTCTCATCTCACCCAAAGATGGGGTCAAAACAAGCGATGGCAAAGAGATGAGCCACTTTGCACAAGGTCTTGGACGCATTATTATGTTTGGGGTTGTCTTTTTGCTCTTTTATCTAGCTATCGCCAAACAATTTGAACCGCTTTTGCTTTTACCTATCGCTTTTGGAGGGCTTTTGGCCAATATTCCCATTGCCAATATGACTGGGGATCATGGAATGTTGGGGATTATCTACAATATGGGTATTGCCAATGAGTTTTTCCCATTGGTTATCTTTATGGGAGTAGGAGCTATGACCGATTTTGCTCCGCTTCTCTCCAACCCCAAAACCGCTCTATTGGGGGGTGCGGCACAATTTGGTATCTTTGGTTCTCTCGTAGGTGCTGCAATGCTCACAGAATATACGGGAATTTTTGATTTCACCCTCAAACAGTGTTCGGCTATTAGTATCATTGGAGGAGCAGATGGACCAACCTCTATCTTTATTGCTTCAGCTCTTGCTCCTGAACTATTGGGTGCGATTGCGGTAGCAGCTTACTCCTATATGGCGTTGGTACCCGTTATCCAACCCCCTATTATGAAAGCTTTAACTACCGTAGAAGAGCGTAGAATTGTCATGAAAACAACGCGTAAAGTACACCGACTAGAGAAGCTCTTTTTCCCTATCGTAGTTGTGATAATGACCGCTCTCTTTTTGCCCGATGCTGCTCCTTTGATGGGTGCTTTTGCGTTGGGAAATTTTGCCAAAGAGTTTTAGACTTTTTTGGCGGGACTAAAGTCCCGCTTCCGAAGTTTTCCCATGTTATTTCACACTCTCAGAGAGATGGAACGATTGATAGTTCATATTAACTAAACCTTAAGCACTTAAAACATTATCGCATTAAAAACTTGGAAGCGGTGCTTTGGCTACACTATTGGACGAGACCAAAGCCATCGTTTTTGGTGAGTTTTAAAAGAGATGATTGGATTGAATAGATTAAAAGTCAAATAAGTAATAATTCTCCTAAGATGGGTTTGCTATCCACCTTAGGAGTTTTGTTAGTAGCACTCTCTTGGAGTGAGGAAAAATTTAATGCAAATTATCCGTTTCGTTTCTTGATAATTTCTGCTGCTACATTGCTTGGAACCTCTTCGTAGTGGTCAAACTCCATAGCGTACGTTGCACGTCCTTGTGTCATAGAACGCAAATCGGTTGAATATCCAAACATCTCAGCTAGTGGCACGAAAGCATCGACGATTTTGTTACCTGCTCGATCTCCCATTCCATTGACTTGACCTCTTCGTTTTGAAATATCACCGATAACGTCACCCATAAAATCTTCAGGTACTTCAACTTCAACTTTCATCAACGGTTCAAGAATAACAGGTTTGGCTTTTCTAGCACCCTCACGGAATCCCATAGAACCCGCCAATTTAAACGCCATCTCCGATGAATCGACCTCGTGGTAAGAACCATCGTAAAGCGTTACTTTGATATCTTCGACTGGATAACCCGCTTGAATACCTCTCTTTAACGCCTCTTCGATACCTTTATTGACCGCAGGAACATACTCTTTTGGAATAACCCCACCTTTAATCTCATCAACAAAGAGATAACCTGCACCCGCTTCTTGTGGCTCGATTTTGAGATAGACGTGTCCAAATTGTCCTCGACCACCCGATTGTTTAGCGTATTTGTACTCTTGATTAACCGCTTCTCTAATGGTTTCACGGTAAGCAACTTGTGGTGCACCTACTTCGGCTTCGACTTTAAACTCTCGTTTCATACGATCAACGATAATCTCAAGGTGAAGTTCACCCATTCCAGAGATAATGGTTTGACCTGTCTCTTCATCGGTATTAACTCTAAAAGATGGATCTTCTGCTGCAAGTTTGCCCAATGCTAGTCCCATTTTTTCTTGGTCGGCTTTGGTTTTTGGCTCAACGGCTACAGAGATAACAGGATCTGGGAAATCCATTCTTTCAAGTACTACTTTGTCGCTTGGATCACAAAGGGTATCGCCTGTAGTTGTGTATTTAAGACCTACAACCGCACCAATCTCACCCGCATAAATCTCTTTGACTTCTTCACGCTTAATAGCATGCATCTTCATGATACGCCCAATACGCTCTTTTTTGTCTTTGGTTGAGTTGTGTACATACGAACCAGACTCCAATTTACCTCGATAGACTCGGATAAAAGTAAGTTGCCCAACAAAGGGGTCAGTCATAATTTTAAACGCAAGTGCAGCAAATTTACCATCATCAGTTGAAGGCACAATAACCTCTTGTGTCTCATCCTCCATCATCGTTCCTTTGATGTCATGAGCATCTATAGGTGAGGGTAGATAATCAACAACAGCGTCCAAAAGCGATTGAACCCCTTTGTTTTTAAATGCTGTTCCAGGAAGCATAGGTACAATGTGCATTCCAATCGTAGCTGCTTTGATAGCTGCCTTGATCTCTTCGTTGCTAATCTCTTCGCCCTCTAGGAACTTCTCCATAAGCATCTCATTACCATCAACTTCAGAGATCGCTTCAATCATCTTTTCACGATACTCTTGAGCTTGCTCTTCCATATCTTCAGGAATATCAAGAACTTCAAATTTTTGACCCATAAGCGTTTGGTCTTCATCCCAAATCACCGCTTTCATCGTCACAAGATCTACAATACCCTTAAAAGCATCTTCATTGCCAATTGGCAAAGCAATAATGACAGGATTGCCCTTGAGCCTATCTCGGATTTGTCTCTCAACTTCATAAAAATCGGCACCGATTCTATCCATTTTGTTTACAAATACAAGCGAAGGTACGCCGTATCGGTTACGTTGTCTCCATACGGTTTCCGATTGAGGTTGAACTCCACCAACGGCACAGAAAACCGATACCGCACCATCAAGTACACGCATAGAACGCTCAACTTCAATCGTAAAGTCCACGTGTCCTGGGGTGTCGATGATATTGATTTGCTTACCAGCCCATCCACAAGTTGTCGCAGCAGAAGTAATGGTAATACCTCTCTCTTGCTCTTGCTCCATCCAGTCCATCGTTGCAGCACCTTCGTGAACCTCACCGATTTTGTGTTCAACACCTGTGTAGAATAGGATTCTTTCTGTTGTTGTTGTTTTACCTGCATCAATGTGAGCAGCAATACCGATATTTCTTACATCTTCAAGCTTGTGACTTCTTGCCATTATCTAATCCTTTTTTACCATCTGTAGTGTGCAAATGCTTTGTTGGCTTCTGCCATTTTGTAAGTATCCTCTTTCTTTTTGAAAGCAGAACCCTTATCCGTAGCAGCGTCCATTAGTTCGTTGCTGAGTTTTTCAACCATTGTTCGTTCGTTTCTTTTTCGTGCTGCATCAACAATCCATCGAATTGCCAATGATTGCTGTCGTACGGGGCGAACCTCCATAGGAACTTGGTAGGTTGCTCCCCCCACTCTTCTGCTTTTTACTTCCATTAAAGGCTTGACATTCTCTATTGCCTTATCAAAAACATCAATACCTTTTTCACCAGATTTTGATTCAATTCTCTCCAACGCTTGGTAGATTACCTTTTGCGCAACACTCTTCTTACCATCGTACATAATGGCATTGATAAATTTTGTTAAAATCTTTGAACCGTGTATCGGATCGGGTAACACGGGTCTTACAGGGGCTTTTCTTCTTCTCATTTTTTTCCTTCTTCAATCGCTTATTGATTTACTCATGCTTTATCCCCTAAGGTTGAACGATAAAGCCTGAAACGTTGCTTATCTATTTTTTGGGTCTCTTAGTACCGTATTTAGAACGTGATACGGTTCTTCCATTTACACCTGAAGCATCCAAAGCACCCCTTACGATATGGTATTTAACCCCTGGTAAGTCTTTGATCCTACCTCCACGTACCAACACGATAGAGTGCTCTTGAAGGTTGTGACCCTCTCCCATGATGTATGAAATGACTTCAAATCCTGATGTCAATCGAACTTTTGCTACTTTTCTCAAAGCGGAGTTAGGCTTTTTAGGTGTCGTTGTATAGACTCTTGTACATACTCCTCGTCTTTGAGGACACTTTACGAGAGCGGGTGATTTTGATTTCTTAACCACTTTTTTACGCTCTTTACGAATTAACTGATTAATTGTAGGCAATTTGTTTTCCTTTCTAAAATTGAATAAAATCTGCAATTTTGTACCTCTTGAAAGGTGCAAAATTGAGCAATATTCTATCCTAAAAAAGCTTAGAAAACTATTTGATTTTAAAGTTTGTTTTAATTACTGATGTTACACACTTCGAGAGAAAATTTGATATTTCGCAGGTTTGGTATCACCAAACGATAGATAAAGCCTATCTACGGATACGATATATTAAGTGTTTTTAAGCGTTTGGCGGTGCATAATGTGTTAATTAACCTTATGCACTTTTGTCTCCGTTAAGGCTACACCGTCTTGGAGAAACTCTTTTTGGAGCCTTGGTACTTTTGCATATAGGCATCAAAAGGCATGGCGATATTGCGAATAAGGAGTGTGCCTGTGGGTGAGAGCGATAGTTTATTTTCATCAACGGTTACAAGTTGTGCCTCCATAAACTCTTGAAGCTCTGTGAGTGCATGGGCAAAATAGTCTCGAAATACAATAGTATGCTCTTTTTCTATGCGTCTAATATCAATTGAAAAATTTGCCATAAGCTCCATAATGACAGCTTTTCGCACATAATCATCATCGCTAAGCTCCACTCCACGCACAAAAGGGAGTTTGCCACTATCAATGAGGGCTTCATACTCGCTCATATCTTTGGAGTTTTGAGCATAATAGCGTAACCCCTCGCCAATGCTTGTAAGTCCAATGCCTATAAGGTTTGCACCCCCTTTGGTCGTGTAGCCTTGAAAGTTTCGATGCAACTCCCCTTTGTCAATCGCCAAAAAAAGCTCATCATTGGGTTTGGCAAAGTGATCCATCCCTACCATCTTGTAACCATGCGTTTCAAAAAACTCAATGGTATGTTGAAGGATTTGCAACTTCACTTGAGGAGTAGGCAGGGTCGTCTCGTCAAACTTGCGCATCGTTTTCATAAGCCATGGAACATGAGCGTAGTTAAATACCGCAACTCTATCGGGATCTAGGGTCATGGAGAGTTCTAGGCTTTTTTTGAAACTCTCCAAAGTTTGATAAGGTAGTCCATAGATAAAATCGACATTAATAGAGCCAATACCGTACTTTCGTGCAAGTTCGACTGCCTTTTGGGTGAGTGAGAGGGGTTGGAGGCGGTGAATCTCTTTTTGCACCTTCTCATCAAGGTCTTGGACTCCAAAGCTAATGCGATTAAATCCATGTTTGGCAAAAACTTGCATTTGCTCTTCGTTGAAGTATCGAGGGTCAATCTCACAACTCATCTCGGCGTTTGGACTCCAGTGGGTAAATTTGGATTTGATGTAACCTACAATCTCATCCAATGAAGCAGCACTGTAGTAAGTCGGTGTCCCTCCACCAAAGTGAAACTGAATCACCTCACGGGTTGTATCAAGATGCTGGGCTAAAATATCAATCTCTTTTTTGAGATACTCAACGTACCTATCAAGGTTCTCTTGTTTGGAAGTAAAGACGACGTTGCATCCGCAAAAGTAACAAGCACTTCGACAAAAGGGCAAATGGACATAGAGTGAGAGCGACTCGGTGGAGTTTTCGAGATAGCGGATGTAGCTTTCGTAGCTAAATTGGTCACTAAACTCCAATGCTGTAGGATAGCTAGTGTAGCGAGGTCCTGCTTTGGAGTATTTGACAAATTGATTAAAATCGATACTACTCATGGATGCCTCTGTGATTATCAAGCCAAACCATAATCCCCTTTTGGACGTGAAGTCTATTTTCGGCTTCGCTAAAGACCTCATGGGCGTGATCTTCAAAAACCTTCTCACTCACCTCATAGCCCCGATAGGCAGGAAGACAATGCAAAAACATCGCACCCTCTTGTGCCAACGCCATCATCTCATCATCGACCAAATAGCCCTTAAAATCTTTGAGTTTTTGCTCCTTTTGCTCCTCTTGTCCCATTGATACCCATGTATCGGTGGTGACGACATTAGCCCCTCGTATCGCCTCTTTGGGGTCATTGCCAAAGCTCACATTTGCTTTTTTGTCTCTAGCAAAGGCTACCACATCGTCATGGCACTCATATCCTTTGGGTGTAGCAATACGCAACTCAAACCCTAGCAACGAAGCCAAAAGTACCCATGAATTGGCGACATTGTTACCATCGCCCACATAGGCTACGACGGCATTTTGGCTTTTGCCAAACTCCATCATGGTCATGTAGTCTGCCATAATCTGTACGGGGTGGTATTTGTCGCTCAATCCATTGATAACGGGGACTTTGGAGTAGGTTGCAAACTCCTCAATTTTGGCTTGTTCGTAGGTGCGAATCATCACCATATCAACCATTCTACTAATGACTCGTGCCGTATCTTTCATCGGCTCTCCTCTCCCTAGCTGAATATCATTGGCAGACAAAAAGAGTCCTACACCACCGAGCTGATAGATGCCCGTCTCGAAACTCACACGGGTACGCGTGGAGCTTTTTTCAAATATCATGCCCAATGTTTGTTGTTTGAGATAGGGGACATATTCTCGCTGTTTGGTTTGTGCTTTGATTTTGATTGCAAGGTCAATCATCTCCAAAAGTTCGTTTTTTGTGAAATCTTTGAGTGTTAAAAAGTGTCTCATAGTAGTCTTTCCTAACGGTTAGAACGGAAGTTCTCATTGTGTTTTTATGAATTTTACCCAAATAAAGCTATAGGGGTAATTAGATAGTGACCTTTTACCTACTTAAAAATTACCCCTACGTCATTGCGAACTTTTTTTGGGTGAAGCAATCCAAAACATTATAGATTGCTTCGTGCCTCACAATATCTTGCCCAAAGATGATTGGATAGGCAAAGTGCATAACTTCAATTATTACTGACCTTACGCACCTGTATTCTATTTGTAAAATATGCAAATGCAATGCCATTTCGGAGGTGGGACTTCAGTCCCACTTATTAGCTTCGATAGTAACGACAACCAAACCTTGGCTTTTGTGGGACTAAAGTCCCACTTCCGATAAAAGTGCATAACTTCAATTATTATATGGATTAAAACTTACCATCAATAAAAAAAAGACCTATCAGTGACGAGAGTGCAGTGAGGATAAAAAAAAGCAGACAAAAGACAACACCGCCACTAGGCTCAAGAGCAATAAGTCCAAAGGCATAGAGAAAAGTAAATTCTCTAGCTCCTATGCCTCCAATTGTGAGCGGGAGTACGCTTACGAGTGAAGAGACAAGAAAGACGGTTAGGTATTCAAATAGTGCACTTGCCCCCATAGCGTAAACAATAGATAAGGCACTCAAAAGCTGGAGCAGTTGCACGACCAAAGCCAACAGCATGGTCACTGACAATGAGGTGCTAAAAAGAGTAAAAAAATGTCGATGAATCGCCCAATAGAGTGGCAAAATACCAACAAGAACCATGCTAATAGTTAAGAGATGACTCATCGCAGCAAAGGCACTAAAAAAGAGCAAGATAGCACTTAAAAAACCCAAAGCTACAACCCCGCTTACTCTATCAAGCAAGGTAGCCAAAAGAAGTGATTTTACCTTTATAGCGTAGCGTTGATGCAACCAATAGACTTTGTAACCGTCCCCTCCTACCCCTCCAGGCAAAAAGAGATTGTAAAACATCCCCAAATAGTAGAGCTTAAGATTACTCATCTGCCCCAACGCTATTCCTAAGTCTCTAAAGTAGTAGTTTAGGCGAATAGCACTTACGATTTTGGAGAGATTAAAAGCAATCAATGCACCCAAAAGCCACCCAATATTTATCTTTTGAAGCGTAGTTTGAAATGCCTCTTTGTCTATTTGGCTCACCACAAACCACAACAAAAGCAGACTCGTTGCAATCTTAAGCAACAATATTAGGCTTTTTTTCATACACAAAGAGAACGATAAAAAAGTAGCAAGAGAGCAAAAAAGAAGATTTGACTCCTCTTCAATGCGATAGAGCCATAAGCATACTCTTCCAAAAAAATTTGAAAGAGATGCCCTGTGTTACTCTTTGGGTTCATCCAAAGTAACATATTTTTCTCTAACCATACCCGTACCTACTGGGATGAGTCGCCCGATAACGACGTTCTCTTTGAGGTCGTAGAGTGCATCGATAGTACCCGCAATAGAAGCTGAGGTGAGTACTTTGGTGGTATCTTGGAAAGAGGCGGCGGAGATGATACTATCGGCTCCAACGGCACTTCGTGTAATACCCACAAGAATAGGTTCTGCAATAGCAGGTTCACCAAAGAGCCTCATGACACGCATATTCTCCTCTTCAAACTTACGACTTGAGACCACATCGCCTTCGATAAATTTTGAATCCCCACTATCAATAACCTTGACTTGTCGCATCATCTGCGATACCACTATCTCAATGTGTTTATCGGCAATATTTACCCCTTGTCGTCGGTAAACTTGTTGAACTTCGCTTACAATATACTCATACAATGCTTTGCTTCCCAATGTAGAGAGAATATCATGGCTAGAGATTACCCCATCGGTAAGCCTCTCACCTGCGTGTACAAACTCTCCTGATTTAACCAAAATATGTTTGTTTTTATCGACAAACTGCTCTGTCATTTGACCGTTTTCACCCACGATAATGAGTCGCTCTTTACCTCGCAAAGCTTTTCCAAAGGTTACTTCACCATCAATAAGGGCAATCAAAGCAATATCTTTGGGTCGTCGTGCTTCAAAGAGTTCGGAAACACGAGGGAGACCTGAGGTAATATCGCTTGATTTGATCGCTGCTTTGGGTTTTTTGGCCAAAATATCGGCGATAGAGATTCTACTGCCATCTTTGACAAACAAAATGGTTCGAGGGTCAAGCTGGTAACGTGTAATCTCTCCGCTATCAGTCGCCAAAATAATAGAGGGCTTATAGGCCGATGGGATATACTCATTAAGCTCCAATCTCGTATCACCCGTAATCTCATCAAACTGCTCCATAGCCGTAGCACCAGGGATAATATCTTCAAATTTAATCGTACCTGTTTGTTCGGCGATGATAGGCTCAGAGTAGGGATCCCATTCGGCAATAACCACCTGCGAAGAGGTTTCAGGAGAAGAGATAATATCACCTCGTTCAACCACTCCATCTTTGGCAATTTGCACAACTGAACCACGTGAAATGTAGTGACGTGCCGCCTCACGACCGTTATCATCGACAATAACAGCAAAAAGTCCTTTTTCGGTCACAGGAAGCCCATGAACAATCGTATCGATAGGCTCAAGGTAGTCGCCTTTGAGAATAAAATACTTCAACTTTCCTTTGGCATCAGCAATAACATTTTGCGTAATAGGTGCACCATCTTCGACTTTGAGTTCTGAAGCAAAGGGGATACGATTGGGTACGCTCCAACTCTCTTTGATAGCTTCAAGGATTGATTCACCCTCTTTGACGCTCTCACCATCCTCAAAGGGAATATAGAGTTTGCCTTCAATATTCCCCGCAACTCCCGCAAGTTCATTGGATTTTGCCAAATCGACTTTTCGGATATTGTATTTGGTCTCACTGCCATCTTTGGCTCTAAGCGAAATGGTAATCTCATCGTGTACAATCGAGATATGAAGCGTACCATCGGCTACCGCTTTGACTTTTGGCTCAACCAATAGCACACCCGCATTTCTTCGGTTGGCTACGATGAGTCGATTCTCTTTGTTGCGATAGACAGAGAGCTTGTAGTATCGAATAAAGCCCTCTTTGGTTGCGACAACTTGACGATCCTCTTTACCCGCTGTAGCCGTTCCTCCTGTGTGGAAAGTACGCAACGTTAGCTGTGTTCCAGGCTCTCCAATCGATTGAGCAGCAATAACACCTACCGCTTCACCCCGTTTGACAATTTTGTTTTCTGCCATGTTGAGTCCGTAGCACTTGGCACAAATACCTTTGGGAGCTTTACACGTCGATGGAGCACGAATAATAACCGAACGTACACCCGCATCTTTGACTGTTATCGCCATCTCTTCATCAATCATTGTACCTTCACTAATAAGCACCTCATTAGTAATAGGGTCAATAATATCTTGGGAGATAACACGCCCATAAATCCTATCGCTTAGAGGCTCAATCATCTCATTTCCCACGATAATATCTGAAACCTCAACCCCTTCGTGCGTACCGCAATCATCCATCGTGACTTTGACATTTTGTGCAACATCAATGAGTTTTCGTGTCAAATACCCAGCCGATGCTGTCTTCATCGCTGTATCGGCAAGACCTTTTCTAGCACCGTGGGTAGAAATAAAGTACTCCAATACATTCAATCCTTCACGGAAATTTGAGGTAATCGGAGTTTCGATAATCGAACCGTCTGATTTTGCCATAAGTCCTCGCATACCCGAAAGTTGTCGAATCTGAGAAGCCGAACCCCTAGCCCCTGAGTCTGCCATCATGTGAATGGAGTTAAATCCATCTTTGTCTTTTCGGATAAGATCCATAAGTGTTGAAGCGATGTTGTTGTTGGTATCGGTCCAAATATCAATAATTTTGTTGTATCGCTCTTGCTCGGTAAGCAGACCCGCACCGTATTGTTTTTGGATTTCAATCACTTCGGCTTTGGCTTCGGCTACTTTTTGAGGCTTAATATCGGGAATCATAACATCATCAATCGAAATCGATACACCTACTTTTGTAGCGTACTTAAATCCCATATCCTTAAGGTTGTCCAAAAACTCTGCGGTAAGTGAAATCCCACTGTGCTTGTAGATGTAATCGACAAGTGTACCAATTTGTTTCTTTTTCATTACCTGATTCCAGTACTTTTCGGGTACATAATCGGGAATGATGGATCTAAGAATAATACGCCCTGCTGTTGTTTGCGAAATACGTCCATCCACGACGGTACGAATCCGTGCATTAAGGTGCAAATAGCCAAACTCAAACGCTATAATGACCTCATTTACATTGGCAAAGAGTTTATGTTCACCCTTAACATCATCTTTTTCAAGCGTAAGATAGTAGAGTCCCAAAATCATATCTTGCGAAGGTACCGCAATAGCCTTACCCGAAGCGGGAAGCAAAATATTCATAGAACTAAGCATCAAGACTTTGGCTTCTGCAATGGCTTGATCGGAAAGGGGAATATGAACCGCCATCTGATCCCCATCAAAGTCGGCGTTGAATGCCGAACAAACCAACGGATGAAGTCTAATAGCCTTACCATCAATAAGCTTGGGGTGAAAGGCTTGAATAGAGAGTTTGTGCAGTGTTGGTGCACGGTTAAGCAATACAGGGTAGCTCTCAACCACCTCTTCCAAACACTCCCACACCTCATTGGCTTTTTTCTCAATCATCTTTTTGGCTTGTTTGAGCGTAGTAGCATACCCCTTCTCTTCAAGTTTAGCCATCAAATGGGGCTTAAAGAGTTCAAGTGCCATAATTTTGGGGATACCGCATTGATCCATTCTAAGATCTGGCCCTACAACGATTACCGAACGTCCAGAGAAATCGACACGTTTACCCAAAAGGTTTTGACGGAAACGCCCTTGTTTTCCTTTGATAACCTCTGAGAGCGATTTGAGCGGTCGTTTGTTGGCACCCTTGACGGCATTGCCTCGTCGTCCGTTGTCAAAAAGAGCATCTACTGCCTCTTGAAGCATCCGTTTTTCGTTGCGTACAATAATTTCAGGAGCATCCAATTCGGTTAGACGCTTAAGACGTTGATTGCGGTTAATGACTCTACGGTAGAGATCATTGACATCCGAAACCGCAAATTTACCTCCATCTAGCGATACAAGCGGTCGCAAATCGGGTGGCAATACGGGCAAAATCGTAAGCATCATCCACTCAGGTCGATTGCCCGAAGCAATAAAGGCTTCGATAACTTTGAGACGCTTTACAATCGTTTTGCGTTTGGCATCCGATTTGGTCGCTTCAATCTCCTCTTTGAGATTGTTAAACATCTCAACCAAATCCAAATCAGCCAAAAGCTCTTTGACAATCTCACCACCCATACGGGCATCAATAGTCCCCTCGGGAAAACGGGTAACGATTTGTTGGTACTGCTCTTCATTGAGAATATCGTATTTTTTAAGCAAGTTCGTACCCTCGCTATCGTACGAAGCGTTGCCAGGGTTTTTGACAATATAAGCTTCGTAGTAGAGTACACGCTCAAGGTCTTTCATCTTGACACCCAAAAGCGTACCAATACGTGAAGGAAGTGAAGAGACATACCAAATGTGCGCAACAGGAGCGATAAGCTCAATATGCCCCATACGAATACGTCGCACTTTGGAAGCTGTTACCTCAACACCACACTTTTCACACACAACGCCTTTGTAACGCATCTTTTTGTATTTACCGCACAGACACTCATAATCTCGTACAGGTCCAAAAATCTTAGCACAAAAGAGTCCATCACGTTCAGGCTTAAGGGTTCGATAGTTGATGGTTTCAGGCTTTTTGACCTCTCCAAAACTCCACGATAGTATCTTTTCGGGAGAAGCTACACGAAGCTGTAACGCCTCAATATCACTGGGTCTCTCTTCGCTGTTAAGGTCTATTGGTCTTAAATTCTCTAATAAATCACTACTCATTTTCAGCCTCTCCTTCTGGTATTTTCTCATAGAGTTCTGCATCAAGTCCTAGAGCTTGAAGCTCTTTGGTTAATACAAACATGGTTTCGGGTACTCCCGATTCGGGTACGCTCTCTCCCCTTGTAATGGCACGATAGGCTCTAGCACGTCCTTCAACATCATCCGATTTGATAGTAAGCATCTCTTTGAGGATATGCGATGCACCGTAAGCTTCCAATGCCCACACCTCCATCTCACCAAATCGTTGCCCTCCAAAGAGAGCCTTACCGCCAACGGGTTGTTGTGTCACAAGAGAGTAAGGTCCAGTACTTCGTGCATGAACCTTCTCATCAACAAGGTGGTGAAGCTTGAGCATATACATATACCCCACATTGACACGTTCCAAAATCTCTTCACCCGTCTTGCCATCGTAGAGTTTTGTTTTACCGTCTAGCTCCATATTGGCAAGTTCGTAAAGCTTTTTAAACTCCTCTTTATTGACCCCTTCAAATACGGGCGTAGCAAACTTCACGCCATTTGCCCAATCACGAGCATGCACCAAAAAGGTCTCATCGTCCATCGCCCCAATGGTCTCTTTGGCATTCATAAGTTTGGCTATGTCGGCAATTTCAATCATTTTGGCTCTAAGCTTGTCGATATAATCGGCTTGTTTGGCTTCAAAAATCTCTTGAATTTGCTCACCGAGTTTTTTGCCAACCAATCCCAAATGCACCTCAAGTATCTGTCCGATGTTCATACGGCTAGGAACCCCTAGAGGGTTAAGAATCATATCCACAGGACGACCATCCGCCATATAGGGCATATCAATTTCGGGTACGATGTTGGAGACAATACCTTTATTTCCGTGTCGCCCCGCCATCTTATCGCCCACTTTTAGCTTACGCTTGGTTGCAATATAGACTTTGACAAGTTTGGTGACACCGCTAGGTAAAATATCATCTTTTTCAAGGATACTAAGCTTCTCTTCGTGGTCATTTTTGAGCTTTTTCTTTTGTTTCAAGAAGTAATTTTTAAGCTTCTCATACTCTCCTTGAACCTCACTGGAGTAGGATTGCACTACACTTCTAAGAGCAAATCGATTGACTCCTTTGATAACATCGGAAGGAATCATAGAACCCATTTTGTACTCATCCTCTCCAATGTTTACATCTCGCTGAAGCGGTTGCTTGGAGAGATAACTTGTAATACGCATCATCTCCTCTCTATCAATCATCAAAAGTTGGTCGTGATGGTCGCTATCGAGTCGTGCTTTCTCGTCTTCGTAGGCTTTTTGCGATCGTGTATCTTTTTCGTACCCTTTTTTGGTAAAGACTTTGACATCAACCACAACACCCTCCATGGAAGCAGGACAATAGAGCGATTTATTGACCACATGACCTGCTTTTTCGCCAAAGATGGCTCTAAGGAGTCTCTCTTCTGGGGTGGGTTTGATTTCGCCTTTGGGAGAGACTTTTGCGACAATAATCATCCCAGGTTTAAGGTAAGTACCAATCTTGACAATACCGCTATCATCAAGGTGGCAAAGCTCATCTTCACGGACATTGGGAATATCTCTTGTGATCTCTTCAACTCCATGCTTTAGCTCTCGTGCCTCAACCTCTTTTTCGTAGATGTGTATGGAGGTAAAAGCATCCTCTCGAATAAGCTTCTCAGAGACAATAACCGCATCTTCGTAGTTGTATCCGTTCCATGGCATAAAGGCAAGAAGAATATTTTTTCCAATAGCCAACTCTCCTTTGTCCATATTGGGTCCATCGGCTATGGGTTGTCCCAATGCCACATCATCTCCTAGACGCACAGTAGGCACTTGCGAAAAGGTAGTGTTTTGGTTGGTTCGCATATTTTTTTCAAGCGGATAGTGGTCGATAAAGACTCCATTTTCATCTTCGCCCATAATATAAATATTTTTGGCATCGACTTTCTCTACACGTCCTGCTCGTCTAGCCTTGACACACTCCCACGCATCACGCGCAACGATTTTCTCCATACCCGTCCCTACCATGGGGGCTTGAGTCTTGAGCAAAGGTACGGCTTGACGTTGCATATTCGATCCCATCAAAGCACGGTTAGCATCATCGTGTTCCAAAAATGGAATAAGGGCAGCCGCACTTCCTGAAATCATCAGGGGCGAAATATCAATCAGGTTTACCTTTTTGGTCTCATTAAGTCCAATGTTACCGTTTAATCGACTCTCAATAAGGGGTTCGACAATTTTACCGTTCTCATCTACTTTGGTAGAGGCAGGAGCAATGACTTGATTCTCCTCTTGTGTAGCCGTAATGTAAACAATTTCATTGGTTACGATACCATCAACAACTTTTTTGTAGGGTGCTTCAATAAATCCCAACTCATTGACTTTGGCGTAGGTAGAGAGAGTATTAATCAAACCAATATTTTGTCCCTCAGGTGTCTCAATAGGACACAATCTTCCGTAGTGGGTAGGGTGTACGTCACGCACCTCAAAACCTGCTCGCTCCTTGACCAAACCTCCCTCGCCCAGTGCCGAAAGTCGTCGTTTGTGCGTCACTTCCGAAAGTGGATTGGTTTGATCCATAAATTGCGACAACTGCCCTGTCGAGAAAAACTCTAAAATAGAGTTGGTAATCATTTTGGAGTTTACCAAATCATGGGGCATAAGATCATCCAAAGTCCCCGTCAAAGTGGTCATTTTATCTTTGATGGCTTTTTGCATTTTGATTAAACCTGTATGGAGCTTATTGCCTAGCAACTCTCCAATAGCTCTAATTCTACGATTGCCCAAATGGTCTCTATCGTCAATCTGCCCCTTACCGTTTTTGACCTTGATAAGGTATTTGACGGTATTGATAATATCTTCGGCCGTCAAAACCGTGATATACTCAGGCACATCTTGACCGAGTTTGTGGTTCATCTTCATACGCCCCACTTTGGTGAGGTCGTAGCGTTCAATATCAAAAAAGAGCTGTTTCAAAAAGACTTTAGCTGCTTCGGGCGTTACAGGCTCTCCAGGACGCATCACTTTGTAGATTCTAATAATGGAGAGCAAATTCTCATCTTCAATATCTTCGGTTTGCTTGAGCAACTTAAGACTCTCGTTATCTGCCAAAAACGACTTAATAATAGAGCTATCGCTTCCATGAGCCAAATCATCGGCAATCTCAATGACTTTAATATTGCGTTGAATAAGATCTTTGAGTTTGGATTCATCAAGCAGTGAAATAGAGTCGTAGATTACCTCTCCGCTTTCGCTGTCAATAATAGGAGATGCCAAATAGCGATCCATTAAAATTTCAAGCGGATATTCAATCCACTCCAATCCTTTTTCAATCAACTGCTCCATTTTGCGTTTGGTAAGCCGTTTACCCGCAGCAATAATGACGTTACCATCTATATCTTTGACATCAAAATTGGAAATCCCTTTAAACTCATCGGGATTGAATCGGCTTACAAAACGATTCTCTTTGATGTAAATCTCTTTGATAGGATAGAAGAGTTTGAGAATATCCTCTTTGGAGTAATCTAAAGCCCTAAAAAGTATCGTAACAGGAATTTTTCGTCGCTTGTTGATACGTGCATAGAGTATATCTTTGGTATCGTATTCAAAATAGAGCCAAGAGCCTCTATCGGGAATGATTTGAGCAGAGTAAACCAATTTACTCGAAACCGTTGTGGACTCCTCTTCTTTGAAGATAACCCCTGGTGAACGGTGAAGCTGATTGACGATAACTCTCTCTACCCCATTGACAATAAAGGAGGTTCGATCGGTCATCAAAGGAATATCACGAACAAAAATTGCTTGTTCTCGTATCTCTCTAGGATCAAGTCGTTCACCACTCTTTTCGTCTCGATTCCAAATGGTTAAGGAGATGTTCATCTTAAGTGAAACCGAGTAAGTAAGTCCACGCTCCATACACTCACGAACGGTGTATTTGGGCTTAATAATTTCACACCCTTTGTAATTGAGGGTCAATCTGTTTTGTTGATCATGAATAGGAAAGGAGGATCTAAAGACCTTCTCAATGATTGAGTTGCTACGATCTTTGTCGTTGATCATCAAAAAGTTGTCATAACTTTGTTGCTGGAGTTGCAAAAGATTTGGAATATCGATAATTTTAGGTGTTTTGGTAAAATCAACACGCAATCTATTCCCAGAATTTAAGGAGTTTAACATAGTTCAACCTTGTCATTAGTATTCGTTCTTGAAAGAGTAGCTCAAAACAGTAAAATACTCATAATAGACTTAAAAAATGCTAAAAAAATCTGTTTTTGTTTTTTGGCATCTTGTAGGGAAAATTATAAGAATTTTACCGTTTGGCTCAATTGCTTCAATGCCTCTAAGATACACCAAAAAACTATTATACTAGAGCGTAAATATTGGCTCTAAATAGCTTATCACTGTATCTGCAGTGTTTATACTCTCTACTTGTATCTTGCGATACTTGCAGAGAGTAAGGGCGTTTAATGGATTAAACTTATTTAAGTTCAACCTTAGCACCCGCTTCTTCAAATTGCTTTTTAATATCTTCAGCTTCATCTTTAGAAACACCCTCTTTGATAACCGATGGAGTCTCTTCTGTAGCTGTTTTAGCCTCTTTAAGACCAAGACCAGTAACCGCACGAACCACTTTAATAACGTTGATTTTCTTAGCACCTGCATCCAAAAGTACAACGTTAAATTCAGTTTGCTCCTCTACAGCTTCAACTGCAGCTACAGCACCACCAGCTACAGCAACAGGTTGAGCCGATACTCCGAATTTCTCTTCAAACTCTTTTACAAGCTCTGAGAGTTCCAAAACACTCAAATTAGAGATATACTCTAATACATCTTCTTTAGAAATTGCCATTATATTTTCCTCTTTATTTCTATAAATCTAATCATTGGCTCTTAATCAATAAACGATTAAGCAGCTTCCTCTTCTTTTTTGATTCTAAGTGCATCAAGTCCAATAGTAAAGTTTCGTACAGGACCCATCCAAACCGATGCCAACATACCAAGAAGCTCTTCTCGACCAGGCAACTTAGCAAATGCAATAACTTTGGCTTGATCTGCTGCTTTACCTTCAATAATACCGCTTTTGATAGAAAAGGTATTTTTATTGGTTTCAGCAAACTTATCGGCTACTTTACAAGCAGAAATTTGATCTTGAGACCACAAAAATATATTGGTTCCAAGCAACTCTATAGACTCTTGCTCACTGTTTTTTACAGCAATGCCTACCAAAGTATTTTTAACAACTTGAACTTTAACACCCGCTTCACGTGCTGTTTTTCGCAACTGCTCTAGTGATTTATGCGTTGTGCCTTTATAGTCAGCAACAACGATAGCTTGTGACTCTTTAAATTCATGAGTCAAAAACTGAATAATCTCGTTTTTTTCTTTCTTTGTCATTTTTCCTCCTTTCAAAACCAAAACTTCGGCGGGATTTATGAGAATCGCTTCTCACCAGCTGTCTTTAGTTTTAAGATAAACTTTGAAAAAAGTTTTTTACTATCTAAGATCCATGAGTTCGCTTGTAGCAATTGTAACAGCGGGGCTCATTGTCAAAGAGATAGCTACATTTTTGATATATTTACCTTTTGCAGTTGAAGGTTTTACTCTATTGATCTTTTTTACAAATGTGATAAGGTTCTCTTTGATTTTATCAGAATCAAAACTTACTTTACCAATTCCTGCATGAATGTTACCTTTTTTATCGACTCTAAAATCAACTTTTCCGCCCTTAGCATCTTTGACGGCTTGTGTAATATCCATTGTAACTGTCCCTGTTTTTGGGTTTGGCATCAAACCTTTAGGTCCCAAAATTCTAGCGACTTTTCCCAATATACCCATCATATCAGGTGTTGCGATAACAGTATCAAAGTCAATGTTTCCAGCTTGAATCTTTTCAATGAGTTCATCAGCATCAAAAAAATCTGCACCCGCAGCTTTGGCTTCATCAACTTTTGCACCTTTTGCAAAAACGGCTACCCTTACTGTTTTACCTGTCCCGTGAGGAAGTACAACGGAACTTCTAATCATTTGGTCGGCATGTCGTGGATCAACATTAAGATTGAAAGCAATCTCAACGGTCTCATCAAACTTTGCCGATTTTAACTCTTTTACCAATGCTATAGACTCATCTATGCTGTAGAGTTTTGTTTTGTCAATTTTTTGTAATAGTGCTTCTCTTCTTTTACTAACTTTCTTTGCCATATATTTCTCCGCTTATTTGCTCCCACATTTTATTTAAATCATGTAGTGGTATTATGATTAATCTACTATATCAATTCCCATACTTCGACATCCGCCTGCAATAATTTTTGCAGCCATCTCTTTGTCGTCTGTATTTAAATCAGCTATCTTTTTCTCTACAATCTCTGCAAGTTGAGCTTTTGTAATTTTACCCACTTTAGTAGTGATAGGATTGCTACTTCCACTTTTAATACCCGCTGCTTTTTTAATCAAATCGGTTGCAGGGGGTTGCTTTGTGATAAATGTAAAACTCTTATCGGTATAAACAATAATCTCTACAGGGATTCTAAACCCCATTGACTCTTTTGTCTTTTCATTAAAGGCTTTACAAAACTCCATAATATTCACACCTCTTTGACCAAGAGCTGGTCCTACAGGTGGTGAGGGGTTTGCAGATCCAGCTGGAATAATGAGCTTAAATCTTGAACTCTCTTTTTTTGCCATCGAATTTTCTCCTAACTAAATTTAAATGATTTTCTCTACTTGAGTGTACATAATCTCCACGAGAGTATTTCTACCAAAAATTGAAACATTGAGTTTCAATTTACCATGGTCAAGATCGTACTCTTCTACCATGCCCGTAAAGTTTGCAAAGGGACCATCAACAATACGAATCATTTCTCCTGATTCAAATTGTATCTTAGGTCTCGGTGCTGCTTTATTTTGCATCTTCTCTAAGATCTTTTTAATATCTGCCTCACCCAAAGGTGTGGGTGTTTTTTGCTCTCCAATAAATCGTGAAACCTTAGGAAGACTCTGTATTTTGTGCCAAAGATCTGTATCTAAATCAATATTCCCAAAGGCGTACCCTGGATAAATTGATTTTTCAGTGATTTTTTTTGCTCCATTTTTAACTTCAATTACCTCTTCGGTAGGAACAACTATCTCTTTTACTCTATCTTCTAATTTATAATCTATTACAAGTTGCCCAATTGCTCTTTTTACAGCCTGTTCGCTTCCTGCGTAAGTCTGTATAGCATACCATTGATAAGCCATCTCTTCTCTCCTTATACAATAGATGAGACGATTGATGACATCATAAGATCAACTAACGCTAAAAATATTGAAATAATTGTTACAACCAAAATGACTGAAACAAACGCTTGTCTCATCTGCACTTTGGTTGGAAAAATTACTTTATGTATCTCTTCTTTTGCATGTGCTATAAATGTTGAAATTTTTTTCATTTTAATTCTACCTTTTATGGCAGGCGCAGAGGGATTCGAACCCCCATCACTCGGATTTGGAATCCGATGCTCTACCGTTGGAGCTATACGCCTACAAATAAAGAGATAAACCTATTAGAGTTTCATCTCTTTGTGTACAGTTCGCTCTTTACACCACTTGCAATATTTTTTCATAGCAAGTTTTTCTGTTGTATTCTTTTTGTTTTTTGTTGTGTGATAGTTTCTTCTCGTACACTTTTCACAACCTAAGTGAATATTTTCTCTCATCTCTTCTCCGTTGTTTGATAGGCTCTTCTAGGAGAAACTCCTAGATAGTGAGACTATTCGATGATTTTAGTTGCAACTCCAGCACCGACGGTTCGTCCACCCTCGCGGATAGCAAATCGTGTACCCTCTTCGAGAGCAACGGGTGCAATAAGTTCAACATTAATTTTTACGTTGTCGCCTGGCATAACCATCTCAGTTCCTTCTTGTAATTGGATAGAACCTGTAACGTCTGTTGTGCGTACATAAAACTGTGGTCTGTAGTTGTTAAAGAATGGAGTGTGTCGTCCACCTTCCTCTTTGCTAAGCACATAAACTTCCGCTTCAAACTTAGTATGAGGTGTGATTGAGCCTGGCTTACAAAGAACCATACCTCTTTGTACGTCATCTTTACCAATACCTCTTAGAAGAACACCTGCGTTATCTCCTGCTTGACCACAATCCATCTCTTTTCTAAACATCTCAACACCTGTGACGGTTGTTGTTTTTGTGTCTTTGATTCCAACGATTTGAATAGTGTTACCTACGCATACTTGTCCACGGTCAATTTTACCCGTTACAACTGTACCACGACCTTGGATGGAGAAGATATCTTCGATTGGCATCAAGAAATCTTTATCATTCTCTCGTACTGGCTCTGGGATATAATCATCTACTGCATCCATAAGTGCGTAAATTTTTTCAGACCATGCACCTTGAGCTTTTGCTTTTGCTTCTTCCAAAGCTTGATAAGCTGAACCAGATATAATAGGTGTATCATCGCCTGGGAAATCGTATTCAGAAAGCAATTCTCGTACTTCCATCTCTACGAGTTCAAGCATCTCTTCTCTGTCTTCATCATCAAGTTGATCTTCTTTGTTCAAAAACACTACAATATAAGGTACACCAACTTGTCTTGAAAGAAGAATATGCTCTCTTGTTTGAGCCATTGGTCCATCAGTTGCTGCAATAACAAGAATAGCACCATCCATTTGAGCAGCACCTGTAATCATGTTTTTAACATAGTCGGCGTGTCCTGGACAATCAACGTGAGCATAGTGTCTAATTGCTGTTTCATACTCTACGTGAGAAGTAGCGATGGTAATCCCTCTTTCTCTCTCTTCTGGGGCATTATCAATTTGATCATAATCCATAGCCTTAGAACCGTTTTTAACCGACATACACATTGTAATAGCAGCAGTTAATGTTGTTTTACCGTGGTCAACGTGACCGATAGTACCGATGTTTACGTGTGGTTTGGTACGTGCAAATTTTTCTTTAGCCATCTGTAAATCTCTCCTAGCTTAATTTAATTTTACGACTGATATTATATCAGTTTTTGTTCAATGTTACTTTAGCCCCCAATATGGACACAAAAATTACATTGGTTTTGTAACTTTCGTGTCCATAGTGTGTGGAGCCCATAGTGAGACTTGAACTCACGACCTCTTCCTTACCAAGGAAGTGCTCTACCCCTGAGCCATATGGGCATAACGAATAGTAGTTTACTGCAATAAATAGCAAAACAATAGTTTTAATTACAGTATTTGATTGTTTAAGTTGTGTAAGTTTGTTGAGTAAATATATAGAATACAATTACTTTACACAGCTCCCAGTATGCTAATGGAGCGGGAAACGAGACTCGAACTCGCGACCCTCAGCTTGGAAGGCTGATGCTCTAGCCAACTGAGCTATTCCCGCAAGGCTTCCAATTAATAAATGGTGGTGAGTGAAGGATTCGAACCTTCGAAGGTATAAACCAGCAGATTTACAGTCTGCCCTCTTTGGCCGCTTGAGTAACTCACCATCGGCTCACCTGAATTTTATTTATTATTAATTACTGGTCAAACACTGATAATTATATTAAATGGAGCTGGTGAAGGGACTCGAACCCCCGACCTGCTGATTACAAATCAGCTGCTCTACCAACTGAGCTACACCAGCACCATAAATTCCTTTTTCCAAATCTTCCGACTCGTTAGGGACTGAAATTATAGTCTATTTTCAAATTGATGTCAAGAGTTTTTAAAAAAAATTATGAATTTTATACATCTTTTATTTAGAAAAACGATTGCATTTTGATCAATATTCCAAAAATAAGCGACTCTCTATCAATGGCTTTGGCTTTTTTGAGTTCAAGTTCGCTACGAAGTAAATACTCACAAAGTGCCAATAGCGTTGTGCTTTTGAGACGTAAAGCGATTTGAGTACGTTGTTCTTCGATAGGCTTAGGCAGTCGATACCCCAAAATAGCCATTGAATCAATAGCACCATGGAGCTTAATGTAGGCATTGAACATAAAAAGTTGATGGATAAAGAGCTGGATAGAGCGTAAAACGCTAAACTCATCTTCACCTAGCTCCATAAGTTGCCTTAATAGTGCAAAAGTATCTTTTTTTTCAAAAAGTACCAACAAAAGCTGTTCGACTTGCATAGGAGCTGTAGAATAGACGAGATTATCAATATCTTTGCTTGTTATCTCTCGATTTAAAATTGCCAATTTATCCAATTCATTGACGGCTAATGCAATATTGTGATTGAGTAAAACAAAGAGATGATTGAGTGCGTAGTGATCGATTTTAAGCCCAATGTGTCGAGCTTTGTGTGTGAGTATCTCCAACGCTTCTCGCAATGTCGTTTCAAAAAAACGTACCCATAACGCATTGTTTTTGACTACAAAAGAGCTTTGCAAACTCCGTGCATCTTTGCTATCGCCCTCGAAAATATAAACAAAGTAATTACTGTCGCTTTTGGTTGCAATAGTAAGCAGTGCTTCTAGATCCTTTTTGGGCATCTTTTTATCGCTTCGTACAATCAAAAGATTGACTCCACCAAAAAGAGAGTTTTGCGAGAGATAGGAGTAGGCTTGTTCAAACTTATAGGTATCATACTGAAGCACCATAGCATCCTCTTTGGCATCCAATTTTTGAATGTATAGAGTTTTGTAATAATCCAAAAAAAAGCTATTCTCACCGTAGAGCAGTACCGCTTTGGGTATTTTTTGCGATGTCAATAGAGTATCAAACTCTCGTTTATACACAATCGTTCCTTTTTTTGGATTAAATTTTCGGTATTGTATCATAAACTTAGGGTTATTTAACAATAGTTAATATATACTTATGTTTATAATAAAATATAATTATAATGAGAGAGTATGAAGCGAATTTACCCCATTGTTGTTCTTGTGTTTGCTCTTTTGGGTGGCACAATTCTCTACCACCACTTCAACCCCAAAAGTGCAAAATCCAAGCGATTGGTGTGCCATCAAGAGAGTACAACCTTTGAGCGACTCTACGAACCCCATCAAACCAACACCATCCAAACACTCCTAAAAAGCGGTGATTTTGGCTTTACTATAAACATTGCCAAATCAAGCTATATGCCAACCCGCATCGATAGCTATATGACACAAGAGGCATTTGAAGCACTGTTGCATAATACATTTGGCAAACCTCGTGGAGAGAAGTTGCGTATTGATTTGTTGCTCTATGAAAACGACAAACAAGACCCCAAGAAAAAAACCCAAGAGGCCAAACTCTACGAGGGGTATGTGCAGGTGAGTTTTTATTTGAGCCACACAAGAGTCTATACGGTTCAACTTGACTACATGGATCCTATGGGCAAAGATATTGCCAAACGTCTTAAGTGTGCGTTGGAGTCCGTGGAGTCTCTTTAGGGGTGTTTTGTTTTCGAGTTGTGCAATTGGAGGTTGAGAATTTGACCACATCATCACCGCTTTTGACATAATCAGGAAGCGTTTCAAAACTTTTTTTCATGACAATATACGCCGAAAGGGCATCACTGTAGGCTCGGTGGTGATTGGCCGCTTCGATACCCAATGTCTCATTGAGATAGGCAAGTCCATAGCGAGGCGATTCAAAGCTTCGACGGGCAAGGTCAATAGTACAAAAGCGTTGATTGCCAATACTGCCTAGTCCGTATTTATTGTAAAGCGTATTGAGAAACGAGTAGTCAAACTTCACATTGTGCGCTACAAAAATCGCATCCCCTATAAAAGCCCGAAGCATCAAAAGTGCCTCTTTTTGACTGGGGGCATTTTGAATATCGTCGTAGGTTATCCCTGTGATTTTGGTAATATACTCAGGCACCTCATCGGCATAGACAAACGTATCAAAATGATCCACAATCTCCCAATTTTGCACCATTACCGCTCCTATCTCTATTACATCGGCTTTGGTAGGTTTGCTTCCGTTGGTCTCTATATCAATGACACAAAATTTTTGCTCTTCATAAGAACAAAAAAAAGTTTTGAGCTTAAAACCCAGTGGAGTCGTCTCAATAGGATAACCGCAAGAGTCCAAAATCATCACAAAAGTATCAAGATGGCCGTAAATGTCATCGCTATGATGCAAAAAAGCTTTGAGTTGCGTACGGGTCAAAAAGCCGTTGTTTTTGCGAAAAGCGGCCGTTAAATTATCAAATAGTTTTTGCATTGTTTATAAAATCTCTTACCTTTTGAGGATCTTTTTTGCCCTTTTGGGACTCCGTACCGCTGCTCACATCCACGCCGTAAAAGTTGTACGCAAGGGTTAAGGCAACATTGTCACTATCAAGCCCACCTGCAAGAATAATCTTAGAGCAATCGACTCCATCAAACCACTCCAAATTGACCCGTTTGCCACTTCCCCCATAAGCCTCAGAGTAGGCATCTACCAAACGATAACACTCACTAAAACGTGCAATATCTTTGGCACTCTTGGCACGAACGACGGGAATGGATTGGATTTCTAACGAATCTAAAAACGCCTCATCGACATCAAAGTGAATTTGAGCCAAACTCATCTTGGTCTCTTTGCAAATCCTATTGATTGTTTGGACATCTTCATGGACAAAAAGTCCTACCCGCTCTACAAAGGGGGGCAAAGCTGCAACAATCTTTTTGGCTTCTATAGGAGTGATGTAGCGAGGAGAGTCTCTATAAAAGACAAATCCCAAAGCATCGGCTCCCGCTTCAATGGCGTTCAAGGCATCTTCTAAATTGGTAATACCGCAAATTTTGACACGCATCCATTAGACTTTCAGCGACTCAATGGCATAAGGTATTCCCTTTTCATTACCAAAGATGTACGAACCTGCCACGACAATATCCGCTCCTGCTTCTTTGAGGGCATGAATGTTTTTTTCACCCACGCCCCCATCGACTTCGATAAGACAATTGGGGTTGTATTGAGTGATAAGATTTTTGAGGCGTTTGATTTTTTCTAGCACACTAGGGATAAACTTTTGCCCACCAAAACCTGGATTGACACTCATAAGCAACACCATATCCAAATCCTCCAACAAAAACTCAATCGCTTCGGGCGGTGTGTGGGGATTGAGCGTGATAGCAGGTGAGATACCGTAATCTCTAATTTTTTGAATCAACCTGTGGGGATGCTTCTCTTCTTCGATATGAAAGGAGATATAGTGAGGCTTAAGGGGTGCAAAGAGTTCGACAAAAAAGGTATTGTTTTGCACCATCAAGTGAATATCAAGAGGCTTGGTAGCGACTTTGGCTACGGCACTCACTACCACAGGACCAATAGTAAGATTGGGGACAAAATGCCCATCCATTACATCAACATGCACCAAATCGCATCCGCCTTCACAAATCGCTTGGACATCACGAGCTAAATTACCAAAATCGGCAGATAATATACTAGGAGCTACTAACATCATTTTCCATTATAGTTTTTGGGGCTTATTATATCATATTGGTTATAATAGCACTATGGAAGATAAAAAAATACTTATTAAAATTGCACGAGACGCAATAGCTCAAAAGCTAGAAAACAGAGTAATTATCGATAGAGACCAACTTACCACGCTTCACCCTTGGCTCAAAGAGGAGGGAGCGGTATTTGTGACAATCAATAAACGAGCCAAATTGAGAGGATGTATTGGCTCACTAGAGGCTCATCGAGATATTTTAGAAGATACCATCTCCAATGCACTCTCAGCGGCGTTTCACGATCCACGCTTTACTCCGCTAACCAAAGAGGAGTTTGGAGAGATTGAGATTGAAATCTCTATCTTGACACAACCAAAGCTCATACACTACAACGACATAACCCAACTCAAAAAGATTGTGCGTCCCCATATTGATGGCGTGGTGCTACACTATGGCAATCGTCGAGCTACCTTTTTGCCTCTCGTATGGGAATCTTTGCCGCACTTTGATGCCTTTTTTAGTCATTTGTGCCAAAAAGCAGGATTGAGTGTGGATTGCTTGAAGCATCATCCTCAAATCTATCTCTATCAAGCCCAAAAGATTGTGGAGTAATCGTAATATTTTACAGCCAAAAAAGGAGCAAAAGATGACAAGAGTTGCCAAAAACAGCGGACGATTCTACAGCAGTAGTTGCGATGAGATTAGGGATCAAATAAGCCATTTTAATCGCTTATTGGAAAATGCTCTCACTAAAAAAGAGTTTTTAAACAAAGAGGCACGGGTCATTATCGCTCCTCATGCTGGGTATATCTATAGCGGTTTTAGTGCCAATATTGCCCATAGACTTCTAGGAAACTCCAAAGCCAAACGGGTCATTGTCATAGGGTCTAGTCACTACGTTGCATTTAGGGGGATAAGCGGGAGTTTTTACACTCGCTACGCTTCGCCGTGCGGAGATTTATCGATTGATACGCTCTATTTAGAGGAGTTGGCACATACGTTTGAAATAGGATTTGTTGAAGAGGCACACCAAAAAGAGCACTCCACGGAGACACATATGCCTTTTATCAAACACTACTCCAAAGATAGAGCCGTTATTGAACTCATTTACGGCAAAACAGACAAGCAGCTCAAACAACTCATGGAGTTTTTGTTGCAAGATAGGGACAACGCCCTTGTCATTAGTACCGATTTGAGCCATTTTTACGATTTGGAGACCGCCCAGAGGCTTGATAAGCATTGTCTTGATGGAGTCTTTCACAAAGATTTAGAGCTTTTGACACAATGTCAAGCGTGTGGCAAAGCAGGAGTAGAGGCGATAGTAGCCATTGCCAAAGAGCAAAATCTCAACATTCAACTGCTTGATTACCGCACAAGCTACGATACCAGTCACGATAAAAGCTCGGTTGTGGGCTATATGAGCGCTTGTATCTGTATCGAATAACTACCACTCATTAAAAGAGTTTTTGTGTTTAAGCTTTTTGTAGGTGTTGTTGTTTTTGGATTTTTGCAGACGGTTAAGATTGCTCATTTGGGCTTGTCGCACATCTTCTAGTACAAAATCTTCGCCCGTTGCCTCTTTGTAAAAGGCATTGATAAAATCAACAATCTCTTTGTGGTGCGAAGTGTAAAGCTCAATTTGGGGCAGTTTGTTGAGAGCGGTTTTGAGTTCGTGAAATTTGTTGATAAACTTCTCTTGGGTTGTACTCTCCTCACGCAACATCTTGTAGAGATTTTTGGTAATCTTTTCAAGATGCGTAATGTAACGCTGTCGGTTGTATTTGTCAATTTGAGCTTGTGTGTATGCCATTAGGGGTGAATGTCTATGGGTGTTTGATTTTTGAGCGATGCCCATAGAATATTCATCGCTCCTACAGTAATAGCAATGCAACCCTCGGTCCAATCTTTTGTGAGCGTTTGCCTATCGCCGTGTCCATCGGCATTCCATATCGGTTGAGCATGAATAGTAATATCACCACCCACCTTAACCCCATTTTTTTTGGCTCTATCAATATCTTCTTGGTCGGGATAGGAGATGAGAATGGAGCGATAATATTTGGGGTCGCATCGTTTTTGTACGATTTTGTAGTGTCCAATAGGGGTTTTGAAATCGCCTTGGACAAGCTTGTGACCTACTGAATTTTTGCCTAGTGAGATAGGAAAACGATAGAGTATCTGATTGCCTTTGATAAGCTCCATGGTACGTTTGGATTTTAAAACACGGATTTTATCCACAACTTTTGAAGCATCAATCTCCGATGAAGTGGAGAGTTCTTTGAGGCATTGAGCCATTGGGTATTTGCCGTTTTGAGGAGTGACTTTGATACCAGGGGGCATATCGTAACGGGTACAACTTGTAACTATCAACACAACAAAAAAAGAGATCAGAGCAAAACGCATAAGTGTTCCTCAATAAAAAATCATTTAAAGTAGTTTAACAAAAATTCGCTTTAGGAGATAGGATGATTTGAATATTTTTGAGAACAAGAAAGAATATCTTCGGGCTTCCCTAAAAAGGAGGAGGAGAAAAAAGGAAGCCCGAAGTCTATTTTCAAAAGGAGGTTATAGTAATTGTTTATTATGAAAAGTTATACTGCAGCTTTCGCAGCCTCTAATGCCTCATCGTAATTTGGCTCTGTTGTAATTTCTGGAACAACTTGTTTGTAAGCTACTTTACCGTCTTTACCAATCACAAAAATAACTCTTGCACTGATACCAGCTAGTGGACCATCTGCCAAAAGTACACCGTAAGCATTAACGAAATCTTTGTTTCTAAAGTCTGAACATACTTTTAGATTTTCAATTCCTGCTGCACCACACCATCTAGCCGCTGCAAATGGTAAATCCATAGATACAGTAATAACTTCAACACCTTCCAAAGAAGCTGCCTCTTGATTAAATCTTCTTGTTTCAGCGTCACACACGCCTGTATCTAATGATGGCACTGCAACGACGAGTTGAACTTTACCTTCACCACCAATTTGCTCGTTTTGAAGCATTGGGTTACAGTTTACTACTGTTACTACGGGTGCTGTATCACCTACATTGATTTCATTTCCTGCAAGGTTACATACGATGTCATTTTTAAAAGTTACTGTTGCCATTTATTTTCCTTATAAATTTTAATTGGTACATTCAAATTGTACTCTAAATAAGATAAAATTACTCTTAAATTAAAAAAATTTCTCTTTTTTGGAAAAATTTAATTTTTTAACTCTTCTATCCATGCTATCATTGTATTGGTAGAAGGCTCATTGGGGGCTTCCATGAAGTTGATGACCAAATCCTCACCCCTATCGATGACACCAATAGCACGGGGACGTACCGCCACAATGGTAGCATTTGGTAACTTTTGACCAAAACAAAAAATAATCTCTTTGGCTTCAACAATCGTCGCATCTATCTCACCGCCTAGCGAAAGCGTATGAGCATAAGGATCAAACTGAGCAATATAGGCAGCTACACTATCGGCTTCAATCTTTGCTTTGAGATAATCCATTACCGATTCGACACTTTTGTACTGAGTATCGGCTTTGTTTAGGGTCGTTTCATAGATAGGATACTTGTCCATAAAAATCATTTTTTCCATTAATATTCCTTATTTTTAATATAAAACGCAATTATATCAAAAAGTTGTACAATATTTGTTATAAAAATATTTCCTATCTAAACAATTACTTGATATAATATCAGTAGAAAACCAATACAAGGAACTAACAATGGGTTTTGTAAAAAAACTTTTGGGTAAATTCAAAAAAAATAAAGACGGTACAGTAGATGGATCTGAGATTGAGAAAGAGACAAACTATAACGATAAGCTCATTGAGGATTTCAAAAACGATCACGCCGAGTTGCTTGGTTTTTTCCCACAAATTAAAGAGAGTTTTACGAGTGATCCCAATGTGCATAAAAAAACCAGCGAGTTGCTCAACGACTTCAAGGTAGCACTAGAGATTCATGTAATGGTAGAAGACAATAAGCTCTATACCTATTTGAAGAGCAAATACGGTACAGATGAGACACACAAAGCCTTTGTTGAAGATATTCAAGATGAGATGACCAATATCACCAAAGAGGCGATATTTTTCAATCGAAAATATACCAATCGACAATCGTACGACAACAACAGAGAGAACTTTTTAAACGATTTGCAAAACATCCATGATCTTTTGGCAAAACGCTTCAAAATGGAAGAGGATAGACTCTACTCACTCTACTCAAGCTAATAGAGAAATTTTTTCTCTATAGAGCTTCGCAAATGCTACTCCTTTACTCTTTTCAAAGCCAGAGATTATGTTATAATACTCGCAATTTTTTATAGGAGTCTGCATGACAAACGAAGCGATAATTGATGCTATCAAAGCCAAATACGATAGAAACCAACGCAAAGAGCTTATTAAAACCATCCAAAAATTAGAAAAATCCAAAGATTACGCCAAATTACAAGGCGGATACCAACTGCTCCATCAAATTTTTGCCTATATTCTTAGAGAGCTAGGATGGGAACTACACGATAGAACATTGGCATGGAACAAAGACCCCCTAGAGATACTCACCCAATCGCTCCCTCAAATAGAAGAGACACAATGGTTTATGGGACTTGCCATGAGCATTCAAGCACACATCGATGGCAAAGAGGGATTTGAAAAAGTAATCCAAGAGATACTACGCAAACAACGATAATGTAATGGGCGAAAATGTTCATTTTAGTCGTTTGAAGTTGATTTGCTATTGAATAACAAGTTTGATTTTAGATAGGTGTTGAAGTTTTTTAAAGTCCTTATCAAATGTAAATAGTTTCGAGTTATAGTATTCACAAAACGCTAAATGATTTACATCAAATGAACTCATATATAAACTTGTTTCTTTTAATATTTCTGTCATTCTAAGATTTATATGATGATTTGATTGTTTTAAAAATGTTGATAGAAATTTTAAATTATCATCAATATTATTTTTATTTTCTCTTAGTTTGTTTGAGATAAAAGCAAATTCACAAAGTATCAGTTCCGATACAATAAGATTTTGATTTTCTATTGCTTCATCAAATAATTTTACTGATATATCTTGTTGTTCTTTATTGTCTGTATTTTTACAAAAAGCATATATTAAAACATTTGTATCAAAAAATACCATCATCTACCATTTCATCAATATTTGTAGCACGTTCCATTGTTGCTTCTATTTGATTATTGGATTTAGCTCTTAATCTGCGAAACTCCTCAAGTTGTGATTGTACAACCTCCTTTTGAATTGTATCACTTATGCTTTCATACATCACCACAAAAGTTGCTTTTTTTCTATTTTGTATATCTTGAAATTGTTTTGGTATATGGACAATGCCATTTTCTATAGGTGCTTGAAATTCAACGGCGTACATTTTGAACTCCTTGATTTTTGTTGATTATACTTTAGAATTTATCTACATTAATTTAATAGTATCATATCACACTTTTTTAAAGTTTTTCCTCGTTAATCTACCGAGATACTTCTCCGATTTTGGCTTCAATGGATTGGATTTTGGTTTGGAGTCGATGGGAGCAGTTTTTGCGAATATCAAACTTCAATACGCTATAGACCCGATTGCACCCCATAGCATCGAGTACGCTGTAGCACTTTTGCACCAAATCAAAAGCCTCGCTCAAAGAGCTACACTCCACGATAGTCGCCATAGGCGTAAGCTGATAGGCAATGCCACTCTCCTTGACAACCTTTACCACCTCAGCAACATAATGACTCTTGCTCTCGCCTACATCGGTAGGGAACATACTAAACTCTAACAAAAATGAATCCATACTTTTCCTCTATTTGGCTTGTTTGATCTCAATATCATCATAATTAGAGAACTCTTTGTAGAGTCTTATGGTGATTTTACCTCTATTTTTGGAGGCCTCTTTGTAGTTGGTTTGATAGGAGATTTGCGCAATAATACCCGTTTTGAGTGCATTGAGTGTAAAGGTTATCCCGTGATCCATGCCCATATCGTCCAAAATAGAATGAATGATTTTTTCGATTTTATCAAAATCGCTTTCGGGTTTAAATTCAAGCTCAATCAAATCTTTGATAAGCCCATGATTTTTGAGCGAATAGTTATAAAAGACATTGGTAAAGAGGTAGCTGTTGGGGATATAGACGGTTCGCCCCAGACTTTTGACATCTTTGATGCTGTTGTAGTCTTCGACTTCATGAAGTTTGATTTGAAACATCGTCACATCGACTACATCTCCAATAGTGTGACGGTTGCCGTATTGCACCATAATTCTATCACCCACACGAATCATGTGGCTAAAAAAGAGATAAATTCCCCCTGCGATACTCATAATAATCTCGCGTGCCGCCAATGTCAAAGCCGCCGCCACAACCCCTAAGAATGTAAGCATATAGGCCAAATCGTCGATGTAGCGAATCGCCAAAAAGATCATCATAAAGCTCACAAAAAGCGTCGAGAGGATTTTGCGGTAGCTTTTGTAATTTTCAGGCTCTTTGCTGCGAAAGCTCAAATAATTGACAATAGCACAAATAAAGCGATAGAGCAGATAGAGCATAAAGAGTATCGCCAATGTCATAAGATGCTGGGTAAAAACCTCTACCTTGTACTCTTGGTATTTGGTAACAACCTCCTCTTTGGTATCGATAAGGTCATGGTGTACCTTTTCGACATTGTCACTGTATTCGATAAAATACTCCAAATCCTCTTTAGTGGATTGAAGTGTTTTGCTTTTTTTCTTTTTTTCTTGGAGGTAGTGGTCGTTGAGCTTGGCTTTGGCTAAATAGAAATCTTTTTTGAGGCGACTAAATTTATACAAGAGCTTTTCGACATCGTTAAGCGACTCTTTAAATAAAAAATCGTAAATCGTAATATCGCCCAATGTGTATTTGTAGGGACGCAAAATGACATCAAAGTTGCTATCTTTTTTGTAAAAGCTTAGTTTGGATTTGTAGAGATTAAGCTTTTGTTGCAAATCCTCAAGGACGCTAAGCGGGTTGTTTTTGTTGGCTAATTTACGCTCTGTCACGGTGATGTTGTTGATAATGGTGTTGTAGTTTTTGTTGTTGAGATAGACTTTCATCCAAATATTTCGTACATCCCATAGCTCTTGCTTGGGTTCTTCTTGGGCAAAAATAGAGACAATCAATAGCACTAACGCAAGGATAATTTTCATAATAAGACCTTTAAAAAATAGAAAAAGATGTTTTGTGTGCAAAAAGCTCCAAAGCCTTTATGGCTACTGAAGGGTTGCTGTTTTGATTGAGCTTTGGAGCATAAACAGCAAGGGTCATCACATGAGGCACAACCGCTACAATCGCCCCTCCTGTGCCACTTTTACTAGGCAATCCTACTCGAAAAGCAAAATCTCCACTTGTGTCGTAGTGACCGCAGGTGAGCATCAATGAGTTGATACGTTTGGCTTTGGAGGAGGTGATAATAGGCTCGTTGGTTGTGGGGTCAATGCCGTGATTGGCCAAAAAAAGCATCGCACGAGAGAGCAAAGCGGTACTCATCATAATCGAGCCGTATTTGCAATAGAGCTTGACGGTATCCTCTGCACTGTTGCGAAGATTGTTAAAGCTCTTCATCAAATACGCCAAAGCCATATTGCGATGCCCGTTGCGATACTCCAAAAACCAAACGGTTCTATCAAAGGTGATGGTTTTGTCTCCACACACCGTGCGTATCAACTGCTCAATACTGCTATAAGCCTCATCCACATTGCCATAGTGTGACAAAAGGGCATCAGCTACCACAATAGCCCCTGCATTGATGAAAGGATTGCGAGGAATACCCTCTTCGTGTTCAAGCAATACGAGCGAGTTAAAGGGGTCACCTGAGGGTTCTCTGCCTACTCGTGTGTAAATATCGGCTCCATAAATACGCAACGCTTCAGTGAAGCTAAAAACTTTCGAGATGCTTTGGATGGAAAATTTATGCTCACTTTCACCCACATGATAGCTTGTGCCATCAAGAAGGTGCAAACTCATGGCAAAAGTATCGCTCTTTGCATTGTCAAGTGTCGAACCAGAGTGAGAAGCATGATTCAAATAGGGTTGGATTTCCAAAAAAATCTCATCTAAAATGTGTTGATACTCCACTGCCTCTCCTGCAATTTTAACAACGTAATTATATCATGTATCAAGATAGAATTTATCTAATTTTTGGAATAATCTAATATTTATAAAAAATAAAGTAAAATAATTATACATATTAAATATTCTTATAAGAATTATGTGTTATACTTATTCAAAATATACTACTAACTTATGTAAAGGAGTTAAAATGTCTGAGAAAATCTCTAAAAAAGAGTACCTCAAAGATTGGGTTCCCTATTCGGTTAAACGATACTGGGGTTATTTAATTGGTACAATTATAGGAATCTCTATTCCATGGATTACCATCAATGGCAATCATATCTTTTTGTTAAGCTTCGACCACAAAAAGCTTCATCTTATGGGAGTAGCTTTTGATATGCAAGAGCTTTATCTTATGCCTTTTGTGTTGATGTTGCTCTTTTTGGGTATCTTTGCGGTGACGGTTGTAGGCGGACGTGCGTGGTGTGGCTGGGCTTGTCCTCAAACCATCTTTCGAGTTATCTATCGTGACTTAATTGAGACCAAACTTTTGGGATTGCGTAAACGTATCAAAAACAAACAACAAAATCCCGATATGTCACTACCTATCAATCAGGTCAAAAAGGTAGCGGCTATTTTGATATGGTCATTTTTGGCTTTTGTTGCGGGGGCAAACTTCTTGTGGTATTTTGTTCCACCCACTGAGTTTATTGATTATATGTCCAATCCTATGGAGCATACGGTACTCTTGGGTGCTTGGATTGGATTTGCTCTCTTTTTGATTGTCGATGTGGTTTTCCTTAAAGAGGATTTTTGTGTCTATATCTGCCCCTATAGCCGTGTGCAATCGGTGCTTTACGATGATGATACCATTCAAGCTATCTATGACCCCGTGCGTGGTGGTGAGATTTACGAGGGGCATGGTAATAGTCGAGTCAAAAAGTTTAACAAAGCCAAAGAGCTTTTGAGTGTCAATAGCAATGCGGAGTGTACGACGTGCGAAAGTTGTGTGACGGTTTGTCCTACGCACATTGATATTCGCAAAGGAATGCAACTAGAGTGTATCAACTGCCTAGAGTGCGTCGATGCTTGTACCGAAGTAATGGGAGCATTGGGCAAAGAGTCGTTGGTACGATGGACGAGTGACAAAGATATTCGCCGTGAGGGAGCGCCTAACTACTTTAGAGGCAAAGTCAAAGCCTATGCGGTCATTCTTACGATTATTTTGATCGCTCTTTTTACAATGGGAAGCAAAAAAGAACACATGTTGCTCAACGTAAACAAAAACACAAGACTCTACAAAGTACTTGATGGTGGAAAGGTACAAAATGACTATATTTTCCTTTTCCAAAATACCGATAGCAAAGAGCATACCTATACCTTTGAGGTACTTAATCCCGATATTAAGATTATCCAACCCAAAGAATCCTTTACGCTCAAAGCGGGTGAAAAGAAGAAAAAGGTTGTCATTTTGGAAACCAACAAAATACTTGCCAATGATGCACGCAAAGATACACCGTTGCCTCTTGCTATCAAAGCTTACGCCGTTGATGACAAAGAGAAGATTGTAGTCGATAGAAAAACCGTTTTTGTCTATCCACGAAGCGACCTTATCAAAAAATAGGAGAGAGCCATGAAGATGTTGCAAAGCGAACCTACACTTGAGGAACTAGACGATTACAACGGTATCCCAACCAGTGAGAAGAGATTTGTGATTTGGGGAGTCGTGGCAGTGTGTTTGATTGTGGGTGGAATATACACCTACTTTCGCACCACCGCAACCGTAAGCGATGAACTTATCGGCAAACCTTATATTATGGACACACACAAAGAGTAAACAACAAAGAGCTTTTGGCTCACACTATATTCAAAAAGGAAGACGTATATGGCACACGTATTGGTTTTAGGCGGAGGACTTGCGGGAGTAGAAGCAGCAATTTTTTTGCGTGAGTATGGATTGGATGTCACGATAGTATCCAATCGAGACTATCTCTATGTTTATCCAACCTCTATTTGGATACCCACAGGCGATGCTACGTTTGAGAGCGTCTCAATGCCGCTTGAAAAACTTGCAAAGGCTCATGGTTTTGAGGTGATTATTGATGAAATCAACGCCATCAACACACAAGAGCAAAAAGTTCTTTCCAACAACAAAGAGTATAACTATGAATATCTTGTAGTAGCATTGGGTAGCGGAAAGATGAAACATAAGGGGATTGAAAACACTCTTACTATCTGCGGCGACCCCAAAGAGTCTCTTGAAATCAAAAAACGTCTCGATGCGTTGATTGCCAAAGGGGGCGGTAAAATCGCTATGGGCTTTGGAGGCAATCCAAAAGATAGCTCCAATGTGCGAGGTGGCCCTACTTTTGAAGTGCTTTTTAATGTACACAACAAACTCAAAAAAATCGGCATGAGAGAGAATTTTGAGCTTACTTTCTTTGCACCTATGGAGAAGCCAGGGGCTAGAATGGGTGAAAGAGCAATGGGCATGATGGATATTTTCTTTGATAAACTCAACATCAAAAAGCAAGTGGGCAAAAAGATTGTAGAGTTTAGTGAAGATGGCATTATGTTTGAAGATGAGACTCATATCGCAAGTGACCTTACCATGTTTATAGCCGCTGGAGACGGTCACTCCGTCCTAGCCCACTCCGATATGCCGCTTAACGATGCAGGATTTATCAAAATCAATGACTACTGCCAAGTAAGCGATGGAATCAATACATTGGAGAGAGTTTTTGCCATTGGCGATTGTGCAGCACTTGAAGGACCTGAATGGAGAGCCAAACAAGGGCATATTGCCGAAGTTATGGCACGAAACAGTGCTTTTAATATCAAAATGATGGAAAGCAACTCCAAAGCTTTCAAAGGGTATCAAGATCATCTTAATATTCTTTGCGTTATGGACAGTGGTGATGGGGCGGCGTTTGTCTATCGAAGCGATAAAAAAGCGATGATGATACCACTTTTTACTTTGGGCCATTGGATGAAAAAAGGGTGGGGTTGGTACTACAAAAACTCCAAAATGAAACGTATGTTCCGTTTGCCTGGAATGTAACTTACTCTCTTTTAAATCGTCACCACGAATGACTTTGAATCTGTAGCCTCGGCTTTAGCCAAGTTTGAGAGACTCAATAGCCTCAAATGTTCAACTAAAGCCGAACCTACGGCTCAAAATAGCTCATTTTGTTTTTAATAACCTGTTTCAATGGGGTAATTTTTAAATGCCTAAATCCAAATCATTAGACCCTATAAGTTGTTTGTAATATTTCAAGTATTATAATTATTTCTACATTTACTCAATTCACCTCCATTCAAAAAGAAGAATATGTTTAGTCTCAAAACTTTTTTTACTCACGCTCTACTTATCGCCCTTTCATTCGTTGGTGCCTACACCTTTACGCAATCTACCCAAAAAGAGATTGCCTCACTTCAAGCCTCCCACTATGAACGTGAGAGCAAACAGCTTATAGAGTCTTTTTTGCATTTGGAAAACTCCAAGCAAACCTATCTCTCTAAGATAGACACTACCGCATTGATGCTTGTGCCTAAAAACCCCAAAAAAATGATAGCCCAAGCTATGCCCAATCACGCTTTGGAGGATTATCACCTCACAAGCTTCAATGAAGATAGCCAAAAAATAGAGCTTATCAAGCAAAAAGGACTCAACTATTTTCTCAAAATACCGCACTACCGTATCTATCAAAATCATCTCATTGTGCCGTACAAAATCACACAAAACAATCAAGACCTCGGGTATTATCTCTTGATTAAAGCCATTGAGCCTTATAATAAAAACTCTATTTATCTTTTGGGTTTTGGGGTTTTTGGGGTACTCTTTTTGGTGCTTTTTTTTATTACACAATTTTATCAAAACAAACAAGAGATCACTATTCAAAAAGAGCATTTCAAAGAGATTATCAACTCAACCCTTGACATTATTATGATTTTTGATCACGATCGACTCATTGATGCCAATCTGGCCTTTTATAAATTTTTTGAGGATTGTAAAACATTGGAGGATTTTGAGAAATCACACAACACAATCGCCAATCTCTTCGTGCAAGAAGAGGGATTTATACAAAAAACAATAGGAGGATACCATTGGGTCGAGTATGCCTATCATCACAAAACCAAAGAGCATCAGCTCAAGATAGACTACAAGCAACAAGAGCATATCTTCGCTCTCAAAGTCCAAGCCCTTTCGCAATCGGGTTCCAAAATATACACCCATCAAGAACTCTACACCGTAGTATTGAGCGATATTACGACTATGAAACGCTACCAAGAGGAGCTTGAACGTATATCCAAAACCGATATTTTAACCAAACTGGGCAATAGAGAATCGTTTTATCAAAACATTCACATGGAGATAGCAAGAGCCAAGCGTCACGCCACGGAACTCTCTCTTATTATGTTTGATATTGATCGCTTCAATAAAATCAATGAACTCTACGGACAAGAGGCGGGGGATAGTGTTTTGATTAAAATTGCTCAATCGGTAAAAGATTTTTTGCGTACTACCGATGTTTTGTGTCGCTACAGTGGCGATGCGTTTATGATTATTCTTCCCAAAGTGCAAAGCTCGGGTGCATTGATTTTGGCACAACGTATTGTAGAGCATATCAAATGCTTAGATGTCGCACCCGTTGATGGCGTTACCATAAGTGCAGGGGTAACGCAATATCGCACAAGCGATACCCTAGATACTCTTTTGATGCGTACCACCCAAGCACTCAATGAAGCCAAATCCAAAGGTGGAAATGGCATAGAGCTTATCTAAAACGTCAATTTTTGCGACGCATCAAATCCATAAAGATCCTCACTCATAATCAAATCCCCGCAATCATCCACAAACGCCGTAAGATAAACGGTGTGGACTCGTATAGGAGCTTTGAGATTGATATTGTGGGTCTTGTAGGAGTTGTATTTAGCCTTTACCGCTTTGGGCGATTCGTGGGTATATTTAGCGGCTACATGGTGCAACATATCAAGCGGTTTTTCCAAACGAATACACCCAGAGCTTTGTGAACGAGAGGCACGGGTACGGGTTTTGAAAAGCTCTTTGGCATTGGTATCGTGCATATAGACGGCGTAGTGGTTGGGGAAAATAAACTTCACTCGTCCCAAAGCGTTGCCTTTGGAGGGCTTTTGGATAAATTTATAAGGAATTGGCTTGTTTTTGTTTTGCAAATAGGGTGTCCAATCAATAGAGGCGGGGTTAAAGGATTCGCAACTTAAATCGTAACATTTTTTGGCTACCATGTTGCGTGAGTTCAAATAGCCCGAGCCGTTTCGTACATAAGGGATAATGGTTTTTCGTGCGATAGAATCGGGTACATTCCATGTAGGATTGACGACAATGTATTGCATAGCGGAGCTAAAAATAGGGGTTTGCTTCTCGTATTTGCCAATGACAACCCCAAACTTCATCGCTGTTTTTTGATTTTCTACGAAACGCATGGTAAATTCAGGTACGTTAATCATCACATAATTTTGACCCAAATGGGGTGTAAGAAGCTTAAGTCGCTCAATATTAAGTCGGATTTTATGCAACGTTTTAGCATCGGTTTTGCCACTGGCTTTGAGAAGTTTGTACTTATTGACCAACGCAAAAAACTCTGGATGGGTAGGAATGTAGGGCTTTAGGATATTCTCAATCGTTTCGCCCTTTTGGAGTTGTGCAACGATAGTGTTGCCATTGATTTTTTGAAAATCAAATTGGTAATTGGTATCTACATCACGGTGCTTTTTGGTCGCTTGTGAGGCGTTGAAGCTTTTGATATTGATGCACCCATTGGCTAGATTTTGAGTATAGGCTAAAAGCATTTTGGTTAATAATTTAGAATCGTCCGAACTCTTTACTTGATTGTAGAGCGTGGTTTGGTTGCAAATAGAGAGGTATTTATCCTCATGCAATATCTTCATAAAGGCACTCTTGTTGCCACTGCTCCATCCGCTAGTATCGACGATAACACTCGTACAGCTACTTAACAATAATAAAACGCCCATAACCACTAATAATTTAATTCGCATTCAAATCCTTTGCACATTGATAGGCACTACTAAATGCCCATTGAAAGTTATATCCACCCAGTTGCCCCGTTACGTCGAGTACCTCACCGATGAAGTAGAGATTATCCACCAAAAGACTTTGCATAGTGTGCTTGTCTATCTCATCGGTACGGATGCCTCCACGCGTCACTTCGGCTTTGGAGTAGCCAAAATTTCCCGCAGGAGCAAACGTATAGGCACTTAGTTGCTCTAACACCTCTAACTCATTTCGCTTAAGCTCTTTGATGGGCTTATCGATTAAATCAAATTGTACCAAAAAAGCCTTAGTAAGTCGTTTGGGTAGAGGCAAAAGCGTACTGATTAATTTGTTAGCGTTGCGGTGTTGGCTTAGCTTGAAGCCATTGAGAAAATCTATACTCATCGTGCCTTTTTGCCAATAGAGTGAGGCATTAAGCACCGCTGGACCCGAAATACCTTTGTGTGCAAAGAGTAGCGAACCGCTAAAGGTTCTCCCCTCTACAGTGATAACCACGGGAGTGCTTACTCCGCTAAGCTCTTTGAAAAAAAACTGCTCTTTTTGGAGCGTAAAGCCCACCAAAGCAGGAGAGGTTTTGGCTACACTATGCCCAAAATCTTGTGCGATAGTGTAGCCTATATCACTCGCCCCTATCGTGGCATAGCTCAATCCCCCACAAGCCACTACCAACTTTTTGGCTTTAATCACACCTCTATTGGTCGCTATCACAAACAGCCCATTTTCACTCCTCACTTGCTCTACGAGAGTATTGAGACGCAGATTTTGAGGAGAACTAGAGGCACCCAAAAGCTCTACTATCTCTTTGGCACTGTTGGGACAAAAGTATTGATGCTCTTTTTTCATAATAGGATGTAATCCTCTCTCTTGTAGCCACTTCAAGAGATTTTTGGGACTAAAACTATCCAAAATAGGTGCAATAAAATCGCTATCGCCCACATAATGACCAGTATCCACAAAACCGTTGGTAATATTGCACTTACCGCCACCCGAAATAGCTATTTTTGCACCGATTTTGGGGTTGCTATCGATGAGGATAAAATCGTTGTTGCGTAGATTAGCAGCGACAAAAAGCCCACTCGCCCCCGCCCCTATAATGGCTATCTCTTTTATATTACTCATATTGGCTCACTTGGTATCAAAAAATATATTTTCAAAAATCAACATCTTTTCTATGAGCGATTTTAGAGATAAGCATTAGATTATCCTCTTGATAAAATACAACTCTATAATCCCCGATTCGCAACCGATAAGCTCCATCAAAGGGTGTTTTAAGTTTTTTGATTTTGGTCAAAACTGGATTTTTTGCAAACTCTTCAATCCCATCAAGCAAAAATAAAGCTACCGATTTGTCAAGTTTGCTGAGTTGTTTAACGGCTTTTGGGTCGTACTCTATATCATAAGCCAAGAGATTCTCTTACATTTTGATGCGATACTCTTTGCAAAGTTCCCATTTTGTAATCTTGAACGGTTTTTGTGACCGCTTGTGTATCAAAATAGTCTTGCAATGCTTCTCTGATTATTTGAGTTTTTTTCTTCCCATTCTCCAACGCAGTGACGCATAATTCATCAATTAAATTTTCTTCCAAAGTGATAGTTATTTTTTTTGTCATAGCACTCTCCTTATTTTGCCATATTATACCATACTTTTTTTGAGGGGAATAATCTTTTGCTTTCGTAACAAACCGCAAAGAAAATCCTCAACACTCAAAAGCCCATCCATCCATTAGCTCCCTTTTTATCATTTCAATCTCCCCAAAATATCCAAAGTTCCTATCTCAAACTTTGAAAATCCAAACCATTTTTTACCTAAATCTTTCAAACTTGCCCCAATATGAAAAACCTCTTTTTTATCAAGTATTAAAAATCTATCGTGAGAGTTTTTAAACTCAATCAGTTCTATATTTTGATATTGAGAAGTGTATTTTTGATAGTCAAGTTTGAGTTGTTTGGAGATATTTCCCGTATAGATTTTTATACTCAGATTTGGATATTTACTAAAAAGTGTAAAAACACTTTCACTGATATAGTTATCTATAAGCACCACTTCACTTTTTGCATTGCTTAGTAAATCGTTGATAAAAACATAAGCATCATAAGTTTCTCCATCAAAAAATATCCCTTGTTTTACTCTAAGTGTTGTATCCTCAAGTGAATTTGAAATATTCTCCACTTTTGATTTTAGGAGTGTGACATCGTTTTCAAGCTCTTTAAACCTCTCATTTGTGATTTTATCAGAGTTGATAGCATATCCATTTTGGATATAGTTTTTGAGAACTGATGTTGCCCATTGACGAAATCGCACCCCTTTTTGAGATTTAACACGATAGCCAATAGAGATTATTGCATCTAAATTATAATATTCCATACTGTAAGTTTTACCATCTGAGGCAGTTGTCGCAAAATTTGCGACAACTGAAAACTTTTCAAGTTCCCCATCTTCAAAAACATTGCCAATATGCTTCCCAATAGTTTTGACATCTCTATCAAAAAGCTTAGCTATTTGATTTCTATTGAGCCAAACAGTTTCTTTTTTAAGCGATACATTAAGTTCTATTTCACCATCATCATAAATAACTATATCGGATTTATTTTGCTCAGTCATAGCGATTTCCTCTTTTTGTTTTTGTTATCCTATCATCTTTTTAAAATCTTGATTAATAATATTGCACATTAACAAGTTACCACTCCCTCCTTTTGGCTTCACAACATCAAAAAAGCATACTCTTAGTTGCAACTTTTGTTCTTTATCGTTAAAATACTCATAGCTACTTTCTGGAGTTTCTCCATCTTTTGGGTAAACAAGATAGAGTTTTTCGCAAGTTTCATATTTTGTACCATAAGCATAAAGTTGATACATATCACTTTGAGAAATCCCTTGATTGCTTTTGTCCGCATTTAAAATCTTCCATTTAGTATCTATTATAATTTCTCCACCATTTATCACGATATCAGGTTTAAGGGCAAACTTTCCACTTCCATTTTCATAGGCTAAATGGTGTTTTTTATCTTGATTTTTAATACTCGTAAAATCTCCATTTTTTCTTAGATAATCATACACATAGCTTTCAAAAAGTAAATTCATATCAAATAAAAGTGCAAAGGCAATCGTATCGCCCTTATAAGGTGAAAAAGAGTTTTCAAGCAAAAATGTTTTGCACCACAAAAGCACTTGTTCATAATCTCTCATACAGGCTAATCGGTTAGCTCCTCCTGTTACCAATCGTATCCATAAGTGATGTTTTTCTCTATAA